>NZ_WTFT01000004.1:340502-486402 GCF_009861505.1 Pseudomonas izuensis | reverse complement strand
CGCCATCGCGGGCGAGCCCGCTCCCACAGGGAGTGGTGGCGATCACAGGACTTGTGTTCGACGCAAAATCTGTGGGAGCGGGCTTGCCCGCGATGGCGACGGCACAGTCAGCGAAGAAGTTGAAACCTTCAGATATACCCCTCCTCATCATCAACCAAATGACTCAACCCCCCCAAAGCCTCCCGGGCTTGGGTCCGGTCCATGAGCTTGGCTTGTGCAGGATCCGGCAAGTCTGTGACCAGGATCACGCCTTTGCTGATCAACACCTCGATCAAGTCGTCGAGTACCCGGATCATTTCCAGGTCGCTCTGCTGGAGCTGCTTGAGTTGTTTAATCTGCTTGAGCTGTTTGAGGCTGGTGGCCATGACTTCATTGGCGAACCAGGCCTGGAGGTCAGGGTGGTCGGTCGGCAGCGTTTCCGTGGATTCGGCGTAGGCTTGTGTTTCGACGCGCGTCAGTTTTCCTTCTGCATTGCGTTGCACGTAGAACATGGAGCATCCCTCGCAAGTGAATCGCGTCATGCTGTCAGCCAGCATAGTCAATATCGCGCCAGTAAAGGGCACCTCTCACATCCCGCTCAATAACTATCGCACTAAAGGTTCGCGGGTCGTTGCTGTCTATTTATAACTAACGCATTGATTTAAAACATATATGCCTAAACCGCCAAAAACGGCACCTATAACGATAGTTCAAATGGTCCGCGAATTGCTTTGCAGGTTCACGTTTTGTTCGGATTGCCGTCCATCCAGCGGGCTGCCATCTGGCGCAAATCATGTGCGCCGCTGTAATCCTTGCCGGATAATCCCGCGCCGCCGCTTAGCCCCTGTATTCAGCAGCCTGTAGCGAATGCGGGCCGCCGACTCCAGGCAGGATGCGCCAAATAAAAATAGGTGAATTCGTCAATTTTATGGCGATAAAAAAGGTTTTTTTAATCGCAATCAACTATTACACTTGCGACATTCAAAATATTGACGATATCATTTTGATAGCTTGCTTCGATGAACTTGAGCGAACTGCTCCCTAATATGCCAGCGCCTCGGATAGTCCTTTTATGAATCGTACAGACGATATATCGAATCTATTCAACAGGTTCGGAGCAAGTGCGGACAGTTATCTCGAGTTCGGCAGTCATTTCGAATACAAGGAAAAGCCGCTGGCGCTGGTCCCGACTGCGCCGGAACCTGCGCCTGTCGTTGAAATCGATCAGCCGCTTGTTCAGCTCGACGATGCAGCACTCGTGGTTTCGATCAAGGGTACCGAGGCGCAGTTGTCGTCCGTTAAACCCCGGCAGGCCGGTGCGCCGCTTCGCCATTTGCTGGCCGAAGTAGCGCTGGCGCGTGAGGCTGAAGCGCAAGCACGCAATGAAGAGGCGCTGCGTCAGGCACTGCCCCACGGACGCCCAGCCAAGACCCGAGCCCACGTTATCGCGCTCGTGTCGGCCAAGGGCGGCGTGGGTAAGAGCACGCTGGCCGCTGCGCTGACCACTGCATTGCGGTTGGAAGGCGGCCAGACACTGGCCATCGATCTCGATCCGCAAAATGCCTTGCAACATCACCTGGGCGCCGAGCCGGATGTTGCAGGCATGGGCAATGCCAGCCTCAAGGGTGAAAACTGGAAGGCGCTGCTGCTGGCGGGACCGGCAGATTCGTTGCTGCTGCCGTACGGTTCGGTGACAGAAGACGAGCGACGGACGCTGGAACGTTATATGGAACACGATCGTTACTGGCTGGCGCGCCAATTGGCGAGCATGAACCTGGGCGAAAACGATCTGGTGATTCTCGATACACCGCCAGGTCGCACCACTTACCTGGATCAGGCCTTGACGGTGGCGGATCAGGTGCTTGTCGTCGCGACTGCCGATGCGGCGTGCTTCGTTACGCTGGACCAGACGGAGCGTTTACTGGGCGAGCACGTGGCTCGCGGCATGGCGCCACTGTGCAGCTACGTGATCAATCAGTTCGACAGCTCTCGCCAGTTTTGCCGGGATATGCACGAAGTGTTCAAGCGTCGCCTCGGTTCACAGCTGCTGGGCGTCGTGACACTCGACCATGCCATCGGCGAGGCATTGGCCTATGGTCAGAACCCGCTGCTGGAGGCCGAGTCGTCCCAGGCCTGCCAGGACATGCTGACGCTGGGTGACACACTCAAGGCGCAGTTGAAGTCGATGGATGTTGCAGAGTCATTTGCCTCGTGATCAATACCTCAACTCCGGGTGCGGCCGTCCAGAGCCGTCCACAGCGCTGGGCTCAAACAGTCTCCGATCGGCTGAGCAGTCTGCCAGCGATATGGCGTCGGGCGTTGATCGCAAGCATGACCGTGTTTTGCGGTCTGCTGGTGCTGTTCATCATCACGGTGCCCTTCGAGCTGTATTCACAGTGCACTTTTGCCCTTGGCTGCTTTATCGTGGCCATGGTGCTGCGCAAGATTCCCGGACGCCTGACGGTGCTCATGCTCATCGGGCTGTCGCTGACGGCTTCCCTGCGCTACATGTACTGGCGACTCACCTCTACCCTCGGGTTCGAGGGCTGGGTCGACATGTTGTTCGGCTACGGCCTGGTCCTGGCCGAGTTGTACGCGTTGATCGTGCTGGTGTTCGGTTACCTGCAAACCGCGTGGCCGCTGCGCCGTAAACCGATTTTGATGAGCGGCCCTCCCAGTGAGTGGCCGACCGTCGATGTATTCATCCCGTCCTACAACGAAACCCTCGACATCGTGAAGGTCACGATCTTCGCTGCCCAGGCCATCGACTGGCCCCAGGACAAACTGCGTGTCCATGTGCTCGATGACGGTCGCCGCGAAGATTTTCGCGAGTTCTGCGAGCAAATTGGCGTGGGTTACATAGTTCGTGACAACAACCGCCATGCCAAGGCAGGCAACCTCAATGAAGCGTTGAAGGTCACCAGCGGCGAGTTCGTGACGATTTTCGACGCAGACCACGTGCCGACGCGTTCCTTCCTGCAGGTCTGTGTCGGCTGGTTCATCAAGGACCCGAAGCTGGCGATGCTGCAAACGCCGCACTTCTTCTTCTCGCCCGACCCGTTCGAGAAAAACCTCAACACCTTCCGTTCCGTGCCGAACGAGGGCGAGCTGTTCTATGGTCTGGTGCAGGATGGCAACGATCTGTGGAACGCCACATTCTTCTGTGGATCCTGTGCGGTGATTCGTCGGGCGCCGTTGCTGGAAGTCGGTGGCGTGGCCGTCGAGACCGTGACCGAGGATGCCCACACCGCGCTCAAACTGAACCGTGCCGGCTACAACACGGCGTATCTGGCCATTCCTCAAGCGGCCGGCCTGGCGACCGAAAGCCTGTCGCGGCACATCAGCCAGCGGATTCGCTGGGCACGGGGCATGGCACAGATTTTCCGCACCGATAATCCGTTGTTCGGCAAAGGGCTGAGCCTGGGGCAGCGGGTGTGCTACGTGAACGCGATGCTGCACTTTTTCTATGGCCTGCCGCGCCTGGCGTTCCTTACCGCGCCCTTGGCTTTCCTGTTCTTCGATGCGCAGATTTTCCACGCCTCGGCCTTGATGATCACCGCCTATGTATTGCCGCACATTCTCCACGCCAGCCTGACCAATTCCAGCATTCAGGGGCGCTTCCGCCACTCGTTCTGGAACGAGGTCTACGAGACGGTACTGGCCTGGTACATCATGGGCCCGGTGCTGATGGCGCTGATCAATCCCAAATTCGGTGGTTTCAACGTCACCGACAAGGGCGGGATCATCGACCAGAAATTCTTCGAGTGGAAACTGGCCCGTCCCTACATCGTTCTGCTGACATTGAACGTCGCCGGGCTGATCTACGGAGCCGTGCGGCTGATGGAAGGGGCTGAAGGCGCGACGACAACGATCCTGATCAACCTCGCCTGGACGGTCTACAACATCATCATCACCAGCGCCTCCGTGGCGGTCGCCAGCGAAACCCGGCAGGTTCGTTCCGAGCCACGGGTGGCTGCCGAGTTGCCGATGCGCCTGACCCGTGCCGACGGCAGTACGATCGAAGGCGTGACCCAGGACTTTTCGCAAAAGGGCCTGGGCTTCCGTTTGCCCGAGGGCGTCAGTGTGTCGAAGGGCGAGCAGGTTCAGATCTCGCTGTTTCGCAAACAACACCTGAGCGTGTTTCCGGCCGTCATCGTATTCAGTCGTGATGGGCTTCTGGGGGCGCAGTTCGATCAACTGACCCTGCGTCAGCAAAGCGAGCTGGTACGCCTGACGTTCTCGCGAGCCGATACCTGGGCTGCGACCTGGGGCAGTGGTCAGGTCGATACGCCACTGGCCGCCTTGCGGGATGTCAGCAGCATTGGCCTGCGCGGCATCTACGAACTTTTCAAAGCAACGCTCATGGAAGTGCAGCACCTGTTCCGCAGTCGCCGAGCCTCCCCGCCCCCCCTGGAAAACGTTTTGGACAAGTGATGAATTCGAAGTCTTTCGCTTTCGGTATCCTGCGCGACCGCGCATTGACACGCCTGACGTGCGCCTTTTTGGCGTTGGGTGGGGCTGCTACGGCATTCGCCGAGACCGCGCCGGTGGGTGTTGCGCCGGGGGGCAATGGTTACAGCGTGAGCCTCAAGCAGTTGGGCCGCAACTATCCGATGAGCCTGCACGGCGTGGAGTCCACCGATAGCGTCAATTTCGATGTGCGTGCCGATTCGATCGTGACCGGCGCCAAATTGAAGTTGCAGTACACCTATTCGCCGGCGCTGCTGGCCGATCTGTCGCAGATCAACGTCATCGTCAACGATGAAGTGGCTGCAAGCTTGCCCCTGCCCAAGGAAAACGCCGGGCAACTGCAATCGCAGGTGGTCACTATTCCGGCGCACCTGATCACTGAATTCAACCGCTTGAGCCTGCAATTCGTCGGTCACTACACCATGGGGTGTGAAGACCCTCAGCATTCAAGCCTGTGGGCGAAGATCAGCAACGCGACGGAGCTGAGCATTGAGGTGTCGCCGCTGGCCTTGCCCAACGACCTGTCGATCATGCCGCTGCCGTTTTTCGATCGCCGCGATGCCCGTACCTTGAGCCTGCCATTCGTGTTCGCCGGTGCGCCGGACAACACCGCCCTTGAAGCGGCTGGCGCACTGTCGTCGTGGTTCGGTGCCCAGGCCAGTTATCGCGGCGCGACGTTCTCGACGCGCTTCAACCAGATTCCGGCCAGCGGTAATGCCGTGGTCATGCTCAGCGGCCCGGACGCGCTGCAACTTGGCGCGCTGAACCTGCCTGCGGCCAAGGGCCCGACCCTGACGGTCATGACCAACCCCAATGACGCCAACGGCAAGTTGCTGGTGATCACCGGTCGCGATACCCGCGAACTCAAGACCGCGGTCACGGCATTGGTCCTCGGCAGCCAGGCGCTGTCGGGCAGCAGCGTGGTGATCGATCGCCTCGATACGGTGCAACCGCGCAAGCCTTACGACGCCCCGAACTGGTTGCCGAGCGATCGCCCGGTCAAGCTCGGCGAGTTGCTGCCGGCCAAGCAATTCAACGTCTCCGGCTACAACCCGGGCGACATCACCGTGCCGCTGAATTTCCCGCCGGACCTGTTTACCTGGCGTGATGAAGGTGCGCCGCTGAACCTCAAATACCGTTACACGCCGCAGGAAAAATCGACCAATTCCTCGTTCATCGTCAGTTTCAACGATGGTTTGATTCAGTCGCAAAACCTGTTGTCCCAGGACAAGCTCGACAGTGGCGTACTCAGCGCGCTGAAAGGCAATGACACACTGGGTCGCGAAACCCGCGTGCGCCTGCCATTGAACTCGGTGGCCCTGCAATCGCGCCTGCAACTGCGCTACATGTTCGATTACATCAAGCAAGGCGAATGCGGCGACATCATCATCGACAACATGCGTGGCAGCGTCGATCCGGAATCGACCCTCGACTTGAGCGGCTACGACCACTTCATGGCGATGCCGAACCTGGGGGTGTTCAAGGATGCGGGTTTCCCGTTTACCCGCCTGGCCGACCTGTCGCAAACCGCCGTGGTGCTGCCGGACAACGCCGGTGCACCGGAGCTGGATGCTTACCTGACGGTGCTTGGCCGTTTTGGCCAATCCACGGGTTACCCGGCTACCGGCGTGCTGGTGACGCAGGCGGCGCAGGTTCAGGCAGCCGCCGACAAAGACCTGCTGGTGCTGGCTTCCGGCACAAACCAGCCGTTGCTGGCACAGTGGGCTGATCACCTGCCGGCGACCGATGCCGGCGGCCAACAGAGCTTCCACCTGTCTGACCTGCCGATGCGCATACGTGACTGGATCAGCCCCGACCCGGACGCCAATCAGCGCAAGGCGCGTCTGGCCATGGCGTTCTCCGGGGGTGAGCGCAGCACGTATCTGACCGGTTTCGAGTCGCCGCTCAAAAGCGGTCGTAGCGTCGTGGTGATCGCCAGCGGGCAGCCGGCAGGCCTGGCTGAAGCGACCAGCGCCCTGATCGGCGGTGAAGATTACACCCAGTCGATCCAGGGTAGCCTGGTGGTGGTGCGTGGCAAAACCATCGAACCACTGGTGGCGGACGAGCAGTACTACGTCGGCAACCTGGGGCCGATCAAGTACGTGCAATGGCTGTTGTCGCGCCATGTGGTGTTGACGATGCTGCTGACCGGTCTCGGTGTGCTGTTGCTCAGTTGCCTGGCTTACCTGGCGTTGCGTTCCCGTGCCAAACAGCGGTTGGGTCACTGAAATCGCCATGACCACCCTCGTCACCCACCGTTGCAAACTGACATTCGTGCGCCGCTGGCGCCAGGCCGCGCTGTGGCTGGCGGGTGCGCTGGTGTCACTGAGCCTGACGCCGGCCATGGCGGCTGACGCGGCCGCGTGCACCAGCGCCGACTGGCCGCTATGGCAAACCTATGCCGCCCGGTTCGTCCAGAACGACGGGCGTCTGCTGGAGTCCAGCCTCGAACGCAATCACAGTACGTCCGAAGGCCAGTCCTACGGCATGTTGTTCGCTCTGATCGGCAACGACCGCGCGCGCTTCGATGCCTTGTGGAAATGGACCGCCGACAACATGGCCGGCTCTGACATCAACAGTCGTCTGCCAGGCTGGTTGTGGGGCCAGGGCAAGGACGGCACCTGGCAATTGCAGGACGCCAATTCGGCGTCGGATTCGGACCTGTGGATTGCCTACGCCCTTCTCGAAGCAGCGCGGTTGTGGCAGCGCCCGGACTATCGCGAAGCCGCCTTGCACCTGCTCAAGAACATTGAAGGCCAACTGGTGGTGAACCTGCCGGGTCTGGGAAGAATGGTGTTGCCCGGACCGGAAGGTTTCGTCCAGCCCGATCATCTCTGGCGCCTGAATCCGAGCTATTTGCCGCTGCCGCTGCTACGCCGACTGGCCAAGGAAGCGCCAACGGGGCCGTGGAAGGAAATCGCCGAAAACACCGTGAAGATGGTCAGCGCCTCCAGCCCCAAAGGCTATGTGGCGGACTGGATCGGTTACCGTGCGACTGCACCGAAGGCGGGGTTGTTCGTGGTCGATCCGGTCAAGGGCGAGTTGGGCAGCTATGACGCCATTCGTGTCTACCTGTGGGCCGGCATGACGCCCAAGTCCGATCCGTTGGCTGCCCCGCTGCTGGCGCGTCTGGACGGCATGTCGAACAGCACGGCTTCCACTGGTATCCCTCCGGAAAAAGTTCAGGTCATCAGCGGTGCCCTCGAAGGCCAGGGGCCGTTCGGGTACTCTGCGGCGCTGATTCCTTACTTCCAGGCCAAGGGCCAGCCGTGGTTGGCCGAGCAGCAGCAACGTCGCGTCGAAGAAGCTTTGAATGCGGCACTGGCCAAGGCCGACGGCGAACGAACCGAACCGCTCTACTACAACGCCATGCTCAGCCTGTTCGCACTGGGCTGGGCTGAAAAACGCTATCAGTTTCGTGATGACGGAACACTCAAATTGTCTTGGGAGACGTCATGCACCCGCGCCGTCACACGCTAGCTATCGGTATTCTCACCGCCCTTCTCGGCACCGCTGCCCACGCAGAGACCAACGAGGTGCAGGCGCGGCTGATCGAGCAAGGCCAGTACTGGCAGACCCGCGATAACGCATCGCGTGCCGCCGAGGCCTGGGAAAAAGTCCTGCGCCTGGACCCCAACCAGGCTGACGCGCTCTACGGCATGGGCCTGATCGGCGTCAAACAGAACAAACCCGAGCAGGCCCGGCAGTACCTGGCACGCTTGCAGGCGTTGTCACCACGACCCTGGCTGGCGGCGCAGCTGGAACAGGACATTGCCCTGACCGATCCGCAGAACATGGCCCTGCTCAATGAAGCCCGGCGCCTGGCCGATGGCGACCAGCGTGACCAGGCCACCGTGGTGTTCCGCAAGTTGTTCGCCGACCGTACCCCCGAAGGCAAGGTCGGCCGTGAGTTCTACACCAACCTGGCTTTCAACGACGCCAGTTGGCCCGAGGCGCGCGCGGGACTCGAACGGCTGCTGCGCGAAACGCCGAATGACTCGATCGTGGCGTTGTTCCTGGCCAAGCATCTGGTGCGCCACGAAGACAGCCGCCCGGAAGGCATTCGTGCCCTGGCCAGGCTGTCGACCCGCACGGACATTGCCGGTGACGCCGACGAGAGCTGGCGCCTGGCATTGGTCTGGACCGGGCCGCCGAACGCGGCGCAGGTGCCGTTGTTCGAAGAGTTCCTGAAGGCGCATCCGGACGACCAGGAAATCCGTGATTTGCTGAACAAAGGCAAATCGCAGTCGGCCACCGCCGGTGGTTCGGGGTGGCAGCAAGATCCACTGGTGGCGCGTGGGCTCCAGGCGCTGGAGAAGGGTGATCAGGCCAGTGCCGAGCAGGCGTTTGCCGCCCGCTTGAAAAACAAACCCGACGACGCCGATGCCCTCGGCGGCCTGGGCGTGGTGCGTCAGCAACAGAACCGTTTCGGTGAAGCCGAGCAGTTGCTCAACCGCGCCATCGCCAATGGCGGGACGCGCTGGAAGCCGGCCCTGAACAGCGTGCGCTATTGGGCATTGCTGCAGCAGGCCCGCGACCAGGCCAGGACGCAACCGGCCAAGGCGCAAGAGAGCATTGCCCAGGCCATGCGCCTGAATCCCAACGGTGTCGATGCACGCCTGACCCTCGCTGACATCCAGGCCCAGGCCGGGCAACTGGATGCCGCGCAGGCCAATTACCGCCAGGTGTTGAACGTGCAGCGCGGCAACCCTCAGGCCGTTCAGGGGCTGGTCAACGTGCTGGCGCAAACCGGTCAGGCGGATGAAGCCCTGCGTTTGCTCGACACCCTGACCCCGGACCAGCAAGCCGAGATGGGCGGCAGTGCCCGCCTGCGCGCATTGCGCTCCACGCAAGCGGCCAAGCTCGCCGAACAACGCGGTGATACACGCTCTGCCCAGCAAGCCCTGGCGCAAGCGGTGCTGGACGACCCGGACAACGTCTGGACCCGTTTCGACCTCGCGCGCCTGTACCTCAAGGCCGGCGAATCGCAGAAAGCCCGCGACCTGATCGACAGCTATTTGAAGGCCCATCCGAGCGACATCGATGCGCTGTACACCAGCGCCTTGCTCTCGGTGGAAATGGAGCAGTGGAACGCTGCGCAAGCGAGCATCAGCCGCATTCCCGCCGAGCGCCGCACCGCGGACATGAATGCGCTGGCCGACCAGATCACCCTCACGGTGCAGATCAAGCTGGCGGCGAGCATCGCCAAGCGTGGGCAGCGTCAGGAAGCCCTGGCCTTGCTCGATCGTTTGCAGCCCGTGGCCAGCCGCAGCCCCGATGGCATGGCGACCCTGGCATCGGCCTATGTCGATGCCGGTGATTCGGCACACGCACAATCGATGATGCGTGACGTGATTGCCCAGACGGCGACGCCGTCCGCGGACCTGATGCTGCAATACGCCAACCTGCTGCTCAAGACCGGCGACGATGCGCAAGTCAATTCGATCCTGCACGGTCTGCAAAACCAGCAGATGAGTGTGGCCACGCGCAAGCGCTTCGATGACGTGCTGTATCAATACCGAATTCGCCAGGCCGATATCCTGCGCGAAAACGGTGACCTGGCGGGCGCCTATGACACCCTGGCACCGGCGCTGGCTTCGCGCCCGGGGGACGTGGGTGCCGTTTCGGCGCTGGCGCGGATGTATGCCAGCAATGGCAACAATGCCAAGGCATTCGAGTTGTACAAACCGCTGTTGCAGCGTCAGCCCAATGACCCGCAAATTTTGTTGAATGCCGCCGATGCGGCGGTGCAGGCCCACGACATCGGCTATGCCGACCGTGCGCTGGAACAATTCCTGAAGCTGGAAACCTACGACCCGCAATCGCTGACCGAAGCGGCGCGGATCTACCGCAGCATGGGCAAGTCCAGCCAGGCGACCGAGTTGCTGCGCAAGGCCGTGGCCATCGAGCAGAACGAACAGAAGCGCAGCCTGACAGCCCAGGCCAGCAGCCTGAATGTCGCGCCGAACCCGTTCGTGGGCCAGCCAGGCCAGCGCAATCAGGTGAGTCGCGTGCCGGTGGATGCCATTCCGGCTCCAGCGCAGGCGCAACTGGAGGGTGCGGCGCCGGTCCTGCTCGCCAGCAATGGCGCGGTACCCGCCGATGCCTATCCGGGGCAGGCGCAACCGCATGTGGTCGCCTCGGGTACGGGGCGCCAGGCTTTGCCCGTCGGACGCTTCGCCGGTGCCACAGGTAACCCGTTCGCGCCGCAGGGAACGGTCAACGTGGCCGTCGATCAAGTCAGTTCGGCCCAGCGCGCCCTGGACAACATTCTTCAGGAGCGCAGCGGCTACGTGACTCAGGCCGTGACGATTCGCAGCAACGACAGCGAGTCGGGGCTGAGCAAGATGACCGACGTTGAAACGCCACTGGAGATCAACCTGCCGTCCGGCGAAAACCGCTACGCCGTGCGCGTGACGCCGGTGTCGTTGAATGCGGGCAGTGTCGGCAGTGATTCGGCCGCCCGTTTCGGTGGCGGCGGCGCATCGCCCGACGGCACCGGTTCCCAGCGCGATAAAGGGGTCGGTCTGAGTGTGGCCTATGCCCGCCCGGACGAAGGCATCAAGGCCGATGTCGGCACCACGCCGATCGGCTTCAAGTACAGCACCGCGGCCGGGGGCGTGAGCGTCGATCGGCCATTCTCCGACAACGCCAACATGCGGTACGGCGTCAGCGTCTCGCGGCGCCCGGTGACCGACAGCGTTACCTCGTTCGCCGGCGCCACCGACAAGCGCACCGACCAGTCTTGGGGCGGTGTGACGGCCAACGGCGGCCGCGCGCAGCTGAGCTATGACAACCAGGAAGTGGGCAGTTATGGCTACGGTTCGTGGCACAAATTGCTGGGTCACAACGTGGCGTCCAACAGCCGCACCGAACTGGGCGGGGGCGTGTACTGGTACCTGCGCAATGCCGAGGACAGCAAGCTGACCCTGGGCCTGAGCGCCACCGGCCTGAGCTTCGAAAACAACCAGGACTTCTTCACCTACGGCCATGGCGGTTACTTCAGCCCGCAAAGTTACTTTGCCCTGGGCGTGCCGGTCACTTGGGCGCAGCGCACGGAGCGGTTCTCCTACCAGGTCAAGGGCTCGGTAGGTGTGCAGTACTTCGAGCAGGACGCGGCGGATTACTTCCCCAACGACAAAGACCTGCAGGCGGCCAACAACCAGCGTTACAAAGGCCAGAACAAGACAGGCGTGGGTTACAGCCTGAGCGGTGCCGGCGAGTACAAATTCGGTTCGAGCTTTTTCCTCGGCGCCAATCTTGGCCTGGACAACGCTCAGGACTACAAGCAATTCACTGGGGGCATGTACCTGCGCTACATGTTCGAAGACATGAACGGCCCGATGGAATTGCCGGTCAGCCCCTACCGTTCCCCTTATTCCAACTGATTTCCGGAGACTTCAATGCCTTCTTCCGTTCTTGCCGGTATGACCCTTCTGGTTCTTGGCGAAAGCCACATGAGCCTGGCGGACCACTTGATGGAGCCGCTGCAAGCCAACCTGACCCAGCAAGGCGCGATCGTGCACTCGATCGGCGCGTGCGGCGCCAGTGCCGGCGACTGGCTGATCACCAAGAATGTCGATTGCGGCGCCGAGCAAAAAGGCAACGGCAAGATTGTCATCAAGGGGCGCGAAGCGACGACCACGCCGATCAAGGACCTGATTGCCGCCGACAAGCCGGACCTGGTGGTGCTGGTGATCGGCGACACCATGGCCTCCTATGACAAACCGGTGTTCCCGAAAGCCTGGGCCTGGCAGAACGTGACCGCCCTGGCCAAGGAAATCACCGCCAATGGCGCCAAATGCGCCTGGGTCGGTCCTGCCTGGGGCAAGGAAGGCGGCATGTACAAGAAGAACGACGCGCGTACCAAGTTGATGTCGGCGTTCCTGGCGAGCAACGTGGCGCCTTGCACCTACATCGATTCGTTGAGCTTCTCCAAACCGGGCGAGTGGGTCACGACTGACGGTCAGCATTTCACCGTGGCCGGTTATAAATCCTGGGCGACTGCCATCGGTGGCGCGCTGGCCAAACTGCCGGCCGACGCGGTCAGCAACAAGGGAGCCAAGCAGTGATGCGCGCACTCTCTGCTGTGTGTGCCGTGGCGGCGCTTTGCTCCAGCGCCAATGCCCTGGCTGCCGAATTTGCCTTGTACCCCACCGGCCCCAGCGAAGACGCAGCCTTCATCCGCTTCGTCAACGCCAGCACCGCGCCGCTGGACGTCATCGCCCAGGCCGGGCAACCGCCGATGCGCCTGGAAGCGGCGCAACCGGTCTCGTTGTTTTTTCCGGTGCAGTCGAGCAGTGCGGTCAAGGGCACCCTGGTCAGTGGCGCACAAAAACTGGCCATGGACCTGAAAATCGAGCCCGGTGAATTCGCCACGGTGGTCGCACTGCCCGACGGTGCGGGCATCAAGCAAGTTGCCGTGCGCGAGCAGCCTGACGACTTCAACGGCCTGAAGGCTTCATTGGCGTTCTTCAACGTCGATGCCGCGTGTGTCGAGGCGAGCCTGCGTCCTGCAGGGCGAACCGCCGATCTGTTCAAGGCGGTGCCCGTCGACAGCTTGCAACGCCGGTCGATCAACCCGGTCACCCTGTCGGTGCAACTGGTGTGCGCGAACGCCAATGTCGGTGCCCCGCTGGACTTGGGCGAACTCAAGGCGGGCGAGCGTTACAGCGTGCTGCTGGTGCCTTCGGCCAGCGGTCCGCGACTTCTGAACGCCACGGACACGCTGTCCCACTGATCGGATTCTGTCTCCACCATGGTCTTCGCCTCACTCGAGTTCCTGACGCTTTTTCTGCCTGCGTTTCTACTGGCATATGCCCTGGGCAAACCGGCCTGGCGCAACGTCATCCTGCTGATCGGCAGCTGGCTGTTCTACGGTTGGTTGAGCCCGCTGTTCCTGAGCCTGCACGTGGTGTTGACCATCGTTGCCTGGGTCGGCGGGCTGCTGGTGGACCGCGCCCGCGAGGGGTCGAAAGGGCGGGTGAGGTTGCTGATTGCATTGATCGTGTTCAACACGGCGGTGCTGTGCTGGTACAAGTACGCCAACATTCTTGCCGGCACCTGGAACGAGCTGATCACCTACTACGGCGCCATGCCGTTGGAGTGGCAGCGAGTGGCGTTGCCGGCGGGGCTGTCGTTCATCGTCTTGCAGGCGATTTCCTACCTGGTGGACGTGCATCGTCATACGGTGCCGGTGGAGCGCAGCTTCATCAATTACGCGACCTACATTTCGATGTTCGGTCACTCGATTGCAGGCCCCATCATTCGTTATGACTGGGTGCGTCGCGAGCTGACCCAGCGCTATTTCAGCTGGCAGAATTTTTCTCTGGGCGCGCGCCGTTTCATGATCGGCATGTGCATGAAGGTGCTGGTGGCGGACACTTTGTCGCCTTTGGTGGACGTCGCGTTCCATCTGGAAAACCCGTCCTTCGTCGACGCCTGGATCGGTTGCCTGGCCTACTCGCTGCAATTGTTTTTCGACTTTGCCGGCTACAGCGCCATGGCCATCGGCCTGGGCCTCATGCTGGGCTTCCATTTCCCGGAAAACTTCAACCGGCCGTATCTGGCCAGCAGCATCCAGGACTTCTGGCGACGCTGGCATTTGTCGTTGTCCAGTTGGCTGCGCGACTACCTGTACATCGCCCTCGGTGGCAACCGCAACGGCGCGTGGAAGACCTACCGCAACCTGTTCCTGACCATGGCCATCGCCGGTCTGTGGCATGGCGGAGACAGCTGGAATTACCTGTTGTGGGGCTCGGCCCACGGCATTGCCTTGTGCATCGACCGGCTGTGGTCGCGCTCCAGCCTGCCAGGTATCCCGCCACTGTTGTCGCACACCCTGACGCTGCTGTTTGTGTTCCTCGCCTGGACGCTGTTCCGTGCCCCGGATTTCCATACCGCGCTGACGATGTACGCCGGCCAGTTTGGCTTGCATGATTTGGCCTTGGGCGATGCCCTGGCGGTGACCTTGCGTCCGGCCCATGGCCTGGCAGCCCTGCTCGGCGTGGTGTGCGTCGTCGCGCCGTTGCTGCACAGCCGTTTTGAGCAACGGTTCAGCGGCTACGGGTTCTATGCACCGATGGCGGCCCTGTGGCCGGTGGCGGGTTTTCTGCTTTCGTTCGCGTTGATCGCGAGCCGTGAAGCGGTGCCCTTCCTGTACTTCCAGTTCTGATGGCCGCGCCCATGTCCTCTTCCTCTCATGTACCGGTCCCACCGAGTGAATTCAATGCCCGTATCAGCAAGGTGGCGGGTGTTGTGTTTGTCGCGTTCCTGGCGGTCGGCTTTGCGTCCTGCGCCTGGCTGTTGCTCAGCGGCAAGGTCGAGATGCTGCCACCCAAGCTGACCGTCGATGACGTGCTGCATGGCGAGGTGACTCACAAGATCGCCAAGCAATTGTCCAAGGGCGCGGTGCCCGAGCAGGCGGCGAACCTGGAGCGCGGCGGCAGTTGGCTGGCGCTGCACGATACCGGTCCACGGGTGCGCTCCGGCTGCCCGGGCTGGCTGTACCTGACCGATGAGATGCGCATCAACCGTCACGCCCAGGCCAATGCCGAAATCAAGGCGGGTGTGGTGCGTGACGTCCGCCAACGTCTGGCCAAACGCGGCATCACGCTGCTGGTGGCGGTGGTGCCGGACAAAAGTCGTATCGCCAGTTCGCAATTGTGCGACCTGCGTCGCCCTGTGCAGTTACAGGCGCGTGCGGTGGCTTGGGTCGATGGCCTGAACAAGGCTGGCGTCGCGGCGATTGATCTGGCACCGACCCTGCAACCGCTGGGCGCCGAGGCGTACCTGCGCACCGATACCCACTGGAGCGAAACCGGTTCTGCGGCGGCCGCCAAGGCGGTAGCCAGACAAGTGCAAGCCATGGGCATCAGCGCTACGCCGCACAAAGACTTCGACGTGAAGGTGCAAGACCCGGCACGCCGTCCTGGTGATCTGGTGCGCCTGGCTGGTCTTGAATGGCTGCCTGTGACCTGGCAACCGACGCCGGAAACCGTGGCCGCCACGCAGATCAACGAGAAAGCCGCCGAGGCGCAAAGTGGCGGCGATAACCTCGACGACCTGTTTGGCGACGACAACTTGCCCAACGTGGCGTTGATCGGCACTTCGTTTTCGCGCAACTCCAACTTCGCCGGTTTCCTGCAACAGGCACTGGGTGCACCGATCGGCAATTTCGCCAAGGACGGTGGCGAGTTCTCCGGTGGCGCCAATGGCTACTTCAACAACCCGGCGTTCAAGCAGACGCCGCCCAAACTGATCATCTGGGAAATCCCCGAGCGGGATTTGCAGACGCCTTACGGGGAAGTGATTGACTGGGGCAAGTAGGTTTCGCTAGATGGGTTGAGGCTTATGGCCTCATCGCTGGCAAGCCAGCTCCCACAGCGGCCTGTGTTGAACACACTATTGTGGGCTGACATAGAACCCTGTGGGAGCTGGCTTGCCAGCGAAGGCGGCCTCAAAATCACCTCATCTCAAATGCCATATGGTTATTCTCTAACGGTATTTAAATTACAGTTCTTATATCTATAAAGTCATATCCCTGCGTACCTGCCGACCAATCGGCGCGCCGCACGACACTAACCAACACGGGACCTCCGTGAGTTTTTGATCGACGCGCGCGCCCTTGAGCGTGCCGTGCGTAGGAGTGATTTATGCCAGCCGTTTCAGCATCGCCAGCCATCGCGCCACAATTCTTTGAAATCCGCCCGTTCAGCGGTGCGGTGGGCGCCGAAATCATCGGCCTCGATTTGACCCGCCCGATCAATGATCAAGACTTCGCCCGCATTCACCGTGCACACCTGGATCATCACGTGGTGGTGTTCCGCGACCAGCGCATTACCCCTGAGCAGCAAATCGATTTCAGCCGCCGTTTCGGTGTATTGCAGATCCACGTGCTCAAGCAATTCCTGCTGGTCGGGCACCCGGAAATCCTCATCGTTTCCAACATCGTCGAGAACGGCCAGAACATCGGCCTGGGCGATGCCGGCAAGTTCTGGCATTCCGATCTCTCCTACAAGGAACTGCCGAGCCTGGGCTCGATGTTGCATGCCCAGGAGCTGCCATCGGAGGGTGGCGACACCTTGTTCGCCGACATGCACAAGGCCTGGGACAGCCTGCCCGAGGCGCTGCGCAAGGCGGTCGAGGGTCGCTCGGCGGCGCACTCCTATACGGCGCGTTACAGCGAAACCAAATTCGAAGGCAACTGGCGTCCGACCCTGACCCCGGAGCAGCTCGCCCAAGTGGCTGAAGTGGTGCACCCGGTGGTGCGGACTCACCCGGAAAACGGGCGCAAGGCGTTGTTCGTCAGCGAGGGGTTCACTACCCGTATCGTTGGCCTGCCGGCCGACGAGAGCCAGCAGTTGCTGACCGAGCTCTACGCCCACAGCGTGTTGCCGCAAAACATCTACCGCCATCAATGGCAACCCCACGACCTGGTGTTCTGGGACAACCGTTCGCTGATCCACCTCGCTGCCGGATGCCCCAGCCATCTGCGCCGCAAGCTGTATCGCACCACCATCCAGGGCGACGCGCCTTTCTGAATTGTCGGAGTTTTGAACATGTCCAAACGTCTTCCCTTTGCACCACTGGCCGCCGCCATCGGCCTGGGTTTGAGCCTGATTGCCGGCAGCCTGGTGGCGCCGACCGTAGCCCACGCCGAAGGTGAAATCCGCATCGCCGAACAGTTCGGCATCGTTTATCTGCTGCTCAATGTGGTGCGCGATCAGAACCTGATCGAGAAGTACGGCAAGCAGGAAGGCATCGACATCAAGGTCGACTGGACCCAGCTCTCCGGCGGGGCGGCGGTCAATGATGCGTTGCTCTCCGGCTCCATCGATATTGCTGGCGCCGGTGTCGGCCCGCTGCTGACCATCTGGGATCGCACCCACGGCAAGCAGAACGTCAAGGCCGTGGCGTCCCTGGGCAACTTCCCGTACTACCTGGTGAGCAACAATCCCAAGGTCAAGACCATTGCCGACTTCACCGATAAGGACCGCATCGCGGTGCCGGCGGTGGGCGTGTCGGTGCAGTCGCGCTTCCTGCAATACGCCGCCGCCAGGCAGTGGGGCGACAAGGAGTTCAACCGCCTCGACAAGTACACCATCGCCGTTCCGCACCCCGACGCCACGGCGGCGCTGATCGCTGGCGGCACCGAGCTGACCGGGCACTTCTCCAATCCGCCGTTCCAGGATCAGGCGCTGGAAAACAAGAACGTGCACGTGGTGCTGAACACCTATGACCTGCTCGGGCCGAACTCGCCGACCGTGCTGTTCGCCACCGAGAAATTCCGCGACGAAAACCCGAAAACCTACAAGGCCTTCATCGAAGCCCTGACCGAAGCGGCGCAGTTTGCGCAGAACGACAAAGGCGCGGCGGCGGACACTTACATCCGCGTGACCAAGGCCAAAATCGACCGCGCAGCATTGCTGAAAATCATCGACAACCCGCAGTTCGAATTCAGCGTCACGCCGAAAAATACCTACCCGCTGGCCGAGTTCCTCTACCGCGTCGGCGCGATCAAAAACAAACCAGATTCGTGGAAGGATTACTTCTTCCAGGACGCCAAACCGCTGCAAGGGAGCTGATTTTTATGAACGCCCCTTTGCAAGGCCACACGGTCAGCAAATCGATCGCGGCAGCCCAAGCGCTGCTGTCGGTCGATAACGTCAGCCTGGAATACCGTACGCCGCAGCGGGTGGTGCGGGCGACCCATCAAGTCAGTTTCGAGATCGATCCGGCGGATCGCTTTGTCCTGCTCGGCCCATCCGGTTGCGGCAAATCCACGTTGCTCAAAGCCGCTGCCGGGTTCATCCAGCCGGTCGAGGGCGAGATCCGTTTGCAGGGTCAACGCGTCGATGCGCCGGGGCCGGACCGGATCGTGGTGTTCCAGGAGTTCGATCAACTGCCGCCGTGGAAAACCGTGAAGCAGAACGTGATGTTTCCGCTGCTGGCCTCAGGAACCCTGAAGAAAAAAGAAGCCGAAGAACGAGCCCTGCACTACCTGGAGAAAGTCGGTCTGGTAGCGTTTGCCGATGCCTATCCGCACACCTTGTCCGGCGGCATGAAGGCACGGGTTGCCATTGCCCGTGCATTGGCGATGCAGCCGAAAATCCTCCTGATGGACGAACCCTTCGCCGCCCTCGACGCACTGACCCGACGAAAGATGCAGGAGGAATTGCTGTTGCTGTGGGAAGAGGTGCGCTTCACCCTGCTGTTCGTTACGCACTCCATCGAAGAAGCACTGGTGGTGGGCAATCGCATCCTGTTGTTGTCGCCGCATCCGGGGCGGGTGCGGGCGGAAGTCCACAGCCATCAATACGATTTGCACAGCCTCGGCGGCGTGGCGTTCCAGGAATCGGCGCGGCGTATCCACCGGTTGCTGTTCGACGAAGGCCAGTCGCCGGAAACCGGGCGCGAACTGGATTTCACCGACATCCGCATCGCTTATTGAGCCAGTTCAGAGGAGGGCCCGATGAGCCATCTATCATCCCCGCGTGAAGAATTCGAAACCGTACTGCAGCCACTGACCAGCGTGCCGCTGGAACGCGAACTGCCCCTCGGCCAGAGACTGTGGCAGCAAGGGTGGCTGCGCAAAAGCCTGATCCTGATTCTGCTCGCTGTGCTGTGGGAAGCCGTCGCCCGTTATCAGAACAACGACCTGCTGCTGCCCAGCTTCGTGCAAACCGCTCACGCGCTATACGACGGCCTGCTCAGCGGCGAACTGCTGGGTAAGGTGTGGATTTCCCTGGTGGTGTTGCTCAAGGGTTACCTGATCGGCATCGTCCTGGCATTCGGCCTGACCACCCTGGCGGTATCCACCCAGTTCGGTCGCGACCTGCTGAGTACCCTGACCTCGATGTTCAACCCGCTGCCGGCGATTGCCCTGCTGCCGTTGGCGTTGCTGTGGTTCGGCCTGGGGCAGAACAGCCTGATTTTCGTGCTGGTGCACTCGGTGCTCTGGGCGCTGGCGCTGAACACCTACGCCGGCTTCCTCGGCGTCTCCGAAACCCTGCGCATGGCGGGGCGCAACTATGGCCTCAAGGGCATGCGTTTCGTACTGTTCATCCTGATCCCGGCTGCACTGCCCTCGATCCTCGCCGGGCTGAAAATTGGTTGGGCGTTTGCCTGGCGCACGTTGATTGCGGCTGAACTGGTGTTTGGTGCGACCAGTGGCAAGGGCGGGTTAGGGTGGTACATCTTTCAGAATCGTAATGAGCTGTACACCGACAAGGTGTTTGCCGGGTTGGCGGTGGTGATACTGATTGGGCTGCTGGTGGAGAATCTGGTGTTTGATTCGCTGGAGCGGGTGACGGTGAAGCGGTGGGGGATGCAGCGGTGAGGGTGGCCTCACCGCGCTATTTTTTGGACGGTGATTAACTTCCTTTTCGAAGGGCAGTGACGCTCGTAGTTGGCCCCGTTGTGCCTGTAATCCGAGGACCACTTCCAGTTCTGGACACAAATGGAGTTTGCTGAGCCCTGACTGAATTGGGTCCTCTATATGGGTTGGGCTGGTTAACGACGCGATGTGCGGGTGGTGTTTGTACAAATCGGCGAGGTGGAGGTCCAGGAAAAGGTTCAGCGCCGAGAAGAGCATTGCTCAGTGCCTTTTTTGAACTACCTAAAACATCAGCGACCTGAGATGCACTTCGGCTGATGGTGCTTGCTGTGTTGCTGACAGCGCTGGTGGCAAAAGTGGATGCCTTACTGACGACTGCCCGCAGCCCGCCAGAGAGTTTGCCGAGCCCCCACGAAAAAAATCCGAAATAGTGTCCCGACGGATCCGAATTCATCACCGGCTCCCCGCCGCAATACGCATACGCATTTTCCCCGCCCTTATCAAACGGACTGAAACTGTCCGGGCTGTGAAAGCGCATCAAGCGCGGGTTGTAGGCGCGGTAGCCGTTGCCCAGCAAGTACCATTCGGGATTCACCTCGTTCAGTTCACCGTTGAAGCCTAACCACGTCATGACTTCAACCTGCGCCGATTGCTGGCCGTAGGGTGAATACGCAATGCGATTAGGATTACCCGCGTCGATTTCGGCGAGTACCGAGTTTTTGAGATCCGTCGCCAGCAGTACCGTGCGTTGCCGAGTCGGATTCTGTTGATTGGGTTGAGTCATACCGAAAACCTTTGCGAGAGGATCAAGGCGAGTGTCTGGTTTAGTTTTACGCGCGACGGACAAAGTTGAGAACTAGCAGAACTGATAGTGGCGGCGGTGACAGTGCGGACGCCTTCGCGAGCAGGCTCGCTCCTACAGGGGGAGGTGTTTTACACAAAATCTGCATCTACTGGAGATCCATTGTAGGAGCGAGCCTGCTCGCGATGAGGCCGGAACTGCCAGCGCATCCTTTGGAGGATGTTTGCTAGCATTGCGCCTGAATCAATCCTGATCGCTAACGAGTGCTCGCCATGCAACTCCCGGACATGAACCTGCTGATCGCCCTCGACGCGCTGCTCGACGAAGGCAGCGTCGTGGGCGCCGCGCGGCGGATGAATCTCAGCCCGGCGGCCATGAGCCGTACCCTGACGCGTATCCGCGAAGCCATCGGCGATCCGATCCTGGTTCGTGCCGGCCGTGGTCTGGTGCCGACCCCCAAGGCGCTGGAGTTGCGCGAGCAGGTGCGGGATCTGGTGGAGCAGGCCGCGCAGTTGTTCCACTCGGCCCGAGTCGTGGACCTGGGCAGTTTGCGACGACGGTTCAGTATCCGGGCCAACGATTTCTTCATCGGCGTCTACGGCGGCAAGTTGTCCGATGCCATGGAGCGTCAGGCGCCGCATTGTGAATTGCGCTTCGTCCCGGAAGGCGATGGCGATGACGAGGCCTTGCGTGAAGGCCGCATCGATCTGAATGTCAGCAACACTCGACCGCCGATGCCGGAAGTGAAAGTGCAGAACCTGTTTTCCACCCAGTTTGTCGGCCTGGTGCGTGAAGATCATCCGTTGCTCGATGAAGAAATCACCGCGGAACGTTTTGCCGGGTTCTCTCATATCAGCATGTCCCGCAGAGGGATCGCTCGTGGGCCGATCGATACAGCGCTCAACGCCCTGGGGCTGGAGCGGCGGGTGGCGGTGATTGCGCCGAGTTTTCATGCGGCGATGTTCGCCTTGCCCGACTCCGATCTGATTCTGCCGGTGCCCAGGGAAACGCTGCTGAGCGTACGTCGCCTGGGGCTGAAGTTGCGCTCGTTCACTCTGCCGATCCCCTTGCCAACCATCGTGCTGAGTCAGGCCTGGCATCCGCGCTTTGACAATGACCCCGCCCACCGCTGGCTGCGCGAAACCGTGAAAAGCTGTTGCGACGAGACGTGGCTGGCGGCCCAACCCTGAGACCTGTAGGCGCCGGTTTGCTGGCGATGGCGGCACATCAGTTGGCAAAAATGGCGCCTGACACACCGCTATCGCCAGCAAGCCGGCTCCTGCAGGTTCATACCTATGGATGGTGGTTTGCCTGATACGACGGTGTTAGTTTTCCCCCTCGTTTCTGCGCAAGACAGGCCTCTGTTCTCGCCCATTTTCATCGTTCGATTGCTGCGTCCGGCGCACTTATAAATTGCCGATAAGTCAGTTTTCGTCAGTGATGCGCCTTCGTAGACTGCCACCTCAATTATTTCGGAGTTGTGAACCGATGACCTCCCTGACGGCCTCGGTGCCTCTGGCCGCGCCCGCGCCGGCCGCCGCGCCAATGGCTTTTGGTCCGCGGATCATCATTGGCCTGGTGGGTGTGCTGCTGGCGGTGCTGGTTTCGGGCCTGAACGAGACAGTGACCAAGGTTGCCCTGGCCGATATTCGCGGTGCTTTGGCCATTGGCTACGACGAAGGCACCTGGCTGGTCGCCAGCTACACCGCGACCTCGGTGGCCGCTATGGCCTTCGCGCCTTGGTGTGCGGTGACCTTCTCTTTGCGCCGCTTCACCCTGTGCGCCATCAGCGCGTTCACCCTGTTGGGGGTGTTGTGTCCGCTGGCGCCGAACTATGAAAGCCTGTTGGTGCTGCGTACCTTGCAAGGCCTGGCCGGCGGCGCACTGCCACCGATGCTGATGACCGTTGCCCTGCGTTTTCTGCCGGCCAATGTGAAGCTCTACGGCCTGGCCGGTTACACCCTGACCGCCACCTTCGGTCCGGGGCTGGGCACGCCGCTGGCGGGGTTGTGGACCGAGTACGTCGGCTGGCAATGGACGTTCTGGCAAGTCGTCGCGCCCTGCCTGATCGCCATGGTGGCGGTGGCCTATGGCATTCCCCAGGACCCACTGCGGCTGGAGCGTTTCAAGCAGTTCAACTGGCGTGGTTTGCTGCTGGGGTTTCCCGCGATCTGCATGCTGGTGGTCGGCATCCTGCAGGGCAATCGGCTGGACTGGTTCGAGTCGAGCCTGGTCAGCGGCTTGCTGGCGGGCGGCGCGTTGTTGCTGGTGCTGTTTCTGATCAACGAATGGTCGCAGCCCATCCCGTTTTTCAAGATGCAGATGCTCGGCATCCGCAACCTGTCGTTCGCGTTGCTGACCCTGGCCGGGGTGCTGGTGGTGCTGTCGGCGGTGATCATCATTCCATCCGGTTACCTGGCGCAGATCCAGGGTTATCGCCCGGTGCAAACCGCGCCGATCACCTTGCTGTCGGCGCTGCCGCAGTTGATCGCGCTGCCGCTGGTGGCGGCGTTGTGCAACCTGAGGTGGGTGGATTGTCGCTGGGTGCTGGGGACCGGCCTGAGCATGCTCGCCGTGTCCTGCCTCACTGGATCGCAGCTGACCTCGGCGTGGATTCGCGATGATTTCTATGGGCTGCAACTGCTGCAGATTTTCGGCCAGCCCATGGCGGTACTGCCACTGCTGATGCTGGCGACCGGCAGCATCAACCCGATGGACGGACCGTTCGCGTCGTCCTGGTTCAACACCGTGAAAGGCCTGGCGTCGGTGATTGCCACCGGCGTGCTGGAAACCTTGACCACCGCGCGGCTGCACTTTCACTCGACGATGTTGGTGGATCGCCTCGGCAACTCACCCTTGGTCGATGCAGGCAGCCCCGGCCTTGCCCATCGGCTGCATGAGCAGGCGGTGGTGCTGACCTCTGCCGATCTTTACCTGTGCATGGCCGGCATCGCTGTAGCGCTGATCCTGCTGATTTTCTGGCTGCCGACGCGGATCTATCCGCCGCGCGCACCGACCTGAATGCTCCACTGAAACAGAAGGTTTTTATGACGACTCAATCGAAGCAAAAAGTGGCCGTGGGCGTTGCCGTCGTGATCGCGGTGGGCGTGCTGATTTATCTGCTGGCGCCCGGACTGTTCGGCCAGCGCACGCAACAGAGCACCAATGATGCCTATGTTTCGGCGGACTACACGCTGGTGGTGCCGCGCGTGGCCGGGTTCATCAAGCAAGTGCTGGTTGAAGACAACCAACAGGTCAAGGCCGGCCAGTTGCTGGCGCTGATCGACGACCGCGATCTGCGCGCCGCCGCTGAAGCGGCCGCCGCCGAAGCGCTGGTGGCCCAGGCGCAACTGCAAAATGCCCGGGCGACCCTCGAACGTCAGGCATCAGTGATCGCCCAGGCGCAGGCGACCGTGGTGTCGGCCAAGGCTGAAATGGCCTTCGCCGAACATGAACTCAATCGCTACGATCATCTCGCTGGGGTGGGCGCCGGCACCGTGCAGAACGCGCAACAGGCGCGCACGCGCATTGATCAGGCCAGCGCCCGATTGACCAATGTCACGGCGGTGCTGGCGGCAGAACGCAAGCAGGTGGACATCCTCACGGCCCAGCGCGATGGGGCGGAAGGTGGCTTGAAACGGGCGCAGGCGAAGCTGGAAATTGCCAGCTATGAACTGTCCTATACACGCATCGTCGCGCCGCAGGACGGCATGGTCGGCGAGCGTGCGGTGCGGGTTGGCGCCTATGTCACGCCGGGCAGCAAGCTGCTGGCGGTGGTGCCATTGGCGCAGGCCTATGTAGTGGCCAATTTTCAGGAAACCCAGTTGACCCATGTGCAGCCGGGGCAAGACGTGCAAGTCCGCGTCGACACCTTTGGCGGTGCTGCGCTGAACGGGCGCGTCGAGAGCATCGCACCGGCCACCGGCGTGACCTTCGCCTCGGTCAAGCCGGACAACGCGACCGGTAACTTCACCAAAGTCGTGCAGCGGATTCCGGTGAAGATTGTGCTGGAGCCGGGGCAACCCTTGGCCGAGCGGTTGCGGGTGGGGATGTCGGTGGAGGCGAGGATTGATACCTCAGGTGCCGTCACTGAACATGAGGTTGCGCAGCGATGAGAAATTTCGTTGCATGCACCGACGCCATCGCGGGCAAGCCCGCTCCCACAAGGTTCGGTGGTGATCACAAAATTTGCATTCACCGCAGATCCCTGTGGGAGCGGGCTTGCCCGCGAATAGGCCGGCTGCCTCAACTGACCTTTTGTACCTTACTGGTCATTGGACTTTCAGCTTGCACAGTAGGCCCGGACTTCCAGAAACCCGAAGCCCGACAAGTCACCGAATGGTCGAAACCCTCAAAAGCTGTCGCCAGCCAAGCCACCGACGAGACCCTGAACGAGCGCTGGTGGGAAGTGTTCAACGATCCGAAGCTCTCGGCCCTGAGCCAGCGGGCCCTGACCGACAACCTCGACCTGAAGCTCGCCAGCAGCCGTTTGCAGCAAAGCCGCGCCGTGCGCCAAGTGGTCACCGCCGACCGCTACCCGACGACGGCCGCCACCGGCAGTTATGCCCGTGAACGCAACAGCGCAGAAGGCTTGATGGACCCCTCGGGACATAACGGAAAATCCGCATTCAACCTCTGGGATGCCGGCTTCTCTGCGTCCTGGGAGCTGGATTTCTGGGGCCGGGTGCGCCGTGAAACCGAAGCGGCCGACGCCACGCTGGAAGTTGCGGAAAACGACCGTCGTGGCGTGCTGTTATCAGTTCTGGCCGAAACCGCCCAGGACTACATTCAACTGCGCGGTGTGCAAAACACCCGAGCCGTCACCGAACAGAACCTTGAGGTCGCTCGCCACAGTTTGAAGTTGTCGCAACTGCGCCTGGCCGACGGTGTCGCGACCGACCTGGATGTCGCCGAAGCCGCCGCGCAAGTCGCCGCCATCGAATCGCGCCTGCCGGCGCTGGAGCAGCGCCAGGCACAACTGATCAACGCCTTGAGCCTGCTGATGGGCGAACCGCCCCAAGCGCTGACGGCCGAGTTATCCACCGACGCGCCGGTGCCACAAACGCCGCGTCAGGTCGCTATTGGCTTGCCGTCGCAACTGGCCGAGCGCCGCCCGGACATTCGCCAGGCCGAGGCCCGTCTGCATGCCGCGACAGCCAGCATCGGCGTAGCCAAGGGGGATTTCTATCCACGCATTACGTTGTCCGGCAATGTCGGTTCGCAAGCCATGCAGTTGGGTGATTTCGGTTCGTGGGGTTCGCGTGCGTTCGGCATCGGCCCGCAATTCACCCTGCCATTGTTCGACGGCGGGCGCTTGCGCGGTGTGTTGAACCTGCGCGAAGCCCAGCAACAGGAAGCGGCTATCGCCTACCAGCAAACCGTGTTGCGTGCCTGGCATGAAATCGATGACCAACTGAGCGCCTACAACGCCAGTCAACTGCGCCGTGACAGCCTCGCCGAAGCGGTGCGCCAGAACCGGATCGCCCTGCAAACCGCCCAACGGCAATATGTCGAGGGCGTGGTGGATTTCGTCAATGTGCTCACCGTACAAGGCGCGTTGTTGGCAACCCAGGAGCAATGGGTCGAGAGTTCGACCGGTGTGTCGCTGGCAGCGGTCGGGTTGTACAAGGCGCTGGGCGGCGGATGGCAGTCGGTATATCCGCTGTCGGCGCAACGCTGAGCCGGCACTGCTCACTTCATCGGATCGCTGGCCTGGGCATCGACGTTGCAATGGGCGGTAGCCTAGAGTGAGCAACATGTTTCGTCATTGCAGGTGAATAAGTGGTCATGGGGGTGGACATCAAAGAGCCGTTGGTCAGACGCCAGCAATCTCGTGCGGACCAGGGATTGCCTGGCAAAAAGGAGTGGTCACAGGCCTGGGTCGGCGGGCTGATTGTCCTGGCGGTGGCCGCCCTGACCCGTTTTTATGACCTGACCGCTGCGGCCATCTGGGGCGATGAGGGCTCGAGCCTGTTGATGAGTCGCTATGACCTGACCGGCATTTGGGTGCATGCCGCTCATGACGTGCACCCGCCGTTGTATTTCATGCTGCTTCATGGCTGGATCGAATGGTTTGGCGACGGCATTTTTTCGATACGCAGCTTGAGTGCATTGCCGGGTATTGCCGCGGTCATGCTGGGCATGTGGCTGGTCCGATTAATGGCCGGTACTCGTGCGGCGTTGCTGGCCGGGCTGATGCTGGCGCTTTTGCCCACAGCCGTGCGTTATAGCCAGGAAGTGCGGATGTACTCGTGGCTGGGCGTGTGGTTGCTCGGCGCCACGATTGCGCTGGTGTATTGGGTCAAACAACCCCGCCACACGCAGGCGCTGGTGATGTATGCGTTGCTGATGACCGCCGGCTTTTACACTCACTATTTCACCGCGTTGTGCGTGCTTGTCCATTGGACGTATTTGCTGGTGCTGCGCTTGCAGCCGGTTCATCCCCTGAAACTCATCGACCGCCCGGCGTGGTGGCTGGCGAATGTCGCTATCGTGATGCTGTTTGCCCCCTGGATTCCCGGCCTGATCGATCTGATCCAGCACATGGACCAGCTCAAGGCCAACGGTGATGTGGGTTGGGAGCTGCCGGTCACGCTCAGTTCACTGCCATCGATGGTGTGGGATTTTCTGATTCAGGACGATGGGGATAACCTGCCCTGGCTGCTGTTCAGCGCAGTGCCGATACTATTGCTGGCGGTGATCCTGATGACGGTCTTTCGTGATCGCAGTCGCTATCGCTGGAGTGTCGTGCTGGCGCTCTACACCCTGTTGCCGCTGCTGCTGGTCTACGGGGTCTCGTTTATTTCGCCGGTGTTCATCGAGCGCTATCTGAACGCCTATGCGCTGGGCCTGCCATTGATCATGGCGCTGGCTATCGATCGCTTGCTCCATGGTTTTCGCATATGGGCGTTTGGGTTGTTGGCACTGTTTGTCGGCGCCGAGCTGGTCGGGCTGAAGACCAATGCCACGGTCGATGTGAATGACCAGACCAGCGTGATGGTCGAGTTCGTCAACCAGCATTACGTGGCCGGTGACCGGATCGTCATCAGTGACATGCTCTGGTGGATGCCTTATGTCTATTACAACCGCACCGATGCGCTTCCGCTGCTCTATACCCCACCCCTGGCCAACGGTCGTTCCAGTCGCCCGAATGATTACGGTTTCGGCACTTTGGTCAATGGCGACGCGCATAGGATCTATCTCGATCACCTCAGCCAATTGCCCCGGGGAACAGGTCGCGTCTGGTTGATCAGCACGGCCGACCAGCCGGACGAATTCGCTCCGCTGCCCAATGGCTGGCAAAAAATCAGCGAGACCGAGGCGGGCAATAACCGGGCGCGGTTGTTCGTGATGGGCTCAGAGTCGCATTGATTGTGGGAGTGAGCCTGCTCGCGATGAGGCCTTCACATTCAACATCAATGTTGACTGTCAGGCCGCCATCGCGAGCAGGCTCGCTCCTACAGGGTGGTGATCATGTTTTCGGCGACAGATCCGCCATGCCCTTGAGCAATTCGATCGGCAACGGAAAAACGATGGTCGAACTCTTGTCGCCGGCAATCGAACTCAGCGTCTGCATATAGCGCAGCTGCATGGCGCCGGGTTGGCGGCCAAGCATTTCGGCGGCTTGCATGAGTTTTTCCGACGCCTGCAATTCACCTTCGGCGTGGATCACCTTGGCCCGGCGTTCGCGCTCCGCTTCGGCCTGTTTGGCGATGGCGCGGATCATCGATTCGTTGAGGTCCACGTGCTTGATCTCAACGTTGGCCACCTTGATGCCCCAGGCATCGGTCTGGGCGTCGAGCACTTGCTGGATGTCGATGTTCAGCCGTTCGCGCTCGGCCAGCAGTTCGTCGAGTTCGTGTTTACCGAGCACCGCTCGCAAAGTGGTTTGCGCCAATTGGCTGGTGGCCATCAGAAAGTCTTCGACCTGAATGATTGCCTTCTGCGGATCGAGCACGCGGAAGTACAGCACGGCGTTGACCTTGACCGAGACGTTGTCGCGGGTGATCACATCCTGCGCCGGCACGTCGAGGACCACGGTGCGCAGATCGACGCGGACCATTTGCTGGATAACCGGAATCAACAGGATCAGGCCCGGGCCCTTGACCTGCCAGAAGCGTCCGAGCTGGAACACCACCCCGCGCTCGTACTCGCGCAGGATGCGAAAAGTCGCTCCTGCCAAGGCGATCAGCAACAACAGGAGCGCGACAAAACCCAGCTGCAAACCCATGGCTATTCTCCAACCGATACCGCGTCAGTCGCGGCCACTTCCAGCATTAATCCCTTGCGTGCCACCACCCGGACCCGCTGCCCGATCTGCAATGGCTTGGTGCTCGACACTTGCCAGCGCTCGCCCTGTAAATGCACCCAGCCGTGACAGGTATCGCCGGCCTGTAGCGACAACACCGGCGTCACGCTGCCCAACAGGCCGGCATCGCCGCTGACGGTATGGCGCGGTCGGGTTTTCAGGGCGCGGATCAGCAGGAAGATCAGCAGCAGTGCGCTGATCAGCCCAAGGCCGATCATCAACGGCACGGGCATCTGGGCATTGGTCAGGATCACCGCGCCGATCACGAACATCACGATCCCGCCCAGGCCAATCACACCGTAATTGGGCAGGGCCGCCTCGGCGATCAGAAACGCGATGCCGAAGGTGATCAGCCACATCCCGATGGGGTCGGGAGGCGGCAGCCCGACAGTGTCCGCGGCGAAGGCGCAGCTGCTCAACGCCAGCAGCCATGCAATGGCACAACAACGCGTATTCACATGACCCTCCAGGAGAGTCGCTGGTGGTTCTGTATACAGTTTAGTTGACGCGCCGGTTGTCTGGATTTTGCTCGAACGTCGACTCTCCGATGGGCGGATTTCCCTCCGGATTGCCCCGGCGGGCCTAGACTTTCACTACGTACAAAAATGTTAATCATCGTCCGCCAGGCGTTAATGCGGACTCCGAGGTGCATCATGCGTATGGCTAGAACCGTGCAGAGAAGCCTGGAAAAGGCTCAATGCGACTATGACATCGTCACCCATCCCCATTCGGCCAGCAGCCTCGAAACGGCGCGGGTCGCGGGCATTCCCGCCGAACGGGTGGCCAAATCGGTCATCCTCGACGACCACCACGGGCACTACCTGATGGCCGTGCTGCCCGCCAGCCGTCACCTGGACCTGAGCAAAGTCCGTAGCAGTGGTCAATGGCAGATCTCCCGGGAAAGCAACCTGCCGCACCTGTTTGATGATTGCGAACGTGGCGCGGTGCCCGCCCTTGGCGAAGCCTATGGACTGGAGGTGGTCATCGACCCCCTGCTGACCCGTCAGAAAGACATCTATCTGGAAGCCGGCAACCACATCAACCTGCTGCATATGAACATGCCGGACTTCCTGAAAATGGTGCCCCATGCGGAGGTGCGGGAACTGAGTGATTAGATTTGTGGCGTCTTCACTGCCGTCATCGCGAGCAAGCTTTGCTCCTACAGGGGCACGCGTCACCTGTAGGAGCAAAGCTTGCTCGCGATTGACCGCGCAGCGGTCTTTTTATTGATTAACAGGAGCCCGACATGGAAAACCCAACCCACAGCCTCCCATCCCTGTTCAAACAACTCGGCCTGCCTGACGACGCCGAAAACATCGACAAATTCATCGCCACCCACTCACCGCTAAAACCCGAATTGCATCTGGCGGACGCCTTTTTCTGGAGCCCGTGCCAGGCGGAACTGTTGCGCAATGAAATTCTCGATGATGCCGATTGGGCGGAGGTGGTGGATCAGCTGGATGTGCTGTTGAGAAAGGGGCGGGGGGTGTGAAAATCCGATAGAAAGCAAATTTCAAATTTGTCGGGGAGGTAAAAATAGACCACTATTACGACCTCATTTGAGGTCTTTATTATGCAAAGTGTTCTGGCCGACATGGCTGTTAGTGTTTCCGAGTTAAAGAAAAACCCGACGGCCGTTTTAAATGGTGCCCACGGCGGCCCCGTCGCGGTTCTGAATCACAATCGGGTCATGGGGTACATGGTCCCGGCGGATGTCTTTGAGGCGATGATGGAGCGCCTCGATGATCTTGCGTTGGCGGATATCGTTCGTTCTCGTCGTCATGAAACGCCGATCCCGGTAACCCTGGATGACCTATAAACTCGAATTCCTGCCGTCCGCACGCAAGGAGTGGGACAAACTGGGGCATACGTTGCGTGAGCAATTCAAAAAGAAACTGGCTGAACGACTTGAGCTGCCTCGAATCCAATCCGACGCACTACATGGCCTGCCTGATTGCTACAAAATCAAGCTGAAGTCCTCGGGATACCGTCTGGTCTATGAGGTTATTGACGAGAGGGTGGTCGTTTCTGTGGTTGCGGTCGGAAAGCGCGAATGTAGTGAAGTCTACGAGCGGGCCAAGAAACGCTGAAGGTCTACAGATTCCTAATTCTGTCGGTGGGTACTTATGCATGGTTTGATACCCAGGGCTGAAAAACCTTCAAACACCATAGCGACCCTTGGCGTGCGTTTGTTCATGGCTGCCAATTTGTTTCAAAACTTGACGGTAAATCCCTTCCAGTGCCATATTGATAGTTAGCAAACTAACAGTGTGTGTTTTCCCTCGTGCCGAATAATCTCGACGCTCTGCAGATGAACATCAGCAGCTCCATGGTGGTGGCCGCCCGGCATTGGCGCAAAATCTGCCAGACGACGCTGGTCAACTATGGAATATCCGAAGCCTGTGCCGTCCCGTTGTTGATGATCGGGCGTTTGGGCGATGGTGTCCGGCAGGTGGCCGTGGCGCAGGCGTCCGGGATGGAGAGCCCGTCGTTGGTGCGACTTCTGGACCAGCTGTGTCATGCCGGTCATGTCTGCCGCACGGAAGACACCCAGGACCGCCGCGCCAAATGCCTGAGCCTGACCGGTACGGGTCGTATGCTGGTGCAAACGGTCGAGATGGAACTGGTGCGATTGCGCAATGAAGTGCTCGAAGGCATCGACCAGCGTGACCTGGAGGCTGCGTTGCGTGTGTTGAAAGCCTTCGAGTCGGCGGGCCAATTGCCGGTGACCTACTCTTGAACGGTTTCTTTTCCGGCATGCCCCCGGCGCGGGACTGGTTCTTCGGTGTGCGAACCTTCGCGGCGTCGATGATCGCGCTGTATATCGCCCTGCTCATGCAAATGCCGCGTCCGTACTGGGCGATGGCCACGGTGTATATCGTTTCCAACCCCTTCGTCGGCCCCACCAGTTCCAAGGCGTTGTACCGTGCGATCGGTACCTTTCTGGGCGCCGCGGCGGCGGTGTTGTTCGTGCCGATGTTTGTCCAGAGCCCTTATTTGCTGGTGCTGGTCATTGCACTCTGGACGGGGATCTTGCTGTTCCTGTCCCTGCACCTGCGAACGGCCAACAACTACGCCTTGATGCTCGCCGGTTACACCTTGCCGCTGATCGCCTTGCCGGTGGTGGATAACCCGCTGGCGGTGTGGGACATCGCCGAGTCGCGCACCGAGGAAATCTTCCTCGGTATCGCCGTCGCGGCGGTGGTCGGCGCGATGTTCTGGCCCCGGCGGCTGGCACCGGTGTTCAACGATTCGGTGAGCAAATGGTTTGCCGATGCGTCGACGTACAGCCAGCGGTTTCTCAGCCGCAACGTGCAACCGGATGAAGTCAGTGGCTTGCGTGCGTCGATGGTCGCGACCTTCAACAGCCTGGAATTGATGATCGGCCAGTTGCCCCACGAGGGCTCGCGACCGCAAACCGTGCGTAATACCAAGGAACTGCGCGGGCGCATGATTCACCTGCTGCCCGTCATCGATGCCCTCGACGATGCGCTTTACGCCCTCGAACGGCGCACCCCAGAGCTTGTGGACAAGTTCGCGCCACTGCTCGGGGCCACCACCGAATGGCTGCAGCATAAAGACGCCGACATTGATCGATGGCAGGCGTTGAAGGATCAGCTCGAAGCCCTGCAACCCAGTGCCGAGGCGCTGGAGGATCGCAAGCAGCTGCTTTTCTCCAATGCCCTCTATCGTCTGGGCGAATGGATCGATCTGTGGCAAGACTGTCGCAGTCTGCAAATCGCCATCCAGTGCGAAAACCAGGCGAGCTGGCGCGCGGTGTATCGCCATTGGCGGCTGGGCCGGCTGACGCCGTTTCTGGATCGTGGCCTGATGCTTTATTCGGCGGCGTCCACTGTGACCGCGATCATTGTCGCGTCGGTGCTGTGGATTCTGCTTGGCTGGACCAACGGTGGCAGTGCGGTGATTCTGGCAGCCGTTGCGTGCAGCTTCTTCGCCTCGATGGACGACCCGGCACCGCAGATTTACCGGTTCTTTTTCTGGACGGCGATGTCGGTGCTGTTCGCCAGCCTTTACCTGTTTCTGGTGCTGCCCAACCTGCATGACTTCCCGATGCTGGTGCTGGCGTTTGCCGTGCCGTTCATTTGCGCCGGCACCCTGACGGTCAAGCCGCAGTTTTACCTCGGCATGCTGCTGACCCTCGTCAACACCTCGTCCTTCATCAGTATCCAGGGCGCCTACGACGCGGATTTCCTCAGTTTCGCCAACTCCAACCTGGCCGGTCCCATCGGTTTGCTGTTTGCGTTCATCTGGACCCTGGTTGCCCGGCCATTCGGCGCCGAACTGGCAGCCAAGCGCCTGACCCGTTTCAGCTGGCGCGACATTGTCAGCCTCACTGAGCCTGCGACGCTGGCCGAACACCGGCAGCTGGGTGTGCAGGTGCTGGATCGCTTGATGCAGCATTTACCGCGCCTGGCCATGACCGGCCAGGACACCGGCATCGCCCTGCGAGAAGTGCGTGTGGCGCTGAATCTGCTGGACGTGCTCGCCTATACGCCACGGGTTCACGGCGTACCGCAGGCTCTGTTGCGCCAGGTGGTGGCGGAGGTCGGCGAATACTTCAAGGCGTGCCTGAAGGCCGGCGAACGCCTGCCGGCACCCAGCCCACTGCTGATGACCATGGATCGCACCCGCCGCGCCCTTGCTGGTGCGGGTGACGATGAAACCCGTCTGCATCTGCTGCACGCCTTGAGCGGCCTGCGCCTGGCGTTGTTGCCCGGTGTCGAATTTGTCGGTTCCGTCGAACTCGAAGAACCGCTTCCCCATGGCATCGATGGAGCGCCTTTATGATCGGTGATCTGGATATCGGCGGGGTGTTCCTGCCCACGCTGCTGGTGCTGATGGGCATTACGTATGTGTTGTACCTGCTGGTGCACGGGGTGCTGACGCGCTTGCACTTTTACCGTCTGGTCTGGCACCGGGCATTGTTTAACGTGGCTCTCTACGCCTTGCTGCTTGGCGCCGTGAATTCACTCAGTCGATACCTGATGACATGAAAAAACCCTTTTTGACCATTGGCCGTGTGGTCCTGACCCTGTTGATCGTGACCTTCGCGGTCGTCGTGGTCTGGCGCATGGTGATGTATTACATGTTCGCCCCCTGGACCCGCGACGGGCACATCCGCGCCGACATCGTGCAAATCGCCCCGGACGTGTCCGGGCTGATCCAGCAGGTGGAAGTGCGCGATAACCAGTTGGTCAAGCGCGGGCAAGTGCTGTTCAGCATTGACCCGGACCGATTCAAACTGGCCTTGCGTCAGGCGAAAGCGGCGGTGGCCGACCGCGAGGAAACCCTCGCCCAGGCCCAGCGCGAAGCCAAGCGCAACAAGGGCCTGGGCAATCTGGTGCCGGGCGAACAGCTGGAAGAAAGCCAGTCCAAGGTAGCCCGCGCCCAAGTGGCGTTGATGGAAGCCCAGGTGGCCGTCGACAGTGCTCAGCTCAACCTCGACCGCTCGGTGATCCGCAGCCCGGTGGACGGCTACGTCAACGACCGCGCGCCGCGTACCCAGGAATTTGTCAGTGCCGGCCGGCCGGTGTTGTCGGTGGTCGACAGCAATTCCTTTCACATCGACGGCTATTTCGAAGAAACCAAACTGGATGGCATTCAGGTTGGCCAAAGCGTCGATATCCGCGTGATTGGCGACCGCGCGCGGTTGCGTGGCCACGTGGAAAGCATCGTCGCCGGTATCGAAGACCGGGATCGCACCAGCGGCAACAACCTGTTGCCCAACGTCAACCCGGCGTTCAGTTGGGTGCGGCTGGCCCAGCGGATTCCGGTGAGGATTGCTTTCGATGACGTACCGGCGGACTTCCGCATGATCGCCGGGCGTACGGCCACCGTGTCGATCATTGACGATCAGAAACGGGAGCCAGCGCAATGAACAAGGCCTCGGGTTTGATGGTTGCCGGTTTGGGCTTGCTGCTGTCGGCGTGTCAGGTGGTCGGACCGGATTATCACCTGCCGGACGAGGCCGCGATCCACCGTGAAGACTTGCAGGGCAAACTGGCGGTTGATGGCAAGCCTGTGGTTTCGGACCCGGTGCCTGCCGATTGGTGGCGCCTGTATCGGGATCCGCGACTTGACCAGATGATCCAGCAGGCCATGGCGTCCAATACGGATTTGCGCGTGGCAGCGGCCAACCTGCAACGATCCCGCGCCCAGGTCGACGAGGCCGAGGCGGCGGGTGGCTGGAGCGGCGGCGTGAAGATGGGCGCCCAGCGTTTGCAGGAGTCCGGTGAAGCGTTCTTGCTGCCGGAGAAGGTGCCGGTGGCCAACATCGGCGAAATCGCCATCAGCGCGTCGTACCAATTCGATCTGTTCGGCAAGCTGCAGCGCGGCATCGAAGCGGCCAAGGCCAGTGCCGATGCGACCCAAGCCGCCGCCGACACTGCACGCATTACCGTGGTGGCCGAGGTGGTACGCGCCTACACCCAAGTGTGCGCGGCCAACGAAGAGCGGGAAATCGCCCAGCATTCCCTGGATCTGCAAGCCCAGAGCACCACATTGATCCAGCGTCTGCGCGACGCCGGGCGTGGCGATGAAACCCAGGTCACCCGTTCGCAAACCCAATTCAAATCCTTGCGCGCCGACATGCCGCGTTATGAAGCGGAGCGCCAGGCCGGGCTGTTCCGCCTGTCGATGTTGTTGGCTAAACCGGTAGATCAATTGCCGGCCGGGACCGATAGCTGCGCCGAACTGCCGAAAATCGCCCAATTGGTGCCGGTGGGCGATGGCGCTTCACTGCTCAAGCGTCGCCCCGACGTACGGCAAGCGGAGCGCCGACTGGCGGCTTCGACCGCGACGATCGGCATCGCCACGGCTCAGTTGTACCCGGACGTCAGTATCGGTGCGACGGTCGGCACCGTGGGTATTCTGGAGAACCTCGGTGAGCCCTCCACCAACCGTTGGGGCTTCGGACCTTCGCTGACCTGGACCGTGCCGACCAACGGCGCCCGCGCGCGCATCCGCGAAGCCGAAGCAGCCACTCAAGGTGCCCTGGCGCAGTTCGACGGTGTGGTGCTCAACGCGATCCGCGAAACCCAGACAAGCCTTGCCCAGTATTCCGCCTTGCTGCAACGTCGTGACGCCCTGGCGGACGCCGAGCAATCGGCGAAACTGGCGGCCGACCAGACTCACCGTTTCTTTCAGGCCGGTCGCGCCTCGTTCCTCGCCGACTTGCAAGCCACCCGAACCTACACCGATGTCCGCGCGCAACTGGCCGCTGCCAATACCCAAGTGGCCGCTGGTCAGATCAATCTGTTCCTGGCATTGGGTGGCGGTTGGGAAAGCGGACGAACGCAAGCGTCGAACTCCGGCAAACCCTGAGGCCGTTGCTATGCTTTGAAGTGTTGAAAGGGCGTTCGTGAAAAACGCCCTTGCTTCGCACAGGCTTGCGCAGGTCATGGGGAAACCAATAATGAAAAACCCTTATGCTCTCGGCTTCTGGTGTGCCGTCGTGGCGTTGGTGCTGCTCACGGCAACGTATTTCTACGGCATCATGCTGGCCCACCAGATCGACAAGGCGCTGGTGTTTCTCGACAGTGCCGTCGCGTTGATCGCTGCGATGTCCATCGCGGTGGTGGCCTGGGCGTCGGTCCAGACTCAGCGGATCAAGAAAAGACAACTCGAACAAGGCAAGACCCTGGTGCTGATCTGGGACACCAAGGTCGCGCTGCGCCGTGTCGAGACGGTGTTCGACCGCTATTTCTGGGGCAGTTACTGGCAACCGGGGCGTACGTTCCAGGAGGTCATGGGCGAACTCACCGGCACGCCGCTGGAAAAAAGCCTCGAAACCCTGAAGAAGCAATGCCTGGAGCTGGACAGGCAAGTGGCGGACGACGGCCGGCACTGGCTCAACAATGCCCGGGAACTGGCTGATGTTGCCACCGCCATGGCCCGCGAACGGTATCAGCTGGACTTCTGCGACCCCCGTGGGGAAGTGACGGGCGGGGCGGTGATCAACCGGGATTTTGAAGTGCTGGTGTACACCTGGACCGCACGGCTGAAAACCTTTGATCATCAGCTGGATGAGATCGAAGTGCAGTATTCCTGATTCGATGTTGCCTGGTCTGACGCCATCGCGAGCAAGCTTTGCTCCCACAAGGGAATGCAGGTCTCCTGTGGGAGCAAAGCTTGCTCGCGATGGCGATCTCATGAACACCTCCCATGACACTCTTTCACCTTTAATCATTGGGCCGCCCCGCGCGCCGGGTGCTAATCTGCACCCCACTTCAAGCGCAGTCGTGACCGCCACCCGTCATGGGTTCAGGGAAGACGACCACACCTTCAACAACGGACATTGATCGGGTCATTCATGAATAAATCAGCAGGCGTGCTTCTGGGCATTGTTGTCGCCATTGGCGCAATCAGCGTCGGCGGGGCGTGGTACACCGGCACCAAAATCGAAAGCGTGCTGAACACCTCCCTGGCCGACGTCAACCAGCAATTGCAGGCCGCGCTGGTCGGGCATAAAGGCACGGCGACGGTGGAACTGGTGTCGCTGGAACGCCACGTATTCAGCAGCACCGCGCATTATCGCCTCAAGGCTGAAGGTGAAATGTTCGGCGAGGCGCCGGTCGAGCTGCTGTTCGTCGATCGCCTCGAACATGGGCCGTTGCCGTTCTCGCGCCTGGTGTCGCTGAAGTGGTTGCCGGTCATGGTCACCAGTCATTACGAGCTGGAAAAAACGCCGGTCACGGAAAAATGGTTCGCCGCCGCCCAGGAGGCTTCGCCGCTTAAAGGCGTGGTGAACATCGGCTACGACAACTCCACCAAAGGCTCGCTGGAATTGCTGCCGCTGGAAACGGCGCTGGATGACAAATCCAGCATGAAATTTTCCGGTCTGAAGATTGATGTTGCGGCCTCTGCCCAGGCGCAGAAGGTCAAGGCCGACGGTTATATGGACAGTCTGAAACTGACTACCGTTGCCGAAGACCAGACACCGGTGCAGGTCGAGTTGAGCGGCCTGACGCTGGCCAGCAACCTGAGCAAAAGTACTTACGGTTACTACACCGGCGAGAACACCGTCGAGCTGAGCAACAGCAAGACCACCTTTGGCCCGAAACAGTCGGTGCTGGGCTTCAAGAATTTCGAAATGAAGAACCAGACTTCGGAATCAGGCACCAACGCATCGGGGCGCGCCGATTACAAGATTGGGGAAGTGTCCCTGAACGGCAAGGCTGTCGGTACTGCGCAGATGGCCTTGAGCCTGAAGAACCTCGACATTCCCTCCGCCATGGCGTTGATGCAGATTTACCAGACCCGACTGCAACCGTATGAACAGGCCGTTGCCGAGGCGACTGCGGCGGGTCAACCGGCACCGGAGCTTCAACTGACCGAAGCCGAAGAGGCGCAGCTCAAGACCCAACTGGAGCAATTGCTCGCGGCCGGTCCGCAGGTCGCGTTGGAGAACCTGTCGTTCAACACCACCAATGGCGAAAGCCGCGCCAACCTGGTGCTTGACCTGACCAAACCGCAAGCGATCGACCTGCCGGCCGATCAACTGGTCCGGCAGTTGATTGCGTTGCTGGATTTCAATCTGCAAGTGTCCAAACCGATGATCATTGACGTGCTCACCGTGCAGTCGCAAATCGACGGACAGACCGACGTCAAACTGGTCGCCGATCAGGCCAGCGCTACGGCCGACATGTTCAGCAGCATGGCTGTCGGTTCGCAGTTGGCCAAACTGGAGGGCAACAACATCGTCAGCAAATTGCACTACGCCAACAACCAGGTGGAGTTCAACGGCCAGAAAATGACCGTCGAAGAATTTGTCGGTTTCCTGATGAGCAAGTTTGGCAGCACTGGCGAAGTCCAGTAAAAGCCGAGACTTGCACCGCAACGCCCGGCCTCTGCGCAACGCAGGCGCCGGGCGTTTTGCTTTCCGGTGTTGGAAAACGCGTGTTCTCGATACTGAGCACAACCGACAGCCACTTAAAGACCTGTAGGAGCTGGCTTGCCAGCGAATGCGTTCTTCCAGTCGATAAATATCTCGACTGACCCACCGCCTTCGCTGGCAAGCCAGCTCCTACAGGGGGCGGTGTCGTGCAGGTGATCGGGCTTCATCCGCGAATCAAGCGCCACGCCTCATCCACCGGCAGCGGCTGTTTCATCCGTTCGGCGAGCATCGCCATGGTCTGCTCTTCATCGCAGGCCACGGCCGCCGTCACTACGCCGTTTTTGCCGAACAACCCGATAAAGGGCGGGTTGAAAGGATCACCCTTGAATTCGACTTCATCCCACGCCTGGGCGTAGCCGAGGTAGTCGTAGTTTTTGCCGAAGTGCCAGGTCCAGAAATACGGTACGTCCAGATAGTGCTCGTCGCCACCGAGCATGTTCGCCGCGGCGATCCGCGCCTGTTGCTGGGCCAGGCGCCAGTGTTCGATGCGCAGGGGCTGGCCGTTGAGCGGGAAGGTGGCGATATCACCGGCCGCCCAGAGGCCGTCGGTCACGCGCATGCCGCCATCGACCCGCAGCGAGTGGTCTTTTTCCTTCGGCAGGTCGGTGAACGCTTCGGTCGCCGGGCTCACGCCAATGCCGACCAGCACCAGATCCGCCGGTAACCGTTGGCCATTGTCCAGGCGCACGGCTTCGACCTTGTCCGTTCCTTGGATCTGCGAGGCTTCACCCTGGGTATACACCACGCCATTGGCTTGATGCAGGGCAAGGATTGCCTTGCCGACGGTTTCGCCGAACTGCCTGGCGAACGGCACCGGCTGACGGGCAAGCACGGTAACGTCGAGGCCGTATTGGCGCAGGGACGAAGCGGATTCCATGGCGATGAAGCTGTCGCCGATGATCACCGCCCGCTGACCGGGCTTAGCGCCTTCGAGGATCTGTCGGGCATGATCCCTTGAGCGTAAAACAAACACGTGCGGCAGGTCGGCACCGGGCAGGGCCAGTGGTTTTGGCGTGCCGCCGGTTGCCAGCAGCGCGGCGTCATAATCGAGCGATTGGCCGTCGCTCAGTTGCAGTGTCTGGTTTTCGGCATCCAGGTTCGTCACTTCAGCGGTGATTCGCTCGATGCGTTGCTCTCTATAAAAATCTTCATCGCGCAGGGTTGGGACGTCGTCCGGCGGCGTCTCCCCGGAGATCACGAATTTACTCAATACCGTCCGGTCGTAACCGGCACCGGTTTCCCGGTCGATCAACAGCACTCGCCCGCCAAAGCCTTTTTCCCGCAATGCCGCCGCCGCTGCCGTGCCGGCGGCGCCGGCACCGATAATCACGAAGGTACGCTCGTCATCGGCCGGCGGCGTGTGGGCATCCGCCAGTGGTTGATCGTCAACCCAGACCTCGCCGTCACGCACTTCGAGCGGGTAGCGCTTGAGGCTGTCGAGGGCTGGCGGTTCACACAATCCGCCGTCTTCGATGCGAAACTGAGCCTTGTGCCACGGGCAGGTCAGGCGTCCATGGCAAAGCGCGCCCTCGGCCAGCGGCGCCCCGGCGTGAGGGCATTCGCCTTGATAGGCACGCAATTGATCGCCGACTTTCAGCAGGAGGATTTTGCTGTCCTCGATCTTGACTTCAAGGCCACGGTTTTCGGGGACATCGGTGAAACGGGCGACGCGATGCAGGGTCATGATCGCTCTCCAGGCAGGCGTTTCACTTAAGAGTTTGGCCCTATTCTTGAGGTTCAGCCAAATCCCACTGCCACGGCGCGAACGGTCCAGCTATAGTTTGCACGCCGACGACGGCCCCACCCGCTTAAGGTGCTCCGGTATGACCCGATTGACCTCTCTGAACCCTTGGCTGGCGGCAGTAGCAGTCGCCCTTTGCGTGCAATTTCCGGCGCAGGCGGCCCAGGAACGTTTCACCCTGAACATCCCAGGCGTATCGGATGACCGTTTGTTCACTTCGGCCGCCGCCAGCGATGCCCAGGGTTGCGGCGGGAAAAATCTTTCGCCGGCGTTGAGCTGGAACAGCGGCCCGACCGGCACGCTGAGCTACGCCATCGTCATGCACGACCCGGATGGTCAGAAAGGGCAGGGCAGCGATCACTGGATTCATTACGGCATCAAGGCCGCCACCCGCCAGATTCCGGCCGGTGTCGGCGCCAAATCCGCGCTCGAAGGTGTGGGTGGCACCAACAGTAAAGGCACCACGGGTTATGTCGGTCCTTGCCCACCGGTTGGCGACAGTGCACACCATTACATCATCCAGATCTACGCCCTGGACCTGGCCCCGGATGCCTTGCCCGCCGGCCTGACCCGCGCGCAGCTGCTGGAAAAAATCAAAGGCCATGTGCTGAGAAACAGCAGCGTGGTGCGGCGTTATCACCGCTGAAAGATTTTTTCGCGCGGGTTAACCCGAAGCATTTGGGCTGTCCGTCTCAGAGGATGAATGGATCAACTTCCTCCTGAGGTCAGCCCCCATGCTCCTTCCTCTGCATTTTCTCCGCCCGGCCGCCCAGGGTTTCGCCACTGGGCTGCTGCTGGCAATGGCCGGTTGCGGTGTTTCGTCCAAACCCGAGTCCGCGGCGGTGCCGCCACCGGCCCAGACTGAGTTGAAAACCGAAGCGTTGGTGGAATACGAAGCGCCCATGGCCGATGCTGCGATGGCCAAGCGTAGCGTCCGCGCGACGCCCGGTTTCGCGCCAATGCCGGCCGGTGAGACTTATCCACAAGGCTATCGCGACGAACAGCGTGAGCAATATCAGGCCCTGGCCGACAACCCGATCCACAGCGTCGCCGAAGCACCGGTCTCAACCTTCAGCGCCGACGTCGATACCGGCGCCTACGCCAATGTCCGTCGCTTGCTCAATCAGGGGCGCCTGCCACCGGAAGGCGCGGTGCGTCTGGAGGAAATGGTCAATTACTTCCCTTACGACTACGCCTTGCCCACGGATGGCTCGCCCTTCGGCGTGACCACCGAACTGGCGGAGTCGCCATGGAACCCGCATACCCGCTTGCTGCGCATCGGCATCAAGGCGTCGGACCGTGCAGTGGCGGAACTGGCCCCGGCGAACCTGGTGTTTCTGGTGGACGTGTCCGGCTCCATGGACCGCCGCGAGGGTCTGCCGCTGGTCAAAAGCACGCTGAAATTGCTGGTCGATCAACTGCGCGAACAGGATCGGGTGTCACTGGTGGTCTATGCCGGAGAATCCCGTGTGGTGCTGGAGCCCACTTCCGGGCGGGAAAAAGCGAAGATTCGTACAGCCATCGACCAATTGTCGGCTGGCGGCTCCACCGCCGGAGCCTCGGGCATCGAATTGGCGTATCAAATGGCACAGCAAGCGTTTATCCCCAAGGGCATCAACCGCGTGCTATTGGCCACCGACGGAGACTTCAACGTCGGCATCAGCGACTTCGATAGCCTCAAGCAAATGGCTGTGGATAAACGCAAGACCGGCGTATCCCTGACCACCCTGGGTTTTGGTGTGGATAACTACAATGAACACCTGATGGAACAACTGGCCGACGCCGGCGATGGCAACTATGCCTACATCGACAACCTGCGCGAGGCGCGCAAGGTGCTGGTGGATCAACTCGGCTCGACCCTCGAGGTGGTGGCAAAAAACGTGAAGCTGCAAGTGGAGTTCAATCCGGCGCAGGTCAGTGAATACAGGCTGTTGGGTTACGAAAACCGCGCATTGAAACGTGAGGATTTCAGCAATGACAAAGTCGATGCGGGTGAAATCGGGGCAGGACATACGGTAACGGCACTGTACGAAATTGTCCCCACGGGCGAGAAGGGCTGGCTGGAGCCACTGCGCTATGGCAAACGGGGCGCCGTGGTTTCCGGCAAGAACGGGGAATGGGCGATGCTGCGTGTGCGATATCAGCTGCCGGAAGGTGGGAATAGTCGCCTGATCGAACGACCCATCACCGATAGCGTGAAACCCGCCAGTGACGACCTGCGCTTTGCCGCTGCCGTCGCCGCGTTTTCCCAACAGCTCAAGGATGGTCGCTACACCGGCGAATTCAGTCTAAAAGACACCGAAACGCTGGCCCGTGGCGCACGAGGCGATGACCGCTTCGGCCTGCGCAGCGAGTTCGTGCAGTTGGTGGAACTGGCGCAGAGCCTGCGCAGCACCACGGCATCGAATCCAACCGCCACTGAACGACGGATTGAATAGTGAGCCGACTCAAGGGGTTCATCAGCCAGCTGTTCGCGCCTGCGAACAGCCATGAGGCCAGTAGCGACGAATCGTTGCTGGCCCGTTATCGCGAGGGCGACGGCGCGGCGTTCGAGATTCTGTACGCACGCCACCGTCAGGGGCTGTACCGGTTTCTGCTGGGGCTCAGTGGCAGCGCGGAGCGGGCCGAGGAGGTGTATCAGGAAACCTGGTTGAGCCTGATCCGCAGCGGCAGCCAGCCACAAGGCCGGGCGACTTTTCGTACCTGGCTGTACCAGATTGCCCGCAACCGCTTGATCGATCACTGGCGCAAGCACGGTGTCCATCAACCGCTGCACGACATTTACGAGGAACAGACCCATGCTCTGGCCGACGACACATCCGATCCCGAGCAACTGCTGAGCCTGAGCCGCGACAGCCAGCGCCTCGAAGCCGCCTTGCAAGCGTTGCCCGCCGACCAGCGCGAAGTGTTCCTGCTGCGCGCCTACAGCGATCTCGACCTGCCGCAGATCGCCACCCTCACCGAAACACCGCTGGAAACCGTCAAGAGCCGCTTGCGTTACGCCCAGCAAAAACTGCGTCGGCTGCTGGCCGAGGAGGAACTGACATGACTGACGCCCGCCCGACACCCGAAGAGCAAGTGCTCGGACATTATCGTGAACACAAAAGCGGCGAACCACCGGCGCATCTGGACGCCTTCATCCTGGCCACCGCGCAGCGCGAAGTACCCGCACCAAAGCCAACCCTGTGGCAACGCTGGGTTCACGCCTGCCAGAAACCCCGCTGGCAAGTGGCATTCGCCAGCCTCGTCGGGGTCGCGTTGATGCTGGCTTTGGTACAACGCTCACCCGAGCCCGTACCGAGCTACGACTTCGCGCCTGCACCCAAAGCCTCCGCACCGGTTGCCAGACAAGAAGCCGAGTCGGCAGTTGCCCGCCCACTCGCTGCCCCGGCCGGCGCAATGCCTGTACCCGCAGCGCCCATGGCGGAATCGGCAGCCCCTGCTCAAAGCGAATCCTTCAGCGCCGACATGGCGGACGAAGCCAAAGTCAGCAAGCGCGCAGCGGCACCGGTGAAATCGCTGGACGAGCAGCTACGCGAAGTCCTGCGCCTGCAAAAATCCGGACAGACGCAAGCCGCCGACAAGCTGCTGGCAGACCTGCACAAACGCTTCCCCAATGAAAACCTCACCACCCGACTCAAGGCCCTGCAAAAAAACTAATCCCTGCAACCCTCGGCGATTTGGCATCCGCGCCCGAAAGCGCGCACTATCAAGCCATCGCCGATGGGGTTGGAGGAAACCGTGGCAAAAAAAATCGACCGCATCGCCCAAATGCTCAACTGCCCGGAAAAGGGCGAAGAACTTCGGCGCGCGATTACCGAGAGTCGTAAGGATTTTCTGCTGAATCAGCCGGAAGAGGGTGAGGTTGAGGAAGAGGACGTTCTTGAAGGGGAAGAGTTCGAGGACGACGAGGATGATGAGTACGACGAGTTTGATTGGACGACGGAATGACAAAAAACCGCTTTGGCGGTTTTTTTTCGCCTAAAAAAGCTCCAGACCCCACGAGCCTGAGGCTTTTTCATTTCGATAGATAGCGCACCAAGCTTTGCTGAACTATGTTCGCGTAAGTTTGCGCGGGCAGAGTTTGGCGTTAAGGCGCGTGCCACGATAATTGTATTTAAGCGGAACAAGACAGCTGAAAGATGAAGTCAGGGCTGTTGAAGGACCTTCCAGTCATGCTTTCAAGGCGACTTACCTATTCTGGCGACAGGTCGTATTCATAAATGGCATCTTCCGGCTCACGCCAGGCCATTAGCTCTGCCAACATATCGAACACGTCGGCAGGGATCTCAATGCTGAAGGCTAATGGTCTTCCGGAATCGGGTGACTCTGCTATGCCCGTACTCCGATGAATAGCTCCAATTCTTTCGGTAATGACTGTTGGATCGCAATTTCCAATTGTTGGACCTGTCCGTCGGTTAGTGGAAGTTCGCCGTTAGCTTCCGCCGCCAAGCTATCCCAACCCAATATGTGCATAACCGCTTGCTCAAATTCTGGACTAACGTCGAGCTCAAATTTGATCGAATCGTCTTCGTTTTTGCCTGCAAGAAAGCCCGTAATCTCTAAAAACATTATTGCTCTCCGATATCACTTTGTTGTGGTCCGCCCTGGTTCGGCATCCTTTGTTCGTTCTCCCGTTTCGGGGTTGAACTCTCCTAAATGCTTACCTTGTTTATCGTAGAGTTCAATTCTGCCGTTCTCATAATCCCATTCATAAATTCTGCCCTTGCGATCTTTCCAGCGACTTCGTTTTTTGCCGCCGCCTTGGACGCTCGACATTTGTTTTGCGCGTGTGGCATCTGGGAAAGCTGTCAGCCCTTTGGGAGCTGGGTGATAGTTGTGATCGCCGCCAATAGGCCGGGCAAACACCACATACATCGACTTCAGCCCGGTGTCTGCTGGAAACACCAGAATACAGTCGTCGGTAGTGATGTCTTCTCCGGGGAGGCCTTCGAGTTGGCTGTCCGTGTTTTCCGGGATCGGGTGTACCAGGATGGTGCTGAGCTGTTCACCGCTGCTGTCGGGGTAGATCAGCTGTGGCATCTGTCCCAGTGGGCCGCGCTGGGGTGTCCACAGAATTGTGATGCCGTTGAGCTTGGCCTCCAACGCGGTTTTATCGACGTTCCACAAAAATCTGATCGTCGCGAGGCTTGGCCTGCGGCCATGGATCTTTTGGGGGGATGTAGACAGGTTCAGGTGTGGGTGCTGGCGCTGATCTGGCAATGAAGCCACCGCCTGAGCTGGCAAGACGTTCCTTTACCAACAGCAAATCACCCTTGCGGACGGCCTCGACAATTTCGAAGTCGCTGCTGATGCGGGAGGGGTTCCCCAAATTAGCGAGTCCTTCGATGTTGTGGCGACCTCGCATCAGCGCGTCGTTCACCCATCGGGCGGCAGTGCTGGGGCTTTCTGTTTGTTCAAAGCCCTTGTCGACATTCCTTATCAAACGCATGGCGTTCCCTTTGGTTAAGTCCTGGGGAAGGCATTCTGGAGAGCGTGAAGCGCGCCGGGCAAAAAAGATTTTTGCGGCATTTGTCCGAATCGGGGGCGGATTGATCCGGGGGATCCTTCCGCGTCTAGAAAAACGAACAAAGATGTTCAGTATTCTATTCGGCGGTCGATATAGCTCGTGCCAATCAACAATAACGCCTTCGTGGACACGACCCGTTATGAATAGAAACCTCCGATTCAGCCACAAGATCCTTCTTGCGGCGTCGCTGATCGTGGTAGTCGCCTTCGCGCTATTCACGTTGTACAACGACTACCTCCAGCGCAACGCCATTCGCCAGGATCTGGAGAACAACCTCCATGAAATGGGCGACGTGACGGCGGCCAACATCAAGAACTGGTTTGACGGTCGCACTTTGCTGGTTGAAAACCTGGCGCAAAACGCGGCTTTGAACCCGGAGATGGCCAGCATCACCACGTTGATGGCACAGAAAACGTTGGTGTCGAGCTTCCCCAGTACCTACGTCGGTACCACAAAAGGCGAGTTCGCCATCCTGCCTGATGCGAAGATGCCCGACGGGTACGATGCTCGCACGCGCCCTTGGTACAAGCTTGCCGAGGCCAACAATAGCGTCGCCATGACCGAGCCGTACGTCGAAATGGCCACTAACACGCTGGTGGTCTCCATGGTGGCGGCAATCCGCAAGTCAGGGCAGACCGTCGGCGTGGTCGGCGGTGATGTGAGCTTCGGTGCGCTGGTCGACATCATCAACAAACTGGATCTGAGCGGAGTCGGTTACGCCTTCATGGTCAGCTCCGATGGCAAGGTGCTGGTCCACCCCGACAAAAATATGCAGATGAAGAGCCTGAGCGACCTCTTCCCGCAGGGTACGCCACGGATCAACGGCGAGTTGACTGAAGTCCAGGCCAATGGCCAGACCCGCATCGTCACGTTCGCCCCGATCAAGGGCTTGCCTTCGGTGAACTGGTACATCGGCCTGTCCATCGACAAGGACAAGGCCTTTTCCAGGCTCAGCGAGTTCCGTGCGTCGGCTGTTGTGGCCACCGTGTTCGCCGTGGTCTTCATTATTGCCCTGCTGGGCATGCTGATTCGTCTGCTGCTGCAACCTCTGCAGGCCATGAGCAAGGCCATGGAAGATATCGCTGAAGGTGAAGGCGACCTGACCAAGCGCCTGGTCATTCATACCCAGGATGAGTTTGGCATTCTCGGGAACGCCTTTAACCGCTTCGTGGAACGTATTCACACCTCGATCCGCGAAGTGTCGTCGGCCACCGAGCAGGTCAACGAAGTGGCCCTGCGTGTGGTGAGTGCATCGAACGCTTCGATGGTCAATTCCGACGAGCAGGTCAACCGCACCAGCAGCGTCGCGGCCGCGATCAATCAACTGGGGGCTGCCGCCCAGGAAATCGCGCATAACGCCGCGCAAGCTTCGCAACACGCCAGCTCCGCCCGCCACTTGGCCGAAGAAGGCCAGCAAGTGGTCGATCGCAGCATTCAGGCCATGAATCGCCTGTCGGACCTGATCGTCACCTCCAGTTCGCACATCGAAACGCTGAACAGCAAGACCGTGAACATCGGTCAGATTCTCGAAGTGATCACCAGCATCTCCCAGCAAACCAACCTGCTGGCGCTCAACGCGGCCATCGAAGCGGCGCGCGCTGGTGAGGCGGGTCGTGGCTTTGCCGTGGTCGCTGACGAAGTTCGCAATCTGGCTCACCGCACCCAGGAATCAGCGCAGCAAGTGCAGAACATGATCGAGGAGCTGCAAATCGGTGCCCGTGAATCGGTCAATACCATGGGCGAAAGCCAGCGCCACAGCCAGGACAGCGTGTCGATTGCCAATCAGGCGGGCGAGCGCCTGGGCAGCGTGACCCAGCGCATCGGTGAAATCGACGGAATGAACCAGTCGGTGGCCACCGCCACTGAAGAGCAGACGGCCGTGGTTGACTCGATCAACATGGACATCAATGAGATCAACACACTGAACCAGGAAGGCATGGAGAACCTGCAGTCCACCTTGCGCGCCTGCTCGGACCTGGAACAGCAGGCCAGCCGCTTGAAGCATTTGGTGGGCAGCTTCCGGATCTGAGGCGTTCCAGAAACAAAAAAAAGCCCCAGACCTTGCGGTCTGGGGCTTTCTCGTTCTTGCGTATGGTGCCCAGACGGGATTCGAACCCACGACCCCTCCTTTGGAGGGCAATGCGGTACAGGAATCTCGGTCGGTCGCAAATGACTCTAAGTGCCTCTCGGTTAAGTGAGCTCCCACACTTGTATTTATGATCGACACAAACCCTGTGGGAGCGAGCCTGCTCGCGAATAGGGCCAGCTCAAATCAGGATCAATTCCAAGCTAGTCGCACTTGGTACTGCTGGATACTTCCTTGCTCGCCTGTTTCAACAGGTTGCCCAACTCAGCCGCATTGGTGCTGTTGTAAACCCGACCTCCGGTGTTTTCAGCGATACAGCGTGACGGGCCGCCAGCACCGATTTTCACCACGTTGACCCGCAGGCGCGGTTGTTCCCTGGCGATTCGACGGGATACCGCGCAAACGTCCTGCCCGCAACCGTCTTCGCCGTCGACGAACATCACGATAACCGCATCGTTATTGCGCCCGTCGACCGTGCTCGCCGCGTGGGCCAGGCTGTCGGCCAGCGGTGTGCCTTCGTCGGGAACCAGGCCTCGAATCCCGTTGATCAGCCGCGGGCGGTCGCCGAACTTGAACAAACCCTGGTCGGGTGTTCTTTCGCAGCCGGCAAAGGTGATCAGGCGTGTATCAATCTTCGGGTCCAGCCCGTTGATCATTCCGGCCAGCGACTCCTTGGCGACGTCCATGCGGCTGGGTCTGGCGGTAAGCCGCATGGTGCGGTTCGGGTCCAGCAGCTTGTTGATGTCAGGACCGTAGAACCAGTCCTCGTCGGCTCTCACTGCCTTGATGTTCAAATCCATCGAGCCCGAAGTGTCGAGCACCACCACGAACTGCGGGACCTCTGACTTCGGCGCTGTTTTGCGGCATGCGAAGTTGTCCAGCGTCGGGGCGGGTGGTGGCGCTGGTGGCGGGGCAGCCACGACCGGTTTTGGCGGTGGAACCGGTTTGGGTGGCGGAGCCGGCTTGGGTTCAGGTGCCGGTGCCGGGGCCGGTTTTGGTGGCGGGACCGGCTTGGGTTCCGGTACCGGTTCTGGCGTGGATTCAGGTGGCGGAACAGGTTTCGGTTCCGGCTCCACGACAGGCGCGGGGGCAGGCTCGACCGGTTTCTCAACCGGCGCAACCACTGGCGGCACAGGCGCTACAGGCGGCGCCACGACAACCGGCTCACGGTGCAGGAACCACCAGAGCCAGAGCGCCAGGAGCAGCAACAGCAGCGCGAGCAAGGCCGCCGCGATCCACCAGCCTCGACGCGACGGCGGCAGCACGGGCGCGACCGGCACCACCGGCGGCACGATCGGTTTGGGCGGACGCTGGTTCCAGCGCACCACCAAAGGCTCACCGTTGAGGCTGTAGAGTTTGTCCAGCTCAGGCGTGCCAAGCAGGCTGCGCAGGTCATCCGCTTCTGTCGATTGACCGCGTTTTTGCAGTTCATCCGCCAGCTGTCCGAGGGACGTCTGACGCACTTCATAGGTTTCCAGCAAACGTCGTCGCGCGTCCTCATTGAGATCGGCATAAGGCGTGGGTTGGCCACCCAGTTCGGTCCACCACTCCATCACGTCGCCGCTGCCCATCCGCGGGATGGCAAACAGGCTGGCGACGGTCGGCGGAAAGTGTTTCTGGATGAGGGCGACTTTGGCTTGCAGTGCACTCATCCCCTCCGATGTGGCTTGCGCATCCCTGATGACCCGCTGCATGACGACGATTCCTGAAAAAGTGCAGGCATCCATCGGGATGCTTGCAGGGTGAAAAGTTACTCTTCGTAGCCGAGGCTGAATTGCAGCTGGTTGACCTTCTTCTGCAATGCTTTCAGCTCTTGCTGCTTGGCCGCCAGCGTCGCGGGTGTTGATTTGGTCGTTGGTGCCGCTTGCGAAGCCTTGAGCTGCTTCTCGAGGTCGGCAATCTGCTTCTGCACCTGGGCTTCATTGCCACGCCGGGCCTTGAGCGAGGTCAGCAGTTGCGCCAGCGACTGATTCAACGCCGCCTGGGCTTTCTGCTGGCTGGCCAGATCGGTCTTGGTGCTGAGCTGCTGGGCCTGAATGTTCTCGTACACCTGGCGGAACATTGCGTTTTGCTGCCGGGACTCGCTCAGTGCCAGTTCCTTCTGCTTGACCTGATCGCTGTAACCACCGGAGTAGTCGCAGTTCATCTTGGTCAGCATGCTGCTGTCGCGATTGGTCGCATCGCATTCGCCGGGCTGGCTCGCGCAACCGCTCAGGGCCAGGACGGCAGTGATGAGCATCAGTTGTCTTGGCGTCATAGGCTTAACCCAGGGTGATTGCGGAGCGTTGGCTGTACAGAGCGTCGACTTCCTTCTGCAGGCTGGCGACTTTCTGGTTCATTCTTTGAATGTTCATCTCCACTTGCCTGATCTCGGCGCTGGAGCCTTGTGAACGCTCGGCGTCTGCCACTTTGCTGTACTCGGTGACTTTGATACGCATGTTGGCCAGGTCTTTACGCAGGCGCGCGATGTCCGAATCGATCCCGGCGATTTGCGCCTGAGCCCTGCTCCTGTCGACTTTCTTGTTGGCAATGTCCTTTTTGATCTGGGCAATTTGCGCATGGTCATCATTGATCACTTGCTGAGCGGTCGCAGTCCGGGCGATCACGTTCTGCGTGTCTTGTTCGACGTCGCTGTTCATCTTCGCCAGGCGGGTGGTGGTGTCGGCGTATTCGGCGCGACGTTGATCCAGGTAATAGTTCGCGCCCATGGCCACGCCACACGCGGTAATACCGGCGGCGATGACGCACACGGTTTTGTTGTTGCTGTTAGACAGTGCGCAAGCGAGGATGCCGACGCCGGCGCCGACGGCGCAGGCCTGGTAACCGGACTTGCTGAAGAACTCTGCGTCATTGCCCTGGGTCAGGCGCGGGTCGGCACCGCCGCCTTCGCTTTCGCCTTCGCCCAGCATGGAGCTGCCAGTGTTGGCGCAACCGCTCATTAGCAGGCTGCTGGCGACTACGAAAGCGATCTGTAGCTTGAAGCGAGTCCAAAGGCTGCGCGACATGGTGAAACTCCTACGTAACGGTGTTGACGCATTGTTATTGAGTGACGGTTTTGCAGCTGGTCAGCCAGGCTTCAGTGTCGATTTTCTGCTTTTGCAGGAACGCCTTCTGATTGGCCCAGTGGGTGCGCAAGTAAGGTTTGAGGTCTTGCAGCTGTTTGTTGCGGGTGATGATTTCTTCCATCACCGGGACTTGCGTTTCAAGCAGTGGCTGGCCGTACAAGGTAGCCGATTCCACCAGGCTGCTGGCGTAGTAACGGCTGAGTTTGTGCAGGCGATCCTTTTGCTCGTCGAGCTTGCCTTTACGCATGTCGCAACTGGCATCTTTGTCTGCGCTTTCGCAGTTAAGCTTGTAGTTCTTTTGCAGGAAGTCCACGTACTGGCCGTCGTCGAGCATCTTGGTGCACAGGAACGCACCCAGGTTGAGGCTGGCGCGGATCGCCTGGTCGCGGGTTTCTTCCTGCTGCTGGTTACTGGCGCGCAGTTGGTTCTCCAGGGCCTGGAGTTTTTCCTTGAGCGCTTTGTCTTCGACGCCTGAAGCGAGGCTGTTCAGGGATTGTACGGTGCCTTTGTCGGCGGATTCGGTTTCCTTGCTGCCGGTGCCGAGTTTCTTCCAGCTGCTTTCGATGCTGGCGACCCGTTCGCGAGAGGTGAGGGTCGGGGAGACCAGCACCAGTCGCAGGCCGGTGGTTTTGTTTTTTACTTGGCCTTCGGCGTTGTAATACGGCTCCTCCTTACGCAATGCCGTATGCAGGTCGGCCTGCGCGGTCAGGTAGTTGCCGCCACGGACGACGTAACCGCCGGCCTGACCGTGCTGGCGGTCGAGTTTGTTCAGGCGAAACGGCTCGAACATCATTTCGTCGACGTTACCGAGCATGTCATGCAGACCCAGCGGATTGGGCTTTTGCAGACCAGTCAATTGCACTTTGCCGTTGGACGATTGCGCCCCGGCGAACCACTCGTAGGCGTTGATGCCTTCTGGCATCGGGTAGTGCGTGTCGCGGAATTCAGCGGCACCGACTTCCAGCCCGCCGCGCGCGGCGAACTCCCACTCGACTTCGGTCGGCAGGCGCAGGAAGCCTTGCGCCCCGTCTTCCTTGGGCAGCTTGCCGGTGGCGTTTTTGCGCAGCCACAGGTTGTACTTGTCGGCGGCTTCGATGGCTTGCACCCAGCTCACCGCCGTTTGCGGCAAGCGCATATTGGTGGTGGCGGTGGGGCAGGTTGCTTCGGTCAGTGCGGCGTATTGCAGTTGACTCATCTCGTACTTGGCCATCAGGTAGTAGCGGGATTTGTCGTTCTTGGCCCCGGTGAAACTGCCGGCGATAAAGGTTGGACGGGTCTGTTCGACATAGCCGTATTCCGCGCCGTCCTGACCGATGTTGATTGGGTAGTCATCCAGCGGACCGGCGACCGGAATAAACACCTTGCGGAACACCATCGAGCCTTCGCAGGGCATCGGCAGCACGACGTCGCCAGCCTCGGGCATCGGGTTGTAATACTTCTCTTCCCAGCCCGCCGCCGAGGCGTCGAGCAAGTAGCCGAGGCTCAGGGGTAACAGCAAGCCAAAACGTTTATAGCTCACGCAGACTCTCCGCAGGTTGGATGTTGATGGCTCGCAAGGCGCCGATCGCGGCCACCAGTGCAGCGACCAAAAAGGTCAGGAGCAGGGCGGCCAGGCCATGCCAAACAGTGATGTGGCAAACGAAGGTGCCGGTGGCCTGGCTGCTGCCGAGCAGGTAGTTGAACAAATGACTGCCCACGGCATAAAACCCCAGCCCGCCAACGTAGCCAGCCAGGCTCAGCAATAGCGCTTGCAGGACCACGAAACCGCCTACGGCCCTGCGTTTGAAACCCAGCAGACGCAAGACCGCCAGGCTTTTGCGTTTGCGATCAATGTTGGCCAGGAACGCGCCGACCATCGACGCCACGCAGCCGATCAGCGCCGCCATGGCGATCACACCGAAGATCAGCCCCAGCACGTGGTTGATGGCTTTGACGTTGTCGATGTCGGCCAGTCGGCTCGACGTTTCGATGTGTTGTTCGTTGAGCCAGTGTTCAAGCGGCGCGACCTGATCGATGTCGCGTGCATACACGCGGGCGCGGGCGTACAGCGGTTGTAGATTACCCGGAGGCTTGCCGGTGATCACACCGAACTCACTGACCTGATAACCGTCGCGAAAGCGCTCCAGATCCAGCAGCAGCGGCGGGGCGACAAACCCGGCAGCTCGACCGAAGCGGGCACCGTCGAGCACGGCCAGTACCGTCAGCGTCATCTCGCCGCGTTCATTGACACCTTCCAGACGTCGCAAGGCCCGCAGCTGCACGCTGTCGCCGGCCTTGGCCTGCAAGCGTTGCGCTGCGCTGGCGCTGAGGATCACTTGATTGCCGACGGGGTTGAGTGACGACAGGTTCAGTTGTGGGTCGCCCGATTCGGTGGCGATGATTTCCGCACCTTCGACAAACCGTTGCATGCCAATCAGCAGGTCAGCCTGGGTATTGAGCGAGCGGGTCTGGCCGAGGGCAAAACCGGTCTCGGGGCGCTGGCGCAAACGCTCGATCCAGGCCGTGTCGTAGTTGCCGTTGCTGAGCATTTTCACTTCAAGGTTGCGCGGGTCGCGCAGCAGTTCGTCCTGCAGTTGGCTGACCACCCCGTGTTTGAGCCCGAACAGCAACAACAACGGCGCGATCACCGCCACCAGGGAGGCGGCGATGCACAGCGAGACCTTGCGGTCGTGCCAGAGGTCTCGCAGCGCCAGTGAACCCAGCAGGCGCAAGCGATCAGTCCATCGGTTCAAACAGAGTCTCCCCCTGATGGCTGATAGCGCCGAGTCGCGGCAAGCCGAAATCCTTCAACAAAACCCAGTCATGGGACACAACGAGCGCACTCAGGCCCATGCTCGACACCAGGCTCAGGAGCAACTCGAACAAACGCCGGGCACCGTGAGGGTCGAGCGCGGCGGTCGGCTCGTCGGCCAACAGCAGCAGCGGTTCATGGGCAATTGCCCGAACGCAAGCAACGCGCTGGCGTTCGCCGATCGACAAGGCCTTTGGTTGTTTATCCAGCAACCCTTGCAGGCGCAATACGTCAACGGCGTGGTCGATGTGATCGCTTTTTGCAGGCATCCCGAGCAAACGGCGCGGCAGGCTGATGTTGTCACGCACACTCAGGAACGGCAGCAAGCCGCCGCTCTGCAAAATGAATCCCAAGTGCCGTGAACGCACCGCTGCGAGCGCTGGCTGGTCGTCAGTGGCCAGCAGTTGGGCGATATCCTGAGCGTGCGTCGGGCCCAGCCGAAAGCGCTCGAGTTCCACCGGCGCGAGCAACAGGCCGATGGCTTCGAGCAACGTGCTTTTGCCGCTGCCGCTCTCGCCGGTGATGGCGAGGATTTCCCCGGCGCCGACCTGCAAGTGCGGCAGCCGCACGTTATGGGCGTGTGCGCCTTCACCACGGCGCACCAGCAGGTTCTTGATATCGAGCATCTGCGTCTCTTTAAGGCATCATTTCCAGTGGCACGGGGTAGACGTTGTCCCGCGCATCGCTGTCTTTGGCTAAAGCTACCCAACGGTCTACATCGGCGTTGTAACGCTGGTAATGCCGCAGTTTGGTGTTCAGCGTGCGGATGAATTTCTCTTGTGCCAGACCATCCCAGCTCTTCCAGGTCTCTTCATCCAGGTTCAGCACTTCACTCTGATAGGGCAGGTCTTCGAGGTATTCACCGAGGACGCCCATGTCCGCCAGTTTGGCGTTGCTATTCTGTTTGAGCTGATTGGGATCGGCGCCCATGGTAGCCGCCACCGAGCGCAGGCGATCGAACATTTCCGTCGGCGAAATCAGGCCTTCGTTGGCAGCATCGAGAATCTGCTTCATCACGTCGCTCAAGTCGCTGAGCTGTGACTTGGTCAGCAGCACCCGCACGTCGGTGGTCGGGATGTTCTGCTTGATCAGGTCGCGGTCGGTGATCCATGCCTTGAATACTGGCGGGGCTTTGCTGTTGGTCTTCTCGCCGAGATAGGCGAGTTGCATGGCGTGGCCGATCAGCGCCGCGTCTTCGAGCATCTTTTTCTCGGCCGGGTCCTGTTTGGCGTTCGCCGCACTGCCGATGGCGTCTTCTCCCATATAGGCGGCTTTGACCTGTGTAGTGATCGCCCCGGCCAGTGCGTCGACCTTTCGACCGAATTCCTGCACGTCGCCAGCGTTCACCGGGTAGTACAGCGAGGTGTTGGTGCCCGGGTAGGTCGACAGGTCCTGGTACTGCGCCTCGGCCTTGGCGTGGTCCTTGGCCCCGGCCGGGGTTTTCAGGTGCAGGGTGTAAATCGCCACGCCCGGGTTGGCGGCTTCGATACGCACCTGCGCGGCGCTCAAACCGGTCTTCGACAGCTTGTCGTCGCCTTCGATGGCGCCCGCATCGGTGATCAGCACCACGTAGCGTGCGCCGAACTGGCTCCAGTCGACCTTGTCGATGCTCTCCATGACGCCGGCAAACGAGTCTTCATCGAAGCTGCTGCTCGACACGGTGGCCTGTTTGAGGTCAGCGATCTTGGCGAAAAAGTCGGCGCTGTCTTTCACCTGAGTCGGGTCGGCGTACATCTTGGTGGTGTATTCCAGCCCCGGTACCGCCTGGGTGTTGGAGCGGAAAGCCACCAGGCCGAACTTGACCTGCTTGCCAAGATTCTGCGCTTCGATCTTCTGATATACCTTGCGGATCGCCTCGCGGGTGCGGTCGATGTAGGGGTCCATCGAAATCGTCGAGTCGATGACAAATACCACGGCCGCACTGAATTCCTTCAGCTGGTTGGCCTTTTTCTCTTCGGCCTCCTTGCTGCCGGCAGCGTTGTTTGCAGCACCGCCCTTGGCGTTCTTGTCATCCGGCTTGCTGACGGAGGCTACGTTGAGCAGGCGCGTGCGGAAACCGCTTTCGGTCATGACTTCTTCGCCACTGAGCACCGGCAGCAGGTAGAACTGCTTTTGCAGGTCGACGAAGTATTCCGGTTCTTCAGCCAGTACGCCCGGTGCCTGCTGTCCCTTTTTCAGCGTAGCCCGCAGCGGCGCGACTTTGCTGACCGGGTCCGGTGCATCAAGGATGCCTTCGACGGTGGCGCGGTCCTTGAAGAACAGCAGCCGGTCGCGGTTGGCCGGGTTGGTGAAGGCCAGCGTCAGTTGCATCTTCCAGTCGGTGGTACAGCTGGCAGGCAGCCAACCAATGGTTTTGCCGTAGCTGTCGGGGCCGACTTTCAGCCACTCGGCGTTCTTCGCTTGCGCACGTTCGTACACATAGAAGCGGGTGAAGACCGGTTGTGCGTCACCTTCAGCACCACCCGCCGTCGGGCTTATTTTGCAGCCGGGCGTGGTCAGCACGCGCTGGAACAGGGTTTTTTTACCAGCCTGAATCAGCGGTTTGTCATCGGCTTGGGACAGCGGGCTGATGCATAGCGCGAGCAAGGCGGCACCGCTCAGCAGGAATCGACTCAGGGGCGAACGCATCACTTCTGCAACTCCTCGAAGCGCTGCTTGGCTTCGGCGTTGTTCGGGTCCTGGGTGAGGATGGTTTCATACCAGTAGGCGGCGGTGGCGTTGTCCGCGGCCGGGAAGCACTCGCTGGCCTTCAGGTATTTAGGGTCGTATTCACGGGCATAGGCGTTGGCGATCAGCGCGTCACCGGCCTGGGCACGGTTGGCGTACAGGCGCTGGGCAACGCCGCAGTGTTTGCCAGCCTTGGCCTGGTTAATGATTTCCAGCAACTTGGCACTGTCGGGTGCCGCTTTGATGCAGGTCTGGACGAAGGTCAACTCCGGCAGGCTGTTCATGCTGTCGAGGGTACAGGCTTGAGCGTCGGCGCCGGCAGGTGCAGCGGCAGTGGCTGTGGCCACCGAGGCAGGCGCGGCGGGGCGTTTGTAGAACCAGAATCCTGCGCCTGCCGCCAGCAGCAGCACCACAATCAATAGTCCGATCAGGCCTTTGTTGCTTTTCTTCACCGGGGCCGGAGGCGGTGTGTAGGCAGGCTCGGTGAGTACCGACTCCAATTCCACTTCTGGCTCGATGGTGGACAGGGTCAATTCAGGTAGATCCGGGATCTCCGGAACCTCCGGTGCAGGTTCGCTTGGCGCCGTCAGTTCGGCACCGCCGTAAGTCGAGCGTGTCTGGCCGCCGGCCGTGGACGGCAGCAAGCCGATGCCTGGTCGAACCACGCCTTTGTCAGTGTGGCCCAGGCTCTGTTCGCGCAGTTCGATTTGGAATTGCGAGTTGGCACTGCCTTCCAGCAGGGGGTCGATCACGCTCGGGCCGACCTGCGTTTCCAACGCTTCGCCGTTGGCGGTGAGGTTGAAACGCGAGACCTTGAACCAGAATGGATTGTTGCTCCACGCCTTGTGGTCCTGGAGGTAAAAACCGTCCTGGTTGCGCTGAATGGAAAACTCCAGCTGTTCCTCGCTACCCTGCCATTTCTTCACAGTGAGGCGGGCCTGGCCAGGCACATTGGGCTCTAACGCGAGCAGGTCGACACGAATTGGCATTGCTTATCTCGCTGCAAAGGCTGTGAGCACTTGGCCCAGCCGTTCGTTCTGTTCAGGGGTGATTTCACGTCCGGCACCATGGCCGGCATTGTCCTGCGTGATGTAGGCCAGGCCCGAGAGCCAGTCGCCCAGGTACCGTTGCGCCTGATTCGACGGTTGCGCCGGCAGTTCGGGCACTTGTCCCGGACCAATGTCGGTGTAGAACGAAAACAAAGGCGCCTTGGCTCCGGTGCGGCTGTTCGGGCGCTCGTTCACCGGTTTCTGGAGGTAGCCGAACCAGGACACGAAATCGCGCAGCACGCGCTGCACTTCCAGTACCTGGCGTTCGACCAGTTGATCGCGCCGCGCGCCACTTTGTGCTCGCTTGAGGACGGCGCGGCTCAGTTGCCCCGGCAAGTCCTGGCGATAGCCGGCGGTGATCAGTTCATCGACTACCGCTTCCAGCAAGGCCTTTTCCAGCCCCAGCAGGTTGAGCAGGCTTTGCCGGGTGGTCAGTTCACGCAGGTGGGCGATCCAGGCCTTGAAGGCTGCTTTGGCGAAACGATGCTCATTGCTTTGCAGTTCGGGCGCCGGGGTGCCGATTTTGTTACTCGCCGGCGTGCTGTCGGGGCTCAGGTCGTCACCGAAATCGAAGTCAAAACCGGCGTCGTTGCCGTATAGGCTCTGGCTTGGCGTCGGGGCGACCGGTTCGTCGGTTACGGCGGGCTCGTCATCAGTTTCGTACACCCCGCTGAGGTACAGGTCGCGCACCTCTTCGCTCGGCATGTCGAGTTGATCGATCAATTCGCCAAGTACCGCCGGGCGACGGCCCAGGCCTGTCAAAATCATTTGCGCCTTGGCTTTCTTGGCGGCTGCGGCGCTGTCGTCGTCAGCGTGGTACCAGGTGCTCAGGCCGTGAGTGGTCAGGCCTTCGAGGCATTCGCCCAATTGCTCGCGGATACGCTGCAATTTGAATTCGATATTGGCCACGCCTTTGAAACTGCCGCTGAAGTGGCTGATGCCACCGTCATCGTTGCGCAGCATTTCTGTCCAGGCGTTGGCCGGGTCCTTGATGTGTTTGCACACCAGGGCGTTGCTGGCGAAGCTGATGCCCAGCGCGCTGACACGCTCCTGATAGAGGGCATTGAGACCGGTTTCCGCACCGGTCGCGTCTTGTCCGATGAACGCCGCGTCCATACGCGGTTTGCGCACCAGATAGGTGTTCTGGAACGGCGTGCCGGCCCAGTCGTTCATCCAGCTCAGGCTGCCGAAACGCTCCAGCATGGTCAACTTGACCATGCCGTTCCAGCTCTCGTCGTACTGATCAGGTGTCAGGCTCAGGGAGTTGGTAATGCGCAGGTCAAGCATGGTCAGCGCCCAGATCAGGCCGGTATCGCGCTTGCTGCGAGCGGCCGAGTCGGCGCCCTGGGTTTTTTCGATCCAGCGGGTCAGCACCGGGCCCACATCGTTGACGTCGCTTTGCTTGGTCGAGCTTGTGCAGACCACCAGTGCGTTCATTTCCTGGTTGTCGGTGTAGCGTTCGAACAGGTAGGCGACCTTGCCGCGCAGGATCAGCTGGGAAACGGAGTTGTCCTTGGCGGTGGACTGCGGGTCGTTGGAATCGGCGATCTCGTGCAGTTTCTGGCGCCCGCGATAACCGGGGAAATCCAGCAGGTCGACCTGATTGACGATGTCATCTACCGGCGCTTCGATCAGGCGGAAGGTCATTTCGGCGGTCAGTGCCGCCAGTTGCGCGACCGCAATGGCCTGGCTGTTTTGCAGGCGATCGCCCACCAGCGGTCGAACATCGATCGGCAAGTCCAGCGGGCTACCGAAGCGTTCGAGGATGTCGACGTTCATGATGCTGTCGCGCTGGCTGTAGGTGTCGTTGTCGAAACTCACCAAGGCCTTCAACGGTGCGAACACGGTCTCGGGCAGACCCAGCTTGTGCAGCGCGCCGGCCAGTTGCTGGTACACGCGCGTCAACTCGCTTTGCTCACCCCAGAGAATCGAAAACAGCTCGGCCCGTTCCTGGTAATTCAGGCGTGGCGCCAATTGCAATGCTTTGGGCCAGTACAGGTGCTCAAGCTTCTTCACCGAGTTGCGGAAGTTGTCGCGCAGGTAATCCCACAGCGACACCAGATCGTCGGCGTTGACCCCCGTTTGCAGCGGTCCGGTTTCGCGGCCTTCGAACGGTTTGAGCACGCGCTGGATGCGCTCTTCGTCGATCTCGTAGGAAATCCGTTCAAGGTCGAAATCCTTGAACCAGGCGTTGGCGAGAATCTTCGCCAGCTCGATTTCCTTGAACAGCGTGAGTTCTACCGGGAAGTCCTTGTCCTGACTTTCCTTCGCCCGACGGCTGAAGCGCGTTACCAGGCCAGTGGCTTCCTTGCCACCACCCACCGGGTTGATGTGCTTGATGAAGTCCAGGCGCTGGTCGCCGAACTCGGTTTCCAGCTTGCCGTTCTGACCGGCGGCGAGGGCCGAAATCAGGTAGGACTTACCTGCCTGGGACAAGCCGAAAAAGCCAATGGTCATCGGCGTGCAGGCCACGCGACCGAGGCTTTTGGCCAGGTTGCGGGCACGGTGCAGGCGGATGTTCAGGTTGTCGGCTTCGCTGTCCAGGCGCGGTGCATTGACGCGTGTCTGGCCAATCCAGTCCAGCGCCTGACCGGCGCCTTCATAAACAGCGGCCCAACTGGCAGAGAGCTGAGTTTGATCGGGGGTCAGGTCATTCATTTGCGTTTCACACTTCCACTGTCGAGCCAGTACTTGGTCTCGCTCAGGCCGGCGTCGAGCATGGTGTTGAGTTCCAGCTCGAGGTCGCTGCGCGGGTTGAAGTTGACGTTGTTACTGTTGGATTCGATGTCGCGAACCGAGAGGCGGTCGCTGACCAGATCCTGCTTGCGCGTGTATTTGTCCGCCGGTTTGACCTCGAACCGCACCTTGAGCAGCGGCGCGCTACCGTTTTCACCGATTGCCCGGGAAAACTTCTCCCGACCCGTCTTGGTGAACCGCAAGGTATACAACGGCGAAGCGGCCCAGCGTTCAGTGGCCAACTGGCGGAAACCGAGGCGCAGATCGCCGCGCATTTCCAGCTGTGGCGTGTCGGCGGCGTCGCCAACGCCAATTTCCGGTAGCTTGATTTTGTAGTCTTCGGACTGGATGTCGCGGTACAGCACGTCGGCATCCTTGATCACGTTGTTCAGGTCGATGACGCCGATGTGCTTGACCGTCGAATACGGCTTGAGCGCCGATGCCCGGAAGTAAAAGTTTGGCACGCTGTGGTTGGCGCACAACAGGCAAAGCATGGCGCCCACAGAGGCGGTGCTTTTCGGGTCGTCGATCCGGCCGTTCCTGTGAAACGGATACCAGCCGCCGGTGCGGTAGTTTTGCAGCGCCAGAATGCGTCCAGGTGGCAGTGGCAACACCTTGCGAATGAACGCCTGGATACCGGGCAGACGCGAAGGGCGGCCGGTCAGCAGCAAGACATCACACGGGTAATGCGCGACCACTTCACACAGCGCACCCAGGATCTTGGTGATGTTGATCTGGTCGTTGAGGAACGCGGCGTGGAGCTTTTGCAGGTCGAAGCTGATCGGCGCGGCATACAGGTCGAAACCGCTCTGTGCGCCGACATCGCGACGCACGGCGACATTGACGTAGTCGAGTACGGTCTGGCTGATTGCGTTGTCACCGAGCAATTGGCGGTAGCTTTGCGGGATGACTTGTTGCGGGACCTGCGGATCGTAATGCTCGTACGCCTTGAGCAGCGCCAGGCCCAGTGGGGCAAACACCTGGAGGTTCAGTTGCTGACGCAGGATCATGTCCTGGGCACTGACCGATTCATCGCCACACAGCCGTGACATCAATGAGTTCGGGGCCTTCACGCCGGCGTTCTGCAAGGCTTTTTCGAAACTCGGCAGGATGAAGTCCTGAATCACGTCCAGCAGGATGTCGTCGCCGGCCACTTTGAAACCATCGCGAAAACGCTGCTCGGGCACGATGTGCACGTTGCTGCCGCTGCCGGTATTGCCCGCGCGGTCGAGGCGATAGTCGGTGATCACCAGGTCGGTGGTGCCACCGCCGATGTCGATGGTTGCGAGGGTGATGCGTTGGCGGTCGGCTTTGTCCGGCCGGGCGATGGTGTCAAAAAACTCTTCCGGGTGACCGGCGAAGTTCTCGTTGACCTCGGTGTACAGGTACACCAACTGGCCGCAGGACGCTTCGTCCCATTCCACGCGGATGCTCGGGATCGGCGTGCGCGGGCTGACGGCCTGATCCTGATGTGGATCTTCCTCGCCGGCATGCCAGCCGAGGCTTTTCCACACCAGGCCGATGGCTTGGAGCATGCGTTCGTTGAGGATGCTGCGCTCGGCCTGCGGCATGCCCGGCGGCACGGTCAGGGTAATACTGTTGAGCTGGCGCGGCACGCGGGTGTGACCCTGGCGCGAGCGCTGGGCCGGGCTGTTGATTTGCGACAGCGCCTGGGCCAGTACTTCGGCGAGCATGAAGGTCATTAGCGAGCTGCGTGAATAACGCGGCATGAACACTGGCAGACGATCATCTTCTTCGAGGCTGTAAAGCGCCTCGCCGGTTTCGTTGATCAGGTGCGAGAACGGCGCGGCGGTGGCATACGGCTCGTTATCAGTCTTGATGTACGAGCAGTTGAAACGCCAGCCGTGACCATAGGCATTTTCGTCCCAAAGATAACGTTTCGGGCTGGACAGACCAGTGGAGCCTTCAGTACCGCGACGACGGCTGGCCAGACGACTGGCCTCATTGCCGACGCGGGCAATCGTCGCCCACTGGAACGCATCGTGACGACCGCTCTTGACCGAGCAGTGGTCCTTGCCGAAATACGCCTGGGCGAATTCCACGCGACTTTCGAACGGCAGGTTGTAGGTGTGTTCGGGGGTGATCAGGTCGCGCAGTTCCAGCACGTAGTTCTGCTTCAGCCCGGAGCCGGCCTGACCGTGGTTTTCGATCAGAATGCCGCAGGTGCGCGAATTGCCGACGTCCAGCACCAGATCCACCGGAATCGGTTTGATCAGGCCATTGCTGTCGTTGGCGACTACTTTCAGCTCGGGGATTTCAACTTTCGCACGGGCTTTCGATTGCTGGGCGGCTGACGGTTTGCTCAACAGGCTGAGCAAGTTGAGGTAGTGCGCCAGGTGATGGTTGGCACGGATATCGATGTCCAACTCTGCGCGCGAACGGTGGGCATTGCCCTCATTGAACACTTCCAGCAACCACTCGTTGACCCACGGCTGTGCCAGGAACCAACGGGTTTCGCTAGCCTTGGTCGCCAGTTTGAAAGACACGCCGGAGCTGATGTCTTCTTCGTTTGGCGCCAGATAGGCAGTGCCGTCACGCTTGGGCATCACACGGCTGTCGAACGCCATCGTCAGGCGGTGGGTGTTGCCGTCGATGTCGGGAGTCGCCAGTTTCACCAGGCGCATGCGCGACCAGTTGGTCGGACCTTCGTCGAAGCGATGCGGCGGCATGAAGCGGAAAAACGGGGTCGGCAGCCAGATACCGTCGAGCAAATCGAGGCTGCTTTTCATGTCGACGCTGAACGCAGGCTTGGCTTTTTCGACTTTTTCCGGTTCGGGCTCGTAGAAAAAGAAGTCTTTCTCTTCGTTGTACGCCAAGCGGCAGATCAGCCCGCTGATCATCGGCGCGAACTCGCCCGCCGGCTCCTTGCGGGGATCCAGGCGCAGGGCGAAATCCATGAACTGGATGCCGGTGTCGCTGACCAGCGTGACGGTGTCTTCGAATTGAGTGACTTCAGGCAACATGTCGGGTTATTCCGTTTTTATTCGGCCACTTGCCGCATGGACATGGGGAATTGTTCTTTTCCGTAGCCGCCAGTGCAGTCCGCGACCGTGGTCGCCCCTTTGCGGCAGTTGACCTTGGGCATGTCGTAAGTGCTGCCATCGCCGCAAACGGCCTGGCCTTGGCTGTCGATGGCCAGGCTGCCACCCTTCATAGTAGCGCTTACGGGCCCGCTACATTTCGAGCCGTCGGCCTGGTGTACGGTGACTTGGCCCTTACCGTCCTTGAGCTGGTATTCCAGACGCAGCGGTTTGCCAGTCCGGCGGTCCTGTATCCCGGCGCCTGCGCTGTACTGACCGTCAAGAAACTTGGCGGCACCGTCGGCGGCGTCTGGCGGGATGCTCAGGGGAGGGCCGGGTTTTGCGGCGGCGGGTTTTTCTGCTTCGGGCGATGTGACATCCGGCGGCGTGGTTTTGTTTTCAGGTGGTGCGGTTTTGTTTTCGGCTGCCGGGTCTTTGGTTGGGTCTTTGGTTAAGTCGGCGGGTGCACCGTCAGCCTCGTTATCCTCGACGGCCGGCGTTTCCACACCCTGTGTTCCGGTCACGGCGGTGCCGGTGCCGTTGGTGGCGCCTACGACGGTGCCGGTCACGGGGACGCCATTGAGCGTCGTGACATTGCCGGTCAGTGGTGGCTCTTCCAGGTGTTTCTCCACCGGTACGACGCCCTCGGGCAGCAGGTCTACGGCCAACAACGGAAGCGGGACGCAACCGCGCAGGCCGAGCAACAGCCACAAGAGCAGCAGCAGGAACGGCAGCAACAACAGCCACCACCAGCGCCGCCACCAAGGACGAGCAACCACCGGCACGACGGGCGCAACAACAGGCGCTTCGGCCACGGGGGGCAGCGTGAACGCGGGCGGGACCTGATAAAGGCAGTGCAGGGGATCGCTATTGCCGGTACCGGCATGCTCGAAACCCCAGAAGGTCAGCACCGGTTTGCCTTGCACCAGGTAGACGAAGTTTTCGTCCGGGAAATGAATCACGCGCTTGAGCAGCTTGCCGAACACGGCTTTGTCGCCTTGCTGCTGTTCGCCGGAGTCTGTACCCAGGAAGCGCTGGCTCAATTCTTCGAGCGCAGTCTTCAGCGCTTCAAGCTGACGGCGGGCAGGAGCGCGTTCTTCTTCGGTCGCGCTGCTCCACGGAATCACATCGCCGTCGAGGGCGCTGTACCAATCGATCTGGTTGCCGAGTTCATCGCTTTGAGGGATGGCCAGGTGATCGACCAACTCGGGGTTCTTGCGGCGAATGGCTTCGCGCAGTTGCAGGGCTGCCCGGTAGACCGGTTGACCTGTTTCGCCGAGGGCAGTGAATGACCCGCTCTTACCGCTGCGTAATAGTGGCCCGCGCATTCAAACTCCATACGATCCGTTGCGCAAAAATGACAGACAAATCTGTCTGTGCTTGCTCCTGCATTTAACGGGCGACCTTGATGCCATCATGATGTCGCCGCCAATTTTCCGGAGGTTCAAACCTTATGAGACTAACGTAAGCGTGCGGAGGTTGCATAAGGTCAATTTTAATAGGCTTGGGAAGGCTAGGGCGTAAGCTTTTTAAGCGTGATGAATCGTTTCGTCGGCACTATAAAAAAAGCACAACTCCAAGAAAGGCTTTCCCCATGTCCCCGCTCAAACTCGTCGTCGCCCTCGGCGCGCTGTCCGCCTCCCACGCCGTGGCTTGGGGTTACGGCCTGTGCGCATGGGCTGGGATTCGCCGGTCAAGGACGTTATCAATCCGTCCTTCATCGAGCTAAACGGTCGTGGCGGCCTGGGCTGGCTCGAAGGTTTCAACGAGCTGGTCGCCCGCTGCGGCTACCCACTGCTTCGTCACCTGGGGTTGCGTCGGCGACGCCCCTATCAGACACGCCATACGGCGGCGACCCTATGGCTGGCGGTAGGCGAAAATCCGGAGTGGATCGCCAGGCAGATGGGGCACACGACAACCGAGATGCTGTCCCGCGTCTACTCGTGTTATGTCCCCAATCTAACGCGGCGTGACGGCAGCGCCTTCGACAACCTGATCAAAGCCTGATGCACGGTTTAGGCACAGAATTGCCACAGCCGAAAACAAAAAGGCCCAGGTTTTCACCTGAGCCTTTGCTTTGTATGGTGCACCAGGCGGGATTCGAACCCACGACCCCTGCCTTCGGAGGGCAGTACTCTATCCAGCTGAGCTACTGGTGCAATGCGGGCGCCATGATACTCATATGCAATGCGGGCGTCCATGCTGCTGAATCGCTTGCTGTTTTCACAAGCGTAACCTGCGTTTGCTACGTTGATCAGAAAAAACAGGCAAATGCGGCGTTTTCGTTCTTTTTTTCGAACGGCCTATTGTCCTTTACCCCCTTTGATCCTAGGATTCGTTTGAGATTTCAAACGCTCTTGTCTGGGTGCTGAACCGCACGAGTCCAATCCGTGCGCTATTTATGTGCTTCAGCCCGGTGAATGATTTCCCTGACGGCAGCCTACTGAGGCGCCTTTCTACAATCATAATTTGCTCCGCATCCATTGCGGTGCTGTTAAGGAAAGCCGACATGCAGCTTAAAGACACCCAGTTGTTCCGCCAGCAAGCCTTTATCAATGGCGAGTGGGTCGATGCCGACAATGGTCAGACGATCAAGGTCAACAACCCGGCAACGGGCGAAATTCTGGGCACCGTGCCGAAAATGGGCGCTGCCGAAACCCGCCGTGCCATCGAAGCCGCTGACAAGGCGCTGCCGGCCTGGCGTGCACTGACCGCCAAAGAGCGTGCGACCAAGCTGCGTCGCTGGTTCGAACTGATGATCGAGAACCAGGATGACCTGGCTCGCCTGATGACCCTGGAACAAGGCAAGCCATTGGCCGAAGCCAAGGGTGAAATCGTTTACGCCGCTTCCTTCATCGAGTGGTTCGCCGAAGAAGCCAAGCGCATCTACGGTGACGTGATTCCGGGCCACCAGCCAGACAAGCGCCTGATCGTGATCAAGCAGCCAATCGGCGTGACCGCTGCAATCACCCCGTGGAACTTCCCGGCCGCGATGATCACCCGTAAAGCCGGCCCGGCCCTGGCTGCCGGTTGCACCATGGTGCTCAAGCCTGCTTCGCAAACCCCGTTCTCGGCTTTCGCCCTGGCTGAACTGGCTCAGCGTGCCGGTATTCCTGCCGGTGTATTCAGTGTTGTTTCCGGCAGCGCCGGCGACATCGGTACCGAGCTGACCAGCAACCCGATCGTGCGCAAGCTGTCCTTCACCGGTTCGACCGAAATCGGTCGTCAGCTGATGGCCGAATGCGCCAAGGACATCAAGAAAGTGTCCCTGGAACTGGGCGGCAACGCGCCGTTCATCGTGTTCGACGACGCGGATCTGGATAAGGCCGTCGAAGGCGCGATCATTTCCAAGTACCGCAACAACGGCCAGACCTGCGTCTGCGCCAACCGCCTGTACATTCAGGACGGTGTCTACGACGCATTCGCCGAGAAGCTGAAAGTGGCCGTTGCCAAGCTGAAGATCGGTAACGGTCTGGAAGCAGGTACCACTACTGGCCCGCTGATCGACGAAAAAGCCGTGGCCAAGGTGCAAGAACACATCGCCGACGCCTTGAGCAAAGGCGCGACCGTACTGGCCGGTGGCAAGCCGATGGAAGGCAACTTCTTCGAGCCGACCATCCTGACCAACGTGCCGAACAACGCTGCCGTGGCCAAGGAAGAAACCTTCGGTCCATTGGCGCCACTGTTCCGCTTCAAAGACGAAGCCGACGTGATCGCGATGTCCAACGACACCGAGTTCGGTCTGGCCTCGTACTTCTATGCTCGCGACCTGGGTCGTGTGTTCCGTGTGGCTGAAGCCCTGGAATACGGCATGGTCGGCGTCAACACCGGGCTGATCTCCAACGAAGTCGCGCCGTTCGGCGGCATCAAGGCCTCGGGCCTGGGCCGTGAAGGCTCCAAGTACGGCATCGAAGATTACCTGGAAATCAAATACCTCTGCCTGGGCATCTAAGCCCGGAAAAAGGCATCGCTTCAAACGCAAAGGGCACGAGAGCGCTGTCCCTTTGCGTGCTTCAAACGGAATTTTCTCGGTGGCCGGGAACGCTGTGGCAGTCGATCATCGCATGCTGTCGCTGTTGTTCCCCGCCGCTTAATCCTTGAACCACACCGCCCGATGAGCGGTGAATGAGGAAAGTATGAGCAAGACTAACGCTTCTTTGATGGCCCGCCGTACCGCTGCTGTTCCACGTGGTGTTGGCCAGATTCACCCAATCTTCGCCGATTCCGCGAAGAACGCTACCGTGACTGACGTTGAAGGTCGCGAGTTCATCGATTTCGCCGGCGGTATCGCCGTGCTGAACACCGGCCACGTGCACCCGAAAGTCATTGCCGCCGTGACCGAGCAGCTGAACAAGCTGACCCACACTTGCTTCCAGGTACTGGCCTACGAGCCGTACGTAGAAGTGTGCGAAAAAATCAACGCCAAGGTGCCAGGTGATTTCGACAAGAAAACCCTGCTGGTGACCACCGGTTCCGAAGCCGTTGAAAACTCCATCAAGATCGCCCGTGCCGCTACTGGCCGTGCCGGCGTGATCGCCTTCACCGGCGCTTATCACGGTCGCACCATGATGACCCTGGGCCTGACCGGTAAAGTCGTGCCTTACTCGGCCGGCATGGGCCTGATGCCAGGCGGCATCTTCCGCGCGCTGTACCCGAACGAACTGCATGGCGTGAGCATCGACGATTCGATCGCCAGCATCGAGCGCATCTTCAAGAACGACGCCGAGCCGAAAGACATCGCTGCGATCATCATCGAGCCGGTTCAGGGCGAAGGTGGTTTCTACGTCGCGCCTAAAGAGTTCATGAAGCGTCTGCGTGCCCTGTGCGACCAGCACGGCATCCTGCTGATCGCTGACGAAGTACAGACCGGCGCTGGCCGTACCGGCACTTTCTTCGCCATGGAACAGATGGGCGTTGCCGCCGACCTGACCACCTTCGCCAAATCCATCGCTGGCGGCTTCCCGCTGGCCGGTGTGTGTGGCAAGGCCGAATACATGGACGCCATCGCTCCAGGCGGCCTGGGCGGCACCTACGCCGGTAGCCCAATCGCTTGCGCCGCGGCCCTGGCCGTGATGGAAGTGTTCGAAGAAGAGCACCTGCTGGACCGCTGCAAGGCTGTCGGCGAGCGTCTGGTGACTGGCCTGAAGGCTATCCAGGCCAAGTACCCGGTGATCGGTGAAGTCCGTGCCCTGGGCGCAATGATCGCGGTCGAGCTGTTTGAAGGCGGCGATAGCCACAAGCCAAACCCGACTGCAGTGGCTGCTGTTGTCGCCAAGGCGCGTGACAAGGGTCTGATCCTGCTGTCCTGCGGCACCTACGGCAACGTTCTGCGCGTCCTGGTACCGCTGACTTCGCCGGACGAGCAACTGGACAAAGGTCTGGCAATCATCGAAGAGTGCTTCTCCGAGCTCTGATCGCCAAGTGTGACCTGATCGACAAAAAACCCGCTTCGGCGGGTTTTTTCATGCCGGTCGTAATACTACCCGCGTAAATGCGCTGTATCGAAGGGCCGGCATTCGCTAAGGTTCAGGCATTGCCAGGGAGAGCTGTATGACTGTCTTAGATTTACCTGCCATTCCCAGAGTGTTGATTGCCGAGGCCGATCCCTGGTCCCGCGATTTGCTCAAGGAAGTGCTGCTGAACGTACGCTGCGATGCGCGACTGGACCTGTGTGCCGACGGCCAGCAGGCGCTGGAGCTGTTGGCGGCCAATCCTTATGACCTGGTGATTGCCGACTGGGAGTTGCCAGGCGTCGACGGCCTGAATGTGTTGCGCAGTGTCCGCCAGCGCAAACGCAATCCGCCGCTGCCATTCATTCTGATGAGCAGCCGCAACGACAGTGCCAGCGTGCGCGAAGCCCTGCCGCTGGCGCCAGCCGCTTATCTGACCAAACCCCTGAACATGGAAAGCCTGACCCATCGCTTGCAGGATTTGCTGCTCGATGCGGGTAAGGAAGTCACCTGCGAAGTGCCGTCGCTGGCACCGGGCATGACTTTGTCGGTTTACCTGGAGCGTCGGCGTGAACTGGCCGAGGGTGCGCCGCTGATGACCGACGTGCAGTTGGCGGTCAAGCGCAGCCTCAATCCCAACGGCCTCGACCTGACGAAACTGGAAGACGAGATTCGTACCGATCCGCAGGTCACCGCCGTGCTGATCGCCGCCGCCAACAGCGCGGCCCAGCACCATGGCGCCGCCGTGCAAACCCTGTCCCAGGCGCTGCACCGGCTGGGCACCGGGCAAAGCATGAACCTGATTCTGGGCCTGACCCTCAAGCGCAGTGCAAGGCTCAGTGATCCGTACCTGGCGGACTATGCCGAGCGTTATTGGGATCTGTCGCTGCACACCGCCGAATATGCACGGACGCTGGCGCGTTTGCTGGATCTGGATCAGGCGCGTTGCTATTGCGCCGGCATGCTGCATCGCCTCGGTGACCTGGCGTTGCTGCGTTGCCTGCAGGAATGGAAGCAGGCCGGTGGCGAGTTGGACGAGCAGGAGGCGGTGGGCGAAGCGTTGGTCGAGTTCGGCGCGGCCTATGGCTCGGCACTGCGCACCCGTTGGCGTCTGCCGCTGGAGCTGCGACAGCTGATTGCGGCGGCCTACCAGCTCGGTGGTGGGGTTTACTCCCGTGAAGCGCTGGTGATGAACATGGCGGCGCAACTGGCGCGCCTGACTGAGCATGAGGGCGTCGAGGAACTGGCTAAAAGCCGGACGGCGCGGTTGCTCAAGATCGGGTTGCCGGAGCTGATGCGGATGCGCAAACAATAAATCTCACACAAACCACTGTAGGAGCTGGCTTGTCGGATCGCCGCACCGCAGCGAAGACGGCGTATCCGACACACCGAGGTGTCTGGATTCGCTGGCAAGCCAGCTCCTACAGGGGTGTTGTCAGCCGGTGATAATCCGGTTTTTCCCGTCACGCTTGGCCTGGTACATCGCCGCGTCCGCGCGGCCAAACAGGCTTTCGATGTTTTCGTCCTCGGCCGTAAGGCTGGTCAACCCTTGGCTGACGGTGATGCCGAATGTCTGGCCGTCATGGTCGAAGCTCAAGCGCTGGATCTCCCGTTGCAAGCGCTCGGCGACTTGCAGGGCCATGCCCGGCGTGCAGCCGGGGAACACCGCAGCGAATTCCTCGCCACCAATGCGCCCGAACAGGTCACCGCGCCGCAACGCCGCGCGGCCGCAGTCGGCGATATGTTGCAGCACGTTATCGCCTTCCTGATGGCCGTAGGTATCGTTGATCGCTTTGAAGTCATCGATGTCCAGCATCAGGAACGACAGCGGCGTGTCTTGTTGCCGCGCCCGTTCGAATTCCTGGTTCGCGCCCTCGAAGAAATGTCGTCGATTGCTGCTCTGCGTCAGGGCGTCGGTGGTGGCCAGGCGTTGCAGCTCGGTTTCCATCTGCTTTTTATCGGTGATGTCTTCCGCGATGCCGACAATGATTACCGGCTGTCCCGGTTCGGCCTGCCGGTTGATGAAGCACTTGTCGCTGAGCCAGCGCACCTGGCCCTCGGCGTCGATGATCCGGTATTCGCGGTCTTCGACGGCACCTTTGGCCAGCACGTCCGCCAGGCTGCGCTCGGCATATTCCAGATCGTCGGGGTAAATGGCGTCGCGCCATTGGTTGTAGTCGGCCAGCAGCAGGTCGGCGGAGCGGCCGAAAAGCCGTTCATAAGCGGGGCTGACATACAGCACCTGGCGGGTTTCCCAGTTGAATGCCCAGAGCACCGCGTTGACGCTCACCAGCAGGGTGCTGAACAGCTGTTCGCGTTCACTCAGGCGCGCCACTTCACCTTGGGCGTGCATCAACGCCAACAAGGTTTGCGCGGCCTCGGGCCACTGCGGTGGAGATGGGTCGTTCAGGTTTTTATTGACCATCGGCACAAATCTCAAAGGGCGTGCGCCGCTCGAGGTTCGAAAGCGGCCACAACGAAGCCCGCCGGGGTGGCGAAGTGTCTTTGAGATAGGGGATACGGGATGAAGTTCCCGCTTACTGTGGTGAGGCAGAGGTATCCCGCCGGGCGGTCGTAGGAGCTGTCGAGTGCACAGCTCCTACAAAGGCCTGGCGATCAATCAGGCAGCAGGACGCAGGGAGTAGGTTTTCAACTGATCGGCAAAGTCGCGCAGGGATTGAATCCCGCTGGCTTCGGCTTCGTGTACCCAATCCTTGATGGCGGCCAGCATGTCATGACCATTTGAGCTGGTCTTGACCCAGATCTGCTGCAAGGCCAGGCGTTTCTCGTAAATTACCTTCAGTGCCTGGCTGTGCTCGAGCATGTTCTGGATACGTACGTGGTGCCTGTCGTCCAGCAGGCTGGTTTCCCGCGAGAGCAGGCGCTTGGCGCGGCGGAACTGGTGGCGGACCGAGTGATCGACCTTGTCCAGTTCCTGCTTGACCAGCGGCCCGATCACCAATTTGCGGTACTGGGCCATGATCTGGAAGCGGTTGTTGAGAATCGCCATGGCGGTGTCCATGTCCAGGTTGCCCTTGCCTTCGACACGGTGGGCAATCGGCGCGACGCGCTGAACCTTGGCCAGGCGCAGGAAGCTGAACACTTGAATCCAGGCCCAGCCCAGATCGAACTCCCACTTCTTCACCGACAGTTTTGCCGAGTTAGGGTAGGTGTGATGGTTGTTATGCAGTTCTTCACCGCCGATCAGGATGCCCCAGGGCACCAGATTGGTCGCCGCATCGCGGCATTCGAAATTGCGGTAGCCGACGGCATGGCCCAGGCCATTGACCACGCCGGCGGCCCAGACCGGGATCCACATCATCTGGATGGCCCAGATGGTGATGCCGATGGTACCGAACAGCAGCAGGTCGATGACGCCCATGATCGCCACGCCCAGCAGCGGGTAGCGGCTGTAGAGGTTGCGCTCGATCCAGTCTTCGGGGCAGTTCTTGCCATAGATGCGCAGGGTCTCGGGGTTCTCCGCTTCGGCGCGGTACAGCTCGGCACCTTTGCGCAGGACCGTGGACAAGCCCTTGATGACCGGGCTATGCGGGTCATCTACGGTTTCGCATTTGGCGTGATGCTTGCGGTGGATGGCGGTCCACTCGCGGGTGTTCTGCGCCGTGGTGAGCCACAACCAGAAGCGGAAGAAATGTTTCAGGCCGGCATTCAGCTCAAGCGAGCGATGGGCGGAATAGCGGTGCAGATAGACCGTGACGGCGACGATCGTCACATGGGTCATCAGCAGGGTGACTGCCACCAGTGCCCAGGGCGACAAGCCGAGAAAACCTTCGTACCACATAGCCTGTAGGGCCCTCGATAAAGAAAAAAACAGCCGTTGCATTATCACCGAGCCCACAGATAAAACCAGTCGCCCTTTCAGATAAGAGTGGCTGGAGGTGTCTTTAACCTATAATCCCGGCATTTTTGTAGGGACATGGACAGTCTTATGTCTGCCAGCTATCGCGAAGCCTTGCGCGCAGCGCTGCTTTACCTGTTGCTTTCTGTGGTCTGGATGCAGCTCAGTGGTTATTTATTGAACAGTTTCTTCGATAGCTCGGCCGAGCTGTTGCGATGGCAACTGATCAACGGTTATGCCTGGGTGGCGGTCAGCGCCGGATTGATTTTCATTGCCCGGGCGCGTCTGCTGCGTTGCCTGGGGATCGGCGCTAGGTTGCGCGGACGCAGCGAAGATCGGGAGCGCTTGCGCCAGGCGGCTGCCGTGTTCGATTGCACGCGCGAAGGTGTGCTGGTCACTAACGGCGAAGGATTGATCGTGCACGTCAACCGCGCCTTCATGGAGATTACCGGCTATCAAAGCGAGGAGGTGCTGGGGCAGCGACCCAGCCTGTTCAAGTCTGGCCGTCATCTGAAAGGTTTCTACCAGGCGATGTTCGAGACACTCGACAGCAGGGGGGAGTGGAGTGGGGAAATCTGGAACCGTCGCAAAAGCGGCGAAATCTACCCGCAATGGCAAACCATCCGTGTCATTCATGACGACTTGGGGCGGCGCAGTCATTACGTCGCGGTGTTTTCCGACATCAGCGCGATCAAGAACTCCGAACACAAACTGATGCACCTGGCGCACCACGATGCGCTGACGGATTTGCCCAACCGCCTGTTGTTTACTGACCGCGCCGAGCAGGCCCTGGCGTCGGCGCAGGTCCACAAGCGCGGTTGTGCGTTGCTGTTGATCGATCTGGATCATTTCAAAATGATCAACGACGGCCTCGGGCATACCATCGGTGACCAACTGCTCAAGGCGGTGGCGGAGCGCTTGAAAGCTATGTTCGGAGCGGGCATAACCCTGGCGCGACTGGGTGGAGACGAGTTCGCCGTGTTGGCCGAAAGCTGTCCGCATTTGGTCCAGGCGGCGGCGCTGGCCCGGCGGATTATCGATGGCCTCAAGGAACCGTTTCCGATCGACGGGCATCAGCTGTTTATCAACACCAGCATCGGTATCAGCCTGTTCCCCAGCGATGCCTTGAGCGCTGAACAATTGTTGCGCAATGCCGATTCGGCGCTGTTCAAGGCCAAGAGCGGTGGTCGCAATGGCTACGCGCTCTATACCGAGGAGCTGACCGCCCATGCCCAGCAACGGGTCGAGATCTCCTTCGAATTGCGCAATGCGTTAGACCAGCAACAATTGCGGGTCTATTACCAACCGGTTCATGACCTTAAAACCAGTCGATTGATCGGCGTCGAAGCACTGGTGCGCTGGGAGCATCCGCAGCGTGGCTTGGTGTCGCCGGCAGAATTCATCCCGATTGCCGAGCGAACCGGTCTGATCGCTGAAATCGACGCCTGGGTGATGCAGCAGGCGTGCCGGCAAATGTGCCAGTGGCAACAGGCCGGCGTGGTGTTGTCGTTTGTCGCGGTGAATGTGTCCTCGCGCCTGTTCGCCCGCCGCGAGCTGTACCAGCAAGTGGCACAAGTGCTGCGCGATACCGGGCTGGCCCCGGCCTGCCTGGAACTGGAGGTCACGGAAAGCGCGGTGATGGAAGACCCTGAAGTCGCGCTGGAGCAGATGCATCGTCTGCGTGAGCTGGGTGTGCGGCTGGCCATCGACGACTTCGGAACCGGTTATTCATCACTGCTGCGGCTCAAGCGCCTGCCGGTGCAGAAGCTCAAGATCGATCAAGGCTTTGTCGCCGGGTTGCCATGGGATGAAGACGACGCCGCCATCGTGCGGGTGATCATCGCCCTGGCGCAGAGCATGGGGATGCAGGTGCATGCCGAAGGGATCGAGCAGGTCGAGCAGGCGGCGTTCCTGCTCGAACAAGGCAGCCATCTGGGGCAGGGGTATTGGTTTGGACGACCGGTACCGGCCGGGCAGCTGGATTGGTTGCGTGCACCGGTGATTGGATAACCACAAACCCTTGTAGGAGCGAGCCTGCTCGCGATGGGCGTTAACGATGACCAGGGCAGCCTGAATGAACGCGGTGCCCATGCCACCATCGCGAGCAGGCTCGCTCCTACAGAAAGGCATAAACCTCGCAAGCCCTTGTCCCGCCAAATAATGTCTTCTGGTTATATAAACATTCTTAAATAGTCTTTTTAAGAATATCTGTGCCTCTCTACTATTGGTTTCACGCCGCAAGCAGTGCCGCCACTGCCAGGCAACCACTCAGTTGAAGGAGCAGCACCATGAGCGCATCTCTACGTAGCGTTGACGGCCAGGACGAAGCAACCATCCTGCGTGAAATCCAGAGTGCCTTGCGCGATCTGCGTTTCGGCGCTGTGGAAATCACTGTGCACAACGCGCAGGTGGTTCAGATCGAGCGCAAGGAAAAATTCCGCTTGCAGCAGCCGGGTAACAAACCGGGCTGAAGCGAGAACAGGCACCGCGATTCCAGAAGTCCATAAGAAAAAGCCAACACACCCAAGAATTCCAGGAGCTTTCACCATGTCGTCGATTCGCCATTTCGCCTTGGCCGCCTTGGCCAGCGCCCTTTTTGCCGGTTCCGCGGTTGCCAAGGATTACGAATTGCTCAACGTGTCGTACGACCCGACCCGTGAGCTGTATCAGGATTACAACGCCGAATTCGTCAAGTTCTGGCAGAAAGACCATGCCGGTGACAGCGTGAAAATCCAGCAGTCCCACGGTGGTTCGGGCAAGCAGGGTCGGGCAGTGATCGATGGCCTGCGTGCCGACGTGGTGACCCTGGCCCTGGCTGGTGACATCGACGAAATCGCCAAGCTCGGCAAGACCTTGCCGGCTGACTGGCAGAAGCGTTTGCCGGAAGCGAGCACACCTTACACCTCGACCATCGTGTTCCTGGTGCGCAAGGGCAACCCTAAAGGCATCAAGGACTGGGGCGATCTGGTCAAGAACGATGTATCGGTGATCACCCCGAACCCGAAAACCTCTGGCGGTGCGCGCTGGAACTTCCTCGCTGCGTGGGCCTATGGCCTGAAAGCCAACGGCGGTGATGAAGCCAAGGCCAAGGAATACGTGCAAACCCTGTTCAAGCACGTGCCTGTGCTGGACACCGGCGCTCGCGGTTCGACCATCACCTTCGTCAACAACGGTCAGGGCGATGTGTTGCTGGCGTGGGAAAACGAAGCCTTCCTGGCCCTGAAAGAAGAGGGCGGTGCCGACAAGTTCGACATCGTCGTGCCTTCGCTGTCGATCCTCGCCGAACCGCCAGTGGCCGTGGTCGACAAGAATGCCGAGAAAAAGGGCAACACCGAGATCGCCGAGGCGTACCTCAAGCACCTGTACAGCCCGGCGGGCCAGGAAATCGCGGCGAAGAACTTCTATCGTCCACGGGACAAGGATGTCGCCGCCAAATACGCCCAGCAGTTCCCGAAACTGGAGCTGGTGAGCATCGACAAGGACTTCGGCGGCTGGAAAACCGCACAGCCGAAATTCTTCAACGATGGCGGCGTGTTCGACCAGATTTACCAGGCGCAGTAATCTTAAATAGCCATCAATGAGCCCCGGGTTTACCTTCGGGGCTTTGTGCGTTCTCAACCAAGGACTTTTATGTCGCGTCGTATCTCCCCCGTCATACCCGGCTTCGGGCTGACGCTGGGCTACACCTTGGTGTACCTCAGCCTGATTGTGCTCATACCACTGGCGGCGATGTTCGTGCATGCCGCTCAACTCACCTGGGACCAGTTCTGGGCAATCATCTCGGCGCCACGGGTGCTGTCTGCGTTGAAGCTGAGCTTCGGCACCGCGCTCTATGCCGCAGTCATCAACGGCATCATCGGCACGCTGCTGGCCTGGGTGCTGGTGCGCTATACCTTCCCTGGACGCAAAGTCATCGACGCCATGATCGACTTGCCCTTCGCATTGCCCACCGCCGTGGCCGGTATTGCGCTGACCGCGCTGTATACCCCTACCGGTCTGGTCGGTCAGTTTGCAGCGGATCTGGGTTTCAAGATCGCCTACACCCCCCTGGGCATCACCCTTGCCCTCACTTTTGTGACACTTCCATTCGTAGTACGTACCGTACAGCCAGTATTGGCAGATATTCCACGGGAAGTGGAAGAAGCAGCGGCGTGCCTGGGGGCGAAACCGGTGCAGGTATTTCGCCATATCCTGGTGCCGGCCCTGTTGCCCGCCTGGTTGACCGGTTTCGCCCTGGCCTTTGCCCGTGGGGTCGGCGAGTACGGTTCGGTGATTTTCATCGCCGGCAACATGCCGATGAAAACCGAGATTCTCCCGCTGCTGATCATGGTCAAGCTCGACCAGTACGATTACACCGGCGCGACCTCCATTGGTGTACTGATGCTGGTGGTTTCCTTCATTCTGCTGCTGCTGATCAACTTGCTGCAGCGACGCATCGAAACCCCATAAGGAGGCGCACAACATGTCCCAATCGTCTATTGCTGCCGCTTCCTCGGCCAACGCTGCCCGCCGTGGCAGTGCCGCGTCGCGGCGCATCCTGATCGGCCTTGGCTGGCTGATTTTTGCGCTGTTCCTGCTGCTGCCGCTGTTCATCGTGGTGTCCCAGGGCTTGAAACTGGGCCTCGGCGCGTTCTTCACCGCGATCTTCGAACCCGATGCGCTGTCGGCCCTGAAGCTCACGGTGATTGCGGTGCTGATTTCGGTACCGTTGAACCTGGTGTTCGGTGTCAGTGCCGCCTGGTGTGTGAGCAAATACTCATTCCGCGGCAAGAGCATGCTGGTGACCCTGATCGACTTGCCGTTCTCGGTGTCGCCGGTGATCGCCGGTCTTGTCTATGTGCTGATGTTCGGCGCTCAAGGGATCTTCGGCCCATGGCTGCAGGACCATGACATTCAGATCGTCTTCGCTTTGCCGGGCATTGTGCTGGCGACGATCTTCGTCACCGTGCCGTTCGTGGCGCGTGAGCTGATCCCGCTGATGCAGGAGCAGGGCACTCAGGAAGAAGAAGCCGCGCGCCTGCTCGGGGCCAATGGCTGGCAGATGTTCTGGCACGTCACCGTGCCTAACATCAAATGGGGCCTGATCTATGGCGTGGTGCTGTGCACCGCGCGGGCCATGGGTGAGTTCGGTGCGGTGTCGGTGGTTTCCGGGCACATCCGCGGGGTGACCAACACCTTGCCGCTGCACGTCGAGATCCTCTACAACGAATACAACCACGTGGCCGCGTTCGCCGTGGCGAGCCTGTTGCTGATCCTGGCGCTCTTCATCCTGCTGGCCAAGCAGTGGAGCGAAAACCGTATTAACCGCCTGCGCGCCAGCGCCGCGGAGGAATGATTTCATGTCGATCGAAGTGCGTAACGTCAGCAAGAATTTCAATGCCTTCAAGGCGCTGAACAACATCAGCCTGGATATTCAGAGCGGTGAACTGGTGGCCTTGCTCGGCCCGTCCGGCTGCGGCAAGACCACGCTGCTGCGGATCATTGCCGGTCTGGAAACCCCTGATCAGGGCAACATCGTGTTCCACGGCGAAGATGTCTCCGGCCACGACGTGCGTGATCGCAACGTCGGTTTCGTGTTTCAGCACTACGCCTTGTTCCGCCACATGACGGTGTTCGACAACGTCGCGTTCGGTCTGCGGATGAAGCCGAAGAACCAGCGCCCGAGCGAAAGCCAGATCGCAACCAAGGTCCACGAACTGCTGAACATGGTGCAGCTGGACTGGCTGTCGGATCGTTACCCGGAACAACTCTCCGGTGGCCAGCGTCAGCGTATCGCCCTGGCTCGTGCCCTGGCAGTGGAACCGAAAGTGCTGCTGCTCGATGAACCCTTCGGTGCCCTCGATGCCAAGGTCCGCAAGGAACTGCGCCGCTGGCTGGCGCGCTTGCACGAAGACATCAACCTGACGTCGGTGTTCGTGACCCACGACCAGGAAGAAGCCATGGAAGTCGCCGACCGCATCGTGGTGATGAACAAGGGTGTGATCGAGCAGATCGGCTCACCGGGCGACGTCTACGAAAACCCGGCCAGCGATTTCGTCTATCACTTCCTCGGTGATTCGAACCGCTTGCACTTGGGCGAAGACAAACACGTGCTGTTCCGTCCGCACGAAGTGTCGTTGTCGCGCCATGAACTGGAAGATCACCATGCGGCCGAAGTGCGGGATATTCGTCCGCTGGGTGCGACGACCCGGGTGACACTGAAGGTCGAAGGGCAGAGCGATTTGATCGAAGCGGAAGTGGTGAAGGATCACGACAGCCTGATTGGCCTGGCCAAGGGTGAGACGTTGTTCTTCAAGCCGAAAGTCTGGCAGAAGCTCGCCAACATCTAAAAGCATCGCGGGCAAGCCCGCTCCCACAGTGATCTGTGGTAAATCACAATTTTGTGATCAACCTAAAACTCTGTGGGAGCGGGCTTGCCCGCGATTGCATTCTAAACAGCGGCACGATTCGGATTGATCCGCACACCCCCCGCCCGCGCCTCGATCTGCTCTTTCAACTCATGCCGCAATCCCAGCATGAACGCCAGCTCCGCCACCACGAACAACGGCCCGACAATCAACCCCGTCACATCATCGACAAACGCCGGTTTGCGCCCTTCGTAGTGATGCCCGACAAACTGGATCGCCCAGCCCACCACGAACATCCCGACGCCGCTCGCCAGCCAGACCAGCGTGCCTTGCTGCGCCAGTACCTGACCGGCCCACACGCACAGTCCGAGCAACACTGTCATCAGCACCCCGAGGCGCAGCTCCAGGCGCAGGTAAAACCAGGCAGACGTCAGCGAGACAAGCACCGCCGGCGAAAGCCAGCCACCGGCCCATTGCGGACGGGACAGCAACACCGCCACGGCCACGACGATCAGCGGAATGCCAATGAAGTGGCTGGCGATGTTGCGTGGGTCGCGGTGGTAGGCGGCGTATTGACTGAGATGGTCAACGAGGCTTTTTTTCATTGTTCTTCCTCCTGTAGGGTGACTGATCTTGCCTCGGAGTTATTTTTCGCTCTGTCAGCCAGGCGACAATCTCTAGGAGTTTTCATGGATATGCAGGTCTGGCGTGCGTGCCTGATGCGCGGTCAATGGTTCAGCCATCTGCCTGTTTCCCTACAGGATAGCCTGCTCAATGCCGGGCGAGTACGGCATCTGTCAGCGGGCCAGCGCCTGTTCCAGCGCGGCGATCCACCGTGTGGGCTGTACGCGGTGCTGGAAGGCGCGGTGCGCGTTGGTGCCGTCAACGAGCAGGGCAAGGAGGCGTTGCTGAGCCTGGTGGAGCCGCCGCACTGGTTCGGTGAAATCTGCCTGTTCGATGGCCAGCCACGCACCCATGATGCGTTCGCTGCAGGTCCGTGCACGCTGTTGCACATCCCGCAAACCGCACTGCTGGCGCTGCTGGACGAACAGCCCGTGTACTGGCGGCAACTGGCGTTGCTGATGAGTCAGAAACTGCGCATGACGTTCATCAATCTCGAACAATTGAGCCTCTTGCCTGCCCCGGCGAGGCTGGCGCATCGCTTGCTGATGATCGCCGAAGGCTACGGCCAGCTCGACGAGCCACGTCGTGTCCTGCAGTTGCCGCAGGAACAGCTTGCTTCCATGTTGTCGCTGTCGCGCCAGACCACAAATCAGTTGCTCAAGGAATTGCAGGGGCAGGGGATTCTGAATCTGGGGTATGGGGAAATCGAGATTCTCGATGCCGAGCGGTTGCGGACGCTGGCGACAATCTGACGATGTGGGGTGTCAGCAGGCTTGGACGCTGGTTGATCTGGCCTCTTCGCGGGCAAGCCCGCTCCCACAGTGATCTAGGTGAGTCACAGTTTTGTGGTCAACCTAAAACCCTGTGGGAGCGGGCTTGCCCGCGATGAGGTCGGTTCTGACAGCACACCTCTGGGAGCATGTCAGCGCAACCCATCCCGAAACTGCCCCGGCGTCATCCCCGTCCAGCGCTTGAATGCGCGGCTGAAGCTGCTGGTATCGGCAAACCCCAGCAAATAACTGATCTCACTCAACGAACATTGCGGATCGCGCAGGTGCAGCAGCGCCAGGTTCTCGCGGCTTTCGTTGAGCAGCGTGTCGAACCGACAACCCTCGTCAGCCAGGTGCCGTTGCAAGCTGCGCAGGCTCAGATGCAGGGCCTTGGCGATGTGTTCGGCGCTGGGTTCGCCTTCCGGCAATTGTTCTTCGATGGCGTCGCGCACCTTGCGCTCCCAGGTCAACGGCTTGAGTTGCGCCAGCGTGCGCTTGAGCACGGTTTCGTTGTGTTCGGCCAGTTCCGGGTTGGCATCGTCCAGATGGCTGTCGAAATCGGCGAGCGCGAACTCCAGTCGGTCTTCGTCAGTGGAAAAGTACACCGGTGAGCGAAACACCTTGTGCCATTGGTGCACGTCCGCCGGTTCCGGGCGACGCAGGTACACCGCCAGCGGGGCGTAGTCACGGCCAAGGCGATTGCGACAGGTGCGCACGTAGATCGCCATGAAGGCGTCGATGGCCTCGAAGGCCGGGGCCGGATTGCCTGGCGGGATTTTCAGGCGGAAGTGATAGCGATCCTCGGCGCGGGTCAACTCCAGTTCCTGGGCATCGCTGACCACTTGGTGATAGCGCACGATGCGCTCGAAGACTTCCCGCAGACTGCCGCTGGCCACCAGCGCATAACCGAGCGCATGGAACGTGGTGGGGCTGACGAAGCGCGAGACGCGCAGGCCAATCGCCGGGTCGCCACTGACCTGCACCGCCAGTTCCCACAGGCGCGTGGTACCGGACAACGGGTAACGGGCGTTCGGGTCGTCCATCAATTGCGGGTCAAGCCCGGCTTGCTGGCACAGCGCGGTGCTGTCGAGGCCCAGGGCGTCGAGTTGCTTGCGCAGAGCGCGGGTCCAGCTGGCGAGGGAGGTCGGTTCAGTCATGCTGATTGGCGCTTCCGGTCAACAGGTTGGCGTTCACGGCTACCGCTACGGGAAAGCGTAGAAGGCAGGATGCGAACATCAATAACCAGAGGATGGAAGCATGCAAGGTACTTCTGCAAGTCCCCAGCGACTGAATGCAACCCAGCGCTCAGCGCATATTCGCCAAGTGGTGCTGGCCAAAGGCGTCGAATTGCGCGAGCGCTACCCGATTCTCATGTACCAGGATGCCCTGGGCGCGGGCATTCTGGCCTTCGCGCTGGCCGGGATGATCGGTTCGGCGGCGCTCTACATGACCGGGCATATGGCCTGGTGGGCGTGCCTGTTGCTCAACGGTTTTTTCGCTTCGCTGACCCACGAGCTCGAACACGATCTGATTCACAGCATGTACTTTCGCAAACAACGGGTGCCACACAACCTGATGATGGGCCTGGTCTGGCTGGCGCGGCCGAGCACCATCAATCCGTGGATTCGCCGTCATCTGCACCTCAATCACCACAAGGTCTCCGGCACGGAAACCGACATGGAAGAGCGGGCGATCACCAACGGCGAGCCTTGGGGCATCGCCCGGTTGTTGATGGTCGGCGACAACGTGATGTCGGCGTTTATCCGCATGCTAAGGGCGCCAACCGCGGCGCAAAAACTCAGCATCGCCATGCGCGCTCTGAAGGTCTACGCACCGCTGGCGCTGATGCATTGGGGCGCGTGGTATGTGTTCCTCGGGTTCCACGCGGCCAATGGCATTGCCCATTTGCTGGGGGCGCCGATTGAATGGTCGGCGACCACGTTGTCGGTGATGCAGGTCATCGACATCGCCGTCGTGGTGATCGTCGGTCCGAACGTGTTGCGCACCTTCTGCCTGCACTTCATCAGCTCGAACATGCATTACTACGGCGACGTGGAGCCGGGCAACGTGATGCAGCAGTGTCAGGTGTTGAACGCTTGGTGGCTGTGGCCGTTGCAGGCGTTCTGCTTCAATTTCGGCAGCACTCACGGGATTCATCATTTTGTGGTGAAGGAGCCGTTCTACATCCGCCAGATGACGGCACCGGTGGCGCACAAAGTGATGCGCGAGATGGGCGTGCGCTTCAACGATATCGGTACGTTCGGTCGGGCGAACCGGTTTGTGCGCAAGGAAGCGGCAGAACCGCAGCAGGTGCGTGCCGCTCAGGTCTGAGCAATGCACCGGGAAACTCAAAAACGAAGACGTTGGTCATCATTTTGACCTAAAGGGACGCTAGGTTGTGATGCAAGCAACGATGATTGGCGGTTGCCGTGGGGGCAATGGCTTATGCAATCAGGGTCTATTAAAGTAATTAAATATTCCTTTATTGGATAACCAATTTCACCAATCATCCGCTTCAGGGTTGTTGATCAACGCTGGCAGGTTTTGAGTTTCCGGGGCCGTCTCCTTGGCAGGGTGCGGCCCCTTTTTTATTCCACAAACCTTTGTAGGAGCTGGCTTGTCGGATCGCCGCACCGCAGCGAATGCGCCATGTCAGGCGATAACGATATTGGCTGATACACCGCCTTCGCTGGCAAGCCAGCTCCTACAGATTTGATATTCGATATAGGTCTTAATAAATAGCTTCTTATTCCTTAACGAATATAACTCTCCTCCCTATACTCGACCGGGAACAGACACGCAGCAGGAGAGTTCCCCCATGCGCAACGAATCAATTCGCTACCTGATTGTGCCGGGCTGGCAAGGATCGCCAGAAGATCATTGGCAAAGCCATTGGCAGAACAGTCTGCCGAACAGCGCACGGGTGGAGCAGGCCGACTGGCTGACACCACGTCGTGAAGACTGGGTCGCGGCGCTGGCCGAGGCGATTGTCGCCGACAGCACCCCGGTGATCCTGATTGCCCATAGCCTGGGCTGCATCACCGTCGCCCATTGGGCAGCGACTGCGCCGTTGCCGTTTTTGCGTCAGGTTCGCGGGGCCTTGCTGGTTGCTCCTGCGGATGTCGAGCGCCCGGCTTGTGCGCCGGCGTTGCGCAACTTTGCGCCGATTCCCACCGACCTGTTGCCGTTTCCGAGCCAGGTGGTCAGCTCCGACAACGATGCCGCCGTCAGTGCGCCGCGAGCGCTGGAACTGGCGCGTCACTGGGGCGCGGAGGCGGGGATCCTGGCGGGTGCGGGGCACATCAACGTGAAGTCCGGTCACCAGCGCTGGGAACAGGGATTTGCCTATCTCTATCGCTTGCAAAACCGCATGGAACACCACGCCCTGCGCCGTGCCTGAACCTTTTTTTCAACGCCCCCCGTCTCCCGGCGGTTTTGGGCGGGAGACTGCCATGAGCTTTGAAACCTTCGGTCAGCCGCTGCTGACCTTTCCCGACGCTGAAAAAAGTCCCCTGAGCATCCGCGCCAAGGCGCTGGTGTTCGTCGATCCACGCTCACGACAATTGCGCCAGGAGCTGGAGCAACTGGCACCGCGTTCGATCTCGGTGCTGATCCGTGGTGAAACCGGCACCGGCAAAGAGTTGTTGGCGCGGCACATCCATCGCGCCAGTGATCGCGGCGGGTTGTTCGTCTCGGTCAATTGCGGGGCGATCAGCCCGACTTACGCCGACGCCGAATTGTTCGGCTATACCGCAGGCAGTTACAGCGGTTCGGCCAGCAGTCGTGCCGGCTGGTTCGGTTCGGCCAACGGTGGCACCTTGTATCTGGATGAAATCGGCGACTTGCCGCTGCCGATTCAGATCAAATTGCTCGCCGCGCTGGAAAACCACGAAGTCACTCGCGTCGGTGCGTATCAGCCCAGTCCGGTGGACGTGCGTCTGGTCGCCGCCACCAGCATCGACCTGGCCCAGGCGGTTGCCGCGGGTAAATTCCATGAGCGGCTCTACCACTACCTCAGCGAAGGCCAGCTCGAACTGCCGGCGCTGCGTGAGCGGGTGGGCGATATCCTGTCGTTGGCGGAGTATTTCCTGGGCATCTACAGCCAGCGCCTGGATTTGCCGGTACCGCTGATCAGCGAGGCCGCTCAACGCGTACTGGAGCGACACAGCTGGCCGGGCAATACCCGGGAGCTGGAAAACGTCATCCACTTTGCGCTGCTGGTCAGTACGGGCGACGAGATACTCCCGGAGCATTTGAATTTGCCGGATGAAGGTTTGGCGCGGATCGAACAGCAGCTCAAACAGATTCTGGACAACGCCTCCGACGCCGAAAAAGACGCCCTGAAACAAATACTTAAAGACGCCGGCCTCCTTCCGTAGGAGCAAAGCTTGCTCGCGATTCAGGCGACTCGGTCTGTCGCGAGGACGCCATCGCGAGCAAGCTTTGCTCCCACAGATAGCGTCCAACCAACGGGTTAGAGCTGTATGAACAAAATGGAATATGAAAGTGAATAAAAGATATTGTTCGGGAATAAAAAATCCCGGTATTGTCCGCTTCACGCCAGCGATAGCACTTCACTGGCACTCGTACTAATAGCCGTCGCCACAAGCGACCGTGATTTTCGATAAGGACACTGCATGAAAAAGGTTCTGTTGTTCACCGCACTGGCGGCTGCCCTGACCTCGGGCCTGGCCCAGGCTGGCGAGAAACTGGTGGTTGCGGCGACCCCGATTCCACACGCCGAGATTCTTGAACTGATCAAGCCAACCCTCGCCAAAGAAGGCGTGGACCTGGAGATCAAAGTCTTCACCGACTACGTTCAGCCGAACGTGCAGGTCGACCAGAAGCGTCTGGACGCCAACTACTTCCAGACCCTGCCGTACCTGAAAAGCTTCAACGAAGGCAAAGGCACTCACCTGGAAACCGTGATCGGTGTTCACGTTGAACCCTTCGGTGGCTACTCGAAGAAAGTCAAAACCCTGGCCGAGCTCAAAGACGGCGCGACCATTGCCATCCCTAACGAAGGCAGCAACAGCGGCCGTGCCCTGATCCTGCTGCAGAAGGCTGGCCTGATCGAGTTGAAAGACCCGAAAAACGCCCTGGCGACCCCGAAAGACATCGCCAAGAACCCGCACAACTTCAAGTTCAAGGAACTGGAATCCGCCATGCTGCCGCGTGTGCTGGATCAGGTCGACCTGGACATGATCAACACCAACTACGCACTGGAAGCAGGTCTGAACCCGGCTAAAGACGCACTGGTGATCGAAGGTGCGGATTCGCCTTACGTGAACTTCCTGGTGGCTCGTCCAGACAACAAGGACAGCGTTGCCATCCAGAAACTGGCCAAAGCCCTGACCAGCCCGGAAGTGAAAGCATTCATCGAGAAGAAGTACAGCGGCGCAGTACTGCCAGCGTTCTGATTCGCGAGGTAAACCCCTTCAAGGTTTCCAACGCCGACGGCTGATACAGCGTCGGCGTTTTTTTGTGCCTGCACAAAACCCCTGTAGGAGCGAGCCTGCTCGCGAAAGCGGACTGTCAGACGACGTCAATGTTGAATGTCAGGCCGCCATCGCGAGCAGGCTCGCTCCTACAGGGGCAGGCCTTCCCAGGATAGGTCTTGCCACCCCGGCAAATGCATTTGGATAGTTTTTTGCGTGATATCAATATGCTTTAACGGTATTTAAATTCTAATTCTTATACCTTTAAAGTTGGTGCTTGCCGGACAGTTATCCTCTGTCCATGGACTGCGCCACCGTCGCTTACCGAGCGGCGTCCAGGATGTTCAATGAACTTCGATTACGCTTTTATCCTCAGCACCTTGCCGGCGTTTCTCAAAGCAGTGGGTGTGACGCTGCAAGTCGGATTCATCGCTATTGGCACTTCGCTGCTGGTGGCGCTGATCAACGCGACGATTCTGGTGTTTCGCACGCCTTACTTGCAGCGCCTGGTCGGTCTCCATGTGGAGCTGGCGCGCAATACACCGCTGCTGATTCAACTGTTCTTCGTCTACTTCGCCTTGCCGGCACTGGGCATCAAGGTCTCGGGTTTTGCTGCAGCAATCATCACCATGACCTTCCTCGGTGGTGCCTACCTCACCGAAGTGCTGCGCGCCGGCGTGGAGGCCGTGCCCCAGGCGCAACTGGAGTCCGGTCGTTCCATCGGCCTGTCCCACGGACAATTGTTGCGCTACGTGATCCTGCCGCAGGCCGGCATCCTCAGCCTGCCGTCGCTGTTTGCCAATTTCATTTTCCTGCTCAAGGAAACCACCGTGGTCTCGGCGGTGGCAGTGCCCGAGATTCTCTACACCACCAAGAGCTATATCGCGCTCTACTACAAAACCTACGAAATGCTCGCCGTGCTGACGCTGATTTGCGTGCTGTTGTTCTTGCCGTTGTCGCTGTTGCTCAGCCGTCTGGAAAGGAGGCTCCAGCATGGCCAGTTCGGGTCTTGAGTTGTTGTGGGTGTCATTGCCGCAACTGGGCAAGGGCGCGCTGCAAACCCTGTCGATTTCTTTCCTGAGCATCGCCATTAGCACCGTCGGCGGCGTGTTCTACGGCGTATTGCGCACGCTGGATGTGAAGTGGCTGAACGCGGTCCTGCGGGTCTACCTGGAATTGTTCCGGGCGATCCCGGTGCTGGTCTGGTTGTACTTGCTGTTCTTCGGCCTGCCGATCTTTTTTGGTCTGAGCATTCCGAGCTTCTGGTGCGCGGTGCTGGTGCTCTCGCTATGGGGCGCCAGCGAGGTGGGTGAAGTGGTGCGCGGTGCGTTGCAGTCGTTGCCTCGCGGGCAGCGTGAAGCCGGGTTGTCGATTGGACTGAGCGCAACGCAACTCTATGGCTACGTGCTGCTGCCGCAAGCGCTGAAACGCATGACGCCGCCGACCATCAACGTCTACACGCGGATCATCAAGACCAGCTCCCTGGCCGTGCTGATCGGTGTGGTGGATGTGATCAAGGTCGGCCAGCAAATCATCGAGCGTACATACGAATCGGTGCTGATCTACGGCGCGCTGTTCCTGTTTTTCTTTTTCATCTGCTACCCGTTGTCGGCCGCCTCGCGTGTGCTGGAGCGGCGCTGGACGCAAGCATGAGCGCACTTATCGAGTTCAAGGGGTTCAACAAATTCTTCGGCGAGCAGCAAGTGCTCAATGGCATCGACCTGAGTGTGAAACCGGGCGAAGTCGTCGTCATTCTCGGACCCAGCGGTTGTGGCAAAAGCACCTTGTTGCGTTGCCTCAACGGACTGGAGACCGCTCACAGCGGCAGTCTTAAATTCGCCGGCCGTGAGCTGCTGGACACGTCCACCGACTGGCGCGAAGTGCGGCAGCAAATCGGCATGGTGTTCCAGAGTTATCACCTGTTCCCGCACATGAGCGTGCTCGACAACCTGCTGCTCGGCCCGCTCAAGGTGCAGAAACGTGATCGCCGTGAAGCCCGCGCCCAGGCTGAAGCCTTGCTCGAACGCGTGGGCCTTTCGGACAAGCGCGATGCTTATCCACGACAGCTCTCCGGCGGTCAGCAGCAACGTATCGCCATCGTCCGTTCGCTGTGCATGAACCCCAAGGTCATGTTGTTCGATGAAGTCACCGCCGCCCTCGACCCGGAAATGGTCAAGGAAGTGCTGGAGGTCATTCAAGGCCTGGCCCGCGAGGGCATGACCCTGTTGATCGTCACCCACGAAATGGCCTTCGCCCGCGCCGTGGCCGATCGAATCGTGTTCATGGATGCCGGGCGCATCCTCGAGCAAAACCCTCCCGAGATCTTCTTTACGAACCCGCAAACCGCACGAGCGCAGCAGTTCCTGGAGAAATTCTCCTACGTCGCCGCACTACCCAAAACGACTCAAACAAAGGAACTGGAACTGTCATGAAAACTGCCAAGTCTTCACTCTTGCTTCTCCCGCTGCTGGGCCTCGCATTGCTGGCCGGCTGCAACAAAACCGAAGAACCGGCGAAGCCGAAAGTCGCCAGCGAAAGCGCCAGTTATCTGGAAAAAATCAAGGCACGGGACAAACTGATCGTGGGCGTCTTCACTGACAAGCCGCCGTTCGGTTTCGTCAATGAAGCCGGGCGCTACGTCGGTTTCGATACCGACATCGGCCGTCAATTCGCCAAGGATCTGTTGGGCGATGAAAACAAGGTCGAGTTCATCGCCGTGGAGCCGGCGAGCCGGATTCCATTCCTGCAAAGCGACAAAGTCGATCTGATCCTGGCCAACATGACCGTCACGCCGGAGCGCAAGGAAGCGGTGGAATTCACCAACCCGAACCTCAAGGTCGCGGTCCAGGCGCTGGTGCCTCAGGGCAGTGCGGTGAAAAACCTCGATGACCTGGCGACCCGCACCACCATCGTCACCACGGGCACTACGGCTGACATTTGGCTGACCAAAAACCATCCAGACTGGAAATTGCTCAAGTTCGAGAAAAACTCCGAGTCCTTGCAAGCCCTGGCCAATGGTCGTGGCGATGCCTATGCGCAAGACAACCTGGTGTTGTTCAGCTGGGCCAAGCAGAACCCCGGCTACCGTGTATTGAGCCAGACCCTGGGCGCGGAAGCGCCGATCGCACCGGCGGTGAAGAAGGGCAACATTGAGCTGCGCGACTGGGTCAATGCTGAATTGGCGAAGCTGGGTGAGGACAAGTATTTGCTCAAGCTGTACGACCAGTATGTGCGCAAGGAACTGAGCGATGACACCAAGCCTGAGAGCGTGATTGTCGAGGGTGGGAAGTGGCAGGGGTGATTCTTCGAGTGCTGCGTTGACCTTTTGATCGCCATCGCTGGCAAGCCAGCTCCTACAGGATTGAGGTGATCCTTGTGGGAGCTGGCTTGCCAGCGATTGGATTTGCAGGCACCGCCTAATCCGGCCAATGCCAAGCCGGCTCATCCAGCATCCGCTGCCCGACGATCCCGGTCTGGCCGAGGTTTTTCTCCAGCACGATGCAATTGCATTCCGGGTCCTCCTGCAAGGCCGAAATCAACCGCCGCGCATGGGAAACCACCCACACCTGACACTGCTCCGACGCGCGAATAATCAGCCGCGCCAACGCCGGTAACAGATCCGGATGCAGGCTGGTTTCTGGCTCGTTCAGCACCATCAATGTCGGTGGCCGGGGCGTCAACAGCGCCGCCACCAGCAGCAAATACCGCAACGTTCCGTCCGACAACTCAGCCGCCGATAGCGGGCGCAACAACCCTTCCTGATAAAACTCGATCGCAAAGCGTCCACCGGGCAGCGGCTCGATGTGCAGGCGTGCACCGGGAAACGCATCGCTGATCGCGGCTCGCAATGCCTCGGGTTCGCCGATTTCGATGATGGTCTGCAACGCCGCCGCCAGGTCCCTGCCATCGTGGTGCAGCACCGGGGTGCGGGTGCCCAGCTGTGGCTGGCGCACCGGCGCGTCGGCGTCGCTGCGAAAGTGATCGTAGAAGCGCCAGCGGCGGATGAACTCGCGCATTTCCAGCACTTCCGGTGAGGTTCGCAGGCTGCCGACCTGGTCGAAGAGGCTGTCGAAATTCGGCGTGTGCTGAGCCAACACGTCCCAGCTACGGTCGGCCCGGGAGCGGATCATCGGGCCGTCGCGATCCACCAGCAGGCTGGCCGGACGGTAGAGCGGTCCGGACCAGATGCATTCACGCTTGATTTGCGGGTCGAGGCTGAAGCGTGACGGTATGGGTAAAGTGTGGCCGGGCAACATGAAATGACCGTTAGAGTCGGGTAGCCCCAGGCTGATCGAGTAGCTGAAATCCTCACCGGCAAACCCCAGCCGCAGACGCTTCACGCCTTTTCGCACTGTTGCCTCAACTGGCACTTCACCATTACGCATGCGCCGCGTGATGGTTTCCGGGCCGGCCCAAAAGGTCGACTCCAGCCCACCCTCGCGGGCCAGCGCATTGACCACCCCGCCTTGAGCGGTTTCCGCCAGCAGGCGCAACGCACGATAGAGGTTGGATTTGCCGCTGCCGTTTGGGCCGGTAATCAGGTTCAGTCGACCCAGCGGGATCACCAGTTTGTTGATCGATCGGTAGTTGGCTACCGCAAGGGTTTTGAGCATGTTGAGCTTCCTGCTACCGGGATTCAGGCTTTATTTGACGCCACAGTAGGCGCACTTGGAACCCTGTTCTAAGCTGACAGACGAATCGCGCCCGTTAAACGCAAAGGAGTCTGCATGGCTGGTCCCGGATTGAAAATAGTCGTTGGCCTGAGCCTGTTGGCCCTGCTGACGGCCTGCGGTGAAAAAAAGCCAGTGGAGAAGGACCGGCCACGGGTTTTCGTCCAAGAGGTGAAACCGTCCGACTACGCCGCCAGCGTCACCTTGACCGGCGATGTTCAGGCGCGGGTGCAGACTGAACTGTCGTTCCGTGTTGGTGGCAAGATCATCCAGCGTACGGTCGATGTTGGCGACCGGGTTTCTGCCAAGCAAGTGCTCGCCCGGCTTGATCCCAAGGACCTGCAAACCAGCCTCGACTCGGCCCAGGCCCAGGTCGTCGCCGAACAGGCCAAGGTCAAGCAGAACGCGGCGGCTTTCGTGCGTCAGCAAAAACTCCTGCCCAAGGGTTACACCAGTCAAAGTGAATTCGATTCCGCCCAGGCCGCCTTGCGCAGCAGCCAAAGCTCGCTGGCGGCCGCCCAGGCGCAGTTGGCCAATGCCCGTGAACAATTGAGTTACACCGCGTTGATCTCTGATGCACCGGGCATTATCACGGCGCGTCAGGCCGAAGTCGGCCAGGTGGTACAGGCCACGGTGCCGATTTTCAGCCTGGCCCAGGACGGCGAGCGCGACGCGGTGTTCAACGTCTACGAGTCGTTGCTGATCGAACCGCCGGCGGACCGAACGGTGGTGGTCAGCCTGCTCGATAACCCGGCGATCAAAACCACCGGCACTGTTCGCGAAATCACCCCGTCGGTCTCCGAACAGACGGGCACAGTGCAGGTCAAGATCACCCTGGGCAACTTGCCCCAGGGCATGCAGCTGGGATCGGTGGTGAGTGCCACCGGCACCACCCACGGTAAAGCTGCGGTGGAATTGCCGTGGTCGGCGCTGACGAAAAAGGTCAGCGACCCCGCCGTGTGGCTGGTGGACGGGGAGGGCAAGGCGCAACTGCATCCTGTCACCGTCGGCCGCTACCTGACCGGTAAAGTCATCATCAGCGCCGGCCTGAACGGTGGCGAAAAAGTCGTCATCGCCGGTGGCCAATTGTTGCACCCCGGTGTGACGGTGGAGATCGCCGAAAACACCTATAAAGACCTGGCCAAGGAGGCTAAGCCATGAAGCCTCTGTTATTGGTGTTGGCCAGCGTGGTACTGGCGGCCTGCTCGAAAAAAGAACCACCGCCGGAGCCGGTGCGCCCGGTGCTGTCGATGAAGGTCCAGGCGTTGGGCGAAGAAAACCTGGGGCGTTTTGCGGGTAACATCCAGGCTCGCTATGAAAGCAATGTCGGGTTCCGGGTGCCCGGACGCATTGCCAGCCGCGCCGTCGACGTAGGCGCTGAAGTCGAAAAAGGCGCCTTGCTCGCCTCGCTCGATCCCACCGACCAGCAGAACCAGTTGCGCTCTGCAGAGGGCGATCTGGCGAGCGTCCAGGCGCAGTTCATCAACGCCCAAGCCACCGCCCGGCGCCAGCAGGATCTGTTCGATCGTGGTGTGGGCTCACAGGCGCAACTGGACGCTGCGCAAACCGACCTGAAAACCACCCAGGCGTCCCTCGATCAGGCCAGGGCTGCGGTCAACCAGGCCAGGGATCAGCTCAACTACGTTGAGTTGCGCACCGACCACAAGGCCGTGGTCACCGCGTGGAATGCCGAAGCCGGGCAAACCGTCACTGCCGGTCAGCAGGTGGTCACCCTGGCGCAACCGGACATCAAGGAAGCGGTAATCGATCTGCCGGACACCCTGATCGACCAGTTGCCCAAGGATGTGGTGTTCCAGGTCGCCTCGCAGCTGAACCCGCAAATCACCACCACGGCCACCGTGCGGGAAATCGAACCCCAGGCCGAAAGCACCACCCGTACCCGGCGCGCACGCCTGACCCTGACCGAGACACCGACCGCATTTCGCCTGGGTACGGCGATCAGCGTGACCTTGAGCTCGGCCGTCAAGCCACGCATCGAACTGCCCTTGACCGCCTTGCAGGAGGTCGAAGGCAAACCCCGGATTTGGGTCGTCGATCCACAGTCGCAAACCGTGTCGCCTCGGGATGTCAGCATTATCAGCCGCACCGACAACAGCGTGGTGCTGGCCTACGGCGTGAAGAACGGTGACCGTATCGTCACCGCCGGTGTCAACAGCCTCAAACCGGGGCAGAAAGTGAAAGTCGACGAGGACAGCGCGCAATGAAAGGGAGTTTCAACTTATCCGAATGGGCGCTCAAGCATCAGTCGTTTGTCTGGTACCTGATGTTCGTCGCCTTGCTGATGGGCGTGTTCTCGTACATGAACCTGGGCCGCGAGGAAGACCCTTCCTTCACCATCAAAACCATGGTGATCCAGAGTCGCTGGCCCGGTGCGACCCAGGAAGAGACCCTCAAGCAGGTCACCGACCGCATCGAGAAAAAACTCGAGGAGCTCGACTCCCTCGACTATGTGAAAAGCTACACACGCCCCGGCGAGTCCACGGTCTACGTGAACCTGCGCGACACCACCAAGGCCAAGGACATTCCGGAAATCTGGTACCAGGTGCGCAAGAAGATCGGCGACATCAAGGGCCAGTTCCCCCAGGGCATCCAGGGGCCGGCGTTCAACGACGAATTCGGTGATGTATTCGGCTCGGTCTATGCCTTTACCGCCGACGGTTTGACGATGCGTCAGTTGCGTGACTACGTCGAGCAGGCCCGTGCCGAGATCCACAATGTGCCGGGGCTGGGCAAGATCGAAATGGTCGGCCAGCAGGATGAAGTCCTTTACCTGAACTTCTCGACGCGCAAACTGGCGGCGCTGGGCATCGATGAAGCGCAGGTCGTGCAGAGCCTGCAAAAAGAGAACGCCGTGACCCCGGCCGGGGTGATCGAGGCTGGCCCGGAGCGGATTTCCGTGCGCACCTCCGGTCAGTTCGCTTCTGAAAAGGACCTGGCCAACGTCAACCTGCGGCTTAACGACCGTTTCTATCGTCTGGCCGATGTCGCTGATATCCAGCGTGGCTATGTCGACCCGATGTCACCTGAGTTTCGCTTCAATGGTCAGCAAGCCATCGGCCTGGCCATCGCCATGCAGAAGGGCGGCAACATACAGGTGTTCGGCAAGGCGTTGCACCAGCGCATCAATGAGCTGACCGCAGACTTGCCGGTGGGTGTTGGCGTGCACAACGTGTCCGACCAGGCTGAAGTGGTGGAGGAGGCGGTCGGCGGCTTTACCAGTGCGTTGTTCGAAGCGGTGGTGATCGTGCTGGTCGTCAGCTTCATCAGCCTCGGCGTGCGCGCCGGATTGGTGGTGGCGTGTTCGATCCCGCTGGTGCTGGCGATGGTGTTTGTGTTCATGGAATACAGCGGCATCACCATGCAGCGGATTTCCCTCGGCGCGCTGATCATTGCCCTGGGTCTGTTGGTGGATGACGCAATGATCACCGTCGAGATGATGGTCTCGCGTCTGGAGCTGGGCGACACCAAGGAGCAGGCGGCAACCTTTGCCTACACTTCGACAGCCTTCCCGATGCTCACCGGTACGCTGGTGACCGTCGCCGGTTTCGTGCCGATTGGTCTCAACGCCAGCTCTGCCGGCGAATACACCTTCACCTTGTTTGCAGTGATCGCTGTGGCGATGATCGTCTCGTGGATTGTCGCGGTGCTGTTTGCCCCGGTGATCGGCGTGCACATCCTCAGCACTCAAGTGAAACCGCATTCGGCGGAGCCGGGGCGTCTGGGGCGGGCGTTCAATGGTGGTTTGCTGTGGAGCCTGCGCAATCGCTGGTGGGCCATCGGCATCACCGTGCTGCTGTTTGTGCTGTCGGTGTTGGGCATGGGCTTTGTGCAAAACCAGTTCTTCCCGTCCTCGGATCGCCCGGAAATCCTGGTGGACCTGAACTTGCCGCAAAACGCCTCCATCGATGAAACCCGCAAGGCTGTGGACAAGCTCGAAGCGACGCTCAAGGGTGACCCGGACATCGTGCGCTGGAGCACCTATATCGGCCAGGGTGCGATTCGTTTCTACCTGCCTTTGGACCAGCAATTGCAGAACCCGTATTACGCGCAACTGGTGATCGTCAGCAAAGGGTTCGAGTCGCGCAAAGTGCTCAGCGATCGCCTGCGTGAACGTCTGCGCAAGGACTTCGTCGGCATCGGCAGCTACGTTCAGGCGCTGGAAATGGGCCCGCCGGTCGGGCGGCCGATTCAGTATCGGGTCAGTGGTAATGACATCGATCAGGTGCGAAAGCACGCCATCGATCTGGCCAGCGAACTGGACAAGAGCCCGCACATCGGCGAGATCATTTTCGACTGGAATGAACCGGGCAAGGTCTTGCGCATCGACATCGCGCAGGACAAGGCACGCCAGCTTGGCCTGTCTTCCGAAGATGTGGCGAACCTGATGAACAGCATCGTCAGCGGCTCGACGGTGACCCAGGTCGACGATGACATCTACCTGATCAACGTGGTCGGCCGCGCGGTGGATGCTGAACGTGGCTCGTCGGAAACCCTGCAAAACCTGCAGATCGTCACGCCGGGCGGCACCTCGATTCCGCTGCTGGCATTTGCCACCGTGCGCTACGAACTGGAGCAGCCACTGGTGTGGCGTCGCGACCGCAAACCGACGGTGACCATCAAGGCTGCGACACTGGGCGAGATTCAACCCACCGACCTGGTGGCCTTGCTCAAGCCGGACATCGACAAATTCGCCGCCGCGTTGCCGGTGGGCTACAAGGTCGCCACCGGCGGTACGGTAGAGGAAAGCAGCAAGGCCCAGGGGCCGATTGCCAAGGTCGTGCCGTTGATGCTGTTTTTGATGGCAACCTTCCTGATGATCCAATTGCACAGCGTGCAGAAAATGTTCCTGGTGGCCAGCGTGGCGCCGCTGGGCTTGATCGGCGTGGTGATCGCGCTGGTGCCGACCGGTACGCCAATGGGCTTTGTGGCGATCCTGGGGATCCTGGCGCTGATCGGTATCATCATCCGCAACTCGGTGATCCTGGTGACCCAGATCGACGAGTTTGTGGACGCAGGCTCATCACAGTGGGATGCCGTGGTGCAAGCCACCGAACATCGTCGGCGGCCGATTCTGCTGACCGCGGCGGCCGCGAGCCTGGGCATGATCCCGATTGCCCGGGAAGTGTTCTGGGGACCGATGGCCTACGCGATGATCGGCGGCATCATCATCGCCACGCTGCTGACGCTGCTGTTTCTGCCGGCGCTGTATGTGGCCTGGTACAAAATTCGCGAGCCGAAGAAAGAAGTGCGGTAAGTCGAGCGCTTCGCGCTCATCGCTGGCAAGCCAGCTCCCACACTTTCTGCGTCGTTCACAAATTTTGTGCCCGACGCTGTACCTGTGGGAGCTGGCTTGCCAGCGATGAGGCCAGTACAGGCGTTGGTGCTCGAAAGGAATTTTGGGAACGGTCCTACTTACAGCGTCGTCGGGCTGTTGTAGCTTCCCTCTTCCACTGCGAAGAGGGATTTTCTGATGTCGTGCATGGCTCATTACTTACGCTGCGCATTGTTGCTTGGCGTATTGCTGTGGTCCCAGGCGTTGGCAGCCAACGTGCTGGAAAATCCGCTGTGGCGCATCGAACTCGATCCTGCCACGCTGGCGATCCGCGTCATTCCAGCGCAGCAATCGCCAGTGCAAGCCTCAACGGGCGTTGTCGGGCACAAGGTCAGCGATCTCAAGCAAAATGCCGATCGCCTGGATTGGCAATGGGACGATGGCGCATGGACCCTCAGTGCCGTTCTCGATCAACGTGAGCTTTCCCTGTCCATCACAGCCCGTGATCCGGGTGAACTGAAGTTTCTCCAACAACCCGGCCATGCCATCGGCAACGGCCTGATCTGGCCAATGGCCGAGGGGCATTACGTTCCGTCGGGCAACTCGCATTGGCAAAAATTTCTACTCGATCGGGGTGATTTCAACACCACCCAGGATTTGAGCCTGCCGCTATGGGGCGTCGATCACGGTGGGTTCACCCTCAATTGGCTGATGACCAATCCCTACAACAACCGCTTGGCGTTCAGCGCCGAGAACAACAGCTTTGCCCTGACGGCCAATCATCAGTTCACTTCCCTTGAGCCCCATGCACCGCTGACGTTCAAATTGTTTTTTGGGGATGCCGATCTGTTGGCCGGGGCAAAGCGTTATCGACAGTGGCTGGTCAACAACGGGCAATACGAAACCTTGAGCAGCAAACTGTTGAAAACGCCCGAAGCCAAGAAGCTCCTGGGGGCCAGCCATGTTTATTTGTGGGGCAACGACCTGCTCGGACCGAAAGACGTGCGCAGTTGGTCGGCGTTGTTGACGCTGATGCGAGGCAACAGCGCACTGGCCAGCGACTTGCGCCGTGGTCTCGACGCTCAGGCCCGCAAGATCCTGAGTACCGCAGGATCGCCTTTGAACCGATACCAACAGACCACCTTGTTGAGGGGCTTGAACGGCGCGCTCAACACCCTGGCGCGAAAGGGCTGGCAGGCGGTAGTCGAGCCGGACATGCAGAAACTCGCCGAGGGTTACGGCCAGTTGCGCAAGAAGTTGGCCAGTGAATTTGCCGAAGCACTCACCGCATCCCCTGAACATTGGGGCAGCAGCTTGTCGACGGTTACCTTTGAACAGCTGAAAGCCGCAGGACTTTCGCGGTTGTGGATAGGGCTCGGCGAAGGTTGGGAGGGTGGTCTCTGGCACCCCGAGACGGTGCGCGAGGCTGTTGCGCAAGGGTATTTGCTGGCGCCGTACGACTCCTACGAAACCGCGCTCAGCGCCAGTGAAAATCCGGACTGGGCCACGGCGCACCTGGGCTCTGGGGCCAACCGTGACTGTGCGATTGTCTTGAGCGGCGGGCAGTTCAAAAGCGGCTTTCAGCAATCAGGGCACTACACCGATCCGCGTTGTGTCCGGCCATTGCTTGAGGCCCGCATCAAGGCGGTACAGGCGCGCGCGGGATTCAATAGCTGGTTTCTCGATGCCTACGCCACCGGCATGCTGTTCGACAGCTATCGAACAGGCGCTACCTTGACCCAGGCGCAAAACGCCGAGGGCAATATCGACGCGGCGCGCTGGGTGAATGAAACCCTGCAGTTGCCCACGGGTTCGGAAGATGGCAACGCCACCACCTCGCAGGGCATCCTGTTTGCCCATGGCATGCAGACGCCGGTGATCGGTTGGGGGGATCCGGACATGAGCAAGAATCCGGAGTCCGAGTATTACCTGGGCCGCTGGTTCCCCAATGAGCAGCCTCAAGTGTTCTTCAAAACCGTTCCACTCAAGGAACCCTACCGTACAGTGCATTTTTCCCCGCAGATGCGGCTACCCCTGTATCAGGCGGTGTTCCACGGTTCGGTTATCACCACCCATCACTGGTTGTTCGACAGTCTCAAGCTGAGCAATGTGCGGGTTGAAAACGAACTGGCCCAGTTGCTCTACAACGTACCGCCGCTGTATCACCTGACTGCCGAAACCTTAAAGCAGCGACTGCCGGTGATGGCGCGTCAGGATGCCTTCTTCCGGCCTCTGCACGAGCGTCTGGCGACCCAGGCGATGACCGACTTCCGATGGCTGAGTGAGGATCGATTGGTGCAGAAGACCACGTTTGCCGATGGCACACGGTTGGTGGCCAATTTTGATGGGCGTGAACGTGAGGTTGAAGGTCAACGGTTGGCGGGGCAGAGCATCTCTGCGTTTGTGGCGGATGGGGCGGTGGTGAGCTATCAGGTTTCTTCTTCGCCCTGAAGAGCATCGCTGGCAAGCCAGCTCCCACAGTGACCGAGTTGTTCAGACAAACTCAGTTCCCTGTGGGAGCTGGCTTGCCAGCGATGAGGCCAGTACGACCACCACACATTTAAGGCTTCAAACCTTTCGCCAGACACTCGCCAACCAAGGCTGCTGCTCCCTCGGCAACCCCGCCGGTCGGTAGTAATGCTCCAGCTCCACAAACCCCGCCTCGGTCAGCAACTGCTGCCACGCCGCCAGGTCGTGATACGCCCCATAACGCGGCCCGTTCCAGCCTTCCTGATTCTCGCCACGGGGATTGGAGCTGAACAACACGCCACCGGGCTTCAAGCTCGCGCGCAGTTCCTTCAACACCCGATGCAACTCCTGGCGCGGAATGTGGAACAACACCGCATTGGCGAAAATCCCGTCGAAGCGTTCGTCCGGCAGATCGAGCTTCAAAAAGTCCTGCTGCCAGACCTCGCACCCGCTGTCCTCACGGGCCATCTGCGCAAGCTTTTCCGAACCATCGAGGCCAACAGCCTTGTGGCCCATGCGAGTGAACGTCTGCAAGTCACGACCCGGTCCGCAGCCAAAATCGAGAATGTCGAAGGGCGCCTCGCCCTGGATATGCCGCATCAGCGCATCGATGTTCTGGCTGACGTCGTGATCACGGGTGCCTTCACGAAAACTATCGGCCACCGCGTTGTAATGGGCCAGGGTGGTGGAAGTGATCTGGTCGAGGTCGGTGGGGGTCTGTTTCATGGTGGGCTGCGCAGGCGATTGATATCTGCCGAATATACGCCATGGCGCCGGGGGCTGCTGCGCAGCCCATCGCGAGCAAGCTTTGCTCCCACAGTTGATCGCGTACCCCTGTGGGAGCAAAGCTTGCTCGCGATGGCGGTGGTGCAGACTCAGCCGTGCTTCATCCCCAAACACTCAATCGACCGGTCCACCATCGCCTTGGCAATCTCCAGCAAATGCCACACCGAAAACACCATGGCCCGGTCGGCACCCTTGAGGTGGTCGCCACACTGATACGCCGTGAGCCATCACTTACCGCCTACTAAACGATTGGGTGGTGGCTGTGCGCAGGTAGTAGGCCGGTCAATAGGAAAACCGGTGCATCCGAAGATGCCCCACGCACAGCTACCATTTTGCATGCGGCAAATATCGCCGAGCATGAGCATGGAATTGCTATGCACCTATTGTCCGGGGCTACTAAACCCGATCACTGATGAGCAGTGACCGGCCGAGACTAGCCACCGGATTTGGCAGGCGCAAGCGGGCGAAATGATCTAGGAAATGTCCTGCAAAGGAAAGGGATCGGGCCTTCGGAAAGACTGAAACTGTTGTACGAAATATCGCCTTCCTGTAGGAGCGAGCCTGCTCGCGATAAACCTGAGGACGCTGCAGGGAATCAGGTTTCCCGCGTTATCGTTGGCCTCCATCGCGAGCAGGCTCGCTCCTACAGGGTTAGCGCTTGTTCAGGCCGCGCGCCAGGCGATCCCCGCCCAGTTGAATCACCGCCACCAACGCCACCAGCAACACAATCACCGTCAGCATGATCTGGCTATCAAAGCGCTGGTATCCGTACCGATACGCGATGTCTCCCAGCCCACCGGCACCAATCGCCCCGGCCATGGCCGACGAGTTGATCATCGTCACCAAAGTAATGGTGAATCCCCCGACAATCCCCGGCAGCGCTTCAGGCAACAGCACGTGCCAAACAATGTGCTGGCGCCGGCAGCCCATGGCCTGTGCTGCTTCGATCAGGCCATGATCCACCTCGCGCAAACTCACTTCAGCAATCCGTGCAAAGAACGGCGTGGCGGCGATGGTCAGCGGCACCACGGCCGCCCAAACTCCGTAGGTGGTGCCGACAATCAGTCGGGTGAAGGGAATCAGCGCCACCATCAGAATCAGGAACGGAATCGAGCGAAACAGGTTCACGAACGCACCCAGTGCGCGGTTCACCGTGGGGGCTTCGTAGATGCCGCCCTTGGAGCTGGTGACCAGGATCACCGCCAGCGGAATGCCAGCCAGCAGTGCGATCAACGACGACACGCCGACCATCAAAAACGTGTCGACGAAACCTTGCAGCAAGCGATCAAACCACATAGCCCAATACCTCCACCTGCTGCGCCCATTGGCTTGCGCGCCGACGCAATTCTTCGGCGTCGAGGGACGAGCCGGTCACCGCCAGCAGCAGTTGCCCCAGCGCATGGCCCTGAATCCGTTCAACGCCACCTTGCAGCAGGCGTACGCGGCCACCGAGGGCGCTGAACAGGGCGGCGATGTCGGGTTCGTCATGGGCCGTTCCAGTGAATTGCAGACGCAGGACCACAGCGTCCTCCGAGGATTGCGGTTGCGCCTGCAGACGACTTTGCAACTCGGAAGGCAGGGCATGCTGCAACGGCGCGAGCAAGGTCTTGCTGACCTCATGTTGCGGGTTACCGAAGACCTCCCAGACCGGCCCCTGTTCGACCACGCGCCCGCGCTCGAGCACGACCACGCGATCGCAGATTTCGCGGATCACCGCCATTTCGTGGGTGATCAAAATGATGGTCAGGCCCAGGCGCCGGTTGATCTCGCGCAGCAGGCCGAGGATCGATTGCGTGGTCTCCGGGTCCAGCGCCGACGTGGCTTCGTCGCACAATAGAATCGCCGGATCGTGAACCAGCGCGCGGGCAATGCCGACACGCTGTTTCTGGCCGCCGGACAGCTGCGAAGGATAGGCCTTGTGCTTGGCTTCCAGGCCGACCAGTTCCAGCAATTCACGGACCTTACGGTCGCGCTGTTCCTTCGGTACACCGGCAACCTTGAGCGGCAACTCGACGTTCTGCCAAACGGTCTTGGCCGACATCAGATTGAAGTGCTGAAAGATCATGCCGATGCGACGACGTAGCTTCACCAGACGGTCTTCATCGAACTCGCCGATGTCCACCTGATCGATCAACACCCGGCCGCTACTCGGTTGTTCGAGGCGGTTGATGGTGCGGATCAGCGACGACTTGCCGGCGCCGCTGCGGCCGATGATGCCGAACACTTCACCGCGCTGGATCGCCAGGTCGATGCCGTGCAGGGCGGCTACCGGGCCTTGCTGGCCGTCGTAGGTTTTGCCCAGGTTGATGAAGCGCACGTGTGCGTGATTCAGGTCCGGGTGCAGTTCAGTTTGGATCGCTCGATGAGCCGCTGGAATTTCCAGTCGCAGTTGGGTGGCAGCCGTCATGCTCAGCTCTCCCAACCGGCTTGGTAGAGCTTGCCGTGAGCTTTATCCAGGGCGGCGCGGACAGCTGGCGAATGCTGGTAGATGTCGACGAATTTGATCAGGCGCGGATCGGTTTTGCTCTTGGGCTGGATCACGAACTGAATCACGTATTCCTTGTGGTCGAGGCCGTCAAACAGCAGGGCCGAGCCAGCGTCGAAGGTCTTTGATAGACGGATGTACGCCGGATAGCCCTGTACCAGATCGGCGTCGTCATAGGCGCGCACCAGTTGCACGGCTTCAACCTGGAGGATCTTGATCTTCTTCAGGTTGGCGATGATGTCCTCTTCGGTGGCCTTGTAGCCGACACCTGGCTTGAGGGTGATCAAGCCGGCCTTGGCCAGCAACTGCAAGCCGCGACCGCTGTTGATCGGGTCGTTGGCGATGGCCACGCTCGCGCCTTCGGGCAGTTCATCGAAGCTTTTGTATTTTTTCGAATAGAGGCCGACGTTGTTGATGATCCCCGGTGCGAACGGCACCAGGTCAAACCCGGAGGCCGCCTTGGCGTTTTCCAGGAACGGGATGTGCTGGAAGTAGTTCACGTCGATGTCACCCGAGGCGAGGCTGACGTTCGGTGCAATCCAGTCGCTGAACTCCACGAGCTCGACTTTCAGGCCTTGTTTGCCGGCTTCTTCGACCGCCGCTTCCAGGGGGATGGCGAAGGCGGCGGTGGTGCCGATTTTCAGCGCCGGGTCGGCGGCGAAAGTGACCGAGCTGAAGAGGCCGAGGGCCAGGGCCAGTGCTTTGACTGGGTGGGAGAAGTAGTTTTTGGTCATGATGGTTATTTCCAGTCAGTGCATAAAATTTTGGTGTTTGTGTGGGCCTCATCGCGGGTAAGCCTTGCTCCCACAAGGGGGTGCGGTGCTCTTGTGGGAGCAAGGCTTGCCCGCGATGCTTTTAGCGGCGAAACGCGGACCCGGTATGTTGCTCAGGCAAATGCGCCCCTTCGCGAAACAGCTTTTCCCGCAAGCTGCCCTCGTCATAAGCCGTCTTGTACGACCCCCGACGCTGCAACTCCGGAATCACCCCTTCGATGAAATCTACATAGCTTTCCGGCGTGACAATGCGCGTCAGGTTGAAGCCGTCCAAGCCGGTTTCGGCGATCCACGATTCCAGCTCATCCGCCACTTGCTCTGGCGAGCCGACCACGGTGATGTAGCGGCCGCCGAGGGCGTGTTGTTCGAGCAATTTGCGCCGGGTCCAGTCGTTGTTTTGCAGGTTTTTGGTGGCGGACTGGATGGCGTTGCTCTTCACGTACTGGATCGGTTCGTCGATGGCGTATTCGGAAAAATCGATCCCGGTGGACGCCGAGAAATGCGCCACGCCGGCCTCGGCACTGGCGTAGCTCAGGTACTCGGCATGCTTCGCCCAGGCCAGCTCTTCGGTGGCACCGACAATCACGTTCAGGCCCATGAACACCTTGATGTCCTCAGGGTTGCGCCCGGCCTCGACGGCGCAGGCGCGGACCTTGTCCACCTGCACCTTGGTCGACGGCTTGTTCTGGCCGCTGATGAACACGCATTCGGCATGGCGCCCGGCAAACAGCAAACCACGATCGGAGCTGCCGGCCTGGAACAGCACAGGCGTGCGCTGCGGTGACGGTTCGCACAGGTGATAACCCTCCACCTGATAGAACTCGCCCTTGTGCTCGACCTTGTGCACTTTGTCGGGCTGCGCGTAGACGCGTTTCTGCGGATCGTTCAGCACCGCGCCGTTTTCCCAGCTGCCTTCCCAGAGTTTGTAGAGCACCTCCAGGTACTCGTCGGCCTGGTCGTAGCGGCGGTCGTGTTCCACCTGCTCGCTCAGGCCCATGGCCTTGGCGGCGCTGTCGAGGTAGCCGGTGACGATATTCCAGCCCACACGACCGCGACTCAAATGATCGAGGGTCGACATGCGCCGGGCGAACAGATACGGCGGTTCGTAGGTGAGGTTGGCAGTCAGGCCGAAACCGAGGTTCTTCGTTACCGCCGCCATCGCCGACACCAGCAGCAGCGGATCGTTGACCGGCAGCTGGATCGATTCTTTCAGCGGCACGTCCACCGAGTTCTGGTAGACGTCGTAGACGCCAACGATGTCGGCGATGAACAAACCGTCGAACAGCCCACGCTCCAGCAGCTGCGCCAGTTCGGTCCAGTACTCGATCGTCTTGTATTGGGTCGAGGTGTCCCGTGGATGGGTCCACAGCCCATGGTTGATATGCCCGATGCAGTTCATGTTGAACGCATTGAGCAGGATTTTCTTTTTAGTGGCCGTCATCAGATGGTCCCCCGCAGTGGCGGGTTTTCATCGTTGAGGTAGTAGTTACCGATGGCGTGATACTTCCAGCGCACCGGGTCGTGCAGGGTATGCACCCGTGCGTTGCGCCAGTGGCGATCCAGGCCGTGCTCGCGCAGAGTCGCCTGACTGCCAGCCAGTTCGAACAGGGTGGTGCCGGCGGCGAGGGAAATCTCGGTGCTGATGGCGCGGGCTTCGGCGACGGCAATCGATGCGGCGGCGACGGTCTCGGCGTTAGTGTCGGCCTGGGCCTGGTCGAGGAATTCTCCGGCGCGTTCCAGCAGTGCCTCGGTGGCATGCAGGCGGATGCTCAAGTGACCGAAGCTCTTGAGGGTCAGCGGGTCTTCAATGGCTTTTTCATGGGTGGCGTCGATCCACGGCCGGGTCTTGGTGCGCACGAAATGCAGCGCATCTTCATAGGCGGCGCGAGCGATGCCGGTGTCGATGGCGGCATGGAGAATCTGTGCCAGCGGGCCGACCGGGGTCGGGCGCTCGAAGGCGGTCTGGAACGGGATCACGTCTTCGGCGGCCACGAACACATCCTCGAACACCACCGAACCGCTGCCGGTGGTGCGCTGGCCGAAGCCGCTCCAGTCGTCGATCACCGTAAGGCCTTTGCTGTCGCGTGGGACGAACGCCAGTTGCTGGACGCCGTGTTCATCCACCACCGAGGTCGGAATGCGCTGGGCATAAATCGCGCCCGTGGCGTAGAACTTGCGACCGTTGATGCGATAGCCACTGCAGTCGCGGGTCAGGCGGGTGACGCGATCGTGGGCGGTTTTGGTGCCGAGTTCGGCCAGGGCATTGCCGAAACGCTGACCCGCCAGTACTTCGGCGTACAGGCGTTTTTTCTGCTCTTCGCTGCCGTTCACGCGCAGCACTTCCAGGGCATAAAAATGGTTCTGCGGGATCTGGCCGAGGGAGCCATCCGCCTGGGCAATCATCGCGATGACTTTGGCCAGCGTGACGTTGGAAACGCCGGCGCCGCCGTATTCTTTGGGCACGCTGATGCCCCAGAGGCCCGAACGGGAAAACACTTCCAGTTCCGGGTGCGGCAAACGGCGTTCACGGTCGCGCAAGGCGCTGTCGCGTTTGAAATCTTCGGCCAGGTCGCTGGCGACGACCAGGGCTTGCTCATCGCTGGTGATGACCGCGACGTGTTGAGAAATTGACATGTGTTTCTCCAGAGGTCTGGTCGTTAAATCCAGGAGTGGCGAGCGGGTAGCGTGCCATTGAGGTGATAGGCGCCGACCGCGTGATATTTCCAGCGCACCGGGTCGTGCAGGGTGTGCACCCGTGCGTTGCGCCAATGGCGGTCGAGGTTGAATTCGGCGAGGGTGGCGCGGCTGCCGGCCAGTTCGAAAAGCTTTTCGCTGGCCAGCAGCGAGATCTCGGTGGTCAGCACTTTGGCTTCGGCCACGGCAATCGAAGCGCGGGCGGCGGACTCGGCGGTGAATGGCGCGGCACTGACCTGATCGAGCACTTGACCGGCCTTGCGCAGCAGGGCTTCGGCGGCATGTAATTCGATTTTCAGTTTGCCGATATCGGCGATCACATACAGGTCATCGCTGGCCCGTTCGACGTTGGCGTCGATCCATGGTCGAGCGCGGGTTTTCACGAACTCGATAGCATCATCGATGGCGCCCCGGGCGATGCCGGCGTCGATGGCGGCTTGAATCAACTGTGAGACGGCGCCCTGGATGTTCGGGTTGTCGTTGATCTTCCAGTTGTCCACCACCAGTTCGGCGTCGACTCGCACGTTGTTGAGCAAAATCGTGCCGCTGGCGGTGGTGCGCTGACCGAAGCCGGACCAGTCGTCGACGATGCGCAGCCCCGGCGTGCCGCGACGCACGAAGGCCAGCACTTGCTTGCCGTCGTCGTTGAGCGCCTTGACTGCGACCCAGTGTGCGAACAGCGCGCCGGTGGAATAGAACTTCTGCCCGTTGAGGACAAAACCGTCGCCGTCGGCCGTGATGCGCGCCTTGAGTTCGAGGGTATTTTGGGTGCCGCGCTCAGGCCCGGCATTACCGATACGCCAGCCTTCGAGCACGCTTTTGAACAGCTGTTTTTTCTGCGCTTCGGTGGCGCTGCCGAGTACCAGATTCAGTATGCCGAACTGGTTCTGCGGGATTTGCCCGAGGGCTGGATCCGCCGCGGAAATGATCGCGAAAACCTCGGCCAGCGTGACGAACGAAACCTGTGGGCCACCGTACTCGCGCGGGATGGCGATGCTGCCCAGGCCGCTGCGGGTGAACTGTTCGATTTCCGACCACGGCAGCTTGCGCTGCTGGTCACGTCTGGCCGCTTGCAGGCGGGCGACGTGCGCCAGCTCATGGGCGGCCTTGATGGCTTGTGCGTCGTTGCGCAGGACTTGCGCGGGCAACAACAGCGGGGCGATATCCAGATCACTCTGGACGATTGCATCTGCCAGACTGGACATCAGTGCCGCTCCTTGGCTGCACGCAATGCCCTGGCGATCTGCACTGGGGTGATTGTGTTCCGGACCATACCTACCTCACATCTTATGGAAGCGCCGCTGTGCGGCGAACGAAAACAAGAATGTCCGGTGGTCCGGTTCATATACCCTAAGCGTTTATAAAAAAGTTATGAACTAACTTTTAGGAATATGAATAGAAAGGATCGCGGTCGGCGACAACTCCTGCAGGAGCGAGCCTGCTCGCGATGGTCGTTAACGATGACACGGGCTGTCTGGATGCCCGCGTTGTCTGAACGTTCTTCGCGAGCAGGCTCGCTCCTACAGGGAGTGTCGGCCAACCTTCAACATTCGCGCCGGCGCCCAGCGCGAGTTGTTGCCGACCCGGTCGAGAATGCAGTAAGTCACCTCCAGCCGCAGATCTTCGCCGGCTTCGACAATGATCGCCGGTGGTACCCAGACGTGGATCGGCCGGCCCACGTCAGCCGCCATGAGCAGAGGCAGATCCATGCGCACATCGCCCCAGCGCAAGGTGATTTCGTCGTCGGCGGCCATGTTCAAGTAAGGCTCGATGGACAGCGGCACGCCACGCTGGATCTGTCGCCTGTTGAGCCCCCGGCGGCGGATGGTGGCGGGCAGATTTACCGGCGCCAGGAACTGATTTTCGTCATCACCGAGTGGGCCGCCGGGGCATTCGAGCTTGACCGCTACCCGCGTCGCCACCGACAGCGCCGGGTTTCTGCCGACCTGCATCACTCGGTAATGCACCCAAGGAGTACCGCTGACGATAAAGCTTTCCGGGACCCGCAGGCTGACGGTGTGGCCAGTGTCCTGCGCTGTCAGCACACGGGAGGCGACGAAGTGGCCGTTCCAGAACAATTCGATCAGGTCGCCGGTGTCCATGTCGGCGTACGGCCCTATGTCGACCCACAGGTCAGTCGCCGCGAGGATATTGATACCGGCCTTGTGGGTTTGGGGCAGGGTGGGTGGCGCCAAAGCCGGGATGCGTGAGATGCAGTTCATGGGTATCTCTCCTTGAAATATTTCAGCGAAATCCATATCGGGAACAAGCGGAAAGTAGCTGGCCAAGGTAGATAAGAGCGCGGTTTAAGTTGAGTCAATAGAGTGGATTAGTTGAAGGCAAGTTCGGCTGTAATTCAGAAGCTTCCTACATCTGGTAGTTAATTAACGCTAAGGAAATGCCGAAAATAAACACGGTTTGTGTAGGAGCGAGCTTGCTCGTGATGGGATTGAAGGCGCCGCGGGAAGCCTGTAAACCAGTGTAATCGTTAACGTCCATCGCGAGCAGGCTCGCTCCTACAGTTGATGGCGTTCGCTACAGCATGCGTTGGAGTGCATATATATGTAATGCACATAATGAATGAAAGTTAGTGTTAGGAATCTTGGAGGGAGGGGTAACTTCCATCCATGGAAGTTGGGGGTTCTACGATGGGTGTTTCAAGCGTGTGAGTTGTTCAGGAACTTGCTGAGAAACTGTTTTGTGCGTTCTTCTTTCGGGTTGGCAAACAGCGCCTTGGCTTCGCCTTGTTCGACGATCACCCCCTTGTCGAAGAACACCACACGATTGGCCACATCGCGGGCAAAAGCCATTTCGTGGGTCACGATGACCATGGTGCGATTCTCTTCGGCCAGGCCGCGGATCGTCGCCAGCACTTCGCCCACCAGCTCCGGGTCGAGGGCCGAGGTCGGTTCGTCGAACAGGATCACTTCCGGTTCCATCGCCAGCGCGCGAGCAATCGCCACGCGTTGTTGTTGGCCGCCCGAAAGACGGCGCGGATAAGCATCTTCCTTACCCGCCAGGCCGACCTTGGCCAAAAGCTTCTTGCCCAGGGCAACGGCATCGGCGCGCGGGGTCTTTTTCACCACGATCGGGCCTTCGATGACGTTTTCCAGGGCAGTGCGATGGGGGAACAGGTTGAAGTTCTGGAACACGAAGCCCACGTGCTGGCGCAAACGACGCACCAGGCCTTGTTGCTGGTTCAACGGACGGCTGCCATCGATCTCGATGTCGCCAACCTTGATCCGGCCGCTGGTGGGTTCTTCCAGGAAGTTCAGGCAACGCAGGAACGTGGTCTTGCCCGAGCCGCTTGGCCCGATGATCGCCACGACCTCGCCTTCCTTCACTTGCAGATCGATGCCGTTGAGTACGACTTGACCCTTGAACTGCTTTGTCAGTTTTTCCACGACAATCATTGGGTCAGGACTCCAGATCGTGCCGATTGACCCGGGCTTCCAACTGGTTCTGCAGGTGCGAAAGCATCGTGGCCAGGATCCAGTAGATCAGCGCGGCGGCAAGGTACATGGTGAAGACTTCGAAAGTCCGGGCGGTAATCAATTGCGCCTGTCGGAACAGCTCCGGCACCTGGATGGTAGCGGCCAGTGCGGTGTCCTTGACCAGTGAAATAAAGCTGTTGCCCAGCGGCGGCAACGCCGTGCGCATCGCTTGCGGCAGGATGGCCCGGCGCAGGGTCTGCGCGCGGGTCATGCCAATGCTCGCAGCCGCTTCCCATTGGCCGCGTTCGATGGAACCGATCGCGGCGCGCAGGATTTCACAGGCATAGGCGGCCATGTTCAGGGAGAAGCCTATCAGGGCCGCCGGCAGTGGATCGAGTTCCAGACCCAATTGCGGCAAGCCGTAATAGATCACGAACAGTTGCACCAGCAACGGCGTGCCGCGAAAGAACGACACGTAGATGCGGGCCAGCCAGCTAACCGATTTGAAACGCGACAGGCGCATCAGTGCCAGGCCGAAGCCCAGCACGAGGCCGAAGAACATCCCGCCGAGGCTCAGGATTACCGTGTAATACGCGCCCTTCAACAGGAAAGGCGCGGAGTCCAGCGCAAGTTGGAAAGCCGCTTCCATTATTTGGTGACGTCAGCTTGGAAGTACTTTTCCGAGATCTTGGCCAGGGTGCCGTCGGCACGCAGCTCATCGAGGGCCTGGTTCACCGCAGCCAGCAGTTCCGGCTCACCTTTACGCAAGGCGATACCAGACTCCTGACGGGAGAACGCTTGGCCGGCAGCCACGGTTTTCGGTGCTTTCTTGGCGTATTCAAGTGCGGCCAGTCGATCGATCAGAATGGCATCGGTACGGCCGTTGTTCAGATCTGCAAACTTGGTCGGATCATCGTCGTAAGTGCGTACATCAGCACCCGGTACGTTGGCTCGCACCCATTGTTCGTAGTTGGTGCCCAGGCCTACGCCGACTTTCTTGCCGGTCAGGTCAGCGGCGGTCCTGATGTTCAGCGCGGCTTCCTTGTCCTTCAGCACCAGCGCTTGAATCCCGGAGATGGTGTACGGCTCGGAGAAGTCATACTTCTTCTTGCGCTCGTCGGAGATGGTCACCTGATTGACCACTACGTCCAGGCGCTTGGATTCCAGAGCGGCGAGGATACCGTCCCACTTGGTCGGCTGAATCTTGGCTTTGACGCCCAACTTTTTGGCCAGGGCCTCGGAGAGCTCGACTTCGAAGCCCGCCAGCTTGCCGTTTTCGTCGACAAAGCTGAACGGTGGATAAGTGCCTTCCAGGCCGACGTTGATCACGCCTTTGTCCTTGATTTGTTGCAGCTGCTCACCGGCAACCGCTTGGCCGATCAGGCCAGCGCTCAGTGCCAGGCCCAGCGAACCCACCAGCAGATTTCGACGTAGTGCGGAAAAATTCATGACAAGCCCCTGTGTTTTCTTATGGAAGACGCTTTAAAAAAGGTTGGCGAAATCGGGAATTGGACGACAGCGCTATCCTGCCCTAAAGCAGCGTATGCGTCTCTCGGGAAATTCGCCTGCGGTATGACTATATGATGGCGTTTTTAGATTAGAAAATAATAATTTTTATGTCTGTTATTCGTTTATCGAATAATGCTTTTTGCCTGTAGGAGCGAGCCTGCTCGCGATGGTCGTCAACGATAACGCTGGCAAACTGACACCCCGTGGTGCCTTGTCTTCCATCGCGAGCAGGCTCGCTCCTACAGGGTTGCGGCGTTTACAGGAAATCCTTGTAGGCAAACAACGCCGGCGCCCCGCCGGTGTGCAGGAAAATAATCGGGCCGTCATCGAAACGCTGACGTCCGATCCCATCCAGTAACCCCGCCATGGCCTTGCCCGTATAGACCGGGTCGAGCAGCAGGCCTTCCTGGCTTGCCACCAGCTTCACTGCCGCCAGCGTCCCGGCATTCGGTTCACCATAGCGTGGCGCGAAATATTCATCCCACAACTCGACCTTGAAATTCGCCGGCAAGCTCACGCCCAGCAACTCGGCGGTGCGCTCGGCCAAGCCTTGTACCTTCGGCCGCTGATCTTCCTCGCTGCGCGAAACCGTGACGCCGATCACTGGCAGATCCGGCAGCGCTTCGCTCAGCGCCAATGCCAGGCCGCTATGGGTCCCGGCGCTGCCCGAGGCCAGGACCACGGCGGCAAACTTCAGCCCGGTGTCCTTGATCTGCTCGGCCAGTTCCAGGCCGGCGCGCACATAACCCAGGGCGCCTAGCGCGTTGGAACCACCAATCGGCACCAGATAGGGTTTCTTGCCATTACTGCGCAAGCGGGCAGCCAGGGCCTGCAATTGCTCGTCGGCGTTGTCGAGGTTTTCCACAAGCTCGACCTTGGCCTCGAACAGGTCCAGCAGCAGCCGATTGCCATTGCCGACATAGTTGGCGTCGTCGGTGCCGAGGGGGTTTTCCAGCAGGGCGACACAACCGAGACCAAGCTTGGCCGCAATCGCCGCCGTCTGGCGCACGTGATTGGACTGCAGCGCGCCTGCCGTGATCAAGGTGTCGGCGCCCTGGGCCAGGGCATCGGCGGCCAGGTATTCGAGTTTGCGCAGCTTGTTGCCACCCATGGCCAGTGGGGTCAGGTCATCGCGTTTGACGTACACATCGCGACCCAGCCAGGTCGACAGGCGTTCGAGTTTTTCCAGGGCGGTGGGCTGGCTGAGCAGGTCGAGGCGGTTAAAGCGGGCAAGCTGTTGTTTGATCATGGGTCCGTACTGGCGGTGAATGATCAAAGGACTATAGGCACGGCCAAAAGCCAGGGCAACCGTCAATCGCTTATAGCCAAAGGTGCTTACTACAGCACAATTGGTTCTTAATTTGGCTCGCGGGCCTTGCCGTAAAGTAATCGCCGTCAGCGCGGCCAGACAGTCCGGTCGCCCGTGAGGAGTTTTTACCGTGAGTGAGCGTTCCAGCCATTGGCAATTGCAGACCATCGTCAGTCAGCTGCGCACGGCACGCGATCAGTGGCGTGCACAAAATGGCCGCGCCAGCACCGAGCAGGGTGGTCGCGAGTTGCCGTCCCGGGCGGCGATGGCGGAGATTCTCGAAGCATTGTGTGGCGCACTGTTCCCTATGCGTCTGGGGCCGGTGGATCTGCGCGAGGAAAGTGAAGACTTCTACGTGGGCCACACCCTTGATGTCGCACTGAATGCACTGCTGGCTCAGGCACGACTCGAATTGCGTTACGCCGCGCGCCACAGTGCCCGGGCCGACACCGAAGTCGAGGCCAACACCATCCAGATCATTCAGGACTTCGCCCTCGCCCTGCCGGGGCTGCGCAGCCTGTTGGATACCGACGTGCTGGCGGCCTATCACGGTGATCCGGCGGCACGCAGCGTCGATGAAGTGCTGTTGTGCTACCCCGGCATTCTGGCGGTGATTCACCATCGCCTGGCCCACCATTTGTACCGCGCCGGGTTGCCATTGCTGGCACGGATCAGCGCGGAAATCGCCCACTCGGCCACCGGCATCGACATTCACCCCGGCGCACAGATCGGCCGCAGTTTCTTCATCGACCACGGGACCGGCGTGGTGATCGGCGAGACAGCGATCATTGGCGAGCGGGTGCGGATTTATCAGGCCGTGACCCTTGGCGCCAAGCGCTTCCCCGCGGATGAAGATGGACAGTTGCAGAAGGGCCAGCCGCGGCATCCGATTGTCGAGGACGATGTGGTGATCTATGCCGGCGCGACGATTCTGGGACGGATCACCATCGGCAAGGGCTCGACCATTGGCGGCAACGTCTGGCTGACCCGCAGCGTACCGGCGGGCAGCAACCTGACCCAGGCGAGTCTGCAGCTGGATGATGGGACGCAGAAGTAGGGCCTCGAATCTTCGCTGATCTCGCGGGCCTCATCGCGAGCAAGCTTTGCTCCTACGGGTTTTGGGTCGCTCGCGCGATTGCCGCCAGACCTGTAGGAGCAAAGCTTGCTCGCGATTGATTTCAGCCGAACCGCGATAATGACATTTGGCAAATTTCCTACCGAACGAACTCTCCAAACCCCTCCTTGAGCCACTGTTCGAACACTACCGCCCAGCCCTGCGATTAGTCCTTAGCCCCCTATCTATGTTTAACTTGAACGTTCATTCAAGTTAAACCGGTGGTTCGCCGCCCGCTCACAACAGGAGGCTTGCCTTTGCTGAGTCCGATTTCTACAGCCACGTTTTACCCCTTTGAGGTGCACCGTTGATGAGTGCATCGTCCCTCCCTTCAAGCGGCCTGGTCCGCATGAATCCGCCAGTGTTCTGGTTCGCCGCGAGTTTCATCCTGTTGTTCGGCGTCGTGGTCATGGCCATGCCCGAACAGGCCGGCGCCTGGCTGCTGGCGGCGCAAAACTGGGCAGCCAACACGGTCGGCTGGTACTACATGCTGGCGATGACCCTGTATCTGGTCTTCGTGGTGGTCACCGCGTTATCGGGCTACGGCAAGATAAAACTCGGTGCCGACCACGACGAGCCCGAATTCAGTTACCTGTCCTGGGCCGGCATGCTGTTCGCCGCCGGGATCAGCATCACTCTGTTTTTCTTCTGCGTGTCCGAACCGCTGACCCATATGCTCCAGCCGCCGCAAGGCGAGGCGGGCACGGCGGATGCGGCGCGTCAGGCGATGCAGGTTCTGTTTCTGCACTGGGGGCTGCACGGCTGGGGCGTGTTCGCCTTCGTCGGCATGGCGCTGGCCTACTTCGCTTACCGGCACAACCTGCCGCTGGCCTTGCGCTCGGCGCTGTATCCGCTGATCGGCAAACGCATCAACGGCCCCATCGGTTACGCAGTGGACGGCTTCGGCATCATCGCCACGGTGTTTGGTCTTGGTGCCGACATGGGTTTTGGCGTGTTGCACCTCAATTCGGGTCTGGACTACCTGTTCGGCATCGCCCACACCCGGTGGATTCAGGTCGGCCTGATCACGCTGATGATGGGGGCGGCGATCATAGTGGCTGTGTCCGGCGTCGATAAGGGCGTGCGGGTCATGTCCGATATCAACATGCTGCTGGCCTGCGCGCTGCTGCTGTTCGTGTTATTCGCCGGCCCCACGCAGCACTTGCTCAACACATTGATCCAGAACCTGGGCGATTACCTCGGCGCCTTGCCGATGAAGAGCTTTGACCTCTACGCCTACGACAAACCCAGCGACTGGCTGGGCGGCTGGACGGTGTTCTATTGGGCCTGGTGGATCGCGTGGTCGCCGTTCGTGGGCCTGTTCATCGCGCGGATTTCCCGAGGCCGGACCATCCGCGAATTCGTCTTCGGCGTGCTGTTGATTCCCCTCGGTTTTACCCTGGCGTGGATGTCGATTTTCGGCAACAGCGCCATCGACCAGGTGCTCAACCACGGCATGTCGGCGTTGGGTATGTCGGCCATCGATAATCCGTCGATGACCCTTTACCTGCTGCTGGAAACCTACCCGTGGAGCAAAACCGTCATCGCGGTCACGGTGTTCATCAGCTTCGTGTTCTTCGTCACCTCCGCTGATTCCGGCACCGTGGTGCTGTCGACGCTGTCCGCCAAGGGCGGCGGCCCCGATGAAGACGGGCCGAAATGGCTGCGGGTGTTCTGGGGCGCGATGACTGCGCTGGTGACCAGCGCGCTGCTGTTTTCCGGCAGCATCGATGCGCTGAAGTCAGCGGTGGTGCTGACCTCGCTGCCGTTCTCGCTGATCCTGCTGTTGATGATGTGGGGCCTGCACAAGGCGTTCTATCTGGAGTCGCAGAAGCAGATTGCGCAGATGCATTCCCTGGCACCGGTGTCCGGCTCGCGACGGGGCGGCTGGCGCCAGCGCTTGAGTCAGGCAGTCCATTTCCCGTCGCGGGACGAGGTGTATCGCGTTCTCGATTCGACGGTACGCCCGGCCATCGAAGAGGTGTCGGCGGTGTTCATCGAAAAAGGCCTCGGCGTCGTCACCCACCCGGAGCCGGTCAACGACAGCGTCAGCCTGGAGATTGGTCACGGCGATCAGCACCCGTTCATTTATCAGGTGCAGATGCGTGGCTATTTCACGCCGTCGTTCGCCCGTGGCGGCATGGGTTCCAAGGAACTGAACAACCGGCGTTATTACCGGGCCGAAGTGCATTTGAGCGAGGGCAGTCAGGACTACGATCTGGTGGGTTACACCCGGGAGCAGGTGATCAACGACATCCTGGACCAGTACGAGCGGCACATGCAGTTCCTGCATCTGGTGCGTTGATCGGGCCTTCACGTCTCGGTGGTCAGCACCATGAACAACACCAGCGCCGCCACCGGGACACCGAATACGGCGCTGCCGACCATCAGTTCCATGCTCAGTGGCTGGCCGGCATGCACCATCCCGACCGCGCCGTTGATCAGCGTCAGTGCCAGCCACAGCCCGACAAAGCCGTAGGCCAGGGTCTGGCGGGTGAAGCCGATTTTCTCGCCGATATAGAGCATCAGCGCCAGGAGGATCAGGCCGAACGTGATGATGATGGTGGTGTGCATATCGGGTTTCGTCCTGCAGATGTTGGGTGCCATTCAGGCCGCTTTCGCTGGCAAGCCAGCTCCTACGGGTTTTGGGCGGCCCGACCTGCCTGAAACCAGCTTAAACCAACCCGCCATTTACGCCGGACACTACAAGGGGAAAGAAAAAATGAAACGTTTCAGCAATTAGTCGAATCCAGGGTTTTTTGGTGTTTGTCCGGGCGTATGCTGTGCGACTGGCGAAGCAGTCGAGACCAGATTCAAGACAGACAAGAGAGGATTCGATGACTTATACCGCTGCCGAAAACCGCTACGACTCCATCCCTTACCGCCGCGTGGGCCGCAGCGGGTTGGTGCTGCCGGCGTTGTCCCTGGGCCTGTGGCACAACTTCGGCGACAGCACACCGATCGACACCCAGCGTGCGTTGTTGCGCACGGCGTTCGATCTGGGTATCAACCATTTCGACCTGGCCAACAACTATGGCCCACCCTATGGCAGCGCCGAGATCAATTTCGGTCGATTGCTGCGTGAAGACTTCAAGCCGTACCGCGACGAGTTGATCATCTCCAGCAAGGCCGGTTGGGATATGTGGCCGGGCCCCTATGGTCAGGGTGGCGGTTCGCGCAAGTACGTGCTGGCCAGCCTCGACCAGAGCCTTCAACGGCTGGGCCTGGACTACGTGGACATTTTCTACTCCCACCGTTTCGACCCGGACACGCCGCTGGAAGAAACCGCCAGCGCCCTGGCCTCGGCGGTGCAGCAGGGCAAGGCGTTGTACATCGGCATCTCGTCTTATTCCGGGGTGAAAACCCGGGAAATGGCAGCGTTGCTCAAGGAATGGAAAATCCCGTTGCTGATTCATCAGCCGGCCTACAACCTGCTCAACCGTTGGGTGGAAAAAGACCTGCTGGACACAACTGAGGAACTGGGCACCGGCGTGATCGCTTTCACACCACTGGCCCAGGGGTTGCTGACCGACAAGTACCTCAACGGCGTGCCGGCGGATGCGCGGGTCAATCGACCGGGTGGTGGTTCGTTGCAGGCGTCGCACTTGTCCGAGGCCAACATCGCTCACGTGCGCGCGCTGAACGAGATCGCCCAGCGTCGCGGTCAGAGCCTGGCGCAACTGGCGCTGGCGTGGACCTTGCGCGATCCACGGGTGACGTCGGCGCTGATCGGCGCGAGCCGGCCGGAGCAGATTGTCGAGAACGTGGGGGCGTTGAAGAATTTGAGTTTCAGTGTGGAAGAGTTGGCGGAGATTGACCGGTTTGCCCGGGAGGGTGGGATCAATCTTTGGGAAAAGCCTTCGACCGCTGAGTAAGTGTTGGGCGCCGGACTTTGCGGCGCCTATTCTGACCTCATCGCGAGCAGGCTCGCTCCTACAGTGGATCTTCGTTGTGCCACAGATCAACTGTAGGAGCGAGCCTGCTCGCGATGGGGCAATCAAATTCAGCACAAATGGATTGATCAGCGGAAAAACGGCACACCCCCCAACACCGTAGCCCTATGCATCACCCGCCGTGCGGGCCGGTAATCATCTACCGCGTAATGCTGGGTCACGCGGTTGTCCCAGAAGGCGATGTCGTCTTTCTGCCAGCGCCAGCGAATGGTGAATTCCGGCCGCGTGGCATGGGCGAACAGGAACTTCAGAAGCGCCTCGCTCTCGGTTTCCGACAGTTCGTTGATCTTCGAGGTGAAGCCTTCGTTGACGAACAGCGAGCGACGTCCGCTCACCGGATGCGTGCGGATCACCGGATGAGACAACGGCGGATTCTTGCGTCGTGCTTCTTCCCACTGCGCCAGCGCCTCAGGCGTGTTGCCGTAGCGCTCCAGCGGAAACGAACGGGTGAAATCGTGGGTGGCGGTCAGCCCTTCGAGCAGGTTTTTCATCGGCGCCGACAAGGCTTCGTAGGCTGCGATACCACTGGCCCACAGCGTGTCGCCGCCAAACTCCGGCAGCAGCTTGGCACTGAGCACCGCGCCCATGGCCGGGGTTGGCAGGAAGGTCACGTCGGTGTGCCAGATCGCGTTGTCGCGAACGTCGGTCACGGCGGTGTCGAGGATCAGCACTTGCGGCTGTTCCGGCACATTCGGGTAGATCGGGTGAATGTGCAGGTCGCCGAAGTTGGCGGCAAAGCGTGCCTGTTGCTGCGGGGTGATCGGCTGGTCGCGGAAGAACAGCACCTGATGCTTGAGCAGTGCCTGCTCGATGGCATCGCGGTGTTCCAGGTTCAGCGGCTGGCTGATGTCGACGCCGCTGATTTGCGCGCCGAGGGCGGGGCTTAAGGGGACGATGGTCAAGATACTCATGAAAGTTCTCTTCATTGCAAACTGTAGGAGCGAGCCTGCTCGCGATGGCGGTCTATCAGTCGGCGCAGTGTCGTCTGACACTCTGCTATCGCGAGCAGGCTCGCTCCTACAAGGATTCAGGGTTCAATATTCAATGCGCCTGGCCGTGCCACGGCACCAGTTTGCGTTGCAGGGTGCGCAGGCCCATTTCCATGGCGAAGGCGATCAGCGCGATCACCAAAATCCCCAGCACCACCACATCGGTGACCAGGAACTGCGCGGCCGATTGCACCATGAAGCCCAAACCGCTTGTGGCGGCGATCAACTCGGCGGCGACCAGGGTTGACCAACCCACGCCCAGGCCAATGCGCACGCCGGTCAAAATGTCCGGCAACGCACTCGGCAAAATCACATGGCGAATCAACTGCGACCGCGTTGCGCCCAACGACTGCGCGGCGCGCAATTTGGCCGGATCGACCGTGCGCACGCCGGTAGCGGTAGCGATGGCGATCGGAGCGAAAATCGCCAGGTAGATCAGCAGGACCTTCGACAGCTCGCCGATGCCGCACCAGATCACGATCAGTGGCAGATAGGCCAACGGCGGGATCGGGCGGTAGAACTCAATCAGTGGATCGAGAACGCCGCGAGCGATGCGGTTATGGCCGATGGCAATCCCGACCGGAACGGCAGTCAGTACCGCAAAACCGAGACCGAGGCCGATGCGGCTGAGGCTCGCACCCAGGTGCTGCCATAAGGTGGAATCCATGTAGCCCGTGGTCACCAGCAGCCAGCCCTTTTGCAGCACGGCAGACGGTGGTGGCAGGAATAGCGGTTCGATCAGGCCGGTGGCGGTGACGGCCCACCAGATGACGATGAGCGCCAACAGCGTCAGCACACTGATCCAGCGGGTGCTCAAGCTGCGGCGAACCGCAATGACGGTAGCGCCGGGTTTTACCGCGGCGGCGGGGATTTCGTAGCTGCTCATGCGTACTCCTGGCGCTGGGCGGCGCTGCGTTGGGAGAACACTCTGGCGAGCACGTGTTCGCGGGTTTCGATAAAGCGCGGGTCGGACTTGATCGCGCGGGCCGATTCACCGGCGGCGTAACGCTGACCGAAATCCAGGCTCAGGCGCTCGACGATTTGCCCGGGATTCGGTGCCAACAGAATCAGGTCGGTGGCGAGAAACACCGCTTCTTCAATGTCATGGGTGATCAGGAAAACCGGCTTGGCGGTACGCCGCCAGACTTGCAGCAGCAGCTCCTGCATTTGTTCGCGGGTGAAGGCGTCCAGGGCGCCGAAGGGTTCGTCCATCAGCAAAACGCGCGGGTCGGCGGCAAGGGCACGGGCCAGGCCGACGCGCTGTTTCTGGCCGCCGGAGAGCTGCCAGATGCGGCGGTTTTCGAAGCCGGACAGATCCACCAGCGAGAGCATTTCCCGAGCGCGGATTTCACGTTTGTCCCGGGCAATACCGGCCAGTTCCAGACCGAATCCCACATTGGCCAGCACATCCTGCCAGGGCAGCAGGGCGTCGTCCTGGAACACCACGCCGCGCTCGGCGCTGGGGCCTTTGACCGGCACGCCATCGAGGGTGATGCGCCCGGCGCTGGGTTCGACGAAACCGGCGATCAGGTTCAACAGCGATGTCTTGCCACTGCCGGACGGGCCGAGGGCGACCAGCAACTGCTGGGGCCCCAGGGTCAGGGAAATATCCGCCAGCACAGGTGTAGGGCTGCCGGGGTACTGTGCGCTGATGCGCTCCAGCTGTAGCAAAGCCATCGCGGTCAACTCCCGATCAGTTGGTGATGAACTTGGCGCTGACGTACGGCGCGTAGTCCGGCAGCACGGCCTCGACCTTGCCTTGCTCCTTGAGGAACACGGCGGTGTCGGTAATGGCCTTGGTGGTCGGTGCGCCCAGGGTGACGACCTGATCGGCCGCCAGTGGGTAGACGTTGCCTTGCAGCAACAGCGGAATATCGCTGGCCTTGGCACCAGACAGTTTTACAAGTTTGTCGACATTGGCCTGATTGGCGAGCCAGGCTTTCGGGTCTTTGCGGTAATCGGCGTAGGCATCCAGGGTCACCTTGGCGAAAGCAGTGACGATTTCCGGATGCTTCTCGGCGAAGTCTTTACGCACGATCCAGGCATCGAAGGTCGGCGCCCCGAACTTGGCCAGTTCGCCGGAAGTGATCAGTACTTTGCCGTTTTCCTTGGCGACACCCAGTGCTGGGTCCCATACGTATGTGGCGTCGATGTCGCCGCGCTTCCAGGCGGCGATGATTGCCGGCGGGGCGAGGTTGAGCACGGTGACTTTCGATGGATCGATGTTCCAGTGCTTCAGCGCGGCCAGCAGGCTGTAGTGGCCGGTGGAAACAAACGGCACGGCAATCTTCTTGCCGATCAGGTCTTGTGGGGTCTTGATCCCGGAGCCGTCACGGGCCACCAGGGCTTCGGCGGCACCGATCTGGGTAGCAATGAGGAAGGTTTCCACCGGGACTTTGCGGGTGATTGCCGCCGTCAGCGGGCTGGAACCGAGGTAACCGATCTGCACGTCCCCGGAGGCGATGGCGGCGATGATGTCGGCGCCGTTATCGAATTTGCGCCAGCTGATGTCGGCCTTGGTGGCTTTTTCATACGCGCCGTCGGCCTGGGCGACTTTCGCCGGATCAACGGTGGTCTGGTAGGCGACAGTGACGTCAGCCGCCTGGGCAAACAAACTCGCGGCAGCCAAAGACGCGGCCGCCAGCAAGCGAAGGGGGAAAGTCAGTTTCATGGGGAAGCTCCTTGTCAGGCGACCGAGAGTCGGCGTGAAAGGAGACTAAATGATCTAAGAATTCGAAAATAAATAACTTTTTAGAATGAGCTTATGAGCGGAAAATTCTAAAGCGACCGCTGCGCGGTCATCGCGAGCAGGCTCGCTCCTACAGGAATCCTACAAAACCTGTGGGAGCGAGCCTGCTCGCGATAAGGTCCGCAGGACCTCAGAGATTAATTACTGATCGCCAGAATGCTCGCCTGATACGACCCGACAAATACATCGAAATCGCCAACCTCGTTCTGCTCCAGCTCCACTTGCTCAGCCAGTGACGAACGTGCGCGCTCTTCAAACTTCGCCTGGTCTTCACGGGACAACGGCTCGCTACGGAAGAATTCCGCGTGGGCCTGGCTCTGGCGTAGCGAGAACCGGGCAAAGCTCTCCTTGTGCTCGGCCATTGCTGCGAGGACCTGGGCCGAAGGCGTCAGGGACGGGTCCTTGACCTTGGCCAGCTGGGCATCCAGCGCCTTGCTGTGGGCATCGCCGCCATGGCTCTGATCCAGCAGCGCGGCCAGTGGCGCGATGTTTTCCAGCAATTGGCCTGCCCACTCTTTCAGGTCCACAGGCTGACCGTCGCGTTGCAGTTGCAGGCCCGGACGGCGGCCTTCCTTGACGACGCTGAGGAAGTTCGAGGTGGCGTTACCGCAGCTAGTGTTGGTCAGCAGCGGGCTGTCGTTCAGGGCGCAATACAGCAGGAAGGCGTCGAGGAAACGCGATTCGGTGATGTCGATACCCATCGGCAGGAACGGGTTGATGTCCAGGCAACGGACTTCTACGTACTGGATGCCGCGAGCCATCAGTGCCTGGATCGGCCGCTCGCCTGAATAGGTCACGCGTTTCGGGCGGATATTGGAGTAGTACTCGTTTTCGATCTGCAGGATGTTGGTGTTGAGCTGAACCCACTCACCGTCCTTGTGCGTACCGACTTCGACATACGGCGCGTAGGGTGTCGCCACTGCCTTGCGCAAGCTGTCGGTGTAGCTGGTCAGATCGTTGTAGCAAGGTGTCAGGCCGGCCTGGGCGTTGCTCTGGTAACCCAGGTCGCTCATGCGCAGGCTGGTGGCGTATGGCAGGTACAGGGTGTCCGGGTCCAGCTGTTCCAACTGATGCGAACGACCGCGCAGGAACCCGGCGTCCAGCGCTGGCGACGCACCGAACAGGTACATCAGCAGCCAGCTGTAGCGGCGGAAGTTACGGATCAGGGCGATGTAGGACGACGACTGGAAGTCGCGGTCGGTGCCGACAAAACCTTCAGCCGCTTTAAGCAACGGCCAGAGTTTTTCCGGCAGGGAAAAATTGTAGTGAATCCCGGCGATGCACTGCATGGTCTTGCCATAGCGCAGCGCCAGGCCCTTGCGGTACACGTACTTGAGCTGACCGATGTTGGACGTGCCGTAATAGGCGATCGGGATATCTTCCTCGGCCGGCAACGGACACGGCATCGATGGACTCCACAGGTACTCGTTGCCGAGCTTGCTGTAGGCAAAACGGTGAATGCTGTCCAGGCTCGCCAGCGTATCGGCAGGATCGGGCAGGGCCGGGGTGATGAACTCCAGCAGCGACTCGGAATAGTCGGTGGTGATTTGTTCGTTGGTCAGCGCGGAACCCAATGCTTCCGGGTGCGGCGTTTGCGCCAGGCGACCTTCGCCGGTCACGCGCAGGCATTCACGTTCGATGCCGTGAAGGCACTGTTCGAGCAGAGAGAGGTTAGCGCGCTCGCCGAGCAGGGCCAGGCGGCGGTTGAGAAGTTCGCTCAAGTTGGATTCCTTCACGCGTCAGTCGCCCCAATATGGGGGTGGGCAAGACGGTCTACAAGGGTGAAGTTGAAACTGGCGTTTTCGCCTGGTTTTTGTCGCCGATTGATCAAAAACTGCACAGATCCCCTGTAGGAGCGAGCCTGCTCGCGATGGACCCAAGGACACCGCTGGGTGTCAGGCTTCCAGCGTCATCGTTGACACCCATCGCGAGCAGGCTCGCTCCTACAGGGAAGGCATAGCGCCGAAATTACCTCAAATTGATGGCGACTAGCTACAGGACAGCGAACGTGCCTTGTGCTTTTGCGACCAGTTTGTCGCCTTGCACCACATCGGCCTCGACCACCAGCGTGCGGCGGCCCGGATGGATCACCCGCGCCGTGCACATCACCTCGCCGTCGGCGACGGCGCGGATGTAGTTGATCTTGCACTCGATGGTCGCGCTCTGCTGGTCAAAGCCGTGGGTGCTGGAGCAGGCCAGTCCCATGGCAATGTCCACAAGGCTGAACAACGCCCCGCCGTGCAGTTTGCCGGCGCGATTGCGCAGTTCCGGTTCCAGCACCAGGGCGACTTGCGCCACCCCGGTTTCGAGGCTGTGCAAGCGGCAGCCCAGCAGCTTGAAGAACGCGCTTTCGGTATACCCGGCAGGGATCTGCATCAACGTTTCTTCAACTGCTTGGCGTTGGCGAACAGCGACGCCATGGCGTTGTTGCTCGGAGCCGCCGCCGTACTCTCCTTGCGCGGTGCAGTGTTCTGGGATTGGCGTGGCGCCGACCCCGGACGCGCGCCACGGGCACCATCGATTTTCTCGCCCGGGGTGTCGCTCATGCGCATCGACAGGCCCACGCGTTTTCGCGGGATGTCGACTTCCATGACCTTCACTTTCACCACGTCGCCGGCTTTCACCGCTTCGCGAGGATCCTTGATGAACTTCTCCGAAAGTGCAGAGATATGCACCAAACCGTCCTGATGAACGCCGATATCAACGAACGCGCCGAAGTTGGTCACGTTGGTTACCACGCCTTCGAGGATCATGCCCAGTTCAAGGTCCTTGAGATCTTCGACACCTTCCTGGAACTCGGCGGTCTTGAACTCTGGACGCGGGTCGCGGCCGGGCTTTTCAAGCTCTTGCAGAATGTCGGTAACAGTCGGCAGGCCGAATGTTTCATCGGTGTACTTCTTCGGGTCGAGACGCTTGAGGAACGCGGCGTCACCGATCAGCGAGCGGATATCACGGTCGGTCTCGGCGGCGATGCGCTGAACCAGCGGATAGGCTTCCGGGTGCACCGCGGACGAGTCCAGCGGGTTCTCGCCGTTCATGACACGCAGGAATCCGGCGGCCTGTTCGAAGGTTTTTTCACCCAGGCGTGCGACTTTCTTCAGCGCGGCACGGGTTTTGAATGCGCCGTGCTCGTCGCGATGGCTGACGATGTTCTGCGCGAGGGTCGCGTTGAGGCCGGAGATTCGCGCCAGCAGCGCCACGGAAGCGGTGTTCACGTCCACGCCAACGGCGTTCACGCAGTCTTCGACCACGGCATCCAGGCCGCGGGCCAGTTTCAGCTGCGACACATCGTGCTGGTACTGGCCGACGCCGATGGATTTCGGATCGATCTTCACCAGTTCCGCCAGTGGATCCTGCAGGCGACGAGCGATGGATACCGCGCCGCGGATCGACACGTCGAGGTCCGGGAATTCCTTGGAAGCCAATTCCGACGCCGAGTAAACCGATGCGCCGGCCTCGGAGACCATGACTTTGGTCATCTTCATGGCCGGGTATTTCTTGATCAGCTCGGCGGCCAGTTTGTCGGTTTCACGGCTGGCGGTGCCATTGCCGATGGCGATCAGGTCCACCGAGTGCTTGGCGCACAGCGCCGCGAGAATCGCGAGGGTCTGGTCCCACTTGTTGTGTGGCACGTGCGGGTAAACCGTGGCGTGATCCAGCAGCTTGCCGGTGGAGTCGACCACGGCGACCTTGCAGCCGGTGCGCAGGCCCGGGTCGAGACCCAGGGTGGCACGCGGGCCGGCCGGGGCCGACAGCAGCAAGTCGTGCAGGTTGTGCGCGAATACGTTGATCGCTTCGGTTTCCGCGCCGTCGCGCAGTTCGCCCAGCAGGTCGGTTTCCAGGTGGGTGTAGAGCTTGACCTTCCAGGTCCAGCGCACCACTTCGCCCAGCCATTTGTCGGCTGGACGGTTCTGGTTCTGAATGCCGAATTGCTGGCCGATCATGCCTTCGCATGGGTGCATGGTGCCCGGCAGTTCATCACCGACTTTCAGCGCGGAGCTGAGAATGCCTTCATTACGGCCACGGAAAATTGCCAGGGCACGGTGCGAGGGCATGCTTTTGAGCGGTTCGTCGTGTTCGAAATAGTCGCGGAACTTGGCGCCTTCCTCTTCCTTGCCGGCGATCACGCGGGCACTGAGGGTGGCTTCCTGCTTGAGGAAGTTGCGCAGCTTGTCCAGGAGGCCGGCGTCTTCGGCGAAGCGCTCCATCAGGATGTATTTGGCGCCTTCGAGGGCGGCCTTCACGTCGGCTACGCCTTTCTCGGCGTTGACGAAGCGTGCGGCTTCGGCGTCTGGCGTCAGGCCCGGGTCGTTGAACAGGCCGTCGGCCAGCTCGCCGAGGCCGGCTTCCAGGGCAATCTGGCCCTTGGTGCGGCGCTTCTGCTTGTACGGCAGATACAGGTCTTCGAGGCGGGTCTTGGTGTCGGCGAGCTTGATATCGCGTTCGAGTTGCGGGGTCAGCTTGCCTTGCTCCTGGATGCTGGCGAGGATGCTGATGCGCCGTTCGTCGAGTTCTCGCAGGTAGCGCAGACGCTCTTCCAGATGACGCAATTGCGTGTCATCGAGGCTGCCGGTCACTTCTTTTCGGTAACGGGCGATGAAGGGAACGGTAGAGCCTTCATCGAGTAGCGCGACGGCCGCTTCGACCTGTTGTGGGCGTACGCCGAGTTCCTCGGCGATGCGGCTGTTGATGCTGTCCATAAAACCACCTGACAAATTGTGAAAGCAGGCTCGCAGGCGCAGGGATTAGGGCCCGGCGAGTCTGGTTGAGCGGCCTGGCCTGCGCCGCTACCTGGATCAAAAGGTATCCCGTTGACCCGTGAAATCGAACAATTACTGCCGGCGCCATGAAAATAAAATGCGCTCACCCGGCGTAACGATCAGACGTTGCCTGACACAAAAGGCCGCGCATTATAACCAGCGTTCCGCCCTTCGGGGGGGGATCGCAGTCTGTAGGCAAAATGCCCGGTTTTCTGGCGGTGAAGGAAAAATCTGCTAACAATGCACACGGTGCGTATATCGGCAGCTACGCCATAATGCGCGCCGAGATCAAAGGAGCATCCAATGAGCAGCACTGCAAACATTGCTGAAGGCGAAAAAATTCTTATTGTTGACGACGATCCTGGGCTCAGCAGCCTGTTGGAGCGTTTTTTCGTCAGCAAGGGCTATCGCGCCCGCGCCGTACCGAATACCGAGCAGATGGACCGCCTGCTGGCGCGTGAAGTGTTCAACCTGGTCGTCCTCGACCTGATGCTGCCCGGCGAAGACGGCCTGACCGCGTGCCGCCGTCTGCGCAGCGCGAACAATCAGATCCCGATCATCATGCTGACCGCCAAGGGCGACGAGCTGAGCCGAATCAAGGGCCTTGAACTGGGCGCCGACGATTACCTGGCCAAGCCGTTCAACCCGGACGAGCTGATGGCGCGCGTCAAAGCCGTTCTGCGCCGTCAGTCGGCTCCGGTGCCGGGCGCACCGGGTAGCGAAGACGAAAGCGTGACGTTCGGTGACTACGAACTGTCCCTGGCCACCCGCGAACTCAAGCGCGGTGAAGAAGTGCACATGCTCACCACCGGTGAGTTCGCGGTACTCAAGGCGCTGGTGATGAACGCCCGTCAGCCGCTGACTCGCGACAAACTGATGAACCTGGCCCGTGGTCGCGAATGGGATGCCCTCGAGCGCTCCATCGACGTGCAGATTTCTCGTCTGCGCCGCATGATCGAGCCCGATCCGTCCAAGCCACGCTATATCCAGACTGTCTGGGGTGTGGGTTATGTGTTCGTTCCGGATGGCACCGCCACCAAGTGATCGGTGATTTGCAGGAGCGGGTCGCGCGGGTAACGGTCAATTGACCCTGCCCGCAGACTCGTGACCTGCAATATGCGAGCATCCCTCGCTCCTGCAGTGTGTAGCGGTTACCCATGAAAACCCCGGTTTGGTTCCCCCAGAGTTTCTTCTCCCGCACCCTTTGGCTGGTGCTGATCGTCGTTCTGTTTTCCAAGGCGCTGACCCTGGTTTATCTGTTGATGAACGAGGACGTGCTGGTGGATCGTCAATACAGTCACGGCGTCGCACTGACGTTGCGTGCTTATTGGGCAGCCGACGAGAACAACCGCGACAAGATTGCCGAAGCCGCGACCCTGATCCGGGTGGTGGGGGCCGGCGTGCCGGAAGGCGAACAGCACTGGCCATACAGCGAAATCTATCAGCGGCAGATGCAGGCTGAACTGGGTGCCGACACCGAGGTGCGATTACGCATGCACTCGCCACCGGCGCTGTGGGTCCGGGCGCCAAGCCTGGGCGACGGTTGGTTGAAAGTGCCGCTGTATCCGCATCCGCTGCGCGGTCAGAAAATCTGGAATGTACTTGGCTGGTTCCTGGCCATTGGCTTGCTGTCTACCGCCTCGGCGTGGATCTTCGTCAGCCAGCTCAACCAACCCTTGAAACGTCTGGTCTACGCTGCGCGACAACTCGGCCAGGGTCGTAGCGTGCGCCTGCCGATCAGCGATACCCCGAGTGAAATGACCGAGGTGTATCGCGCCTTCAACCAGATGGCCGAAGACGTCGAACAGGCCGGTCGCGAGCGTGAACTGATGCTGGCCGGGGTGTCCCATGACCTGCGTACGCCGCTGACCCGCTTGCGGTTGTCCCTGGAGCTGATGGGCGATCGCAGCGACCTGACGGATGACATGGTCCGCGATATCGAAGACATGGACGCGATTCTCGACCAGTTCCTGGCGTTTATCCGCGATGGCCGTGACGAGTCGGTGGAGGAGGTGGACCTGAGCGACCTGGTCCGCGAAGTCGCTGCGCCCTACAACCAGGGCGAAGAGAAAGTGCGCTTGCGCCTGGAACCGATCCAGCCGTTTCCGTTACGCCGGGTGTCGATGAAGCGGCTGTTGAACAACCTGATCGGCAACGCGCTGCATCACGCCGGCAGCGGGGTCGAAGTGGCTGCGTACGTGTCCGGTGATACCAGCGCGCCCTACGTGGTGCTGAGCGTCATGGATCGTGGTGCCGGGATCGATGCATCGGAACTGGAAGCGATATTCAACCCCTTCACCCGTGGCGACCGCGCCCGTGGCGGCAAGGGCACCGGGTTGGGGCTGGCGATTGTGAAGCGGATTGCTTCGATGCATGGCGGGAATGTTGAGTTGCGCAACCGTGAGGGCGGCGGGCTGGAAGCGCGGGTAAGGTTGCCGTTGGGGTTGATGCTGCCTCGGGATGCGGTTTAAAGACTGGAATTTGCAGTGGGGCTGAGGGCCCCTTCGCGGGCAAGCCCGCTCCCACAGGTGTTTCTGGTGCCCACAAGATCTGTGTTCACTGAGGAACCCTGTGGGAGCGGGCTTGCCCGCGAAGGCGGCCTCCTTGCCGCCGCAAAGATTGAGATTTAACCCTTGCCCTTGGTCCGGGTCATATTCGGCCCGCCATTCTTCTCCAGATGCTCGATGATGATCCCCGCCACATTTTTGCTGGTGGTGGTCTCGATCCCTTCAAGTCCCGGTGACGAGTTCACTTCCATCACCAGTGGCCCGTGATTGGAGCGCAGGATATCCACACCCGCGACTGCGAGACCCATGACCTTCGCTGCTCGCAATGCCGTCATGCGTTCTTCCGGCGTGATCTTGATCAGGCTGGCGCTACCACCACGATGAAGGTTGGAGCGGAACTCGCCGGGTTTGGCCTGGCGTTTCATCGCTGCAATCACCTTGTCGCCCACCACGAAGCAGCGAATATCCGCACCGCCTGCCTCCTTGATGTACTCCTGAACCATGATGTTCTGCTTGAGGCCCATGAACGCCTCGATCACCGATTCCGCTGCCGTGGCGGTTTCGCACAGCACCACGCCGATGCCTTGGGTGCCTTCCAGCACCTTGATCACCAGCGGTGCGCCGTTGACCATTTCGATCAGGTCGGGAATGTCGTCCGGCGAGTGGGCAAACCCGGTGACCGGCAAGCCGATCCCACGGCGCGACAGTAATTGCAGCGAGCGCAACTTGTCCCTGGAGCGGGCAATGGCCACCGATTCGTTAAGTGGAAAAACCCCCATCATTTCGAATTGGCGCAACACCGCACAGCCATAAAAGGTGACCGACGCACCAATACGCGGGATCACCGCGTCGAAACCCTCCAGCGGCTTGCCGCGGTAGTGGATCTGCGGCTTGTGGCTGGCGATGTTCATGTAGGCGCGCAGGGTATCGACCACCACCATTTCATGGCCGCGTTCGGTACCGGCTTCGACCAGGCGACGGGTGGAATACAGACGCGGGTTCCGCGACAGCACAGCGATCTTCATGCAACACCTGTGGAGAGGGTAGATACCGGGAACACCGGCTTGTCTTGTACATATTTAATGCCCGGATTGACCACCAGCTGGCCGTCGATCAGGGCTTTGGAGCCGAGTAACAGGCGATAACGCATGGACTTGCGGCAGGCCAGCGTGAACTGAACCCGCCAGACCCGATCACCGAGGGCCAGGGTGGTGCTGATCACGTATCGCACCTGCGCGTGACCGTTAGAGCTTTTAATGGTTTTCATCGTCACCAGCGGCGCTTCGCAGCGGCGGTGACGTAATTGCACTACCGTGCCCAGGTGCGCAGTGAAGCGCACCCACTGCTCGCCGTCGCGGTCGAACGTCTCGATGTCCGTGGCATGCAGGCTGGAGGTGCTGGCACCGGTGTCGATTTTTGCCCGAAGGCCAGCGACTCCCAGATCAGGAAGCGCCACCCACTCGCGCAGACCGACAACGGTCAAATGGTCAAATGTCTTCAAAATTGCTCAACCGGTAGAAACCGCGGTGGCCGCAGGCGGCCGAATTCGCGGTATTCACGCAGAATAATGATTAAAAGGCGACAGATATCTACGGCCCGGATTTCCAGCTTCGCAATGAGGTTATGGAATGTCAGCATTGTAATCCGGGACGACGTAATTCTTGGTACGAGAGAACGGTAGTACAGTTCACCAATATTTCAGAACGAGGAAATCCCATGGCACAAAAAAACGAAGAGGACGATAAAGTCCGTCTCGATAAATGGTTGTGGGCCGCACGGTTTTACAAAACCCGCGCCTTGGCCAAAGCGGCCATTGAAAGCGGCAAGGTGCATTGCCGGGGTGAACGTTGCAAACCAGGCAAGGAACCACGCATTGGCGATGAGTTCGTGATTCGCACCGGCTTCGATGAGCGTACGGTGGTGGTCCAGGCGCTGTCGATTGTGCGCCGTGGCGCCCCGGAAGCGCAGACCCTGTACGCTGAAACCGAAGCCAGCATCGCCAAGCGCGAGAATGCAGCGGCCGAGCGCAAGGCGGGTGCCCTGGGTGTGAGCACCGATGGCAAACCGAGCAAAAAACAACGGCGAGATCTGTTCAAATTTCGCGGTAGCAGCAACGACTGACCGGCTGCGACTGGCCAGGCGAATCGCAGTCTCTGATCGGGACAGACTTGTAATTCCCCGAATGAGCAACCATATCGGGAGATTCGCCAATGGCGCATCGAGCGGTTGAACAGCCACTCGTCGAAAATCACCACAGTCTGCGGGCCATGAGCCATAACCAGAGAGCTGGCGCCGTCAGAGGCCTGTTCCTAAAATGCCGGACATGACCAGGCATTTGCGCACTCAAGGGTGTTGCCAATGCGTGATTTTCACCGTTGAAACCCTATTGTTACCCATTCAGATACCCAGACTTATGACCGACCTACCGGATTCCGACTTCACTCAACGCTTCATCTTCGATGACAGCGACACCCGTGGCGAGATGGTCTCGCTGGAGCTCAGCTACGCCGAAGTCCTGGCCAAACACGCCTATCCGGAGCCAGTCGCGCAACTGCTCGGCGAGCTGATGGCGGCCGCGGCGTTGCTGGTCGGCACATTGAAGTTCGATGGGTTGCTGATTCTTCAGGCCCGCTCCGAAGGCCCGATCCCATTGCTGATGATCGAATGCTCCAGCGATCGCGACATCCGTGGCCTGGCCCGTTACGAGGCGGACCGGATTGCCCCCGACGCCACCCTCGCCGATTTGATGCCGGATGGCTCGTTGACACTGACCATCGACCCGAGACAGGGCCAGCGTTACCAGGGCGTGGTCGATCTTGACGGTGAAACGCTGTCCGACTGTTTCACCAACTACTTCGTCATGTCCCAGCAGATTGGCACGCGTATCAAGCTTTGCGCCGATGGCCGTCGCGCCCGGGGCATGCTGCTGCAGCAATTGCCTGCCGACCGCTTGAAAGACGAAGAAGAACGCGCCGCCAACTGGCAGCACCTCACCGCACTGGCCGGAACGCTGACCGCCGATGAGCTGTTGAGCCTGGACAACGAAACCGTGCTGCACCGCCTCTACCACGAAGAGCAGGTGCGTCTGTTCGACGTGCAGAAACTGCGCTTCCGCTGCAGCTGCTCACGCGAACGTTCGGCCAATGCTCTGGTCAGTCTGGGGATGGAAGACGCACAAAATCTGGTGGTAGAACATGGCGGCAAGATCGAAATCGACTGCCAGTTCTGCAACCAGCAATACCTGTTCGACGCCGCCGATGTCACTCAATTGTTCGCCGGTGCGGGTGTCGATACACCGTCAGATACCCGGCACTAAAACGGTTCAGCGCAGGTAAATTCACTGGTTAGTGCCGGAATAACGCCGTTACGACGGGAGGGCCCTACTCTTTTTGGGCTTTTCTGGCATAATCCGGGCCACTTTTTTCGCGGTAGTAGTGCACGACTTTCTACTACAAAACGTTTGGAGCACTCGGCCACTGGCCGACGGGGAACCTCATGACGCAAGCCAATAACGCCGTGTACACCGATCTGAGTGTTGATGATCTGGTTAAAGAAGCCCTCAACCGCGGTGAAGGCGAGCTTGCCGATACCGGCGCACTGGTTGTTCGTACCGGTCACCGTACCGGCCGTTCGCCAGTCGATCGTTTCATCGTTGAAGAGCCGTCCACCCAGGCCGCTATCGCCTGGGGCCCGATCAACCGCAAGTTCCCGGCCGACAAGTTCGATGCCCTGTGGGCTCGCGTCGAGGCCTTCAACAACGCGCAAGAGCATTTCGTTTCCCACGTCCACGTAGGTGCCGCCTCCGAGCACTACCTGGCTGTGAAGATGACCACCCAGACTGCCTGGCAGAACCTGTTCGGCCGCTGCCTGTTCATCAACCCGGCCCAGTACAACCCGGCGGGTCGTGAAGAGTGGCAGGTCCTCAACGTTGCCAACTTCGAGTGCGTACCAGAACGTGACGGCACGAACTCCGATGGCTGCGTGATCCTCAACTTCGCCCAGAAGAAAGTGCTGATCGCCGGCATGCGTTACGCCGGTGAAATGAAGAAGGCCATGTTCTCGGTGCAGAACTTCCTGCTGCCGGCTGCTGATGTGCTGCCAATGCACTGCGCCGCCAACATCGGCGAAGAAGGCGACGTGACCCTGTTCTTCGGCTTGTCCGGTACCGGCAAGACCACCCTGTCCGCCGATGAAAGCCGTTACCTGATCGGTGACGACGAGCACGGCTGGGGCGAAGGCGTTGTCTTCAACATCGAAGGCGGTTGCTACGCCAAGTGCATCGACCTGTCCGAGAAGAACGAGCCGGTCATTTGGAAAGCCATCAAGCACGGCGCGGTCCTGGAAAACGTCGTTATCGATGACGCCAAGCACGCCGACTACGCTGATGTCAGCCTGACCCAGAACAGCCGCGCCGCCTACCCGCTGGAGCACGTTGCCAAGCGTTCCGAGAAGAACCTCGGTGGCGAGCCAAACGCCGTGATCTTCCTGACGTGCGACCTGACCGGCGTGCTGCCGCCAGTGTCGATCCTCAACGAAGAACAAGCGGCCTACCACTTCCTGTCCGGCTACACCGCTCTGGTGGGCTCGACTGAAATGGGTTCGGGCAGCGGCATCAAGTCGACCTTCTCCACCTGCTTCGGCGCACCGTTCTTCCCGCGTCCGGCTGGCGAATACGCTGAACTGCTGATCAAGCGCATCCGCGGCTTCGGCTCCAAGGTTTACCTGGTCAACACCGGCTGGACCGGCGGTGGCTATGGCGTCGGCAAGCGCTTCAACATCCCGACCACCCGTTCCGTGATCGCAGCGATCCAGAGCGGTGCCCTGATCGGTGCCGAGACCGAGCACCTGGACACCATCAACCTCGACGTGCCGCTGGCCGTACCGGGCGTTGAGACTGGGCTGCTGAACCCGCGCAACACCTGGGCCGACAAAGCCGCCTACGACGAAGCCGCCAAAGCACTGGCCGGCCTGTTCATCGAGAACTTCAAGAAGTTCGAAGTGAGCGACGCGATCAAGGCTGCGGGTCCAAAGTTGTAAGGGTTGGTTTGAAGCAATGAAAAAGCCGCCCTTCGGGGCGGCTTTTTTGTGCGCGACGTTTCAGGTTTTCAGGTGCAGCACAAACGCTCCGACCAACACCAGCACAACCCCCAGCACCTGTACTCTCCCCAGCCGTTCCTTGAAAAATACATACCCCAGAATCGCCGCAATCCCACCCGACAATGTGCTGATCACCGTCACCACCGAAACCGAACCCGCCACCGCGCCCCAGGCGAATGACGAGAAACCACCGAGGTTCATCAGGCTCGCGCCGGTCAACGTCAGGCAATTTTTCAACGGCGGGATTTTCAGACCGTCGTCGATCCTGAGGACGATCACCACCAACACAATCAGACCCACCAGGTAAGCCAGCCAAAGCATCGTCACCGGCCCGAGTATTGGCAGGACGAAGCGGCCTTGCAGCCAGAAACTGGCGCCGTAGAACACTGCCGCCAGCAGCGCGTAGGCGATGGAACTGCTCGCTTGAGTGGTGTGTGGCACTTTCGGGTCGGAGTGAATGCTGGAGAGGACCACGCCGATCACGCACAACGCGATACACAACCACTGGAGCGGGCTGATCTGTTCTCCGCCGGCCCAGGACAGCAGTGTCGTCACCACGCCGTAAGAGGTCACCAGCGGCGCCACAATCGAGGCTTTGCCGAGGGCGAAGGCCTTGGACAGCGCCAAGGCGCCAGACACGGTCAATACGGCGGCGGCGACACCGATCAGCCAGGTTTCGAGCGGCACGGCCATGGACCGCAGAATGACGACAGGGAAGGCGATCAGCAGCAGGCTCATGATGCTGAAGCCCAGCGCCTGGCCGAAGAAAACGGCGCGTTTGACGCCTACGGCGCGGGCATTCAAACCCACCAGAAAATCCGTGCCGCCCCAAAGCAGGGCAGCCAGCAAACCCATCAGAACGTCCACGCAATGTCCTTATTGTGATACGCCGGGGACGTTAAAGGCCTTCAAGCTCCCGGGTGTCCCAGCGTTGAGCCTTGATAGCTCGGTAGAGCATGCCGATGGTCAATGGTTCCTTGTCGCCGCGACCCTTGGCTTTGCGCTTCAGGAACACATCGTAGCCTTCGGGCTGGAAATAGCGATAACTGTCGTAATCCACGAAATCGATGGCGAACTGGTGTTCAAGGGTTTCGATCAAGTGTTGCGCATCGGCGCCGTTGCAGCCGAGGTCGAAATTGATCGAGGTGGTGAGGTGGATGGTTTTGCGTTCGGGGAGGCCGATTTCTTCGTGTAGCAACTGTAGGAGCAGCTGCATGGTGGAGTCGTTGGGGAAGTTGGGGGCGAGGTTCATTACGGGGTATCCAGAGGCGGCTGGGGTAGAGCTTATTGGTCGTCGGTCATGAATGGAAGGCCGGCGTCCCTCTCGTAAAATCTCATTCACCTCTTGCACGCTTTCCATTAGCTCATCAAAAAACTTGCTCATGGTTATCTCCAGTGCTTGATGACGGTTTTCGATTCGTTGCGTTTACCGGGGGCCGTTTTCGTTGCCTGATCGTTCCCAAGCAAAGAATGGGAACGATCGTCCATTGATGTCAGGCTGGGGCTTTCCAGCTAATCATGCGTTGCTGGGCAACTTTGAGCAGGTCACAGCCGTCCTGGGTCAGGAGATAGAGTGCGTGGGTGATGTGGGGAATATCTTCGACGTCACCGTCCTTGAACCCTTGGCAGTGCAAGGTCTGGAGGAGTTCGCTGGAGGCTCGGATGCGCTGGAGGGCGGCTTCGAGGATGTCTTGGGGGTTGGCTTCTGTGTCGATTATCAAGGGAGCAGTATCGGTGAGGTTGCTTTGGAGTGGACGGTAGCGATTTGGAAATGGATTTAGCGTGGTCACTGAAGAACACCTCGATTTAGATGGGAATGTGAGATCTCATTGTTCTCGGGTGACCAAACCCGGGCCGCTGATATGGCAGCGACAGTCCGGACTATAGGTGTGAGTCTCCAGGCTGTGATAGCCGACAAGTTGTCTTCTTTTGTAGGACCGTGCCGAAGCTTTAATAGGGCGATCCTTACAGACTTTGCTTCTTCGTGATGGGCTTCAGGTCGACCGCGTTATCGTTCTTCGCGAGCAGGCTCGCTCCCACAGGGGAATATGGTCAGCCGGTGGCTTTTGGCAGGCGCTGCCGGGCGATGTCGAGCAGGTCGTTGCCGTCCTGGGTGAGCAGGTATAGGGCGCTGACGATGTTGGGGATGTCGCTGGCGTCGGCTTGTTTGAAGCACAGGCAGTACAAGGTTTCGAGCAGGTCGCTAGCGGCGCGGATGCGTTGGCGGGCGGCGTCGAGGATCTCGAAGGGATCGGCCTCGGTGTCGATGAGCAGTACGGCGGTTTCGCTGTAGCTGGATTTGAGCGGGCGGTAGCGGTCGGTCAATGGGTCGGGGGTGTTCATTGAGTGGGTCCTGAGTTGGATCGGCAAGTGTTCCCGGCAGGCCGAGACAATGCTTTCAGCCGCGCCGGAGACTATAGAAGGCTGTGTTGTTGCGCGACAAGACGGCGGAGATGGACAGGTTTTGTAGGGCTTTTGTCGAATTTTGAGGAAGGGGACTACGCGTCGGTGGAGGTTTTTTGCCGCGTAACTGCCAATGGTAAAAATGCCTACGAGGTTGTTAGTGAGTGCGCGGTGGGTCTCGGTTGACGGTGCTTCAGAAGCCGTAGGTCGTTTCGAGTCTTTCGGTGATAGTGCTGGTCTCTTCGCGAGTAGGCTCGCTCTTACAAGGGATCTGCGTCGTGCACAAATTTTGTATTCAGTGAGGACTATCTGTAGGAGCGAGCCTGCTCGCGAAAGCGATCTGCCAGTCAGCCCATCTTCCAAGCCTTGCCATCCCGCCAAGCCATCCGCTGTATCATCCCGTATCGTTTTTGCCCCCGACCTTTTCTCGACTCGCTGCAATCGCCGGCTAGGCTTTGCTCTTCGCAGCGGTCAACGGAGTGACAGCTTATGCACAACACCCTGGAACAGGTTTTCGGTTATCCACAGTTTCGACCCGGTCAGGAGAGAGCGATCAGCGCGGTGCTGGCCGGGCGTTCAGCGGCGGCGATTTTCCCCACCGGCTCCGGAAAATCCCTGTGCTATCAGCTATCGGCGGTCATGCTGCCGCACCTGACGCTGGTGGTCTCGCCACTGTTGGCGTTGATGCAGGATCAGTTGGCGTTCCTGCAACGCCACGGCATCGCAGCGGGCAGTATCGATTCGGCGCAGAGCCGCGATGACGCCAGCGATGTCATGGCCCGCGCCAAGTCCGGCGAATTGAAAATTTTGATGATTTCCGTGGAGCGCCTGAAGAACGAACGCTTCCGAAATTTTTTGCAGCAGGTGCCGATCTCGCTGCTGGTGGTGGACGAGGCGCACTGCATTTCGGAGTGGGGCCACAACTTCCGCCCGGATTACCTCAAGCTCCCGGACTACCAGCGTGAGTTCAAAATCCCTCAGGTTCTGCTGCTGACGGCCACCGCGACGCCAAAAGTAATTGCCGACATGCAGGCCAAATTCGCCATTGCTGCCGAGGATGTAGTGACCACCGGTTTCTACCGGCCGAACCTCAATCTATGGGTCGAGCCAGTGCGTGGGCAGGACAAACGCCGACGCCTCGTCGAATGGATGGGCGAGCGCCCCGGCCAGCCGAGCATCGTCTACGTCACCCTGCAAAAAACCGCCGAACAGATCGCCGAGCACTTGAGCCGCAACGGTATTCAGGCCGAGGCCTATCACGCCGGCTTACCCCACGATCAGCGCGATGGCATCCAGAAACGCTTCATGGCCGGGCAGTCCAATTGCATCGTCGCCACCATCGCGTTCGGCATGGGTATCGACAAGAGCGACATCCGCAACGTGGTGCATTTCGACCTGCCCAAATCCATAGAGAACTACAGTCAGGAAATCGGCCGTGCCGGGCGCGACGGGCAACCGTCCGACTGCCTGGTCCTGGCCAACCGCGACAGCCTCAACGTGCTGGAAAATTTCGTCTACGGCGATACGCCTGAGCGCGATGGCATACGCCGTGTGCTCGACGAGCTTCAAGCTTGTGCGCCTGAAGGGCAGTGGGAATTTCTGCTGGGGCCGCTGGCGGACAACAGCAACATTCGGCAACTCCCGCTCAAGACCTTGTTGGTGCAATTGGAGTTGCGCGCAATCATCGCCCCGCGTTATGCCTACTACGCTGAGTACCGTTTCAAATATTTGCTGGAACCTGAGGAACTGCTGGCCCGTTTCGAAGGCGAGCGCAGGGACTTCGTCGCGGCGATCATCCAGACCTCCAGCCGTGCGCGGACCTGGGCCACGGTGAATTTCGAGGCGTTATACGAGCAACATCAGGCCGAGCGCAACCGGGTGGTCAAGGCGCTCGATTACTTTCAGGAGAAGGGGTGGGTGGAGCTTGAAAGCAAGCTGATGACAGAGGTCTACAGCCTGCTGCAGTCGGGCTTTGACAGCGCCGCTTTGAGTGAGGAGCTGTATGCCTACTTCGTTCGTCATGAGCAAACCGAAATCGCACGCATCCACGCCATGCTCGATTTGTTCGCCACCGACCATTGCCTGGGCTATCGCCTGGCCGAGTACTTCGGTGACGAAAATGCGCCCCGACAGTGTGGGCATTGTTCGGTATGCCATGGGCAAGTGGCGCGCCTGCCAGAGCCTCCGGCATTACCGGGCCTTGGGGATAAAAGTTTCGAGGCCTTGTGCGGCAACTTTATCCACAGGCATGAGCAACACACCGGCAGTTTGCCTTCAGCCGAACGCGTGACACGGTTTCTTTGCGGGATCAGCGTGCCGCTGTTCACCAGGCTCAAGGTGCGGACGATTTCCGGGTATGCGGCGTTGGAGGATTATCCGTATGCCGAGGTACGCACGTGGGCCGAACAGCATTTAGCGGGCTGAAATCCGATCAATGTAGGCGCGACGGTGCGGCGATCCGACTTGCTCGCGATGGGCGCAACGCGGTTTGCGCAATAAACTGGCCATTCAATCTCAGGAACCGACACTGATGTCCAACCCGATGCCCCTACGCACCGACTACCCGCATTTCCAACCCATCACCACCCGTTGGCATGACAACGACGCCTACGGTCACGTCAACAACGTTACCTACTACAGCTTTTTCGATACGGCAGTGAACACCTACCTGATCGAAGTCGGCGGCCTGGATATCCATGATGGTGAGGTAGTGGGTTTCGTGGTGAGTTCGGCGTGCGATTATTTTGCTTCCATCGCGTTCCCGGACCGGATCGAAATCGGGCTGCGGGTGGGCAAGCTGGGCAACAGCTCAGTGCAATATGAATTGGCGGTGTTCAAGCAGGGCGAAGACGAGGCCTGTGCAGCGGGGCGCTTTGTGCATGTGTTTGTTGACCGTGCGTCGAACCAGCCGGTGGCGATTCCCAGCGGGTTGCGTGGGGCTTTGGAACGTTTGGTGGTTTAGAGCGGGCAAAAAAATCGCAGCCCGAGGGCTGCGATTTTTTAGCTGTGCGCGATACCGTTATGGTTAGTCGCGGTGGCGCCAGTATTTGTGGTGCTTGTGGTGGCCATAGTGGTGGCCACGGTCATGACGATAGTCGTCACGGTAGTAGCGACGGCCGCCACGACGACCATCATCGTCGTCTTCATCATCGGCCTTGGTGCCCATGTAGTTACCCAGCGCGCCACCGGCGCCGCCGCCTGCCGCGGAGCCGATCAGGCTGCCGGTGGTGCCGCCCATGCTGCGGCCGACCACGTTACCGCCTGCTGCGCCCAGCGCACCACCAATGGCGGCTTCGCCACGGCTGTGTTTGTTTGCGCCGACTGCGCTACCACCCGCGCCACCCAGGGCTGCGCCGATGGTTGAACCGGTATTGCCGCCAAGTGACTGGCCGACGACTGAGCCTAAAACCCCGCCCAATGCGCCGCCCACACCTGCTTCGGTGTTGCCGCCAGCGGACGCCATGCCACTGACCAGGCCAAGGGACAACAAGAGAATCGAGGAGAACTTCATGGGGGAACCTCAAGGGGATGACGGCGCGATCCTGAGGCTCTGGAATGGGCGTGACAATCGAAATCCGACGAGTAACACGACTTGAGCACATTTCTATAAGTTGCTGTTTTTTGGGCGGAACTTAAGTGTTTTTCGCCGGTCTTTAGCTACTTCGGAATGGCCGTTTTTGTGAAAAAACGGCTTTTTTTGTGGGCGTTTGGAAATGTTTTAACAGTGCCATTACATGAGGTACTTCGTCCGACGCCATCGCGAGCAGGCTCGCTCCCACAGTGGATCTTGGTCGAACACAAATACTGTGTTCACTGAAGAACTAATGTGGGAGCGAGCCTGCTCGCGAAGAGGCCAAACCGGATGCCGCGTTAAGCCGATTTAGCGAGGATCAACCCACTCTCACTTGCCGCTTCCAGCCGGATCGCCACGAACTTCGACGTCGGTGTATGGCTGCCATCCCCGGTGCTTTCCAGCGGTATCAGCGGATTCACTTCCGGATAGTACGCGGCTGCTTGCCCGGCCGGGATATCAAACGCCAGCAGTGTGAAGCCTTTCACCCGACGCTCGACGCCATCGTCCCAGATCGACACGATGTCGGCCTTCTGCCCGGGCTTGAAGCCCAGGCGAATGATGTCGGCTTCGTTGACGAATATCACATCACGCTGACCTTTGACCCCACGATAACGATCGTTGAGACCATAGATGGTGGTGTTGTACTGATCGTGGGAGCGCATCGATTGCATGATCAGGTCCGGCAGCACACCGGTGGCGCGGGTGCGTTCGTGCACCAGGTCCTTGGGCAGTGCGTTCGGGCGGAAATTGGCCCGGCCTGACGCGGTGTTCCACTGGCGAGCGCCGGCACTGTTGCCCAGGTAAAAACCGCCCGGGTTCTTGAGCTTTTCGTTGAAGTCCTTGAAGCCGGGAATGGTGTCGGCAATCAGGTCGCGGATGCGGCGGTAGTCAGCCACCAGCCAGTTCCAGTCGACCGGGTGGCTGCCCAGGGTGGCTGCGGCGATACCGGCAAGAATCGCCGGCTCCGAGCGCATCTGGTTCGACAGCGGCTCCAACTGGCCGTTGGAGGCGTGGACCATGCTGAACGAATCTTCGACGGTCACCGCTTGAGGGCCTTCGGTTTGCCGGTCGATATCGGTCCGGCCCAGGCATGGCAGGATCAACGCGTCCTTACCGTGGGCCAGATGGCTGCGGTTGAGCTTGGTGCTGATCTGCACAGTCAGGTCGCAATTGCTCAGGGCCTGGAAGGTTCGTGGGCTATCAGGGGTGGCCTGGGCGAAGTTGCCGCCGAGGGCGATGAACACTTTTGCCCAACCTTCGGCCATGGCGTGGATCGCCTCGACCACGTTGTGACCGTTTTCACGGGGGACCTTGAACTGGAAGCGACGCTCCAGCGCATCGAGGAACGCCACCGGCGGACGTTCGTTGATGCCCATGGTCCGGTCGCCCTGCACGTTACTGTGACCACGTACCGGGCACAGGCCCGCGCCCGGCCGGCCGATGTTGCCGCGCAGCAGTTGCAGGTTGGCGATTTCCTGGATGGTCGCCACCGAGTGGCGATGCTGGGTGATGCCCATGGCCCAGCACATGATGACGTTCTTGCTCTTGGCGTACATGCTTGCCGCTTGCTCGATCTCGACCAGGGTCAGGCCCGATTGCTCGACGATCTGCTCCCACGAGGTCTGGTCGATCACGGCCAGGTAATCCAGCACGTTGACACTGTGTTCGTTGAGGAAGGCGTGATCGAACACCGCCGGGGCGCCTGCCTTCTGCGCGTCACGCTCCCATTGCAGCAGGAACTTCGCCATGCCGCGCATCACCGCCATGTCACCGCCCAGTGCGGGACGGAAGTAGGCGGTGTTGGTGGGCTTGTCACCGTTGGTGAGCATTTCGATCGGATGCTGCGGGTGCTGGAAACGTTCCAGGCCCCGTTCTTTGAGTGGGTTGATGCACACCACTTGCGCGCCGCGTTTGACGGCTTCACGCAGCGGCTCGAGCATCCGTGGGTGGTTGGTGCCGGGGTTCTGGCCCCAGACGAAAATCGCATCGGCGTGCTCGAAGTCATCGAAGGTCACGGTGCCTTTGCCGACGCCAACACTCTGCGACAACGCAACACCGCTGGCCTCGTGGCACATGTTCGAGCAGTCGGGGAAGTTGTTGGTGCCATAGGCGCGCACGAACAATTGATAGAGGAACGCCGCTTCGTTACTCGCTCGTCCCGAGGTGTAGAACTCGGCCTGATCCGGGCTCGACAAACCGCGCAGATGCTTGGCGATCAAGGCAAAGGCATCGTCCCAACTGATGGGCTGGTAGCGATCGGTTTCGGTGTTGTACACCAGCGGCTCGGTCAGGCGGCCCTGATATTCAAGCCAGTAGTCACTCTGCTCCAGCAACGAGGTAACACTGTGTTTGGCGAAGAACTTGCCATCGACACGCCGTTTGGTCGCTTCCCAGTTCACCGCTTTGGCGCCGTTCTCGCAGAACGCCACCATGCCGCCTTCCAGCGAATCACCCCAGGCGCAACCCGGGCAGTCAAAGCCGCCGTTCTTGTTGGTCTTGAGCATCATGCGCAGGTTCTTCAGCGCGTTGTCACTGGTCAACCAGGCGTGGGCGACACTGATCAGGGCGCCCCAGCCACCGGCTGCGCCTTTGTAGGGCTTGTAGCGGGGGACGGGTGTCTGGTCGGCTTGACGATGTTGACTCACGCTTGATTCTCCAAAGCCGGGCTGTAGACCCGCGGCGCATTCTTTTGTGGCAGATGGATGAGATTGAGGTTGTGGCGACGGGCCCATTGCACGGCAAGGCCCGTGGGCGAAGACAGGCTGACGAGGGTCTGGATGCCGGCGCGTAAAACTTTCTGGATCAGTTCGAGGCTGCAACGGCTGGTGACGATCACCAGTCCGCCAGTGGTCGGGATGTTGCGACGGATCAATCCGCCGATCAGCTTGTCGAGGGCGTTGTGCCGGCCGATGTCTTCACGACCCAGCAACAACTCACCTTTGTCATTCATGAACACCGCCGCATGCACCGCGCCGCTGTACTGGCCCAGCGGCTGGAACGCGCCGATACGCTGGCGCAGGCCGTCGAGCCACTCGGCAGGCGGCAGTGGCGCCCCGGGCAACACCTTGAGGTCCGGCAGCGCTTGCTCGACCGCTTCCACGCCGCAAAGCCCGCAACCGCTGGTGCCGGCCAGTTGTCGACGTTGCTGCTTGAGGTTCCAGAACGCGCGGTTGGCGATGGTCACTTGCGCATATTGCGCCGACCCCGAACCGCTGAGTTGCAGGTCATAGATATCCGTGGCGTCCTGGATAATGCCGCTGCCCAGGCTGAATCCGACGATAAAGTCTTCCAGGTCCGTAGGTGTGATCAGCATGACCGCCTGGCTGATGCCGTTATAGGCAATCGCCAACGCCACTTCCTCGGCCAGCGCGGTGCTGTCCGATTCGGAGCATTCAAGGTTGCTGTAGCTGTAGGTCTGGCTGGCAGCAGGCGCAGGCGTTTCGAGGGCAGGCGCCTCGCAGGCAGGGCGCTTGGCGTTCATGGCATCACCGACGGATTGATCAGCTTTAAGACTAGGCGCGTCAACTTGTCGCGTCTAATCGCTAATACTGATCTACCGATAGATGCCGTCGATCAATTGCCCACCAGCGATTGTTGGAAAATCGCGAAGCACGCCTCTGCCAGCGCCGAACGTGGCGCGCTGCGACGCATGATCAGCCCCAGCCGGCCAAGGGTCTGGGCGTTTTCGATCGGCTGTAGACGCAAATGATCAGTCAGGCTTTCCAGACCACCCTCCAGTGGCATCACGGCGCAGCACAAGCCGCCGTGCACAGCTTGTAAGAGTTGATGCACCGCATCGGTCTGCAACAAAGGCTCTGGGGTGAGGCCACGGCTGTGGAAGTTATGGTCGATGGATTGGCGGAAATGCATGCCGCTGGTGAGCATGCCCAGCGGTAGCTCGATCAACGATTCCCAACTCAGCGGCTCGTCGCCAAAGGTGAAGAAGCGCTGATCGTAAAGCAGGCCCATGCGGGTTTCGTTGAAGGTGAGTGAGTCGAAGCGTTCGGCATCCAGACGTTCGAGGTACGACACGCCGAGATCCAGGCAATTGTTCGCCAATTGTTCGAGGATTTGCTCCGAGCTCAACGCCGACAATTCGAAGCGCAGGTTCGGGTGCTCTGCGTGCAGGCGCTGCAACAGTGGCAGTGGGTCGAAGCTCGACAGCGGCACCACGCCCAGGCGCAAGGTGCCGACCAGATTGCCGCGACAGGCCGCCGCCTCGGCGTACAAGCCGTCATAGGCTGCCAGCACGGTGCGGGCCCAGGCCAATACCCGTTCCCCTGGCGCGGTGAAGCCCTCGAAGCGTTGTCCTCGATTGACCAGCGGCAGGTCGAGTTCTTCTTCGAGGTTGCGCAGGCGCATGGACAGGGTCGGCTGGGTGATGTGGCAACGCGCGGCGGCCTGGCCGAAATGCCGGGTTTCGTCCAGAGCGATGAGGAATTTCAGCTGCTTGATGTCCATCTTCGCTCCAGGGCGCGGGAATGTGCGGATTCTATCGTTTGGAAGGAAGCGGCGTCATTGGTCGGGTTGGAGCCGTGTTTGGCCACCGTGGTCTAGGCTTTTGCGTCTGGAACCTGAAACCCAAGGAGAACGAACCATGAGTCTTTTGAGCTTTGTGAAAGAAGCAGGCGAAAAACTGCTGGATTTGCTGACGCCGGGAAATGCGAATGCCAGCGAGCAGTTAAAGGAACACATCAGCAAGGTCGGCCTGGGTAATCCGAACGTGCAGGCGACGGTCGATGGCGACAAAGTCACCGTGACGGGTGACGTGGCAAGCCAGGAAGAAAAAGAAAAGATCCTGCTGGCCGTGGGCAACATTGCCGGTGTTGGTAGCGTGGATGATCAAATCACCGTGACCGGCCCAGTAGCCGTGGCAGCGAAATTTGTCGTCGTTGAGAAGGGCGACACCCTCAGCGCCATTTCGCTGCGTGTGTATGGCAATGCCAATCTGTACAACAAAATCTTCGAGGCCAACAAACCGATGCTCAAGGATGTGAACAAGATTTATCCTGGGCAGTCGTTGCGCATTCCCGAGTAGGGCTTGAGATCGCTATCGCGAGCAAGCTTTGCTCCTACGGGTCAGGTATCGTTCGCGTGCTCACCGACACCTGTGGGAGCAAGGCTTGCCCGCGATTGGCGCGACTCGGTCTAGAGCCCGCTTATCAAATCCCGATAATCCCCCACCGCCGCAAACTCCGCCGTGTCCTTCGGCCCTTGGCGGCTGTCCGGTTCGCTCACGGCCAACAGGTGCGCCACGCCAAATTTCCGTGCACTGCGCAGGATCGGCAAGGTGTCGTCGATAAACAGGCTACGCGCCGGGTTGAAGTCGATGTCGGCTTGCAACGCGTCCCAGAATTGCGGGTTTTCCTTGGGAAAACCGTAGTCGTGGGAGCTGATCAAACGTTCGAAGTAGGGCGCAAGTTCGACTTTTTCCAGCTTCAACGATAATGAATCACGGTGAGCGTTGGTGATCAGCACCACGCGTTTACCGGCTCGCTTGATCGCCGCCAGAAAGGTATCTGCGTCCGGACGCAGGGCGATCAGGTGGGCGGTTTCCAGTTTTAGCTCACGCACGGGCAGATTCAGCTCGGCACTCCAGAAATCCAGGCAGTACCACTGCAACTGCCCGGCATGGCGCTCGAACAACGGCTTCAACTCCAGCTCGGCCATGACCCGGCTGACCCCATGCAGTTCGGCGTAGCGCTGGGGCAAGTGCTCCAGCCAGAAATGGTTGTCGAAGTGCAGATCCAACAGCGTGCCGTCCATGTCCAGCAGAACGGTGTCGATGTCGTGCCAGGGCAGCGGGGACATAAAAAACTTCTCCAGCGGTAAAAAAGGTATCCGAGGTAAACATTCAGGATAGGCCGGGTATAGTAACCCGCTAACGCCCAGGAGCCTCTTTCATGCGCCAGAAACCCACCATCCTCGCCCGCGAGATCGTCGCCACCAGCCGTTTGTTCTGCGTGGAGGAGCTGAAATTGCGTTTTTCCAATGGCGTGGAGCGCACCTACGAGCGGTTGGTCGGCAAAGGCGCCGGGTATGGCGCGGTGATGATCGTGGCGATGCTCGATGCGGACCATGCGGTGCTGGTCGAGGAATATTGCGGCGGAACCGATGAATACGAACTGTCGCTGCCCAAAGGCCTGATCGAGCCCGGCGAAGACGTGCTGGCAGCGGCGGAGCGTGAGCTCAAGGAAGAGGCCGGGTTTGGCGCACGGCAGCTTGAACACTTGACGGAATTGTCATTGTCCCCCGGCTACATGAGCCAGAAAATCCAGGTGGTGCTGGCCACCGATCTGTACGAAGAGCGTCTGGAAGGTGACGAGCCGGAGCCGATGGGTCAGGGCAAGGTCAACCTGCGCGAGCTGTCGGCGCTGGCGCAAAACCCGCAATTCACCGAAGGCCGTGCCTTGGCGGCGCTGTATCTGGCTCGTGATCTGCTGACTCAGCGCGGGGTGTTTCTGCCATGAATTTTCCGCACCCCTTGATGGCCCCGGTGGTCGAGCTGGCCTTAAAGGCGGGTGAAGCGATTTTACCGTTCTGGCGCACGGGTACCGCCGTCACCGCCAAGGCTGACGACTCGCCTGTCACCGCCGCTGACCTGGCCGCCCATCACCTGATTCTGGCCGGGCTGACAGCGCTGGACCCGAGCATCCCGGTGCTGTCCGAAGAAGACGCCAACATTCCTCAGGGCGTACGCGCCGGGTGGCAGCGTTGGTGGCTGGTGGACCCGCTGGACGGCACCAAGGAATTCATCTCGGGCAGCGAAGAGTTCACCGTCAACATCGCGCTCATCGAGCAGGGACGCGTGGTATTTGGCGTCGTTTCGATGCCGACCAACGGGCGTTTTTATGTAGGGGGTTGCGGGTTGGGCGCGTGGCGTGGCGACAGGGGTGCCGAGCCGCTGCCGATTCGGGTGCGCGAGGTGCCACCGGCGGGCGCAGCGTTTACGGTGGTCGCCAGTCGCCGCCATTCCAGCCCGGAACAGGAACGTCTGTTGGCCGGATTGAGCGCCAGCCTGGGTGAGCTGGAACTGGCGAATATCGGCAGTTCGCTGAAGTTTTGCCTGCTGGCCGAAGGGGCGGCCGATTGTTATCCGCGCCTGGCGCCGACTTCGCAGTGGGACACGGCGGCAGCGCAAGGTGTGCTGGAAGGGGCGGGCGGTGAGGTGCTGGATCTGAGCGGTGCGCCATTCAGCTATCCGGCGCGGGAGTCGCTGTTGAATGAGTTTTTCCTGGCATTGCCGGCGAAGGCGGCGTGGCGCGAAAAACTTCTGGAACTGGCCCGCTCCTGAATTCGCTATATCTCTGTGGCGAGGGGATTTAT
>NZ_WTFT01000004.1:142821-340477 GCF_009861505.1 Pseudomonas izuensis | reverse complement strand
ATAAATCCCCTCGCCACAGGTTTTTTGGGGTTCTGATGTCTAGCGGTGCAGGACGTACTGCCCGATAAACTTCACCGCATCCTCATCGCTGCCTGCATTCACCACTCGTGTATGCAGGCTCAAGCGAGCACGGCCGTAACGCTGGTACATGGCCAGGAATTTCTTCCACACCTGCACGCTCGGTGCCTGGCAAAGGGCGTGTGCATCGCCCGTCACCGGCAGCGGATAGTGGATCTGCCCTTCCTGAATCACGATGTGCCCGTCCGTGATGCCTTCTTCTTTCAGGCGCAAATGCAGCCAGCCCCAACCGGCCAACACCGCACCGCAATACAGGCTGCCGCCGAACATGGTGCTCTTGTGGTTGACGTTGGCCTCCAGCGGCAAGTGCAGGCGTAGTTGCTGATCGTGCCAGTCGAGCACTTTGAGGCCCATGTCCCGGGTGAGGGGGATGTCGTGGTGGAGGACGGATTCCAGTTGACGACTGTCGCGGCTCATTCAGCGGCCTCTTGTGTGGTGGATGATTGACGTTAGCTTAATCGAGTTCGTCAGTGTGGCTGGCGGCACCGCTGTCGGCGAAGCTCAGCCCGTGTTTGCGTAATTTGTCGTGCAAGGTCTTGCGTGGAATGCCCAGGGCTTCGGCGACGCTGCGCACCGAGCTGTGAGAGCGTGCCAGTTCGGCGGCAATCAGGGTTTTTTCGAAGTTTTCCACTTGCTCGCTTAGTCCGCCGCTGACCATTTCCACCGAGGTGCCGACGGCACTTTGCGCCTCACTGTTATCCAGCGCCAGCTCCAGGCCGAGGGCAAAGCGTTCGGCGGCGTTTTGCAGTTCGCGCACGTTGCCGGGCCAGGTGTGGCGCAGCAGCAGGGCACGTTGGCCCGGTTGCAATTCATGGGGTGGCAAGCCGTGGCGGGCGCTGGCCTCATCGGCAAAATGCTGGAACAGCACCAGCGCATCTTCACCACGCTCACGCAGCGGTGGAATGCGCAGTGGCGCCACGTTCAGCCGGTAGTACAAGTCGGCGCGGAAACGCCCCTGATCAGCGGCCTGGCGCAGGTCTTCCTTTGTCGCGGCGATGATGCGGATGTCCAGCGGGATCAACTGATTGCCCCCCAGGCGTTCGACCACCCGCTCTTGCAGCAAACGCAGCAGTTTCACCTGCACGTCCAGGCTCATGCTTTCGATTTCATCGAGGAACAGCGTGCCGCCGTTGGCGAATTCGAACTTGCCGATGCGTCGCTTCTGCGCGCCCGTGAAGGCGCCCGGCTCATGGCCGAACAGCTCGCTCTCGACCACTGACTCGGCCAGCGCCCCGGCGTTGATCGCCACGAACGGGCCGTTACGGCGGCTCGACAAATCATGCAGCGCCCGCGCCACCACTTCTTTGCCGGCGCCGGTTTCACCGAGAATCAGCACATCGGCCTTGGTCGCCGCCAAGGCACCGATTTGTTCGCGCAGGCGCAGCATTGATGGCGATTGTCCGACCAGACGGGCGCTCAACTCATTGCGATCACTCAGGGCCAGACGCAGGCTGCGGTTATCCAGCACCAGTCGGCGCAAGGCCAGGGCGCGACGGACGCTGTCGAGCAGGGCGTCGCTGGCGAAGGGTTTTTCCAGAAAGTCATAGGCGCCCGCGCGCATGGCTTGCACCGCCAGCGGCACGTCGCCGTGACCGGTGATCAGCAACACCGGCAGATCCGGGTCTTGAGCGTGGAGTTCCGTCAGAAGTTCGAGACCGTCCATGCCGGGCATGCGAATGTCACTGACCACCACTCCTGGCCAATCACGTTCCAGTTGCGCGGCGAGGCCCTTGGCCTCGGCCAACGGCAGAATTTTCAAGCCAGCCAGATCGAGGGTCTGCCCCAGGGCCTGACGCAAGTGGGGATCGTCGTCGATCAACACAACCTGGATGCGATTGTCGATGGTCATGCACTTCGGTCCTCGGACGGTTGCAGGCTCACGCCCGGCGCGCCTGCGCGCAGTTTCAGGGTAATCAGGGCGCCGCCCTCCTTGTGGTTGGCGAACGACAGTTCACCGCCGAAGGCGCGCATCAGGGTCTCGCAGATCGCCAACCCCAGGCCAAGCCCTTGAGTGCGGGTCTTGGTGGTGTAGAAAGGCTCGCTGGCGCGGCCAAGGGCCTCCATGCAGAAGCCGGGACCATTGTCGCGAATGTACAGGTTGACGCCATCGGCGCTGGCCTGGGCACTCAGCCAGAGTTTACGCGGCGGGCCTTTTTCGGTCAGGGCGTCCAGGGCGTTGGCCAGCAGGTTGCCGAGCACCTGGCGCAGTCGGGTTTCCCCGGCCTCGACCCACAAGGTCGCGGCGGGCAAATCACGGATCAGCTCGACTTCCATGCTGCGCCGCCGCTTGGCCAGCAAGGCCAGGGCGTCGTCCAGCGCCGGTTGCAGGGCGACGCTTTCGGGAGCATGGCGATCGCGCCGGGCAAAGGCCCGCAAATGGGCGATGATTGAGGCCATGCGCCCGGTCAGTTCGCTGATCAGCTTCAGATTGCCGCGGGCATCGTCGGTGCGCTGATGGTCGAGCAACACTTCCGCGTTTTCTGCGTAGCTGCGGATGGCGGCCAGTGGCTGGTTGAGTTCGTGGCTGATGCTCGCCGACATCGTCCCCAGTGCCGACAGTTTACCGGCCTGCACCAGATCATCCTGGGCGCGCACCAGCTCTTGCTGGGCCTGCTCGCGCTCCAGCACTTCTTGTTTGAGGCGACGGTTGAGGCCTTCCAGGTCGCTGGTGCGCTCGGCGACCCGGCCTTCCAGCTCGCGCCGGGCCTTGGCCTCGAAGGCGATCCGTTCCAGGTAGTGACGGCGGCGCTGCATCATCAGACCCAGCAACAGCATCACCACCAACAGTGTCGCGCCACCGACGGCGACCACGGTGCGCACCGGGCGGTCGATCAAGGTGCGTGGGGCGAGGATGCTGACGTTCCAGCCGGTTTCCGCAATCTGCTGGGTCTGGGTCAGCCAGGCATTGGGATTGAGCTTCAACGGCTTCGGTTCGCGGGTTGGATAGGGCTGGATCGCGCTGATAGCCCTTCCCTCTTCTTCACTGAGCGGGCGGGTCGAGCGGAAGCGCCATTCAGGTCGCGAGGTCAGGATCACCACGCCGTTGTGATCGGTCAGCAGCAGTTGTTCAGGGGTTTTGCCCCAGAGGCTTTCGGTGTGGTCCAGGTCGACTTTGACCACCAGCACGCCTTTGACTTTTTCGCCGTCACGCACGGCAGCGGCGAAGAAGTAACCACGTTTGGCGGATGTGGTGCCGAGTCCGAAAAACCGTCCTAGCCGTCCGGCCATGGCTTCGCTGAAATACGGCCTGAACGAAAAATTGCGTCCGACGAAACTGTCGTGCTTGTCCCAGTTGGACGCCGCCAGCGTCTTGCCCGTGGTGTCCATCAGGTAAATGACTTCAGCGCCCGTCTGGGTGCTGATGTTTTTCAACAGGCGATTGGCATTGCCCTGGGTCACGCCATCGTCCGGTGCGCCAAGCACGGCGCGCAGGGCCGGGAGGTCGCCGAGGATTTGCGGCAACACTTCATAACGATGCAGGGTCCCCAGCAGGTTGGCGACATACAGGTCGAGGGTCTGACGGTTCTGCCCGGCCAGTTCGCTGCGGTAATAGCGCTCGGCCAGATGCTCCAGCGGCCACAGCAACGGTGCCAGGCACAGCGCGAGCAGGGCCAGGCTGCGCCAGCGGGGTCTGCGGGGGAGGGTCGGGGTCATGAGCATCGAGCGCCTGTGGGTACGGGCACATTATGCCTAGGCTTGTGGGCGCAGTCTGCGAACCGTTGATACGCCCCGGTTGTTCATCAGGCGGGTGAACGGGGGGTTGCGTATCGACTCGCGCAGTGGCGATATAGGCGCCTAATAAATTTAACACCTTCATAGAAGAGGTCCGTTCCATGCCGCTCGCCACGTTGATTCATCGCGCCAGTTTGCCCAGCCCGCAAGTCTCTGCGGAGCAAGCGCTTGAGCTGTTGCAGGAGCATTACGGGCTTGGCGGCAGGTTGCAGGCCCTGGGCAGCCAACAGGATCTGAATTATCGCGTCGACAGCGATCAGGGCCGTTTCGTCCTGAAAATCTGCCGGGGCGATTATTCGGCGCTGGAGTTGCAGGCCCAACATGCCGGGCTCAAGCACTTGAGCGAACACCCGCAAGTGCATGTGCCGCGAGTGATTCCCGCGAAAAACGGTGCGGACCTGCTGTCCCTGGACGTCGGCGGTCAAGCGGTGCACGTGCGCCTGCTGGATTACATCGAAGGCCAGTCCCTGACGCACCTCGATCATTTCACCCGCACAGTGGTGGCCGGTTTCGGTCGCTTGTGTGGCGAAATGGATCTCGCACTGGAGGCATTCGATCACCCGGGGCTGGTGCGCACGCTGCAGTGGGACGCGCGCCATGCCCAGGCACTGATCGCGCATCTGCTGCCGGTCATCCAGGATGACACCCAGCGCAAACTGATCGCTGAAGCGGCGGAGCAAGCCGAGCGTCACTTGCAGCCCTTGGAAGACAAGTTGCCGATCCAGGCCATCCACATGGACATCACCGACGATAACGTGGTGTGGCAGCGCGATTCAGAGCGCCAATGGCAGTTGCAGGGCGTGATCGATTTCGGCGACCTGGTCCGTACCTGGCGTATCACCGATCTGTCGGTGACGTGCGCGGCCTTGCTGCACCACGCCGATGGCGATCCATTCTGCATTTTGCCGGCGGTGCAGGCGTATCACGCGGTCAATCCCTTGCAGCATGAAGAATTGCTGGCGCTGTGGCCGCTGATCGTCGCCCGTGCGGCGGTGTTGGTGCTTAGCGGTGAACAGCAGGTCAGCATCGATCCGGGCAACGCGTATAGCCGTGACAACCTGACCCACGAGTGGGAGATTTTCCGCGTGGCGACCTCGGTGCCATTGGCGTTGATGGAGGCCGCGATTCTGGAATCGGTCGGCCAGCACCTGCCGGGCATTTCCAGCGAAGGTTTTGCACCGTTGCTGCCGAGCCTGGTGGGGCGTGAGTTTGCCTTGATCGACCTCGGCGTGCTGAGCCCGCACTTCGAGGCCGGTAACTGGGAACAGGAGGGTATCGATCAGCGGCTGCTGGACGAAGCCGCCGCAGCTCACGGTCTGGCGGCCAGCCGCTACGGGCAATACCGTTTGTCCCAAACCCGCCCGGACAGCGCGGCCGAGCCAGACACCTGCCCGTTGCACGTCGAATTGCGCGTGCCGCTTGGCACGACGGTCGAGGTACCGTTTGCCGGGGTGTTGCACCAGCCGTTGCCGGGTGTGCTGCAACTGGATGGCCCGCAACTGAGCGTGCGTCTCTGGGGCGTGATGCCATCGCTGCATGTCGGCGCTGCACTGGTCAAAGGCCAGGTGCTGGGCTCGGTCGGCGGACCGCTGATCGTGCAACTGTGCCGGGGCGGGTCGTTCACCGCGCCGTTGTTTTGCACACCGACCCACGCGCCAGCCTGGCAAGCGTTGTGCCCATCGCCGGCAGCGCTGCTGGGTTTGGCTTGCGATGCTGAACAGGAACTCGATTCGACAACGTTGCTGGCCCGTCGCGACGCCAGTTTCGCCCGTACGCAAAAACACTATTACGTCGATCCGCCGCGCATCGAACGGGGCTGGCGCAACCATCTGATCGACATGCAAGGCCGCTCGTACCTCGACATGCTCAACAACGTCGCGGTGCTCGGCCACGGTCATCCGCGCATGGCTGCGGTCGCCAGCCGGCAGTGGTCGTTGCTCAACACCAACTCACGGTTCAACTACGCCGCCGTGGCCGAATTTTCCGAGCGGTTGCTGAAGCTGGCGCCGGATTCCATGGACCGTGTATTCCTGGTCAACAGCGGCAGCGAGGCCAACGACTTGGCGATCCGCCTGGCCTGGGCCTACAGCGGCGGGCGCGACATCATCAGCGTGCTCGAGGCCTATCACGGCTGGACCGTGGGCGCCGATGCGGTGTCGACCTCGATTGCCGACAACCCCAGGGCGTTGGAAAGCCGCCCGGACTGGGTGCATCCCGTCACCGCGCCGAACACCTATCGTGGCGAATTCCGTGGCCCGGACAGTGCACCGGACTACGTGCGCAGCGTTGAGCACAACCTGGCGAAAATCGCCGAACAAAAACGCCAACTGGCTGGTTTCATCTGCGAGCCGGTGTACGGCAATGCCGGCGGTATCTCGCTGCCAGCGGGTTACCTGAAAGAGGTTTATGCCAAGGTGCGCGCCCAGGGTGGCGTGTGCATCGCCGATGAAGTACAGGTCGGTTACGGGCGCATGGGTCATTTCTTCTGGGGTTTCGAAGAGCAGGGCGTGGTGCCGGACATCATCACCATGGCCAAGGGCATGGGCAATGGCCAGCCACTGGGCGCGGTGATCACCCGCCGGGAAATCGCCGAAGCGCTGGAGGCCGAGGGTTATTTCTTCTCGTCGGCCGGTGGCAGCCCGGTCAGTTGCCAGGTCGGCATGGCGGTGCTGGATGTGATGGAAGAAGAAAAACTCTGGGAAAACGCCCAGGTCGTTGGCGGGTATTTCAAGGAGCGCCTCGAAGCGTTGATCGATATTCATCCGCTGGTGGGGGCGGTGCATGGTTCGGGTTTCTATCTGGGGGTGGAGTTGATCCGCAACCGCGAAACCCTGGAGCCGGCCACCGAGGAAACAACTGCACTGTGCAATCGCTTGCGGGACCTGGGCATCTTCATGCAACCGACCGGCGATTACCTGAATGTGCTCAAGATCAAGCCGCCGATGGTGACGTCGCGCCGGAGCGTGGATTTCTTTGTGGACATGCTTTCGAAGGTGCTCGCGGAAGACCTGTAAACACGGGTCCCTTGTAGGAGCGAGCCTGCTCGCGATGGCGGTCTTTCAGTCAAAATTTCTGTGACTGATACGACCTCATCGCGAGCAGGCTCGCTCCCACAGGGACGGGGGTGTTAATTCGATTGTTATCGGCTTTAAGTGCGTAATTTAAGACGGAAGGTAAATTGATTGCTTTAAAAGCCGATATTTATCGGCTATAAAGTCGCCAATGCTTGGGCGTGGATGAGCCATGCCCGACCGTCAAGCACTTGCCCGGAGATGATCCATGAGCCGTATCGTTACCGTTGCCGCCACCCAGATGGCCTGTTCCTGGGACCTTGAAGGCAACATCGAGGTCGCTGAAAGACTGGTCCGTGAAGCCGCCGCCAAAGGCGCGCAGATCATCCTGATCCAGGAACTGTTCGAGGCGCCGTACTTTTGCCAGAAGCCGAACCCGGATTACCTGCAACTGGCCACGACGGTAGAAAACAACGTCGCCATCAAGCACTTCCAGAAAGTCGCAAAAGAACTGCAAGTGGTGCTGCCGATCAGCTTCTACGAACTGGCGGGCCGTGCACGTTTCAACAGCATTGCGATCATCGACGCCGACGGCAGCAACCTCGGGATTTATCGGAAAAGCCACATCCCGGATGGCCCTGGCTACCACGAGAAGTACTACTTCAACCCGGGCGATACCGGTTTCAAGGTATGGAACACCCGTTACGCGAAAATCGGTGTGGGCATCTGCTGGGACCAGTGGTTCCCGGAAGCCGCGCGCAGCATGGCGTTGCAAGGCGCGGAAATCCTGTTCTACCCGACCGCCATCGGCAGCGAGCCCCACGACAAGACCATTTCGTCCCGTGATCACTGGCAACGCGTGCAACAAGGGCACGCCGGCGCTAACCTGATGCCGCTGATCGCCAGTAACCGCATCGGCAACGAAGAACAAGACGGCTACGACATTACCTTTTATGGTTCGTCGTTCATCGCCAACCAGTTCGGCGAGAAGGTGCAGGAACTCAACGAAACCGAAGAAGGCATCCTGGTTCACACCTTCGACCTCGACCAACTGGAACACATCCGCAGCGCGTGGGGCTCGTTCCGCGACCGTCGTCCGAACCTGTACGGCGCGCTGAAAACCCTCGACGGAACCCTGGAGTCCTGATCGACATGACCACTTTGAATAGCACCCCTCGCGCCGACGGTTTTTACATGCCGGCCGAGTGGGCACCCCAGACCCAGACCTGGATGATCTGGCCAGAGCGCCCGGACAACTGGCGCCTGGGCGGCAAACCGGCGCAAGCCGCGCATGTGGCGGTGGCCAAGGCCATTGCCCGTTTCGAACCAGTCACTGTGGCGGTTTCTGCCGGCCAGTACGAAAACGCCCGTGCCCGCCTGGACGTGCCGAATATCCGCGTGGTGGAAATGTCCAGCGACGACGCCTGGGTCAGGGACACCGGCCCGACGTTCGTCATCAATAACAGCGGCGAAGTCCGTGGCGTGAACTGGGAGTTCAATTCCTGGGGCGGCTTCGACGGTGGCCTGTACTCGCCGTGGAACCGCGACTCGCAGGTGGGCGGCAAGATCCTCGAGATCGAACGCAGCCAACGTTATCGTACCGAGGGCTTCGTGCTCGAAGGCGGCTCGATCCACGTCGATGGCGAAGGCACGCTGATCACCACCGAAGAATGCCTGCTCAACCGCAATCGCAATCCGCACCTGAACCGTGCGGAAATCGAAGCGGTGCTGAAGGACAATCTGGCTGTGGATAAAATCATCTGGCTGCCGGACGGTTTGTTCAACGACGAAACCGACGGTCATGTGGATAACTTCTGTTGCTACGTGCGTCCGGGTGAAGTGCTGCTGGCGTGGACCGACGACCCGCAGGACCCGAACTACCCGCGCTGCCAGGCGGCGATGAAAGTGCTGCAAGGCAGCACCGACGCCAAGGGGCGCCCGTTCACGGTGCACAAAATGCCGATTCCGGGGCCGCTGTACGCGACCGAGGAAGAGTGCGCCGGTGTCGATCCGGTGGATGGCACCCAGGAGCGTAATCCGTCGGTGCGCCTGGCCGGTTCCTACGTGAACTTCCTGATCGTCAACGGCGGCATCATTGCCCCAAGTTTCGACGATCCACTGGATGGTCCCGCCAAGGAGATCCTGCAGGCGTTGTTCCCGCAGCACGAAGTGGTGATGGTGCCCGGCCGCGAACTGTTACTGGGTGGCGGCAACATTCACTGCCTTACCCAACAGCAACCAGCGCCGCACAAAGAGTGAGTGAGCTCGTAACAGCTTGAGTTGATTGCGAAATCATTCAGGCAAACGTTTTCACTGGTTTCCTCGCACAGAGCCCGCAGCCCTACAGGACTGCGGGCTTTTTTGTATCCGCTGGTCGACAGTTCAGCCAGGTTGGCATAGCTCTTGTATCGCTCAAGCTGCAAAACAGGGAGGGGGAGAACTTAGTCGTTCTGTCATAAACCTTGGATAAGTTAGCCGCTCACAAACCAGGAGAGAGCGCTGAAATGAACGCCGAAGTGAATGTTGTGAGCGAGCGGGCGTTGCATCCCCTGGCAGTCAATGGCGAATCGCTCCAGATCCTGGCGCACTGGTTCAAGTCCAATGGAACGCGTCAGATCAGCGAGACTGATCCGCGCCGGACGATGATCGAGCGCTACCCCGCTGGTTTATTCAGCGAAGCGGAGCTGGATGCGTTGTGGGATGTGATGGAAGGATAAGAAGAAAAACAACGGATTGATCAACAAAAGCGCTGCCAGGATGGCAGCGCTTTTTTTATGGGACACCGCCCCCCTGTAGGAGCTGGCTTGCCAGCGAAGAGGCCATCACCTTCAACACAGATGCTGGATGAAAAACCGCCTTCGCTGGCAAGCCAGTTCCTACAGGGCGGCAGGCTTGGTGTTTAGAAGCTGTAGGTTCCTGTCACCACCACGCTCCGTGGTTCACCCGGCTGGATCTGCGCCGCACTGGTGGCCGACGAATAGTAGGTTTTGTCGCTGATGTTGTTCAGCGCCGCACGCAAATCCCAATCCTTCTGTCGGAATCCGGCCAGGGCGTCCCAACGGCCATATCCTGGCAACACGGTAGTGTTGAGGTTATCGGCATAACGGTCACCCACCAGGGTCAAACCGGTCTCGGCGTACCAGCCCATTTCCGGTTTCCAGGTCAGGAACAGGCTGCCGTTGTGCTTGGCCACGTTACTGATGCGCTTGCCTTCAAAGCCATTGTTGTCCTTTTCGACCGTTGCATCCTGTACGCCCACACCGCCGCGCACATACCAGTTGCCAGTGATCTTGCCGCTGGCGGTCAGCTCGATCCCGCGGGAACGTTGCTGGCCGGTGAGCAAGGTGACGGTGGGGTTGTTCGGATCGCTGGTGCGGCGGTTGTAGAGTTCCAGTTCGTAGATCGCCAGCGTGGTACTCAGGCGATCGTCCAGCCAGTCACTCTTCACGCCGATTTCTTTCTGCTTGGTCAGTTCGGGGCTCAGGTCGTTGGTGTTACCGGCTGCGCCCGGAGTAATGCCGATCAAGCCACCGCCGACCGGCGAGAACGTCTTCGACCAGGAGGCGTAGAAGGAATGATTCTGTAGCGGCGTCCAGACCAGTCCTACACGTGGACTGGTGCTATGGCTGTCACGGTCTTCGGAAATGTCTCGCAGCTTGTTGGTCGACTCGATGTCGAAGGTGTCGTAACGCAAACCGGCGAGCAGTTGCCATTGATCGTTCAGTTGCAGCTGATCCTGCACATACACTGCACGGCTTTCGACTTCAGTGTGGGAGCTGCTGCTGACCTGCATGCGCCCAGTGTGGCGTAAGTCGCGGTTGGGGTTATTCAGGTCCAGCGACGGTACGGGGGAGCTGCCCGGCCCGGACGTAGCGGCGGTGTACAAGGTCGGATCGCGCCGCTGGCTGCCGATTTCGATCCCGGTCAGTAGGCGATGTTCCAGGCTGAAGGTATCGAAACCGCCTTCCAGCTCAACGTTGTTGTAGATGTTGCGGGTGCTCAGGTCCTGTTGCCAGTGCTGACGCGTGACCTGGTTGGTTGCCGGGATGTACCCGGTGAGATAGGTGTTGTCGAAATCACTGTTGAGCTTGAATACACCGAGGGTCTGACGCAGTTGCCAGTTGTCGCTGAGCTCATAAGTGAGTTTCGAGCGCAGGGATTGCGACTTGTCGTCGATGAAATCGTGTTCGCTTCCGTAGGTCGTATCGCGCCCCACGTCCGCCGGTCGTCCGTTTACCCCGGGGATACCGCGATCCGGCGTACGGTTGTAACGGCTGTATTCGTACTGCACCAGCCAGTTCAGGTCAGGGGTCAATTGCCAGCTCATCGACGGCGCGAACAATTGGCGATTGCCGCTCACGCCATCGCGGAAGCTGTTTTGATCCATGTTGCCCATGTTCAGGCGCAGGCTGATGTTCTCGGAGGGATCGGTACTGAGGTCGGCATACAGGCTGCGCAGATCGTCGCTGCCACCCTGGGCTTCGATTGTCGAACGGCGACCGAACTCCGGCAACTTGCTCACCCGATTGACGATGCCGCCCTGGCTACCACGGCCATACAACACCGCAGCCGGGCCCTTGAGCACGTCGATGCGTTCAATGTTGTGCAAATCGCGTACGTACTGGCTGTCGTCGCGGATGCCGTCGAGGTAGAAATCGTTGCTGGCGTCGAAGCCGCGGATACGCAGGCTGTCGAAGCGGGTGTCGGCGCCGCTGCTGACGTTGGGAATGCCACTCAATGCAGTGCCCAGATCGTTGGTGCCGTAATCGACCACGTTCGCGGTTTTGATCGAATCGATGGCTTGGGGAACGTAGCGCACCGGCGTGTTGGTGCGGGTTGCGGTGTTGGTTTCTTGCACACGCGGATCATCCGCCTCAGCTTCAGCGCTGATGGCCGTGGCGGGTAATGTGGTAGGCGTAGCGCAAGCGAAACCGGCAGACAGGACAGCAGAAAGCCCAAGTGTGACGGGCGTGAGGCGCAAGGGGGCAGGCATTTAAAAACGCATCCGAGAGGGTGGGAAATTCAAGGTCGCGAATGGTAATGCTTTGCATTTACTTCGGTTAATTATTCTTGAAAAGTTCCCTCGATTGATTGTTTCTAATTGTGTCGAGTTTGTTACAGGAGATTATTCCAGCCTCATTCGTCCGATTCACGGAACAGACTGAGAACCATTGCGGCGTTTTTCTGAAGCGAGCACAGGACTACTCTGCCGGCATCCCGTTACCTGATCCTGCCGGAGCTTTCCATGATCCTTCATTACATCTACGACCCGTTGTGCGGCTGGTGCTACGGCGCAGAACCGCTGGTTCAGGCCGCTCAAGCGGTATTGCCAGTGGTCGCCCATGGCGGTGGCATGATGAGTGGCACCAATCGGCAAATCGTTTCGGCGCAACTGCGCGATTACGTCATGCCCCACGACCGACGCATTGCCGAATACACCGGCCAGCCATTTGGCGTGGCGTACTTCGAAGGATTGCTGCGCGATCACACGGCGGTATTTGATTCGACACCGCCCATTGCTGCCGTGTTGGCCGCCGAGCAAATGGCCGGACGCGGGCTGGAATTGCTGGGGCGTTTGCAGGCGGCCCACTATGTGGAAGGTCGGCGCATCGCTGACGAAGCGGTCTTGTTTGAACTCGCCCACGGCATCGGCCTGCAACCTCAGGCCTTCGAAGTTGCTTACAACGCCGTCGACACTGAGGCGCATATCAAGGACAGCCGAGCACTCCTGGGCAAAGTGGGCGGGCAGGGTTTCCCGACCTTTGCCCTGGAGCATGATGGTCAATTCACTTTGATCGACATCGGCCCATGGCTCGGCAAGCCGCAAGATTTTGCGGCGTGGTTAAGTCAGTCGTTGCCTGCTCAAACCTCATCCGCTTCCGCGCAAATGTGTGGGCTCACCGGCTGCGCCAATTGACTATTCCTGCCACGTAAAGTGTTTTCTTAGACGTTTTTCGCCTGATTACAGACGATTCATGAAATTGACACATCATTAAGGGCGCGGCTACGATTCGCGCCAACGCCTGTGGCAGACCGCCATGACCCAAAAATTATAAAAAGGCCCGCCGCGAGTGATCGTGGGCGGGCCTTTTTGATTGCGGAGTGAAAAAAGAGCGCGATAGTGCCATTTCAGTCGTTCGACACAGCGCGTTTCAACTTCGTAATAAGGAAAACAAAATGTTGAACAAGCGAATCAGCCTGATCGCTCTGGGGATTTTGAGCGCTTCACAGGCCATGGCTAACGACCAGGCCGAATCCAAGGGATTTGTCGAAGACAGCAGCCTCAAAGTGCTGCTGCGCAACGCCTACATGAACCGTGACTTCAAAGACGGCAACGCCGATAAGTCCGAGTGGGGCCAAGCGGCCATCGGTACATTCTCGTCCGGCTTCACCCAAGGCACCATCGGGGTGGGCGTCGATGCCTTTGGCCTATACGCACTCAATCTGGAGCGCAACGAGAGTCGCAGCGGCGCGCAAGGGATCGACTTTTTTAAAAGAGGTGATAGCGGCGAACCGGCTGATGACCTGTCCAAAGGTGGCGCAGCAGTCAAATTCCGTCTGTCCAGCACCACGCTGACCTACGGCGACCAGATGCCGGCCCTGCCGGTGCTGAGCTACGACAACGGGCGTCTGCTGCCGGAAAGCTACACCGGTACCCTGATCACCTCCAAGGAGATCAAAGGCCTGGAGCTGAACGCCGGTCGCTTCACCGCCGAATCGCGTAAAAGCGCCGAAGGCCGAGACAGCGGTGGCCTGAAGTCGATCAACGTGTTGGGCGGCAGCTACCAGTTCACCGAACAGTTCAAGGCTGCCCTGTACGCGTCCGACGTCGAAGACGTGCTGAACAAGCAATACGTGAACGCCAACTACGTGTTCCCGCTGGCCAAGGATCAGTCCCTGACCCTGGACTTCAACGGCTACCGCACCAAGCTGGACGATGCCTATGTTCGCGAAGTCGGGGCGACCGGCGACGACAACAAAATCTGGAGCCTGGCAGCCATCTACGCCTTGGGAGCGCACTCGTTCACCCTCGGCTACCAGCGCAGCACAGGCGACAGCAACCTGGGCTACCCGTACGGCGGCTACCAGAAAGACCAGAACCGCGTCGGCGACGGTGGCAACACCATTTACCTGGCCAACTCCTACTGGTCCGACTTCAACGCCGAAGACGAACGCAGCTGGCAACTGGGCTACGGCCTGGACTTCAGCACCTTCGGTGTTCCGGGGCTGAGCTACAACTTCGCCTATGTACGCGGTGACAACATCACAACCTCCACCAGCGATGGTGGCACCGAGCGCGAAATCTTCAACCAGTTCAAATACGTCGTACAAAGCGGCCCGGCCAAAGACCTGAGCGTGAAACTGCGCAGCTCGATCCTGCGTGTGTCGCAGAAGTCGAGCGAGTACAACGTCGGTGGTAACGAAGTGCGTGTGTTTGTGGATTACCCGATCAACATTTTCTGATGATCGGTTGTGGTGTTGAGGCCTGATTCAAAGGCTGAGAAAGAAGAAGCCCCGACTGGTTCGGGGCTTTTTTTGCGTGTTGCAAGGCTCTGGCCCGCGCCGCGGGAGGGACTTGAGTCAGCTGATTGAACGAGTCTTCCATCCAAAATGATTGAATTGATCATCTGGAATGATTGATTTGCGCAAATAGAAGCGATGACCTAAGATAAATTTGACTGAGCCAATCATGATTTGATCGGTTCAGTCAGTTTCGAGGTGATGCACGTCTTGCCAAACAATTATAAAAGGAGACCCTCGTGGCCCAGATCCCAATCAAGCGCACCATTGAACGCATCCCCGGCGGCATGATGATCGTGCCTCTGCTCATCGGTTCGCTGGTGGCAACCTTCCTGCCCGACACCCCCAAATTTTTCGGTTCATTCACCAATGCGCTGTTCACCGGTGCACTGCCCATTCTGGCGGTGTTCTATGTGTGCATGGGCGCGAGCATCAACATCAAATCCACGCCTTACCTGCTGAAAAAAGGCGGTACGCTGCTGGCGACCAAAGTCGGCATCGCCGTGCTCATCGGCATTGTGCTTGGGCACTTTTTGGGTGAGCAGCCGATTTCCTCGGGGCTCTTCGCCGGCGTCTCTACATTGGCAGTGGTCGCGGCGATGAACGACACCAACGGCGGCTTGTACATGGCGTTGATGGGGCAATACGGTCGTTCCGAAGACGTCGGTGCGTACTCGGTGATGTCGCTGGAGTCAGGCCCTTTTCTGACCATGGTGACTCTCGGCATCGCCGGTTTGTCGGCCTTCCCTTGGCCAACGCTGGTCGGCAGCATCTTGCCGCTTGCTCTCGGCATGTTGCTGGGTAACCTCGACCGTGACATGCGCGACTTCCTGGCCAAAGCCGTGCCAGTGATGATCCCGTTCTTCGCCTTGGCCCTCGGTGCGAGCCTGGATCTGCATAACGTCTGGCAGGCCGGTTTGCTGGGTCTGGGCATGGGTGTGGCGGTTGTCGTGCTGACCGGTATCCCGTTGTTCTTCGCCGATCGGTTGACTGGCGGCACTGGCGTCGCCGGTGTTGCGGCGGCCACCACCGCCGGGAATGCCGCCGCCGTGCCTGCGCTGATTGCGGCGGCCAATCCGGTGTATGCCGAGGCTGCCAAGAGCGCGACCATATTGGTCGCAGCGTGCGTTGTGGTAACCGCCATCCTCGCCCCGGTGCTCACGGCAGCAGTCGCCAAACGCGTGCAACAGCGCAACCCTGTCGTCATACCCGAGCCGAGTATCGAACCGCAAAAGCGGGAAGCCTTGCGATGAGTATTCTGATCATCGCAGACGATCTGTCCGGCGCGGCGGATTGCGCCATCGGCTTTGCCAGCGCCGGGTTGCAGACCGTGGTGACGCTCGACGCCTTGAGTGACCAGCCTGATGCGCAGGTGATTGCCGCCGATACCGACACGCGACGCCTGTCTCCCGAACAGGCCGCCGAGCGTACCGTCGCGGCGTTCAAGGCCCTGCATAAACCCGGGCAGCGGCTGTACAAGAAAATCGATTCGACCTTGCGCGGTAATTGGGCAGCCGAAGTCGCCGCCCTGCAACCGTTGGCAGGTCTGGCCATTGTCGCCCCGGCGTTTCCTGCTACCGGGCGCACATTGCGCGGTGGCCGGGTATTTGTGAACGGCCAGCCGCTGGAATCCACCGATACCTGGAAGCTGGAAAACGCCGATCGTCCTGCGGATGTGGAGTCCATGCTCGTCGCCGCCGGCCTGAGCACGGCCAAGCTCGACCTCGACACCTTGCGCGGCAACCTGGATGCACTCGTGCATCATTTTGCTGAACTCGCCCGCAGTGGGACGCAGGCAGTGATTGTCGACGCGCAAACCGAAGACGATTTGCTGACCCTGGCGCGGCTGACCGCGACGCTGGACCAGGCGCTGTTCTGGATCGGCTCGGGCGGCCTGGCCCGCGAAATCGCGCGGCTGTCCGACTTTTTCGACACGCCAGCCCCGCGTGTCGAAACCACCGACAGCGAAAGCAGTCAGGCGCCGATTCTCGTGTTGGTTGGCAGTCTCTCCGGTGTCTGCGAACGTCAATGCACGGTACTTAAAGAGCAGGGTGGGCTGAGCGAATTGATCGTTCCGCCCGCGGTTCTGCGCCAAGGCATCAGCCATCAAGACTGGGCGACCTGGCAGGCACGTATCGGCGAACAGCTCGACGGCTGGAGCGACCTGCTGCTGCGCATTGGCCGCGATGAGGCGTTCGATCCGCATGAAGGTGCGCACCTCTCGACAATGTTGGCCGCGCTGGTCGAACCGCACTTCGTCAAGGTCGGCGGCTTGATCGCCACGGGCGGTGAAACAGCGCGGGCCATTTTGACCACGGTCGGCATCGACAGCCTGCAACTGCTGACGGAAGTCGAAGCCGGGGTGGCCTTCGGTCGACCCTCCGCCTCCCGCCATGGCTATCGCCCGGCAATCATTACCAAGGCAGGCGCGTTCGGCACCGACCGCGCCTTGTATGCGGCATGGCAACACCTGAGCGAAACCAACGATCGCTCCCAGCCCAAACGCCCACGAATCCAGGGACTCGAATGAACACTATGAGCAACTACCTCCCCATCATTGGCATCACCATGGGCGACGCTTCGGGTGTCGGTCCGGAAATCATCGTCAAGAGCCTGACCCACGACATCGTCTACCAACAATGCCGGCCACTGGTAATCGGCGATGCGCGACGCCTGGAACAAGCCAATGTGATCGTCGGTGGCAGCGCCAAAGTGCGCCGTATCGAAGATGCCTCCCAAGCGCTTTACGAGGCCGGCATCATCGATTGCATCGACCTCGATCTGATCCCCGACGACCTGCCGTTCGGCGAGCTGTCGCCCATTGCCGGTGACGCCGCTTATCAATACATCGCCCGCGCCGTACAGCTGGCCGAGGCCAAGCAGATCGATGCGATCTGCACTGCGCCGCTGAACAAGGAAGCACTGCACGCCGGCGGCCACAAATACCCCGGCCACACCGAAATGCTCGCGCACCTGACCCACGTCGACGAAGTGTCGATGATGCTGGTGGCGCCGCAGCTGCGGGTGATTCACGTCACGACCCATATCGGCATCATCGACGCGATCCGCAAGATCGAGCCGGGCCTGGTCCAGCGCACCATCGAACGCGGCAACGCCACGTTGATCAAGGCAGGCATCGCCCGCCCGCGGATTGGCGTGTGCGGGATCAACCCGCATGCCGGTGAAAACGGCCTGTTCGGTTATGGCGAAGAGGAAGAAAAAATCATCCCGGCGGTGAAACTGTTGCAGGAGCGCGGCCTCGATGTGACCGGGCCATTGCCGGCCGACACACTGTTCTTCCGCGCCGGTCGCGGCGACTTCGATCTGGTGGTGGCGATGTATCACGACCAGGGTCACGGCCCGGTCAAAGTGCTGGGCCTCGAAGCCGGGGTGAACGTGACCGTCGGCCTGGAAGTGATCCGCACTTCGGTCGATCACGGCACCGCTTTCGATATCGCCGGCAAGGGCATCGCCGATGAGCGCAGCTTGCTCGAAGCATTGCGCCAGGGCGCGGAACTGGCCACGCGACGGGGATGAGGTGCAGCGGCGCTGTCGTGTAAGATCGACCACCGTCCAAACAACGAGACCCGCCATGAAAGTGTCCGAACGCCACCGCGCCATCCTCGAACTCGTGCGCATCGGCGATGCCAACGTCGAGCAATTGAGCGCGGCGCTCGGGGTTTCGGAAGCGACCGTGCGGCGCGACCTGACCATGCTCGCCAAGCAGCGGCATCTGGTGCGCACTTATGGCGGTGCCACTGCCGTGGTGGGCGTGCATGAGCCGGAAGCGTCGCTGGAAGAACGCAAGACCAGCCAGTGGGAACAGAAAGATGCCATCGCCCTTGCAGCGGCAGCCCATGTTCAGGACGGCGACACCGTCCTGCTCGACGGCGGCACCACCTGCGCGGCGCTGGCTCATCACCTGTGCTCGCGCCAGGACGTGCACGTGGTCACCAACAACCTGCTCGCCGTGATGACCCTGGCCAACGCACCCGGTGTGCGCCTGACCTTGATCGGCGGCGATCTGCGCGGTTCGAGCATGAGCACGTTAGGGCCATTGGCGGAATTGACGCTGAGCCGTTTGAGCGTCGACAAAGCCTTCCTCGGTGCGGACGGTGTTGTTGCGGAGTTCGGCTTGTGCGAGGCGAGTGCGCAGCAGGCTTATCTCAAGGAATGCATCATCAAGCGGGCTGCGCAGATCATCGTTCTCGCAGACACCGACAAACTGGGGCGCGCTCGCCAGCAACACTGGACACCGATTGAGCGGGAGTGGCGGTTGATCACCGGTGCCACTGCTGATGAAGCTGCGCTTGCGCCGTTTCGTGCCATTGCGCAAATCACGGTGGAAACCGTGATCGTCGGTAGCGACTAATCGAACTGTAGGAGCCCGGCTTGCCGGCGATAGCGCCTTCAAGAACGCTATCGCCGGCAAGCCGGGCTCCTACGAAAAGCGTTTACATGCTTGAGCCCAAACAACAAAAGCCCCGAATGTTTCGGGGCTTTTTCGTGCTGTTGATATTCTCCTGTCACCGAAACTCGATTTTGGTAACACGTGTCGCCAACATGTCGCCCGCAGCGACACGTCCTCAATACGTGTCGCAAAAAGTGGAAAATTTCGACACGTAACAAAACGGACTACATCAAAAAAATCTGCGTCCTACCGCGGAAAAAGCCAGCGGTGACTTCTAAACAACGCCCAATCAATCGTCTACTGGGGTGTTGAAGAGCATCGCCTTGTTTCAGGTAGGAATTCATCTTTTGAAGAGATTTGCTTTTGTAAATGAAGCGGCAACTCGTGAGTACAAGGAACTACCTGAATGGGTACAGGATGAGTTTGGGAAAGACCTGATGCGGGTGCAATACAGCGCGGACCCAGAGCTGGCAATAAAGCAGCTGAGTTCAATTGGGGCTGGCGCAATTGAGTTGATTATCAACGGTAGTCCTGCCTACCGATGCATCTACATTGCGAAGTATGCGGACACCATTTTTGTCCTTCATTCGTTCGTTAAAACAACGAACGGGACGGATCGTCACGCTATGGCTGTTGCGCAAAACCGATTGAAGGAGCTCAAGTCGGAGCTTCGCAAACTGGGGTTCAACGCCTAGCCAGCACGAACCTGTGAAATGACTATCTGAGGCAAGGCCCCGGTATCGTTGGGCGATAAAGTAAACGTGGTGCGAAAGCCGAGTCTATCCAACATGTCCATCATCGCATCGATCGTAAATTTTTCGATCTTGCCGGTGGTGAGCTCAGAAACACGTGATTGAGTCACGTTCAACACAGTCGCGGCTTCGCTTTGTTTGAGACCCAGCTTTTTGATGCAATGGGTGATGAATATCGACAACTCCATTTTCAAAGCCATTTTGCTGGCGACTTCGTCGTCATGCGTGACATGGAATGGGCTATCGAAGAATTGAATTGCCATGGGCATTCCTCTTGGAACTTTATATAAAATTTAAGATAAATTTAGGTTAGCTGATTGATCGATTGATGCAACCGTTTTTTTGCTTACCCTCGTGACACCAATTACACCACGTAACTAATGATGTTCCCGTCCCCACCTTTATCCCCTCCAGCGAACACCCTACATTGAGCTCCAACGCCTCTCCCATCATCCCGACGGGAAGGTCACTGGAGATTCCTCAATGCCTTTCGTAAGTGTCCGCATCACCCGCGACGGGGTTACCACTGAGCAGAAAGCTCAGGTGATCGCCGAAATCACTGAAACACTGGAACGCGTCCTCAACAAACGCCCTGACCTGACCCACATCGTGATCGAGGAAGTCGACACCGATAACTGGGGCTATGCCGGGATCACCACCACCCAGTACCGCAAACAACTGGCGGAAGAGGGGCAGTCATGACGGCGTCGGTGACCATCGATTTTGTCTCCGATGTGGTGTGCCCCTGGTGTGCACTGGGCGCGACCGCGCTGGAGCAGGCGATCGAGAACGTAGCAGGCGAAGTGTCGGTCGAGCTGACCTACAAGCCTTTCGAACTGAACCCGAACATGCCGCCCGAAGGCGAGAAAGCCGTCGAGCACTTGATGCGCAAATACGGGCGCACGGCCGAAGACATCGCTTCCGGCAAAAAGATGCAGATCGAACGGGGGGCAGCCATCGGCTTCAAGTTCGACCTGGAGAAGCGCAGCCACTTCTACAACACCTTTGACGCTCACCGGTTGTTGCTCTGGGCGCTGGAGGAAGGGCGTCAGGTGGCACTGAAGAAAATCCTGCTTCGCGCTTACTTCAGCGAAGGCCAGAACCCGAGTGATCAGCAGACGCTGGTGCGGTTGGCGGGTGAAGCCGGGTTGGATGAGGCTCAGGCACGCAACGTGTTGGAGTCCGGTGCGTTTGCCGACGAGGTGCGTGAGCTTGAGGAGTTTTACCGCCAGCGCGGCATCAATTCGGTCCCGGCCATGGTGTTGAACGGCCGTCACTTGGTGTCCGGTTCGCAGTCGGTCGAGTACTACGAACAAATGTTGAGACAAATGGCGACGGCCTCCGCCGACGCCTGATTCATCGAATTTCAAATCCCACTATTGTCAGAGGTATTCATCATGAGCAACTCGAAAAAAGTCATCGTCATCACTGGCGCATCCCAAGGTCTCGGCGACGGCATGGTCAAGGCCTTCCGTGAACTCGGCTACCAGATCGTCGCAACCTCGCGTTCGATCAAACCATCCACCGACCCGGACATCCTCACCGTGGCCGGCGACATCGGCGAACCGGCAACCGCCCAGCGCGTGATTCGTGAAGCGATCGCCCGTTTCGGCCGTATCGACACCTTGGTCAACAACGCCGGGATCTTCATTGCCAAGCCATTCACCCAGTACACCGCTGAAGACTATGCCAATGTGTTGTCGGTGAACCTCAATGGCTTCTTCTACATTACTCAGTTGGCCATCGCCGAAATGGAAAAAAATGGCAGCGGCCACATCGTCAACATCACCACCAGCCTGATCGATCACGCTATCGACGGCGTGCCATCGGTACTGGCTTCGCTGACCAAGGGTGGCCTGAACGCGGCGACCAAATCCCTGGCGATCGAATACGCCAAGCGCGGCATTCGGGTCAACGCGGTTTCGCCTGGCATCATCAAAACCCCGATGCACAGCGAAGAAACCCACGCCGCGCTGGGCGCCCTGCACCCGGTCGGGCATATGGGTGAGATCGAAGACATTGCCAACGCAGTCGTGTACCTGGACGGCGCCAACTTTGTCACTGGCGAAATCCTGCACGTCGATGGTGGTCAGAGCGCGGGTCACTAAGATCCGGGTTTTCAAACGGCAGAAACAACAAAGCCCTCGTATTGCTACGAGGGCTTTGTTTTGTATGGTGCCGGCACCAGGAATCGAACCCGGGACCTACTGATTACAAGTCAGTTGCTCTACCATCTGAGCTATACCGGCGTGTCAGGGCGACGATTATAGCGATTGGGCAGGTTCTGTAAACCCCTGAATTCTGACTATTTTTGCGCGGGTGAACGGCCAGTCCCGCGACGTCTTGTACGGGACTGGCCGGTGCGAGTTATTTACAGGGTTATACGCCGCTTTTGACGGCGTTGATCAGGTCCTGGCTCAGCACCTGCGCAGGCGCGACTTGCACGCTTTGGGTGTAGAACGGCGGCAGGTTCTGGGCCAGTGTCGACAATGCTTGCGCGGTGGTATTGCCCGGCAGCAGCACGTATTGCAGGTTGGACGGGTAGCTCTGGGGCACGGTGCCTTCCATGGTCGAACCGTAGGCGCCAAACGTCATCACGGCTTGTGGCGTGGTGGGGTCGGGGGCATAGAGGAAGACGAAGGTGCCGTACTTCGGATGCGTCAGGTATTGCTCGGCCTGTGCGCGAACCGCCGGGTCTGGGTCGTTCATCAGGGTCCAGCGCATGACCGCATAGTTGCGGGTGGTTTCCATGAATGCTGTACGAATCGGCGACTGATTCTCCACGCCTCCCAGGCACACCAGCAGGTTGCCGAACGGATCGATCAGCGCTACCGAGTTGAATACCGCGCTTTGCTGCGCGGTCTTGAGCAATGGCGGGGCGAGTTCAGCGCCGGGATCACGCGGGTTGGTTGATTTCACGGTCAACGCGAACGGGCTGAGCGCCGTCAGTGCCTGACGCACTTTGCTGTTGGCTGGCAGGGTGGCCGGGTTTTGCAGTTGATCCGGAGGCAGGCCGCTGTTGTTACTGGCCTCGCGCACCGTGTTGACGCTGGCGGAGAAGATCGAGCTGCAGAGGAAGTACGCCGCTGAATCAATCGTCTGGCCGCCGAACACCGGGCTGGTCGAGCCTTGATAGGCGCGGCTGACCGGCGCAGCAATCGCGTAATAACCCCAGGTCGCTTGAGCCTGCTGGCGGATCCGCGGCGGCAGTGATGGAAAGGTGAACTGGCTGTTGTAGTTGATGCCCGCGTAGTCATCAATCGCACTGACGGCGACATTGAATCCTGCTGTCAGCAGCGAACCGGCGCACATGGCGCAAGGGTCAAGCGTGGTCACGACGGTCAATTGGTTGGGCGGTGGCAGGTTCAGTGGCGCGACATTTTCGTAGTACCAGTCCACCAGTTGTCGCTCACCGTGGGCGGTCGGGTCATGGGGCAGGAAGTAGGTGGTGCCGCTGCCGGGAAATGGCATCAGCACGTTGTTGTGCAGCGCAGCGATGACCTCGCCGGTTGTGTTGTTGATGATGGCGCCGCCCACTGCGAAGGTTTGCTGCAGTGCAGCGTAAATGGCTTGGTTGGCGACGGTATCGACAGCTTCCTGCGCACTGTTCAATGTGCTCATGTTTTCCCAGCTCCTTGCTGTACTGGCGTCAGAGAATTCTGACGCTTGGCAAAGATAGTTGAGGTTTTCAGCGCCGATTATGTTCTTTTGGCTTAACGCTTATGCACAACGGGGAAATCAGGTACATGCAGTCAAGAGCAAAACTGTGGATCCGTTCTCATCTGTGCGCAAATCACTGTTTTTCGGGTTTTTTATTCAAGTGTACGAAAACTGAACAGTGACGTTTCACCCCTGAAACAGCTGTAAATATTTGGATCCACGATATTTCATCAACAGAGTTATCCACAGGTTGGGTGCTTTAAGCGCGTTCCGCCAGGATCAGGAAATTGCGCGGGGTGAGCGGGGTTTCGCAGAAGGTGCCGAGGCGAACCGTATAACCCTGCTCATGCAGGAAAAGCGCTCGGTCGAGCACCAGCCAAAGCTCCAGTGGGCGTCGGAAAAGTCCGCGTAGCAGCTCCAAATTACGTACTTCAGCCAAGCGTCGCCAACCAGCGGCTTCCTGTGCTGACCAATCCTGCGACCCTACTGTGGATAACTCCTTGAGTTGGGCCAAATGATGGCAATAGTCAGCGAAGGGTTTGTCCAGCCAGGCGCTTGGCAGTGACGGGGTCGGCAGGTATTCGTCAACGTCCCGCAACTGACGTTGCAGCAGGTCGAAGGCCAGGCGCCGGGCCATAGAGCTATCACGCTGGCGTCGGACGCGAGCCCCGGCGGTGACGGTTTCGCTCATCGGTAGCGCGAGATCGTCGAGGGACAGCTGTAGGTCAGAGGCGTGTGCAGCCGAGGAAACGGGCGAGTATCGGGGAAGACTGATCCGGTTGTAGCAGCAAGGGGCGATGGCGAGTTGCTTGCAGCCAGCCGCACTGGCGAGTTCAATCAAGTGCACATGCAGGTCACCGCAGGCGTGTAGCGCGACGGGGGTGTGTTCAGCTTTCAATAAAGAAGCCGCGTTGGCCGCAAGAACATCCTGCTCGACATGCAGCGCACGCAGTTGATGGCGCTGGCTGAGGGCGTGACCGCTGGCGACCAGCGCCGGATCGTATTCCAGGCAAGTCAGCTGTTGGCCTGTTTGCAGCAGCCTTCGCCCCAAGTGACCTTTACCTGAGCACCAGTCCAGCCAATGCGTCGGCGCATCGGCAAACTGCAATCGACTGGCGAAGGCTTCGATCTGCTGCCACTTGCGACCCGGCACATCAACATTCAGTCGATGGCCTGCTGCTTCCAGCGCATGGGCGGGCAATTCATGCACAGCGCTCAGCGCGAGGGACATCGCCGCCAAGGTCGAAAACGGTTCTGGCGCATCCACGAGAGCGGGTTCGTTGTGCGATTTTTCCGCGTCTTCCAGCGATCTGCTGCGTAGCCAGGCAGCCAACTCGGGGTAGGAAGTTTCCCAAGGCAGTTGCAGATGGGTGAACGGCCGTGGTTTCCACAGCGCCTGATGCTGTATCAGAAAAGCATCCAGCGCAGTGAAACGGGCGAGCAGGTCCTCGCCCGTCAACACGCGGGCATCAACGCCCTTGGCAGGCATCGACGCGCAACCAGCGCTCCAACAGCTTGAAGCCACGGACCAGCACATAAGCCATCAGCAGGTAGAACATGCCAGCGGCGAAGAAGATCTCTACCGGCAGATAGGTGCGGGCAATGATGGTGCGGGCCATGCCGGTCAGTTCCAGCAGGGTCACGGTGCTGGCCAGGGCGCTGGCCTTGAGCATCAGGATCACTTCGTTGCTGTAGGCCGGCAGGCCGATGCGCGCCGCCCGTGGCAGGATGATGTAGATCAGTGCCTTGGCCTTGGACATGCCCAGCGCTCGTGCCGCCTCGATCTCACCTGGTGGAATCGCCTGGATGGCGCCACGCAGGATCTCGGCGATATAGGCCGCGGTGTGCAGGGTCATGGTGGCTGTGGCGCACCAGAACGGATCACGCAGGTACGGCCACATCGAGCTATTACGAATGACGTCGAACTGCGCCAGGCCGTAGTAGACGAGGAACAGTTGAACCAGCAGCGGCGTACCACGGAAAAAGAAGATGTAGCCGTAGGGAAAAGCCCGCACCCACCACAGGCGCGACGAGCGGGCGATACCCAGGGGGATCGCCAGCAACAGGCCGGCAATCACGGCAATGGCCACCAGTTCCAGGGTCAGGGTTGCTCCCTGGGTCAGTTTCGGCAGCCACTTGATAATGACTTCCCAGTTCATTGAGCACTCCTCGCGAAGCCGCGAGCGGCGCGTTTTTCCAGTAGATGCATGCCGGTCATGGCGAGAATCGTCAGGCCCAGGTACATGAACGCGGCCACCATATAGAAGGTGAACGGTTGCTTGGACACGGTCACGCCGATTTGTGCGTGGCGCATGATTTCTTCAAGGCCGATCACCGATACCAGCGCGGTGTCTTTCATCAGGATCATGAACAGATTGCCCAGGCCGGGCAGGGCGATGCGCCACATCTGCGGCATGATCAACTTGGTGAAGATGCGCCATTTCGACAGGCCCAGGGCCACGCCGGCCTCACGATGGCCTTTGGGAATGGCGAGGATTGCGCCACGAAACACTTCCGTGGCGTAGGCGCCGAAGCACAAGCCCAGCGCAATCACGCCGGCGGCGAAGGCATTGAGTTCCAGGTCGGGGTTGCCGAAGAACTCGCCCAGGGCACGCATCAGGTTGACCGTGCCGAAGTAGATCAGCAGCACCCAGAGCAATTCCGGAATACCGCGAACCAGGGTCGAATAAGTGCCGCCAAGCCATTGCAGCGGCTTGTACGGGGAGGTCTTGGCCAAGGCGCCGAGCAGACCGAGCACCAGCCCCAGGCTCAGGGCCGAGAGTGCCAGTTTCACAGTCATCAGCGCGCCGGCGGCAAGCGCCGGGCCGAATCCGTAGAGGTCGATAATCATGGATTTCTTTTCAAATCGCGGCAGGCAAGGCCGGGACCGGCGCCGTCATAGGGCGCCGCCGGTCCGGCAGGTCAGTATCAATAGATGCTGAACGGGAAGTACTTGTCGTTGATCTTCTTGTAGGTGCCGTCAGCGACGATTTCTTTCAGCGCAGTGTTCAGCTTGTCGCGGATCGGGTCGTTTTTACGCACGGCGATACCGATCTTGTCGCTTTCTTCCACCGGGTCGCCCTTGAATTCGTAGGACTTGCCGGCGTCGCTTTTCAGCCACTCATAGTTGACGTACTTGTCGGCGAGGATGGCGTCCAGGCGACCGGAAGTCAGGTCGAGGTAGGCGTTTTCCTGGGTGTCGTAGAGCTTGACGGTGATGTCGTCACCGAAGTGATCTTCCAGGAAGGTACCGGCCAGGGTCGCACGCTGGGCGCCGATCACCTTGCCTTTGAGCGAGTCCTTGTCGGTTTTGAAGTCGACGTTTTTAGGCGCGATGAATTGCAGCTTGTTGGAGTAGTACGGGTCGGTGAAGTCCACCGCTTGCTTGCGCTCGTCGGTAATCGACATCGACGAGATCAGGAAGTCGAACTTCTTGGCGTTCAGGGCGGGGATGATGCCGTCCCAGTCGGAGGTGACCACGGTGCATTCGACTTTCATCTTGGCGCACAGGGCGTCGCCGATTTCCTTGTCGAAGCCGACGACATTGCCACTGGCATCTTTGTTGTTGAACGGCGGGTAGGCTGCTTCGATGCCCATCTTCAGGGTTTCAGCCATGGCACCGGCGCTGAAGGCCAGGGTGACGGCGGCAGCCAGGAAGACCTTTTTGTAGTTCTGCATGTGGGTAGCTCCGTTAGCGGTTGCTGGACATGAATTGTTTGCAGCGTGCCGAAAGCGGGTTTTCAAACACCTGCTGTGGCGATCCTTGCTCTTCTACCAGGCCCTGGTGGAGGAACACCACTTCGCTGGAGACCTGACGGGCAAAGCCCATTTCATGGGTGACCAGCAGCATGGTGCGGCCTTCTTCGGCCAGTGCGCGGATGACATTAAGTACTTCCTGGACCATTTCCGGGTCAAGCGCGGAGGTGGGCTCGTCGAACAGGATGACCTTGGGTTGCATGGCCAGGGTGCGGGCGATGGCCGCGCGTTGTTGCTGGCCGCCGGACAGTTGCGCGGGGTAGGCGTGGCGCTTGTCGGCGATGCCGACCTTGGCCAGCAAGGCCTCGGCCACTTCGATGGCTTCTGCCTTGCTCTGGCCGAGCACGCGGCGCGGCGCCTCGATGATGTTGTCGAGCACGCTCATGTGCGGCCACAGGTTAAAGTTTTGAAACACAAAACCGATTTCGCTACGCAGACGATTGATCTGCTTGCCGTCGGCAGCGACCAGTTCGCCGTTCTTTGCGGCTTTGAGCTTGAGTTCTTCCCCGGCCACCAGAATCTGGCCCTGGTGCGGGTTTTCCAGCAGGTTGATGCAACGCAGGAACGTGGACTTGCCGGAACCAGACGAACCCAGGATCGAGATCACATCGCCGTCGCGGGCGGTCAGCGAGATGCCTTTGAGCACCTCCAGCGAACCGTAGCGTTTGTGCAAGTTGCGGATTTCAAGCGCGGGCGTGGCCTCTGCCATGTCGTTCCTCATATATGTTGCGCTCCTGCTGTTGGTGGCCTTCCTGGCGAGGCGGCCAAGCTAGCATAGCGTTTCAAAGGCAGCCAACAGCGCTACGGGCAGTAAACGGGTGGCATGTGGCAGGTTGTCGCATCGGCACAGCAGACTGTCGCCCCATCAACAACCGAACAGCCGTTTGAACCCTGCAAGCGGGTAAAAGCGCGGTGCTGTCGCGTAAAAAAGGGCGCGATGTTGCCAGCTTTGGTGGGGTGTTGGAAGCGCTAACCGGCCGAACGTTCCAGATCTGCACTTTTATTGTGCGTCATGTCGTTTTTAGATGTGTTTCCGGTGCGCAGATTCGTTCCCGAAGTGGGTCGCAGGGTAACGCTTTGGCAAAGTGCCATTACTTTCAATGACTTGCGATGACTGTCCGGTCCGGTCGAAATCGCCGGGGTAGACGCTTTTGAAACATTTTGGCGCATTTATTGCGTGCAGATTCCGGAACGCTCCGTTGGTTTCTTTTTACAGAAGGGAAATTCAGGCGGGACGCACGCATTCGCTTTTCCTTACAAAGGTAGTTTCAATGAGCAGTACCCAAAGCTCTAATGGCCTCGAACAGGGGCTTAAACCGCGTCATGTGACCATGCTGTCGATCGCCGGGGTTATCGGCGCCGGCCTGTTCGTAGGCTCGGGCCACGCTATCGCTGCTGCAGGCCCGGCCGTGCTGTTGGCCTATGCCGCCGCCGGTATGCTGGTGGTGTTGGTGATGCGCATGCTGGGTGAAATGGCAGTTGCTTCGCCAGACACCGGTTCTTTCTCCACCTACGCCGATCGCGCGATCGGTCACTGGGCCGGTTTCACCATCGGCTGGCTGTACTGGTGGTTCTGGGTTCTCGTAATCCCGCTGGAAGCCAACGCCGCCGCAACCATCCTGCATGCCTGGTTCCCTGGCGTGGACATCTGGGCCTTCGCCCTGGTGATCACCATGCTGTTGACCGTGACCAACCTCTTCAGCGTGAAGAACTACGGCGAGTTCGAGTTCTGGTTCGCCCTGATCAAGGTCCTGGCGATCATCGGCTTCATCGTTCTGGGCGTCATGGCGATCTTCGGCTTCCTGCCGGGCAGCCAGGTCAGCGGTGTTTCCCATCTGTTCGACACCCAGGGCTTCCTGCCAAACGGCATGGGCGCGGTGTTGGGTGCCATCCTGACCACCATGTTCTCCTTCATGGGTACCGAGATCGTGACCATCGCGGCCGCGGAATCGAAGAACCCTGGCAAGCAAATCTCCAAGGCCACCAATTCGGTGATCTGGCGGATCGGCTTGTTCTACCTCGTATCGATCTTCATCGTCGTGGCCCTGGTGCCATGGAACGATCCGGTACTGGCCAGCCTGGGTTCCTACCAGACTGTGCTTGAGCGCATGGGTATCCCTAACGCCAAGATGATCGTCGACATCGTGGTATTGGTTGCTGTGACCAGCTGCCTGAACTCGGCGCTCTACACGTCGTCGCGCATGCTGTTCTCCCTGGGCAAGCGTGGTGATGCACCGGCCATGTCCACGCGCACTAACAAAAGCGGCACGCCATACTGGGCTGTCATGCTGTCCACTGGCGCAGCGTTCCTGGCAACCTTCGCCAACTACGTGGCCCCGGCTGCGGTGTTCGAATTCCTGCTGGCCAGCTCCGGTGCCATCGCACTGCTGGTGTACCTGGTGATCGCGATCTCGCAACTGCGTATGCGTAAACAGCGTATGGCTCGCGGCGAGAAAATCGTCTTCAGCATGTGGCTGTTCCCGGGCCTGACCTACGCGGTGATCGTATTCATCGTCGGTGCCCTGACCATCATGCTGTTCCAGGAAGCCCATCGCGTGGAAATCCTCGCGACCGGTCTGCTCAGCGCTCTGGTGGTTGCTGCCGGCTTGCTGGTTGCTCGCCGTCGCAAGCTGGAAAAAAGTGGCGCGGTGGTGTTGAACTGATTCATACCGCGTAACGCAAAACGGCCGCTGTCAGTGATGACAAGCGGCCGTTTTTGTTTGAGCCGTATCCCTTACTTGGCTTTTTCTTCCGGCGCTTCCAGCGACTCGCGGTAGACATCCAGTGCAGCGCCGAAATCGGCGATGAACTGCGGCTCGCTCAGCCATGCCTGGGCGGCGTCGCGGTCCATGCCGTCGGCCCACATGCGGTAATCGATCAGCATGTCGGCGGCCAGGTGGGTGGCGGCCATGCCTTCGTCGTCGGCGTTTTCCATGTCCAGCAGTTCTGGATGATCGATGATGATGAAGGCCAGGTTCGTCAGCAGCACGGAGAGCATTTCGCTGCGGCTGATGGCTTCCGCGTCGCGCATTTTGCTGAACATCGCCAGGGTGTATTCCGGGATTGGCTCGGCGAGATGGCCGAGATCATCGTCCAGCGCGACGGGTTTTCTGCCGTGGATATTGATTTGCTTGGCTTTGGCTTTTGCGCGTTTGGCGCGTTTCTGTTGCTTGTTCAGGGAGGCCATGGGAGCTCAGTTCGGTTTCTGTTGGGTTTGCGCGGCAATGGCGTCGGACGCCGCCACGTAGTCAGCCTGGAAGGCCGGTGATTCGATCCATGCCAGGGCGCCGGCTTCGTCGGTTTCGGTGGACCATTGGCGATATTCGATCAGCGCGGCGAGGATAAAGTCCATCGCGCCTTCTTCGCCTTCCTGCTCGTACACCAGTTCCAGCAGCGGGTCTTCGAGGAAGGCCGTGCACATGGCTTGCTGGCTGATCTTTTCGGCGTCGATCATTTTCTTGAACAGTTCGGTCAGGTCCACCGACTCGAAATCGATGCGGTCGTCATTCGGGTCCAGTTCGACCGGCGTGGCGGCGCGTTGGGTGCGGTTCTGCTTGGCCTTGGCCTTGGCGCGCGAGGCGCGTTTTTGCTGCTTGTTGGCGGAGGCCATGAGCGTCGTTCCGTAATTCGTTGAAAGGGCAGTGACTCAGTTGCGTGGCACTGTCCGCCCGGGTGTACCGGGGGCCAGCTCGCCGTTTTGCAGCCAGGACAATGCAATGGGCCATAGTGTGGCTTGGTATGCGCTGCGAAAAAAGGCGAAATGTCCGACTTCTGCTTCGCCGATGTCTTCGGGCGCAATGCGCAGGTGGGTATTGAGGCTGCCAGTGAAGTAACCAAGCAGGCGTTCGATGGCCGGGACGGTGCCGTAGGGATCATCGCTGATGCTGATCGCCAGGATTTTCGCATTGACGGTGGCGAAGGGCAGGCGACCGGTGGTTGCGTGGGCTGCACGGCCGCTGGGGCGCGTTTCGTAGCGGGCAGTGGGCGTGCTCCAGTCACGGACCACGCCGGCGGGTGTGTCTTCGAGCCAGCCGAGGCGCTTGCCGGGAAAATATCCGCAGATCATCGTCACTATCGGCATAACCACATGCCACTTGCCAAACATCCGCCAGCGGTGAGCGGGCGCGTAATCGCGCCAGTAAGCGAATTGTGCGCCAACGGTCACCAGGCGCCGGATCAGCGTCCCTGACGCCCCCAGCCCCGCTGCACAGCCGCCAAAGCTATGACCGACGACATCGATCGGCTGCCCGGGAAACTCGCGCTGTGCGCGCTTGAGCATCGCTTCAAAATCCAGCGCGCCCCAGTCGGTCCACGAGGCCTGAAGTCTTTTGAGCGAAGTCGGGCGCGATTCGCCGATGCCACGGTAGTCGTAGGTGATCACATCGAAGCCGTTGGCGAACAGGTAGTCGGCGAAACGCGAGTAGTGCCGACAGCGGACCGAGGTAGCGGCGTTGATGATCACCACTGGGCGAGTGAGGTCCGTATCGGTATGCCGCCACGTGAAGCCGCCGAGAGTGAAGCCGTCGGCGGCGGGTTGCCTGAAGGGCTCGGCAACGGCGTCTGTTGCCAGTGGCAACTCGATTTGAGTGGGGGCCAGTGGAGGCATGTCCTGCAAATTCATCGTCTTCGGACCTTTGCGGGTAGCTGCCAACGATAGTCTTTGTGTTGTGGATGAACAATCAGCCCGTTTTATTCGGGCATTTGATTGAGCAGGCGCTCTTCGATCAGCGCCCGTTCCCGATTCAGTTCCGCCCGCAGTTCATCCTCGCTCGGGAGTACCAGCTTATATTTGCTGGCGAAGAGTTGTTCATTGCCCTGCAGTACCGAGTAGCGCACCACAGAGTCGTTTTTTTGCGCGCAAAGAATAATGCCGACGGTAGGCCCGTCCTTCTCTCTGCGTTTGAGGTCGTCGTACATACGCACATACATGTCCATCTGTCCGACATCCTGATGTGTCAATTCACCGCGTTTGAGATCGAAGATGACGAAACAATTGAGCAGATAGTTATAGAACACCAGGTCAATGTAGAAGTCTCGCCCTTCGGTACTGATACGCTGTTGACGGGCAATGAAAGCGAACCCTTTGCCCAACTCAAGCAGGAAACCCTGAAGCTGTTCGATCAGGGCTTGTTCGAGCCTGGTTTCCAAAACAACTCCAGTATTGGGCAGTCCAAGAAACTCCAGCATCACGGGGTCCCGGATGAAATCCCTGGGGTCGTTGTTCATTGCATGGATGTTGGTGGCGGCTTCTTCCATGACGGCAGGCTTGTCACGGCTCATCAGCAGTCGCTCGTAATAGAGCGTGTTGATCTGGCGCTCCAGGCTGCGACTTGACCAGTTCTGGGTGGCGGCTTCGTCCATGTACCACTTGCGTGCTTTTTCACTGTCCACTCGCAAAAGCCTGCGGTAATGCGTCCAGCTCAATTCGAGACGCAGTGCGTCTCGAATTGGAAACGCTTGATAGAACAGTCGCATTTTTCGCAAATTGGTCTCGTCAAACCCCTTTCCGAACTCCACTGTCAGTACCTTTGCAAGCGATGCCAGCAACTGCTTGCCGTATACCGCACGCCTAGCGCCCTCTTGTTCAAATTCCACTATGTGTCGCCCGATCTGCCAGTAGGTTTGTACCTGGGCGCTATCGACGGCTCGCTGAACTGTAAGCCGCGCCTGGCGGATCAAGTTGCCAAGGTCGCCCAGCAGCGACGCGATATTTTGATCTTCTGTGTTTGCAGGCGTTATAGCGCTCATTTGGTTTCCGCGTGTGATTGAACAGGCAGAAAAGGGTGCCAAGAACGCACGAGTCAAAGATGCAGGGCGCTGCCTGAAACCCGGAAGGAAATGCCGGACGTATTAGCAGGACCAACCTGATGGCAGGTGAGGGATATGGATCAAATCACGTAGTACGTTTCGTACTGGACCCAAGTACAAATCGATCTAAAACACGACCACCGCGCCAGAAATCAAAATTATGTAACGATTGGGTTCTGTGGAGCCCGGGAGTCGTCATCATGAAGCGCTTTAGTTCACTGATGTTGCCCCTCGCCACGGTCGGCGTGTTGATGTGTTCCGGTGTGTTGCCTGCTGCCAGTCTTGAGCCTGTTGATAGCTCGGGCGTGCAGGTCCAGCGGCAAGAGCAGAATGGAGTCGCTTATTTGTCCGGCGGGATTGGCCAGGACGAGTCGAAAGCCATTCAGCAGACCACGGGTTACAACCTGCACATGACCTTCTCGGTCGGGTCTCTGAATGAATACATACCCGACGTGACGCTGGTTATCGAGAAGGCTAAAGGGCAACCCGTACTGACGCTGAATAACGCCGGTCCGCTGGTTTATGTGCAACTGCCAGCCGGCAAATACACCGTCACCGCGACGCGTAATGGAGAGGTACGGCACGATGTTGCCGATATTGGCAGCGGCGCAGCCCGTAATCTGGTGTTCCACTGGAACAGCTAAGGCTGGATGTGGTCGCCATTAAACTGCGGGCATAAAAAAACCCTGAATCTTGCGATTCAGGGTTTTCGGTATTTGGTGCCCAGAGACGGAATCGAACCGCCGACACGGGGATTTTCAATCCCCTGCTCTACCGACTGAGCTATCTGGGCAACGGGGCGCATTAAACGGGTTTTTCAGGGGGTCGTCAAGCAAGTTTTCAAAAAAAATTTAATTATTACCGTCGCTTACGATCCAACCCCCGATTTCACGGGCTTACTCGGCAGGCGGAACGTAGCCTTCGGCTTTGGCGTATTCCTCGCCGGAGAAGAACTTGTCCATTTCGCCCTGAAGATATTTACGGTCTTCGGCGTTCATCATGTTCAAGCGCTTTTCGTTGATCAGCAGGGTCTGGTGTTTCTGCCAGTCGGCCCAGGCCTTGGCCGAGACGTGGTCAAAAATGTCCTGGCCTTTGGCACCCGGGAAGGGCGCGCGCTCCAGGGCGGGCAATTCTTCTTTGTACTTGCGACACATGATGGTGCGGGTCATGACGACTCTCCTGCGTTCAATACGACGGCCGCGCGTTCGAGCAAGGTTTTGACCGGGGCGGCGAGGCCCAGGCGCGGCGGGGTGGCGAGGTTATACCAGAGCCAGTCGGCCTCGGCCACGTGATGGCCAACCTCCTGGACCTGAACCAGCCAGGGTTCGATGGACAACTGAAAATGGCTGAAGGTGTGCACCAGGCTCGGCAGCGCCTGCTGCGCGCCCAGTTCCAGCGAATGCTGCGCAGCCAGATGTTGCAGGTCGTCGAGGTCGTCGAGTTCCGGCAAGCTCCACAGGCCGCCCCACAGGCCCGTGGAAGGGCGACGGTAAAGCAGGATCGCACCTTCCCCGTTGGCGAGCATCGGCATCAGCGTGCGCTTCTGCGGGATGGCTTTGCGCGGCTTGGGGATCGGGTAACGGGTCTCCAGGCCCAACAGGTGCGCTTCGCAGCCCTTTTCCAGTGGACAGAGCAGGCAGCTCGGCTTGCTGCGGGTGCAGAGCGTCGCGCCGAGGTCCATCATCGCCTGGGTGTAGGCGTTGACCCGATTATGCGGTGTGAAGCGCTCAGCGTTGGCCCACAGCTGTTTGGCGACTTTCGGCTCGCCGGGGTAGCCCTCTTGCGCGGTAAAGCGCGCCAGCACCCGTTTGACGTTGCCGTCGAGGATCGGCGCGCGCAGGCCCATGCTGATACTGGCAATGGCGCCGGCGGTGGACAGGCCGATGCCCGGCAGGTCGGTGAGCTTTTCCACGTCCCGGGGAAATTCGCCGCCGTACTGCTCGACGACGATCTTCGCGGTCTTTTGCAGATTGCGCGCGCGGGTGTAGTAACCCAGCCCCGTCCACAGGTGCAGCACTTCATCCTCTGGCGCAGCGGCCAGGGCTTCGACCGTCGGCAGCGAGGCCATGAAACGGTCGAAGTAATTCAGCACGGTGCTGACCTGGGTTTGCTGCAACATGATTTCCGAGACCCAGACCCGATAGGGGTTGATGTCTTGCTGCCACGGCAAATCGTGACGGCCGTGGCGGTCGAACCAGTCCAGCACCGCCGTTGAAAACTGCTCGGATCTCATCGCTTGAAAAGCCCCTTGAGTGCATCTTTGAGTTCCGGGCTGACTTTGTCGCCAAGCTTTTCGTCGATTTTCTCGCTGATCCGCTCGCCAGCCAGTTTGCTTGCGACCTGACCCATGCGTTCGTTATCCAGTCGGCAGGCCTTGGCGCCCAGTTCCAGGGGGCCGCGGCAACGCAGCGGCCACTCGATGCCGACGAATTTCTCGCCCACCTGACAGGCCGGGTCGGGCATGTCGCTCTTGTCGCCTTCGACGATGATGCCTACTCGGTAGTCCATGCCCAGCACCCGCAGATCGACATCTCCGTCGCCATTGACGGTCATGCCCGGGATGCGCACTTTCAGGTCCGGGTTGCTCGCCACACCGTTACGGAAACTCAGGTTGCCCTTGAGTTCCTGAAAGGGTGTGTCTTTGCCCCGCGGCTCACTGCTGAGGGTTTTGCGGTTGAGCGTGGCGATGCCTTTGCACAGCTGTTGTTCGAGGTTGGCGTTGAGCAGCACGCCATTGTTGATGACGAAGCTGGCGTTACCGTTGAGGGTTTCGATCAGTGCTTTCTGGCTGTTGCCACTGCCGGTCAAGGTGCTGTTGAGTGTGACGAGGCCTTTGACCGGTGGATTTTTGCCCTGGCTTTCGAGGATTTTCTCCGCCGGTACCCGGCTGATCTGCGTTTGCATGTTCAGCACGGGCGCCTGCTGGCGCACATCGAGAGTGCCCTTGGCTTCGAAGTTACCCTCGTACAGATCGCCCCGCAGGTTCGTCAGCGTCAGCAAGCCACCTTGGCCGTTGGCTTTGAGCGCGGCGTTGTGGATCGGCAGTTTTTCCAGGGTCAACTGGCCGAACGTCAGATCGGCGTCCACATCCAGTTTGCTCAGGCGCTCCACCGGTAACAGGCGTTCATTGCTCCACGCCTCTTTGGTTGGCGCTGGCGGCAGCGGTGTGCTGCCGGCGCCCGCCAAGGCATTGGCTTCGGTGCTGGCGACTTCGGCCTGGCGCACCTGTTTCGCGCTGTTGGCTTCGGCCGACTTTGGCGGCAGGTAACGGTCAACGTTGAAGGTGTCCGCCTTGAGGGTTGCACGCAGCGATTGCTTGGCGAAATCCTCCACGGCGATGCGGCCGCTGAAGGTGCTGTCGTCGACCTTCAGGTTGATGTCATCCAGCGTGAGGCTGGTGGGGTTAGCTGCGACGCGGCTGACCAGTTCGACCTTGCTCAGGCTGCCTTCGCCCATCGCCGGGAGTTTCTGGCCAATGCTGTCGACGAATTTCGCCAGGTCGAACTGGGCAATCGACAGGCCACCGCTGACTTGCGGGGTCTTGTCGAGGTCATTGACCTTCAGCTCGCCCAGTGCGCGCAGTTGGTTGGCAGAGATCTTGATGCCGGTCCATTCAGCGACATTGGCGGCCTTGTCCAGCAGCAGTTGGCCCTGGGCGGCGAAGGTCATGGTCTTGCCTTGCAGGGGATCGCCGGCGACTTCACCGGACAGCTTCATGTCTTCGAGCTTGTAGCGCTGCAACGCGCGCTCGAAACGCAGCTCTCCGTTGAGTTCGGTGCGCACCCGCAGGACCGGTTGGTTGGTGCCCAGAAATGCAGTGAGCTTGACTGGAATGTTGGTGGAGTCATGCACCGGGCCAGTGCTCAACTGGATGCTTTCCGCGCTGAACTCACGGCCGGTTTTTTCGTCGCTGTATTCGACGCGGGCGTTGTTGACGGTCAGGCTGTCGATGTCCAGGCGAACCGGTTGAGCCGGTTTCTCTGCTTGAGCGGTGGTTTGTGCTTCAGGCGCGCCGGTGGTGGCGGGAGGTGTGCCAGTGGTGTTCGCAGCGGTGGGCACCTTGCCGATGTCCTCCCAGTTGCCATGACCGTCCTTGTCGCGGTTCAGGCGCAGGTTCAGGCCTTCGACGCGCACGTCGCTCATCTGCACTTCCCGGCGCAGCAGCGGCAGCACGCGGACCGACAGGCCGAGCATCTGCAAATCGGCGAACGGCTCGGCGGGTTTGGCCAGGGTCGCCACAGCGGCGTCATGCAGCTCAAGGCCCAGCCACGGGAACAGGCTCCAGCCGATATCGCCATTGAGCGTCAGCTCGATGTGGGCCTTGTCGCGGGCAATCTGGCGGATCTCGTCTTTGTAGTCGTTGGGATCGAAGAGGTGGGTCAGGGCAAAGCCCAGCGCCACAATGATCAGCAACAACCCGAGAAGTACCAGACCCAGGATTTTGCCGAACGCTTTCATGGGCGAGTCCTTGTAGTTAGTCGAATTCGAAATTTAGCCGAGGAGTATAGCGCTCCAAAACGGACGACCGGTCAGCGATCACTCGGGCAGCGTATCCAGTGGCACCTTCAACTTCGCCGCCAGGGCCTGGGCCTCCAGGTGCCCGGCGGGTGCCAATAGACGCAGGGTGGCGCCTGATTGCGCAGCCATGGTTTGTGCTTCTCGCACCAGGCGTTCCGCGACACCACGACGCCGAGTGATTTTTCGCACACACAATTGAGACAAATGCCAAACGTCCGGGTGCCGTTCCAGGCGGGCCGCACCCAGCAGTCGATCATTGAAACGTCCGGCAATCAACGAACCTTCCAGCAGGCAGGTTTCAATCAATTGTGCGTCTCCTGTAAACGGCTCGAACAGCCACTGGGGTGCGTCCCGGTAGATTTTCTGCAGATCCTGCTGATCTTGAGCAGTGGCTTCGTTCAACAACTCGACAACGATGGGCATGGAGATTCCTGTGAGCTTGTGTGAGAGCTACCGAAGGCTGCGATCTTTTGATCTTCTAAAAAATCGCAGCCTTCGGCAGCTCCTACAGGATAAGAGATCAGATAACGTACAAAACGTGATGTCAGTTTGGTTTTTATGTCACGTGCAAATGCTAACCTTCGCCCGTTCGTCGGTCGCTTCTGCGACTTTCTGTCGCACCGAAATGAAGCTTCACCCTGAAAAAACGGTCATGCCTGCGTGCATCAAGGCTGGGAGTGAAGAATGGCTGGCGAACCATACTAATAATTGGGGGATAAACAATGACCACGAGTATCGCGGTGGACGGCTATGCCGGCCAGCCCTCGTTCCTGTCCAAGGAGCGGATCATCGCCAGGCCCGGTTTTAACCGTTGGCTGGTGCCACCGGCCGCGCTGGCCATCCACCTGTGCATCGGCATGGCCTACGGTTTCTCGGTGTTCTGGCTGCCACTGTCCAAGGCGCTGGGCATCACCAAAGCGGTAACCTGCGCGCCGGACATGAGCTTCATCGCTCAAGTCTTTTCGTCGCAATGCGACTGGCCGATCTCGATGCTCGGCTGGATCTACACCCTGTTCTTCATTTTCCTGGGTTGCTCGGCAGCCATCTGGGGTGGCTGGCTGGAACATGCCGGGCCGCGCAAGGCTGGCGTCGTGTCGGCGCTGTGCTGGTGTGGCGGCCTGCTGATTTCGGCGCTGGGTATCTATACCCACCAGATCTGGCTGATGTGGATCGGCTCCGGGGTCATCGGCGGTATCGGCCTGGGCCTGGGTTACATCTCGCCGGTGTCGACCCTGATCAAGTGGTTTCCGGACAAACGCGGCATGGCGACCGGCATGGCGATCATGGGCTTCGGCGGTGGCGCGATGGTCGGTGCACCTTTGGCAACGGCGTTGATGAGCCACTTCGGCTCGTCAGAAGGCGTTGGCGTATGGCAAAGCTTCGTGGCGATGGCGGCGATCTACTTCGTGTTCATGATCGGTGGCGCGCTGTCCTATCGGGTTCCGCCAACCGGCTGGAAGCCTGAGGGCTGGACCGCCGGGGCGAAAAAAGCCTCGAACGCGATGATGACCAACCGTCACGTGCACGTGAACGTTGCGTGGAAAACGCCGCAATTCCGCCTGGTATGGCTGGTGCTGTGCCTGAACGTATCGGCCGGTATCGGCATCCTCGGCATGGCCTCACCGTTATTGCAGGAAGTCTTCGGTGGCAAGTTGCTGGGTAATGACCTGGCGTTCGGCCAACTGGATGCCGCGCAACTGGCTTCGATCGCGGCGATCGCTGCCGGCTTCACCGGTTTGCTGAGCCTGTTCAACATCGGTGGCCGGTTTTTCTGGGCCTCGTTCTCGGATTACCTGGGCCGTAAAAACACCTACTTCGCGTTCTTCGCCCTGGGCTTCGCACTGTATGCGCTGATTCCGAACCTTGGTCATTTGGGCCATATCGCGCTGTTCGTGGCGGCGTTCTGCGTCATCCTGTCGATGTATGGCGGCGGTTTTGCCACCGTTCCGGCTTACCTGGCCGACTTGTTCGGTACGCAAATGGTCGGCGCGATCCACGGTCGTCTGCTGACAGCATGGGCGGCGGCAGGCGTGTTGGGTCCGGTGTTGGTGAACTACCTGCGGGAGTATCAGCTGAGCATCGGCGTTGAACGTGCCGCGGCTTACGACATCACGTTGTACATCCTGGCGGGTCTGCTGGTGTTGGGTTTCATCTGCAACCTGCTGGTACGCCCGGTGGCCGACAAGTACTTCATGACGGACGCTGAACTGGCTGCCGAACAGGCGCTGGGTCACGACAAGGGGGCTGACAGCAGCACCGTGCTGGAGTGGAAAGCGGCTGCGGGTACCAAGCCTTTGGCGGTGGCTGCGTGGCTGGTGGTGGGTATTCCGTTGGCGTGGGGTGTCTGGGTGACGCTGCAGAAGACTGCGGTCCTGTTCCACTAAGTAAAGGCAGTACTCCTGTAGGAGTGAGCCTGCTCGCGATAGCGGTCTGACAGTCGACAGAAATGTTGAATGTGAGGGCCCCATCGCGAGCAGGCTCACTCCTACAGTTGTTTTGGGGTGTCCGAAATGGCTTGTATGGACATGTCTATCCCCGACGGCATGGGGTTCTATCCGTCAGTGATATCACCTCCCGTGTTTCTGTTTGGCGTCCGCACCCCTATAATGGCTGCCTTTTTCGCCCAATGATTTTGCGGAGCTGGTGATGGCCGAACGTAAGGCGTCAGTCGAGCGCGACACTCTGGAAACCCAGATCAAAGCCTCGATCAACCTGGATGGCACCGGAAAGGCCCGGTTTGATATCGGTGTTCCTTTTCTTGAGCACATGCTCGACCAGATCGCCCGTCACGGGCTGATCGACCTGGATATCGTCAGCAAAGGCGACCTGCACATCGATGACCACCATACGGTGGAAGACGTTGGCATCACCCTGGGTCAGGCATTCACCCAAGCCATCGGCGACAAGAAAGGCATCCGTCGCTACGGTCATGCCTACGTGCCGCTCGATGAAGCACTGTCGCGTGTAGTGATCGACTTCTCCGGCCGTCCCGGCCTGCAGATGCACGTTCCGTATACCCGTGCCACGGTCGGCGGCTTCGACGTTGACCTGTTCCAGGAGTTCTTCCAGGGCTTCGTCAACCACGCCAACGTCACCCTGCACATCGACAACCTGCGTGGCCACAACACCCACCACCAGATCGAAACCGTGTTCAAGGCTTTCGGCCGCGCGCTGCGCATGGCTGTGGAGCTGGATGACCGCATGGCCGGTCAGATGCCATCGACCAAGGGCGTCCTGTAATGCAGACAGTTGCGGTTATCGATTACGGCATGGGCAACCTGCACTCGGTGGCCAAGGCCCTCGAGCACGTCGGTGCCGGCAAGGTGCTGATCACCAGCGATGCGAGCGTGATTCGCGAAGCCGACCGGGTGGTTTTCCCCGGCGTTGGCGCGATTCGCGATTGCATGGCGGAGATTCGTCGCCTGGGCTTCGATTCGCTGGTGCGTGAAGTCAGCCAGGACCGTCCATTCCTTGGTATCTGCGTCGGCATGCAAGCCTTGCTCGACACCAGCGAAGAGAACGACGGCGTCGACTGCATTGGCCTGTTCCCGGGCGCGGTGAAATTCTTCGGCAAGGACCTGCGTGAAGACGGCGAGCACCTGAAAGTCCCGCACATGGGCTGGAACGAAGTGAAGCAGACGGTGAATCACCCGCTATGGCACGACATTCCGGACATGGCCCGATTCTACTTCGTGCACAGCTACTACATCGCGGCCGCTAACGCCCGCCAGGTGGTGGGTGGCGGTCACTACGGTGTCGATTTCGCCGCAGCGCTGGCCGATGGCTCGCGTTTCGCCGTGCAGTTCCACCCGGAGAAGAGCCATACCCATGGCCTGCAACTCTTGCAGAACTTCGCCGCGTGGGACGGTCGCTGGTAAATGGCCGCCAAGAAATCCAAGCCGCCGATCCTGACCCTCACTCCTGAACAAGAGAGCGAGGCCAATCACAAGATCAAGCGCTTCATGGAGGAGCGCTTCGAACTGGACCTGGGTTCGTTCGAAGCGGCGGAAATTCTTGAGCTGTTTACCCGTGAAATTGCTCCGCACTATTACAACAGGGCGATTTTCGATGTGCAGACGCACCTCAAAGAGAGGTTCGAAAGCATCGAAAGCGACCTGTGGGCGCTCGAGAAAAACTGATTTCCGAGCCAAGCTGAACATTCAATTTTGAAGGTTTGCCAGATGCTGATTATTCCCGCTATCGATCTCAAAGACGGTGCCTGTGTTCGTCTGCGCCAGGGCCGCATGGAAGATTCCACAGTGTTCTCCGATGACCCGGTGAGCATGGCTGCCAAGTGGGTGGAGGGCGGTTGCCGTCGTCTGCATCTGGTCGATCTGAACGGCGCATTCGAAGGCCAGCCGGTCAACGGCGAAGTGGTCACCGCCATTGCCAAGCGCTACCCGAACCTGCCGATCCAGATCGGTGGTGGTATCCGTTCGCTGGAAACCATCGAGCACTACGTGAAAGCCGGCGTGAGCTACGTGATCATCGGCACCAAGGCCGTGAAAGATCCGGCCTTCGTCGCCGAAGCCTGCCGCGCCTTCCCGGGCAAGGTGATCGTTGGCCTGGATGCCAAGGACGGTTTCGTCGCCACCGACGGCTGGGCTGAAATCAGCACCATTCAGGTGATCGACCTGGCTAAACAGTTCGAAGCCGACGGCGTGTCCGCGATCGTTTATACCGACATCGCCAAAGACGGCATGATGCAGGGCTGCAACGTACCGTTCACTGCCGCGCTGGCTGCTGCCACTTCGATTCCGGTGATTGCTTCCGGCGGCATCCACAACCTGGGTGACATCAAGACCCTGCTCGACGCCAAGGCGCCAGGCATCATCGGTGCCATTACCGGTCGTGCGATCTACGAAGGCACCCTCGACGTCGCCGAAGCGCAAGCTTTCTGCGATTCGTACAAAGGCTGAGGACTGACCATGGCGCTGGCCAAACGCATCATCCCTTGCCTGGACGTGGACAACGGCCGGGTGGTCAAGGGTGTGAAATTCGAAAACATCCGCGACGCCGGTGACCCGGTGGAAATCGCCCGTCGCTATGACGAGCAGGGTGCCGACGAGATTACCTTTCTCGACATCACCGCCAGCGTCGACGGCCGCGATACCACGTTGCATACCGTCGAACGCATGGCCAGCCAGGTGTTCATTCCGCTGACCGTCGGCGGTGGTGTGCGCACGGTGCAGGACATTCGCAACCTGCTCAACGCCGGTGCGGACAAGGTTTCTATCAATACCGCAGCGGTGTTCAACCCGGAATTCGTCGGCGAAGCGGCGCAGCATTTCGGTTCGCAGTGCATCGTCGTTGCCATCGACGCGAAGAAAGTTTCCGGTCCTGGCGAAACCCCGCGCTGGGAAATTTTCACCCATGGCGGTCGCAAGCCGACCGGCCTCGACGCTGTCGAGTGGGCGAAAAAAATGGAGGGCCTGGGTGCCGGTGAAATCCTGCTGACCAGCATGGACCAGGACGGCATGAAAAACGGCTTCGACCTTGGCGTCACCCGTGCGATCAGCGATGCACTGGGGATTCCGGTGATCGCTTCCGGCGGTGTCGGCAATCTGCAGCATTTGGCCGATGGCATTCTCGAAGGCCACGCCAGTGCAGTGCTGGCGGCCAGTATTTTCCACTTCGGCGAATACACCGTGCAGGAAGCCAAGGCTTATATGGCTCATCGCGGCATCGTGATGCGTTAAACAAACCGATACAGGCCAGTGGACATCATGGCGGGCTCAAGGCACTCTTGGGTACGCCATGGATTTCGGTAGCCAGACATGCTTAGACGCCTTCTTCTAGCCCTCGCCAGTGCTTCCCTGTTGTTCGTCAGTGGAGTGCAAGCTGCAGACAATCCCGACACCGAGATGGTGTTGCTGACGGAAAACTTCCCGCCGTACAACATGGCGAAGAACGGCAAGAACTTCGCTCAAGACGAAAACATCAATGGCATCGCCACCGATATCGTCCGTGAAATCTTCAAGCGCGCCGACATTAGCTACAGCCTGACACTGCGTTTCCCCTGGGAGCGAATCTACAAACTCACCCTGGAAAAACCCGGTTACGGCGTATTCGTCATGGCGCGGCTTCCGGATCGCGAAAAGCTTTTCAAATGGGTCGGCCCCATCGGCCCGGACGACTGGATCATGCTGGCCAAGGCCGACAGCAAGATCACTCTCGAAACCCTGAATGACGCACGCAAATACAAGATTGGCGCCTACAAGGGCGATGCGATCGCCGAGACGCTGGCCAAACAGGGGCTCAATCCGATCGTCGTGCTGCGCGATCAGGACAACGCGAAGAAACTGGTCAACGGCCAGATCGACCTCTGGGCTACAGGTGACCCGGCCGGCCGTTACCTGGCTCGACAGGACGGCGTGACCGGGCTCAAGACGGTGTTGCGCTTCAACAGCGCCGAACTTTATCTGGCGCTGAACAAGGACGTGCCGGACGAGACCGTTGCCAAGCTGCAGGCTGCGCTGGATCAACTGCGCAAGGAAGGTGTGGTGGACGACATCATGGCGCGGTATCTGTAGCGCTTGGATACTCGATCCAGTGCAAGCTGTCGCTATCGGCGTAAACGACGCTGATTGCCTCTTGTTCACCGTCTTCGCTTAGCAGATCGTAGCGACTCGCTAATTGATAAACCGCCAGCATTTTGTTTTTTGGAACGATGGCGGCGACGGCTACCGTATTCGAAGTTTCCCATCCGTTGGATGAGGTTTCGGTGCGTGTGAACGCCTTGCTCAATTTTGCCGAAAATTGAATGGGGCGGTGGGTATCCGAGGCTTCGGCTCGCCATTCTGTGTCGAACTTGATAGAGGTGATGCCGCTGAATATCCGCACGTCCTCGTGACTCAGCGTTCGAGGCGCTGTCCATTTGAACAGCTTGCTCTGGTCTGCAGTGTTATGGCCATGTCCTATAAGTCTGTATTGGTCTTTTCTTTCCAGGCGGTAATGCGTTAATTGGCTTAAATCATCGAAAGCTGACGTGGGGTACTGGTCTACCGCAAACCAGGGAATCATCGCAGCCTGCGTGGCTTGGGATGTCTCAGGTGGTGTGGGAGCCTCGAAGTCCGAGATGACTGGCGCTACAGGTGCGGTATTGGTTCGGACCTGGATTTTCATGCGTAATGCATAGGTGAGATTTCCCGCAGGTTTGCTGCCACTGCCGTCACTGACAAAGGTGCCAGGCGCAAAGTAGATTTCACCTGCTTTTGCGGCCGGAAGTGAGATGCCCCAGGCGCTGAAGTTATGCATGAGGCCGCGACCCTCGCTCCAAATCAAGTCGCCGACATAGGACGCGATCACCAGGTCCGCCCGCATGCAACGTACCGCGTGCACTGAAGGTTTTTCCGGGCCCATAGAGCACACCAGTCCAAGTGCCACATAGCCATCGGGAGGGATCGGGCGCCACAGGATGCAGTTTTTATTCGCCCCTGAACCTGAATCATTCCAAACCTGTTCATAGTCATTGGGTCGGCTGAGCGCGCTACCTCGCGCCGGGTCTTCGCTCGGCGAATCTCCCTCGCGCACAACGGCCACCACTTTGACTCCGTTGATGTCTTCGTGTCCGGGAACAATGACGTCTCCCAAAGGGAAAAAGCCCGGCAGCAAATCAGGGGCAGGGGTTGGATGCCAAAAGGTTGCGGGTTCTGAGCGGGAGCCCGTGGAATCCCAGACCTGCCGGAACTCGCTTGTAAAGTTGATCAGCAGGTTATCGACTTTTATCGACGCCATTTGCCTTGGAGGCGTTGTAACACTGTTTTCGGTGGTCATAGTCATTCCTGATATTGAAAAGCGGCTTAGGGCCGCGACCTGTTGCAGGTCTCAATATCGGGAGTCGGATAAGGCGCCAGGCGGTAACTATGTATAGGTGTATAACCGGTTATTACCGATAAATTCCGTCTTTTCCGTGAGCGTTCATGGCGCGATTGCCGCGCACGCTGATCATCTGCCGGATATCGATCCACTCAATCCCTTGCGCCTTGAGCTTCGGCAATTCCCGTTCCAGCACCGCCAGTGTCTGCGGATACGGATGGCCGATCATGACCGCCGAACCCTGCTTGCGCGCCAGGTCGATCGCGATCTGCAATTGGGTGTAGATCGCTACTTCGGTACGCTCGTCATCGAGAAAAACATCCCGCGAAACACTTGCCAGATCTATCTTCTGCGCCTGTTGTGCGGCCACGGTCTGCGCACTGGTTCGGCTGTCGACAAAAAACTTGTGGCGCTGCTGCAACTCGGCCATCAGCCACGCCATGGCGACCGGCTGAGCGGTCATGCGGCTGCCCATGTGGTTATTAATGCCAGCGGTGTAGGGCACCATTTTGAATGCTGCGTTGAGGCGTTTCTCAAGCTCTTCGATGGAAAGCTCGGGATGCCAGGCGAACGGACCGGTGGCCGGGTCCATGGGCATGTGCAGGATGACGATTTTGCCGGCGCGATGAGCTTCGCGGGCGAATTCGGTGGCGTGGGGTGTGTCGGGCATGATCGCCGTGGTCACCGGGCCAGGCAGGGCCAACACGCGGCGATCCCGAGGCAGGTTCTGTCCCAGGTCATCGATGATCAGGCTCAGGTAGGCCTTGTGAGGCGTCGACACGGCGGGTTCGGCGTGAACCGAACCCACCAGGCAGCACAACAGGACGAGGATGAAGCGCAGACCCATCCTCAACGGCCGGACGTGATGCTCAGCCCTTTCAGCAGGCTCAGGGCCTGGGCCAGTTGGTAATCGTCATCCTGCGGCATTGCCTTGGCCTTGCCGCTGGAACCTGTCGGTTTGTCGGCGCCGCCGTTGCCATTGCCCAGGTGGCCTTGTAGATCGGCTTCCTTGAAGTAGTCGCCGTCCTGCTCGCTGGTGATCTTGGCCTTGCGTACTTCGATGTCCGGGACGATGCCCTGGGCCTGGATCGAGCGGCCGTTCGGTGTGTAATACAGCGCCGTGGTGATTTTCAATGCGCGCTCGTTGTTCAGCGGCAGCACGGTTTGCACCGAGCCCTTGCCGAAACTGGTGGTGCCCATGACGACCGCGCGTTTCTGATCCTGCAAGGCACCGGCGACAATTTCCGAAGCCGAGGCGCTGCCGCCGTTGATCAGCGCAACCATCGGCACGGCTTCGCTTTCGTCCTTGCCGGTGGCCGAGAAGCGCAGTTCGGAGTTGGCGATACGACCCTTGGTGTAGACGATCAAGCCCTTGGTGATGAAATGGTCGACCACCTCCACCGCCGCTTGCAGTACACCGCCCGGGTTGTTGCGCAGGTCGAGGATGATGCCGTTGAGCTTCTTGCCGTTGTCCTTGCGCAGTTTCGCCAGGGCCTTCGAAACCTCGTCACCGGTCTTGACCTGGAACTGGGTGATGCGGATGTAGCCGTAGCCGGACTCCAGCAACTGGCTCTTCACGCTTTTCACTTGAATGATCGCACGGGCCAGGGTCACGTCGAACGGTGTGCCGCCGTCGCGCACCAGGGTCAGGGTGATTTTCTGGCCGATCTTGCCGCGCATCTTGTCTACGGCTTCGGTCATGCTTTGGCCGCGGGTTGGCTGGCCGTTGATCTTGACGATAAAGTCGCCCGCCTGGATGCCCGCCTTGGAGGCAGGGGTGTCATCGATTGGCGATACCACCTTGATGAACCCGTCCTCGGCGCCGACTTCGATGCCCAGGCCGCCGAATTCGCCACTGGTGCTTTCCTGCAACTCGGCGAAATCTTCCGGTCCCAGGTAGGCTGAGTGCGGATCAAGGTTGCTGAGCATGCCCTTGATGGCATTTTCCAGCAGGGTCTTGTCGTCCACCGGCTCGACATAGGCCGCTTTGATCCGATCCATGACCTCGGCAAAGGTGCGCAACTCTTCCAGAGGCAATGGTGCCTTGGTGGTCGCAGCAGTACCCGCAGGCGCGACAGTCGGGGCCGGTTGAGCGGCAAACGCCAGAGGCGCGCCGATCACCAGGGCGATCGTCAGGGCCAGCGAGGTAAGGCGGGACAAATGCAGCATGTCGAACGAACTCCTGAATTAGGCGGCACGCTTATCCTTGCGCGCGGCACCATTGCGCCGGATCACTCGGGTGACCCTGCTGACGAATCGCAAAATACAGCGCTGGTGTGTCCTGCCCGCCACTGTTACCGACAGTGGAGATGGACTCACCGGCTTTTACCACGTCACCCGCAGACTTGAGCAGCGTCTGGTTGTGACCGTAAAGACTCAAAAAACCGTTGCCGTGGTCGAGAATCACCAGCAGCCCCGCACCACGCAACCAGTCGGCGAAGACCACGCGACCGCCGTGCACCGCATGCACCGCACTGCCGGCCGATGCGCCGATCATCACACCGTCCCACTTGGTCCGGGCATCGTCGCCACGGCTTTCACCGAAGCGTGCCAACAGTCGACCGTCGACAGGCCATGGAAGTTTGCCGCGGGTTGACGCAAAAGGTCCGCCAAAGGTCTCGCCGGAGCTTGAAACCAATGCGCCAGGTGTCGATTTAACCGGTTTGCGTGGGGCATCGTCGCTGGCATCTGCCTGCGCCTGGGCCTCACGTAAACGCTTTTTTTCGGCTTCCTGCTGGGCTATCAGCGCTTTTTGCCGCGCTTCTTCTGCCTCACGAGCCTGTCGGGCCAGGGTTTCTTCAATGGTTTTAAGGACTTTAGACAGGTCTGCCTGATCCTGCTCGCGGGCTGCCAGTTTCTGGTCGCGGGCCTTCACGTCGTCATTGAGCTTGGCCAGGACTTGCTGGCGTTCCTGGCGGACTTTGTCGAGTTCGTCGCGCTGGCTGTCGAGGCTGCTTTTCTGCACCAGCAACTGCGCCTGTTGTTTGGCGATGTCCTGCTCGACGTTGGCCAGTTGGCGCAGGGTTTCGTTGAAGTTCTTCAGCTGCTCCAGGCGGGCCTGGCTCAGGTAGTCGTAATAGGTGAGGGTGCGGGCGAATTTTTCGGGGTTCTGCTGGTTGAGCAGCAGCTTCAGGTATTCCTGGCGACCATTCTGGTAGGCCGCCCGGGCCTGGATGGCGATCAGTCTTTGCTGTTCAGTGCGCGCGCTCTGGAGTTTTTTTTTCTCGGCATCGAGTCGCTGCAGCTCGGATTCGCTCTTCTTCAGCTCTTTCTGCAGGGCGTCGACCTGCTTCTCGAGCTTGCCCATCTCGGTCTCGGTGCCCTTGAGGTCCTTCTGCACGCCGGACTTCTCTTCCTGCAGCTTACCCAGCAGTTTCTTCAGCTCGGCAATGTCCTGACGCGTGGCGTCCAACTGTTGTTGGGTTTGCGCACGCTCGTCAGCGAAGGCCGGTTGGAGCAGGCAAGTCAGAGCAAGGGCTATCAGGACGCGAAGCATAGAGGCGGGCGACACCAGGGAAAGGGACAGCCTAGTATGCCCGCCCCACGCTGCAAAAAAAACGCCCAATTGGGGCTGTGTGATAACTGGCCTCAAAAACACCGCAAAACCAATGTGGGAGCGGGCTTGCCCGCGATCGCGTCTGATCATTCAACATAGATGTTGGATGTTAGATTGCTATCGCTGGCAAGCCAGCTCCCACAGGGTTTTGCAGTGTTTTGACGGGCGATTACACCAAGATTGAACTCCCGGTCATTTCCGCCGGTTTTTCCAGACCCAGCAGCTTCAGCATGGTCGGCGCCACGTCCGCCAGTACGCCGCCTTCGCGAACCTTGAGGTCACGCTTGCCGACATAAATGAAGGGCACGGGTTCGGTGGTGTGCGCGGTGTGTGCCTGGCCGGTGGTTTCGTCGGACATTTGCTCCACGTTGCCGTGGTCGGCGGTGATCAGCGCTTCGCCACCGACTTTTTCCAGGGCGTCGACGATACGGCCGACGCACAGGTCCAGGCACTCGACGGCTTTCACCGCCGCTTCGAACACGCCGCTGTGACCAACCATGTCGCCATTGGCGTAGTTGACGACAATCACGTCGTAACGCTGGTTTTCGATGGCATCGACGATCCGGTCGGTCACTTCCGGCGCACTCATTTCCGGTTGCAAGTCGTAAGTAGCGACTTTCGGCGACGGGATCAGGATGCGCTCTTCGCCCGGGAACGGTTCTTCGCGGCCGCCGGAGAAGAAGAAGGTCACGTGAGCGTATTTTTCGGTTTCAGCGATACGCAACTGGGTCTTGCCGTTCTTCGCCAGGTAATCGCCCAGCACGTTTTCCAGGCTGCCGGCGGCGAAGGCCGACGGTGCGGGGATGCTGGCGGCGTATTGGGTCAGCATCACGAAACCGGCCAGTTTTGGCTGACGGCTGCGCTCGAACTCCTTGAAATCGTCTTCGACGAAGACACGGGTCAGCTCGCGGGCACGGTCGGCGCGGAAGTTCATGAACACCACGGCGTCGCCGTCTTCGACTTTCACCGGTTCGCCGATGGAAGTGGCTTTGACGAATTCGTCGCTTTCGCCACGCTCGTACGCGGCTTGCAGGCCTTCCTGGGCGGTGGCGGCGTTGAATTCGCCGTTGCCGTCGACGATCAGGCCGAATGCCTGGGACACGCGGTCCCAACGGTTGTCACGGTCCATTGCATAGTAACGGCCAATGAGGCTGGCGATGCGGCCTTTCCCCAGCGCCTGGAAGGTGGCGTCGAGCAGTTCGATCGACGATTGCGCGCTTTTCGGCGGCGTATCGCGGCCGTCGAGGAAGGCGTGCAGGTAGATTTTTTCCGCGCCGCGTTTGGCAGCCAGTTCGGCCATGGCGACCAGGTGATCCTGATGGCTGTGTACGCCGCCATCGGACAACAGGCCCATGAAGTGCACGGCTTTGCCGGCAGCCACGGCTTTATCCACCGCGGCGCAGATGGTCGGGTTCTCGAAAAACTCGCCGTCACGGATCGATTTGGTCACGCGAGTGAAGTCTTGATACACCACGCGGCCGGCGCCAAGGTTCATGTGGCCGACTTCGGAGTTGCCCATCTGGCCATCCGGCAGGCCGACGTCCATGCCGCTGCCCGAGATCAGGCCGTTCGGCACGGTGGCCCACAGGCGGTCCAGTACGGGCTTCTTCGCCGCAAAAATGGCGTTGGATTCAGGGCTTTCACTATGACCGAAGCCGTCGAGAATGATCAGGACCAAAGGTTTGGGCGTGGTAGTCATGGAATCCGCTCTGGCTTGAGTTAAAAAGGGGCGATGGAAAAAGGGAGTCGCAGTTTAAAGCGAAGTTCCGGCCACGTCACCGCCGGACGGGGTTTGGCCCACCATGGGGGCTGTGTATACTGGCCGACATTTTAACGCCCTGGAACCTCCTTCGATGGTTGCTCACCTGATTGAATTTGCCACTAACCACTACATTCTCGTCGGTATCTTCGTCGTACTGCTGGCCCTGCTGATTGCCTATCAGATGCAAGGCGGTGGCCGCAGCCTGAGCACCGCCGAGCTGACCGCTCTGGTCAACAAAGACGCCGGTGTGGTGGTGGACATCCGTCCGAGCAAGGATTACGCCGCCGGTCACATTGTCGGCGCCGTGAACATTCCCCAGGACAAACTGGCCGCTCGCATCGGCGAACTGGAAAAACACAAGGCCAAGACCATCATTCTGGTCGACGCCCTGGGCCAGACCGCCGGCACCCACGCTCGCGAACTGATGAAGTCCGGCTTCACCGCCGCCAAACTGTCCGGTGGCGTTTCCAGCTGGAAAGCCGACAATCTGCCGCTGGTGAAGTGATATGAGCAGCGTCGTCGTCTATTCCAGCGATTACTGCGGTTATTGCTCGCGAGCCAAACACCTGCTTGCAAGCAAAGGCGTGGCCTTCGAAGAGATCAAGGTCGATGGCAAGCCACAGGTGCGCGCCGCAATGGCTCAGAAAGCCGGACGTACGTCCGTGCCGCAGATCTGGATCGGCAGCACCCATGTAGGTGGTTGTGATGATTTGTTCGCCCTTGAGCGCGCCGGCAAGCTCGATGCGTTGCTCAAGGCCTGACTGCCTTACCCAAAATAAGCAAACCTAAAAGACCCCTGGATCAAGAAGGATCTGCGATGACTGACCAACAGAACACTGCTGCGAACGAAGAAGAAACTGCACCGCAATTCTCCTTGCAGCGCATTTATGTGCGTGACCTGTCCTTCGAAGCCCCGAAAAGCCCGGCGATCTTCCGCCAGCAGTGGGAGCCGAGCGTCGGTCTGGATCTGAACACCCGTCAAAAGGCGTTGGAAAACGACTTCCACGAAGTCGTCCTGACCCTGTCGGTCACCGTGAAGAACGGTGAAGAAGTGGCATTCATCGCTGAAGTACAGCAGGCCGGGATCTTCCTGATCAAGAACCTGGACGACGCTTCGATGAGCCACACCCTGGGCGCGTTCTGCCCGAACATCCTGTTCCCGTACGCTCGCGAAGCGCTGGACAGCCTGGTGACCCGTGGTTCGTTCCCGGCACTGATGCTGGCTCCGGTGAACTTCGACGCGCTGTACGCGCAAGAGCTGCAGCGCATGCAGGCGGCGGGCGAGACGCCGACCGTTCAATAATCTGCGCTGCTGAAAATCGCGGGCAAGCCCGCTCCCACAGGATTGTGCAAAACCTGTGGGAGCGGGCTTGCCCGCGATTGTTTCTGTCAGGCGAAAATGATTTCGGACTATTTGAAGCCGTTCTGCCGCCAGGCCTCGTAAACGGCGACCGCCACGGTGTTGGACAGGTTCAGGCTGCGGCAACCTTCACGCATGGGCAGGCGCAGGCGTTGGTCGGCGGGCAGGGCGTCCAGGACTTCGGCAGGTAACCCGCGGCTTTCCGGGCCGAACAGGAACGCATCGCCCTCCACAAAACTGGCGTCGTGGAACGGCCGCGAGCCCTTGGTGGTGAAGGCGAATACGCGCGGGTTGCCCAGGCTTTCCAGGCAACTGGCCAGGTCCGCGTGGCGCTGCAGGGTGGCATACTCGTGATAGTCGAGACCGGCCCGGCGCAGGCGCTTGTCGTCCATCTCGAAGCCCAGCGGTTCGATCAAATGCAGGTGGCAGCCACTGTTGGCGCACAGCCTGATAACGTTGCCGGTATTCGGTGGAATTTCCGGTTGGAAAAGGATGACGTGAAACATGCACGGCTCCGAAGGTAAAGATGTGCGGCATTCTACGCCGCAACCCGACAATCGTTCGAAACTATTCCCGCGAGTGATGGCTTCGCTGGCGATTGTCGGGGTGATGGTGGGGATGATGATCGGTCGCCTGACGACGCCCGACCCCAGCGAATTGCAGCAGGTCGAGGTGACGAATGACGGGCTGGTGGTGTGGTTCAACAACGAACCCAAGACCCATGGCGAGATCGTCGACGGTAGCGTCGCCTTGCTGTTCGAAGCGCAAGGCAAGGCGCAGCAGGGTCAACTCAAGCTCAACGACAAGAGCGTGAACTGGCGAGTGCGGTTGAGTGATGGGGGCTTATTGCTGACGGTGGTGGCGGCCCGTCCCCTGCAGGGCGACTGGGCCGGCAGCGAGGTCGATGACCGTTGGCGGCTGGAGATCCATCTCCGGGAGCAATAAAAGAGGGTATCCCCGGCCTGCCTGTACCAAGGACCCCAAAACGGCAGGGCTCGTCGCTTGTGCGGTGTGAGCCCGATGTAAAGAGGGGAATCCCCGGCCTGCCTGTACCAAGGTCCCCGAAACCGGGTAGTGATCTGAACCACTGATGAGACTATTGCAGGGGGCGTGCCAGGTTTTAACAAGCTGAAACAAAAAGTCGCGTATATGCGTTGAAGGCCCCGTTATTCGGGGCTTTCGTGTTTTTTCGATAGGGGTTCGGTTGCGAACTTAGGCGGGGTTTCGGATCAGTGATCGTGCGCGATTGCGGTTCACGGTGCCTTTCTGCGGTGCACTGGATCCTTAAAAGCATCGCGGGCAAGCCTTGCTCCCACAGGTGAGGCGCCATTTCAAAATTGGCGTATCACCTGTGGGAGCAAGGCTTGCCCGCGATTGGATCTGAAGTACGACGATAACTCTAAGGTTGTTTAGCCCTCATCGCCCTCATCATCATCCCCGCCATCCACCTTCATCCCCAGCTCCTTGATCTTGCGCGTCAGGGTATTACGCCCCCAACCCAGCAAGACCGCAGCGTCGCGCCGACGACCTGCGGTGTGCTTGAGAGCGGTTTCAATCATGATCCGCTCAAACGCCGGCACCGCGCTGTCCAGCAGGCTCGACTGACCACGGGCCAGCGCCTGGTCAGCCCACTGGCGCAGTGCCTGTTCCCAGTTGGTGACCGGCGCCGAATCCTGCGGCAGGTTCAGCAACTCAGGTGGCAGGTCGCCGATGTGCACTTCGCGACCCGAAGCCATCACCGTGATCCAGCGGCAAGTGTTCTCCAGCTGGCGGACGTTCCCCGGCCAAGGCAGGTTCTTCAGGTATTCCTCAGTCTCGTTTTTCAGCAGTTTCGGCTCGACGGCCAGTTCCTGCGCGGCGCGGCTGAGGAAGTGCTTGGCCAGTGTCGGAATGTCTTCGCGGCGGTCCGACAGGCGCGGGATGTGGATACGGATAACGTTGAGGCGGTGGAACAAGTCTTCGCGGAACTTTCCGGCGTGCACCAGGGTTTCCAGATTCTGGTGGGTCGCGGCGATGATCCGTACATCGACCTTCACCGGCACGTGCCCGCCAACCCGATAGAACTCGCCATCGGCCAGCACCCGCAACAGACGGGTTTGGGTATCGGCGGGCATGTCGCCGATTTCATCGAGGAACAGCGTGCCGCCATCGGCTTGCTCAAAGCGCCCGCGACGCAAGTTGGCGGCACCGGTGAACGCGCCTTTCTCATGGCCGAACAGCTCGGATTCCATCAGGTCTTTCGGGATCGCCGCCATGTTCAGCGCGATGAATGGAGAAGCCGCGCGCGGGCTGTGGCGGTGCAGGGCATGGGCCACCAATTCTTTACCAGTGCCCGATTCACCGTTGATCAGCACGGTGATGTTGGAGTGGCTCAAGCGCCCGATGGCGCGAAACACTTCTTGCATCGCCGGTGCTTCGCCGATGATTTCCGGCGTGCGGGTCAGGGGCGGGGCGACTTCCAGGCCTTGCTGTTCCTGGGCGTGCTGGTTAGCGCGCTTGACCAAAGAGACCGCTTCGTCGACGTCGAACGGCTTGGGCAGGTATTCGAATGCGCCGCCCTGATAGGACGCGACAGCGCTGTCCAGATCGGAGTGCGCCGTCATGATGATCACTGGCAGCCGGGGGTGTTGTTCGCGAATCCGCGCCAGAAGGTCCAGGCCGCTGGCACCGGGCATGCGGATGTCGGAGATGATCACGTCCGGCTGCTGGCGCGCCAGGCGGCTCATCACGCCATCGGCGCTGTCGAAGCTTTGCGTGGTCATGCCTTCCTGTTGCAAGGCTTTTTCCAGGACCCAACGGATAGAACGGTCGTCATCGACGATCCACACGGTTTCACTACGGCTCATGTCGATGTGGCTCCTTGTTCCAGTGGCAGAAAGATCGAGAAGGTGGTGTGGCCGGGGTGGCTGTCACATTCGATCAGGCCCTGGTGCTGGCTGATGATGTTCTGGGTAATGGCCAGGCCCAGCCCGGTACCGTCCGGACGACCGCTGACCATGGGAAAGAAAATGGTTTCCTGAAGTTCCGCAGGTATGCCGGGACCGTTGTCGATGATTTCGATCTTGGTCACCAGGCGATGACGCACATGGCCGATGGTGAACTGACGCATGGCGCGGGTGCGCAGGCTGATGCGGCCCAGGCGCAGCTCGTTCTGGCTGCTGATGGCTTGCATCGCGTTGCGCACGATGTTCAGCACGGCCTGGATCATCTGTTCACGATCGATCAAAACGTCGGGAATGCTCGGGTCATAGTCGCGCACCAAGGTGATGCAGCCCTGGCTTTCGGCCTCGACCAGATGGCAAACGCGCTCCAGCACTTCGTGGACGTTGCACATGGCCAGCGACGGCAGCTTGTTGGAGCCGAGCATGCGATCCACCAGGTTACGCAGGCGGTCGGCCTCTTCAATGATCACGTTGGTGTAGTCGCGCAGGCTTGCTTCCGGCAGCTCGCGGGCCAGCAATTGCGCCGCGCCGCGAATGCCGCCCAGCGGGTTCTTGATTTCGTGGGCGAGGCCGCGCACCAGCATCTTGCTGGTTTCCTGTTTCGACAGCTGCGCCTCTTCCTTGGTGATCCGCAGCAGGCGGTCGCGGGGATGGACTTCGAGCAGCAGAAGCGTTTCGCCACTGCTCAGGATCGGCGTGACCGCGTAATCCACCGTCAGGGTCTGGCCGGTGAGGGCGGTCAGCATCGCTTCGCGCTTGGTGAACGGATGAGCCTGCTGAACCGCCTGGCGCAAGGAATTCAGGGCCTCGGCGGATTCGGTGAACAACTCGCTGATGAATTGGCCATGGCTACGCTGGCCGCTGATGGCCAGGAGCATCTCCGCCGCCGGGTTCATGTACTCCAGGCGCAATTCGGCGTCGAGCAGAATGGTGGCGGTCGTCAGGTTGTCGAGTAGCAAACGATGCAGTGCGTCGCTGATGGTCATTCAGGACCTCTTTTGGCGCATGAATAAAGAGCTGATGCGAGGAAACTGCAAAAACCAAACCAAGGCTCCGAAAAGAAGCGCTCAGCGCCTGAAACGGGCGTTTGACGCTCGATTGCGTGGCGTGCGGTCAGCGTTGGCGGGTACTTTCGAACCAAAATGGGTTGGAATTCGAGCGCGGTGCAACTAATCGCACCAATATAGTGCGCAAAGCTGAACAAGGTTAGAAGAACGGCAGGAAATGGTTTTTTTCTTCGGCGGGCTTGTCGATGAGCGGGCATTCCGGCCGTTGACCGTAGTCACTGAGGGCGCATGGATTGACCTTGCGTTTCTGGGCCAGGGATATGCGCTGCATGTGGAAGGGCTGGTTGGCGGTGCGCTCGACGGTTCGTCCCTGGTCATCGAGGATCTCCACGGACAGCTGATGGGGGCCACGGTCGATGTTGTTCAGCGCAAAGACCGGGCTTCGGCCAGGTTCGGCGGTGGGCTGACCATCAAGCAGCAATCGATAGCGATGACCCCGCTGCAGACCTGGTTCGCTGGTGACGCTGACGATGATCTCGCCGGCGGTGCTGCGCACAGTGGCGTCTGGTTCGGGCACCAGGATGCGCAGCATGTCGTAGCGGGGCAGCGATTTCTTCTCGGGTTTACCTGCTGTCGCGGTGGCGGGGGCAATATCGGTTGCGGGCATTCGATTGCTTGTCGTCAGCGGTACGCGTTTGGCGTTGCCGGATTTTGGCTGGTCGGTAAAAACCCGATTGCCCTGGGCGTCGACATAGGTGAAAACCTCCGCCGATGCGGGCAGTGCGATCAGGCAGGTGACCAGCAGCCACGCCTTCAAGGTTTGTGCACCCGTTGCACGGTAAAGGTCACGGTAGGGCTTTGCTGGATCACGGTTTCGCCATCGATCACTTGCACGGCGAGACTGTGCAGACCGCGGTCAATGTTCACCAGTTGCAGGATCGGCACGTTGCCGGGTTGGCCATAAGGTTGCTCGTCCAATAGCAGCCTGAATAGATGCGGGCCATGCAGGCGTGGCTTGATCAGCACGTTGACGGTGAACGTGCCGTTGTTGGCGCGCAGGGCTTCAGTGGTGGGCAGGCCGCTGAGTTCCAGCACCTCGTAGGCGCTGCGGGGCTGTTCGCGGGCTTCGGCTGGCGCAGGTTTGCCGGTTGGCTGCGTTTCGACACTGTTGAGTGGCGGCAATGCGACCGGCTGAGCCTTTACGCCATCCGGCGGCTGGCTGCTGTAGGCGGTATTGCCATCGGCGTCGGTGTATTTGTAGATCTGCGCTGCAGCGGGCAGGGCGATCAGCAGCAGGATGAAGAGAAAGCCACGACCCATAAAATCGACCGGAAATGAAAAAGCATTGGGGGGCAGCATAGGTCAGGGGCGGTGGTTGGCACAGCTTGTTAACAATTGGATATGGATATGCCCAACTCTCCCTATCACCACAAATCCCTGTGGGAGCGGGCTTGCCCGCGATAACGTCGGCACAGCCAGCATTAATGCGGCAGACAATACGCAATCGCGGGCAAGCCCGCTCCCACAGGGATTTTTGTCAGTCATAGAATCGCGGGTATAAAAAAGGCCTCCCGAAGGAGGCCTCTTTTTGTCACGCCGCTTGCGCAGGCGCTACCGGATCAGCAGCTGTAGTACAGCTCGTATTCCAGTGGGTGTACGAAAGTACGTACCTTGATTTCTTCTTCGCTTTTCAGGGCGATGTAAGCGTCGATGAAGTCGTCGCTGAAAACGCCGCCTTTGGTCAGGAACGCACGACCTTTGTCCAGCTCTTCCAGGGCTTCTTTCAGGCTGCCGCAAACTTGTGGGATCTCTTTGGCCTCTTCAGGCGGCAGGTCGTACAGGTTTTTGTCAGCAGCGTCGCCAGGGTGGATCTTGTTCTGGATGCCGTCCAGGCCAGCCATCATCAATGCCGCGAAGCACAGGTACGGGTTGGCTGCTGGATCCGGGAAGCGCGCTTCGATACGGCGGGCTTTCGGGCTCGACACGTAAGGAATGCGGATCGAAGCGGAACGGTTGCGAGCCGAGTAGGCCAGCATTACCGGTGCTTCGAAACCTGGAACCAGACGCTTGTAGGAGTTGGTCGCCGGGTTGGTGAAGCCGTTCAGGGCCTTGCCGTGCTTGATGATGCCGCCGATGAAGTACAGGGCGGTATCGGACAGGCCGGCATAACCTTCGCCTGCGAAGGTGTTCTTGCCGTCTTTCCAGATCGACATGTGTACGTGCATACCCGAGCCGTTGTCGCCGTACAGTGGCTTAGGCATGAAGGTAGCAGTACGGCCGTAGGCGTCGGCAACGTTGTGCACAACGTACTTCAGGGTCTGGGTTTCGTCGGCTTTCTTCACCAGGGTGTTGAACTTGACGCCGATTTCGTTCTGGCCGGCAGTTGCCACTTCGTGGTGGTGAACTTCGACGGTCAGGCCCATTTCTTCCAGTGCGTTGCACATGGAGGTACGGATTTCGTGGTCATGGTCGAACGGCGGAACCGGGAAGTAGCCGCCTTTGACGCCAGGACGGTGGCCTTTGTTGCCGCCTTCGATGTCTTGGTCGGACATCCACGAACCTTGTTCGGAGTAGATCTTGAACATCGAGCCGGAAATGTCGGACTTGAACTTCACTTGGTCGAAGATGAAGAACTCTGGCTCTGGACCGCAGAACACGGTGTCACCCAGGCCGCTGGCCTTCAGGTGCTCTTCGGCGCGCTTGGCGATTGCGCGTGGGTCACGATCGTAGCCGAGCATGCTCGAAGGATCGACGATGTCGCAGACCAGGATCAGGGTCGGCTCTTCGGTGAACGGGTCCAGAACAGCAGTGGAGTCGTCCGGCATCAGGATCATGTCGGAGGCTTCGATGCCTTTCCAGCCAGCGATGGAGGAACCGTCGAACATTTTGCCGACTTCGAAGAAGTCTTCGTCCAGCCCGTCACGAGCCGGCATGGTCACGTGGTGCTGAGTGCCTTTGGTGTCCGTGAAGCGCAGATCAATCCACTTGACGTCATGATCTTTGATGAGTTGAACCGACTTCGACATAGTGTCCTCCGGGTGGATTAGGGCTGGTAGTGGATGCCCTTAAATGTTTGTGATGCCGGCGCGAATACTCTGCCAAGGCAACCTGCCTCACAAGGGAGCAAATTGCATGCCAGTGCCCCAGCATGGGTTTTTTGCCCCAATTTCACGCTTATAGAGGTGCAACGCGTCTTAAAGCCGAAAATCTCGCCCCTTAATGTAGCGTCGAAATCGAAAAATGACCTGTTTTGGTGCGTGCAAAACCTTCTGTACATTAACTGGTTAAACCTTGAGCAATTTCCGCTATAATCCGCGCCCCCCTTTTTCGGCAGGCCTCGCGCGCGCTGTTTCCATGAAATTAATCGTAAAAGTCTTCCCAGAGATCACCATCAAGAGCCGCCCGGTACGGATGCGTTTCATCCGCCAGTTGGCCAAGAACATCCGTGCCGTGCTCCGCGATCTGGACCCGGCTGTGGTGGTGAATGGCGTGTGGGACAACCTCGAGCTGGAAACCCGCGTCAGCGATCCCAAGGCCCTGAAGGAGATGGGCGAGCGCCTGAGCTGCATGCCGGGCATCGCGCATTTCCTGCAAATCGACGAATACCCGCTGGGCGATTTCGACGACATCGTCGAGAAGTGCAAGCAGCACTACGGTGATGCACTGGCCGGGAAGATCTTCTCGGTGCGTTGCAAACGCGCCGGCAAGCACCCATTTAGCTCGATCGATATCGAGAAATATGTCGGCAGCCAGTTGCGCCGTCAGTGCGGTGCCGCCGGGATTGACCTGAAAAAGCCTGAAATCGAAGTCCGCATCGAAGTTCGCGACCAACGGTTGTTCGTGATCCACAGCCAGCACAATGGCATCGGCGGTTATCCGTTGGGCGCGCTGGAGCAGACGCTGGTGCTGATGTCCGGCGGCTTTGACTCCACCGTTGCGGCCTACCAGATCATGCGTCGCGGCCTGATGGCGCACTTCTGCTTCTTCAACCTGGGCGGGCGTGCCCACGAGCTGGGCGTGATGGAAGTCGCGCATTTCATCTGGAAGAAGTACGGCAGCTCCCAACGCGTGTTATTTGTCAGTGTGCCTTTCGAAGAAGTGCTGGGAGAAATTCTCGGCAAAGTCGATAACAGTCATATGGGCGTAGTATTGAAGCGTATGATGTTGCGCGCTTCCTCCGAGATTGCCGATCGACTGCACATCGAAGCGCTGGTGACCGGTGAGGCGATCTCCCAGGTGTCGAGCCAGACGTTGCCGAACCTGTCCGTGATCGACTGCGTGACCGACAAGCTGGTCTTGCGCCCGCTGATCGCCAGCCACAAGCAGGACATCATCGACACGGCCAACGAAATCGGCACTGCTGATTTCGCCCGGCACATGCCGGAGTACTGCGGGGTCATTTCGGTCAATCCGAAAACCGCTGCCAAGCGCTACCGCGTGGAGCACGAAGAGAAAGAATTCGACATGGCTGTCCTTGAGCGAGCGCTCGAGAACGCCAAGCTGGTGCCGATCGATCGCGTGATCGATGAATTGGGCCAGGACTTGCAGATTGAAGAAGTCAGCGACGCGCTGGCCGGTCAGATCGTCATCGACATCCGCCACCCGGATGCCGCCGAGGATGACCCGCTGGAGCTCGCTGGTATCGAGGTACAAACGATGCCGTTTTATGCACTGAACGCTCGTTTCAAGGAACTGGACCCTACTCGCCAGTACCTGCTGTATTGCGACAAAGGCGTGATGAGTCGCCTGCATGCCCACCATTTGCTCAGTGAGGGGCATGCCAATGTGCGCGTTTATCGACCGAGCTAAGTGCCCGGGGCTGTTTGCCTGTGGCCTGCGTCACCGGCCCCCCGATGCCACCGTCAAGCTGTAACGGCTTTCACGGACGCTACTGTTAATCGCTGCCAAGACTTGTCAGCACACCGAATCCTCTGATCGAGATACACAAGTGATCGAAAATCTACGCAACATCGCCATCATTGCCCACGTTGACCATGGTAAAACCACCCTGGTAGACAAACTCCTGCGTCAATCCGGCACCCTGGAGCGCAACGAGCTCAACGACGAGCGCGTGATGGACTCCAACGACCAGGAAAAAGAGCGCGGTATTACCATTCTGGCGAAAAACACCGCCATCAACTGGAACGGCTACCACATCAACATCGTGGACACCCCGGGCCACGCCGACTTCGGCGGTGAAGTAGAGCGCGTAATGTCGATGGTCGACTCCGTTCTGCTGCTGGTTGACGCTCAAGACGGCCCTATGCCGCAAACCCGTTTCGTGACCAAGAAGGCGTTCGAAGCCGGCCTGCGTCCGATCGTGTGCATCAACAAGGTTGACCGTCCAGGCGCGCGTCCGGACTGGGTTCTGGACCAGATCTTCGACCTGTTCGACAACCTGGGTGCCACCGAAGAACAGCTGGACTTCAAAGTCGTCTACGCCTCGGCCCTGAACGGTATTGCCGGTCTGGACCACAACGAAATGGCTGACGACATGACCCCGCTGTACCAGTCGATCGTCGACAACGTACCGGCGCCGGCTGTTGACCGTGACGGTCCGTTCCAGATGCAAATCTCCGCACTGGACTACAACAGCTTCCTGGGTGTTATCGGCGTTGGCCGTATCGCTCGTGGTCGCGTCAAGCCGAACACTCCGGTTGTGGCTATCAGCGCCGACGGCAAGAAGCGCAACGGTCGTATCCTGAAGCTGATGGGTCACCACGGTCTGCACCGTGTAGACGTTGAAGAAGCTGCAGCAGGCGACATCGTGTGCATCAGCGGTATGGACGAGCTGTTCATCTCCGACACCCTGTGCCAGCAGGACACCCCGGAGGCGATGAAGCCTCTGACCGTTGACGAGCCAACCGTTTCCATGACCTTCCAGGTCAACGACTCGCCTTTCTGCGGTAAAGAAGGCAAGTTCGTGACTTCCCGTAACATCAAGGAACGTCTGGACAAAGAGCTGCTGTACAACGTTGCACTGCGCGTTGAAGAAGGCGACTCGGCTGACAAGTTCAAGGTTTCCGGCCGTGGTGAGCTGCACCTCTCGGTACTGATCGAAACCATGCGTCGCGAAGGCTTCGAAATGGCTGTAGGCCGTCCGGAAGTGATCATCCGTCTGGTTGACGGCGTGAAGCACGAACCGTACGAAAACGTCACCATCGACCTGCCGGAAGAATCCCAGGGCAAGGTGATGGAAGAGATGGGCCTGCGTAAGGGCGACCTGACCAACATGGTGCCGGATGGCAAGGGCCGTGTACGTCTGGAATACAACATCCCTGCTCGTGGTCTGATCGGTTTCCGTAACCAGTTCCTGACCCTGACCAACGGTGCTGGCATCCTGACCTCGATCTTCGACCGTTACGACGTGATGAAGTCCGGCGACATGTCCGGCCGTCAGAACGGCGTTCTGGTTTCGGTTGAAACCGGCAAGGCACTGACCTACTCCCTGGAAACCCTGCAGGCACGTGGCAAGCTGTTCGTTGAACACGGTCAGGAAATCTACAACGGTCAGATCGTTGGTCTGAACAGCCGTGACAACGACCTGGGCGTTAACCCTACCAAGGGCAAGAAGCTCGACAACATGCGTGCTTCGGGTAAAGACGAAACCATCGCTCTGGTTCCACCTGTTCGCTTCACCCTGGAACAGGCTCTGGAATTCATCCAGGACGACGAGCTGTGTGAAGTGACGCCTAAGTCCATCCGTCTTCGCAAGAAGATCCTGGACGAAAGCGAGCGTACCCGCGCTGCCAAGAAAGCCAAGGCGTAAGATTTAGCCAGGCTTAAAAAAACGCCCCCGGTCGAGAGACCGGGGGCGTTTTTGTTTGTCTGGGGTTTATGCGGTGTTTGTGCCGGCCTCATCGCTGGCAAGCCAGCTCCCACAGGTATTATGGGTGTTCACACAATTTGTGTTTCACCTTGAACCCTGTGGGAGCTGGCTTGCCAGCGAAGGCGGCCGATTAGCCGCCGAAAATCTTGGGATGTATCAGAACCGCTCGATGGAGCGCGAATTGCGCTCGCGCTCCACTTCCTTGGGCTTATAAGCGCAATACCCCGGCCGCGGCCCGATTTTCGGGTGATTGCGGCAAGTGTCCGGGCGCTTTTCATAAATAGTGCACAGACGGCTCTTACGATCCAGGTAGTAGCAATCGTTGTTGCTCATGCGCTGGAGGGTGAAGATGCCCGATTTCTGGTTGAAGCGTTCGACCAACCCTTCCTTCTGCAGGCGCTTGGCGATGTTCTTCGGTGGATCGCCCAGCTCGAATTCGTCGACCACGCCGATACGGACCAGATCCTTGATCTTTACTTCCACTGGCAGCGTGCAGCAGCTGGAGATGCACGAGCCGCACATAGGGGCCGAATACTTGGCCCAGGTATCGAGACGGTCGATCTCGGCTGCGGCAATCAGGTTGGGCTTCATCATCGAGGGTTTTACCAGGCGTATGCATCAGGGCGCGCGATCATACCGGGACTGGTGGATTTTTGAACAACCTTTCGCCAGATTTTTTCTGCATCGCCCAACGAACCGCTAATCCGGCACGGCCCCTGCATTGATTGATGTAACCGACAATGAATTGCCGACCCGATTCGCATAACTGGAAAAACTGCCGAACCAGAGCCTCTACCGCCTGTCAGACCGTCTAGGCTCAGACAACTCCAAGCTCGCTCGAGGTCCTATCGATGACTCAAGAACCACTTGTTCGCGAAGCAGAGGTGGCCGCATTCCGCGACGCCGTCCTGACCAAACTCACCTATGCGGTGGGCAAAGACCCGGATCACGCTTTCGACCATGACTGGTTCGAAGCCATTGCGCTGGCGGCGCGTGATCACATGGTCGAGCACTGGATGGACCACACGCGGCAGATCTACCGCAAAGGTCAGAAGCGCGTTTATTACCTCTCCCTGGAATTCCTCATCGGCCGGCTGCTCTACGACAGCCTGAGTAACCTCGGCCTGCTTGACGTGGCGCGCGAGGCCATGACAGAGCTCGGTGTCGACATCGAGCGTATTCGCCTGCTGGAGCCAGACGCGGCGCTGGGTAATGGCGGCCTCGGTCGTCTGGCGGCCTGCTTTTTGGAAAGTATGTCGACCCTGGGTATCGCCGGTCACGGTTATGGCATTCGCTACGAACACGGGTTGTTCCGTCAGGCGATCGTCGACGGCTGGCAACAGGAACAGACCGAGCACTGGCTGGATTTCGGCAATCCATGGGAGTTCGAGCGACCGGAGGTGGCTTACCGGATCTGCTTTGGCGGCAGCGTCGAGACCGTGACCGATGACGCCGGCAAGTCCAGGCAAGTCTGGCACCCGGCGGAAACCGTCAGGGCCATTGCCTATGACACACCGGTGGTCGGTTGGCGCGGGGCGAGCGTGAATACGTTGCGTCTGTGGCGTGCGCGGGCCATGGAAGACTTGCACCTGGAGCGTTTCAACGCCGGTGACCACCTGGGGGCGGTCGCCGAAGTTGCCCGGGCCGAAAGTATCTCGCGGGTACTGTATCCGGCAGACAGCACAGAGGCAGGCCAGGAACTGCGCCTGCGCCAGGAATATTTCTTCGTCGCCGCGTCCCTGCAGGACTTGCTGCGCCGCCATCGCAACATGCACACCTCGGTGCTGACCCTCGGCGACCACGCAGCGATCCAGCTCAACGATACCCACCCTTCGATTGCCGTGGCCGAGCTGATGCGTCAATTGGTCGACGTCTATGACGTGGCCTGGGACGCGGCGTGGCAGATCACAGTCGATACGCTGTCCTACACCAACCACACGCTGCTGCCCGAAGCCCTGGAAACCTGGCCGGTCGGCTTGATGGAGCGCATGTTGCCCCGGCACATGCAGATCATTTACCTGATCAACGCACAGCACATCGATTCGCTACGGGCCAAAGGCATCCATGACTTCGACGTGCTGCGCGCGGTGTCGCTGATCGAGGAGGACAATGGCCGTCGCGTGCGCATGGGGAACCTGGCGTTCCTTGGTTCCCACAGCGTCAACGGCGTGTCCGGATTGCATACGCAACTGATGCGCAAAACGGTGTTCTCCGAACTCCACAAACTCTACCCGGAACGTATCAACAACAAGACCAACGGCATCACCTTCCGCCGCTGGCTCTATCAGTCCAACCAGGAATTGACCTCGATGCTGGTCGATGCCCTTGGGCCGGAAGTGCTGGACAACCCCGAGGAGTGCTTGCTCGCTCTGGAGCCGTTTGCCGAGAAGACCGCGTTTCGCAAGGCCTTTGCCGAACAACGACTGCACAGTAAGAAGGCCCTGGCCCATATCATTCATGAACGGCTGGGTGTGGCGATCAATCCGGCGGCCATGTTCGACGTGCAGGTCAAACGGATCCACGAGTACAAACGCCAGTTGCTCAACCTGATGCACACAGTGGCGTTGTACCAGGCGATTCGCGCCGAGCCGGAAATCGACTGGGTGCCGCGGGTGAAGATCTTTGCCGGCAAGGCGGCGGCCAGTTATCACCAGGCCAAATTGATCATCAAGCTGACCAACGACATCGCCCGGGTGGTGAACAACGACCCGACCGTGCGCGGCCTGCTCAAAGTGGTGTTCCTGCCCAACTACAACGTCAGCCTGGCGGAGAGCATCATTCCGGCGGCAGATTTGTCCGAACAGATTTCAACCGCCGGCTTCGAAGCGTCAGGGACCAGCAACATGAAGTTCGGTCTCAACGGTGCGTTGACCATCGGTACGCTGGACGGTGCCAACGTGGAAATGTGCGAGCGCATCGGCGCCGAGCATATGTTCATCTTTGGTCTCAGCGCCCAGCAGGTTGAAGCACGCAAGCAGAACCACGAGTTCAACGCGGTGCCGGACATCGCTGCATCACATCGGCTCAATGACGTGCTGCAGGCGATCCGCAGCGGGGTGTTCTCGCCCGATGATCCGTCGCGTTACACCGGGCTGATCGATTCACTGGTGGACTACGACCGCTTCCTGGTTTGTGCCGACTTCGATTCCTACTGGAACGCACAGATGCGGGTCGAGGCCCATTGGCATGATTCCAAGGAATGGTGGCGTTCAGCGGTGTTGAACACGGCGCGGATGGGGTGGTTCTCGTCAGACAGGACGATTCGCGAGTACGCCACGGATATCTGGAAGGCGTTGGGGTAAGTCTCTGATCGGATCCCTATACTAGGCGCGCCGGAAAAAATCGCAGCCTTCGGCAGCTCCTACAGGAATGCACAATCCCTGTAGGAGCTGCCGAAGGCTGCAATCTTTTTGGGGCTGCTTACGCTAATCTTTCTGGATTGCGCTTAGGGATATCGACCATGCAATGGATGTTCATGCTGATTGGCCTGGTGCTGGGCTGGATACTCGATGAGTCGTTCAGCGATGCGCTGCTGGGTGCGCTGCTCGGTCTGGCGATTGGCCAGGCCATTCGCATCGGCCGGTTGGCATCGCAGGCCGGTGAGCAACGTCGTCTGCTGGAGCAGGCGCAGGTGGCGCTGCAGGGGGTCGAGCAACGGTTGGCCCTTCTGGAAATGCCGGGCGTCACCGTTCCTGAAGCCAGTGAACCTGTTGTCAGCGAAACCGTGGTAGTTCCGGACGCCGTTGTCGCGCATCCCTCTGTCGAACCCACAGAGTTGATCTGGGAACTCCCGCCCGAACTCGATTCCACTGCCGAAGCCATCCGTCCGCTACCCATCGATCCCTGGAAACCGCAGCCGGCCGCCCGCGAACCGCAGCAACCCGCCATCCCGCGCGGTCCGAATGTCTTCGAGCGTGCCATCAGCGCTGCCCGCGGGTGGCTGTTTGGCGGTAACACTGTATTGCGGGTCGGCGTGGTGCTGTTGTTCCTCGGTCTGGCTTTCCTGCTGCGCTATGCCACCGAAGGCATGGTGGTGCCGATCGAGTTGCGTTACGCCGGTGTCGCGGCGGCGGCGCTGGGGCTGCTCGGGCTGGGTTGGTGGTTGCGGGCACGCAACAACAACTACGCCTTGATGCTGCAAGGTGCCGGGGTCGCTGTGTTGTACCTGACGGTGTTTGCAGCGATGCGCCTGCATCCGTTGCTCGACCCTTCAGCGGCGTTTGGCATTCTGGTGGCAATCACGGTGTTCTCGGCGATTCTCGCCGTGACCCAGGATGCCATCGGGTTGGCGGCCGCTGCCGCACTGGGTGGCTTCGCCGCACCGATACTCGCCTCCACTGGCAGCGGCAGCCACATCGCACTGTTCAGTTACTTCGCCCTGCTCAACGCCGGCATCCTGGCCATTGCCTGGTTCAAGGCGTGGCGCTTGCTGAATGTCATCGGCTTTGTCGGCACCTTCGGCATCGGCTTCGCCTGGGGCTTGCGTTCCTATGCACCGGAGCTGCTGTGGAGCACCGAACCGTTCCTGATCCTGTTCTTCCTGATGTATCTGGCCATCGGCCTGCTGTTCTCCCGGCGCAAGCTGCTGGAGAGGAGCGATGCGCCCGAGGGTGACAGCCGCGAAGCGCTGTTGCGCTGGTCGGCGCGCCAAGGTGATTACGTCGACGGCACGCTGCTGTTCGGTCCGCCGTTGGCGGGTTTCGGGTTGCAGTTCGCCCTGGTGCATCATCTGGAGTTCGCTGCTGCGTTCAGTGCCTTGGCGCTGGGCATGATCTACATGGGGCTGGCCCGTTTGCTGATGGGTGGCCGCGCAATGCTGCTGGGGGAAACCTGCCTGGCCTTGGGGGTGATTTTCACCAGCCTGGCGATCCCGCTGGGGCTGGATGCGCGCTGGACGACCGCCGCATGGGCAGTGGAAGGCGCAGGGATTTTCTGGCTCGGCCTGCGCCAGCAACGGTCGTTGGCCCGGGCCTTTGCCCTGTTGCTGCAACTGGGTTCGGCGCTGGTGTTTCTCAGCGAGCTGCGCAGCGGCGAGGGCAGCCTGCTGGACGGCACTTCACTGGGCGCGTTGATGCTGGGTGTCGCACTGTTGTTCAGTTTCTACCAATTGCACAAAGCGTCGCCTGAGCAAACCAGGCTCTGGGAGCGCCGAGGCATCCCGGTTTTGGCCTGTCTGGGCCTGGCGTTCCTCTATTTGCTGGCGCCACTGTTTTTCTTTAGCCACGGCACGGTGATCAGTTGGGCCGTGGCCGGGTTGGTGACGTTGTTCGTCAGCCTGCGTCTCGCGTCGCGGGCCGTGTTGTTCTGCGCCCTTGCCGTGCAATTGTTGGGTGGCGCGTTGTTCCTCGCATCGTGGCCGCTGTCCAGTGAAGCGTTGCGGCCATTGGCCCATGGCGCGTTCTGGGCACCGCTGATGCTGGGGCTGACTGCGTTGGTGGGCGCCTGGCGTTTGCAAATCGACAATCCTGCCATGGGGTTTGGTCGTTTGAGTTTGCAGCGTTTGTCCCGGATATCGCTGGTGTGGGGTGCGGTCTGGTGGGCGCTGGCGTGGGCCAGTGAAGTGCTGCGCTTTGCGCCGTTACCGCTGCAAGCGACGTTGTTGCTGATTGTCGTGGCCGTGAGCGTTGCGCTGTGGACGGTATTGGCGCTGCGTCTGAAATGGCCGTCGCTGGGGTTGCTGTGCACGGTGCTGGTACCCGCTGGCGCACTGGTGTTGCTGGGGGCCTGGCATTCGCGTTATCACCCGGCCGCCCAATTTGGCTGGCTGGTCTGGCCGGCGCTGTTCGGGGTGCATTTCGTCTCCCTGCGGCGCCTGGCGTCGATGTTGCCAACGCTGGCATTGAGTGCTGCTCATGTACTCGGCTGCTGGCTGTTGATCGGGGTGCTAGCCCTGGAGTTGCGTTACGGCTTGTTGCAGTTGTCCGAGCAATACAACGCCTGGCGCTGGTTGGGCTGGGCCATTCTGCCAAGCCTGTATCTGGTGCTGATGGCCGCACCCCGCGCCTGGCCGTGGCCGGTGTCGTCTTATGCCCGCGAATACCGCCTGTACGCCGCTGCGCCGCTGGCGTTGTTGATGCTCGCCTGGTTCTGGTTGGCGAACGTCTTCAGTAACGGCGCAGCCGAACCGTTGCCTTACGTGCCGCTGGTCAACCCACTGGAATTGGGTCTGATGTTTGCGTTGTTCGGTGTTTATGTCTGGTCCCGCAGTGTCGTGGCCCAGCTTGGGGTGGGCAGGGAATTTGCAGCTAAAGCCATACCAGCAATCACGGGTGTCTCGCTCTTCGCGTTCTTCACGGCATTGGTCATGCGCACGGCGCACCAGTGGAGTGGTGTGCCGTTCGAGCTCGATTCGCTACTTGAATCCATGCGGGTGCAGGCTGGCCTGTCTATCGTCTGGACCTTGATGGCCCTGAGTCTGATGATCGGCGGTCATCTGCGTGGCCGTCGCGAGATCTGGTTGATGGGTGCCGCGCTGATCGGCGTGGTCGTGGCCAAACTGTTCTTTGTCGAATTGAGCAACCGTGGCGGGCTGGCGCGGATCGTGTCGTTTATTGGCGTTGGCGTGTTGTTGCTGGTGGTGGGTTATTTTGCCCCGTTGCCGCCCAAACGCATCGAGGTTGAGTCGGTCCCTGAAAAACCGGCCCCGAAAACCGAAGGAGTGTCGTCTTGAATCAGAAGCTGAACCTGGGCTGGTTGGGCGCTGTTGCGATGGGCATGGCGCTGGCAGTCGGCGCTCAGGAAAAACCGGCGGATTTCACCACACAGGTACCGTTGTCGGTGAGCGGCGAAGGCCCTTGGTATCGCCTTGAGTTGCCCCTGGCGGTGCAACTGAATGCGCGGCAGACCGACCTCAGCGATGTTCGCGTGTTCAACGCTGTCGGCGATGTGCAGGCCTACGCGCTGGCCCGGGAGACCGCCCGGATCGACGAAAATCGCACGCTGACCGACGTCAAATGGTTTCCGCTGTACAACTCGGTGGACGACACCGAGCGCGCACCGAGCATACGGGTGCAATCGAGCGCCAATGGCACGCTGGTTGAAGTTCAGCCATCCACTCAGCTGGAAGTAGGCGAAGAAGAGTTGCGTGGCTGGCTGCTCGACGCCAGCGCTATCAAGGCGCCATTGCAGCAGCTGGTTCTCGACTGGACCAGTGAACGTGACGGTTTCCAGCGGTTCAGCATCGAGGCCAGCGACGATTTGCAGCATTGGCAGCCCTGGGGCGAAGGGCAAGTGGCGCGGTTGACCCTTGCCGATGAACGGGTCGAGCAACATGAAGTCGGTCTACCGGGGCAGTCGGCGCGTTATCTGCGATTGCTGTGGAACACACCGCAAGCGGCGCCGATCCTGACATCGGCGCAACTGCAAAGCGCCAGCCCCCGCAGCCTGCCGCTGCCGTTGGTCTGGTCGCAAGCGTTGGCGGGAAGCGCCGTGAAGGCCGGTGAGTACATCTGGCAATTGCCGATGGGGCTGAATGTCGAGCGCGTTCAGGTCACGTTGGACCAGCCCAACAGCCTGGCACCCGTAGACTTGTCCGGGCGGCGGGAAAGCAGTCTGCCGTGGCAGCCGTTGAGCAGTGGATTACTGTATCGCCTGACCCAGAACGGCCAGGATGTGGTGCAGAACGAGTTGCAGTTATCGGGACAAACCGTGCAGCAGCTTAAGTTAGCGGTGGACGAGCGTGGCGGTGGGTTAGGGACGCAGGCACCCACGCTGAAATTTGCCGTGCGCGCTACGCAACTGGTGTTTCTGGCGCGGGGGCCCGGTCCTTATACGTTGGTGCTGGGCAATTCGACGGTCAAGGCGGCAAGCCTGCCATTGTCGACGCTGATCCCGGATTACAGCGCGGCGAAACTGGCGACATTGGGCAAGGCTTCGGTCGGTGGCGGGGCGATGGTGACCCCGGTCGTTGCGCCCGTACCGGCACAGGTTGGCACCGACTGGAAGAAATTTGGCCTGTGGGCGGTATTGCTGCTCAGTGTGCTGGCCCTGGCGGCGATGGCGTTCAGTCTGCTGCGTAAACCGCCAGCCAACTCCTGAGAATGGCTGGCGCTGCGCGCCAGATCGCGGGCAAGTCGAATCGTCGCACCGCCGCTCCCACAGGTACAGCGCTGTCCTTGTGGGAGCGGGCTTGCCCGCGATAGCGGTCGATCAGCCGACAAAGATGCTGCAATGACCACTACTCTTTGACCCACATTCGGTCCATTTCCATCTACGCTCATCCCCGCGCATGAACTCTCTTCGACCGATCACGTCTGATAGGAGGAAATGCGCACCGACTCGCGCTAAACTGCGCGGGTTTTTAGCCCCCCCATTTCTCCGGAGCCTTCCATGTCCCGCGTTACCTTGAGTCGCTATTTGATTGAGCAGACCCGCAGCAACAACACTCCTGCCGATCTGCGCTTCCTGATCGAAGTGGTGGCGCGTGCTTGCAAGGAGATCAGCCACGCCGTTTCCAAAGGCGCCCTGGGCGGTGTTCTGGGCAGCATGGGTACTGAAAACGTCCAGGGCGAAGTGCAGAAGAAGCTCGACGTACTCTCTAACGAAATCCTGCTTGAAGCCAACGAATGGGGCGGTCACCTGGCCGGCATGGCGTCCGAAGAAATGGACAATGCCTACCAGATCCCGGGCAAATACCCGAAAGGCGCTTACCTGCTGGTATTCGACCCGCTGGACGGTTCGTCGAACATCGATATCAACGCCCCGGTCGGCACTATCTTCTCGGTGCTGCGCTGCCCGAACGAACACCTGAGCCAGAACGAAGCGCTGAATGAAAAAGCCTTCCTGCAGCCAGGCACCCAGCAGGTTGCCGCCGGTTATGCCATCTACGGCCCTCAGACCATGCTGGTGCTGACCTTGGGCGACGGTGTCAAAGGCTTCACCCTGGACCGTGAAATGGGCAGCTTCGTACTGACCCACGAAGACATCACCATTCCTGAATCCACCCAGGAATTCGCGATCAACGCATCCAACCAGCGTCACTGGGAGGCGCCGGTACAGCGTTACGTCAGCGAACTGCTGGCAGGCGACGCAGGCCCGCTGAAAAAGAACTACAACATGCGCTGGGTTGCGGCGATGGTCGCGGACGTGCACCGCATCCTGACCCGTGGTGGCCTGTTCATGTACCCACGCGACAGCCGCGAGCCATCCAAGCCGGGCAAGCTGCGCCTGATGTACGAAGCCAACCCGATGTCGTTCCTCGTCGAACAAGCGGGCGGCGCGTCCACCGACGGCCACCAGCGCATCCTCGACATCCAGCCAGAAGGCTTGCACCAGCGTGTAGCGGTGTTCCTCGGCTCGAAGGAAGAAGTTGCACGCGTCACGGCGTACCACAAGGAGTAAATCATGATCGCGCCCTGGCAGCCGTTGCTCGAATGGTGGTTCGGAAACTGCGAATCATCGAAGGAAGTGGCGGCGCAAAAGGGCACGTTATGGTTCGGCAAGCGTGACAGCCAGGACCTCGAAGCGCGTGAGCGCTTCGGGGGCCAGGTCGAGCAGGCCCTGGCCGGCGGTTTGACCGAGTGGGCGCAATGTCCCGAAGGTTGGCTGGCCCTGGTGCTGTTACTCGATCAATTGCCGCGCATGCTCTTTCGCGATACCCCCAAAGCCTTTTCCGGTGACATCAGGGCCCAGGCACTCGTTGCTCAAGGCATTGCCGCAGATTTCGATCGGCAACTGCAGCCGATCCAGCGGGTGTTCATCCTGCTGGTGTTCGAGCACTGCGAAAACCTCGAAGTGCAAAACGAATGCATCTCTCGCTACATCGAACTGCTGGAGCAACAACCGGAAAGTGACAGGGCGCTGTTTGCCGACTATCTGGACTATGCCGAGAAGCATCAGCGAGTGATTGCGCAGTTTGGACGGTTTCCGCATCGCAATGCGGTGTTGGGGCGGGAGAGTACGGCGCAGGAGTTGGAGTTTCTTTCGAAGCCGGGGTCTCGCTTCTAGTTTTTTGTTGTTGCTGATGCCGCCATCGCGAGCAGGCTCGCTCCTACAAGGGGTTTGTGAACGACACAGATCCACTGTAGGAGCGAGCCCTGCTCGCGATGAGGCCTTCAAGAGCGCCTTAGATCCTGAAACTACCCACCAGATGCTTCAACCGCGCCGCCTGCTGCTCAAGGTCGGCACACGCACGCAAGGTTGATTGCAGGTTCTCCACGCCTTCCTGGTTCAGGGTGTTGATCTCGGTGATGTCGACGTTGATCGATTCCACCACAGCCGTCTGTTCTTCCGTCGCCGTCGCCACGGACTGGTTCATGCCGTCGATTTCGCTGATGCGCTGGGTCACGCTGCCCAGGCGTTCACCGGCCTGGTTGGCGATACCGACGCTGCTTTCACTGTGACGCTGGCTCTCGGTCATGGTGCCCACGGCTTCGCGGGCGCCGATTTGCAGCTCCTCAATCATCTTCTGCACTTGCTGCGCCGAATCCTGGGTGCGGTGAGCGAGGTTGCGCACTTCATCGGCTACCACCGCAAACCCGCGCCCGGCTTCACCCGCACGCGCGGCTTCGATGGCGGCGTTGAGGGCCAGCAGGTTGGTCTGCTGGGAGATGCTGGTGATCACTTCCAGAATCTGCCCGATGTTGACGGTGTTGCTGTTGAGCGTTTCGATATTGCCGCACGAGTCGCTGATCTTCGCCGATAGCTGGTGCATCGCCGAGATGGTGTTATCCACCACCTGCTGACCCTCTTCGGCCAGGGCGCGGGCATCGCTCGAATGCTGGGAGGCGAGGGCGGCGTTCTGGGCGATTTCCTGGGCGGCGGCGCCGAGTTGGTTGATGGCTGCGGCGACGCTACTGGTGCGTGAGGCTTGCTGGTCGGAGTTGAACATCGACGAGTTGGACGCCGCCACTACACGCAGTGCCACTTCGTTGACCTGACCGGTGGCCGAGGACACCTCGCGAATCGAGGTGTGAATACGTTCTACGAAACGGTTGAACGACATCCCCAGTGCACCGAATTCGTCGTGACCGTGAATGGTCAGGCGTTTGGTCAGATCGCCTTCGCCTTCGGCGATGTCGTGCATGGCACGACCCATGGTCAGCAATGGCTGCATCAGGAAACTGATCAGCATGCCCAGCAGGGCGATGATGATCACCACCGCAATGACCATGGCAATGATCGCCGAGGTGCGGAATTCGCTGAGCATCGAGAAGGCGGTGTCCTGGTCCAGCACCAGTGCCACATACCAATCCGCCGACGGCACGCCATTGACGTGGGTGAAGGAAATGAACTGGCGTTTGCCGTCGATCTCGACTTCCTTCATGCCCGGGCTGACTTTGGGCGCACCGTTGGGGTAGGCGTCGGTCAGGGTCTTGAGCACCAGTTTGCTGTCGGGGTGGATCAGGATCTTGCCATCGGCGCCGACGATGAAGGCATGGCCGTGACCACCGAAATTCAGCGAGTTAATGATCGCGCTGACGCTGGACAGGTCAATGTCGGCGCCGGCAACGCCGATCATCTGGCCCTGGCGCTGCACCGGGGTTGCAACGGTAATCACCAGCTTGCCCGAAGACGCCGCGATGTACGGTTCCGTGACGATGGTCTGCTGCGCGCTGTTGGCCGCCTTGTACCAGCCACGGGCGCGCGGGTCATAGTCCGCCGCGCGGTTGCCCGCCGGGACCGAAAACATCACGCCATCGGTGCCGCCGAAGTAGCTCAGCTGGAAGTTGCCGGTATAGGCAGGCAGGTCGATGGCGCGTTTCAGGCTGGCCGGGGCGCTGCCATCCACAGCGATCTGCTGGGACAGCGATTGCAGCAACTGGATGCGGCTTTCCAGCCAGGTCTGAATGTTACTGGTGGTCAGGCTGCCGAGTTCCTGCATCGAGGCTTCGGTGCTGCTACGCAACGTCTCGCGCTGGCGATAGTCGTTGAACAGGATGAAACAAGCGAATGCGACAACCACCACGAGGGCGGCAGCCAACAGGATTTTGTGGCTGAACTTCATGTTTCTGGTCATTAAGTGAGCTACCGCGAAAAGGCGTGTCGACAAAAGGGGGCAATGCCACGGAATAGAGCATTGCGCTGCCTTTTATTTCGACTGAATGGCGCCAAAGATTAGGCGTTTTTGACGAAACCCGACGAAATGTCCAATAGCCTTACAAAGTGGTTGATTATTCGCGGGAAGGCAGACGAGCGGCCCTATAAATACCCTGCCATCCAGGGAACCAGAAACGGGTTTGCTCTTCTAAGGTTCTGCTTGGCAGCCATGCCAATCCCCTTCGCCCCTGGAGTTTCACCATGTCGCTGCGATCCATCGCCTTGCTTTCGTTCTGCGTGTTGTTGGCTGCGTGCAGCAAGATCAATCAGGAAAACTACTCGAAACTCTCTTCCGGCATGACCAAGACCGAGGTTGAAACCTTGCTGGGCAAACCGGCCGACTGTTCGGGTGCGCTCGGCATGTCCAGTTGCACCTGGGGCGACAAGAACAGCTTTATCAGCGTGCAGTATGCCGGTGACAAAGTGCTGATGTTTTCCGGCCAAGGCCTGAAGTAAACCGGGGCCACGCGCCCGCGGGAGAAAAACAATGAAGCGGTTATTGATGATGCTTTTTGCCAGCCTGGTATTGGCTGGCTGTGCCACTTCTGGCCAGGATCCGTTGGCGCCCAAAACCGTCAACAGCGTCAACCTCAAGCGCTACCAGGGTACCTGGTACGAGTTGGCCCGTATGCCAATGTACTTCCAGCGCGACTGCGCGCAATCCGAAGCTCATTACACACTCAAGCCCGATGGCAACGTGGCGGTATTGAACCGCTGCCTGACGCCACAGTGGGAGTGGGAAGAGGTCAAGGGTACGGCTTATCCGCAGGTGCCGGGTAAGTCCGATAAGTTGTGGGTGGAGTTCGACACCTGGTTCTCCCGGCTGATTCCGGGTACGGCGAAGGGCGAATACTGGGTGTTGTACGTCAGCGATGACTACAAGACCGCCATTGTCGGCGACCCGAGTCGTCGGTACCTGTGGTTGCTGTCACGCACCCCGACCGTCAACGGTGTCGTGCGTGAAGAATTGCTGAGCAAGGCACGTCAGCAGGGCTATGACACCACGCGGCTGATCTGGCGGGCGTCGGATACGCAGATGGCGAAGACTTCGAACTGATTGCAAAAATCCCTGTAGGAGCGAGCCTGCTCGCGATGGTGTGTCAGACACATTTATGTCCCTGATACTCCATCGCGAGCAGGCTCGCTCCTACAGTTGTTTTTGTGTCAGCCTAAAAGTTCGCGCAGGACCTGGGTGAAAGCCCGGTTGCTTTCTTCTTCTGCCGCATGCCGGCCATCACGCACAACCCACTGGCCATTGACCAGAACATCGCGCACCTGACGATCACCACCGGCAAACAACCACCGGTTCAGGATCCCGTCACCGCTCGCCGTCGCCAGATACGGATCGTTGCCATCCAGCACCAGCCAGTCCGCACGCTTGCCAACCTCCAGCGCACCAATCGGCTGACCCAGCGCCTGGGCTCCGCCATCCAGCGCCGCGTCGAACAAGGTACGGCCGACCATTGGCTGATCCGCACCATACAAGCGATTGCGCCGCTGATCGCGCAGACGTTGGCCGTATTCCAGCCAACGCAGTTCCTCCACCACGCTCAATGACACATGGCTGTCGGAACCGATGCCCATGCGCCCACCTTGGGCGAGGAAGTCCACCGCCGGGAAAATCCCGTCGCCCAAGTTGGCCTCGGTGGTCAGGCACAGGCCGGCGATGGCGCGACTCTTGGCCATCAGCGTGACTTCTTCCGGGTTGGCGTGGGTGGCGTGGACCAGGCACCAGCGTTGATCGACCTCGGTGTTTTCGTACAGCCATTGCAGCGGACGACGACCGCTCCAGGTCAGGCAGTCGTCGACTTCTTTCTGTTGTTCGGCGATATGAATGTGCACGGGGCACTGCTTGTCGCTGGCCGCCAGCACTTCGCTGATCTGCTGCGGCGTTACTGCACGCAGCGAGTGGAAACACAGGCCCAGCGACTGGGCCTTCTGCTGAGCGAGCAGGGGTTGCAGGCGCGATTGCAGCTTGAGGTAGTTCTCGGTGCTGTTGATAAAGCGACGTTGGCCGTCGTTCGGGGTCTGGCCGCCGAAACCGGAGTGGCTGTAGAGCACTGGCAGCAGGGTCAGGCCGATGCCGGCGGCGCTGGCGGCCTGGCTGATACGCAAGGCCAGTTCGGCCGGGTCAACGTAGGGTTGGCCGTTACTGTCGTGGTGGACGTAATGAAATTCCGCCACCGAGGTGTAACCGGCCTTGAGCATTTCGATGTACAGCTGACGGGCGATGACGCCCAGTTGTTCCGGGCTGATTTTTCCGACGAGGCGATACATCAAGTCGCGCCAGGTCCAGAAACTGTCATTCGGATTGCCGGCCACTTCCGCCAGCCCGGCCATGGCCCGCTGGAAGGCGTGGGAGTGCAGATTCGGCATGCCCGGCAGCAGCGGGCCGCTCAACCGCTCGGCGCCATCTGCATGGGAATCGGCCTGGATATGGGTCAATACGCCATCGGCGCTGACCTCAAGACGTACATTGTTGGCCCATCCACTAGGCAGCAGCGCGCGTTCGGCAAAGAAGGCGGACATGGTTCAGCACCCCATCGTGTGTTATTTGTATATACATATACAGACGTTTGCCTGCCCGGTAAACTCCGGCAAGCTAGCAACATCACCTAAACGACCAAGGATTAACCGTGCCGACTCCGCCTCCAGTCTCTCCGTTGGCCGCGAACATGGGCGACAGTCCGGCGCCCTTGTACGCCCGCGTCAAACAAATGATCACCCAGCAAATCGACAGTGGAAACTGGCCGCCGCACTACCGCGTTCCGTCGGAAAGCGAGCTGGTCAGCCAGTTGGGTTTCAGCCGCATGACCATCAACCGCGCCCTGCGCGAGATGACCGCCGACGGCCTGTTGGTGCGTATGCAGGGCGTCGGCACCTTCGTCGCCGAACCGAAAAGCCAGTCCGCGCTGTTTGAAGTGCACAACATCGCCGACGAAATCGCCTCCCGTGGTCATCGCCACACGTGCAAGGTCATCACCCTCGAAGAAGAGGCCGCAGGCTCCGAGCGCGCCCTGGCCCTGGACATGCGTGAAGGGCAGAAGGTGTTCCATTCGCTGATCGTGCATTTCGAAAACGATATTCCGGTGCAAATCGAAGACCGTTTCGTCAACGCCCTGGTGGCGCCGGAATACCTCAAGCAGGACTTCACCCTGCAAACGCCTTACGCCTACTTGAACCAGGTCGCGCCGTTGACCGAAGGCGAGCACGTGGTCGAGGCCATCCTGGCTGAGCCCTCCGAATGCAAGTTGCTGCAGATTGAAAAGGGCGAGCCGTGCCTGCTGATTCGCCGGCGTACCTGGTCCGGTCGCCAGCCCGTGACCGCCGCCCGTTTGATCCATCCCGGTTCCCGTCATCGTCTGGAAGGTCGGTTTCATAAATGATTGATACAAAGGTTTTACGCGCAGTTGATTACCCGCGCATGCCGTGGAAGAACGGCGGCGGCAGCACTGAAGAAATCACCCGTGACGCCGGTACCGGCCTGGATGGCTTCGGTTGGCGTCTGTCGATTGCTGACATCGGTGAGTCGGGTGGCTTTTCCACCTTCGCCGGTTACGAGCGGATCATCACCGTGCTGCAGGGTGAGGGCATGACCTTGTCCGTGGATGGACAGGTTACGCGGCCATTGTTACCCATCGATCCGTTTGCCTTCAGTGGCGAGAGCCAAGTCTCCTGCACCTTGCTCGGCGGGCCGATCCGCGATTTCAACCTGATTTACGCACCGCAGCGTTATAGCGCTCGGTTGCAATGGCTGGATGGCGAGCAGCGATTTTTCAGTGAGACCGGGACGCTGCTGGTGTTCAGCGTCAGCGATGCGCTGGAGGTGAAGGTTGGTAACAGTGCTTCGCAGCTGGGGCGTCATGATTGCCTGCAACTTGTCGGTAACACTGGCCTGCTGGAAGTCTCCAGTAACGGCGCCTGCTGCGTGATCGAACTGTCCGCACGCTGATACACCACCCTTGTAGGAGCGAGCTCTGCTCGCGAAAAAACCAAGGGCACCGCTGGGCATCTGGCTCCACGCGTTATCGTTCACGACCATCGCGAGCAAGCTCGGCTCCTACAGGGGGCCATGTTTGCCCGCGATATTGTTTTATCCCTCAGATCGTTTCCCTCCGCGCACCACTTTGTTACCGAACGCCCCAGCGTGGCGCAAAACCACGCTCAGGTAACAGCATCCATCTCCATCAAAAAATCCCCGCGAAAAATTTCATCTTGGTCAAAACCCTTGATTCATGGGCTCTCCAGCCCTGTCAGGAGGTTTTCTTGAATGCTCATCCAATAAGTTGGCCGCTTGATTGCATATGCTTGTATGTACAAGTAAAGACGTATGCGTATGAGTCACGAGGACTCAACCATCGTCCACTGATTCGCCGGTGTGCACTGATGCCCATTGGCTTGCTCGCCCACTGCCTGGGTTGGTTTGGATTGATTGCTGAGGAGTTCTTTTCGTGACTGACAATAAACCTACTAAGTTTCGTGACGTTGAAATCCGTGCTGCCCGCGGTAACAAGCTGACCGCCAAGAGCTGGCTGACCGAAGCGCCGCTGCGCATGCTGATGAACAACCTCGACCCTGAAGTCGCCGAGAACCCAAAGGAGCTGGTGGTTTACGGTGGTATCGGTCGTGCGGCACGTAACTGGGAATGCTACGACAAGATCGTTGAAAGCCTGACCAACCTGAACGACGACGAGACCCTGCTGGTGCAATCCGGCAAGCCGGTCGGCGTGTTCAAGACCCACGCCAACGCCCCGCGCGTGCTGATCGCCAACTCCAACCTGGTGCCACACTGGGCAAGCTGGGAACACTTCAACGAACTCGACGCCAAAGGCCTGGCCATGTACGGCCAGATGACCGCCGGCAGCTGGATCTACATCGGCAGCCAGGGCATCGTTCAGGGTACCTACGAAACCTTCGTCGAAGCCGGTCGCCAACACTACAACGATGACCTGAAAGGCAAGTGGGTACTGACCGCTGGCCTGGGCGGCATGGGTGGCGCCCAGCCTCTGGCTGCAACCCTGGCCGGCGCTTGCTCGCTGAACATCGAATGCCAGCAGGTCAGCATCGATTTCCGCCTGAAAAGCCGCTATGTCGATGAGCAAGCCAAAGACCTCGACGACGCTCTGGCTCGCATCGCCAAGTACACCAAAGAAGGCAAAGCGATCTCCATCGCGCTGCTGGGCAACGCGGCTGAAATTCTGCCGGAACTGGTCAAGCGCGGCGTACGCCCGGACATGGTTACCGATCAGACCAGCGCCCACGACCCGCTCAACGGCTACCTGCCTGCTGGCTGGACCTGGGACCAATACCGCGCTCGCGCCAAGACCGAACCTGCCGCTGTGATCAAGGCCGCTAAGCAATCGATGGCCGTGCACGTTAAAGCGATGTTGGACTTCCAGAAAATGGGCGTACCGACCTTCGACTACGGCAACAACATCCGTCAGATGGCGCAAGAAGAAGGCGTGGAAAACGCATTCGACTTCCCGGGCTTCGTACCTGCTTATATCCGTCCACTGTTCTGCCGTGGCATCGGCCCGTTCCGTTGGGCTGCACTGTCGGGCAACGCCGAAGACATCTACAAGACCGACGCCAAGGTCAAGGAACTGATCCCGGACGACGCTCACCTGCACAACTGGCTGGACATGGCGCGCGAGCGCATCAGCTTCCAGGGTCTGCCGGCACGTATCTGCTGGGTTGGCCTGGGTCTGCGCGCCAAGCTGGGCCTGGCGTTCAACGAAATGGTCCGTAGCGGCGAGCTGTCTGCACCTATCGTGATCGGTCGCGACCACCTGGACTCCGGTTCGGTATCGAGCCCGAACCGCGAAACCGAATCGATGCAGGACGGTTCCGATGCCGTGTCCGACTGGCCACTACTCAACGCCCTGCTCAACACCGCGAGCGGCGCGACCTGGGTCTCCCTGCACCACGGCGGCGGCGTCGGCATGGGCTTCTCCCAGCACTCGGGCATGGTGATTGTCTGCGACGGTACTGACGAAGCGGCTGAGCGTATCGCTCGCGTGCTGCACAACGACCCGGCAACCGGCGTTATGCGTCACGCCGATGCGGGTTACCAGATCGCGATCGACTGCGCCAAGGAACAAGGGCTGAACCTGCCGATGATTACCGGCAAATAAAAAACCGCGGCTTAACGCAAAACCTGTAGGAGCAATGCTTGCTCGCGATGGCGGTGTGTCAGCCAATGCAGATGCTGAATTTGCCGGCCTCATCGCGAGCAAGCTTTGCTCCTACAGGGGATCACCAACCCACAATAACAATCCACAGAGGTTGAACCATGGCTGCTGACAGCGAGCGTGCAGGCAACAAACCGTTGATCGAGAAACGCTCGATCGACTACATCCCGGAAGCGGAAAGACACGGTCGTCTGTTTAGCCAGTTCACCCTGTGGATGGGTGCCAACCTGCAAATCACCGCGATTGTCACCGGGGCCCTGGCCGTGGTGCTGGGCGGTGACGTGTTCTGGTCGTTGATCGGCCTGTTGATCGGTCAACTGCTCGGCGGCGGCGTCATGGCGCTGCATGCCGCGCAAGGGCCCAAGCTCGGCCTGCCGCAGATGATCTCCAGCCGGGTCCAGTTCGGCGTCTATGGCGCGGCCATCCCGATCGTGCTGGTCTGCCTGATGTACCTGGGCTTCACCGCAACGGGTACCGTGCTGTCCGGCCAGGCGCTGGGCCAGTTGTTTGGCGTCAGCGACACCGTCGGCATCCTCCTTTTCGCCAGTGTCATCGTGCTGGTCACGGTGCTTGGTTATCGGGTGATCCATTGGATCGGCCGTGTTGCCAGTCTCATTGGCGTGATTGCCTTTGTTTATCTGTTCAGCCGTCTGATGAGCCAAGTTGACGTTGGCGCACTCCTGCAAATCCGCCACTTCAGCTGGAGCAGCTTCCTGCTCGCGGTGTCGCTCGCGGCATCCTGGCAGATCGCCTTCGGCCCTTATGTGGCTGACTATTCGCGTTACCTGCCGAGCAAGACGTCCTCGGTGAAAACCTTTTTCGCCGCAGGCGCAGGTTCGGTCATTGGCGCCCAGGTGGCGATGATCCTCGGCGTGTTTGCCGCCGCTTCGGCCAACGGGCAATTCGCCGGTCACGAAGTGGCCTACATCGTGGGTCTGGGCGGTACCGGTGCCACCGCTGCGCTGCTGTACTTCAGCATCGCGTTCGGCAAGGTCACCATCTCCACGCTGAACTCCTACGGCAGCTTTATGTGCATTGCGACCATCATCAGCGGTTTCCGTGGTGAACTGAAGGTCACGCGCTTGCAGCGTCTGGTCTTCGTGCTGGTCATCGTCGGTGCTGCGACCCTGATGGCTTTGCTCGGTCAGCACTCGTTCCTCGGTGCGTTCAAGTCCTTCATCCTGTTCCTGCTGGCGTTCTTTACGCCATGGAGCGCGATCAACCTGGTGGACTACTACTGCATCACTCGCGAGCGTTATGACGTGCCGGCGCTGGCCGATCCGAACGGTCGCTACGGCCGCTGGAACATCCTCGGCATCAGCGTCTATGTGTTCGGTGTGCTGGTGCAGCTGCCGTTCATTTCCACCAAGTTCTATACCGGTCCGCTGGTGGCCGCTCTGGGTGATGTGGATATTTCCTGGATCATCGGTCTGGTGATTCCTGCAGCGTTGTATTACGTGTGTGCGAAAAAATGGCACGGCACAGTGCCCGATCAACTGATCCTGCCGGTCGAGCAGGACGTGGTCACCGAACAAAAGCTAAGTGTCGGTCGCGCTGCGGCGCAGGCCTGATTGGACGTGGACAGGGCAGGATGCCTCTTGACTGCCGTAAGCCAATTCATGATTAGGAGCGTCACAATAATGAAATCGAACAAGACCCTGCTGACCACATTGCTTTCCATGGGCCTGCTGGCCAGCGCCGGCGCCACTCAGGCGGCGGGTTGGTGCGAGTCGGGCAAACCGGTGAAGTTCGCCGGCCTGAACTGGGAAAGCGCCATGCTGCTGACCGACGTGCTGCAAGTCGTGTTGGAGAAAGGCTACGACTGCAAGACCGACAGCCTGCCGGGCAACTCCATCACCATGGAGAACGCCCTGAGCAGCAACGACATCCAGGTGTTTGCCGAAGAGTGGGTCGGCCGCAGCGAGGTCTGGAACAAGGCTGAGAAGGCCGGCAAGGTCGTCGGTGTCGGCGCTCCGGTGGTCGGTGCTGTCGAAGGCTGGTACGTGCCGCGCTACGTGATCGAAGGCGACGCCAAGCGTAAGCTGGAAGCCAAGGCGCCTGACCTGAAAAACATTGCTGACCTGGGTAAATACTCGGCGATTTTCAAGGACGCCGAAGAGCCTTCCAAGGGCCGTTTCTACAACTGCCCGGCCGGTTGGACCTGTGAGCTCGACAACAGCGAAATGCTGAAGAGCTACGGCCTGGAAAGCACTTACACCAACTTCCGCCCGGGCACCGGCCCGGCGCTGGATGCGGCTGTACTCTCGAGCTACAAGCGTGGCGAGCCGATCCTGTTCTACTACTGGTCGCCAACGCCGCTGATGGGTCAGGTTGACGTGGTGAAACTCGAAGAGAAACCAGGCGTGGATAAGACCGTGACCATCAAGGTCGGCCTGTCCAAGACTTTCCACGAAGAGGCCCCGGAACTGGTGGCCGTGCTGGAAAAGGTCAACCTGCCGATCGACTTGCTGAACCAGAACCTGGGCCGGATGACCAAAGAGCGGATCGAGTCGCCAAAACTGGCCAAGATCTTCCTGAAGGAACATCCTGAAGTCTGGCACGCATGGGTGAGCGAAGACGCAGCCAAGAAAATCGACGCGGCCTTGTAGGTTGGGCCTCTCCGACTGCCGGTGGCGGCAGTCGGATGCTTGATCGCAACCCCTTGATTGAGAGTCTCTTATGTTTCCCGAAAGCTTTACCTTTTCCATCGCCGACTGGGTCAACAGTTGGGTCGATTCGCTGGTCACCAACTACGGCGACGTGTTCCGGCACATCTCCGATACCCTGTTGTGGGCCATCGTCAATCTTGAAGGGCTGCTGCGCGCGGCGCCCTGGTGGCTGATGCTGGCCATCGTGGCCGGTGTGGCCTGGCACGCGACACGTAAAGTGGTGACTACGGCGGTCATCGTCGGTTTGCTGTTCCTGGTGGGTGCGGTCGGCCTCTGGGACAAGCTGATGCAGACCCTGGCGCTGATGATGGTCGCGACAGTCATCTCGGTGCTGATCGGCATTCCGCTGGGCATTCTTTCGGCGCGCAGCAATCGCTTGCGTTCTGTGCTGATGCCGCTGCTGGACATCATGCAGACCATGCCGAGTTTCGTGTACCTGATTCCGGTGCTGATGCTGTTCGGCCTGGGCAAGGTCCCGGCGATTTTCGCCACCGTGATCTACGCCGCGCCACCGCTGATCCGCCTGACCGATCTGGGCATTCGCCAGGTTGACGGCGAGGTGATGGAAGCGATCAACGCCTTCGGTGCCAACCGCTGGCAGCAACTGTTCGGCGTACAACTGCCGCTGGCCCTGCCGAGCATCATGGCCGGGATCAACCAGACCACCATGATGGCCCTGTCGATGGTAGTGATTGCCTCGATGATCGGTGCCCGTGGCCTGGGTGAAGACGTGTTGGTGGGGATTCAGACCCTCAACGTCGGACGCGGCCTGGAAGCCGGTCTGGCGATCGTGATTCTGGCAGTGGTGATCGACCGCATTACACAAGCGTACGGTCGCGCACGGCATGAGGTGAGCAAATGAGCAACCAAGCCATCAGCAAAATCGAAGTCAAAAACGTCTTCAAGATTTTCGGCAGCCGTTCCAAAGACGCGCTGGAAATGATTCGCCAGAAAAAGACCAAGGACCAGGTACTGGCCGAAACCGGCTGCGTGGTCGGCGTGAACGACCTGTCGCTGAGCATCGGCAGCGGTGAGATCTTCGTGATCATGGGCCTGTCGGGTTCCGGCAAATCGACCCTGGTGCGTCACTTCAACCGCCTGATCGATCCGACCAGCGGCGCGATCCTGGTGGACGGCGTGGACATCCTGCAATACGACATGGAAGCCCTGCGCGAATTTCGTCGGCGCAAGATCAGCATGGTGTTCCAGAGCTTCGGCCTGCTGCCCCACAAGACCGTGGTGGATAACGTCGCCTACGGCTTGAAGGTGCGCGGCGAGAGCAAGCAGATGTGCACCGAGCGTGCGCTGCACTGGATCAACACCGTGGGCCTCAAGGGTTACGAAAACAAATACCCGCACCAGCTCTCCGGCGGCATGCGCCAACGTGTGGGCCTGGCTCGCGCCCTGGCGGCGGACACCGACATCATCCTGATGGACGAAGCGTTCAGTGCCCTCGACCCGCTGATCCGCGCCGAGATGCAGGACCAGTTGCTGGAGCTGCAAAAGACCCTGCACAAGACCATCGTCTTCATCACCCACGACCTCGACGAGGCCGTGCGCATCGGCAACCGCATCGCGATCCTCAAGGATGGCCGCCTGATCCAGGTCGGCACGCCGAAAGAGATCCTGCACTCGCCGGCGGATGAGTACGTCGACCGCTTTGTGCAGCGGCGGGCGGCGGTGGTTTAAGAGATTTGCGGCGTTTGTGTCGGCCCTATCGCGGGCAAGCGTTGCTCCCACAGGTCTGCGCTGAACCCTGTGGGAGCAAAGCTTGCTCGCGATGAGGCCGGCAGAGCTGCATCAATATTCAGGTATGAGGTTGAAGATGTCCCAGGCTGAAAAAATCGTTATCGCCGATGCCCCGTTGCGTTGGCAGGATGTGGTTGCGGTCGCCCGCCATGGCGCACAGCTGGAGCTGTCGGCGCAGACCTGGGCACGCATCGAAAATGCCCAGGCGATCGTCCAGCGCATCGTCATCAGTGGCGAACGCGCCTATGGCGTCAACACCGGCCTGGGCGGTTTGTCCAACGTCTCGCTCAAAGACGAACAACTCAGCCAACTGTCGCGCAATACCCTGCTCAGTCATGCCTGCGGCGTCGGCCCGGTGTTGGCCGATGAACAGACCCGCGCAATCATGTGCGCCGCGATCCGCAATTACAGCCATGGCAAATCCGGCATTCATCGCCAAGTGGTCGAAGCCTTGCTGGCGCTGCTTAACCGTGGCATCACCCCGCAAGTGCCGTCCCAGGGTTCGGTCGGTTACCTGACCCACATGGCCCACATCGGTATCGCGCTGCTGGGTGTCGGCAATGTCAGCTATCGGGGGCAGATCGTCTCGGCACAACAGGCATTGGCCGAAGAAGGCCTGCAACCGGTTCAACTCGGCGCCAAGGACGGTCTGTGCCTGGTCAACGGTACGCCGTGCATGTCCGGCCTCAGCTGCCTGGCGATTGCCGATGCCACGCGCCTGCTGCAATGGGCCGACGTGATCAGCGCCATGAGCTTCGAGGCCCAGCGTGGCCAGATCGCTGCGTTCGACGCCGAGATCATTGCGCTCAAGCCGCATCCGGGCATGCAACAGGTCGGGATCAATCTGCGGGCGCTGCTCGATGGCAGTGAAGTGATCGCGCAGAGCAAAGGCATTCGTACTCAGGATGCGCTGAGCATCCGTTCGATTCCCCAGGTGCACGGCGCGGCTCGCGATCAACTCGATCATGCGATCAAACAGATCGAAACCGAACTCAATGGCTGCACCGACAACCCGCTGTTGCTGGGCACGCCGGACAATTTCCGCGTCATGTCCCAGGCCAATCCCCATGGTCAGTCGGTAGCACTGGCGGCGGACCTGCTGGCCATCGCCATGGCGGAAATCGGCTCCATCGCCGAACGACGCCTGGACCGTTTGATCAACCCGCACGTCAGCGGTCTGCCGGCGTTCCTGGTGGCCAACCCCGGGGTGAACTCCGGGATGATGATCGTGCAATACGTCGCCGCTTCGCTGTGTGCGGAAAACCGCCAGTTGGCGCAACCGGCGGTGCTCGATAACTACGTCACCTCGGGTCTGCAGGAAGACCACCTGAGCATGGGCACCAACGCCGCGTTGAAGCTGCATCGCGCGCTGGAAAACTGCACGCAGATCCTCGCCATCGAGTACCTGTTGGCGGCCCAGGCGTTTGAATTCTTGAAAGAGCAGCGCTTCGGCGCCGGCACCGATGCCGCCTGGCGTCTGCTGCGTGAACGTGTACCGGCCTACGATCAGGATCGCTGGCTGGCACCGGACATCGCCGCGGCCGCGGGCGTTTTGAAAGACCCGGCCTTGCTGCAAAAAACCTTACCGAATCTGAACTGATTTCCATACAAAACCAGCGTGCCAAGGCGCCAGCCCTTTCAACAGAGAGGGAAGCGACGGACAACGGATATTTCCGGAGCGTCTGGTAGTTACCAACACACTCTCAAAAGGAGCATGAAATGACTGCGCTTAACCTGATTCCCGGCCAACTGACCCTTGCCCAACTGCGTGATGTCTATCAGCAGCCGGTGAAACTGACCCTCGACCACAGTGCCTCGGCCCAGATCGAAGCCAGCGTCGCGTGCGTAGAACAGATTCTCGTCGAAAACCGCACTGCCTACGGCATCAACACCGGTTTCGGCCTGCTGGCCTCGACCCGTATCGCCAGCGAAGACCTGGAAAACCTGCAGCGCTCGCTGGTGCTGTCCCACGCCGCCGGTGTCGGCCAGCCGATCAGCGACGAGCTGGTGCGGTTGATCATGGTGCTCAAGGTCAACAGCCTGAGCCGTGGGTTCTCCGGTATTCGCCGCGTGGTGATCGACGCGCTGATCGCCCTGATCAATGCCGAGGTTTACCCGCACATTCCACTGAAAGGCTCGGTGGGTGCTTCCGGTGACCTGGCGCCTTTGGCGCACATGTCGCTGGTGCTGCTGGGCGAAGGCAAGGCCCGCTACAAAGGCGAGTGGATGGAAGCCACCGAAGCGCTGAAAGTCGCTGGCCTGAAACCCTTGACCCTGGCTGCGAAAGAAGGCCTGGCGCTGCTCAACGGCACACAGGTGTCTACCGCATTCGCCCTGCGCGGTCTGTTCGAAGGTGAAGACCTGTTCGCCGGCGCCCTGGCCCTGGGTGGCCTGACCGTTGAAGCCGTGCTGGGCTCGCGCTCGCCGTTCGACGCCCGTATCCACGCTGCTCGTGGCCAAAAAGGCCAGATCGACGCCGCCGCCGCTTACCGCGATCTGCTGGGTGAGCGCAGTGAAGTCTCCGACTCCCACGAGAACTGCGAAAAGGTCCAGGATCCGTACTCGCTGCGCTGCCAGCCGCAAGTCATGGGTGCCTGCCTGACCCAGTTCCGCCAGGCTGCCGAAGTGTTGGCCATCGAAGCCAACGCCGTTTCCGACAACCCGTTGGTATTCGCGGCTGAAGGCGACGTGATTTCCGGCGGTAACTTCCACGCCGAACCAGTGGCCATGGCGGCTGACAACATGGCGCTGGCCATCGCTGAAATCGGCTCCCTGAGCGAGCGTCGCATCTCGCTGATGATGGACAAGCACATGTCGCAGCTGCCGCCGTTCCTAGTGGCCAACGGTGGCGTGAACTCCGGTTTCATGATCGCCCAGGTGACCGCGGCCGCTCTGGCCAGCGAAAACAAGGCGCTGTCCCATCCGCATTCGGTGGACAGCCTGCCGACTTCCGCCAACCAGGAAGACCACGTGTCCATGGCTCCGGCTGCCGGCAAGCGTCTGTGGGAAATGGCCGAGAACACCCGTGGCATTCTCGCGGTGGAATGGCTGGCGGCGGCCCAGGGCCTGGATCTGCGTGACGGTCTGAAGACCTCGCCGAAGCTGGAAAAGGCTCGGGCGATCCTGCGTAACGAAGTGCCTTTCTATGAGAAAGACCGTTTCTTTGCACCGGACATCAACGCGGCGAGCGAGTTGTTGGCCTCGCGTTGCCTGAACGAGCTGGTTGCGGCGAAGTTGTTGCCTAGCCTGTAATGGCCTCTTCGCGAGCAGGCTCGCTCCCACATTGGATCTTCAGTATTCATCCAATCCCTGTGGGAGCGAGCTTGCCCGCGAATCGATTTTGCGTCGATAAAAATAATTAGGGACGAGCAATGCAAGCGCAAACAAAAGGGCTCAAACGCGGGCTCTCTGCCCGACATATTCGCTTCATGGCACTGGGGTCGGCGATCGGCACCGGGCTGTTTTACGGTTCTGCCTCGGCCATTCAAATGGCCGGTCCTGCGGTCCTGCTCGCTTACCTGATTGGCGGTGCAGCGGTGTTCATGGTCATGCGCGCCCTCGGCGAGATGGCTGTGCATAACCCGGTGGCCGGCTCATTCGGCCAGTACGCCAGCACTTATCTGGGCCCGATGGCAGGCTTTATCCTCGGCTGGACCTATGCGTTTGAAATGGTCATCGTCGGTATGGCCGATGTGACCGCGTTCGGCATTTACATGGGCTTCTGGTTTCCGGAGGTCTCCCGCTGGATCTGGGTGCTGGGCATCGTTTCCGTGGTGGGTGGCTTGAACCTGTGCAACGTCAAGGTCTTCGGTGAAATGGAGTTCTGGTTGTCGCTGCTCAAGGTCGGGGCCATCGTGGCGATGATTCTGGGCGGCTTCGGCATCATGTGGTTTGGTATCAGCACCGCCCCCGGCGCCCAGGCAACCGATATCAGCAACCTCTGGTCCCAGGGCGGTTTCATGCCCAATGGCGTGGGCGGCCTGATCGCTTCGTTTGCGGTGGTGATGTTCGCCTTTGGCGGTATTGAAATCATCGGCGTTACGGCCGGTGAAGCCAAAGATCCGCAACACGTGTTGCCCCGGGCGATCAACGCCGTACCGCTGCGTATCCTGTTGTTCTATGTGCTGACGATGCTGGTGCTGATGTCGATCTTCCCGTGGCAGCAGATCGGCAGCCAAGGCAGCCCGTTCGTGCAGATTTTTGACAAGCTGGGGATCAGTTCGGCAGCGACCATACTCAATATCGTGGTGATCTCGGCGGCAGTGTCGGCCATCAACAGTGACATCTTCGGCGCGGGCCGCATGATGTATGGCCTGGCTCAGCAGGGACATGCACCCAAAGGCTTCGCCCGCTTGTCGCGCAACGGCGTGCCGTGGCTGACTGTCGTGGTGATGAGCGGTGCACTGCTGCTGGGCGTGTTGCTCAACTACCTGATTCCGGAAAACGTCTTTTTGCTGATCGCCTCCATCGCGACTTTCGCCACGGTGTGGGTCTGGCTGATGATTCTGGTGACCCAGGTGGCCATGCGTCGCACCATGAGCGCCGAGCAGGTCAAGCAATTGAAATTCCCGGTGCCGTTCTGGCCCTATGCGCCGATGGCGGCGATTGCCTTCATGCTGTTCATCTTCGGCGTGCTGGGTTACTTCCCGGACACCCAGGCGGCTCTGATCGTTGGCGTGGTCTGGATTGCATTGCTGGTGCTGGCCTACCTGACGTGGGTGAAACCGGCGGCAGGCAAGGCGGTGCTGGTAGAGCAGGAACCTTCTTTTTCTCATCGATAACCTAACGGAGGCCACGGATGAAAACGCTCTGGCAACACTGTCACGTCGCAACCATGGTGCAAGGCGTCTACTCGGTCATCGAGGATGCGGCCATCGTGACGTCCGGTGCGCACATTGAGTGGGTCGGCCCGCGCAGTGAACTGCCGTCCGGCGAATACCCTGCGGTCAATGATTTGAACGGGGCCTGGGTCACACCGGGCCTGATCGACTGCCACACCCATACCGTGTTTGGCGGTAACCGCAGCGGTGAGTTCGAGCAGCGCCTGCAAGGCGTCAGTTACGCCGAAATCGCCGCCAGCGGCGGCGGCATTGCCAGTACCGTGCGCGCCACCCGCTCCGCGACCGAAGACGAATTGTTCGCCAGCGCCGCCAAACGTCTGAAAAGCCTGATGCGTGACGGTGTCACCAGCATCGAAATCAAGTCCGGCTACGGTCTCGACCTGGCCAACGAACGCAAGATGCTGCGGGTTGCCCGACGTCTCGGCGCCGAACTGCCGATCAGCGTGCGCAGCACTTGCCTGGCCGCTCATGCCCTGCCGCCGGAATACAAGGATCGCGCCGACGACTACATCGATCACATCTGCGCTGAAATGCTTCCGGCACTGGCCGCTGAAGGGCTGGTGGATGCGGTGGATGCCTTCTGCGAGTACCTGGCGTTTTCCCCGGCGCAAGTCGAGCGAGTGTTTATCACCGCACAGAAACTTGGCTTGCCGGTGAAGCTGCACGCCGAGCAGTTGTCGTCCCTGCACGGTTCCAGCCTCGCGGCGCGTTACCACGCCCTGTCCGCTGATCATCTGGAATTCATGACTGAAGAAGACGCGATCGCCATGGCCGCGTCCGGCACCGTCGCCGTGTTGCTGCCCGGCGCCTTTTATTTCCTGCGTGAAACCCAATTGCCGCCGATGGAAGCCCTGCGCAAGCACGGCGTGAAAATCGCCATCGCCAGCGACCTCAATCCCGGTACCTCGCCGGGGCTGTCGCTGCGCCTGATGCTGAACATGGCCTGCACCTGTTTCCGCATGACCCCGGAAGAAGCCCTGGCGGGCGCGACGATTCATGCGGCTACGGCACTGGGCATGGCCGACACCCACGGTTCGATCGAGGCAGGCAAGGTTGCGGATTTCGTCGCCTGGCAAATCGATCGTCCGGCCGACCTGTCGTACTGGCTGGGCGGTGATCTGGAAAAACGCGTCGTGCGTCACGGCGTTGAAACGAGCCTGTAGGAGAGCAGTTGTGGATAAGGTTCTGAACTTCAAACAAGGCCGCGTGCCGCTGTTGATCAGCATGCCCCACGCCGGTGTGCGCCTGACCCCGGCGGTCGAAGCCGGATTGATCCCCCAGGCGAAGAGCCTGCCGGATACCGATTGGCACATCCCGCAGCTTTACGACTTCGCCGCCGAGCTGGGAGCCAGCACCCTGGCCGCCGAGTATTCGCGGTTCGTCATTGACTTGAACCGTCCGTCCGACGACAAGCCTTTGTACGTGGGCGCCACCACCGGCCTGTACCCGGCGACGCTGTTCGACGGCGTGCCGTTGTTCCGCGAAGGGCTGGAGCCTTCGAAAGAAGAGCGCGCGACGTATCTGGAGCAGATCTGGACGCCGTATCACAGCACCCTGCAGCAGGAACTGGCACGACTCAAGGCCGAGTTCGGCTATGCGCTGCTGTTCGACGCGCATTCGATTCGTTCGCTGATTCCGCACCTGTTCGACGGCAAACTGCCGGACTTCAACCTCGGCACCTTCAACGGTGCCAGTTGCGATCCGCAGCTGGCTTCGCAGTTGGAGGCGATATGCGCTGGCCACCCGGAATACAGCCATGTGCTGAACGGGCGCTTCAAGGGCGGGCACATCACCCGTCATTACGGCAACCCGGCGCAAAACATTCATGCGGTGCAACTGGAACTGGGCCAGTGCACCTACATGGAAGAGTTCGAGCCGTTCCGCTATCGGGCGGATCTGGCGGAGCCTACCCAAGTGGTATTGAAGGAACTGCTGCAAGGCTTGCTGGCCTGGGGCAAAAAGCACTACAACCGCTAGAACCTGGCGAATAACCCTGTGGGAGCGAGCCTGCTCGCGAAAGCTATGTATCGGTCAACATCTCAGTTGGCTGATATTCCGCCTTCGCGAGCAGGCTCGCTCCCACAGGTATTTTGTCTCGCCACAGATTCGTGTGCGTGCTGACAGTCGCCACCGTGCAAAACACGGTCGCCACAGGTCGCTTTTACCGCTCGTCTGCTGCGTAATGTTTCGCTCACGGTGCACAAAGACACCGGTCCGACAATAATCCGCTGCCGCACGAGAATGCTCCCTATGACAAGCATCAAAGGTTTGTTCATCCGCTGTCTCTCAATCCTCTGCGGTTCTGCTCTTCTGAGCACCAGCGTCCTGGCCGCTGAGGACCCCTCCTGTAAAACCGTGCGCATGGGCGTGGTCAACTGGACCGACGTGATCGCCACTAGCGGCATGGCCGACGTGCTGCTCAATGGCCTCGGTTACCAAAGCAAGCAAACCAGCGCCGTGCAGCAAATCATTTTCGCCGGCATTCGCGACAAGCGCCTGGACATCTTCCTGGGTTACTGGAAACCGGCGATGGACAAGAACATCGCACCGTTCCTGGCGGCCAATCAGGTCAAGGTCATGGATCAGCCAAGCCTGGCCGATGCCCAGGCGACCCTCGCGGTACCTGATTACGTGGCGGCTGCCGGCCTGAAAACCTTCGCCGACATCGCCAGATTCAAGGATCAGCTCGGCGGCAAGATCTACGGCATCGAACCGGGCAGCGGCGCCAACACCACGATCAAGACCATGATCGAAACCAATCACTTCGGCCTGAAGGACTTCAAGCTGATCGAGTCCGGTGAGGCCGGCATGCTGGCGGCGGTGCAAAGGGCGGTGAACCGCAAGGAGTTCGTGGTGTTCGTCGGCTGGACCCCGCACCCGATGAACATCAACATGAACATCGCCTACCTGACCGGCAGTGAAGACGTCTACGGGCCGAACGAAGGGGCGGCAACCGTTTCCTCCGTAACCGCGCCCGATTACGCCGAGCGTTGCCCGAACGTTTATCGCCTGCTGGAAAACCTGACCTTCACCGCTGCCCAGGAAAGCCAATTGATGGTGCCGATCATGGAGCGCCAGACGCCTCAGGATGTCGCCAAGAAATGGTTGCGCGAGCACCCGCAGGACCTGCAACGCTGGCTGGCGGGCGTGAGCAGCGTTGATGGCAAGGATGGCGTGGCCACGGTTCAGGCCAGTTTGAAAAACTGATGGCAACCTATCCTCTATCCGAACAGATGGCGGCTTTTGTCGAGAAAACCGTCAGCTTCAACAGCACCGAAAGCAGCCTGGACGGATTGCGCCGGGCTTACAGCGAGATGTGCCGGGCATTTACCCCGCCACGCCCCGAGGGGCTGTACGTGGTCGATTTCGAGTTGGCGGGTGTCCCCGTTCGCTCGTACCAGCCACCGGTTTTGCCCTCTGCCACAGGTGTGCCGTGCATCGTTTATATGCACGGCGGTGGCTGGGTGGTGGGAAACCTGGACTCTCACGACTTCATTTGTGCCGAACTGGCTTCGACACTCGGAGTACTGGTGATCGCGGTCGATTACCGCCTGGCGCCGGAGCATCCGTTTCCGGCGGCGCTCGATGACTGCCTGACTGTCTGGAGGGCGTTGCGCACCGGGCCGTTTCGGCTGGATCCCGAGCGCACGCTGGTGGTCGGTGACAGTGCTGGCGGCAATCTTGCCGCCGCCTTGTGTCTGGCGCTGCGCGATGCCGGTGAACCGGTGCCTTGCGCGCAGGTTCTGATTTATCCGGGGCTTGGTGGGGATCACCGGTTACCGTCGCGCAGCGAATGCGCTGACGCCCCGTTGCTCAGCAGCAGCGACCTGGACTGTTATCGGGCGTTGTATCTGCGTGCTACGGCAAAACCGGGCGCTTATGCGATGCCGTTGCTGGCCGGGAATTTTCGCGGATTGCCACCGGCATGGATTGCCGTGGCGCAGTTCGATCCGCTGCGCGATGACGGCGTGCAGTATGCCGAACGACTCAACACCGCTGGCGTGGCAGCGACACTGTATTACGGCGATGGCTTGGTTCACGGTTGTTTACGGGCGCGGGGGCAGGCTGTCGAGGTCGATGCACTGTATGAAACGCTGCTCGCCTATCTGGCTGAAAAAACGGGCGGCAAAACTCTGACTTTGCAAGGGCATGCTCATTCGCGTAATTCGGGTTTATGATGCCGGACGGCAGAATAATAGAAGTCCCCCCAGGGATGACCTCGACCCCTTACGGAGCGCGCAATGCAGACTTTGTACCCGCAGATCAAACCCCACGCCCGGCACGATCTGGCCGTCGACGAGACCCACACGCTGTATGTCGACGAAAGCGGTTCACCGGAAGGATTGCCGGTGGTGTTCATTCACGGCGGTCCCGGCGCCGGGTGCGATGCGGCGAGTCGCTGCTATTTCGATCCAAACCTGTACCGCATCGTGACCTTCGACCAGCGTGGTTGCGGTCGTTCCACGCCCCACGCCAGCCTGGAAAACAACACCACCTGGGATCTGGTCGCCGACCTTGAGCGAATCCGCGAGCACCTGGGCATCGACAAGTGGGTGTTGTTCGGTGGTTCCTGGGGCTCGACCCTGGCGCTGGCCTACGCGCAAACCCACCCCGAGCGTGTGCACGGTCTGATCCTGCGTGGCATATTTCTCTGCCGCCCTCAGGAAATCGAGTGGTTCTACCAGGCCGGTGCCAGCCGTCTGTTCCCCGATTACTGGCAGGACTACATCGCGCCGATCCCGCAGGACGAGCGTGGCGATTTGCTCAGCGCCTTCCACAAACGCCTGACAGGCAACGATCAGATCGCCCAGATGCACGCGGCCAAGGCCTGGTCCACCTGGGAAGGCCGGACCGCAACCCTGCGTCCGAATCCGCTGGTGGTCGATCGTTTCTCCGAACCTCAACGTGCGCTGTCCATCGCTCGCATCGAATGCCATTACTTCACCAACAACGCCTTCCTTGAACCCGATCAGTTGATCCGCGACATGGGCAAGATCGCCCATTTGCCCGGCGTGATCATCCATGGTCGCTATGACGTGATCTGCCCGCTGGATAACGCCTGGGAACTGCACCAGGCCTGGCCGAACAGCGAACTGCAAATAATCCGTGACGCGGGTCATGCCGCCGCCGAACCCGGGATTACCGATGCGTTGGTGCGTGCTGCCGATCGGATGGCACGACGTCTGCTCGACCTGGCCCCCGAAGAAGCATGAAGGGCCTGCTGCAACGCGTGCGCGGCGCGCGAGTCGAGGTAGCGGGGGAGGTCGTTGGTGCGGTCGACCAGGGGTTGCTGGTGCTGGTTGCCGTCGAGCCCGAGGACACTCGTGCCAGCGCCGACAAACTTCTCAATAAGCTGCTTAACTATCGAGTGTTCAGCGACGCTGAGGGCAAGATGAATCTGTCCCTGGCGGATGTGGGTGGCGGGTTGCTGCTGGTCTCGCAGTTCACCCTGGCCGCCGACACCAAGAGCGGGTTGCGCCCGAGTTTCTCGACCGCGGCCCCTCCGGCCCTGGGCGAAGAGCTTTTCGACTATCTATTAGGCAAAGCGAAACAGGTGCATGGCACTGTGGCATCAGGTAGATTCGGCGCGGATATGCAGGTGCACCTGGTCAATGATGGCCCGGTAACCTTCCTGTTACAGACCTGAAAGCGCTTGAAACATCTTTTTAAGCGCATTTCGACTGAAAACAGGCGTTTTTCCCGATAAATACTTTGTTACCCCTGATGCGTTGTAACGCGGCCTACTAGATAATCGCGCGCTACGGGGATCAGCGTTCGTTGGTCCATTTTGACTTAGGTAGAGACTTGTCCTGGACCGTTTGGGGAATCATTTAGCCCCATCGGAGTCGGAACAATGCTCGCCAACTTGGCAAGAGTGGTCTGCAAGGCCGGTTTTTTTGTACCGGATTCCGTACAGACCCTTCAACTGGCCGTTGGTTTTTTGATCTGTTTTCGGCGAGGGTTGCTCGTGATTGTTAGTCCCTGTAACGCACCAAAATTGTCTGCCAAACGGTTACGTAGCGCTCTTGTAGCGGGTTCGGCACTGCTCTGCCTGCTCAGCGCCGGCCAGCTTTGGGCATTCAATCTGGATGATGTATCGGCCAAGGCAAAAGAGCTGGCCGGTCAGAAGTACGAAGCGCCGCGCAGTAACCTGCCGACCGAATTCCGCGAAATGAAATTCGCCGACTATCAGAAAATTCGTTTCCTGACGGAAAAAGCCGAATGGGCGGACCAGAAGACCCCATTCAAGCTGTCGTTCTATCACCAGGGCATGCACTTCGATACGCCGGTGAAAATCAACGAAATCACCGCGAACACCGTCGAAGAGATCAAATACGACCCGAGTCGTTTCGATTTCGGCGACGTCAAGTTCGACCCGAAGGCCACTGAGCAACTGGGCTACGCCGGTTTCCGCGTGCTGTACCCGGTCAACAAGGCTGACAAGCAAGACGAAATCATGACCATGCTCGGCGCGAGTTACTTCCGCGTTGTCGGCAAGGGCCATGTCTACGGTTTGTCCGCTCGCGGCATGGCAATCGATACCGCCTTGCCGTCCGGCGAAGAATTCCCGCGTTTTCGCGAGTTCTGGATTCAACAGCCGAAACCGGGCGACAAGCACCTGGTGATTTTTGCGCTGCTGGATTCGCCACGGGCGACCGGTGCCTATCGCCTGACCCTGCGTCCGGGCAGCGATACCATTGTCGACGTCAAGGCGCAGATGTTCCTGCGTGACAAGGTCGGCAAATTGGGCATCGCGCCACTGACCAGCATGTACCTGTTCGGCGCCAACCAGCCGTCGAAAGTCCTCAACTACCGTCGTGAGCTGCACGATTCCAGTGGCCTGGCGATCCATGCCGGCAACGGCGAGTGGATCTGGCGTCCGCTGAACAACCCGAAACACCTGGCGGTGAGCAACTTCTCGGTCGAGAACCCGCGTGGTTTCGGCTTGCTGCAACGTGGCCGCGACTTCAGCCACTACGAAGACCTCGACGACCGCTACGACAAGCGTCCAAGCGCCTGGATCGAACCGAAAGGCGACTGGGGCAAGGGCACCGTCGATCTGGTCGAGATTCCGACCGCCGACGAAACGAACGACAATATCGTGGCTTTCTGGAGCCCGGAAAAGATGCCGGAGCCGGGCCAGCCGCTGGACTTCGCCTATCGCATGCACTGGACCATGGACGAGGCGGCGCTGCACGCGCCGGACAGCGCCTGGGTCAACCAGACCCTGAAATCCACCGGTGACGTCAAACAGTCCAACCTGATTCGTCAGCCGGACGGAAGCGTCGCCTATCTGGTGGATTTTGAAGGTCCATCCCTGGCGGCACTGCCATCGGATGCGGATGTGCGCAGTCAGGTCAGCGTCGGCGAAAACGCCGAACTGGTCGAGAACAGCGTGCGCTACAACCCTGAAACCAAGGGCTGGCGCCTGACCTTGCGCATGAAGATCAAGGACGCGAGCAAGTCCACCGAGATGCGTGCTGCACTGGTGCAGAACATCGTGCCTGCCGATCTGGCCAAGACTTCGATCCCGGCGTCCACCTCTTCCGTTGCCAAGGCTGACAAGGTTGCCGCCAAGCAAGCGGAGAAAGTGGACAAGGAAGCGAAGGCCGCAGAAGCCAAGCAGGCTGAAGCCAAGCCAGTCGCAGATGCCAAGGACAAGGCGAACAACGACGCCAAGCAGCCTGCTGCTGCCAACGCCGCCCCAGCCACACCAGAATCGGCACCGACTGAAGAAGTCCTGACCGAGACCTGGAGCTATCAGTTGCCTGCCGATGAGTAATTCTCAAGTACAGCCAGAGACGCTTTCCGAGTATCTGGCACATCTGCCGATGACCGACCAGCAGCGCGTGGAACTCGCGGGCTGCAAGTCCTTCAGCGAATTGCATGAGCGTCTGTCGTCTTCGACGTTCGACGCACCGAGCGAAGCCGCCCAGGCTTCGGTCGGCAAGCGCCTGACCCTGAGCACCGCCGAAGAACTGCAGGACGCGGAAATGCTGGCGCTCGATGCCAGCGGTCGGGTCTGCCTGAAGGCGACCCCACCGATTCGCCGGACCAAGGTCGTGCCGGAGCCGTGGCGCACCAACATCCTGGTGCGCGGCTGGCGTCGTTTGACCGGTCGCACCAATCCGCCGCAGCCGCCGAAAGACGAGAACGTGCTGCCGGCGGCGCGCTGGCGTACCGTTGGTTCGATCCGACGCTACATTCTGCTAGTGCTGATGCTTGGCCAGACCATCGTCGCCGGCTGGTACATGAAAGGCATCATGCCGTACCAGGGCTGGTCGTTCGTCGACCTTGAAGAAGTCCTGCACCAACCGCTGCTGCAAACGGCCACCCAAGTGCTGCCGTATGCGCTGCAGACCAGCATCCTGATCCTGTTCGGGATTCTGTTCTGCTGGGTTTCGGCTGGTTTCTGGACCGCGCTGATGGGCTTCCTCGAGTTGCTCACCGGTCACGATAAATACCGCATTTCCGGTGCCAGCGCCGGCAACGAGCCGATTCCGAAAGACGCGCGCACCGCACTGGTGATGCCGATCTGCAACGAAGACGTGCCTCGGGTATTCGCCGGTCTGCGCGCGACGTTCGAGTCGGTTGCGGCCACGGGAGACCTGGACCGTTTCGACTTCTTCGTCCTCAGCGACAGTAACGACGCCGATATCTGTGTCGCCGAACAGCAGGCCTGGCTGGATGTCTGCCGCGAAGCCGGTGGCTTCGGCAAGATCTTCTATCGCCGCCGCCGTCGCCGCGTAAAGCGCAAGAGCGGCAACCTCGACGACTTCTGCCGTCGCTGGGGCGGTGACTACAAGTACATGGTCGTACTCGACGCCGACTCCGTGATGAGCGGCGAGTGCCTGACCAGCCTGGTGCGCCTGATGGAAGCCACGCCGGACGCCGGGATCATCCAGACCGCGCCACGTGCGTCGGGCATGGACACCCTGTATGCGCGTATGCAGCAGTTCGCCACCCGTGTGTACGGTCCGCTGTTCACCGCCGGTCTGCACTTCTGGCAGTTGGGCGAATCGCACTACTGGGGCCACAACGCGATCATCCGCATGAAGCCGTTCATCGAGCACTGCGCCCTGGCGCCGCTGCCCGGTAAAGGCGCGTTCGCCGGTGCGATCCTGTCCCACGACTTCGTTGAAGCCGCGTTGATGCGCCGTGCCGGTTGGGGCGTGTGGATTGCCTACGACTTGCCAGGCAGCTATGAAGAACTGCCGCCGAACCTGCTGGACGAACTCAAGCGTGACCGTCGCTGGTGCCACGGCAACCTGATGAACTTCCGCCTGTTCCTGGTCAAGGGCATGCACCCGGTGCACCGCGCGGTATTCCTGACCGGCGTGATGTCCTACCTGTCGGCGCCGCTGTGGTTCTTCTTCCTCGTGCTGTCGACGGCGCTGCTGGCGGTCAACACCTTGATGGAGCCGCAATACTTCCTCGAACCGCGCCAGCTCTACCCGCTGTGGCCACAATGGCATCCGGACAAGGCGATTGCGCTGTTCTCGACCACCATCGTGCTGCTGTTCCTGCCGAAGCTGTTGAGCATCATCCTGATCTGGGCCAAGGGCGCGAAAGAGTTCGGTGGCAAGTTCAAGGTGACGTTGTCGATGCTGCTGGAGATGTTGTTCTCCATGCTGCTGGCGCCGGTGCGGATGATTTTCCACACCCGTTTCGTCCTCGCCGCGTTCCTCGGCTGGGCCGCGACCTGGAACTCGCCGCAGCGTGACGACGACTCCACGCCATGGAGCGAGGCGGTCAAGCGCCATGGTCCGCAAACCGTGCTGGGCTTCTTCTGGGCCCTGCTGGTGATCTGGCTGAATCCGAGCTTCCTGTGGTGGCTGGTACCGATCGTCGGTTCGTTGATGCTGTCGATTCCGGTGTCGGTGATTTCCAGCCGTGTCGGCCTGGGCCTCAAGTCCCGTGACGAGAGCCTGTTCCTGATTCCCGAGGAATACAATCCGCCACAAGCGTTGCTGGCGACCGACCAGTACACCCACGAAAACCGTTACCACGCGCTGAACGACGGCTTCGTCCGTTCGGTGGTCGATCCACAGCAGAATGCCCTGGCATGCTCGCTGGCGACCTCCCGTCACCGTCAGGCCGAGCCGATCGAATGGCTGCGGGTCGAGCGGGTACGGCACGCGATGAAAGTCGGACCGGAAGGCCTGAGCAACAACGAGCGTGTGCAACTGCTGAGCGACCCGGTCGCCTTGGCTCGCCTGCATGAGCAGGTCTGGAGCGAAGGCCACGCCGAGTGGCTGGGCGCATGGCGCAAGTCGGTCAAGGCCGACCCCCATGCACCGCTGCTGCCGCTCAAACCGCTGAGCGTGCAGGCGCAACTGGCCTGAAAAACTGTAGGAGCGAGCCTGCTCGCGATGGATTCAAGAGCGCCGCGTTCAACCAGTAAAAACGCGTAATCGTTAACGACCATCGCGAGCAAGCTCGCTCCTACATAAGCCCCGCTAGCCAGCGGGGCTTTTTTTTGCCTGATCGTTCCCAAACCCTTGTGCAAACGGGCGAGTAGTTTAGGATCCGTCCCCGAATTGGTGTGCCCGGATAATTTTTGTCCGTATTGGTGCGTTTCCTCCTGGGGAGCCGCCATTTTTGCGCGCCTCACAACGCAATGGTTTTGGGGACTTGAAGATGAAGAAGTATCTGTCGATGCTGCTGGTCGGCGTCACGGCATTGGTTGCAGTCAGTACGGTGCAGGCCGGTGCCATCGATGACGCGGTCAAGCGCGGCACGTTGAAGGTCGGTATGGATCCGACCTACATGCCGTTCGAAATGACCAACAAGCGCGGCGAGATCATCGGTTTCGAAGTCGACATCCTCAAAGCCATGACCAAGGCCATGGGCGTCAAGCTGGAGCTGGTGTCCACCGGTTACGACGGCATCATCCCGGCCCTGCTGACCGATAAGTTCGACATGATCGGCAGCGGCATGACCCTGACTCAGGAGCGAAACCTGCGCCTGAACTTCAGCGAACCCTTCATCGTGGTCGGCCAGACGCTGCTGATCCGCAAGGATCTGGAAGGCACCATCAAGTCCTATAAAGACCTGAACACCGCTGACTACCGCATCACCTCCAAGCTCGGCACCACCGGCGAAATGGTCGCCAAAAAGCTGATCTCCAAAGCCAAGTACCACGGCTACGACAATGAGCAGGAAGCGGTGCTCGACGTGGTCAACGGCAAGGCTGACGCCTTCATCTACGACGCGCCTTACAACGTCGTGGCGCTGAACAAGGTCGGCAACGGCAAACTGGTATTCCTCGACAAGCCGTTCACCTACGAACCGCTGGCCTTCGGTTTGAAGAAGGGTGACTACGACAGCATCAACTTCATCAACAACTTCCTGCACCAGATCCACGAAGACGGCACCTACGATCGCATCCATGACAAGTGGTTCAAGAGCAGCGAGTGGCTCAAGGACATGGAATAAGCGCCGGTCAGACTGACCGCGTCGCCTCAATCGCGAGCAGGCTCACTCCTACAGGTGAACGCATTCCAATGTAGGAGTGAGCCTGCTCGCGATGAGGGCCTCCAAGGCAACACAGAATCCGGAACTTGCAATGAAACAAAGAAAAGCCCAATGGCCCTGGCACGCCCTGACCGTGCTGGTGCTGATCGGCCTGGCCGGCGCGCTGTATTACGCCACCTCGCTGATGTCCTACGAATGGCGCTGGAATCGTGTGCCGCAGTACTTCGCCTACCATGCCGAAGAGACCCAGCGTGCTGCGGACATCTCCACCGTCAGCGAACTGTTGCGCAAGGGCGACAAGGCTGAAGTCACCCTGCGCAACGACGCCGGTGATGAGCAACACCTGAGCGTCGACGAAAACAGCCTGCAAGTCGCCCAGGGCGATGATGTGGCTGAAGGCGATGTCATCGGCGTGACCCGTCACTGGGCCGCGGGACCGTTGATGTGGGGGCTCTGGACCACCTTGTGGCTGTCCGTGGTATCTGGCGTTCTCGGGCTGCTGATCGGCCTCGCGACAGGCCTGTGCCGGCTGTCGAACAACCCGACCCTGCGCGACCTCTCGACCATCTACGTCGAACTGGTGCGCGGCACGCCGCTGCTGGTACAGATCTTCATTTTCTACTTCTTCATTGGCACGGTGATGAACCTGTCGCGGGAGTTCGCCGGGATCGCCGCGCTGTCGCTGTTCACCGGCGCCTACGTGGCGGAAATCATTCGTTCCGGCGTGCAGTCGATTGCCCGTGGCCAGAACGAAGCCGCGCGCTCCCTGGGTTTGAGCGCCGGCCAGTCGATGCGTCACGTGGTCCTGCCGCAAGCGTTCAAGCGCGTGCTGCCGCCGCTGGCCGGGCAGTTCATCAGCCTGGTGAAAGACACGTCGCTGGTATCGGTCATCGCGATTACCGAACTGCTCAAAAGTGGCCGTGAAGTCATCACCACCTCGTTTTCGCCGTTCGAAATCCTGTTCTGCGTTGCCGGTCTGTATTTGTTGATCAACCTGCCGCTGTCGAAAATCGCCGGCCGGCTTGAGCGGAGGCTCGCGCAAAGTGATTGAAGTCCGCGATCTGGTAAAAGTCTTCGACACCCGTGGCCAGGTGGTCCGCGCGGTGGATAACGTTTCCACTAACGTTGCCAAGGGCGAAGTGCTGGTGGTGATCGGCCCGTCCGGCTCCGGAAAATCGACCTTCCTGCGCTGCCTCAATGGCCTGGAAACATTCGACTCCGGCTCGGTGAGCATCGATGGCCTGCAACTGGCCGACCCGAAAACCGACGTGAACGCCTATCGTCGGGAAGTCGGCATGGTGTTCCAGCATTTCAACCTGTTTCCGCACATGACCGTGCTGGAAAACCTGTGCCTGGCGCAGAAAGTCGTACGCAAGCGCGGCAAGAAAGAGCGCGAGGCCAAGGCCCTGGCGCTGCTGGAAAAGGTCGGGATTGCGCAAAAGGCCCACGAATTTCCTTCGCGCTTGTCAGGCGGCCAGCAACAGCGCGTGGCGATTGCCCGGGCGCTGGCGATGGAGCCGAAAGTCATGCTGTTCGACGAACCGACCTCGGCACTCGACCCGGAAATGGTCGGTGAGGTGCTGGACGTGATGAAGAACCTGGCCGTGGAAGGTATGACCATGGTCTGCGTGACCCATGAAATGGGCTTTGCGCGGGAAGTGGCGGACCGGGTGTTGTTCTTCGATCATGGCAAGTTGCTGGAAGATGCTTCGCCGGCGCAGTTCTTCGATGCGCCGAAGGATCCGCGGGCGCAGGCCTTTTTGCGGCAGGTTCTGTAACTTCAGCGCCTGATGAACCGCCATCGCGAGCAGGCTCGCTCCCACATTGATCGGCGGTGAACACAACATTCGTGTTCGACGCATAACCCCTGTGGGAGGGAGCCTGCTCGCGATGGCATCACCTCGGTTCGGAGTGAACCGAGGTTATTGAATCGCCTTAAACCTTGAACCGACCCACCAGCATCTGCAAATGCGTCCCCAGCCGCGCCAGCTCAACACTGGACGCCGCGGTCTCTTCACTCGCCGCCGACGTCTGATCCGACACATCCCGCACATTCAGCACGCTACGGTTGATCTCTTCGGCCACGGCGGTTTGCTGCTCGGCAGCGGCGGCGATCTGCTGGTTCATCGCCTGGATCGCTGACACCGTGCGAGTGATGCTTTCCAGTGAGCTCCCGGCGCGGCGAGTCAGTTCGACGCTGCTGTCGGTCAGGCTGCGGCTGTTGTCCATGATGGTCGCCACTTGCTGGGTGCCGTTTTGCAGGCCGACGATCAGCTCTTCGATTTCCTCGGTGGACTTCTGGGTGCGTTGGGCCAGGCTGCGGACTTCGTCGGCGACCACGGCAAAACCGCGTCCGGCTTCACCGGCGCGGGCGGCTTCGATGGCAGCGTTGAGCGCCAGCAGGTTGGTTTGCTGGGCCACGGACTTGATCACGTCGAGCACGCTGCCGATCTTGTCGCTTTCGCGCTTGAGCTCGCCCATGGCTTCGGTGGAGTTGCCGACTTCCTTGGCCAGGCGTTCGATCTGCACGATGGCTTCGCCCACCACCTTGTCGCCTTCACGGGCCTGTTGATCGGCGGTGATGGCGGCCTCGGAGGCTTCCTCGGCGTTGCGTGCGACTTCCTGCACGGTGGCGGTCATTTCGTTCATGGCGGTGGCCACCTGGTCGGTCTCGACCTTCTGGCTGTTGACCCCGGCGCTGGTCTGCTCGGTGACCGCCGACAACTCTTCGGCGGCGCTGGCGATTTGCGTGACGCCGTCGCTGATGCCGCCGATCAGTTCGCGCAAGCCCTGGGTCATGCTCTGGATGGCGCGTTGCAGCTGGCCCAACTCGTCCTGGCGCTTGGAGGTCAGGTTGTGGGTCAGGTCGCCGGCGGCGATGCGTTCGGCCACTTTGAGGGTCTGGTTCAGCGGGACCACGATCTGCCGGGTAATGGCCCAGGCGGCAAACAGGCCGAAGACCAGTGCCAGGGCAGTTGCCAGCAACAGCATGTTCCGGGCGTGCGCCACGTCGGTGTCACGCACGAGGGTTTGCGACAGGGTGAGCTTGTTGCTCACATCGAGCAGGATTTCGCCTTGGGTGCCCATGCGTTTGAGCGCTTCGGCACTGGCGACCTGGGAATCACGGTATTGGCTGACCGCAGCACGGTAGGCCTTGAGCGAGTCGGTCGCTTGCTGCAGGTTGGCGATGTGCTGTTCCGGCAGTTTCGACGGCAGGCTTTCCAGGTATTTCAGGGCATTGTCGATGGCGTCCAGCGCGGGCTGTTCGGCCTCGGCCTTGCCGCTGTAGGTGTAGCCACGCACCTGAAAGCGCGCCTGCTGGATCAGTTTGCTCAGGTCGATCACGCTGTTGAACTGCGCAACGCTGTCACCTTGCAGCATGGACTTTTCGACGTCGGCGACCTTGGCCACGGCATTGTCGGCGGTCGCGCCCAGTTTGCTGCGGGCGTCTTCGCGGTTGGCGCCGGCCTGGGTCATGGCGGCGAAGGCTTGCTTGTACTGACTGACCGCGGCCAGTTGCTGGTCGATCATGGCCACATCGGTGGATTGTTCGATCATCCGGCGAGCGGCTTGCAGGCTGCTGTCGAGCTTGCCCAGCAGGTCGTTGACGGCGCCCGGGCCTTGTTCGCCGCGGCGCATTTCGTAGTCCAGGCGGGCAATGCGCAGGTCTTTGGTCAGTCCGTTGATATCGGAAATGAACCCCAGCTTATCGCCGCGACTGGTCACATCGCTCAGGCCGGTCCAGCCGGTGACGGTGATCAGTAAAGTCAGCAGCAACACAAGTCCGAAGCCGATGCCCAGTTTGCGATTGACGCGTACGTTCCCCAGTTTATCGGCCAGCCATTGGTACATGCTGCAACTCCCCCGGACCACACATTGGTTTTATGGGGGGTATATCGGCAGGGGAGCGGGGTTCTGTAGGCGCAGCCCGATGGACGGACCTGGGGGAATGATGACCTGTAGGAGCGAGCCTGCTCGCGATGGCGTCGGGTCAGTCAATGGCATGTTGAATGTGCCATCGCTATCGCGAGCAGGCTCGCTCCTACAGGGGAGAATGTGTGGTTAGAAAAGGCGTGCCAGCAGCGCAGTGACGGCGGTTTCTACGCGCAAGATGCGCTCGCCCAACTGCACCGGTTGCAGGCCGGATTTGCCGAGCAAATCGATTTCGTAAGGAATCCAGCCACCCTCCGGGCCGATGGCCAATGTCACCGGTTCATTCAGCGCGCGTGGGCAGGGCGGGTAGTTTCCCGGATGGCCAACCAGGCCGAGGGTGCCGTCGGTGATGCCAGGCAGGCGGTCCTCGACGAACGGCTTGAAGCGTTTCTCAATGATGACTTGCGGCAGCACACTGTCCCGGGCTTGTTCGAGGCCGAGGATCAATTGCTCGCGAATCGCTTCCGGCTCCAGGAAGGGGGTCTGCCAGAAGCTCTTCTCGACGCGATAGCTGTTTACCAGCACGACGCGTGGCACACCCATGGCGGCCACGGTCTGGAACACCCTGCGCAGCATTTTGGGGCGTGGCAGGGCCAAAACCAGGGTCAGTGGCAGCTTGGCGGGTGGCGGCTGGTCGAGAGTGACGCGCAACTCCGCTTCGGCGGCGTCCAGGCGCAGTACTTCGGCCGAGCCCATCAGCCCGCCAAGACGCCCGACGCGCATGCTGTCACCGACTTCGCAGCGATGGACTTCCTGCATGTGGGTCAGCCGGCGATCGCGCAGGATCACCCGGTCGGCCGCAATGAAGTCGGCGTCTTCGAGGAGCAGCAGGTTCACGGCTGGGTCGCTGGTGGCTGGTCGTTGTGATCGTCAGCCGGCTGGTCGTCGGGATGTTCGCCACGTTTGCTGATCAGGCCGCCGAACAGCACGCCGATTTCAAACAACAGCCACATCGGGACGGCGAGAAGCGTCTGCGAGAAGATGTCCGGCGGCGTCAGGATCATGCCGACCACGAAGCAGCCGATGACCACGTACGGACGGATTTTCTTCAGGTATTTGACGTCGACCACGCCGATCCAAACCAGCAGCACCACGGCCACCGGAATTTCGAACGCTACGCCGAAGGCGAAGAACAGCGTCATGACGAAGTCGAGGTAGCTGGTGATGTCGGTCATCATTTCCACACCGGCCGGGGTGGCGGCGGCAAAGAACTTGAAGATCAACGGGAACACCAGGAAGTAGGCGAACGCCATGCCGGCGTAGAACAGCAGGATGCTCGATACCAGCAAGGGCACGGCGATGCGTTTCTCATGCTTGTACAGGCCAGGCGCGATGAAGCCCCAGATCTGGTGCAGGATCACCGGGATGGCGAGGAACAGCGAGACCATCATCGTCAGCTTCAGCGGCGTCAGGAACGGCGACGACACGTCGGTGGCGATCATCGTCGCGCCCACTGGCAGGTACTGGCGCAGCGGCGTGGAGACGAAGGTGTAGATCTGCTGGGTGAAGGCGAACAACCCGGCGAAAATGATGAAGATCGCCGCTACACAGCGCAGCAGACGGGTACGCAACTCGGTGAGGTGCGAAACCAGCGGCATGTGCTGGTCGTTTTCAGGAAGATCGCTCATGGGGCTCGCGGCGGCAATGTTGGGTCTTGAGGGGCCGGCACGACAGGCGCAGCCGCAGGTATAACGGGTTCAACCGGTGTCGCTGCAACAACGGGCGTCGGTTCAGCAGGTGCAGGTTCGACGGCAGGCGCCTGAGTCGTCGGCGTCGCCTCAGGCGTTACCGGCGTCGGCTCCTGCTGGGTCGGCGTGAAAATCTTCCGCGCCTCCTGCTCCAGGGACAGAATGTGCTCGTTGTGCAGTTGCCGACGAATTTCGTCGGCACCGATTTCACGTTCAACTTCCTGTTTGATCGCGTTGAAGCTGCGCTTCAGGCGTCCGACCCACAGGCCGGCGGTGCGCGCAGCGCCCGGCAGACGCTCGGGGCCCAGGACCAGCAGGGCAACGAGGCCGACGAGCAGCAGTTCAGAGAAGCTGATACCAAACATAAGTCAGTGCTCACACGTCTTTGCGGATCGGCTCTTCGACTTTTTGTGCCTGCACGTCGATGGTGTGCGGCTGGTTCACCGAGGCCTGCGGCTGAGCAGGTGGCACCGGTTGGGCCGGCGTCGCCGTTGGATCGGCCGGTTTTTCGTCGTCGTTCATGGCTTTCTTGAAGCCCTTGATCGATTCGCCGACGTCGGTACCGAGGTTTTTCAGTTTCTTGGTGCCGAACACCAGTACGACAACAACCAGGATGACGATCCAGTGTTTCCAGTCAAAAATGCCCATGTTGCTGCTCCTCTCTAATAGTTATTCAGGCGGACGGGCGCGAGGCTTTCTCAGCGTGTCCGGACAGACCGAAGCGACGGTCCAGTTCATCGAGTACAGCCTGTGGATGCTGCCCCAATTGGGCGAGCATGACCATGCTGTGGAACCACAAATCGGCGGTTTCGTAGATCACATCGCTGCAGTCGCCGCTAACGGCGGCATCCTTGGCGGCAATGATGGTTTCGACCGACTCTTCGCCGACTTTTTCCAGAATCTTGTTCAAGCCCTTGTGGTACAGGCTGGCGACATACGAGCTGTCGGCGGCGGCGCCTTTGCGCTCTTCCAGTACTTGTGCCAGACGGGTCAGAGTGTCACTCATGTTTGTGCCCTGCGGAATAGATGGCGTGCGGATCCTTGAGGACCGGGTCGACGGTTGTCCAGTCGCCGTTCTCAAAGACGCGGTAGAAGCAGCTCTGACGGCCGGTATGGCAGGCGATATCACCGATCTGCTCGACCATCAAGATAATGACGTCGGCATCACAGTCCAGGCGCATCTCGTGCAGGGTCTGCACATGGCCGGACTCTTCGCCCTTGCGCCACAGCTTGCCACGGGAGCGCGACCAGTAGATCGCACGGTTCTCGGCGGCGGTCAGTTCCAGCGCTTCGCGGTTCATCCAGGCCATCATCAGGACGCGCCCGGTCTTGTGATCCTGGGCAATGGCGGGCACCAGGCCATCGGCATCCCACTTGATCTCGTCCAGCCAGTTTTTCATCTTCGACTCCGATGCGGCCCGCACTTCATTAGCCGTGGCCTAAATTACAAATCAGGGCGTTGAAACAGTGTGCCAGCGTGCGACACAACTGGCTATCTGCGAACGACCAGATACAAGCCGACGGCCATCATGATGCCCGCCGGCCAATAGGCCAACTGGTTCAGCGGCCCTCCGGCGGCGAGGATGGCGCCACCGGCCAGGTGGGCGGTGCCAAGCAGGCGCAGGAACCAGTCGTCCCGGCGTCGGTGCCATGATGGCGGCGGATCGCTGGCGTGGGGCTGGGACAGGCGCTCGAGCAAGTCGCGGGTCATGTTGGCCAGGTGCGGGATCTGCTCGATCTGGCTCTGCACGTTACCGAACAAGGCCTTGGGGCTGACACGTTCGCGCATCCAGCGCTCCAGGAATGGCTGCGCGGTGTTCCACAGGTCGAGTTCCGGGTACAGCTGGCGGCCCAGGCCTTCGATGTTCAACAGGGTTTTTTGCAGCAGCACGAGTTGCGGCTGCACTTCCATGTTGAAACGCCGGGCCGTCTGGAACAGGCGCATCAGCACCTGACCGAAGGAAATATCCTTTAACGGTTTTTCGAAGATCGGCTCGCATACGGTACGGATCGCCGCTTCGAATTCGTTGAGTTTGGTCTCGGCTGGCACCCAGCCCGAATCGATGTGCAACTGCGCCACGCGCCGATAATCACGCTTGAAGAAGGCGAACAGGTTGCGCGCCAGGTAATCCTGGTCTTCGGGGGTCAGGCTGCCGACGATGCCGCAGTCGATCGCAATGTACTGCGGGCTCCACGGGTTCACGGTGCTGACGAAAATGTTGCCGGGGTGCATGTCGGCATGGAAGAAGCTGTCGCGGAACACCTGGGTGAAGAAAATTTCCACACCACGTTCGGCTAGCATTTTCATGTCGGTGCGCTGGTCGGCCAGGGTGGCCAGGTCGGTGACCTGAATGCCGTAGATGCGCTCCATCACCAGCACTTTCGGCCGGCACCAGTCCCAATAGACCTGCGGTACGTAAAGCAGCGGCGATCCGTCGAAGTTGCGCTTCAACTGGCTGGCGTTGGCCGCCTCGCGCAGCAGGTCGAGTTCGTCGTAGATGGTTTTTTCGTAGTCGCTGACCACGTCCACCGGGTGCAGCAGGCGCGCATCGGCAGAGACTTTTTCGGCGGCGCGGGCGAGGATGAACAGCCACGCCAGATCCTGCTTGATGACCGGTTTGAGGCCCGGGCGGATCACCTTGACGACGACTTCTTCACCGGTTTTCAGTTGCGCGGCATGCACCTGCGCCACCGAGGCCGAGGCGAGGGGTTCGACGTCGAAACGGCTGAACACTTCGCTGATCTTCTTGCCGAGCTGCTCTTCGATCAACTTGACCGACACTTGCGAATCGAACGGCGGCACGCGGTCCTGCAACATCATCAGCTCATCGGCGATGTCTTCGGGCAGCAGGTCGCGCCGGGTGGACAAAATTTGCCCGAACTTGATGAATATCGGCCCAAGGTCCTGCAACGCCAGGCGCAATCGCGCGCCACGGCTCAGGTCGAGGGTCTTGCGCGGGAACCAGCGCCACGGCAAGGCATAGCGCAGCGCCCGCAAAAACCAGGGCAGCGGCAGGGCGAACAGCAGGTCATCGAGGCGGTAGCGGATTACGACGCGCTGGATGCGCAACAGTCGGCGGACGGCAAGCAGCTTCATGCGTTATCGCTTGGGTCGAGGGATCGGGAAAGGCGCTCGAAACGCGCCTCGAGACGTTCCAGATCAAGCTTGATCTGGTCCAGTTCACTGAATCGGGCTTCGGCTTCGCGTTGACCAACGAGGGTGCGTGATTCTTCTGCCAGGTATTCGCCCAGATTCTGGCCCAGGCTGGCGAACCCTTGCTGATACCAGCGGGCGCGGCTGCGCAGGTGGCCGCCGACCAGTTGCGTGGCAACGGGGCCGAGCCAGCGCGAGAGTTCGTACTCCCAGTCCAGCTCAAGGTCCTGCAGGATGGCCGCCAGTTCCAGCAGCACCCCGCTGTCGCCGTCGAGCTCGACTTGCGGCGCGTGCAGCACCGACGTCTTGTCCTTGCTCATCGCCAGTTTCAACAGGCTGGAGGCCGGCGCGCGCAAAGTACAGTCGGCGCCGGTTTCCCATTGGGAGGCGAGCATCAGGCCTTCGTCACTGGGAAGGATGAACAGTTGCAGCGCCGGGCTGCGGCAATCGACGGCAATCACCTTGCCGCTCAAATGCGCCAGCCGCGGCAGCGCCGTGCTGTCGAGACGCAACACCCGGTTCAGGCCGAGTTCAACGCTGGCGAGCAGGCCGGCGAGCAGCATCAGGGCTTGATGCCGCGGTGCAGGGCGACGATGCCTGCGGTCATGTTGTGATAGGTCACGCGGTCGAAACCGGCCTCGACCATCATCGACTTCAGGGTTTCCTGGTTCGGGTGCATGCGGATCGACTCGGCCAGGTAGCGATAGCTTTCCGAGTCATTGGTGATCAGCTTGCCCATCAACGGCATGAAAGCGAACGAGTAGGCGTCGTAGGCCTTGGACATCAGCGCGTTGGTCGGTTTGGAGAACTCCAGCACCAGCAGGCGGCCGCCCGGCTTGAGTACACGCAGCATGGAACGCAGGGCGTCTTCCTTGTGCGTGACGTTGCGCAGGCCGAACGCGATGGTCACGCAGTCGAAATGGTTGTCCGGGAACGGCAGTTTTTCCGCGTCGGCCTGGACGAATTCGACGTTGCCGGCCACACCCAGGTCCAGCAGGCGGTCACGACCGACCTTGAGCATGGATTCGTTGATGTCGGCCAGCACTACCTGACCGGTCGGGCCTACGAGGTGCGAGAACTTGCGGGTCAGGTCGCCGGTGCCGCCGGCGATGTCCAGCACGCGGTTGCCGGTGCGTACACCTGACAGTTCAATCGCAAAACGCTTCCATAGACGGTGCATGCCGCCCGACAGAAGGTCGTTCATCAGGTCGTACTTGGCGGCTACCGAATGGAAAACCTCAGCGACTTTTTCCGCTTTCTGGCTTTCCGGAACGTTTTTGAAGCCGAAGTGAGTGGTGGGTTCGGCATCGCTGCCTTTGCGCTGATCAGTCATATCGCTGTCACCAAAAGAGAATGCGCGACATTCTAATCCCCAAGGGATGCTTTGTCTTGGCAAGGCTGAAGGTAAGATGGATCAACCTCGGGACGTTTTGCCGCAGCGGCGGTCAGGAATCACCGAACAAGCATTCATGGCGGTATTCAAAAAGCAGGAGTCAATCGATGGCCCGTATTAGTGTTGAGCGTGCCCACGGCCTGGGTAAGGAAGCGGCACGCGAGAAGGCCGACAAGCTGGCGCAGAAACTCTGCGACCAATATGGCCTGGAGCCGCAATGGTCCGGCGACACCCTGAACCTCAGGCGTCCGGGTGTGAAAGGTGCGGTGCATGTGAGCGAAGATTCGATCAGGGTCGATGTGGAGTTGGGCCTGATGATGTCGGCCATGAGCAGCATGATCAAGGCGGAAATCGAAAAGGGGCTCGACAAAGCGTTGGTGTAGCTCGCGCTTTTCTGTAGGAGCAAAGCTTGCTCGCGATGCAGGCGCCTCGGTTTTTCAGTTACACCGAGTTGATGCCATCGCGAGCAAGCTTTGCTCCTACAGGTTTGTGGCACCTGCTGTTTATGTCAGTTGTTAGGGTGCCGTTTCTAATTTTTCTCCCTACTTTGTGCCGGAGCCCGACACTTTCGCGGGCAGTTCCTCAAACCTTCTGCGCGTGAGGTGCACCATGGCCAAAGTTATTTTGAAGAAAAAAATCGACGCTTCGACCGCCGCTCTCAGCGACGTCAAATCCTATGCCCGCAAGATCTGGCTGGCAGGCCTGGGGGCCTACGCCAAGGTTGGCCAAGAGGGCAGCGAGTACTTTCAAGAGCTGATCAAGGCTGGTCAAACTGTTGAAAACAAAAGCAAAAAGGCAGTCGCCGAGAAACTCGAAGCAGCCAATGCCGAGATCGACGAAGCGAAGACTGAAGTGAGCACTTTCAAGGGCCGGGTCGAACTGCAACTCGACAAGGTCGAGAAGGCGTTCGACTCGCGTGTCGCAAGTGCCTTGAATCGTATCGGCATTCCGTCTAAACATGACGTTGAGACACTCTCTGTCAAGCTCGATGAGCTGACGGCACTGCTCGAACGCGTCGCGCGTAAATCTTAAGGAGAACGGGATGGCTGTTAAAAAGATCACCGAAAAAGAAAGCAGCTCGTGGATCGGGAAAGTCGAAGACTACTCCCGAAAAATCTGGCTGGCTGGTTTAGGCGTGTACTCGAAGATCGACACTGACGGCAGCAAAATCTTCGATGCATTGGTTAAAGACGGCGAGAAGGCTGAGAAGGCGATTGGCAAGAAAGTCGACACTGCCAAGGATACCGCGAAGGACTCCGCTTCTTCGGCGAAGTCGCGCATCAGCGGCGTGAAAGACCGCGCACTGGGCAAGTGGGATGAGCTGGAAGGGGCTTTCGACAAGCGCCTGAACAGCGCCATTTCGCGTCTGGGCGTACCGAGCCGCAATGAGGTCAAGGCACTGCACAGCAAGGTCGATACCCTGACCAAGCAAATCGAAAAACTGACCGGTGCCAAGGTTGCGCCTGTTGCGGCGAAAACCGCGGCAGCCAAACCGGCCGCGAAGACCGCAGCTAAACCGCTGGCCAAAGCGGCGGCTAAACCTGCTGCCAAAACGGCCGCTGCAAAACCTGCCGCTGCCAAGCCGGCGGCCAAACCGGTCGCAGCAAAAGCTGCGGCTAAACCTGCAGCAAAAACCGCTGCAGCCAAACCAGCTGCCGCGAAGAAGCCCGCAGTGAAAAAACCGGCCGCTCCTAAAGCCGCCGCAGCCAAACCAGCAGTGGCAGCCGCCAAGCCGGCAACCCCGGCTGCTCCGGTCAGCGCATCGAACTCCGCTGCCGCACCGACCCCTGCTGTAACCCCGACTGTCGCGCCAGCTCCATCGACGCCAACCAGTCAGTCCTGATTCTTCAGGGCTCAAGAAAACGCCCGGCCTGCCAAGGTCGGGCGTTTTTGTTTGTGCACGACTCCATGGACAGCGCGACCCCCTGTAGGAGCTGAGCTTGCTCGCGATGGAGTGTCAGTCAGCGATCGTTGTCTGACACTCCATCGCGAGCAAGCTCAGCTCCTACAAGGGTTATTCGTGTTCTTCCAGGTATTGAAGCGCCAATCGCTCCGTCGCTATTTTGATCGGCGGCAACAGATGCGGGGCTACCAGCATCATGATCTGGTAAACCACCAATCGCACTTCACCTTCGCGATCGAGAATCCGCTGATAGTCCAGCGAGAACAGCAGAGTCATGGTGATCTGTTCCACCAGTTGCCCCAGGGCCTGGGTTTCGCTGACCAATTGCCCCTGGGCCTTCAATTGCGCGAGCAATGAGGCCAGCGTGCGCTTCAGGCCGTTGAGCAGGTTTCGAATGCCCTTGGCCAGTTTCGGCAAGCGCCCGGCCAGGTTCGACAGGTCCTGGAACAGAAAACGATAGTGGGCCAGGCGTTCGACGATCAGGTGCAGGAACAGCCAGTAATCGTCGGGGCCCAGTTCGACGTCGGCGGGTGGATCGAGCAGGGGCGCCAGCTCGGCCTGAAAGCGTTCGAACAGCCCGAGTATCAACGGCTCCTTGCCGTGGAAGTGGTAGTAGAGGTTGCCGGGGCTGATGCCCATTTCGTTGGCAACTTCCATGGTGGAAACGTTCGGTTCGCCCTTCTGATTGAACAACTGCAGGGCACATTCGAGGATGCGATCGCGGGTTTTCATCCAGTCTTCTTAATGATCATGCCAAGCGAACCCCAACTCTGTAGGAGCGAGCTTGCTCGCGATGGGCGTTAACGATAACGCGTGCTGTCTGGATAAACGCGTTGCCCAAACGTTTTTCGCGAGCAAGCTCGCTCCTACAGGGGGGGTGCCGGCTGTGGAGTGTTGAGTTTCAGCGCACGCGCACGTAGGTGCCGGGTGCGGCCTCCATCGGTGGATAGTTCTGGTTGCCGAGGGTCATCAGGGTTTCCTTTTGTGCGCCTGAGCGTTCCTGAATCCAGCCCAGCCATTGCGTCCACCAGCTGCCGTCGACTTGCTTGGCGTCGTAGTACCAGGCCCGTGGGTCGCTGCTCAGTTTGGCACCCTCGACGTAGTTGGCTTTCGGGTTGCTCGGCGGGTTGAGAATGCTCTGCACATGGCCGCTGTTGGACAGTACGAAGCGGCGCTCGCCCCCCAGCAGCAGCGTCGAGCGATACACCGCATCCCACGGCGTGATGTGGTCGTTGATGCCGGCAACGCTGAAGCTATCGACCGTGACCTTCTGCAAGTCGATCGGCGTGCCGCACACTTCGAGGCCGCCCGGATGGCTCAGCGGGTTGTGCTTGAAGAAATCCAGCAAATCGCCATGCAGCGCTGCCGGCAGACGCGTGTTGTCATTGTTCCAGTAGAGGATGTCGAACGCTGGCGGCTCTTTGCCCAGCAAGTAGTTATTGACGAAGTAACTCCAGATCAGATCGTTGGGGCGCATCCAGGCGAAGACCTTGGCCATGTCCCGACCGTCGAGCACGCCTTTTTGATAGGAGCGGCGCTTGGCGGCTTCCAGTGTCTGCTCGTCGGCGAAGAGGGTTGCCGGCGAATCCAGCTGGCTATCGAGCAGGCTGACCAGGTACGTCGCACTGGACACCCGCCGCAACTGCCGCTTGGCTTGCAGGTGACCCTGTAGCGCGGCAATGGTCAGCCCGCCGGCGCAGGCGCCCATCAGGTTGACTTCGCGCGCACCGGTGATCGCCCGGCAGACATTCATGGCTTCTTCCACCGCTTCAACGTAGCTCGACAGGCCCCATTCGCGGTGGCGCACATCGGGGTTGCGCCAACTGATCACGAAGGTTTGCAGGCCATTCTTGAGCGCGAACTGGACGAAGCTGTTGTGGGGGCTCAGGTCGAAAATGTAGTACTTGTTGATCTGTGGCGGCACCACCAGCAGCGGTTTGGAATACTGCTTTTCACTCATCGGCTTGTACTGGATCAGTTCCAGCAGTTCATTGCGGAACACCACGGCGCCGGTGGTGGTCGCGACGGTCTTGCCGACTTCGAAAGCCTGCTTGGTGACCTGCCGGGGCAGACCATCGTTGTGCAGGAAATCGTCCACCAGGTGACTGATCCCGCGGATCAGGCTATTGCCGCCGGAGTTGAATATTTCCTTGATCGCCAGCGGATTGAGCAGGCTGTTGGACGGCGACACGGCATCGTTGAGCAGGGCAAACGCGAAGTGCGCGCGGGCACGATCATCCGGGCTCATGTTGCTCTCGTCGATCCAGCTTTTGACCTGCTTCTGCCAACTCAGGTAGGCCTGCAGGCTGCGACGATAAAACGGGTTGAGGCTCCAGGCCGGATCGGTGAAACGGCTGTCTTGCGGGTTGGTCGGGTGCAGGGTTTCGCCCAGCAGCACCCGACCCAATTGACCGCCCAGTTTCAGGGCGTGCCGGGCGCTGTGCACCGGGTTGCGCAAACCATGTGCGGCAACGCTGCGCAGGGTTGAAAACAGATCCCGACCCCTCAGGCCGGTAATCGCACTCTGTGCATTGATGAACGCGGCGGGAGTCGGTAGAGATTCCCTCGCTGGTTTGTCGCGCATGACTCAACACTCCTTCGTCTTCAGGCCAAATACAAACACACCGAACCAGAACACCATAGACGCTGTAACGGGTTGTTGCGCGGCGCGGCATCCTGCCGTCCACTTTTCTTGAGAAAAGCGCGGCGGATTAACCGCCCAGTGACGACGGGTGCGGGTGCATCACCGCACGCTGCCGCTCCTCCTCGAGAAACTTCATGATGATCGGCGCCACGGCTTCGGCCCGGGTTATCAGGAACAGATGCCCGTCATCGATGATGTGCATCTGGGCGTTGGGAATCCGCCAGGCCAGCAGACGCATGTTGACCAGCGGGATCAATGGATCGTCGTCGCCGGCCAGTACCAGGGTCGGCTGGTTGATCTTGTGCAGCCAGTGAATGCTGGTCCAGCCGAGGCCGGCGAACAACTGCCAGTAGTAACCCAGCTTGCCCGCCGAACGCACCTTGGCCGCATGGCTTGCGGCCAGCGTCGGGTCGCGGCGGAACGAGCCGCCGTAGATCATCGGCGCGATGCGGATCACGTGCGAGGGCTGGATGTAGCGTCGTGGGCTGGCCATCATCCATAGCACTTTCGGCTTGCCCGGCACCATCACTGCGCCCGCCGCCGTGGCGGCGAGCACCAGCTTCTTGCAGCGCTCCGGATAGTCATAGGCGAACTGCTGCGCCAGGGCGCCACCCCAGGACACGCCGATCACATTGACCTGTCCGTAATCGAGGTAATCGAGCATGCGTGCCGTGAGTTTCGCCAGGCTGGGAAAGCGGTACGGAAGATTTGGCGTCGACGAACCGCCGACACCGGGAACGTCGAAGGCGATGACTTCCAGGTCCGGGTCCAGTGCGGCGACGAACGGAAACACCAGCTCCAGGTTGGCGCCGATGCCGTTGAAAATCAGCAAGGGCGTCAAGTGAGGCTTGCCGGGGCGTACCGCCGTGCGGAGGGTCTGGCCATCCAGGTCGACGGTACGGAATATGAACGGTTGCGGCATGCTTCAGCCCTGTTTATGAATTCATCCCCGAATCCTTTGTGGGAGCGAGCCTGCTCGCGAATGCGTCGGGTCAGTCAACTTCAATGTTGAATGTTTGACCGCTTTCGCGAGCAGGCTCGCTCCCACAGGGGGAGGCGGGGTGTGTCAGTTACCGCTCATGTACGTATGTACCCGGCGACGCTTCGCCCGCCGGATAAGCCTTGTTGCCCAGTTTCAACGGTGATTTTTTCAGCTCGCCCGAGCGCTCGGCCTGCCAGGCCTGCCAGTGCAGCCACCAGGAATCGGTGTGCTTGCTGGCGTTTTCTTGCCACTCATCGGCACTGTCCGCCATCTCGGTGCTGGTCATGTAACGGGATTTGGGGTTGCCCGGCGGGTTCAGAATGCTCTGGATGTGCCCACTGCTGGACAACACGAATTCAACATTGCCGCCGAACAGCTGCGCCGACTTGTAGCAGGACTTCCACGGGGTGATGTGGTCGTTGGTGCCGGCCAGGGAAAAGATGTCGGCCGTCACCTGCTTGAGGTCGATGGCGGTACCGCACACTTCCAGTGCATTGGGGCGAATCAGTGGATTGTTTTTGAACAACTCGATCAGGTCGCCATGGAACGCGGCCGGCAACCGCGTGGTGTCGTTGTTCCAGAACAGGATGTCGAACACCGGTGGCTCGTTGCCCAGCAGGTAGTTGTTGACCCAGTAGTTCCAGATCAGGTCGTTGGGGCGCATCCAGGCGAAGACCTTGGCCATGTCGCGACCTTCCAGCACGCCGGCCTGGTACGAGTGACGCTTGGCGGCTTCGAGGGTTTGCTCGTTGACGAACAGGGCGACGTCGCTGTCCAGGGTGGTGTCGAGCACGCTCACCAGCAGGGTGAGGGCGTTGACCTTGTTCTCACCGATTGCGGCGTAGTGGCCCAGCAGCGCGGTGCAGGTGATGCCGCCGGAGCAGGCACCGAGCATGTTCACGTCTTTGCTGCCGGTGATGGCGGTGACCACGTCGACCGCTTCCTTGAGCGCCTCGATGTAGGTCGACAGGCCCCACTCGCGCTGTTCCTTGGTCGGGTTGCGCCAGCTGACGATGAAGGTCTGCACGTTGTTGCGCAGGCAGAATCGCGCCAGGCTCTTGTCCGGGCTCAGGTCGAAAACGTAGAACTTGTTGATCTGCGGCGGCACCACTAGCAAGGGGCGCTCATGGACCTGCTCGGTGATCGGCTTGTACTGGATCAGCTCCAGCACGTCGTTGCGGAACACCACCGCGCCTTCGGTCACACCCAGGGTCTTGCCGACCTCGAATGCACCCATGTTGACCTGGCTCGGCATACCGCCGTTGTGCACCATGTCCTTGGCCAGATGCGAGAGTCCGTCGAGCAGGCTTTTGCCGCCGGTTTCGAAGAAGCGTTTGACCGCTGCCGGGTTGGCCGCCGTATTGGTCGGGGCCATGGCTTCGGTCATGAGGTTGATCACGAAGTGCCCGCGAGCCACGTCCTTGGCCGGGAGGTTGCTGTCGTCGATCCAGTCGTGGAGTTCCTTGCGCCACGCCAGGTAGGTTTGCAGATAACGTTTGTAGAGCGGGTTCTGGCTCCAGGCCGGATCGGCGAAACGACGATCGTCGCTGGTCGGTTGCAACCCGGACTTGCCGAACAGCACATTCTTGAGTTCAAGGCCGAAATGCGCGACATGTTTGGCGCTGTGCACAGGTTGTTTGATGGCCTGCCTGAGCACCATTCGAGCAGAAGCCAGTAGATCCTTTCCACGCAGCCCAACGACAGGATTCAGTCCCAAGGTGTTTTCCGAGGCCTGATACTTCAAGTCATCGTTATTCTTGTTACTCATCTACGACGCTCCATTGTCCTGACACGAGTACCCGGGGTCCTGCTGTGCAGTCACACAGCCAATACCAGGTACTTCTGCCCAGGTGACCGTTAATACTGCATCGCTGCTTTTTGTTCGCAGAGAGCACTGCAGGGAACTTGCCAGCTCCATTGGTTACCCGAGTTTAATTTTTTTCGCAAGCAGGCCAATCGCCGACTCTGAAGCCGAGCATTCAAACAGATGGAATTAGAAAATGCCCTCTAATGAGCGAGAGGCTTGGGCTAGAGCATCAGCTTGACGATGGATTCGTTCGGATCGCGGGTTTTTCCGGCGGCTTTGAGTTCGGCCAGATAATCCTCCCAGAGTGCGTCATAACGTCGCCCCAGTTCATAGAGGTATTCCCAGGTGAACAGGCCGCTGTCGTGGCCATCGTCGAAGGTCAATTTCAGTGCGTACTGACCGGCCGGTTCTACCTTGGTCAGGCCGACGTTGATCTTGCCAAATTGCAGGATGGGTTTGCCGTGGCCCTGGACCTCGGCGGAAGGAGAGTGCACGCGCAGGAACTCGGCGGGCAAGGTGTATTCCTCGCCGGACGCGTACTTGAGCGTCAGGGTTTTCGAGGCTTTGTGCAGTTTGATGTCGGTGGGGATCATGACCGGATTTCCGTCTTGTGCGGAACCCTGTAGGAGCGAGCCTGCTCGCGATAGCGGTGCAACAGTCAACACAAGGGTTGAATGTACCGCCGTCATCGCGAGCAGGCTCGCTCCTACAGTTCCATTACGTCTGTAAGAGTTGCTTACAGGATATAACGGGACAGGTCTTCGTTCTGCGCCAATTCGCCCAAGTGGTTGTTGACGTAGTCGGCGTCGATCTGGATCGCCTTGTCATCGTGGGCGCTGGCCAGGTCGCCGGCGCTGAACGACACCTCTTCAAGCAGGCGCTCGAGCAGGGTGTGCAGGCGACGGGCACCGATGTTCTCGGTTTTCTCGTTGACCTGCCAGGCGATTTCCGCAATGCGCTTGATGCCGTCCGGCTGGAACTCGATGGTCAGACCTTCGGTTTTCAGCAGTGCGCAATATTGCTCGGTGAGCGATGCGTGCGGTTCGCTCAGAATGCGCTCGAAGTCTTGCGGCGACAGCGCCTTCAGCTCAACGCGGATCGGCAGGCGACCCTGTAGCTCGGGCACCAGATCACTCGGCTTGCTCAGGTGGAATGCGCCGGAAGCGATGAACAGGATGTGGTCGGTCTTGACCATGCCCAGTTTGGTGTTGACGGTGCAGCCTTCGATAAGCGGCAGCAGGTCACGCTGTACGCCTTCACGGGATACATCGGCGCCGCCGACGTTGCCGCGTTTGGCGACCTTGTCGATTTCGTCGATGAACACAATGCCGTGCTGCTCGACCGCTTCCAGCGCCTTGGCCTTCAACTCTTCATCGTTGACCAGGCGGCCGGCCTCTTCGTCGCGCACCAGTTTCAGCGCTTCCTTGACCTTGAGCTTGCGGCTCTTGCGCTTGCCCTTGCCCATGTTGGCGAACAGGCTCTGCAACTGGTTGGTCATCTCTTCCATGCCTGGTGGCGCGGAGATATCGACGCCGGACATTTCGGCGACTTCGATTTCGATTTCCTTGTCATCCAGCTGACCTTCGCGCAGGCGCTTGCGGAACAGCTGACGGGTGTTGGAATCGGACGTCGGCGCGTCATCGTTGCTGAAGCCCATGCGTGCCGGCGGCAGCAGCGCATCCAGGATGCGTTCTTCGGCGGCGTCTTCGGCGCGGTGGCGAACCTTGGTGATTTCCTGTTCGCGCAACAGCTTGATCGCAGCGTCGGCCAGATCGCGAATGATCGATTCGACGTCACGTCCGACATAGCCGACTTCGGTGAACTTGGTCGCTTCGACCTTGATGAACGGTGCGTTGGCCAGCTTGGCCAGGCGACGGGCGATCTCGGTTTTACCGACGCCGGTCGGGCCGATCATCAGGATGTTTTTCGGGGTGACTTCAACGCGCAGCTCTTCGGGCAGCTGCATCCGGCGCCAGCGATTGCGCAGGGCAATGGCGACGGCGCGCTTGGCATCGTCCTGGCCGATGATATGGCGATTGAGTTCGTGGACGATTTCACGGGGAGTCATGGACATAGTATTTGGCGGACCTCAAGCAAGAATGAGCCGTGGCGCGATAGCGCCTGTACGGGCTTACTCGGCGCAGTCCTGCTCCTCAATGGTCTGGGTGTGGTTGGTGAATACGCAGATATCGCCGGCGATGCCAAGGGCGGTCTCGACGATTTCCCGGGCCGACAGGTCGGTTTTTTTCAGCAGTGCGCTGGCGGCAGCCTGGGCATAGGCGCCACCGGAGCCCATGGCGATCAGGCCGTTTTCAGGCTCGACCACATCGCCGTTGCCGGTGATGATCAGGGAGGCGTCCTTGTTGGCGACCGCGAGCATGGCTTCGAGGCGGCTCAGGGAGCGGTCGGTGCGCCATTCCTTGGCGAGTTCGACAGCGGCGCGAACCAAATGGCCCTGGTGTTTCTCCAGCTGACCCTCGAAACGTTCGAAAAGGGTAAAGGCGTCAGCCGTGGCACCGGCAAAACCGGCGAGGACTTCACCGTGGTACAGGCGACGAACTTTCTTTGCGTTGCCTTTCATCACGGTATTGCCGAGAGATACCTGGCCGTCGCCGCCCATGACGACTTTGCCTTGGCGGCGAACTGAAACGATGGTGGTCAAGGGAAGAGTCTCCACGCAGCGGGGCGAAAATGCCTTATGCCGATACATATGGGGGTGGTGGAGAGGATTTCAACTGTGGGGCGGGAGAGGGGACGAGCGGTGTTGGACGGGGAATGCTGTGTTGTCTGTTCTGGCGCCATCGCGGGCAAGCCTTGCTCCTACAGGATTTACGTGATCCCTGTGGGAGCAAGGCTTGCCCGCGATGAACGATGACGCGGACTTTCCGGTGGAATCAGCGGCTCTGGCGTTGTTGTAACAACAGATTGCTGAACCCGGCGCCAGACAGTTGTTTCTGCGCAGTGGTCAGTTGTTCGCGGTTGCTGAACGGCCCCACCAAGACCCGGTACCAGGTCTCGTCCTTGACCGTACCGGACTCAACCGCCACAGCCTGGCCAAGCAGAATGATCTGTGCCCGAACCTTGTCCGCGTCAGTTTGCTTGCGGAACGAACCGGCCTGCAGGAAGAACTTGGTCACCGGCGCGGCCTTGGAGACGGGCGGCGCTGGGGGCGGCGTGATCCCGGCCAGGGCGGCCTGGGCACGGGCGGTGTCGATTTTCGCCGCTTCCGCCGGGGTTACCGGCGTGGTGGGTATGGCCGGCACTTGTGGTGTCGGCAGGGTTTTTTCCGGTACGGCATCCGGCGGCACGATGACTTCCGACTCCGGCAGCAGGGTGTAGAAGTCGTACTTCGGCTTCACCGGTTGCGTAGGGCTCGGCGGGGTCTTGTTGGCCTCGGCGATCTTGGTGGCTTTCTGTTGCTGCTCGACCTTCTCGCGCTTGACCGTATCGCTGCCTTTGCCCGGCTCCAGCTTCATCAGGAACACGATGAAGGCACCAACCGTCAGGCCGATGGCCATCCATAGCCAGCCCGGGATCGGTTGCTTCGCTGGAGCTTGGTAACGGCTGGCGCCACGTTTGGGTGCAGGTTTTTTCTTGGCAGCCAACTTACATGCGCTCCAGAGTTTCCAGACCCAAGAGTTCCAGGCCTTGCTTGAGGGTGCGACCGGTCAGCGCGGCGAGGCGCAGGCGGCTCTGCATTTGTTCCGGGGTGTCGGCGGCGAGAATCGGGCAGTTCTCGTAGAAACTGGAGAACAGGCCGGCGACGTCGTACAGGTAGGTGCAGAGGATGTGCGGTGTGCCTTTCTCGGACACGTTGTTCAGCACTTCGCCAAACTGTGCGAGTTTCGCGGCCAGTTCGTGCTCGTGCGGTGCTTCCAGAACGATCCGGCCTTCGACTTCGCTGAAGTCCTTGCCGAGTTTGCGGAACACACCGGCCACACGGGTGTAGGCGTACAGCAGGTACGGCGCGGTGTTGCCTTCAAAATTCAGCATCAGGTCGAAGTTGAAGCTGTAGTCGCTGGTGCGGTGCTTGGACAGGTCGGCGTATTTCACCGCGCCGATGCCCACGACCTTGGCGATGTTGCGCAGGTCGGCCTCGGCCAGTTCCGGGTTCTTGTCCTTCACCAGGGTGTAGGCACGTTCTTGGGCTTCGGTCAGCAGGTCGATCAGCTTCACGGTGCCGCCGTCACGGGTCTTGAACGGGCGGCCATCGGCGCCGTTCATGGTGCCGAAGCCCATGTGTTCCATTTCCATCGGATGCGTCACGAAACCGGCTTTGCGGGCCACGGCGAACACCTGCTGGAAGTGCAGGGCCTGACGCTGATCGACGAAGTACAGCGCGCGATCGGCCTTGAGCTTGCCGCTGCGGTAGCGCACGGCGGCCAGGTCGGTGGTGGCGTAGAGGTAGCCGCCATCAGCCTTGACGATGATCACTGGCAGCGGATCGCCGTCGGCGTTCTTGAATTCGTCGAGGAACACGCACTGGGCGCCGTTGCTCTCGACCAGCATGCCGGCGGCCTTGAGGTCGTTGACCACGTTGATCAGATCGTCGTTGTAGGCGCTTTCGCCCATTACGTCGGCCATGGTCAGCTTGACGTTCAGTAGTTCGTAGATCTTTTGGCAGTGGGACAGCGAGATGTCCTTGAACTTGGTCCACAGCGCCAGGCAATCGGCATCGCCGGCCTGCAACTTGACCACCAGGCCGCGGGCGCGGTCGGCGAACTCTTCGGATTCATCGAAGCGCTGCTTGGCGGCGCGGTAGAAGTTTTCCAGGTCCGACAGCTCGTCGCTGGTGATCGGGTTTTCCTGCAGGTAGGCCATCAGCATGCCGAACTGGGTGCCCCAGTCGCCGACGTGGTTCTGACGGATGACTTCGTCGCCGAGGAACTCCAGCACCCGGGCCACGCCGTCGCCGATGATGGTCGAGCGCAAGTGGCCGACGTGCATCTCTTTGGCCAGGTTCGGCGCGGACAGGTCAACCACGGTGCGCTGCACTGGGCCGGCCTTGCGTACGCCGATGTGTTCATCGGCGAGGGCGGCGTCCAGGCGTGTGGCCAGGGCCTGGGTGTTCTGGAAGAAGTTCAGGAAGCCTGGGCCGGCGATTTCGGCCTTGGAGACGTTCTCGTCAGCCGGCAGCGCGGCGATGATTTTCTCCGCCAGGTCGCGTGGCTTCATGCCCGCAGGCTTGGCCAGCATCATGGCGATGTTGCTGGCGAAGTCGCCGTTCTTCTTGTCGCGGGAATTTTCCACCTGGATCGCCGGCGACAGGCCTTCAGGCAACACACCTTCGTTGACGAGTTGGGTGATGGCTTGTTGGATCAGCTGGCGAATGGTGTCTTTCATGGTCTTCTCTTTCAACCGCAGGCGCGGCGGCGCTTCGATGCGCTGGTGGAAAAACTGGGCATTATCCGTGGCGAAGGCGGGCTTGCCAACCTTAGCAGGCAGGATGTGGATATGTGGTGACAAATTGGCCCTGTGGGAGCAAGGCTTGCCCGCGATGGCGATCTAGAGGGCGCTATCGCGGGCAAGCCTTGCTCCCACAGGCGATGAGGTGATCTTCAGATCAATACAAATCGACCGGATCGACATCCAAAGACCAACGCACCGCCCGCCCACTTGGCATCTGCTCCAGCACCAGCAACCAGCTGGCAAGCAAGCGGTGCAGCGGGGCACGGGCTGTCGCCTGCAACAACAACTGCGCACGATAGCGTCCGGCCCGGCGTTCCATCGGTGCGGGAACCGGCCCGAGCAGCTCAATCCCCGTTAAACCCTGTTCGGCCAGCAAACGCTCGGCCTCGCTGCAGGCTTCATCGAGAAAACCTTCGGCCTGACCCGGTTTGTGCGCTTCGGCCCGCAACAGCGCCAAGTGCGCGAACGGCGGCAAACCCGCAGCGCGACGTTCGCTCAAGGCTTGTTCCGCAAAGGCGAAATAGCCTTGTTCGGTCAATTGCACCAGCAGCGGATGGTCGGCCAGGTGTGTCTGGATGATCACTTTGCCCGGTTCTTCCGCCCGCCCGGCGCGCCCGGCGACCTGCACGATCAGTTGCGCCATGCGCTCGCTGGCGCGGAAATCGCCGGAGAACAGGCCGCCATCGGCATCGAGAATCGACACCAGAGTCACCCGTGGAAAGTGGTGGCCCTTGGCGAGCATTTGCGTGCCCACCAGGATGCACGGCTGGCCCTTCTGAATGGTCGCGAACAATTGATTCATCGCGTCCTTTCGTGACGTGCTGTCGCGGTCGACCCGCAATACCGGGTAGTCCGGGAACAAGATGCCCAAACGCTCTTCGGCCCGTTCGGTGCCGGCCCCCACCGGGCGCAAATCGACCTTGTTGCACTTCGGGCACTGGCGCGGCACGCGCTCGACATAGCCGCAATGGTGGCAACGCAGTTCGCCATGGCGCTGATGCACGGTCATGCGCGCATCGCAGCGCTGGCATTCAGACATCCAGCCGCAGTCATGGCAAAGCAGGGTCGGGGCGAAACCGCGGCGGTTAAGGAAAACCAATACTTGCTGGCCAGCTGCCAGGGTCTGGCCGATGGCTTGTTGCATCGGCCCGGAAATGCCGCTGTCCAGCGGGCGGCTTTTCACGTCCAGGCGCAGGAAACGCGGTTGTTTGGCGCCGCCGGCGCGCTCATTCAGGCGTAGCAGGCCGTAACGGCCGGTGTAGGCGTTGTGCAGGCTTTCCAGAGAGGGTGTGGCCGAACCGAGCACAATCGGAATGTTTTCCTGCCGGGCGCGCACCAGTGCGAGATCGCGAGCGTGATAGCGCAGGCCTTCCTGCTGTTTATAAGAGCCGTCGTGCTCTTCATCGATGATGATCAGCCCCGGATTTTTCATTGGCGTGAACAGCGCCGAGCGGGTGCCGATAATGATGTCGGCCTCACCGTCGCGGGCGGCGAGCCAGGCATCGAGACGTTCGCGATCATTGACTGCCGAGTGAATCAGCGCGATGCGCGCATTGAAGCGTTGTTCGAAGCGCGCCAGGGTTTGCGGGCCCAGGTTGATTTCCGGGATCAGCACCAACGCCTGTTTGCCGGCCTCAAGGGTTTCGCGGATCAATTGCAAATACACTTCCGTCTTGCCGCTGCCGGTGACACCGGCCAACAAGAACGCGTGATAGCTGTCGAAGCCGGCGCGAATGGCCTCATAAGCTGCACGCTGCTCCGGGTTGAGCGGCAACTCCGGTTGGGCCAGCCAGTGTTCATGGCGCGCGCCGGGAGCGTGCTTGCGGACTTCGACTTGCACCAGTTCCTTGGCCAGCAACAGATCAAGGCTATCTTTGTTCAGCATCAATTTGCTCAGCAACTGATGGGCGACACCGTGGGGATGCTGGGCTAGTGTCGCCAGGGCCTCACGCTGGCGCGGGGCGCGGGCGATACGCGGATCATCGAGACTGGCGCCGGGGGCGGCAGACCAGAAACGTTCCTGGCGCGCTTCGGCCAATTCGCCCTGACGCAGCAACACCGGCAGTGCCCAGCTCAAGGTGTCGCCGAGGCTGTGCTGGTAATACTGGGATGTCCACAGGCACAGCTTGAACAATGCGGATGGCAGCGGTGGCGTGGCGTCGAGCAGTGCCAGGGCCCGCTTGAGCTTTTCCGCCGGGACTTCGCTGGAATCGGCGACCTCCACCAGAATCCCGATCATTTCCCGCCTGCCAAAAGGTACCCGCAGGCGCATGCCGGGGTGCAGTCGGGCGCGCAGTACCCCGGCCGGAGCGCGGTAGTCGAACAGGCGGCGCAGGGGCGAAGGCAGGGCGAGGCGCAGAATGGCGTCGGGCACGCGGGGGTTCTCGATCGACAAACAAAAGGGGCGTGGCATACAACCTGTAGGAGTGAGCCTGCTCGCGATAGCAATCTTTCAGTCAATATTGTGGCGACTGGCAGACTGCTATCGCGAGCAGGCTCACTCCTGCAGGGGAACGCATATTGGGCCGGGAGCCTAGCAGACGGTCGGTCTCAGTGACAGCTTGCGTGATCAGGATTGTCTGGTAGAATCCGCGGCCTAATTACGTGCGGTATTCAACAATAGTGTTGGGTGGCGGCACGCTAGCCCGAGGAAGACACCATGAAAGCTGATATCCATCCAGAATACCCAGCAGTTGCTGTTACCTGCAGCTGCGGCAACAAGTTCGAAACCCGTTCGACCTTCGGCAAAGCCCTGGCGATCGACGTTTGCAACGAATGCCACCCGTTCTACACCGGTAAGCAAAAGACTCTGGACACTGGCGGCCGCGTTCAGCGCTTCGCCGACCGTTTCGGTGCTTTCGGCGCGAAAAAGGCCTAAGGCCGATCAACTTGGGAGGCCGTTCCGGTTTTTCCATGCTGATGAAAAAGGCGTCCCTTGTGGGCGCCTTTTTTGTGTCCGCGATTTGGCTATCCGTTGCCCAGGCCTTCTGCCCGGCGCCGGGCGCTTTGACGTCTGTCGCGGTGCAGCGGGTGGTGGATGGCGACACACTGCGCCTGGTCGATGGCCGCAGCGTACGCATGATCGGTTTGAATACCCCGGAGCTGGGCAAGAAAGGTCGTTCCGACGAGCCGTTCGCCGTGGCTGCGCGCAAACGCCTCGAAGCCTTGGTGGCGGCCAGCGACGGGCGGGTCGGTTTGCTGCCCGGTAAAGAAAGCCAGGACCACTACGGCCGGACCCTGGCCCACGTCTACAGCGCCGATGGCGCCAATCTCGAAGCACAAATGCTCGCCGAAGGCCTCGGATTTCTGGTGGCGATTGCACCGAATGTCGATCTGGTTGGTTGTCAGCAAGCCGCCGAACGCAGTGCCCGCCAGGCCGGGCTTGGCGTGTGGCGCCAGTCACCTGTACTGAAAGCGGATCAGATCAGTGCGTCCGGTTTTGCCGTGCTCAGCGGTCGTGTGAGCAAGGTTCAGCGCAATCGTGGCGGGGTTTGGATCGAGTTGCAGGAGTCGGTTGTATTGCGTGTTGCACCCAATGTACTCGCCCGCTTCGATGCGGCTTCGCTCGAAAGGCTCAAGGGCAAGCAGATCGAGGCGCGTGGCTGGGTGCTGGATCGTTCGCGCCGCGGTGGACTCAAGGACGGTCAGGCGCGCTGGATGTTGCCGCTGACGGACCCGGCAATGCTCGAAGTGGCGCAGTGATAAAAAATTGTAGACATTTTTTCTGTCGATTGTGAACAGTCTATCCCTTGTGTTCCGCGGCTCTTGGCCAAAAGTCGTAGGGCAGGGCGGTTGACAGGGGTGACCGGTCAGTCTTGTGGGGATTTTACGAGGCGCGTATCCTCGCTGACCAGTCTGTCCAACAGTAAAAGCGGAATGCCAAAATGTCTGATCTGAAAACTGCCGCTCTCGAATATCATGCCAATCCTCGTCCAGGGAAGCTGAGCGTCGAGCTCACCAAGGCCACCGCTACCGCCCGCGACCTGTCGCTGGCCTACAGCCCCGGCGTAGCCGAACCAGTTCGCGAAATCGCCCGCGATCCTGAACTGGCCTACAAATACACCGGCAAAGGCAACCTGGTTGCAGTCATTTCCGATGGCACCGCGATTCTGGGCCTGGGTAACCTCGGCCCATTGGCTTCCAAGCCCGTGATGGAAGGTAAAGGCGTGCTGTTCAAGCGCTTCGCCGGCATCGACGTTTTCGACATCGAAGTCGATTCCGAAAGCCCGCAAGCCTTCATCGACACCGTCAAACGCATCTCCATCACTTTCGGTGGCATCAACCTGGAAGACATCAAGGCACCGGAGTGCTTTGAGATCGAACGCGCCCTGATCGAACAGTGCGACATTCCGGTGTTCCACGATGACCAGCACGGCACCGCGATCGTGACCGCCGCTGGTATGATCAACGCCCTGGAAATCGCCGGCAAAACCCTCCCGGAAGCCAAGATTGTCTGCCTGGGTGCCGGTGCTGCCGCCATCTCCTGCATGAAATTGCTGGTGAGCATGGGCGCCAAGGTCGAGAACATCTTCATGATCGACCGTACCGGTGTGATCCATGCTGGCCGTGACGACCTGAACCAGTACAAGGCCGTATTCGCCCACGCTACCGAGAAGCGCACGCTGGATGACGCCATCGAAGGCGCCGATGTGTTCGTAGGCCTGTCGGGCCCTAACCTGCTGAGCGCCGAGCAACTCAAGCGCATGGCGGCCAACCCGATCGTCTTCGCATGCTCGAACCCGGATCCGGAAATCTCCCCGGAACTGGCACACGCTACCCGTAGCGATGTGATCATGGCTACCGGCCGTTCGGACTACCCGAACCAGGTCAACAACGTACTGGGCTTCCCGTTCATCTTCCGCGGTGCCCTGGACGTACGCGCCAAGCGCATCAACGAAGAAATGAAAGTGGCCGCGGCCAATGCCCTGCGCGAACTGGCCAAGCTGCCGGTTCCTCAGGAAGTGTGCGACGCCTACGGCGGCATCAAGCTGGAATTCGGTCGTGAGTACATCATTCCGAAGCCAATGGATGCCCGTCTGATCACCCTGATCTCCGACGCCGTTGCCAAGGCAGCGATCGAGACCGGCGTGGCGACCCTGCCGTATCCGAAGCACTACCCGCTGAAAAGCGTGGATGATGTGTTTAACGGCTAAGTCGTTGTAGCGCTTCAACCAAAAAGCCCCGGCTCGTATTGAGTCGGGGCTTTTTATTGGCTGCGGTTTTTGTGTTGTCTGTGCGGGCCTCTTCGCTGGCAAGCCAGCTCCCACAGGGATTGCGGTGATTGACAATTCGTGAGAGCGCCGCAGAACCTTGTGGGAGCGGGCTTGCCCGCGAAGGGGCCGGATCAATCACCGAAAAAACAGCAGGCAGTGAAAAGCCCTGCGACTCTCTCGAGGGCAGGGCTTTTTTGACTCCGATCAGAACAAATCGATCGGTGCCGCTTCGTCCGCTGGCAGCGGGCTGCCCGGCGCATTGCCGTTACCCAGCTCATTGACCGACGGCGGTGTGTCTTCGGCCTTGAACAGTTCGAAGTAAGCCCCTGGCGTGCCTGGAGTCGCTGCGCGGCCGCTGACCGGATCGACACGCAGGCTCAGGATGCCTTCCGGCTCTGGTTGCGTGTGCGGCGGCAGGCCTTTGAGTGCCGCACCCATGTAGTTCATCCAGATCGGCAGTGCCACGGTGCCGCCGAACTCCTTGCGGCCCAGGCTTTCAGGCTGGTCGAAGCCGGTCCAGACGGTGGTCACGTAATCGGCGTTATAGCCGGAGAACCAGGCGTCCTTGGATTCGTTGGTGGTGCCGGTCTTGCCGGCGATATCGCCGCGGCCAAGGGCCAGGGCGCGACGTCCGGTGCCAAGTTTGATCACGTCCTCGAGCATGCTGTTGAGGATATAGGTGGTGCGGCCATCGACAATACGCTCGGCCACTGCCGGAGCTTGTGGTGCTGGTTGGGCGGTCAGTGCTTCGCCCGGCGTGGCGTTGACCGTAAAGGCCCCGGCGACCGGCGCGGCGATACCGTCGCTGGCCACATCGCCCTTGGGAACGCTCGGCGGGTTGGCGACAAACAATGTATCGCCATTGCGGCTTTCGACCTTGTCGATGATATATGGGGTGATCTTGTAGCCGCCGTTGGCAAAAGTGCTCCAGCCGGTAGCGATTTCCATTGGCGTCAAGGTCGCGGTGCCCAGTGCCAGGGACAGGTTGGGCGGTAGATCCTGCTTGTTGAAGCCAAAGCGGGTGATGTAGTCGATGGTTTTGCCAACGCCCATCGCCTGCAGCAGGCGGATCGACACCAGGTTGCGCGACTTGTACAGCGCTTCGCGCAGGCGGATCGGGCCGAGGAAGGTATTGGTGTCGTTTTTCGGACGCCAGACCTTGTCCAGGTACTCGTCGACGAACACGATTGGAGCATCGTTCACCAGACTGGCAGCGGTATACCCGTTATCCAGCGCGGCACTGTAGACGAATGGCTTGAAGCTCGAGCCCGGTTGGCGCTTGGCCTGCAATGCGCGGTTGTAGTTACTCTGTTCGAAGGCGAAGCCGCCGACCAGTGCACGGATCGCACCGTTTTGCGGGTCGAGGGACACCAGTGCACCTTGGGCTTGCGGGATCTGGCTGAACTTCAGCGAATCGTCCGGTTGGCGCTGCACGCGAATCAGGTCGCCGACCTGCGCCACGTCCGACGGCTGCTTGGGATTGGCGCCCACGCTGTTGGTGTTCAGGAACGGGCGAGCCCATTTCATGCTGTCCCAGCCCACGTGCTCGCTGCCCGTGCGGGTGAGGACCTGCAGGCCGTTCTTGTCGACCTGGGTGACGATGGCCGGCTCAAGGCTGCTGATGGTGCGCTGCTTGGTCAGCTCGGTCGCCCACGCTTCGCGGGTCTTGCCCGGCAGGCGTGATTCAGGGCCGCGATAACCATGACGCTGGTCGTAGGTCATCAAGCCTTCGTGGACGGCGGTATTGGCCATTTCCTGCAGGTTGCTCGGCACCGTGGTGGTGACGCGGAAACCTTCGGTGTAGGCGTCGCTGCCATAACGGCCGACCATTTCGGCGCGGGCCATTTCGGCGATGTAAGGGGCATTCACTTCCGGTGTCGGCACGTGATAACTGGCGTTCAGCGGCTCGTTGATCGCGGCGGTGTAATCAGCTTCGGTGATTTTGCCGAGCTTGTACATGCGCCCCAGGATCCAGTCGCGACGTTCCTTGCTGCGCGCCGGGTTGGCGAGCGGGTTGAAGCGTGACGGGGCTTTCGGCAAGCCGGCGATCATCGCCATTTGCGCCAGGCTGACGTCACGAATCGACTTGCCATAGTAAACCTGAGCTGCCGCTTCGATGCCGTAGGCACGGTTGCCCAGGTAGATCTTGTTGACGTACAGCTCAAGGATTTCGTCCTTGGTCAGCTGCCGTTCGATCTGCAGGGCCAGAAGAATTTCAGTGGTTTTACGCGAAAAACTGCGCTCGCTGGTCAGGAAGAAGTTCTTCGCCACCTGCATGGTGATGGTGCTGCCGCCGGACTGGATGTGACCGCTTTTGACCAGTTGGCTGGCGGCGCGCATCAGGCTGCTTGGATCGACCCCGTAGTGATTGGCGAAGTTATCGTCTTCAGCACTTAGTAACGCATTGATGAAATTGGGGGGAATGTCGGCGAAACGGATGGGAGTACGGCGCATTTCGCCAAACTCTGCGATCAGTTTGTTGTCGCTGCTGTACACCCGTAGCGGAATCTGCAACTGGATGCTTCTCAGCGCCTCCACGGATGGCAATCCGGGGCTAAGGTAAAGAAACGCCCCGCTCAGACCCAAAAGCAGTCCGCAGAAAACCGCGACGATGGACCAACCGAGAAATTTCAGCAGACGAATCAAGGCTTTTGGATATCCAGGGCAAAAAATGAATTAGGCATCAGGGTTCAGGCTAAAGGCAAACAACCCGCGCTTGAGAAAAAGCGGAAAAAAACGCTCGGCATTATAAGCATTTTTCTGTCGCAGGCGTCATTGGCGGCTGCTGTCAAGACGGGCGGATGGAACGCAATACACATTACAGAGTCCGTAACTCACGGATAGTCATAGGGAATTGCTAGTGCCAGGACTCTTCAATAAAAAAGCCAATGCGCTTTTGGGCATCGACATCAGCTCCACATCGGTAAAACTGCTGGAACTGAGCCGCCAGGGCGAACGCTATCGGGTCGAGGCCTATGCCGTCGAGCCGCTGCCTGCCAGCGCAGTTATCGAGAAGAACATCGCCGAGCTCGAAGGTGTGGGTCAGGCGCTCTCTCGTGTGCTGACCAAGGCTAAAACCAGCCTCAGGAACGTGGCTGTGGCAGTGGCCGGTTCGGCGGTGATCACCAAGACCATCGAGATGGATGCCAGTCTTTCCGACGACGAGATGGAAAGCCAGCTGAAAATCGAGGCCGATCAGTACATTCCCTATCCACTGGACGAGGTTGCCATCGACTTCGAAGTCCAGGGTGTGTCAACGCGCAACCCCGAGCGGGTCAATGTGTTGCTCGCGGCCTGCCGCAAGGAAAACGTCGAGGTTCGGGAAGCCGCCCTGACCCTGGCCGGCCTGACCGCTCGCGTGGTCGACGTGGAGGCCTATGCCCTGGAGCGATCATTTGGTTTGCTGGAGAATCATTCGGCAATCTCCGAGGGGCGCCTGGTGGCGGTGGTCGATATCGGCGCAACCATGACGACGCTGAGCGTGCTGCTTGGCGGGCGAATCATCTACACCCGTGAACAGTTGTTCGGTGGCCGTCAACTGACCGAAGAGATCCAGCGTCGGTATGGCCTGACGACCGAGCAGGCAGGCCTGGCGAAGAAGCAGGGCGGTTTGCCGGACGATTACGTCAGCGAGGTGTTGCAGCCGTTTCGCGAGGCATTGGTGCAGCAGGTCTCGCGTTCACTGCAGTTTTTCTTTGCCTCTGGCCAGTACCACGCGGTCGATCACATTCTGTTGGCCGGTGGCACTGCGTCAGTCCCCGGTCTGGATCGACTGATCGAGCAGCAATTACGCACGCCAACGCAGGTGGCCAACCCGTTTTCCAACATGACCCTGAGCAGCAAGGTCAACGCCATGGCGCTGGCCAGTGACGCGCCCGCCCTGATGATCGCCTGCGGGCTGGCCCTCAGGAGTTTCGACTGATGGCGCAGATCAATCTTTTACCCTGGCGCGAAGAGCTTCGCGAAGAGCGCCGCAAGCGCTTTTTGTTGACGCTGGTCGGCGTGTTGGTGGGGGCGACAGGTGCGGTTTTGATCGCAAACCAGGCGATCAGCAACGCCATCGACCGGCAGGTTGCGCGTAACGATTACATCGGCCAGCAGATCGTCGTGGTCGATGAGCGGATCAAGCAGATCAGTGACCTCAAGGCGCGTCGCCAGCAATTGATCGAGCGCATGCGCATCATTCAGGACCTGCAAGGCAATCGGCCGATCAGCGGGCGAATTTTTGACCAGCTGGCGCGGACGCTGCCTGACGGGGTCTATTTCAGCGAAGTAAAAATGGTTGGCAAGACCTTGTCCATTACTGGCGCGGCAGAATCCAACAACCGTGTATCCGACCTGATGCGCAATCTGGATGCCTCCGACTGGTTCGATGCGCCCAGCCTGACGGAAGTCAAGGCGACCACCGCCGGTCAACTGGACCAGGCGAATGTCTTTCAACTCACCGTTCGTCAGACCCAGCCTGCAGTGGTGGAGGGCGGGAAATGAGTCTGTCCGAATGGTTCGAAGGCCTGCGCAAGATCGATATCAATGATCTGGACACCCATAACATCGGTTCCTGGCCGCCCGCGATCAAGGTTGTGGTGGGTGTACTGATCATGGTGCTGGTGCTGGCGTTCGGTTACAGCTTTTCCACAGGTGAACTCGAGAGCCAGCTCAATCTCAAGCGTGAGGAAGAGTCGACCCTCAAGGAGCAATTCGCGACCAAGGCTCATATGGCGGCGAATCTGGAGCTGTACACCCAGCAAATGAAGGAAATGGAGAACTCCTTTGGCGTACTGCTGCGACAACTACCCAGTGATACCGAAGTGCCCGGCCTGCTGGAAGACATCACCCGCACCGGCCTGGGCAGCGGTCTGGAGTTTGAAGAGATCAAGCTGTTGCCGGAGGTCACCCAGCCGTTCTACATCGAGTTGCCAATCCAGATTACCGTCACCGGCGCCTATCACGACCTGGCCACTTTCGTCAGCGGTGTGGCCGGGCTGCCGCGCATTGTCACCCTGCACGATTTCGACCTGGCACCGGTCAGTTCCGACGGCGGCCCCAAATTGCGCATGAGCATTTTGGCCAGGACCTATCGCTACAACGACGAGGGGCTGCACCCATGAGCCCGATTCGTGTTTTTTCCATGGTCGTGGTGCTGGTCCAGCTGACGGGCTGCGGTGGCGGTAATGACTTCAGTGATCTGGATGCCTACATGAACGAAATGCGCCTGCGGGCGCCGGGCAAGATTGAACCAACGCCGACATTCCGGTCTTACCCGACATTCACTTACAACGCCGCCAACCTGCGCAGTCCGTTTTCCCGGCAGGTCAGGATCGACCTGGCCGGTCAGCAGCGCGGCTCGCGTAACGTCAAGCCGGACCCCGATCGGGTCAAGCAGTACCTCGAGGGCTTCAACATCGAGCAGTTTGAAATGGTCGGCACGATTTCCAATGCGTCAGGCTCCTTTGCGCTGCTACGGGGTGCCGGCGGAGTACACCGGCTGAAAGTCGGAGATTATCTGGGGCGTAACGATGGCCGGATCGTCGCTATCAACGCCTCGCAAGTCGATGTGGTGGAAATCGTCCCTGATGGCCAGGGGGCCTGGCTGGAGAGGCCGCGGACCCTCCCTTTGAAAGAGCACTCATAGTGGAACTCGAATGATGAACAGGATTTTCTCAACCCTCGGTATGTCGCTATGGATAGCGCTGCTTTCGCCGATGGTACAAGCGGCTAACCTCAAGGCGCTGGATGTCGCTGCGCTGCCGGGGGACCGTGTCGAGTTGAAGCTGGCGTTCGATGGGCAACCTCCGAGGCCCCATGGGTATACGACAGAGTCCCCGGCACGGATCGCACTGGACTTGCCGGGTGTCGTCAGTCAGCTGTCGAACAAGACTCGCGACCTTGGCAGTGGCAATGCCCGAAGCGCGACGGTGGTCGAGGTCAAGGACCGCACGAGGTTGATCATCAATCTGACCCAGTTGACCCCTTACGACACACGGGTCGAAGGCAATAACCTGTTTGTGGTGGTGGGCCAGGGTGCCAAAAGCACAGCCTCCAGGCAGCCAGCCGCTGTAGTTCCGACTCCGGCCCCGGCGCGTGCACCTGCAGCAACGACGAAGGCCATCCGCGCGGTGGATTTTCAGCGCGGCACTCAGGGTGAAGGCAATGTCGTAATCGATTTGTCGGATCCGTCCATCGCGCCAGATATTCAGGAGCGCGAGGGCAAGATCGTTCTCGGTTTCACCAAGACCCGATTGCCCGAGCCGCTGCGTGTGCGCCTGGACGTCAAGGACTTCGCCACACCGGTGCAGTTCGTCAATGCCAGCGCCACAGGTGACAAGGCCACGATCACGATCGAGCCCAGCGGTGCCTTCGATTATTCGACCTACCAGACCGACAACAAGCTGACCGTCAGCATCCGCCCGATGACGGTAGATGATCTGCAGAAACGTAACGCCGACCGCTACGCCTATAGTGGTGAAAAGCTCTCGTTGAATTTCCAGGACATTGATGTGCGTTCGGTACTGCAACTGATCGCCGATTTCACCAATCTCAATCTGGTGGCCAGTGACACGGTGCAGGGTGGCATCACGTTGCGTTTGCAAAACGTGCCCTGGGATCAGGCGCTGGACCTGGTGTTGAAAACCAAGGGGCTGGACAAGCGCAAGATCGGCAATGTGCTGTTGGTGGCGCCGGCCGATGAAATCGCCGCCCGGGAACGCCAGGAACTGGAGTCGCAGAAACAGATTGCCGAGCTGGCACCGCTGCGCCGGGAGCTGCTGCAGGTCAATTACGCCAAGGCAGCCGATATTGCCAAGTTGTTCCAGTCGGTGACCAGCGCCGAGGCGAAAGTCGACGAACGGGGTTCGATCACCGTCGATGAGCGCACCAACAACATCATTGCCTACCAGACCCAGGACCGACTCGACGAGTTGCGGCGAATCGTGGCGCAACTGGATATCCCGGTGCGCCAGGTGATGATCGAGGCGCGGATCGTCGAAGCGAACGTCGATTACGACAAGAGTCTTGGGGTGCGCTGGGGCGGCTCGGTCCAGAATAGGGGCAACTGGAACACGTCTGGTGTCAGTAACGGTGTCAACGGCTCATCGACCATTGGTACGCCAGGAAGCACCAGTACCAATTCGCCGTTCGTCGACATGGGGGCTGCCAACAATACCTCGGGGATCGGCATCGCGTTCATCACTGATAACGTCTTGCTCGATCTGGAACTTACCGCCATGGAGAAAACCGGCAACGGCGAAATCGTCTCGCAACCCAAGGTGGTCACGTCCGACAAGGAAACCGCGAAAATCCTCAAGGGCACCGAGATTCCCTATCAGGAAGCCAGCTCCAGCGGCGCTACTTCGGTCTCGTTCAAGGAGGCTTCGCTGTCGCTGGAAGTGACGCCGCAAATCACCCCGGACAACCGGATCATCATGGAGGTCAAGGTCACCAAGGACGAGCCGGACTACCTGAACAAGGTGCAGGATGTGCCGCCAATCAAGAAAAACGAGGTCAATGCCAAGGTGCTGGTGAACGATGGCGAGACCATCGTGATTGGGGGCGTTTTCTCAAATACTCAAAGCAAGGTTGTAGATAAGGTGCCATTTCTTGGCGATGTGCCGTATCTTGGCCGCCTTTTCCGGCGTGACGTGGTTTCGGAGAAAAAATCCGAGCTGTTGGTGTTTCTCACTCCGCGTATCATGAATAACCAGGCGATTGCTGTGAGTCGTTGATTCTGTGCGAAATTTGATTCTTGTAGGACCGATGGGCGCTGGAAAAAGCACCATCGGCCGGTTGCTGGCCAAAGAGCTGCGCTTGCCATTCAAAGATTCCGATAAGGAAATTGAATTACGCACGGGCGCCAATATCCCATGGATCTTCGACAAGGAAGGCGAACCGGGCTTTCGTGACCGTGAGCAGGCAATGATTGCCGAGCTGTGCGATTACGACGGTGTGGTGCTGGCGACCGGTGGTGGCGCAGTCATGCGCGAAGCCAATCGTCGGGCGCTGCATGCCGGTGGACGGGTGGTTTATCTGCATGCGTCCGTCGAGCAGCAGGTCGGCCGTACCTCCCGCGACCGCAATCGGCCCTTGTTGCGCACTGCCGATCCGGCCAAGACCCTTCGTGACCTGTTGGCGATCCGTGATCCGCTGTATCGGGAAATCGCCGATCTGGTGGTGGAAACCGATGAGCGGCCGCCGCGAATGGTCGTGCTCGATATTCTCGAACGCTTGCAGCAGCTGCCTCCCCGTTAATGCGCGGCGCGAAATGCGCTATCCTCGGCGTCTGCCACAACCGCTCAAGGTTGTGGCGAACGGCTATCAAGCGGCGTCACACCGACACAAGCCGTGGAGCGTTAACTCAAGGCAGGAATCCTGATTCCATCTTCACTGTGGGGACACATGCAGACACTCAAGGTCGATCTAGGCGAGCGCAGCTACCCGATTCATATTGGCGAAGGTCTGTTGGATCAGCCTGAGCTGCTGGCCCCGCATATTCGCGGTCGGCAAGTGGCGATCATCTCCAACGAAACCGTGGCGCCGCTCTATCTCGAACGTCTGACCCGCAGCCTTGCGCAGTTTTCGGTGATTTCCGTGGTGCTGCCCGACGGCGAAGCCTTCAAGACCTGGGAAACCCTGCAACTGATTTTCGATGGTCTGCTGACCGCGCGGCATGATCGTCGCACCACAGTGATCGCCCTTGGTGGCGGTGTGATTGGCGATATGGCCGGTTTTGCGGCGGCCTGCTACCAGCGCGGCGTCGATTTCATCCAGGTCCCGACCACGTTGCTGTCGCAAGTCGACTCTTCGGTGGGTGGCAAGACCGGTATCAACCACCCGCTGGGCAAGAACATGGTCGGCGCCTTCTATCAGCCGAACGTCGTGCTGATCGACACTGCCTCCCTCAACACCCTGCCGGCCCGCGAGCTGTCCGCCGGTCTGGCCGAAGTCATCAAGTACGGGCTGATCTGCGACGAGCCGTTCCTGACCTGGCTCGAAGACAACGTCGACCGCCTGCGCAATCTGGATCAGCAAGCCCTGACCTATGCCATCGAACGCTCTTGTGCGGCCAAGGCCGCCGTGGTCGGGGCTGACGAAAAAGAAACCGGTGTGCGAGCCACGCTCAACCTGGGCCACACCTTTGGCCACGCCATCGAAACCCATATGGGGTACGGTGTCTGGCTGCATGGCGAAGCGGTAGCCGCTGGCACCGTGATGGCATTGGAAATGTCCGCACGCCTGGGCTGGATCAGCGAACAGGACCGCGACCGCGGCATTCGTCTGTTCCAGCGCGCCGGCCTGCCGGTCATCCCGCCTGAAGAGATGACCGAAGCCGATTTCCTCGAACACATGGCTATTGATAAAAAAGTGATCGACGGTCGTTTGCGCCTGGTGCTGCTGCGCCGCATGGGCGAAGCGGTGGTGACCGACGATTATCCGAAAGAGGTTCTACAGGCCACGCTGGGAGCGGATTACCGCGCCCTGGCTCAGCTTAAAGGTTAATAAGAACGCGATGACTAGTTTGCATGCCGACGAGGCTTTCCTCGGCCATTTCCAGTTGAGTCACGACCCTTTTGCTCCACGGGTGCCTGGCTTCAAGTTTTTCCCGGCCCAGCGCAAACCGGTGCTGGGGCAGTTGCACCACCTGGCACGTTACAGCCAGTTGCTGCTGGTGGTCACTGGCCCGCAAGGCAGTGGCAAGACCCTGTTGCGTCAGGCCTTGGTGGCCAGCACCAACAAGCAGTCAGTGCAGAGCGTGGTGGTTTCCGCCCGGGGCGCCGGCGACTCTGCCGGCCTGCTGCGCCAGGTCGCCCAGGCGCTGGACATTGCCCAGGCCGAGACCGGTGCCATTCTGGATCAGGTGGTGCAGCTGGCTCTCACGGGGCAGGAAGTCTATCTGCTGGTGGATGACGCCGAGCAGCTCGACGAGTCTGCGCTCGAAGCCTTGATGACGCTGGCCGCCGGTGCATCGGAAGGTCGCCCGCATGTGTTCCTGTTCGGCGAGACGTCGCTGATTGCCCAGCTTGAGGCTTTGCAGCTTGAGGAAGAGCGCTTCCACGTCATCGAGTTGCAGCCTTACACCGAAGAAGAAACCCGCGAATATCTGGATCAGCGGCTTGAAGGCGCGGGGCGCGGTATCGAACTTTTCACCGCGGATCAGATCTCTGATATTCACGAAAGCTCCGACGGTTGGCCTGGCAACATCAATCAGGTCGCCCGCGATGCGATGATCGAAGCCATGATTGCCAGCCGTTCAGCGGTGAAGCGTCCAAGTATGGGGTTCAATATGCCGAAGAAACACGTATTGGCGATATCCGCCGTCGTTGTGGTCGCGGTGGCCGCCGCCTGGTTGATGCCGGGTCGCAGCAAAGCACCGACCACAGGTGCACCAGCCAACGAGCAGGCGCAATTGCCGCTCGGCCAGGGTTCGGCGAACGGCGGTGCTCCGGCCGTCGAATTCGCAGGTAACACTCAGCCGATGCCACTGCCGTTGGTCGGTAATTCACAGCCGGTCATGCGTAAACCGCTCGCCGAAGCGGCTGGTGGCATCACCGAAGGCGATGATGGCGTGCCGGTGGAAGGTTCCAGCGCCACACCACCGACCGTGACCACGATCGCACCGCCTGCCGGCGTCCCTGCCGGCCCTGCACCGACGCCAGCGGCCAAGCCGGTACCTTCACCGACTCAAGTCGCTACCGCCAAGCCGGCACCGGCTCCAGCACCAGTCGCCGCCAAGCCTGCTCCAGCGCCCGCCAAACCGGCCGTTGCCGCTGCTGCCAAGCCTGCCGAGAAACCTGCCGAGAAGCCGGCGCCTGCGGCCAAGGCTGCTGGCGGTACCTGGTATGCCGGTCAGGCACCGGGCAACTACGTCGTGCAAATCCTCGGCACCAGCTCCGAAGCGACCGCGCAAAACTTCGTCAAGGAGCAGGGCGGCGAGTACCGTTATTTCAAGAAAGTCCTCAACGGCAAACCGCTTTACGTCATCACCTACGGTAACTTCGCCAACCGCGATGCAGCCGTTACCGCCATCAAGGCCTTGCCAGCGAAGGTTCAGGCTGGTAAACCTTGGCCTCGCTCTGTCGCCAGCGTCCAACAGGAACTGGCAACAGCTCGCTGAAGATTCGGCGGCCTTACCCAGGCCGCCTCTCCCGGCACCTCAAAATTTCTGCAAGGCATGCCGCCCTCAAGGCCGCATGCTTTGTGGTGTCTGCGTCACAGTAGTCTTTGAGTCGTTGCGGTCAAAATTAAAAAAGTTTTGACTAGCACAGCAGATCGCTTTAAACCTTTCACAAATGCGACATAGATTTGCGACATTTCGTCGTCAAATTTGTGAGGCCAAGTGTCGGTGTGTACAATGACCTCCCTTTTGCCCCCGCAAAGCTGGCGTACGTTCGGCGCGGATGGTAAGTGGTTGAATTGAAAAGAAATTTGCCTCGACAAGAGGCAGCCTGGTGAGAAAGTGTCTATGAAAGCAGGTCTGTACCAACCAGATGAATTCAAGGATAACTGCGGTTTCGGCCTGATAGCCCATATGCAGGGCGAGCCCAGTCATACCCTTTTGCAAACGGCCATCGAGGCCCTGACCTGCATGACCCACCGCGGTGGGATTAATGCTGACGGCAAGACCGGTGACGGTTGCGGTCTGCTGATTCAAAAACCGGACGTGTTCCTGCGAGCCATCGCCCAGGAAACGTTCGGCGTCGCACTGCCCAAGCAATACGCCGTGGGCATGGTCTTCTTCAATCAGGACCCGGTCAAAGCCGAAGCCGCTCGCGAGAACATGAACCGCGAGATCCTGGCCGCCGGTCTGCAACTGGTCGGCTGGCGCAAAGTGCCAATCGACACCAGCGTCCTCGGCCGCCTGGCCCTTGAACGCCTGCCACAGATCGAGCAGGTGTACATCGGTGGCGAAGGCCTGAGCGATCAGGACATGGCCGTCAAGCTGTTCACCTCCCGTCGCCGCTCGTCCGTGGCCAATGCCGCCGACGTCGACCACTACGTGTGCAGCTTTTCGCACAAGACCATCATTTACAAAGGCCTGATGATGCCGGCGGATTTGACCGCCTTCTATCCAGACCTGAGCGATGAGCGCCTGCAAACCTCGATTTGCGTGTTCCACCAGCGCTTCTCCACCAACACCCTGCCGAAATGGCCGCTGGCCCAACCGTTCCGCTTCCTGGCGCACAACGGCGAGATCAACACCATCACCGGCAACCGCAACTGGGCCGTGGCCCGTCGCACCAAGTTCACCAACGACTTGATGGACCTGGAAGAACTCGGCCCGCTGGTCAACCGTGTTGGCTCCGACTCCTCCAGCATGGACAACATGCTTGAGCTGATGGTCACCGGTGGCATCGACCTGTTCCGTGGCGTGCGGATGATCATTCCGCCTGCGTGGCAGAACGTCGAAACCATGGACCCGGACCTGCGTGCGTTCTACGAATACAACTCGATGCACATGGAGCCGTGGGACGGCCCGGCCGGCGTGGTCATGACCGACGGTCGCTACGCGGTGTGCCTGCTCGACCGTAACGGTCTGCGTCCGGCGCGTTGGGTCACCACCAAGAACGGCTTCATCACCCTGGCGTCGGAAATCGGCGTCTGGAACTACCAGCCTGAAGATGTGATCGCCAAAGGTCGCGTTGGCCCGGGCCAGATCTTTGCCGTGGACACCGAAACCGGTCAGATCCTCGACACCGATGCCATCGACAACCGCCTGAAGTCCCGTCATCCGTACAAGCAATGGCTGCGCAAGAATGCCCTGCGCATCCAGGCGACCATGGAAGACAACGACCACGGTTCGGCGTTCTACGACGTCGATCAGCTCAAGCAATACATGAAGATGTACCAGGTCACGTTCGAAGAGCGCGACCAGGTGCTGCGTCCGCTTGGCGAACAAGGCTACGAAGCCGTGGGTTCGATGGGCGACGATACGCCGATGGCCGTGCTGTCCCAGCGCGTGCGCACGCCGTACGACTATTTCCGCCAGCAGTTCGCGCAGGTCACCAACCCGCCGATCGACCCGCTGCGTGAAGCCATCGTCATGTCGCTGGAGATCTGCCTCGGTGCCGAGCGCAACATCTTCCAGGAGTCGCCGGAACACGCTTCGCGCGTGATCCTCAGCTCGCCGGTCATTTCCCCGGCCAAGTGGCGCTCGCTGATGAACCTCGATCGTCCGGGCTTCGAGCGCGCGATCATCGACCTCAACTACGACGTAAGCGTCGGCCTCGAAGCGGCGATCCGCAACGTCGCCGATCAGGCTGAAGAAGCCGTGCGCGCCGGTCGTACCCAGGTTGTACTGAGCGACCGTCATATTGCCCCGGGCAAGCTGCCGATCCACGCCTCCCTGGCCACCGGCGCGGTGCACCACCGCCTGACCGAAAAAGGCCTGCGCTGCGATTCCAACATCCTGGTGGAAACCGCCACTGCTCGCGATCCGCATCATTTCGCCGTGTTGATCGGTTTCGGCGCCTCTGCCGTTTATCCGTTCCTGGCTTATGAAGTGCTGGGCGACCTGATCCGTACCGGTGAAGTGCTGGGCGACCTCTACGAGGTGTTCAAGAACTACCGTAAAGGCATCACCAAGGGCCTGCTCAAGATCCTGTCGAAGATGGGTATCTCGACCATCACCTCCTATCGCGGGGCACAACTGTTCGAAGCGATCGGCCTGTCCGAGGAAGTCTGCAACCTGAGCTTCAAGGGCGTACCGAGCCGCATCAAGGGCGCGCGCTTCGTCGACATCGAAGCCGAGCAGAAAGCCCTGGCCACCGAAGCCTGGAGCCCGCGCAAGCCGATCCAGCAAGGCGGCCTGCTGAAGTTCGTCCACGGTGGCGAATATCACGCGTACAACCCGGACGTGGTCAACACCCTGCAAGCCGCCGTGCAGCAGGGCGACTACAGCAAGTTCAAGGAATACACGTCGCTGGTGGACAATCGTCCGGTGTCGATGATCCGCGACCTGCTGAAAGTCAAAACCCTCGACACACCATTGGACATGAGCGAAGTCGAGCCGCTGGAATCGGTGCTCAAGCGCTTCGACTCCGCCGGTATCTCGCTGGGCGCCCTGTCGCCGGAAGCTCACGAAGCCCTGGCCGAAGCCATGAACCGCCTCGGTGCGCGTTCCAACTCCGGTGAAGGCGGTGAAGACCCGGCGCGCTACGGCACCATCAAGAGCTCGAAAATCAAGCAGGTGGCCACCGGCCGTTTCGGTGTGACCCCGGAATACCTGGTCAACGCCGAAGTGCTGCAGATCAAGGTCGCCCAGGGCGCCAAGCCGGGCGAGGGCGGTCAACTGCCAGGCGGCAAGGTCAACGGTCTGATCGCCAAGCTGCGTTACGCAGTGCCGGGCGTGACCCTGATTTCGCCACCGCCGCACCACGACATCTACTCGATCGAAGACTTGTCGCAGCTGATTTTCGACCTGAAACAAGTCAACCCGAAGGCGCTGGTCTCGGTGAAGCTGGTAGCGGAAGCGGGCGTCGGCACCATCGCCGCCGGGGTGGCCAAGGCCTACGCGGACTTGATCACCATCTCCGGCTACGACGGCGGCACCGGTGCATCGCCACTGACCTCGATCAAATACGCGGGCGCTCCGTGGGAGCTCGGCCTGGCCGAAACCCACCAGACCCTGCGTGGCAACGATCTGCGCGGCAAAGTCCGGGTACAGACCGACGGCGGCCTGAAAACCGGCCTCGACGTGATCAAGGCTGCCATCCTCGGCGCTGAAAGCTTCGGCTTCGGTACGGCGCCTATGATTGCTTTGGGTTGCAAATACCTGCGTATCTGCCACCTCAACAACTGCGCCACCGGCGTCGCGACTCAGAACGAGAAGCTGCGCAAGGATCACTACATCGGCACCGTCGACATGGTGGTGAACTTCTTCACCTACGTCGCCGAAGAAACCCGTGAGTGGCTGGCCAAGCTGGGCGTGCGCTCCCTCGAAGAGCTGATCGGACGTACCGATCTGCTGGAAATCCTCGAAGGCCAGACCGCCAAGCAGCATCACCTGGACCTGACCCCGTTACTGGGCAGCGACCACGTGCCGGCAGACAAGCCGCAATTCTGTGGTGTTGAGCGCAACCCGCCGTTCGACAAGGGCCTGCTGGCCGAGAAAATGGTCGAGATGGCCACTTCGGCGATCAACGACCTGAGCGGCGCCGAGTTCGCCCTGGATATCTGCAACTGCGACCGTTCCATCGGCGCGCGGATCTCCGGCGAAATCGCCCGCAAACACGGCAACCAGGGCATGGCCAATGCGCCTATCACCTTCCGCTTCAAAGGCACTGCCGGTCAGAGCTTTGGTGTGTGGAACGCCGGTGGTCTGAACATGTACCTGGAAGGCGACGCCAACGATTACGTCGGCAAAGGCATGACCGGCGGCAAGCTGGTCATCGTTCCGCCGAAGGGCAGCGTCTACAAGACCCAGGACAGTGCCATCATCGGCAACACCTGCCTGTACGGCGCCACTGGCGGCAAGCTGTTCGCCGCCGGCACCGCGGGTGAGCGTTTCGCCGTGCGTAACTCCGGTGCTCACACCGTGGTGGAAGGCACCGGCGATCACTGCTGCGAGTACATGACCGGTGGTTTCGTCTGCGTCCTGGGCAAGACCGGTTACAACTTCGGCTCTGGCATGACCGGCGGTTTCGCCTACGTGCTCGACCAGGACAACTCCTTCGTTGACCGGGTCAACCACGAATTGGTGGAAATCCAGCGGATCAGCGGCGAGGCGATGGAAGCCTACCGCAGCCATTTGCAACGCGTGCTGAACGAGTACGTCGAGGAAACCGACAGCGAGTGGGGTCGTGAACTCGCCGAAAACCTCGACGATTACGTGCGCCGTTTCTGGTTGGTCAAGCCCAAGGCTGCCTCCCTGAAATCGTTGCTTTCCAGCACCCGTGCCAACCCGCAGTGATATGCGCCTGAAGAGTTTGATGAGGTTTTAAAATGGCTGAACGTCTGAATAATGACTTCCAGTTCATCGAGGTCGGGCGCAAGGATCCGAAGAAGAAACTGTTGCGTCAACGCAAGAAAGAGTTCGTGGAAATCTACGAACCCTTCAAACCCCAGCAGTCGGCCGACCAGGCCCACCGCTGCCTGGGTTGCGGCAACCCGTATTGCGAATGGAAGTGCCCGGTGCACAACTTCATTCCCAACTGGCTGAAACTGGTGGCCGAGGGCAACATCCTCGCCGCCGCCGAGCTGTCGCACCAGACCAACACCCTGCCGGAAGTCTGCGGCCGGGTGTGCCCGCAGGACCGTCTGTGTGAGGGTGCCTGCACCCTCAACGACGGCTTCGGCGCGGTGACCATTGGTTCGGTGGAGAAGTACATCACCGACACCGCGTTCGCCATGGGCTGGCGCCCGGACATGTCCAGGGTCAAGCCGACCGGCAAGCGTGTTGCGATCATCGGCGCAGGGCCTGCGGGCCTGGGCTGTGCCGACGTGCTGGTGCGCGGCGGCGTGACTCCGGTGGTGTTCGACAAGAACCCGGAAATCGGTGGCCTGCTGACCTTCGGTATCCCCGAGTTCAAGCTGGAAAAGACCGTGCTGAGCAATCGCCGCGAAGTCTTCACCGGCATGGGCATCGAGTTCCGCCTCAACACCGAGGTGGGCAAGGATGTCACCATGGAGCAACTGCTCGCCGAATACGATGCGGTGTTCATGGGCATGGGTACCTACACCTACATGAAGGGCGGTTTCGCCGGTGAGGACCTGCCGGGCGTGTACGATGCCCTGGACTTCCTGATCGCCAACGTCAACCGCAACCTGGGCTTTGAAAAGTCGCCGGAAGACTTCGTCGACATGAAGGGCAAGAAGGTCGTGGTGCTGGGTGGTGGCGACACGGCGATGGACTGCAACCGTACTTCGATTCGCCAGGGGGCCAAATCGGTGACCTGCGCCTATCGTCGTGACGAAGCGAACATGCCGGGCTCGCGCAAAGAGGTGAAAAACGCCAAGGAAGAAGGCGTGAAATTCCTCTACAACCGCCAGCCGATTGCTATCGTCGGCGAAGACAAGGTCGAAGGCGTGAAGGTGGTCGAGACCCGTCTTGGCGAACCGGATGCCCGTGGCCGTCGCAGCCCCGAGCCGATCCCGGGCTCCGAAGAGATCATCCCGGCCGACGCCGTGGTCATTGCTTTCGGTTTCCGCCCGAGCCCGGCACCGTGGTTCGAGCAGTTCGAGATCCAGACCGACAGCCAGGGCCGCGTCGTGGCACCGGAACAAGGCCAGTACAAGCACCAGACCAGCAACCCGAAAATCTTCGCCGGTGGCGACATGGTTCGTGGTTCTGACCTGGTGGTGACGGCGATCTTCGAAGGCCGCAATGCGGCGGAAGGGATCCTGGATTACCTGGGCGTCTAAACCGAAATCGCGAGCAGGCCTGTTCTGTAGGAGCAAAGCTTGCTCGCGATAGCTTCAGCGCGGTGTTCAAATTGACCGAGTCGCCTGCATCGCGAGCAAGCTTTGCTCCTACAGGGTTGGGGTTATTTGTGATGTGTTCCCCCCGCGACAAATTGACCCGATAGACAAAAGGCTGAGCTGTATCCGTGCCTTTTGCGCCCGGCTCTGAGAAAATGCCCGCACTTTTTTTCCGGATGCCGACATGACTGCCCTGAAGAACGACCGTTTCCTGCGCGCCCTGCTCAAGCAACCCGTAGACGTCACCCCTGTGTGGATGATGCGTCAGGCCGGTCGCTACCTGCCTGAATACCGCGCCAGCCGTGCCAAGGCCGGTGATTTCATGAGCCTGTGCATGAACCCGGCGTTCGCTTGCGAAGTCACGATGCAACCCCTCGACCGTTATCCACAACTGGACGCGGCGATCCTCTTTTCCGACATCCTCACCATTCCCGATGCCATGGGCCAAGGCCTGTACTTCGAAACCGGTGAAGGCCCGCGTTTCAAGAAAGTCGTCAGCACCCTGGCCGACATCGAAGCCCTGCCGATTCCCGATCCGCAGAAAGACCTGGGCTACGTCATGGACGCAGTCAGCACCATCCGCCGCGAACTCAATGGTCGCGTGCCGCTGATCGGGTTCTCCGGCAGCCCGTGGACCCTGGCCACCTACATGGTCGAAGGCGGCTCGTCGAAAGACTTCCGCAAGACCAAAGCCATGCTCTACGACAACCCGCAAGCCATGCACCTGCTGCTGGATAAACTCGCGCAGTCGGTCACCAGCTACCTCAACGGCCAGATCCTGGCCGGTGCACAAGCGGTGCAGATCTTCGACACCTGGGGCGGCAACCTGTCGGCGGCGGCGTATCAGGAATTCTCCCTGGCCTACATGCGCAAAATCGTCAGCGGCCTGATCCGCGAGCACGAAGGTCGCAAGGTGCCGGTCATCCTGTTCACCAAGAACGGCGGCCTGTGGCTGGAAAGCATCGCCGACGCCGGTGCGGATGCGCTGGGCCTGGACTGGACCTGCGACATCGGCAACGCTCGTGAACGCGTCGGCAGCAAAGTCGCCCTGCAAGGCAACATGGATCCGACCGTGCTCTACGCCAAGCCTGAAGCCATCCGCGCCGAAGTCGGTCGCATCCTCGCCAGTTATGGCAAGGGCAGTGGCCACGTGTTCAACCTGGGGCACGGCATCACGCCGGAAGTCGACCCGGAACATGCAGGCGCCTTCTTGCGGGCCGTACATGAGTTGTCGGCGCAGTATCACGAGTAAAAACATGCAAGTTGTTTGAAAGCCTGTCGGGCATGGCGCCCGACAGGCTTTTTTTTGGTTTCTGTTTGGTTGTAGTCGCGCGTCGTCAGGAAGTTCTTACATCCAGGTGTTGTAGAGAATGTTCCTGCTATCACCACAGATTTGCCCTACATAGAAAATTCATTCATCCACGTAATGTCCGGACCTCTTGCTCAGCCCTGCGCTGGGCAGTATCGCAAGCATCGGCGCAAGTAATGCGCGACTGAATATTCGATAAGTAGTCTGGAGTTCGTTCGATGAAAAATAATTCTTACAAGGGAAGTGCGCTGGCCGTCTGCACTTCTTCAATGATCCTGTTATCGACAATGTTGGCATCACAAAGCGCCTCGGCGCATGGCTACCTGGAAGTACCACCTTCCCGTGCGCTGCTTTGCCAGAAAGGCTTGAATACCAACTGCGGTGGCGCGCAATACGAGCCGCAAAGTGTCGGCGAAACCTTCAAGGGCTTCCCGGCCGGTTCCGGCGGTGCGCCGTTGCAAGGGCCGATTGACGGAAAGATCGCCAGTGGTGGCCACTCGCTGTTCTCCGCAATGGATGCACAGTCCGCCACTCGTTGGCATTTGAATGAAATCAAGGATCGCAATATTGATTTCCAATGGCGTTACACCGCTGTACACCCAGCGACAAAACACGAATATTTCATCAGCCGTAATGGCTGGAACCCGAACGAATCGCTCAAACGCGCCACGTTCGAAAGCACGCCGTTCTGCACCATTGACGGCGGCAACCAGAAGCCAGAGTCCGGTGCCAAGCACAACTGCACCCTCCCGGCCGACAAAACCGGCCAGCATGTCATTCTGGCGATCTGGACCGTCGGTGACACCGATGCGGCCTTTTACAACGCAACCGATGTAAACATCATTGCCGAAGCGGAACTGCCGGGCGGCTGGTCCTCCGTAGGCAGCATCGCGCCTTCGACCCAGTTGCTTGTGGGCGACAAGGTCAAGGCCCGTGCGTTCTCGGCCAGTGGCGAGAGCAGCGCTTACAGCGTTGAAGTCTCCATCGATACTGCCGAACAAGGCTCGCCAGACAACTGGTCGTTCAAGCTGGCAGAAGCGATCAACAAGGCTCACACCCTCATCCGTGCAGGCGTTCGCGACGCGGAAGGCAACATTGAGCCGGTCAAGGGCAACAACAGTCTGTATGCGCAAAAAGAAAGCGGCGTGACCCGTTACGAAGTTCAACTGGACATGAAGGAAGACACCGCAGCGCGCATGTCGGTAGCCTCCCAGCAAGCCGAATACGTGCTGGTGAAAGGCCAGGTCAAGGTCGATTTCGGCATGATCTCCAACCGCAAAATGAACGTTGAAGCGACCTTGTTCGACGAGAACAACAAGCCGGTCGGTTCCACCAAGGCCCAGGTGGAAAGTGGTTCTACAAACCTGGTCATGGATGTTCGCAGCAATCCTGGCGAGCACACCCTGACCCTGGTTGGCACAACCCTGGATGGCCGCACCACCCGTCAGGACACAAAGTCGGTCAACGTGACCGGTGAAGGCGCTGGTGCCGACTACGACTTCGTGTTCCCTGAAGGCCTCAGCGACTACAAAGCCGGTACCAAAGTGCTGCAACCAAAGACCAACGAAGTCTTTGAATGCAAGCCGCTCCAGGCGTCCGGTTACTGCAAGCAATACTCCCCGACCGCCAATGGTTTTGAACCTGGCGTCGGTGCGCATTGGCACATGGCCTGGGACAAAATCTAAGCCCTTCCCGTAACCCTTCAGGCGATCAGCAAAGGATCGCCTGAAGGCTTTCTCCTGTTTGAAGTTCGAGTTGAACATGTCGGTTTCGGGTTATTCCGGGCAGCGCGTATGGCTGCATTGGCTATCGGCGGCTGTGATCATCTGGACCTTGGCGTCAGGGTTCTACGTGGCCATGGTCGAAGTGCCTGTGCGGATCAGTCAGTGGGTTGCCTTTATCAATGTGTCGCTGACAACGGTGTTCATCCCGTTTTTTGTCTGGCGCCTCGGTATTTTTGTCGCCCACGTCCGGAGCATGGACTTGAGCATTTTGTCGGTGGAGAAAAAACTCGTGTTTTTCGTCCATACGCTTATTTATTTCGTGGTCACTGTCGTGCTGGCGACCGGTGTGTTGATGATGGATCGCCCGATCGATGTGTTCGGGGTGGTCGAGATCGCACAGCCGCTGAGTGATCCGGCGCTCATTGCGCGATTTTTCACGATTCACGTCTGGTCGTGCCTGTTCCTTTCGTTGCTGATCGCTGTGCATGTCGGCGCGGTGATTGTCCATGAGCTGTGCGGCCATCGCGTGCTGCGGCGTATGTCCCTTTGCGATCGTGTTCGAAGTGAACAAATCGAGTGAACAGACGACTCTGCACACTCTGCGTGTTGGGTTTGTCCGTAGGTTATGCGGCTTTTTTGACGTGGCAGGAGTCGAGCTTTCGCGCAAGCCTTGCCTCACCCATGTCGTTCCCGGCACCGGTTGCGACGCCAACCCCTCGTGCGCCCCTGGATACATCAGCGATTCTCACGGTGTTCGGCCTGTCGGCAGAAACCCCGTTGCTGCCCAGTGCGGAACCGCTCACCTTGCAGGCCAGTTTTGTCCGCGATTCGGGTCTGTCCCGAGCGTTGCTGGCGGATGGGCAAGGTTCGCGGATCTACCAGGTCGGCGATCAACTGCCGGGCGGCAGCGTGCTGCGCCGCGTCGAGGCGAATCAGGCGGTGTTGTGGAACAAGGGTCGAGAGGAAGTGTTGACGCTACAGACGTCCACCGCGGGTTTCCTGCGCCGATTCGACCCACAAGCCGAGACCCAAACCCGCGTTATATCTGCGCGTTATCTACGCCCACATTCCGGGCCGTCAGAGTGAGCAACCCCATGAACAGCTTCATTGGCGCGCGGGCTTTGCGCTCCATGCTTCTTCTTGCCCTGTTGTCAGTAACAATCTTGCCCGGTGCACTGTGGGCCGAGGAAGAAAAATGGCAGCTGGCGATGAATAACGCCGAGCTGCGGGACATCGTCGAAGAAATCTCGTCCATTCTCGGGACCACCGTGGTGCTCGACCCTCGGGTTTCCGGGCGCATTACCGTCATGTCCCGTCAGGCCCTTGACCGCGAGGGTGTGCGCCGATTGTTTTACTCGGTGCTCGATGCCCACAACTTCACGGTGATCGACGAGGGCGATCGGATCCTGATCACACCCGTGGCTGAGGCGAAAACCCGTGCCGGTCAAGGCACGGCGAAAAACGCCACGGCATCGCAGTTTGTCACTCGGGTCATCGAGCTGAACACCAGCAGCGCCGCAGACATTGCCGGGTTGGTGCGGCCGCTGATATCGGCCAATGGGTATGTCGGCCCGTCGGTGTCGGCCAATGCACTGGTGGTCACCGATACCGCCGCCAATACACAACGCATTGCCCGGGTGGTTCGGCAACTGGACTCCGGGCAGGGCAACATGCACGCGGTGGTCCAACTGCATCACGCCCAGGCCAGCGACGTGGTCTCGTTGATGGAAGCTTCCCTGGGCAAGCGCAACGCCGATACTGCGATACAGGTGCTGGCCGACAGCCGCACCAATCGTCTGATCCTCATTGGCCCGTCAGCGGTCCGCCAACGCCTGACCGAACTTGCCCGCGGTCTCGACATTCGCGCCACGGCGACGCCCGACAATGCCCGGGTTCTTCGTCTGCGTCACAGCGATGCCAAACAATTGGCCGAGATTCTCGAATCTATGGGGCAGGGCAGAAAAGCGCCCACCGCGATTGGCGGCGCAAAGGATACCTCCACCGGCGCGACCTTCATGATCAAGGCCGACGAAAGCCAGAATGCGCTGGTGTTGATCGCGGAACCGGCGCAAGTCAAGACCATCGAGAGCATCGTGCGTCAGCTGGATCAACCTCGGGCGCAAGTGCTGATCCATGCGGCAATCGTCGAAATTTCCGGGGACATCGCTGAAGCCGTGGGCGTGCAGTGGGGTCTCAATACGGGCGATGCCAAGGGGTTCATCAATTTTCCCGGCACCGATGTTCCAATCGTTGGCGGCTTGAAATTCGACGAGAAAAAATCGGCACCTGAAGGCGCGACCCTGCAGTTAGGCAGGGACCGTTTTGGCGCGTTGATTTCAGCCCTGGCCAGTAATACCCGCAGCAACCTGCTCTCTACGCCGAGTCTTTTAACCCTGGACAACCAGGAAGCGGAAATCATTGTTGGCCAGAACGTACCGTTTAAAACCGGCTCCTACGCCACCAACAGCAGTGGTGCGGACAACCCGTTTACCACGGTCGAGCGCAAGGACGTGGGCATCAGCCTGAAGATCAAGCCGTACATCAATGACGGCTCGAGCCTGCGCCTGGAAGTCGAGCAGGAAGTGTCGGACATCGCGCCCTCGGTATCGGGCATCGATTCTTCTGACCTGATCACCAACAAGCGGGCGCTCAAAAGCACCATCCTGGCCGACGACGGCGAAATCATCGTGATCGGCGGCCTGATCCGCGACAGTGTGCGCACGCAGAAAAGCGGGGTGCCGTTGCTGCGCGACATTCCTTACCTTGGCGCCCTGTTTCGCTGGACCCGGGATACCCAGACCAAAAGCAATCTGATGGTGTTTTTGCGGCCCACCATCGTGCGCAGCAAGGAAGACCTGGTCGATGTCAGCCAGCAGCGTTACAACGCGCTGCGTGACCTGAGCAAGCCGGGGGCGCAGGGCAACAACTCGTTGCTATTGCCCGCCGATGCACGTCAGTTGTTCGAGCCGGTTTCCGATGCGCCGCTATTCGACCTGCGCCAATCGGCGCCGACATCGCCATGACTGCCAGGGTTTTCGAGCCATTGCCTTTCGGTTTCGCCCGCAGATTCGGCGTTTTGCTGGAGCGCGAAGGCGACGAGTGCACCTTGGCGATACGTGCCGATACGCCGCTCACGGCGGTGGCGGAGGCGCGTCGCTTATGTGGTCATGCATTGCAGCTGCGCGTACTGCAACCTGAGGAATTTTCGATCCGGTTGGCTGCGGCCTACCGCGAAGGACAGAGCGCTGCCGAGCAAGTGGCCCAAGGATTGGACGAAGAGCTTGATCTGCTGAGTCTGGTGGACCAGGTGCCGCAAACCGCCGATCTGCTGGAGCAGCAAGGCGATGCGCCGATCATCCGCCTGATCAACGCACTGCTCAGCGAAGCCGTGCGCGAGCAGGCGTCGGACGTGCATCTGGAAACCTTTGAGCAGTACCTCTCGGTACGCATGCGCATCGATGGGCAATTGCGCGAAATGCTGCGGCCAAGGCGTGAATTGGCAACGTTGCTGGTGTCGCGGATCAAGGTCATGGCGCGGCTGGATATCGCGGAAAAGCGCGTGCCACAGGATGGACGCATGGCCCTGCGACTGGCGGGGCATGAAGTCGATGTGCGGGTCTCGACGCTGCCTTCGGCGCACGGTGAGCGGGTGGTGTTGCGTTTGCTCGACAAGCAGGCCGGGCGACTGGAGTTGCAACGTCTGGGCATGCCCGACGATACCCTCGCGGCCCTGCGTCAGCTACTGGGCAGACCCCACGGCATTCTCTTGGTGACCGGGCCTACCGGCTCCGGCAAGACCACCAGCCTGTATGCCGCCCTGAGCAGTCTGAACGATCAGACCCGCAACATCCTCACGGTTGAAGACCCCATCGAATACCACCTGCTGGGGATCGGTCAGATGCCGGTCAATCCGAAAGTCGACATGACCTTCGCCAGAGGCTTGCGGGCGATCCTGCGACAAGACCCGGACGTGGTGATGGTCGGTGAGATCCGTGACCGCGAGACTGCGGAAATCGCCGTGCAGGCTTCGCTGACCGGGCACCTGGTGCTCTCGACCTTGCACACCAACAGCGCGGTCGGCGCGGTCACGCGTCTGGTGGACATGGGCGTCGATGCCTACCTGCTGGCGTCGTCATTGGTGGGCATTCTGGCCCAGCGTTTACTGCGCACCTTGTGTGGCCATTGCAAGGTGTCGTACAGCGCCGATGCGGCGGCGTGTCAAAGGCTGGGGCTCGATTGCGCGGCGCCTCCGCTGCTGTTCAGGGCGGCGGGCTGCGATCAGTGCCAGCACGGTTATCGCGGGCGAATCGGCATCTACGAACTGATCGGCGTGACGCCTGCCGTGTCGACGTTGATTCATCAAGGGGCCAGCGAGCAGGCGTTGATCGAAGAGACGCGCAAGCTGTCTCGCAGCCTGTTTCAGGATGGACGCCAGCGGGTGCTGGACGGCGTGACCAGCCTCGACGAGTTACTGCGCGTGGTCCAGGAGGAATAAGCATGCCGACTTTCGATTACCGTGCCGACGATGCCCAGGGCCGACGCTGCAAGGGCCGACTTGAAGCCGACGGTCCGCGCCATGCCCGGCAACTGATGCGCGAGCGAGGTTTATGGCCGCGCGAATTGCAGGAGGTCAGGGTAGGCGGCAACGCGGGGTCGCAACCACGGGGCGGGCGCCTCGGCGCGGCGGACCTGGCGCTGTTGACGCTGCAACTGTCCACCCTCGTTCAGGCTGGTTTGCCCCTTGAAGAAGCCCTCGGGGCGGTGGCGAAACAGAGTGTCAAACGCAAGGTTGCCGGTCTGTTATCGACGGTTCGCAGCCGGGTGATGGAAGGTCATGCCCTTTCCACAGCGCTGGGTCTTTTTCCCAAGGCGTTCCCGGAATTGTTTCGTGCCACCGTCGCCGCCGGTGAACGTTCCGGGCATTTGGGTGACGTGCTAGAGCAACTGGCGGCCTACACCCAAGCGCGGCAGGCCTCGCGGCAGAAAATCCAGATGGCCCTGGTGTACCCGTTGATCCTGATGCTGACCAGCGTGGCGATCGTCGGCTTTCTGCTCGGTTACGTGGTGCCGGACGTGGTGAAGATTTTCGTCGACAGCGGCCAGGCATTGCCTTGGCTGACCCATGCGTTGATCGGCGTGAGCGACGGTTTTCGCAATCATGGCCTGCTGATCATCGGTGGCATGGCGCTATTGATCAGCCTCTGGCGCTGGAGCCTGCGCCAACCGGTCTGGCGGCTGCGCTGGCATCGCCTGGTGTTGAACCTGCCGGTCATTGGTGAGGTGCTGCGGGCAATGGAAGCGGCGCGGTTTGCCAGCACCCTGGCGATTCTCGGCAAAAGTGCAGTGCCGTTGGTCGATGCACTGGAAATCGCCGCCGCCGTGATCGGCAACCTGACCATTCGTGCACGGATGGCCGATGTCGCCCGTTCTGTCCGCGAGGGCGGCACCTTGACCCGGGGCCTGGAACTGAGCGGCGACATCCCGCCGATGATGCTGCACATGATCGCCAGCGGCGAACGGGCCGGCGAACTCGACCGCATGCTGGCACGTGCCGCCGAGCAACAGGAAAGTAGCCTGGCAGCACGCATCGCCCTGGTGGTGAGCCTGTTCGAGCCGGCCATGCTCGTAGTGATGGGCGCCGTCGTGCTGCTGATCGTCCTGGCCATCCTGCTACCCATTCTCAGCCTCAACCAATTGGTGAATTGACCCATGAATGCCTTGAATCACAGAACGTCCCAGCGCGGTTTTACCCTGATCGAAATCATGGTGGTGGTGGTCATCATCGGCATCCTGGGGGCCATCGTGGTGCCGCAGTTCATGAGCCGCCCTGATCAGGCCAAGGTCACGGCGGCCAAGACGGATATCCAGGCCATTGCCACCGCCCTGGAAATGTATCGCCTCGACAACTTCCAATACCCCTCGACGCAGCAAGGGCTGGAGGCGTTGCACAAACGTCCTTCCGGGCTGCCGGCAGCGCGTAACTGGAACCCTCAGGGTTACCTGAAAAGCCTGCCCGTGGACCCGTGGGGCACGCCTTATCAGTACCTTAATCCCGGCGTGAAATCGGTCGATGGCACCTACGATTTGTATTCTCTCGGTTCTGATGGCGTGGTCGGTGGCGAAGGGCATGCCACCGACATCGGCAACTGGGGTGGCTGATCCGTGGGACGCCGCTGTCGGGGATTTACCTTGCTGGAGCTGATGATCGTGATCGTGCTGATCGGCGTGCTGGTGGGCATGGTGAGTTTTGCCGGCGGCATGAACCCGGCGCGTCAGGTCAGGCAAGAGGCAGACACCCTCGCGGGCATGATTCGACAGTTGCGTGAACGCGCGGTGCTGGAAGGTCAGGAGTACGGCGTGCGCCTGAGCGACGAGGGTTACCGCGCGCTACGGCTGGCGATTCGGGGCTGGGAACCGGTGTCGGCGTTTTATCGATGGCCCGATAACTTGCGTTTACGTCTGGAGCACGACGGCTATTCCGCGAGCCTGGGTACCAACGAAGGGCCACCTCAATTGTTGATGCTCAGCAGCGATGAAACCAGCGTATTCACCCTGACATTCGAGACTAAGGACCGGCGTTGGTTGAGTCTTTCCGGCGATGGTATCGGCGAGGTGCGGATCGATGGCTAGGCCGTCGTTCGTGCCGCGCATGGATGGGTTCACACTGCTGGAAATCATGGTGGCGCTGGCGATTTTTGCGACCCTGGCGACCGCCGTGCTGTCAGCAGGCCAATACGTGGTGAAGCAGGCTGGCGCCGCTGAGCAGAGGCTTATCGCTGCGTGGGTGGCAGACAACCAATTGAACGAGCTGCGCCTGCAACCTGGCCGGGTTATCGGGCAATCGCAGCGGGTTGTGCAAATGGATCGTCGCGACTGGGTGGTGCGTCATCACATCCGGGCAGCGAGCGACGAGCGTCTGTACAAAGTCGATGTCGAGGTCAGCCTCGCCGGGCGCGAGCAGACCGTGCACCGCGCCAGTGGCTGGATAGCCCAACCCCATGAGTAAACAGGTCGGCTTCACACTGATCGAGCTGGTGATCGCCATTGCGATCTTCGCTTTGCTGGGGCTGGCGAGTTGGACGCTGTTCGACGGCGTGGTGCGCATGCAGCAGGGAACCATGGCCCACGAGCGTGAACTACGAGGCCTGCAACGCGCCGTGGCCGTGATCGAGCGCGACGTGCTGCATATCACCGAACAACCGATCGTGCTTGAGCACGCTGCGCTGCATTTGCAGCGCAGCCATTGGCGCAACCCGCTGGACCAGCCACGCAGCGAACGACAGGCGCTGACCTATCGGCTCGACAGCGGCACGTTGTGGCGCGAAAGCCGGGGCGAAGGCACGCTGATCCTGCAACGGCAAAAACTGCTGGGGGATGTGCGGCAGCTGAGCTGGCGCCTGTACGACGGCCAGACCGGTTGGCATAACGATGGGAGCGTAAAGGCGCCGCAAGCGCTGGAACTGCAAGTATCGGCGGGGCGTTTCGAGGCGATCCGCCGCGTGCTGTTGTTGCCCGGTGTATTGCCATGAGGACGTCTCAGCGCGGCGTGGCATTGATCAGCGTGTTGCTGGTCATGAGCCTGGCGCTGTTGATCATCGGCGGAGTGCTGCGCAGTCATCGTTTATTGCTGCAAGGCAGCGGGCAACAGTTGCAGCAGATACACCTGCGGCAACTGGCTGCCAGTGGGGAAGCCTGGGCGTTATTGCAGTTGCAGGCGCAGCAAAAAAACAGCGATTTGATCCCTGATCGAACACTCGGATTCGACATTGAAGACGCGCAAATCCACGTCGACATCGAAGACCTGGCCGGACGCTTCAATCTCAATGCCTTGCTGGTTCAGGGGCAGATCGATCAGGTCACGCTCAATCGCTGGATGCGTTTGCTGAAACTGCTCGAGCTTGCGCCATTGTCACTTGAACAGGTAGGCGTTTTGCGGGAGCTGAGTCAGTTGCGCCTGCTGCCGGGTGTCGACGGTCCGCTGCTGCGTCGACTGGAACCCTGGGTCGCCCTATTGCCCACGGACGCCGCGTTGAACATCAACACGGCTCCGGCGCTGGTACTGCGCGCGCTCGATGGCGTCGAGCCTGCGATGGCTGACGCACTGCTGCGCCAGCGTTCTTCGACGCCCTGGGCAAGCGTTCAGGCGTTTACCCACGACCCATTGCTTTCCGGTTCGGGGTTGAGCAGCCATGGACTGGGCATCGAAAGTCGCTGGTATCGGGTCAGCGTTCAGGTGACGCAGGGGCAAAGTCGATTGCGCCTGGCAACCGATGTCGAACGCGACCCCAAGACCCGCCAACTGAAAATCCTGCAGCGACGGTTACTGCCGTCGAATGTCCACGAGATAGCCCAATGAAAACCTGGCTCTACCTGACACCCGAAGGCCTGGCCGCGCCGGCGGCCGACTGGCCCTGCTGCCTGTGGTCACCGACCGGTCAACGACAGCTCATGCCTTTGAATCAGGCGGTTCAAGTACTGAACGGCAATCCCGTCGACCTGCTGTTGCCCATGGAATTGTGCAGTTGGTTGCGCAGCGAGCCGTGGCCCTCCGCACGGCGGCCCTCCGCACAAGCCATTGCCTTCGCCGTTGAAGAACAACTGAGTGAGGTGCTGGAAAGGGTGCATTTGAGCGTCGGGAGACGCGACCCGCAAGGGCGCTATCCGGTGATGGTGATTGGTCGGGAGCGCTTTGCCACTGTGCTCTCGTTGCTGACCGAAGTGGGTGTTGAAGTGCGTTCGGCCTATGTCGATGCCGATCTGTTGCCACGGGATCAGGCGTTCGGTGTCTGGTGGTTCGGCCGTTGGCTGTTAGGCGGCGGTCTGGCGGCTCGTCTGACATTGTCGGACGAAGGATTGGCGCTGATCAGGCCGATATTGACCTTGGACAGGCAATGGCGGGACGAGCGTGAGGGGAATGTCGATCGGTGGCTGATGGAGGGTCATGGGCAGGCAATCAACCTGCTGCACGGTGATTTTGTCCAGGGGCGAAAGCCGCTGCCGTGGCGAATGGGTGGGTCGGCGATACTGATGTTGTTGCTGCTGAACTGGGGGGCCAGTGAAGCGCGAATCCGCTTTCTGCAAGATGAAAGTCGTCAGCTCTACAGCCGCAATGAGCAGCAGTTCAAGGCGCTCTACCCGGAGCAAACCCGCATCGTCGACCTCGCCGCGCAACTCCAGGCGCTGCAAAGCCAGGGGGAGCAGCCGCAGGGCGGTCACATCGCCGGCCTGGTCAAACGGGTCGAGCAAGTCATCGGTGCAAGCCATGTCGACGTCCGGCGCATGGAGTTTCGTGAAGGCGATGGCTGGAAAGTCCAGCTTAGCGCCAACAGCTTTGCCGAGCTGGAACTGCTGCGCGAGCGCGGGCGTCAGCAAGGTTTGCCAGTGCGGGTGGACAGCGCGAGCAAAGAGGGTGACCGGGTACAGGCGACCCTGAGCATGGAGCAGGGCGCATGAAGCCATTCAAGGCAGTGATCGTCCAGCGTTGGCAACGCCTGTCCATGCGCGAACAATGGGTGTTGATGGTACTGGGTGTTTTTTTCCTGAGCGTTGCGGCATTCAGCCTGATCTGGCAACCGGTGCAGCAACGGCTGGCCATTGCCGAACGCCAGTATCAACGGCAACTGGCGCTGGCGGCGCAACTGCAACAGACGCTACCCCACAGCAGCAAACCTGTATCGACTGACCAACCCTTATCGCTGCGCATCAGCGAAAGTGCCGCCAGAGCTGGGCTGGAATTGCATCAGATGGATACCGACAGCGAACTGCTGCGCCTGACCCTCAGCGGCGACGCCAAGGCATTGCTGTTGTGGCTGGATCACATCGAGCACGAGGGTGTCGCGCTGCAATCGCTGACCCTGGAAAAGCGTGACGCCATACTGGAGGCGCGGGTGGTGCTCCGACAGTGAAACCAAACACATTCCCCTTGTGGGAGCGAGCCTGCTCGCGAAAGCGCTTGGTCAGCCAACATCAATGCTGAATGTCAGTACGCCTTCGCGAGCAGGCTCGCTCCCACAAGGGTCTTTACCGCAATGGGGGGAGCTTCGCCAATTTCAACGCGATCAACAGCGCCACCACCAGCAGCGCGCCAATGAACAGGCCGATGCCGTTCCAGCCGCCCAGATGCCAGAAATAGCCGCCTGCGGTACCGGCGATGCTGCCACCGGCGTAATAGCAAAACAGGTACAACGACGACGCCTGACCCTTGGCCCTGATGGCGCGGCGGCCGATCCAGCTGCTGGCCACCGAATGGGCGCCGAAGAAGCCGAAGGTGAAGACCAGCATGCCGAAGATCACCAGCGGCAGCGGCGTGAACATCGTCAGGACGAGGCCGGCGATCATCAGCGCGATGGTGCTCCAGAGCACTTTGCGACGACCGAGTTTGTCCGCCAGCGCGCCGATTTTCGCCGAGCTGTAGATACCCGACAGGTACACCACCGACAGCAGCCCGACGAACGCCTGCTCCATGTGATAAGGCTCGGCCAGCAAGCGGTAGCCAATGTAGTTGAACAGCGTGACGAACGCGCCCATCAGCACAAAGGCTTCGAGGAACAGCAGCGGCAAGCCGGCGTCGCGAAAGTGCATGGTGAAGCCGTCGAGCAGGCTGCGCGGATGCAGCGAACGGGCGCGGAAGTTGCGCGATTCGGGAAGGATCTTCCAGAACACCGCCGCCGCGATCATGGCCAGGCCGCCAATCACCAGCATTGCCGTGTGCCAACTGACGAAGTCGATCAACACGCCGGTAATCAATCGCCCGCTCATCCCGCCAATGGCGTTACCGCCGATGTACAGGCCCATCGCCAGGCCGATGTGGTGAGGGTGAATCTCTTCGCTCAGATACGTCATGGCGACCGCCGCCAGGCCGCTCAACGACAATCCGATCAGCGCGCGCATCACCAGCACGCCGTGCCAGCTCGGCATCATTGCGCTGGCCATGGTGAACAGCGCTGCGGCGAACAGCGCCGCGACCATCACCGGTTTGCGTCCGATGCGATCGGAGATCGGGCCGGTGATCAGCAGACCAATGGCGAGCATGCCCGTGGCCACCGAGAGAATCAGGCTGCTTTGCGCTGCGTTGATGGAATATTCGTGGGACAGCAGCGGCATCATCGGCTGCACGCAGTAGAGCAGGGCGAACGTCGCGAAGCCGCCACAGAACAATGCCAGCACCGTGCGCATGAACGCTGGCGTGCCTTTTTCGATGTAGATCTCTTTGAGTTCAGCGACCACTTCGTCCTGTGCGGCAGGAGAAACTTCATGGGTGAGTGGAGCGACAGCAGTTTTCACGGTAGACCTCGGAGGAGCGCAGCCGGTCAGGCAATGAAAAAAGCATATAGCTGGCTAATGATTCAATCCAATATATTGTTCGACCTGTTTGATAGCTTTAACGACCTAATGGGGTTTCCATGGAATTGCGTCATTTGCGCTACTTCATTGCCGTCGCCGAGGAACTGCACTTCGGCCGCGCTGCACAGGTGCTGGGCATCTCCCAGCCGCCGTTGAGCCAGCAGATTCAGGCGCTGGAACAAGAGGTCGGCGCGCGTTTGTTCGAGCGTACCAATCGTCGGGTCGAGCTGAGCGAGGCCGGTCGGCTGTTTCTGGAAGAGGCACGGCTGGTGCTGGCGCAGGTCGACAAAGCGGCGGATGTCGCCCGGAGGGCGCAATTGGGTGAGTTGGGCGAACTGAAAATCGGCTTCACCTCTTCAGCACCGTTCAACTCGACGATACCCCAGGCGATCTTCTCGTTTCGCCAGCGCTTCCCGGCGGTGCACCTGAACCTGCGGGAAATGAGCAGTACGCAGGTGGCCGATGCACTGGTCGATGAGTCGATCGAGGTCGGGATCATGCGGCCGCTTGGACTACCCGATTCGCTCAGTGTGGTCGAGTTGATGCGCGAGCCTTTGGTGGCGGTGCTCAGCTCCAAGCATCCGCTGGTCAAGGACAGTGAAGAGGGATTGTTCCTGTCCGCCCTGGCCCTCGAACCCTTCGTATTTTTCCCACGCAGCTACGGCAGTGGTCTGTATGCGCAACTGCTCAGCCTGGCACGGGACGCTGGCTTCAGCCCGCACTTCGCCCAGGAGGCTGGGGAGGCGATGACGATCATCGGGCTGGTGGCGGCGGGGTTGGGTGTATCGGTACTGCCGGCGTCTTATCAGCGGATGCGCATAGATGGCGTGGTTTACCGGCCATTGCTGGATCCGGCGGCGGTGTCGGCGGTGTGGCTGGTGCAGCGCAAGGATCAGAAGTCGGCGATGGCCAGGGCGTTTGTCGAATTGCTCACGCGCAAGGTTGAACCCCTGAAATCTTGACGGCTGCGCCGTCATTCGCGAGCAGGCTCGCTCCCACAGGATTCCGCGGTGTGAACTCGATCTGTGCTGCGCGGCCAATCCTTTGTAGGAGCGAGCCTGCTCGCGATGGACTAAAGAACGCCGCGTGTACTCAGCAAACACGCGCCATCGTTCACGACCATCGCGAGCAAGCTCGCTCCTACAGAAGATCAGAAGCTTCGCCACTGGTTGTGGGACTTTTCTGAAGTACCTCCAACAGGCTACAGCGCCTTGCGGCGCTGCCTACACCTACTCCAGAATCCGCCGGCTTGTGCACTTCGAGGGCCATCGCTAACTTGAGTCGGGTCACTGATGGTCAGTGATCGGGTTTAGTAGCCCGTAGCTCGACGAAGCGCATTTGCGCTCCTGATAGGCAGGTATGTCCATACCTGCCCTTGACGGTGGCTGTGCGCAGGGCGCCTTCGGGCGCGCCGGTTTCGTCGTAGCCCGGTCTACTAACCTGCGTACAGCTGCCACCCTTCTTTTTCAGGACGCTGACTCATGATCCATACGCCAAATCCCCCGGACACCGATCCGGACGCGCCACGCCAACCCAGTCCGATCTTCCTCATCGCGCCCGACATCGACAACCACACCCTGCTGGAATACGCCTGCGTATCACTGGCCTCGGCGAATGTCATGGCGAGTGACTTCGCGAGAGACCTGAAGGGCGCGCAGGGCCACACGCTATTGGGAATTCAGCAGTCGATCATGTTGGGGGAACTGGCGGTGAATCGGGTGTTGGATAACCTCGATCCACCATGACCGATCAGGCGAGTGCAGTGGAACCCTGTGGGAGCGAGCCTGCTGGCGAAAAACGTCCAGACAACGCGTTCATTCAGGCAGCACGCGTTATCGTTGACGTCCTTCGCGAGCAGGCTCGCTCCCACAAGGGATAGCTGCAGCAGGGGGGCGTGTTTTTTTATGACCAGCGCTTGAAAATCAGCGACGTATTCACCCCACCAAACGCAAAGTTATTGTTCATCACAAATTGATTGCTCATCTGCCGGAACTCACCGCGCAGGTAGTCGAGCTTGCCGCAGTTCGGATCAACCTCGTCCAGGTTGAGGGTGTGCACGTACAGGTCGCGGTTGAGCATTTCGATGCTGAACCAGGACTCCAGCGCACCGCACGCGCCAAGGGTGTGGCCCAGGAAACTCTTCTGCGAGCTGATCGGCATGTGTTCGCCGAACAGGCTGCTGGTGGCCAGGGTTTCGGCGATGTCACCTTGCTCTGTCGCGGTGCCGTGACCGTTCACGTAGCCGATGTCCGACGGTTTGAGCCCTGCATCTTCCAGCGCCAGTTCCATGGCCCGGCGCATGGTGACTTGCTCCGGACGGGTGGTGTGCTGGCCGTCGGCGTTGCTGCCGAAGCCGACGATCTCGGCATGGATGTGCGCACCCCGGGCGAGGGCGTGTTCCAGTTCTTCGAGCACCAGCATGCCGCCGCCTTCACCGATCACCAGGCCGTCGCGAGCACTGTCGTAGGGACGGGGGGACAACTGCGGGGTGTCGTTTTTCAGGCTGGTGGCATAGAGCGCGTCGAAGACCATGGCTTCGGTCGGGCACAGCTCTTCGGCGCCACCGGCAAGCATCAGCGGCAGGCGTCCGAACTTGATGGCTTCGTAGGCATAACCGATGCCCTGGCTGCCACTGGTGCAGGCGCTGGACGTCGGGATCAGCCGGCCGGTAAGGCCGAAGAAAATGCTGATATTGGCCGCCGTGGTGTGCGGCATCATGCGCACGTAGGAGTTGGCGTTCAGGCCTTCGGCCACTGAGTTGAGCAGCATGTTGCCGAACGCCTTGATCTCGTCGGTGCTGCCGGTGGACGAGCCGCAAGCAACGCCCATGCGCCCGTCCTTGATCGATTCGTCGCCCAGCAATCCGGCGTCGGCCAGCGCCTGTTCCGCCGCGCCGACCGCCAGCCGTGATACCCGGCCCATGCTGCGCAGCTGTTTGCGGGTCCAGTGGCTCGGCACCTTGAAGTCATCGATAGGGCCGGCCAGGCGCGTGTTGAGTTCGGTGAAGCGATCCCACTCATCCATCCGGCGGATGCCGCTGCGGTTGGCCGCGAAGTTGCCGACAATGGTGTCCCAGTCGCTGCCCAGTGAGGTGATGCCGGCCATGCCGGTGACGACGACGCGTTTCATCAACACAGGCCTCCATTGACGGCCAAAACCTGCCGGGTGATGTACGAGGCTTCCGCCGACATCAGGAAATTCACCGCGCCGGCCACCTCTTCGGGGGTGCCCATGCGTTGTGCGGGGATCATTTTCATCAGTTCTTCCACCGGCACGTTTTCATCGAGCATCGCGGTGTCGATCAGGCCGGGCGCAACACAGTTGACGGTGATCTTGCGTTTGCCCAGTTCGATCGCCAACGCCTTCGCCGCGCCGATCAAACCGGCCTTGGAGGCACTGTAGTTGACCTGGCCGCGGTTGCCGATCAGCCCGGACACCGAGGTGATGCAAACAATTCGCCCGGCGGCGCGACGACGGATCATCGGCATCATCACCGGGTGCAGTACGTTGTAGAAACCGTCGAGGTTGGTGCGCATCACCACATCCCAATCATCCTCGCTCAGCGCCGGAAAAGCACCGTCACGGGTCAGTCCGGCGTTGAGCACCACACCGTAATAGGCACCGTGGGTTTCCACGTCGGCTTCAAGGATGGTCTTACAAGCGGCGCGGTCCGACACGTCGAATTGCAGGACGCGCGCCTTGCGCCCCAAGGCTTCGATTTCGCCCTGCACCGCGATGGCGTCCGTCAGGCCGCTGCGGCAATGCAGCACGATGTCATGTCCGGCCTGGGCCAGGCGCAGGGCGATGGCGCGGCCGATGCCACGGCTGGAACCGGTGACCAGTACGGATTCAGTCATGATTGGGTTCCTTGGGGTTCATCAAGATATTGAGCCGGCTGAGGCGGGCGGTACACGTTCAGACGGGCAGTGGCATGAATGTCCGGTGCGTTGATGTGGCATTCGAACACGCCCATGCCATTGTCGTCTTCCAGCGAGCGAATGCCGTGGATGGTCAGTTCGGTCCCCGCTGGAAAACTCTCGACGTTGCATTCGAACTTTCGGCTGCCCAGCAGGAAGCCGAGCTCCACCGCATCCCCACGCTGGCGTGCATGGCAACCGGCGAAGAGCGCGACGCTCTGGGCCATCAGCTCAATGCCGACCCAGGCCGGCAAACTGCCGTCGGGGCGGTTGAACAGCCCGTCGGGCTTGACCGTGAGGCGGGTGTGAATCTGCTCCTCATCGAACGCCAGGATCCGGTCGATGAGGATCATGTCGCCAGCGTGGGGCAGCAATTCGGCGAGCGGCCAGTCAATCATGGGGCGTCTCCGATAATCAGGCTGACGTTGTTGCCACCGAAGGCGAAGGAATTGCTCATCAGGTAGCGAGGACCTGTGGACGCCAGGCGATCGGTCGGGGTCACCCAATTCAGGGCAGGTAACTCAGGATCCGGTTGGCCATCCCAGACATGCGGCGCCAGGGCATGTTCAGGGTTGCCTGCGCTCAGGCTCAACCAGCAGAACGCCGCCTCCAGCGCGCCGGCTGCGCCAAGGGTGTGGCCGGTCATGGGTTTGGTCGAGGAACAGGGCACGCCGGCGGGGAACAGGGCGGCCACCGCCCGGCTTTCCATGGCGTCGTTGTGCTGGGTGGCGGTGCCGTGCAGGTTCAGGTAACTGATCTGTTGCGGTTGCAGGCCGGCGCGGTTCAACGCCTTGTGCATCGCTTGCAAAGCGCCTCGCCCGGTAGGTTCCGGCGCGGAAATGTGATGCGCATCGGAGCTGGCGCCGCTGCCGAGCAGGGCAATCGGTGAGTTGCCGCCCGCCTGCTTGCTCATCAGGAACAGCGCGGCCGCTTCGCCGATATTGATGCCGTTGCGGTTGACCGAGAACGGGTTGCAGCGCTGATCGGACACCGCTTCCAGCGCCGAGAAACCATTGAGGGTCAGTTTGCACAAGCTGTCGACGCCACCGCACAACACCACGTCGCAGACCCCGAGGTCGAGCAGGCGCTGGGCGCTCATCAGCGCCCGGGCGCTGGAGGTACAAGCGGTGGAAATTACATAAGCGGGGCCGCTCAGTTGCAGCCAGTCAGCGAGAAAACTGGCCGGCGCGCCGAGTTCCTGTTGCTGGTAGTCGTATTCCGCCGGGAAATGGTGCTCGCGGATGTAATGGGCCAGGCCCTGGCTGGCTTCGTCGATGCCCGATGTGCTGGTGCCAAGAACGACGCCGATACGGTCGCGACCATACGTCTGGATCGCGTGATCGATGTCCTGGCGAATTTGCAGGGCGGCTTCCATCAGCAGCTGATTGTTGCGGGTGTTTTGCCGGGACAGTCCGGCGGGAATCGCCGCCAGTTCGCCCCGCACCGCGCCCACCGGCAAGGAGCGTTGCGGCACCCAGCCGGCTTCGCTGCGCATGCCGGAACAATCGCCGGCAAACAGGTTGCGCGCGATTTCGTGCTTGTCACGGCCCAGGGAGCAGATGACCCCCAGGGCGTTCAGGTAGGCGGTCATGGTGCCTCCCCGCTCAGTGGCGTGACTTGGTATTTCGGACCTTTGGGCAGGTTCAATTCAAAGCTCATCGGTTGTGAATAGCGGACGTCCCAACGCTCCGGCAAGGAGCGTTGGGCGCCATGTTGCCAGGCTGCCGGATAGTTGCCGTTCAACTCCTTTTGCGGGGTCAGCGCAAACAGCAGCGCGGCGAACAGCTCCCGGGCCTCGGGGTTGGGTGGCAGCAAGCCATCGGCGCGCCATTGGCCGCCAATCAGCTTCTGGCGTGCCTGGGGAATGCCCAGCAGGTCCATCATCGACCAGCGAATGGCCGGGCCTTCCCGCTGGATCACCAGCACCCAGTCCTGACGCTGTTCGGCTTGCAGCCGCTGAATGTGCAATTGCAGTGGCAGCGACAGATTCGGCGTTTGCTCGGGCAACGGCGCCTGGCTGGCGCAGGCATTGAGCAACATGGCAAAACCTAACAACAAAAATCGCAGAATACTCACTACCCCTGTAGGAGCGAGCTTGCTCGCGATGGGCGTTAACGATAACGCGTGCTGTCTGAATAAACGCGTTGACCATGCGTTTTTCGCGAGCAAGCTCGCTCCTACAGGAGAGTGCATCGAGCAACGGGCAGTGAACATCAAACAGCACCTTCAAGGGGTTTGCGCGCAACCACATTGACCAGGGTTTCTTCCCGCTGGCCAAAGGGCTTCGGCTTGCTCAGGCCCAAACATTCCAACAGGCCAAAATCCTTGGCGCGGCTCCACCACAGGTACGGATAAGACACGTTTCGCGGGCCAAATTCGAAACCCTGCCGGCGAATCATCTCCAGGTACTGCGCGGCGCTTTTCTGCACGTGCATCGGGTGACGGAACAGCCAGCGGATCACCCAAGTATCAATGTAAGCCTCGGTGGATTCGGCGAACAGCAGATAGCCGCCGGGCTTGAGCACGCGGTAAAACTCGGCCAGCGCCTGTTCCTGCTCCACCAGATGATGAAAGGTCTGGTGGCAGAACAGCAGGTCAACGCTGGCGTCCGGTACATTGATACTGGCGCAGTCGCTGCCGATCAACTCCACCGTCATACCCTGATTGACCGCTTCTTCACGGCTGCGGTTCAGGCTGTGCGGGTCGGCGTCCACGCCGATCAGGCGCCCGGGCATGAAGGCCTGGCGCAGGTACTGGAATGACTTGCCCTGGCCGCAACCGGCATCCAGCAGCACCGGATGGCTTGGCGGGGCTTCGCTGAACAGGCTGCGCAAGTCGTTGACCGCCACGCGCAGCACATAGTGCTGCCAGGCATGGCTTCGCAGGAACCAAAGGCCGAATCGGGTTTCTTCGACGTAGTTGTCGCTCAAATAGCTCATGTCGCATTCCTTGCGCACAGTTCGGATATGACCTTCAACCGACGCTTGGCCTCGCTGACGAACGGATTGCGCGCGTCCCAGGCATAACCGGCCAGGATCGAGCTGATCATGCGGCGGATTTCCGGCGAGCTGCCCTCATGGAAAATCACGTCCTGGAAAGTCCCCGAGTACCAGCCTTCGACGTAGCAACGGAAGGTATCGACGCCGCGCTTGAGCGGTTCGGCGAATTCTTTTTGCCAGTCCACCGTCTCTCCCTGTAACTGGCGGTGCAGCACCCCAGCGGCCATGCTCGCCGAGCGCATGGCAATGGTGACGCCGGAGGAGAACACCGGGTCGAGGAATTCCGCCGCGTTACCCAGCAGCGCAAATCCCGGTCCATGCAGGGTTTTGACGTTGGCCGAGTAACCACCGATGGTGCGCGCAGGCGTGTCCCATACGGCATTGTTCAGCACGCTGGCCAGACTTGGCGTTTGGGCAATGAAACCGCGCAGGCAGTCGTCCAGATTGTCGGTGCGGCCCTCGAAGTGTTCGGCGGCCGCGACCACGCCCACCGAGCAGCGTCCGTTGCTGAACGGGATGGTCCAGAACCAGATATCGCGCTGGGTCGGGTGGGTGGTGATGAGGATTTTGGTGCGATCGAAAGCCGGGCTGTCGATAAAGTCTTCGACGTGGGTGAACACCGCTTGGCGCACCGGGAAGTTCGACGGTGCTTCGAGGTCGAGCAGGCGTGGCAGGACGCGTCCGTAACCACTGGCGTCGAGCAGGAAATCAGCCTCGATGCGGTATACGCTGCCGTCCTCGCGACGTACGCCAAGCCCTGGCTTGCCTTGATCGACAGCGACGCTGGCGATGGTTTCGCCATAACGGATTTCCACCCCTTGCAGCGCCGCCTGATCGGCCAGCAACTGGTCGAAATCGGCGCGTTGCACCTGGAAGGTCGTCGGTTTGCCGTGGCTGAAGCTTTCGCTGAAATCGAAGGTGCTGTACTGCTCGCCCCAGGCAAACGCGGCGCCGGTTTTCAGCTGGAAACCGGCAGCGTTGACGGCGTCGAGCATGCCCGCTTCTTCGACGAAATCCAGGCAGTGGCATAACAGGCTTTCGCCGATGGAAAACCGTGGGAAATGCTGGCGCTCGATCACCAGTACATCATGTCCCTTGCGCTTGAGCAGCGCGGCGGCGATGGCGCCCGAAGGGCCTGCGCCGATAACCACGATCTGGCGATGTTCCGTTTCAACGGTTGGCATGAGGGCTCCTTGCCGGGGCGGCAGCGTTCAAGGGGATCCGGTGCATGCCGGCCAATGCCGGCAGCAGGGTCGCGACCAGGCCCATCAGCATGAGCGCAAAGTACAGCGCCGGGCTGATGAGCTGTTGTTGCAGCAGCAGGTTGAGAAACACGATCTCACTCAAGCCGCGAATGTTCAGCAGCACGCTTTCCCGCCACCGGCTGGCACCCTGGAACGAGGCGCCGGCCCAGCCGAGACCGAGCCAGTTGCCCAGCAGTTTGCTCGCAATCGGCAACAGCAGCAGCGCCGCCAGTTGCACCCAGCCAAGACTGTCCATCGCGCTGTGCACGTTGATTTGCACGATGCCGAAGGTGAGGATCAGCGGAATGGCCATGTAGGTCTGCAAGCGACTCATCCAGATCGCCGGCAACGGCAGTACCAGCGGCGCTTTCAACGCCGCCATGATCAATACATAGCCAATGCCGAAAATCAGCGCATTGAGCTTGTAGTGTTCGGCCACCACCAGCAGGGCGAAAAAGCTCAGGCTGTACAGCCACAGTTGACGCAGCCCCAGCAGTCTCAGCAGCACGGGCAGGCAGGCGCCGGCCAACGGCAGCAACAGGCTGCTCAGGTGCAGAGTGCCCTGGGCGATGGCAAACAGGGTCCAGCAGGTGAGGTCGATGAGGATCGCGGTCTGCACCAGCCGTCGGGTGGCGGCGGGCGGGTAATCGATATGCCGCAGGTACAGGTACAGCACCGGGATCGCGGTAATGGCGAACAACAGGCCGACCGCCAGGGAACTGATCCAGGGTTGCGCCGGCAACAGCCAGATCGCCGTGGCCAGGCCGCAGGCAAACGGAATGCAGAAGCTCGGCAAGGCGATTTTCAGGCTCTGGCGGTCCAGGTGCAGGTCGATCACATCGCTGAGGATATAGCCCAGCAACAGCGCGAAACTGAGGCTATACAGGTTTTTCAGCCAGACCGGCGACACCAGCGCCGCGCCGTTCAATTGCCATTGCGGCTCGATCCAGAAGTACATCAGCAACGGCAAGCCAACGGTCGCCAACAGCAACTGACTGACGATCGGAATCAAGCCGAAGTGGCGACCGATTCGGGTCGCCACGGCGAACAGCGTCAGGGCCATTACCCAAAACAGTGCAATCATCATGCTGTCGGCTCCGCGACCGTGGCCGCATGCACCTGGCGACCGGCCCAGGGGGCGAGCATGAAACTGAACATCAGGCCCAGGCTGACCGACAGGCCGAAGTTACTCACTGCCGGCGTGCTCGACACCGCCAGCAGGCCGAAGGACAGCCAGGTGGTCAACGCCGCCAGCAAGGTGCCCAGCAGGCTGACGGCGGCGCCGCCGACTTGCTCGCGCATGAGGATCGCGTAGTCGACACTGATCGCCGTCACCAGCAGCAATCCGAATAGACTGAACAAGGTGAGCGGTTGCCCCAGCCAACCGAGGCTGGCGAGGCTGCACAGCGCGGCCAGCAGCGGCAGGGAGACGATGCGCAGTGCGCCGCCAAAGCCGAACGGCAGGGTCAGCACCAGCACGATCAACACGCAGGAGGCGAGTTTCAGCTCCGCGGCACTGATCTGGGTCGCCGCGAACACGTTGTTCAACTCACCCAGTCGATCCACCAGCGTCACCCCCGGCAAATCCTTGGCCTGGACCCGCAGCAGGGAAGGGTTGTTCAAGCCTTGCAGGCTGACCATCGCGGCCACGCCATCAGCGGTCGGCCCGAGCCACAACAGGCGATAAGGCTCGGCCAGGGGGCCGGACAATGCGGCGTCGATGTCTTCGACGGGCAGCGCCTGCAATTTCGTCAACTCCGCTTGCAGCGCCTCCACCGGCACGCCGACATCGAGCAACGGCTGCCAGAATTGCGGCAGTTTGTTCAATGCATCGCGCACCTGACGCTGTTCGCTCGGCGGGTTGACCAGTTTATTGAGCGACAGGTAACCCTGGAGCTTTTCCAGGTTGACCAGTTGATCCAGACGTTCACTGAGCGCGGCCTGGCGCTCGAGCAATTGCTGTTGATCGGCCGCCTGCACCAGAAAGAACTGGCTGGTGGGCTGATAGCCGGTGATCCGTGCGATGGTTTGCGCTTCGTCGGTCAATTGCTGCGGCGCACCGACCCATTGGCGGATGTCATTTTTCGTTTCGAGCTGCAACAGGCCGCCGGCGCAGAAGGCAATCAACAGCGCCAGCAGCACCGGCGTGTGCAAGCGCTTGAGCAATGCTTCACGCAGTCCCAGCAAAAACTCGGACACCCGCAATGGCCACTGTGCCGGCCGCAGCTCCACACCCTTGAGCAGTGCCGGGAGCAGGCACACGGCGGACAAATAGGCACCCAGCAGGCCAGCGGCGGAGAACACCGCGATCTGGGTCAGTGCCGGGAACGGGGTCCAGGCCAGCGCAAGGTAACCGATGGCGCTGGTGATCAGGCTCAGGGTCAAGCCCGGCAAGGTCAGGCGCAGGGCCGGCCAGCTGTGCCAGGGTTTCAGGCTCCAGCCTTTGGACAGGTAATGCAGCGGGTAATCGACCGCGACGCCGATCAGGCTCGAACCCAGCACCAGGGTCATCACGTGCAGGTGACCAAACAGCGCGACGCAGGCCACCGCGCCGAACAACATGCCCACCAGCACCGGGACGAAGGCCAGCAACACGCGCCAATTGCGGAATGCCAGCAACAGCAGCAACAGGATCCCGAATGTGGCACCGCCGCCGACCCAGGTGATCTCACGGCTGGCTTGCTTCTGACCGTTGGCGGCATAAAGCAGACCACTGGCCGCCAGCAGTTGCGCACCGGATTCGGCGGCCTCCTCGCGGCTGTGCTGGAGCAGGTTGGCCACTTGCAGCGGCAGGTTCATGTCAAAGGCGTTGCCGGTGCTCCGCGCGCGCAGCAACACCCAGCTTTTGCCATTGGCATCGGCAATCAATGCACCGCTGCCGATGTCCAGTTGCACCGAGCCGTGTTGTGGCTGGCTGTTCTGGATGCGCCCGGTCAGGCCCAGCCAGTCGTCCTGGCTGGGCACCAGGGTGAAACCGGTGAAGGGGTCGAACAGCGCCTGCACCCGTTGCTGGATAAACGCGTCCGGGTGCTCGATCAGTTGCTGCCGGTCATCGGCCGAGAGCATCGCCAGTCGGCCTTGCAGCAGTTGCGTGCGCAGCGCCGGCAGGTCGGCTTGCAGGTTCCACTGGACCTTTTCGAACAGGCCGCTGGCTTGCCATTGATCACCCAGTCTTTGCGCCATGGCGATGGCTTGCTCTCGATGTTCATGGCCAACCAGCACCAGCATTTCGCGATTGAGCGGTTCTTGCATGCGCTGTTCGGCGCGCAGTTCCAAGGCGTCCGGCGCGGTACCGGGCACCAGTTCCATCAGGTTGGCCGATAACGGCGCTCCGTCGCGCCATTGCCAACCGGCGAGCGCCAGCACTGCCAGCAGCAGGATCAGGAACAGCCGCGGCAGCCTGCGTTCACTCGGCAAAGTCATGTTGCTCCGCGTCGCTCAACGGTTGGGTGCTGGTGCTGTCCTGCATGCGCAACAGCGTGCTGTCGCCCTGGGTTTCCAGCAGTTCGATGCTGTGCACCAGTTCGCCACCGGTGATGTTGATCTGATTGAACACCTGCTTGAGCAGCATCGAGCGTGGCACCAGCGTCAGCTTCCAGTGCTGTGCGTCGCCGCTCAGTGACAGCTCGAAATCCCGTTGCAGCCCACTGCTGTCGCCTTGCAGCACGGCGAGGAACAAGCGGTTCTGCTCGGCACCGGCGCTCTTGCCCGGCAGCATTTGCCAGCCGCCGGCATCACGTCGGGCAATGCCCTTGGCGGTGATGCGGTAATCCTGTTGCAGCGGGGTTTTGAGCAGCCACAGTAATCCGTGGTTTTTCGCCAGGACGAAGGTGCCCTTGCTGGTCAGCGGCTGAGGCAGGGCGCGTAGGTGCTTTTCCTGGATGAAATTGCCGTGAATCACCTCGGGTTTGGCCAGTTGATCGCTGAGCTGTTGCAGATCGAAGGCATGGGCCAGCCCCGGAATGCCCAGTAACACACAGAAAACTGTAGGAGCGAGCTTGCTCGCGATGGACGGGAACGATAACGCGTACTGCCTGAATGAGCGCGTTGCCCGGACGTTTTTCGCGAGCAGGCTCGCTCCTACAGGGGAACGGGGGTGGCAGAAAATCATGGCAGGGCCCTCTCCACAGCGTCGGTGAAGACCTTCGGCGAGGCCAGTTGCATCTCGCGGTTGCTCATATCGACGGCTACCTGCACGGAAACGGCACGGGTCAGACGTTCACCGGTTTCCAGATCGCTGATCAGGTAGTTGATCTTCAAGCGGTTCTCCCACTCCACCAGATTGGCGCGCACGTTCAGCCGCTGGCCAAACACCGCGCCGCGCACATAACGCAGTTGCAGGTCGATCACCGGCCACGCGTAGCCCGTTTCGGACATGGCCGTATAGTTATGGCCGATCTTGTCCAGCAACGCGCAGCGGGCGATTTCCAGGTATTTGACGTAATGGCCGTGCCAGACAACGTTCATGCTGTCGACGTCAAAGAACGGCACGAGGATTTCCGTATCGGTGTGGAGCACTCCCTTGCTACGCATGCAGCCTCCAGTGTTGTTCGGCGATTCGTTGCAGGCACAGGCGCAACTCGCTTTCCAGCGCGCGGTCTTCGATGACCGGCGGGAAGTCCCTGGACAATTCCTCGTGCATGGCGGCCAGAGCGGGTGGCAGTGGTCGTGCATCGTCCGCCTGTTCGCGCAGCCACACGCCCTGATTGGCAGCCAACAGCGTGGCGGCGGCGACCTGTTCGGTCAGTTCCAGCACGCGAATCGCATCACGGGCGGCGATGGTGCCCATGCTCACCTTGTCCTGATTGTGGCATTCGGTGGAGCGTGAAAACACGCTGGCCGGCATCGTATTTTTCAGCGCTTCGGCGGTCCAGGCACTGGCGCCGATCTGCACGGCCTTGAAGCCATGATTGAGCATCGCGCGCTCGGCGCTGGCACCGGACAAATTGCTCGGCAGTCCATGGTTATAGCGTTCATCCACCAGCAGCGCGAGCTGGCGATCCAGCAGATCGGCGACGTTGGCCACCAGGTTTTTCAGGCTGTCCATGGCAAAGGCGATATGGCCGCCATAGAAGTGCCCACCGTGCAGCACGCGTTCGGCCTCGGCGTCGATGATCGGGTTGTCGTTGGCGCTGTTGAGTTCGATCTCGATGAACGAACGCAACCAGTTCAGGCTGTCGGCCAGCACGCCGAGCACGTGAGGCGCACAACGCAGGGAATAGCGGTCCTGCAGGCGATGCAGCGGCGCGGTCGGTGCGTCGATCGCCAGATCCTTGCGCAACCACGCGGCGACTTGCATCTGCCCCGGGTGCGGTTTGGCGGCGAACAGACGTTCGTCGAAGTGCTCCGGGTTGCCTTGCAGGGCGACCACGTTCAACGCGGTGATACGGGTCGCCAGTTGCAGCAGGTAATCGGCGCGGGCGTAGGCCAGGCAAGCGAGCCCCGTCATCACCGCTGTGCCGTTCATCAGGGCCAGGGCTTCCTTGGGACGCAGCACCAGCGGCTGCCAGCCGAGTTCACGGTGCACATCGGCCGCCTGACGGCGTTCGCCACGGAACATCACTTCACGCTCGCCGGACAGGGTGGCAGCGACATAGGACAGTGGCGTCAGATCGCCGCTGGCGCCTACCGAGCCTTCTTCCGGGATCAGCGGCAGGATGTCGTGTTCGAGGAAGGCTTGCAGGCGCTCCAGCAGTTCCACGCGCACCCCGGACACGCCGTGGCACAGCGACTGTAACCGCGCCGCCAGCACCGCCCGGGTGGCTTGGGCGTCGAGCAGCTTGCCCAGCCCGCAGCCGTGGAACGTGTACAAATGACGGGGCAACGCCTCGACGTGATGCAACGGAACCGCCACCACGCAGGAATCGCCGTAACCGGTGGTCACGCCATAGATCACGCCTTCCTTGTCCAGCAGGGAATCGAGAAAGCGCGCGCCCTTGGCGATACGCTCGCGGTACGCGGGGTCGCCCTGCAACTGCGTCGGCGCCTGGCGGTTGGCCAGGGCCAGCACGTCTTCGATGCGCAAAGGGAGTTCGCCGAAGGTTACCGGCTCAAGCGTTGGCGTCGTCATCGGTTTTCCAGAAAGGGTAAAAGTTGAACCATTGTTGAGGTGCTTCGAGGCAATAGTGACCCAGGCGCTCGGCATAGCGGGAAGCCCACTGATGAATGACCTGCTCGCGGTCGCTGCGGTTCCAGGTGATTGCGTCAGCGAAGGGTTCAATGGTCAGTCGATAATCACCGTCGGGTTTCTTCAGGCACAGCAGCAGGTTGATCGGGCATTTCAAAAGGCCCGCCAGCAGCCAGGGGCCTTGCGGGAATTTTGCCAGGTGGCCGAGGAAATCCACGGTCACGCTGCGCCCGCCATGCAACGGTACACGGTCGCCGGCAATCGCCAGCCATTCGCCGCGCTCCAGGCGTTCGTGCAGTTGCAGCATAATCACCGGGTCCAGTTCGCTGACCTGAATCAGACGCAGATTGGTCGCGCCGGCTTCGCCCAACAACCGGTTGAACTGCGCGGCGTGCTTGGTGTGCACCAGCACGTTCATCGTGACCTTCTCACCCATCTCCGCCAGCGCGCGGCAGACTTCGAGATTGCCCAAATGCGCACCCACCAGCATCTGTCCGCGCCTGCCGCGCAGTTTGTTGCGCAGTAGCGCCGGGTCGATGATTTCGATCTGCTCGATGCTCAGCTTGCCGTTCCATACGTCGAGCTTGTCGAGCATGGAATCGGCGAAGGCCATGAACTGGCCGAACACTCGCCACTGGGTCGGGCGCAGTTCGCTGCGACCGCTCCAATCGGCGAGCCGACGCTGGTATTGCCAGGCGCTGTGGCGGGCGCTGCGACCGAACAGGAAAAAGTACAACACGATGCCGTACAGCAGCGGGCTCAACAGCCGGCGACCGAGCAGTTTGGCGGCGCACGCGGTGAATTTCATCAGCCAGAAGCTGCCGCGCTCCTCGCGATCGGCCCAGTGTTGCTTGTCGGCGTTCATGCTCGCCACCGTCGCCAGAGAATCAGGGGCGAGCGCAGCAACATGCCGAAGAACAACCGGGTGTGCATGCTTGAAATCAACACGTTGTCGTGGAACATCCGGAAATGCGAAACACCGTCCAAGGGGTAATGGACTTTGGTTTTCAGCCATTGCATCGGCTGATTGCGCCACGCCAGGCGCACCAGAATGTCCGAGTCGAAATCCATGCGCTTGCCGATCTTCGCGGTGTCGATCAGGGCCAGGACCGGTGGCAACGGATAGACGCGGAAACCGCACATGGAATCGCGGATCTGCAATGACAGGGTGTTGATCCAGACCATGACGTGAGTCAGGTAACGGGCATACAAGCGACCTTTCGGCACACTGGCGTCGTACTGCGGATAGCCGCAAATCACGGCCTCGGGATAGCTGCGCGAGTGTTCGATGAAACGTTGGACGTCTTGCAGGTCGTGCTGGCCGTCGGCATCCACCTGCAAGGCGTGGCTGAAGCCCAGGCGCGCCGCTTCACGCAGGCCGGTCATCACCGCACCGCCCTTGCCCTGATTGGCGGCGAGGCGGATCAGGTGGATGTTGTCTCGTCGGGCCAGTTGATCGAGGACTACGGCGCAGGGTTTATCGCTGGCATCGTCCACCAGGATGCAGGGCAGATTGCTGGCGAGCACTGCATCGACCACGGTGGTGATCGCGGTTTCGTGGTTGTAGACCGGGATGACAGCGCAGGGGTTATGCATCTTTGGGTACACCTGAGGGATCGAGGTGTCTGCATCGCGAGCAGGCTCGCTCCCACAGGGGGGCTGTGGTGTTCACCCGCTCAGTGTAGGAGCGAGCCTGCTCGCGAATGAGTGCGCAGCACTCACCAATCTTATGCATGCTCGGCCTCCAGCAAAATCCGCCCGCTGGAGCAGGTGGCGGTTTCATTGCGATAGGCGAAATACAGTTTGCTGCGGGTCGGGTCGAAGCGCAGGTGCAACTGGACTTCATCCCCCGGACGCACCAGTTGCTGGAACTTCAGCACTTCCATGCCGGCGAACTTTGCCGGCAGGTTCATCAAGTGCTGGCCCAGATTCAGCGCCCACTCCACTTGTACCACTCCCGGCAGCACAGGCGCCCGGGGAAAGTGGCCGCTGAAATAGGCAAGGTCCGGTGGCACGGCCAGTTGCAGGCTCCATTCGCCTTCGGTTTCAACCTGTTCCAGCACCTGCGGCGCCTTGGGGCGCGGTGCCAGCAGCAGGGCCTCGACGTCGGCCTGGGGCAGTTTGCCTTGAGCGTTCAGCGGTAGTTGCCGCAGCAAACGCCAGCGCCGTGGCAGGGCCAGGGCTTCACAATGCTGGCTCAGGTGTTGGCGCAAGGCCTCGGTGAGGCTGCGTCGGCCTTGATTGCGCAAGGCGTGCAACCCGGCTTCGCTGAGAACCAACAGCACTCCCAGTGAGGCCCGGTTTTCCTGGACGACACCGAGCCGCGCTTCAGAGACCCAATCATGGGCCGTCAGCGCCTGTTCCAGCATTGGCAGCGAGATACGTTTTTCTTCCAGTTTGACGATCCTGTCCAGTCGCCCGAGCAGTTCGAAACGGCCATCCGCCGCGATTCGCGCGGCATCGGCGGTGTGTTCGACGTGGCCGGCGGGCAAGTAGGGCGAGGTGATGAGCAATGCGCCGTCATTGTCCTGGCTCAGTGCAACATCAGCGAAGGGCTGCCACAGATCGTGCCCCTGGCGCCAGGCGATGCCCCCGGTTTCCGAGCTCCCGAAAATTTCGGTCGGCCATTGATGCAGGCGTTCGTTCAGGCTCTGCGCCGCCTCGGCCGGTAATGCACCACCCGAAGAAAATACCCGACGCACTGCGCTCAAGGCCGGCCAGTCGAGATTGTCACCCATCCGTTTGAGCAGCGCCGGGCTGGTGACCCAGGCGAAGGCCGGGTGTTCGCGACTGGTACGTTGCAGGTCTTCCGGAAAGGCCAGTTGCAGGCGTACGAATGGGCGCCCGGCGCACAGCGGCCACAGCACCCGAAACAGCAGGCCATAAATGTGTTGGGTGGCGACGCTGCCAATGATGCAGGCGGGGCCCAGGTCGGCACCCCACAGCCGTTCCAGGGCTTCGACTTCATTGACCAGCTGGCGCAGGCTTTTTTCGATGCGCTTGGGCTCGCCACTGGAGCCGGACGTGCACAGGCTCAGGGAACAGTGATCCAGATCCAGATCCAGCGCCGCAGCGTTGAGCGGCGGGTGGCGGAAATCGTTCAGATGGGCGTCATCGGGCTGATCGGTCAGCCACAGGTCGACTTCGCCCGACCAGCGCTGGCGAGTCTGGGCTTGCAAGTCGGCCGGCAACAGGACGCTGACCCCGGCGCGCCAGGCGCCGAACAGGGCAATCGCCAGGTCGGCGGCGTCTGCCAGGTGCACGGCGATACGTCGCACGCCCAAGGCTTGCAGGCCGGCGGCCAGGCTCAGGGCCTGTTCGCACCACTGCGCGTGATTCAACGCCGGATCGGCCGTTACGGCACGCTCCGGCTGAGCCTTGAGCAACAGGTGCTCAAGTTTTATCCAATTCATGAGTGGCCTCGTACCCGTTGTCGTATGAGCCATTCAATGGCAAACATCAGGCCTATCAATCCGTAGGAAATCAGGCCGGTGTACAACGTCCACCAGCTCAGCGGCGCCCAAAGCGTCAGGGCGGCGGCGCACAAACCGTTGCAGAGAAAAAAAACACTCCAGGCGATGGTGACCTGGCGGGTGTAGCGAATGCCTTCGACGGGTAGATGCCCCTCACGCAGTTGGGCCAGGCGCTCGACGATCGGTGGACCGTAAATCAGACTCGACCCGAACAGCACCAGCATGAAGCCGCTGATCAATACCGGGTACCAGCGCAATAACGCAGGGCTGTCGAACAGTGCCAGCAACAGGCAGAACACGATGGCCACCGTGGCCATCCACAGGCTGCCCGGTCGCCGCCGTCCGGTCAGCGCCCGCGCCAGCCACAGACTGCCCAGCAGCAAACCGAACTGCCATGGCGCAAAATGTTCCATGCCGAAATACACCGCGAAGGGGTACAGCAGGCCTGCCAGCAGCAGGCCGAGGCCGATCAGTCGGCTCATGCGGCCGGTTGAACCAGGCGATAGACCGCCTCGACCACGTCACTGACAGTGCGCACCGATTTGAATTCCTCGGCGGCGATTTTCTTGCCGGTCTGACGTTTGATGTGATCGATCAGGTCGACCGCGTCAATGCTGTCGATTTCCAGGTCCTGGTACAGGTTGGATTCGAGGCTCACCCGTTTGGGGTCCAGTTCGAACAGCTCGACCAGGGCATCGCGCAGAGTGTTGAAAATGTCGTCACGAGTTTGCATGGTCCGGTCTCAAGCTGCCTGTTTTGCAGTGACGAACGCCGCGAGGCTTGCCACGTTGCTGAAGTGATTACGAGTGTCCTTGGCGTCGGCGTCGATTTTGATGCCGTACTTTTTCTGAATGGCCAGGCCGAGTTCCAGCGCGTCAACCGAGTCCAGGCCCAGGCCTTCGCCGAACAGTGTCTGTTGGTCGCCAATGTCTTCGGCGCTGATGTCTTCGAGGCCGAGGGCTTCGATGATCAACTCTTTGATGTCCCGGTTCAGGCTATCGGTGTTCAGATCGCTCATCTTCGGCGAGCTCCTTGATGAAGTAAGAATGCAAATGATCGTTGAGCTTGCGCGAGGCCTGAGGGGCCGGGCCCAGCGCGGCGAAGGCCTGTGGGTCTATATCGGCGCCGACACGGAAACTGAAGTGCACGCGGCGTTTGGGGATCCGATACCAGGGCTCGGCCTTGGTCAATGTCGTCGGACTGACCTTGATGACCACCGGGGTGAGGATTTTCGCACCCCGCACGGCAATTGCCGCACCCCCCCGATGAAAGGCTGGGGCCTGGCCCGGTTGGGTGCGGGTGCCTTCGGGAAAGATGATCAGGGTCTGGCCGCTTTTCAGTGCATCGGCGGCGGCATCGAGCATGTCCATGCTGCCGTCGTTGCTGATGTATTCGGTACGGCGCAGGGGCGCGCGGGTGAACGGGTTTTCCCAGAGGCTTTGCTTGACCACGCAGTTGGCGTGGCGCACCAGGCCGATCAGGAACACCACATCGATCAGCGACGGGTGATTGGCGACGATCATTTGCCCGGGCCGTCCAAGTTTTTCCGCGCCCTGGATGTCGTAGGTCAGCACACCGGCGCGTGCCATGAACCGGACAAAAAACCAGAAGCAGCGACTGACGGTTTGCCGCGCGCGCAGCCGATGGGTCTGGGCATCGCCCGGCAGGCAACCCAGCAGCGGGAAAACCACCAGGCGCAGGCAAAGCCCGCCCAGCCCGAACAGGGCAAAGCTCGCGGCGGTGGCCAGCAGGCGCCAGTAATAGGCGTCGCGGTTCTTTTCGGTCACGGGTTGCGTTGCCAGGTCCATACACGATTTTTCCAGGCATGTTGGCAGGTGGTTTGCTGGCCAAGCAATGTACGCAACAGATTCAGCGCGTGCGGCCAACGGGGTTTGGACAACGCATCCGCGGGGCTGTTCAGCGACAGCTGCCAGTCATTGCCGGGTGTGATCAGCAGGCCGACGGCATAAGGAAAAGGTACATCGTCGATCCAGGTCGAGTAAGCCTCGGGCGGCTGGTCCTCGGTCACCACCAGCAATACCGCGGGCGCACCTTCATCGAGCAGGGCCGCCGCTTCCAGCATGCCGTGTTCAAGACCGTCACCGGCAGAGGCGAGCGCCGTCATTTCGCTGGTTTCACCGCGCATGATCGACCACAGGCCGATGATCGCGTTATGCACCGACAGGCTGAACTGTGTCGGCGACAGCGGCTGATCGGCGGCCAGATCGCTAAGAATGTCGAAGGTGCGTGGCGTTTCACCGTGACGGGAAACAAACACCAGCGGCAAATCCTCACGACCTTCGGCCAGGGGCCAGCCGACACTGAACGCCATTCGCGCCAGGCGACTGAGGCGTCGGCGTTGCATGGCGGGCAGGAACGACACGTCGGGAGCGGCATCGCTGACCGGCAGCACGACCGGTTGTCGGCTCCAGGCTTGCCAATCGTCCACGCTTTCGAGCCCCGGGGCCCACGCGCGCCACTGGGCGATGTTGAAATTGATCACAGACATTCATCCCGCCCCTGCGGGCTTCTTGACGCGGTGAGTGGTAGAAAACCACGACTCACTCTACGTGGCGCCTGGCGCCGAGTGGTGCGCATTATCCCGGTGCCGCGAACGTGTAGCAAATGCTGGTTACATTTTGCACAGCGCGATGGGCCGGTTAGTGGGTGAAAACTGCGCGTTTGAAAATTATTCACAATGCTAGCGCCCCGTCTGTCGGCTCTGGTGACTGTTCACGCCCGCGTTTGCCGCTTTTCTGGCGGGAGATTGCCGATGACCGCGTAGTCCCTCTGTCAGGGAGGTAGCTAAGCCATGCCGTGGACCACTACACTCGGTCATTCTTTGATACACGGAGGTTTTGACATGCGGCGTGTGGTGTTCAATCAGAAAGGTGGCGTGGGCAAGTCCAGTATTGCCTGCAATCTGGCGGCGGTCAGCGCCACCGAGGGTTATCGCACCCTGTTGGTGGATCTCGATGCCCAGGCCAACTCCACTCAATACCTGACGGGACTCACCGGCAATGACATTCCGATGGGTATTGCCGATTTCTTCAAGCAAACCTTGTCTTCCGGGCCATTTGCGAAGAAGAGCAAGGTCGATATTTACGAAACCCCGTTCGACAACCTCCATGTCATCACCGCCACGGCCGAACTGGCGGACTTGCAGCCCAAGCTTGAAGCCAAGCATAAAATCAACAAGCTACGTAAGTTGTTGGAAGAGCTTGACGCAGATTACGACCGGATTTACCTCGATACACCGCCAGCACTGAATTTTTATGCGGTTTCGGCGCTGATCGCTGCCGATCGTGTACTGATTCCTTTTGATTGCGACAGTTTCTCGCGCCAGGCGCTTTATGGCCTGTTGGCGGAAATCGAAGAATTGAAGGACGACCACAACGAAGGGCTGGAAGTCGAAGGTATCGTGGTCAACCAGTTCCAGGCCCGCGCCAGCCTGCCCCAGCAAATGCTCGACGAATTGATTGCCGAAGGCTTGCCGGTGCTACCGGTGTACCTGGGCAGTTCGGTACGCATGCGCGAATCCCACCAGGCCAATACACCGCTGATCCATCTCGACCCGCGGCACAAGCTGACGCAACAGTTCGTCGAGTTGCATAACCTGCTGGAAAACGCCTGATTCCTGCTACTGGCACCATCCATCAATGTGGGAGCGAGCCTGCTCGCGAAAGCGGTAGACCGATCAACAGAAATGTTGAATATGAGGCCCTCATCGCGAGCAGGCTCGCTCCCACATTTTGATCGACGCGGCCGTCAGATCCCCTGGCTACGCAACCAACTCATCAACTGCGGCAAAGGAAAAGCCCCGCTCTGGCGCGCGACTTCCCGGCCGTTCTTGAACAGAATCAGGCTCGGAATCGAACGAATCCCCAATTGCGCCGACAGCTGCTGATTAGCCTCGCTGTCCAGCTTGGCCAACCGGCACTTGCCCGCCAATTGCCCGGCCGCCTGCTCGAACACCGGCGCAAACGACTTGCACGGCCCACACCAGTCCGCCCACACGTCCACCAGCAGCGGCAGATCGCCCTTGATCTGGCTGGCGTAATCGCCTTGCTTCAGTTCGAAGGATTTGTTCAGCAGGACCTCGGACTTGCAGCGACCGCATTTTGGATGGTCGTTCAGGCGTTCTGCCGGGATGCGGTTGAGGCCGTTGCAGTGGGGGCAGGGGATGAGGAGTGGGTCGGTCATGAGTTGGATCTCAATTAGGCAGAATACGACACTGATCTGGGTTCGAAGGTGGCTTTAATCAAGGAAAAGGTTGTAAGTCATTGCCTTCTCTAGTTGCGGAGAAGGCCTACGCGTATTGCTGCTACGACTGATTGGCTAATGAGAAATCGGCTTCTAATGTTCTGCAACACTAGAACCGACGTTTTACTCCTATGGAACTCGTAGCCAATGACTGCAAGAGCCAATAAGCGCTATTCGCTTTCAGAGCTTCTTGGTGACGCTGAATGTGTCGCAGTTGTGAATGCTCAACCCATTGTCGTAGACGAGGGAGGTTTTGTTGGGCGTGAGGATGTTTGGTGTGATCAGAAAAAGGGAAAGCAAGTGTGGCAAGCCAGGCTTTGCCCCGATGTTATGAAAAATGCAGTTGAGCATTGGGAGTTCGTCTCGCCTTTGCTACGCAAACCAAAAAACGAAGACGACTATGACGCGCTGGTGCTGGCACTCGACGAGTTACTCGAGATAACCGGCGATGACGAATCGCATCCTCTGATGAGTCTTGTAGACATCATTGGAGACTGGATCGAGGATTGGGATCACAAGCATCACCCTATGGCAGAAGCCAGTGGTGTTGATGTTCTGGGCTACCTGATGCGAGAACACGGGCTGACTCAGAGTGACCTGCCCGGTGTGGGTACCCAATCAGTTGTCTCAGAGATTCTTAGCGGCAAGCGCCAGCTCAACCTGCGGCAGATCCGCTGGCTGGCCGAGCGCTTCGGAACGTCGGTGGAAACCTTTATCTAGCCCGCCTCACGAAGAACAACTGATCTCCAGATGCTTGCCCCACTCCGGCGGCCGTTCGGCGTAGCTTTCCATCCCCGGCTGTTCCTCGAATGGCTTGCCCAGTACCGCGTGCAGCCGGCGGACTTCCGAGTAATCGCCTTTTTCTGCTGCATCGATAGCCTTCTGCGCCAGGTAGTTGCGCAGGATGTACAGCGGATTGACCGCGTGCATTCGCTTGCGACGCTGCTCCTGATCCAGCTCGCCTTCACGGGCAACCCGGGTGACATAGAGTTCGCCCCAGGCATCGAAGCCCTTGATGTCGACGAAGTCATCGCGCAGACGACGGACAGCTGCTTCGGGTGATTCTTCGCCCAGGCGGCGGAAGAACAGGCTGTAGTCGACGCCGCTGTTCTGCATCAGTTGCAACAGTTGTTCCAGCAGTTTCTGGTCGTCGTCTTCGGCGATGGTGAGGCCCAGGCGGCGGCGCATCAGGTCAAGGTAGTGGGCCTGGAACAACGGCAGGTACAGGCCGAGGGTTTCGCGCAGGGCCTCGACGCTGATGAACGGCGTCAGGGCCTGGGCCAGGGCGCTGAGGTTCCATTGCCCGATTGGCACCTGGTTGCTGAAGGAGTAGCGGCCCTGATCGTCGGAGTGGTTGCAGATGAAATTGGCGTCGAAATCGTCGAGGAAGGCGAACGGGCCGAAATCGAAAGTAATACCGAGGATCGACATGTTGTCGGTGTTCATCACCCCGTGGCAGAAACCATAGGCCTGCCACTTGGCGATCAGCTCGGCATTGCGCTCGACAATCTCGCGGAACATCGCCAGGTAGGGTTCCGGTTGTTCAAGGCACTCTGGAAAATGCATGGCGAGGACGTGGTCGCCGAGTTCTTTCTGCTGTTCGGGACGTTTGGTGTAGTAGAAATATTCGAAATGGCCGAAGCGCACATGGCTCGGTGCCAGGCGCAGGACCATGGCCGCGCGCTCTTGTTTCTCGCGCCAGACCGGCGTGTCGGAGCCGATCACACACAGCGCCCGGGTGGTCGGAATGTTCAATGCATGCAGGGCTTCGGAAGCGAGGAATTCGCGGATCGAGGAGCGCAGCACCGCCCGTCCGTCACCCATGCGCGAAAAGGGTGTCTGCCCGGCGCCCTTGAGGTGCAGGTCCCAATGCTCGCCGGCCTCGTTGTACACCTCGCCCAGCAACAGGCCGCGACCGTCGCCCAGTTGCGGGTTGTAGAAACCGAACTGATGACCGGCATAGACCATCGCCCTCGGGATCGCATCGGCCCAGAGCTTGTGGCCGCTGAACAGCTCGGCGAACTCCGGGGTTTCGGCCACGGCCGGGTCGAGATCCAGCAGCGCCATGGCGGCGGGGCTGGCCACGACCAGGCGCGGGTTGTCGATCGGTTCGGGCAGCACGTGGGCGGAAAACGCATCGCCCAGGCGGTCGAAGCGATTATCGAAGGTCAGTTCGTCGAGGGCTTTCAAAGGCCGTCTCCAGCAGAATGTCCGAGCATTCTGCTGGGGAATGCCCGGTTAGTCGAGTTTGGCGGCAGGCGGTGCCAGCGGCGGTTGCTTGTCATCGTTGAGTGGCACGATGGTTTTGGTTTCCGGCTCGATCGGCACCATCTTGTATTCCTGGCCATGAAGGTTCTTGAGGTAGACCTCCATCTGCCGGAACGAGATGTTGATGTGCTGCTTCTTGAACTCGCGGTTGATGAAGCGGTTGACCTCATCGAGCACGGGGTTACGGTCACCGAGGTCACGCACATGCATGCGCAGCTCGTGGTCGAGGGTGCTTTCGCCGAAGTTCAGGAAATACACGTGAGGTTCCGGGTCTTTCAGGACGCGCGGGTTATCACGGGCGGCCTTGAGCAGCAGTTCCTTCACCAGGTCCAGGTCCGAGCCGTAATCGACCCCGAGCTTGAGCGTCACGCGGGTGATGGTATCGGTCAGGGACCAGTTGATCAGTTGTCCGGTAATGAACGTCTTGTTCGGGACAATGATGTCCTTGCGGTCAAAATCGGTGATGGTCGTGGCACGGATACGGATCTTGCTGACCGTGCCCGACAGGTTGCCGATGGTGATGGTGTCGCCGATCCGAACCGGGCGTTCGAACAGGATCATGATGCCGGAGATGAAGTTGGCGAAAATCTCTTGCATGCCGAAGCCAAGTCCCACGGACAGGGCTGCCACCAGCCACTGCAACTTGTCCCAGCTGACGCCGAGGGTCGAGAGCGTCGAGACAAAACCGACCCCGGCGATCACGTAGGACAACAGCGTGGTGGTGGCGTAGGCACTCCCTTGGGCCAGGTTCAGCTTCGACAGCACAAAGACTTCGAGCAGACCAGGCAGGTTGCGCGCCAGGGCAAAGGTGATGCCGATGATGATCAGCGCACCCAGCATGTCGCCGATGCTGATCGGTACCATGCTCATGTTGGCACCGGTGCCGCTGGTGTATTCGTAGAGGGTGATGTTGTCCAGGTACGAGAACACCGTGATCAGGTCGGCCCAGACCCAGTACAGCGCTGCCATGAAGCCGCCGAGCAGGGCCAGGCGGATCAGGCGCAGGGACTGTTCGTTGACCTTCTCGATATCCAGGGTTGGTTCTTCGATCACCGCTTCGCCGTCGCCGGCTTCTTTTGCGGCCTGGCGCTTGGCCAGCGCGCGTTGATAGGCCAGGCGTCGTGCCGCCACGCTGAGGCCGCGCACGAAGGTGGCTTCGATCACCAGCCAGAACATCAGCAGGTACAGGGTGTTGATCAACCGGTCGCTGAGTTTCAGCGCGGTGTAGTAGTAGCCAAAGCACACGGCGACGAACAGGGCCACCGGCAGGGCGGTGAACATGATGGCCACGGACTTGCGGAACAGCGAGGCGTGTTCGTGGGTCGGGCTGCTGATCAGCAGGCGGCTGAGCAGCCAGGTCATCAAGGCGTAGCAGGTGAGCACCACCGGCATACCCATCACGTCGTCGGCCAGGGCCGCCGGTTGCAGCTCGGCAACCGCCACCACCGCCACCAACGCCATCACCACCATGCCGAGCCGGCGGACCCAGCCGCGCAGGAATTCGACCTGAGGTTTTTCCCAGCGGAAATGCAGCTCTGCCACGCCGCCCGGTGCCAGGACCCGATAGGCGGTGTAGAACACCAGCCACGCCTGGGCCATTTGCAGCAAGGCCGAGCCCATATAGGCGTTCTGCCCTCGGGCGTCGATTTGCAGGGCCAGGCCGCATAACGCCAGGCCCAGCGACACAGGCATCGCCAGCAGAATGTTGATCAAGATCGCCTGCGGGGTGTGCAACTGGCTGTCGCGCTTGAAGTGGCCGATGTCCTGGTGAACCTTGTTCAACCTTGCATACAGGTTCTTGCGACGCCACAGCAGGGCACCGATCAGCAGCGCCAGCGGCAGGAACAGCAACGGTCGCTGGGTCAGGCCATCAATCAGTTCGCTCAGGCTGGAGGCCAGGGGAAGCGCATCGATCTGACGTTTCAGGCGATCCGGTGTGCCGCGTATCCATTCCAGATCCAGCGGCTTGTTGCTGGGAATCCAGAACATCTGTTCGTCGAGCGTTGCCCGCAGGCTTTGCGCGGTACTGAGCAGTTGCTTCTGGTTCAGTTGCAGGGTGATGGATTCGTTGAGTACGGCACTCAGTTCGCGGTTCAACCGCTCCAGCAGATCCGCCCGAGTGGTGGCCAGTTCCAGCAGGCTTTTGCGCAGTTGCGGGGTGACTTGCTCGGGCGGTTGAGCCGACAGCAGGTTGTCGACGTAGGTGGCCGGGTTGCTGAGCAGCTCCCGTTGCTGGCTGACTTCGAACTGATACAGGCGGATGTCGGCGATCTGGTCGGCCAGGTCTCGGTCGACCCTGAGGCGCGGCAAGGCCTGTTTCTGTTTGTAGAGAATCTTCGAGAGCAGCAGGCTGCCCTTGAGCACATTGATCTGCTCGTCCAGGGCCGCATCACTCTGGGTCACGCTGTCCAGTTGTTGCTTGGTCTGCAGGTTCTGCTGGGTGACCTCGTTGAGGCGGTCAGTGCTTTTGAGCAGATAGTCAGAGAGCTTCAGGTTGGCCGCGCTTTCGGTGGCCAACAGGCTGCTGCCACCGGCCTTTTGCGCTTCGATGGACTGCTGCGTCACCGTCTCCTGGGATTGAGCCAGGCGTTTCTGGTTGATCAGGTTTTGCATTTCCTGGATTTCACGGTCCAGGCGATCGGACTTTTCCGTTAACAAGTCATGCTGACTGTTGCCCAGGTCTTGCAACTGGGTGTTGCCGGCCAGTTCCTGGCGACGCAGCGGGATCAGGGCGTTGAGGGCCGACAGTTCGGCGTTGAGCTGGTCGCGCTGCTCGGCGCTCAAGGTCTTGCCGCTGTCCTTGCCGGCCTTGAGGATATTGTTGATCTGCTGGATGCGCGTCTGGCTGGTGGAGATTTCCGCCTGGGCGCGCTCCGGGCGGGTCTGGGCGGTAATGATCAGGCTATTGGCGTCGGCCAGGGCCTTTTGCAGATCGCTTTGCTGAGTTGAACGCTCGGTGAGCATTTGCTCAAGCTGCTGGATCGACTCTTTGGTGAAGCGTTGCGCGACCGGCACCTCGCTGCTGGCCTTGAGACGCGTCAGCTCGCGCTGGTTCTCGACGGTTTGCTTGGGGGCTGTGGCCAGGCGCTGCTTGAGGTCGCTGAGCTTTTGCTCGTAATCACGCCGGTTGTTGAGCTGTGTCAGCGTGGCTTGCAGGACCGATTGCAGGGCCTTTTGATCCGCCTCCGGCAATTTGCGGTCGGCGATCTTGTCCAGGCTCGCCTGCACGGTTTCGCGGGTGGGTGGTTCGGCGGCTTGCAGCGTGCCGACGGAGAGACTCAGGCCCAACAGGACCAGGACGAAAAAAGTGCGCAGGCTTGACATAAAGACCGATTAAAAAACAGGACGAAGATTGGAGTTTAGAGGAACAAGCCGGGACCCGGGCGACTTCCTTCGGGGAATCTGACGCCCACTTTGCCGATCTTGTTCCCCTCCATGACCGCGACGGTCCAGATGGTGTTGTTCCATTCCACCTGGTCGCCAACCACCGGTGCGCCGCCCACTTTTTGGGCAATGAAGTGGCCCAGGGACATGTCCGGATCGATGCCTTCGACCTTCAACCCGTACAGGGCAGCAACCGCGGCCAGCTGGGCGTCTCCTTCGAGCACGAAGTCGCCGAAGAAGCGCAAATCGAGGCCCCGTTGCGGCGCCTGGCTGAACAGCTTTCCGAGGGCGGGAAGGTTGTGTTCGTGGCCGATTACGCAGAGCAAATCGTCGACTTCGAGCACCGTACTACCCGACGGATGGAGCAGTTGTTCGCCCCGAAACAGGGCTGCGATGCGGGTGCCTTCGGGCATTTTCAGTTCACGAAGGTGCGAGCCGATGCACCATTTTTCGGCGCCGAGACGATAAACGAACAGCTCCCATTCGCTGGTGACATGGACTTCCAGGGCGGAGCGCGAAATCGGCGCGGGCTCCGGTGGCACCGTCACCTTCAGCAGTTTGGCGATCCACGGCAGGCTCGTGCCCTGGACCAGCAGCGACACCAGCACGATAAAGAAGGCGAGGTTGAAATAGAGCTGGGCGTTGGGCAGGCCCGCCATCAGCGGGAACACCGCCAGAATGATCGGCACTGCGCCACGCAAGCCGACCCAGGAAATGAACGCCTTTTCACGCCCATGGAAGGCCTTGAACGGCAGCAGGCCGGCCAGCACCGACAGCGGGCGGGCAAACAGAATCATCCACAGCGCCAGGCCCAATGCCGGCAACGCAATTGGCAGCAAGTCGTGGGGGGTGACCAGCAGCCCCAGCACCAGGAACATGCCGATCTGCGCCAGCCAGGCCATGCCGTCGAGCATGTGCAGGATGCCATGGCGACTGCGTACCGGCCGGTTGCCGATCACCAGGCCGCACAGGTACACCGCCAGGAAACCGCTGCCATGCAGGGCGTTGGTCAGGGCAAACACCACCAGGCCGCCGGCGATGACCAGAATCGGATAAAGACCGGTGGCCAGGTTGATACGGTTGACCAATTGCAGCATGAGCCAGCCACCGCCCAGGCCGATAACGGCACCGATACCGAACTCGCGCAGCAGGTGGGTCAGCAGGCTCCAGTGCAAGCCGGTCTGGCCGCTGGCGAGCATGTCGATCAAGGTCACGGTGAGGAACACCGCCATCGGGTCGTTGCTGCCGGATTCGATCTCAAGGCTGGCGGTCACCCGCTCGTTCAGGCCTTTGCCACCGAGCAATGAGAACACCGCCGCAGCGTCGGTGGAGCCGACGATGGCGCCGATCAGCAGGCCTTGAATCAGGTTCAGATTGAACAGCCAGGCGGCGGCCATGCCGGTCAGCCCGGTGGTGATCAACACGCCGACCGTTGCCAGCGACAATGCAGGCCATAACGCCACGCGGAAACTCGACACCCGGGTGCGTAAACCGCCGTCCAGCAGGATCACCGCCAGCGCCAGGTTGCCGACCAGATAAGCCGTGGGGTAGTTATCGAAAATGATGCCGCCGCCATCGACCCCGGCGGCCATGCCCACGGCCAGGATGATGACCAGAATCGGAATGCCGAGGCGCGAAGATAGTGAACTCACCAGAATGCTCGCACCTACCAGCAACGCGCCGATCAAGAACAGGCTGTTGATGGTCGTCGCATTCAAAGGCAGTACTCCAGAAAGCTGAAAGGCGGGCACAAACTGACCATGCAGTCTGCGTGCCAGCGATTCTAACCTGTTGAAATGTGATGCTGTCAAAAAGGTTTTGCAGATCAATAAAACCCAATCTGCAAATGCCGCCGATCCCTTGTAGGAGCTGGCTTGCCAGCGAAGAGGCCCTCAAATATTGCAATGTTCTTGAGGCCGTCTTCGCTGGCAAGCCAGCTCCTACGGGATGGTGACTACCCTTTATTACAGGCTGAATCGCGCGACCATATTGTTCAGGTCCAGTGCCAATCGCGACAGCTCGCTACTGGCCGCGCTGGTCTGGTTGGCGCCGGTGGCCGACTGTACCGACAGGTCGCGAATGTTCACCAGGTTGCGGTCCACTTCGCGGGCCACTTGCGCCTGTTCTTCGGCGGCGCTGGCGATCACCAGGTTGCGCTCGTTGATTTCCACGATGGCACTGTTGATGGTGTCGAGCGACATCCCGGCGCCGCGGGCGATGTTCAGGGTCGACTCGGCGCGCTCGGTGCTATTGCGCATCGAATCCACCGCGTGCTCGGTGCCGCTCTGGATGCTGCCGATCATGCGTTCGATTTCACTGGTCGACTGTTGGGTGCGGTGCGCCAGGGCCCGCACTTCATCCGCCACCACCGCAAAACCGCGACCGGCCTCACCGGCACGTGCCGCTTCGATGGCGGCGTTGAGGGCCAGCAGGTTGGTCTGGTCGGCCAGGCCGCGAATCACGTCCAGTACCTTGCCGATATCGCGCGATTCATTGGCCAGATCGCTGATCAGCGTGGCCGTGCTCTGCACGTCAGCACTCATGCGTTCGATGGCGCTGACGGTTTCCTGCACCAGGTCACGACCATCACCGGCAGAGGTGGTGGCGTTCTTCGAGGCTTCGGACGTGCTGACGGCATTGCGCGCGACCTCCTCCACGGCGCTGGTCATTTCGTTGACCGCCGTGGCGGCCTGTTCGATTTCATTGTTCTGTTGGGTCAGGCCGCGGGCGCTTTCGTCGGTCACGCTGTTGAGTTCTTCGGCGGCAGAAGCCAATTGAGTGGCCGAACCGGAAATCCGTTGCAGGGTGTCGCGCAACTTGTCCTGCATCCTGGACATCGCCTGCAGCAGGCGGCCGGCCTCGTCTTCGCCATCAACGGTGATTGGGCGCGTCAGGTTGCCTTCGGCGATTTGCTCGGCGGCATTCAAGGCGTTGGCGATCGGTTTGGTGATGCTGTTGGTCAGCAACCAGGCGAGCAGAAGGGTCAGGCCGGTGGCGATCACCAGCAGGGTGATCACCAGAGTGAATGCCGAAGCGTACTGATCGGCGGCTTGCTGGTTGGTGTCGAGGGTCTGCCGGGTGTTGATCTCCAGCAGCGTGTTCAGCACCGTGTTGATCGCTTCGGAGTTGTTCAGCAAATCGGTGTTGAGCAGGCTGCGCAGTTCGTCGACCTGATTATTGCGTGACAGGGTCTTCATCCGGTCTTCGATCTGGCGGTATTGTCCCAGCAGCTGCACGTACTGATCGTAGGCCGCACGTTCCTGCGGGCTGGCGATCAGTTTTTCGTAGGTGGCCTGGGCCGTGCGAATCTGCTGATTGCGCAGTTCGAGCAGTTCCATGGTTTTTTGCTGAACATCCGGTTCACGATTCACCAGCAAACGATAAGAAAGCACACGCAAACGCAAGGTCAGTTGGGTGAAGTCGTCCAGGCTCTTGATGCTCGGCACACTGTTGTTGGTGATGTCTTCGGCGGCGCCACGGATCTTGCTCATCTGGTTCAAGGCAAACACTCCCAGAACCATCATCAGGCCACCGATCAGCGCGAAGCTGAGGAACGCCCGAGGGGCGATGTTCATATTACGAAGGGACATGGTATTTACCGAATGGAACGCACCTGAGCGGTGCCGGGGCTGACGTATGAACGACTTATCGGTCATGCGGCTGAAGTCTTGAGCCTCGTGGGAGCAAAGCTTGCTCGCGATGGACGTTAACGATAACGCGCTTATCCAGACTGCCCGCGTAAACCTTAACGTCCATCGCGAGCGTGCTCGCTCCTGCAAAAGGAAAAGGGGCGGGCGACGAAGTGCAGGAACCAGATCGGCCAATCACAGTCTTTAAAGTTCGCGAGAAGGTCACCGGTCAGGAAAATCAAGGCCTTGCGCCTGTTTAACCCTGGCATCCACGGTGACTTTTCTTTATCGTACGCGCCCTTTGAAAATGCCTGGAAAATCAAAATGTTGGAAGCATCCCTAAGCCAATTGGAACAGCTGGTCAGCGACCTGGTACAACAGAACCAAACCCTGCTCGGCACCAACCAAGCCCTGAGCGCCGAACTGGCCCAGGCCAAGGATGAAAACGAGAGCCTGCAACTGAGCCTGATGGAACAGGAAGAGAAACAAGGCGCCACCGCCGCACGCATCCAGGCCCTGGTTGAGCGCGTCAGCGCTGGCCCTGTCAGCGCATGAGTTACGGCCCAGGGGTAAAAGTCGTCTCGATCCTGGGGGAGGACTATTCGATCAAGGCGCCGGCCGGGGAAGAGCAGACCCTGCTGGACGCTGCATTGATGTTGAAGGCTGCCCTGGCAGAGACCAAAAAGAAATACCCGACCCTGATCGGTGATCGACTGCTGGTGCTGGCCGCGATGAATCTGTGTTCCCAGCAGATTGAAATGCAAAAGCAGCACAAGCTCGAACTCGACCGTTACCAAGAGCAAGTCAGCGCCACGGTTGAAGTGATCTCCAAGACGATCAATCAGGCCTGATCGGCTTTGCGCACAACCAAAGAATAAATTGTCGGTTTAGTTGTATACAATCGGCACGGCTGTTGCAGTGTTTCAGCCTCTTATTCTTTGGGGGTGCTCCATGCAGTTCTGGCGACGCAGTATTCAATGGCAGTTGATCCTGAGCATGGGCACCGCCTTGCTGCTCAGTATTCTTATTGTGGTTGGCATTTATACCCTCGTGGTCAACCGACTCGCCCAGCGCTATCTGGTCGAACAAGCGCTGCCATCGAGCATCGAGGCGATGCGCAACGACATCGAGCGCATCCTCGTTCAACCGCTTACCGCCGCCAAGGACATCGCCAGCAACAGCATGGTGCGCGACTGGTTGGCCGGGGGTGAGAACAGTAGCCAGACCTCCACATTTGCGCAGTATCTGGAAGGCATTCGCGCCGAGCACAAGGCCTTTACCGCGCTGATTATCGGGACTGCTTCCAGCCACTACATCACCGAAAAAGGTCTGGACCGGACCCTGAGCCGTTCCAATCCCAAAGACGCCTGGTTCTACTCGTTCCTCGACAGCAGCCAGCCACGTACCCTCAATATCGACAACGACACGGCTACCGGAGAATTGGCGCTGTTCATCGACATCAAGGTCGAACAGGCCGGCAAAGTCGTGGGCGTCGCCGGGCTCGGACTGAGCATGAAAGAGCTGTCGGAGCTGATCCACAACTTCAGTTTCGGAAAGCGCGGCAAGGTCTATCTCGTGCGTTCCGACGGTTTGATCCAGGTTCACCCCGAAGCGCAATTCAGCGGCAAACGTACCTTGGCCGAGCAAATCAGCGAGCCGGCGGCGCGTGCGGTCATGGGTCAACTTTCCGCCACCAGCAGCAGCTTTGTGCGCGAGGGCGAAAATTATCTGGCATTAAGCCTGCCGCTGCGGGATCTGGGCTGGACGCTGGTGGCCGAAGTGCCGCAGTCGCAAATCTATGCCGAAGCACGCCGTGCCATGTGGATGAGCAGCGGTATCGGCCTGGCGGTGGCGTTGGTATGCCTGTTGCTGGTGGTATTGCTGGCCCGAGGGTTGGTGCGGCCGATTCGTCAGGTAACAGCCGCGCTGGTCGCCATTGGTAGCGGTGGTGGAGATTTGACCCAGCGGCTGGATTCCAGTCGCGCCGATGAGTTGGGTGACCTGGCTCGCGGCTTCAATCGATTCCTCGACAGCCAGCGCGACATGATCGGCGAAGTTCTTACCACCAGCGGGCACTTGCGCACGGCGGTCAGCCAGGTGGCGCGGGTGGTGGATAACACCGCCGAGCGTTCCGGTCGTCAGCAGGAGATGACCGATATGGTTGCCACGGCGGTCCACGAAATGGGTCTGACCGTGCAGGACATCGCGCAGAACGCCGGCCATGCGGCGCTCGCTTCGCAGACGGCTCGTGATGAGGCCATGCAGGCGAGGGAGGTGGTGGGCGGTTCGATTCGCCATATCGAAAGCATGTCCGACGAAATCGGTGTCGCCGCCAGCGCCGTGGGAGAGCTGGCCGATCAGGTGGCGTCGATCGATCAGGTGCTGGCGGTGATTCGCGGGATTTCCGAGCAGACCAACCTGTTGGCCTTGAATGCCGCCATCGAAGCGGCGCGGGCCGGGGACATGGGGCGCGGGTTTGCCGTGGTCGCCGATGAGGTTCGCACGTTGGCTCGACGTACGCAGGCCTCTACCGATGAAATTCAGCAGATGATCGGCAGCCTCAAGCAGGGCGCCGAGAATGCGGTGTCATCGATGCATGCCGGGCAGGCGGCAACGGGCACCGGTGTCGAGTCGAGCCAGAGGACAGGAGCGTCATTGACGGCGATAACCGGGCAGGTCGAGCACATCAGCGACATGAACCAACAGGTCGCGACGGCGACAGAAGAGCAATCGGCGGTGACGGAGGAGATCAACCGCAATGTGCAGGGGATTTCCGATCTGGCACGGGCGACGGCGGGGGAGGTCAGGGCTTGTCGTGAGGATTGCCAGACGCTGCAGCGGCTGGCCGATGACCTGGCGCGGCAGGTGGGAGGGTTCAAACTCAGTTGATGTGTTGTCTGTGCCGTCCTCATCGCGGGCTAGCCCGCTCCCACAGGGTTTGTGTGTTGAACACATTATTGTGAGCAACTGAGATCACTGTGGGAGCGGGCTTGCCCGCGATTGGTTTTCAGCAGCACCGAAAGGCTATGGTCAGAACCACTCATCCTGCATGCCCAGGCAAACATCATCCCGCGCCTCAAGAATCGCCAGTTCATGGTGGCATCCAGGAATTTCCCAGGTCAGGAAATAGCGCGCCGCCTGCAACTTGCCTTTATAGAAACCCACATCCGCCGCACTGCCCTTGGCCAACCCTTCCTCGGCCCGGATCGCCTGTTCCAGCCAGCGCCAGCCAATCACCGTGTGGCCGAACACTTTCAGGTACAGCGCCGAATTCGCCAGGCTGCTGTTGACCTTGCCCTGCGCCAGATCAGTCAGCAGGCCAATGGTCACGGTTTGCAGGCGCGCCACCAGTTTTTCCAGTGGATCACGCAGGGCGTCAAGCGACTCATGGGCCTGGGCACGCTCGGCGGTGTCGGCGATCAGGCGGATCAGTTGCTTGAGCCCCGCGCCACCGTTCTGTGCCAGTTTGCGCCCCAGCAGGTCCAGCGACTGAATGCCGTGGGTGCCTTCATGGATCGGGTTCAGGCGATTGTCGCGGTAGTACTGCTCCACCGGGTATTCGCGGGTGTAACCGTGGCCGCCGAGGATCTGGATCGCCAGTTCGTTGGCCTTCAGGCAGAACTCCGACGGCCAGGATTTGACGATAGGCGTCAGCAGATCCAGCAACTCGTGGGCCTGTTTGCGCTCGGCTTCGGTCCCGAGGGTGGTGGTGTCGTCGAACAGCCGCGCGGCATACAGCCCCAGGTCGAATGAGCCTTCGACGTAGGCTTTCTGGGTCAACAGCATGCGTTTGACGTCGGCGTGCTGGATGATCGCCACCGGTGCGGTGTTCGGGTCCTTGCTGTCCGGCACACGACCCTGCGGACGTAAACGGGCGTATTCCAGCGAGTACAGATAGCCTGCGTAACCGAGCATCACCGCGCCCATGCCGACGCCGATCCGCGCCTCGTTCATCATCTGGAACATGTAGCTCAAGCCATGGTGCGGCTTGCCTACCAGATAGCCGACGCATTCACCGTTATCGCCGAAGTTAAGCGCGGTGGACGTGGTGCCGCGCCAGCCCATCTTGTGGAACAGGCCGGCCAGCAGTACATCGTTGCGCTGGCCGAGGCTGCCGTCATCGTTGACCAGGAACTTGGGCACGATAAACAGCGAAATGCCCTTCACCCCGGCGGGCGCATCGGGCAGTTTGGCCAGGACCATGTGCACGATATTTTCCGACAACGGGTGATCACCGCCGGAGATGAAGATCTTGTTGCCCTTGAGTCGATAAGTGCCGTCGGACGCAGGCTCGGCGCGGGTACGAATATCCGACAGCGATGAGCCCGCGTGCGGTTCGGTCAGGGCCATGGTGCCGAAGAAGCGCCCGTCGATCATCGGTTGCAGAAAGCGCCTTTTTTGCTCCTCGGTGCCGAAGCTTTCGATCAGGTTCGCCGCGCCCATGGTCAGGAACGGGTACGAGGTCGACGCCGCGTTGGCCGATTGAAAGTGGGCGAAGCAGGCTTGGGACAGCAATGTAGGAAGCTGCATGCCACCGGCGTCGAAACTGCGCGCGGCATTGAGGAAACCGGCTTCGAGGAAGGCGTCCACCGCCGGTTTCACTTCCGGAATCAGAATCGCCTGGCCGTTCTCATAGCGTGGCTCGTTCTCGTCGCCCTTGCGGTTGTGCGGGGCGAAGAACTTCTCGGCAATGCTGCGGGCGGTGCCGAGGGCGGCATCGAAGGTTTCGCGGTTGTGCTCGGCAAACCGCTCGCGCTGAGTCAGGCCTTCGGCATCAAGGACCTCATACAGCTCGAAAGCCAGATTGCGGGAACTGAGCAGCGTCTCGGACATGGCGGCCTACCTTTCATTGGAATGGGCCGAGTCTAAGGTGGGCGAATTGAAGCTGGATACGATGATTGATGAGAGTGATGCAGAGGTGAGGGCGACACTAATCAAATGTAGGAGTGAGCCTGC
>NZ_WTFT01000004.1:0-142798 GCF_009861505.1 Pseudomonas izuensis | reverse complement strand
GAGCAGGCTCACTCCTACAAAGGATTTGATTGCCAGGCAACCATTGCGGTTGCCTGGCTTACAGCGTTTTAGCCGATCGTCATCAAGCTGGCGTTACCGCCCGCTGCAGCGGTGTTGACGCTCAGTGCACGCTCGATCACCAGGCGTTCCAACGCAATGTTGGATTCACCCTGCGACAGACCCTGCACACCCACGATCGCGCCGGCACGCTTGGCAACCTGCTGGCAGACCGCACGCAACTGGTCGGAATGGCCGTGATGCAGCACAGCATCAAACACCACCTCGTCCTTGTTCCAGTCGGACACCAGCTTGATGCGCGTCTGAATCTCCTTCGGCAGGCGTGCGAACAGCGCCTTGCTCAGTTCAGCTTCTGGCCAGACCGCCGAACCCCCAACAGCCAGTACCGCCGCCAGCTGGGTCAGCAGGTCACCTTCGACTTCCGCCAGGCACAGTACGTGCTCGCGCGGCAGGATCGCATAGCTGTTGCGCTCGCCGGTCGGGCCGGCCAGTACGCGGGTCACACCGCTTTGCGATTGTGCGGCGAACTGCACGCACAGGGTGCTCAGGTCGGCGAACTTGTTGTTGTCGGCCCAGGCTTTCAGGGCGTTCAGCGGCTTGCTCATGGCGTCACGCAGGCGCACGTCCGGTGCCACGGCAGCATCACCGCGAGCGAAGGATTGTTCGATGGCATCGGTAGGACGCGTCGACAACAGACGGTACAGGTACAGCGGGCCTCCGGCCTTCGGACCCGTACCCGACAGGCCTTCGCCGCCGAACGGTTGCACACCGACCACGGCACCGACGATGTTGCGGTTGACGTAGACGTTACCGGCGTTGACGGTGTCGATCACCTTGGCGATGGTCTCGTCGATGCGGGTGTGTACGCCCAGGGTCAGGCCATAACCGGATGCGTTGATCTGAGCGATCAGTTGATCGATGTCCTTGCGCTTGTAGCGAACCACGTGCAGCACCGGGCCGAAGATCTCCCGTTGCAGTTCATCGAAGCTTTCCAGTTCGATCAAAGTCGGCATCACGAAGGTGCCGCGTTTGACTTCTTCTGAGTCGGCGATGGCCACCTGGTACACGCTGCGACCTTTGTCGCGCATGGCCTGGATGTGCTTCTCGATGCCGGCCTTGGCTTCGGCGTCGATCACCGGGCCGATGTCCACGGACAGGCGCTCCGGGTTGCCGAGACGGCTTTCAGCCATCGCGCCCTTGAGCATTTCGATGACGCGGTCGGCGGAATCTTCCTGCAAGCACAATACGCGCAAGGCCGAGCAACGCTGACCGGCGCTGTCGAAGGCCGACGATACGACGTCGATGACCACTTGTTCGGTCAGGGCCGAGGAATCGACGATCATTGCGTTCTGGCCGCCGGTTTCGGCGATCAGCGGAATCGGACGGCCCTGGCTGTCCAGGCGACCGGCGATGTTGCGTTGCAGCAGGCGCGCGACTTCGGTGGAACCGGTGAACATCACACCTTTGACGCGATCGTCACCGACCAAGCCGGCACCGACGGTTTCGCCACGGCCCGGCAGCAGTTGCAGCACGCCTTCCGGAATACCGGCTTCGAGCAGCAGGCGCACGGCCTGGGCAGCCACCAGCGGCGTCTGTTCCGCAGGCTTGGCCAGCACCGGGTTACCGGCGGCCAGTGCGGCGGCGACCTGGCCGCTGAAGATCGCCAGCGGGAAGTTCCACGGGCTGATGCATACCACCGGACCCAGCGGGCGGTGAGCGTCGTTGGTGAAATCGTTGCGCGCCTGCACCGCGTAATAACGCAGGAAGTCGACAGCTTCACGCACTTCGGCAATGGCGTTGGCGAACGTCTTGCCGGCTTCGCGGGCCAGCAGGCCCATCAGCGGCTGGATCTCGCCTTCCATCAAGTCGGCGGCACGCTCCAGGATCGCGGCACGCTCGGCTGGCGGAGTGGCCTGCCAGATCGGTGCGGCGTTCAGGGCACATTGAATGGCGTTGTCGACGTCCTCGACGGTGGCTTCCTGCACGTGGCCGACCACGTCGCGCAGATCGGACGGGTTCAAGACCGGTGTCGGCGTTTCGGTGCTGGAGGCGCAACCGAGCATCGGCGCGGCTTTCCAGTGGTTGTGCGCGGTGGCCAGCAGGGCGCAGGACAGCGATGCCAGGCGATGCTCGTTGGCCATGTCGATGCCGCTGGAGTTGGCGCGCTCGGAGCCGTAAAGGTCGCGCGGCAGCGGGATGCGTGGGTGCGGCAGGCCGAAGCCGCCTTCCAGCGTCGCCATTTGCTCGATGCTGGCCACCGGATCGGCGACCAGTTCCTGAATCGAGATCGACTGGTCGGCGATGCGGTTGACGAACGACGTGTTGGCGCCGTTTTCCAGCAAGCGACGAACCAGGTACGCCAGCAGGGTTTCGTGGGTGCCGACCGGTGCGTACACGCGGCACGGACGGTTCAGCTTGCCCTCGGAGACTTTGCCTACAACCTGTTCGTACAGTGGTTCGCCCATACCGTGCAGGCACTGGAATTCATACTGGCCCGGGTAATAGTTCTGACCGGCGATATGGTAAATGGCCGACAGGGTATGGGCGTTGTGCGTGGCGAACTGCGGGTAGATGACTTCCGGCACCGACAACAGTTTGCGCGCGCAAGCGATGTAGGAAACGTCGGTGTACACCTTGCGGGTGTAGACCGGGTAGCCCTCCAGGCCTTCGACCTGGGCACGCTTGATTTCGCTGTCCCAGTACGCGCCTTTCACCAGACGGATCATCAGGCGATGACGGCTGCGGCGAGCCAGGTCAATCACATAGTCGATCACGTACGGGCAACGCTTCTGGTAAGCCTGGATCACGAAACCGATACCGTTCCAGCCCGTCAGCTGAGGCTCGAAGCACAGGCGTTCCAGCAGGTCCAGCGACAGTTCGAGGCGGTCGGCTTCTTCAGCGTCGATGTTCAGACCGATATCGTATTGCTTGGCCAGCAGGGTCAGCGACAGCAGGCGCGGGTACAGCTCGTCCATCACACGCTCGTACTGGGCGCGGCTGTAGCGCGGGTGCAAGGCGGATAGCTTGATGGAGATGCCCGGGCCTTCATAAATCCCACGGCCGTGGGAGGCTTTGCCGATCGAGTGGATGGCTTGTTCGTACGAGGCCAGGTACTTCTGCGCATCATGTTCGGTGAGTGCGGCTTCACCGAGCATGTCGTAGGAATAACGGAAGCCCTTGGCTTCGAACTTGCTGGCATTGGCCAGGGCTTCGGCGATGGTTTCACCGGTGACGAACTGCTCGCCCATCAGGCGCATGGCCATGTCGACGCCCTTGCGGATCATCGGCTCGCCGCTCTTGCCGATGATGCGGCTCAGGGACGAGGTCAGGCCGGCCTCATTGTGCGTAGACACAAGCTTGCCGGTAAGCAGCAGGCCCCAGGTGGCGGCGTTGACGAACAGCGACGGGCTGTTGCCCAGATGCGGTTGCCAGTTGCCGGTGCTGATCTTGTCGCGGATCAGCGCGTCGCGGGTGCCTTTGTCCGGGATGCGCAACAGCGCTTCGGCCAGGCACATCAGTGCCACACCTTCCTGGGACGACAGGGAGAATTCCTGCAACAGGCCCTGAACGATGCCGGCACGGCCGCCGGCGCTCTTCTGATTGCGCAGTTTTTCGGCAATGGATGCGGCGAGCTTGTTGGTGGCTTCGGCCATCGGTGCCGGCAGGCGTGCCTGCTCGATCAGCATCGGCACCACTTCCGGTTCCGGGCGACGGTAAGCAGCGGTGATCGAAGCGCGCAGTACCGATTGCGGCAGGATGCTTTCGGCGAATTCAAGGAAGCACTGGTGAGCGTGATCGACATGAACGTCGCCTGCGTCGTCAGCGACAGCAGTGGCCAAACCGTTCAGCTCGGTCAGGGTTGCACCACCCTCGAGTTTTTCCAGGTAATTGAAAATTGCCTGCTTGATCAGCCAGTGCGGCGTGCGATCAATCGAGGTCGCGGCAGCCTTGAGGCGTTCGCGGGTCGGGTCGTCGAGTTTGACCCCAAGGGTGGTGGTAGCCATGTTTTTATCCTCATGTTTGCCACGACTGCGTGGCATCAGCTGGCGGCAAGATTAGCCGTGCGCCGAAAGAGGTGCAACCGGGTGCAACCCTTTTTTTGTAGGAATAATCATCACCTCGTCGGGAATTGAATTCTGGTACGAGCGTGCTGCCGTTGCTTGGTGCTTTTTCTTCTAGAAAAGAATCTGGACTGCACCAAAAGGAAGTAAAAAACATCTGGTTACGGGAAAGTGCCCCAGGTGCAACTGATTCTCAAGAAATGGGTTGCACCTTATTTGCTTTGTTGACTAGCATTCGCGCCACAAGGTGCAACCCGTCTAGGACGCGGTTGAGCCGGCTGATGGCTTTCCTGGGGAAACATCAGTCATAAATGCGCGCGATCCCGAATCGTCTGTCAAACGTCATCGTTTGTGGCCGGTTCAACAGCGCCGCTACATAAAAACAAAGCCAGGGCGTCACTTAATGAGCGTAACGAATCCAACCCTGATCACGTTCGTGATCTACATCGCAGCCATGGTGCTGATTGGCTTCATGGCCTATCGCTCCACCAACAATCTTTCCGATTACATCCTGGGTGGTCGCAGCCTGGGCAGCGTCGTCACCGCGCTGTCCGCCGGCGCTTCCGACATGAGCGGCTGGTTGTTGATGGGCCTGCCGGGCGCGATCTACATGTCCGGCCTTTCCGAAAGCTGGATTGCCATCGGCCTGATCGTCGGCGCGTACCTGAACTGGCTGTTCGTCGCCGGCCGCCTGCGCGTGCAGACCGAGCACAACGGTGATGCCCTGACGCTGCCGGACTACTTCGCCAGCCGTTTCGAAGACAAAAGCGGCCTGCTGCGGATCATCTCTGCGGTGGTGATCCTGGTGTTCTTCACCATCTACTGCGCCTCGGGCATCGTGGCCGGTGCCCGTTTGTTCGAAAGCACCTTCGGCATGTCCTACGAGACGGCACTGTGGGCCGGTGCCGCGGCAACGATTGCCTACACCTTCGTCGGCGGTTTCCTGGCGGTGAGCTGGACTGATACCGTACAGGCCACCCTGATGATTTTCGCCCTGATCCTCACGCCGATCATCGTGCTGCTGGCCACTGGTGGCGTCGACACCACGTTCCTGGCCATCGAAGCACAGGATCCAGCCAACTTCGACATGCTCAAAGGCACGACCTTCATCGGCATCATCTCGCTGATGGGTTGGGGCTTGGGCTACTTTGGTCAGCCGCACATCCTGGCGCGTTTCATGGCGGCGGATTCGGTGAAATCGATTGCCAATGCCCGTCGCATCTCCATGACCTGGATGATCCTGTGCCTGGGCGGCACCGTCGCTGTCGGTTTCTTCGGCATCGCCTATTTCTCGGCCAACCCAGCTGTGGCTATGCCGGTGAGCGAGAACCACGAGCGTGTGTTCATCGAACTGGCGAAAATCCTGTTCAACCCATGGATCGCCGGTGTTTTGCTGTCGGCCATCCTGGCTGCCGTGATGAGCACCCTGAGCTGCCAACTGCTGGTGTGCTCGAGCGCCCTGACCGAAGACTTCTACAAAACCTTCCTGCGCAAATCGGCTTCCCAAGTAGAGCTGGTCTGGGTCGGTCGCGCCATGGTGCTGCTGGTTGCCCTGATCGCCATCGCGATGGCTGCCAACCCGGAAAACCGCGTTCTGGGTCTGGTCAGCTACGCCTGGGCCGGTTTCGGTGCCGCCTTCGGTCCGGTGGTGCTGATCTCCGTGATCTGGAAAGACATGACCCGCAACGGCGCACTGGCCGGTATCCTGGTCGGCGCGATCACCGTGATCGTCTGGAAACACTTCCAGCTGCTGGGCCTGTACGAAATCATCCCGGGTTTCATCTTCGCCAGCCTGGCGATCTACATCGTCAGCAAACTGGGCGCACCGACTTCCGGCATGCTGCAGCGCTTCGCCGCGGCAGAAGGTGATTACCGCCTTAACAAGTGATGGGTTGAGCGAATGCTCTGAGCCAGCGCTTGACCGAAAACGGCCCGCCTCCTGTTGGAGGCGGGCCGTTTTTTGTGCATATCTCGAAAGTTGTCAGTTCCCCCACAGGGGAAGTAAGTGATTTGTGCAGTGTTGTCTGTAGCCGAATAAAGCCTCTTTTTGAAGGTTAATGCATCAGATGAAGTAGGGCATTTCTGTTTTTCCATCCCCTCGTTCATCCCCCATGCGTCTCATGCAGAATCGCCCGCTTCCAATCTGCAGAGTCACACCGGATGTTCGCTCCTGCTAATCAACCTCGCTTTACGCTGACTGTCGAAGGTTCCGACCATGACCTCAAGGTCCTTGAGTTCACGGGCAAGGAGGCTATCAGCCAGCCGTACCGTTTTGACCTGGAACTGGTCAGCGAGCGGCCGGACATCGAACTCGAAAGTCTCCTGCACCGTCAGGCGTTTCTGAGTTTTGATGCACAAGGTTCGGGTATTCATGGCCAGATATTTCGCATTGGCCAAGGCGATTGCGGCAAGCGCCTGACGCGTTACCAGATCAGCCTGGTGCCGCGCCTGACTTATCTGAGCCAGCGCATCAATCAGCGGGTTTTCCAGCACCAAAGCGTGCCGGCGATCATCACGCAAATCCTCAAGGACCACGGCATCCTCGGCGATGTCTTCAAGTTTCAGCTCGGCGCGGATTACCCTGAGCGCGAATACTGCGTGCAATACGCGGAAAGCGACCTGGCGTTCATCGAACGGCTATGTGCAGAGGTCGGCATTCACTACCACTTTCGACACAGCCCTGACGGACATCTGCTGGTGTTCGGCGATGACCAGACCGTTTTCCCGCATCTGAAGGGGTCAATTCTGTATTTGCCCGGCAGCGTTATGGCGGGGGATACACCGGTGATCAATCGTTTCGATGTCGCCCTGCAAGCCCGGACCACAGCGGTAGTCCGTCGCGACTATGACTTCAGTAAACCTCGCCTTGAACTGGAAAGCCGTTTCGACAGCAAGCAGCTGCCATCGCTGGAGGATTATGGTTTTCCCGGGCAATTCAACGATCCCGAAGTCGGCAGGCATCTGGCGCAACGAGCATTGGAAAGTCGCCGCGCGGATTGCCGTCAGGTACAGGGGTGCAGTGATCAATCCGCATTGATAAGCGGGTATTTGCTGCAACTCGACGGGCACCCTCGACGGGAATGGAACGACCTGTGGCTGCTCACGGAAATCGAACACCATGGTCGGCAGCCGCAGGTACTTGAAGAGTCGGCAGGTAGTGGCGATCAGAATGAATTCCAGGGTTATCGCAATACCTTTCTGGCAATGCCGTGGGATGTTTTCTTCCGCCCACCGCTGATCAGGAAACCGCGTGTAGCCGGTTATCAATCCGCCGTGGTCACCGGCCCGAAGAACAGTGAAATCCATTGCGACGAATACGGTCGGGTCAAGGTCCGGTTGATGTGGGATCGCGACGGTGCATTGAACGAACATTCCAGTTGCTGGCTGCGAGTTGCCAGCGGCTGGGCACATGATCGTTACGGTGCCACGTTGATTCCGCGGGTCGGCATGGAAGTACTGGTGGGTTTCGTCGATGCCGATGCCGACAAGCCCTTGGTGATGGGGTGCCTGCCCAATGCATCGACCCCAGTACCACTGGACCTGCCTGCGGACAAGACCTGCAGTATTTTCCGCAGTCAGAGCAGTCCCGGTGGCGGTGGCTACAACGAATTGCGCATCGAGGATCGCAAAGGCGCCGAGGAAATCTCCCTGCGTGCCCAGCGCAACTGGAATCAGCAGGTCCTGAACGATATGCACGTGCAAGTCGGGCAGAACGAGTACTTGTACGTTGAAGGCAACCGGCATATCCACGCCAGCAACCAGACCGTCAAGGCGAGCGGGCAGATTCGCGTCGATGCCGGTAGCCAGATCGTGATCGACGGTGGCGCTCACGCGACGATTCAGGCGGGTGGACACTGGATCAATATTGGCCCGGAAGGGATTTTCAGTAGCGTACCCATTGAGGTTGGCGGGGCATGGATACCGGCCATGGGTGCATCGAACACACCTGTGCAAGGTGTGGCACTGAGCCCGGCGCAGATGTTCAACCTAAAAGGGGCTGCGCCTTTTTGCCAGGTATGTTGCGAGGGCGGTGCCTGTGCAGTCTGATTTTCTATCACCTCATGCCTGGCTGGAGCGCCAGCCGTTGAAGCCGTCGGAACAATTGTTCGCGATCTTCAGCAGCGCCAGTGCCGCCGAACCTTTCGCAGCCTGGCGCCGTTTGACCCGCGCAAAAGTGGCGAGTCCGATCTGGTCCGATACTGCCTATGCCGGGTGGGAAGCAGTGATGCCCTATGTCGCAACCGTCGCTACGGACTGTGAGTTTTTGCAATGGGTAGCGACCACGGCGTCTCGTGACTGGGGGTGGCTGGCGGTTTCTTCGGCGAGCCAGCAAACTCTGGTCGAACACTTGCGCAGCCTCACGCAGGTGACGTTGCCCAATGGCAGCAGGGCGTTTTTTCGCTTCTGGGATGGGCGGTATGTGCTGCCGGTGCTGCAGTGTGACGAGATCGATTGTGCGCAACTGTTGCCGGTGATCGGGCGGTGTTGGATCAATGGCCAGGCTGTCGAGATCGGTGGAGGCGGGCAGGGCGCAACGAAGGTTTTCCCGTGGTGGGAGGTGCCAGAAGCGCTCCTGCAACAGCTGGGTGATGAAGATGATTCAACCCGGATCAGCAACGTGATGCAGTGGTTGAGTGAAGACCAGCCGGGCATGTTCGAGGCGTTTTCCGAGAGCGTGTTGCGCTGTAAGGTCGCGAACTTTCTCGAGGGGCCTGACCTGCCGTCCATACCGAAAGCTGAATTGTTGGCCTGGCTGATGGAGGAGCTGGACTGAGCCGGTTCCTGCAGGGTTGCGTCCTCATTGCCAGCCGCTCGGCCGCGAACCCCTGACTTGCAGGCCGGTAAAAGGTAAACTTCCCGGCCTTCGCAGGAGCAGCCATGAATTATCGTCACGCCTTCCATGCCGGCAATCACGCCGACGTGTTCAAACACCTGACCTTGACCCGCCTCATCGCCCTGATGTCGCGCAAGGAGCAGCCGTTTGCCTATCTCGATACGCACGCCGGCATTGGCCTGTATGACCTTCAGGGCGATCAGGCCAGCCGTACCGGTGAGTACCTGGAAGGCATCGCGCGTTTGTGGGATCAGCCGGATCTGCCGATCCTGACCGCTGATTACATGCAGGTGTTGCACGAGATGAACCCGGATGGCCAGTTGCGCTATTACCCCGGTTCGCCGGAATTGGCGCGGCGCCTGACCCGCCCGCAGGATCGCGTGCTGCTCAACGAGAAACACCCGGAAGACGGCGTGCTGCTCAAGGACAACATGGCCGGTGATCGCCGGGTCAAGGTACACCTGGGCGAAGGCTGGCATGTGTCCCGTGCGTTGCTGCCGGTGCCGGAGAAGCGGGCGGTGATGCTGATCGACCCGCCGTTCGAAAAACTCGACGAGATGCAGCGCTGCGCGGCGTCGTTGAAAGAGGCGATTGGCCGGATGCGGCAAACCGTGGCGGCGATCTGGTACCCGGTGAAGGATCAGCGTGCATTGCGCCGCTTCTATCAGGACCTGGCCGGCACCGGTGCACCGAAATTGTTGCGCGTGGAGTTGCTGGTGCATCCGCTGGATACGCCCAACAGTCTGAACGGTTCCGGCCTGGCGATTGCCAATCCGCCGTGGGGGCTGGAGGAAGAGTTGCGTGAGTTGCTGCCGTGGCTGTCCGAGAAATTGGGGCAGACCCAGGGTGGGTGGAAGATGGATTGGTTGATTGCCGAGTAATGCTCGGCCCCGTAGGAGCCGGCTTGCCGGCGAAGCGGACCGTAAGCCTTGCGGCGATTTATCGGCCGTCTTCGCTGGCAAGCCAGCTCCTACCGTTGATCAGATAGGGCAGGTCACGCCAGTACCGCCAATCCCGCAGTAGCCTTCCGGGTTCTTGGCCAAATACTGCTGATGATAAGCCTCGGCGTAATAGAAGGTCGGGGCTTCATCGATGTCGGTGGTGATGATGCCTTGGCCGGCCTTGGTCAGTTCGGCCTGGAACACCTGTGCGCTCTTCTTCGCCGCTTCCAGCTGTGCCGGGTTGGTGGCGTAGATCACCGAGCGGTATTGAGTGCCAATGTCGTTGCCCTGGCGCATGCCCTGGGTCGGGTTGTGCAGTTCCCAGAACATCTTCAGCAGCTCTTCGTAGCTGACTTTCTCCGGTTCGTACACCACCAGCACCACTTCACTGTGGCCGGTCAGGCCCGAGCAGACTTCTTCATAGGTCGGGTTTGGCGTGAAGCCGCCGGCGTAGCCCACGGATGTGCTGAACACGCCTTCACGCTGCCAGAAGCGACGTTCTGCGCCCCAGAAACAACCCAGGCCGAAAATCGCGAATTCCACATTGCCCGGGAATGGACCCAGCAGCGGGTTTTTATTGACGAAATGTTCGTCCGGCACCTTGATCGGGGTTTCGCGGCCAGGCAGAGCTTGTTCTTTGGTAGGGAGCACGTTTTTGTTCACCAGAATTTCCGAGCGCAGAACCATCATCAGTCCTCTCAGTCAGGTTGAAAAAATTAGAAATGCAGTTTGCCTGAGTGTTGAGTCGCTGTCAGGCGATCGGGCCGCGCGGGTAGCGTTTGAGCTTCTCGATCAGCTCGGAGCCCGGGATCGGTCGATCGAACAGATAGCCTTGGCCAACGTCGCAGCGATGGCGACGCAGGAAAGACAACTGCTCGGCAGTCTCGATGCCTTCAGCCACGACCTTGAGTTTCAGGTTGTGGGCCATGGCGATCACGGCGGAGGTGATCTCCATGTCGTCCTGGTTGTCCGGGATTTCGTGGATAAAGCTTCGATCGATCTTAATGATGTCGATGGGGAATTTTTTCAAGTAACTGAGCGACGAGTAACCGGTGCCGAAATCGTCCATGGCCAGGGTCAGGCCCAGGCGTTTGAGCTGGTCGAGTTGCAGGTGAGTGTCTTCGGTGGCTTCCAGTAGCAGGCCCTCCGTCAACTCAAGCTCCAGCAGGTTCGCCGGCAGCGCTTCTTCCTTGAGGATGTTGGCGATGGACGCCACTAGGTCCGGATCGGAAAACTGCTTGGGTGACAGGTTGATCGCCACCTGAAGATTGCCCAGCCCGGCGGCGGTCAGCTCTTTGCTCATGCGGCAGGCCTGGCGGGCGATCCATTTGCCGATCGGAATGATCAGGCCGGTTTCTTCCGCGACGCTGATGAACTGGTCCGGGCGGATCATGCCTTTTTCCGGGTGATCCCAGCGCAGCAATGCTTCCATGCCCAGCAGGCGACCGCTGCGCAGGCAAAGCTTGGGTTGATAGAACACGTCCAGTTCGTTCTGGGTCAGGGCGCGGCGCAGGTTGTTCTCGACGAACAGTTTGTAACTGGCCTCGGCGTTCAGTGCTTCGGTGAATACCTGCACCTGATGTTTACCGTTGGCCTTGGCCTTGTGCAGCGCCAGCCCGGCGTTGCGCATCAGGGTTTGCGGGTCACGGCCGTGCAGGGGCGCGCAAGCCAGGCCCACGGACCCGGTCACGCTGATCAACTGGTTATCGACGAACATCGGTTTGTCGAGGGTGGTCAGCAGCTGGCTGGCGATCTGTTGGCCGGTGTGCAGGTCAGTATTGTCCAGCAGTACCGCGAATTCGTTACTGGCGAACCGCGCCAGGCTGCCGCTGGGGCTGAGGCTGTTGCGCAGGCGCCGGGCCAGGCTGATCAGCAGTTTGTCGCCGGTCTGGTGGCCGAGGCTGTCGTTGATTCGCTTGAAGTTGTCGATGTCCACCAGCAGCAGGCTGATTGGGGTATCGCTGTCTCGGGCGAAGCGTTCATCGAGGTTGCGGATGAACGCCGGGCGGTTGCCGAGGTTGGTCAGGTTATCGGTATAGGCCAGTCGCTCGATGCGTTGCTGGGCGAGCTTGGTCTGGGTGATGTCTTCGTAGATGCCGATGTAATGGGTCAGTTCGCGGTTGTCGCCATAGACCTTGGAGATCGACAATTGGCCCCAGTAGGGTTCGAGGTTTTTGCGGCGGCTCTTGAACTCGCCCTGCCAGCTGTTGCTTTTGGCCAGCGCCGAAGGCGCGTCGAACAACAGTTCGCTGAGGTTTTCCAGTGCCGGCAGTTCCGCCAGGCGCTGGCCGTGGACTTCTTCGGTGCTGTACTGGGTGATCGCGGTGAAGCTCGGGTTGACGTATTCCACCACACCGTCGCAATTGACCAGCAAAAAGGCGTTGGCGCTTTGCTCGACCGCTCGCTGGAACAGGTGCAGGGCGCTGGTGGCGGTGCGCCGGTTATGGTTGCTGATGACTTGGGCGAACTGGTCCGCCAGCTCGCCGGCGAAGGCGATTTCATCCGACTGCCAGGCGCGGGTGACGCCGGTCTGCTCCAGGCACAGCACACCCACCACCTGACCGTCGACACGGATACTGGCGTCGAGCATCGCATTGACATCACGCGGGCGCAGGCTTTCGGCCATTTCCCGGGTGCGCGGGTCGCGCATGGCATTGTGGGCATCAATGGCACGGCCCGTGTGCAGGGCGTCGAGGTAGTCGGGAAAGTTGCTGACGTCGATCGACTGCGGCAACAGGTATTCCTGATTGGCGCGGTGAAAGGCCGAAATCGGCGCCAGCATCGAGCCTTCCAGGTGCCACAGGCTGGCGCAGTCGATCTCGTAGATCTCGCAGGCACTGCGGGTGATCAGTTCGGCGGCTTCTTGCAGGGAATTGTTGCTGCTATAGCGCTGGCGGGTCAGCAGCAGAATCAGGTCCTGCTGCGCGCGCACCCGGTCCAGGTGCTGCAGTTGTTCCTGCTGGGCGCGCTGGTTGAGCTCCAGGGCGATTTGCAGGCGCGAATTCTGGGTTTCCAGGTCCAGTGCCGGCAGCAGGGGGTCATCTTCGAACAGGCCGTCGATGACCAGCAGGTAACCGCGCAACAGGTGTCGATTGTGTTGTTTGTAGGCTTCGCCCAACTCCAGCAGGTTCAGCGAGCCTGTGGCGGTGTGCAGCCTGTAGCGGATCAGGTAGTGCGAGCCTTCGCTCAGTTGCTGCTGGATCGCGTCATGCAGCTGATAACGCGCTTCCGGCTCCATCAGGCTGGCGTAGGGCGAGCCGACCAGAGCGCACAGCTCCACGGCCGGCAAGCCGAATTGTCGTTCGCAGTTGGGATCGAGAAACAGCAGCGCCCAGCTTGGTTCATTCAGCCGTTCGAAACGCAGCATGCCGAGCCGCGAGGGCACAGGCAACTGCGTCACTACCTCGGCCACCATACGGCTGGCGGCATCGGGTTGGCTTTTCATAGGGAGGGAAACTCGCTTCGTATTTGCTGAACGCGCCGGGCTCTCGCCCTCTTTACTGTTGCCTGCGGCAAGGTTGCATCATTGCGACACCGACTGACAAGAGACATGAAGGCCAAGTGCTATAAGAATATGTCGGCAGCAACGAAGATTTCTCCAGTTAATAGCAAAAAGTCATTCTATTGACGGAATTCAGCCCCGGTTCGCAATTCAATCCGTGTCGATTGCAACAGGTTGCCATCCCGATCGTGATAGCGCACACGAATCTGCTCCGTATCCACAATCAGATGCGCGAAGTTGTCCTGGCTGATCACTTTGCCGGTGAGTTCATGTCGATAATCGCCTGCGGCGGTTTGTACCAGAGGCTGATCGAGGAGAAAGGTGGAGTCTTTGGCATAGGGCAGCAGTTTGCTGTTGCACAGGGGGGACGAGACGATGGTATGGACTTCGAAGTCCGGGTCCTGACTGTGAGTCAGGCGGCTGGTCAAGGAGCCGTGGACATCGCCGGAAATGAAGATGACATTCTTGATCTTGTGAATGCGAATGGTCTCCAGTAACCGCAGTCGTTGCTCGGGAAAGGCTTTCCAGGCGTCATCGCCCAGGCGTTTGCGGTCAGGGTAGAACATGACGCTGGTGACCACGAATTTGACCTGTGCCGGGCTATGGATCAGCCAGTCGCACAACGCCTGTTCCTGTTCAATATCAAGAATGCGCCGGTCGTTGGCCGCGAGACTGCGCCGGGTGCGGCTGTCGGTGACAAACCACTCGATATCGCCGTTGGTAAACTGATACCAATAGTGGTTCAGCTGCTGATTGAGTTGCCCATGAATATTCAGTTCATGAGCCGGGCTGTGGCTGGCTTGATACAACTCATAGGCCGTCATGGCGTTCTTGTATAAATGCTCATCATTGGCGCTTTTATTGGCGGGCCAGTTGTCTTCGATTTCATGGTCGTCGAGGATCATATAAGTAGGCATGCCGGACATTAACTGACGGATATGCGGTTGGGAGAAAGCGGCGCGGTATTTGGCGAGTATCTCCTGATACTCCCGATCGGGAGCGATGAAGTTCAAGTCATCGACATAAACCTGATCGCCGCTCATCAGCATGGCGCTGATCGGCGGTGTCGCATGCTGCGCCAGGTGGTTGATCGAGGCGAAGATCCGGTCGCCCCAGCGCGGGTTCGAGGGTACGCCGCCGGTCATGCGCAGGTAGCGGCAGGAACCGACGATATAGGCCCGAGGCATTGTGGATGCACTCGATTGCGTGCGCAGACGGTAGATGCCCCGAGGCCATTGCAGTGGCAGTTCCTGAACGGTTTCCACGGTGTGCACCGGGTTCATCGGGCTGAACCAGCCGGCCTGGTATTCGTATTGGGTGTCGGCGGCAAGGTCATTGAGAATGATGACCCCGGACATGTCGCGTGAGTCGGTCAGTTGTGTAAAAACACCTTTATTCCAGTGCTCTTCACCGAGCCGTCGAAAGCGAACGCCGGCAAATGCCAACGTATCTTTTTGCGTTTTTCCGCGTAAAAAAATGCGGGCCTGGTGCGTAGTTGTGTGGCCAACAATAGGGCCAATAGTTGGTTTTAACATAGTCGAGTCCTTTCGCTATTTAGTTGAATCTGAGCAAGCAGGTGATTGACTGTTTTGCGCAGACTTAAACCAAGGCTAGTTATTGAATGGGAAAAAATATCGAGGCGTAATGGACATGAGTTGTGGGTGATATCAGCCACAAATGTAGGAAGGGATTGTTTTGGGGAAAACGTCAGGCAAAAAAAAGCCCCGCCAAACTGGCGGGGTTGAGGTACGAGCGTGGCGCTCGGAAAACGTGAAACGCAACAGGCCCTCCGGGAGAGGGAGGGCCGGTCGGGATTACAGCAGGATGGTGCGGATGTCCGCCAGCAGGTCGCTCAGGCGCTTGGTGAAGCGTGCAGCAGCGGCGCCGTTGATCACACGGTGATCGTAGGACAGCGACAGGGGCAGCATCAGTTTCGGCTGGAAGGCTTTGCCGTCCCAGACTGGCTGGATGGTTGCCTTGGAAACACCGAGGATCGCCACTTCCGGCGCGTTGACGATCGGCGTGAAGCCGGTGCCGCCAATGTGGCCGAGGCTGGAAATGGTGAAGCAGGCGCCTTGCATTTCGTCCGACGAGAGCTTCTTGGTCCGGGCTTTTTCAGCCAGGGAAGCGGCCTCGGCGGCCAGTTGCAGCAGGCTCTTCTGGTCGACGTTCTTGATGACTGGTACCAGCAGGCCATCCGGGGTGTCGACGGCGAAGCCGATGTTCACGTACTTCTTGCGGATGATCGCCTTGCCACTTGGAGCCAGCGAGCTGTTGAAGTCCGGCAGTTCCTTGAGCAGGTGCGCGCAGGACTTGAGCAGCAACGGCAGGATGGTCAGCTTGACGCCGGCCTTCTCTGCAACGGCTTTCTGGGCGTTACGGAACGCTTCCAGTTCGGTGATATCCGCCGAGTCGAATTGCGTTACGTGCGGCACGTTCAGCCAGCTGCGGTGCAGGTTGGCAGCGCCGACCTGCATCAGGCGGGTCATCGGCACTTCTTCGATTTCACCGAAGCGGCTGAAGTCCACGACCGGGATCGGCGGGATGCCCGCGCCACCGGTTGCGCCGGCAGCAGCGGCTGGCGCTTCCTTGGCCTTCTGCATCATGGCTTTGACGTAAACCTGCACGTCTTCCTTCAGGATGCGACCGTGCGGACCGCTGGCGCCAACGGCGTTCAGCTCGACGCCGAACTCACGGGCCAATTGGCGTACAGCCGGGCCTGCGTGAACCTTGGCGCCTGGCTTGGCAGGAGCAGCAGTCGGGGCGGCAACAGGTGCAGCCGGAGCCGGTGCGGCAGCAGGTGCTGCAGCAGCAGGAGCGCTCGGAGCAGCAGCGGCAGGTGCCGGAGCAGCAGCCGGTGCCGCGCCTTTGACTTTCAGTTTCAGGATCAGGTCGCCGGTACCGACTTCGTCGTCCAGCTTGACGGAAACGCTTTCCACCACGCCGGCGGCAGGCGACGGGATTTCCATGCTCGCCTTGTCGGATTCCAGGGTGATCAGCGACTGATCGGCTTCAACGGTATCGCCGGCCTTGACCAGGACTTCGATGATCTTGGCTTTGCCCGCCGAACCGATATCCGGAACGTGGATGTCCTGAACGCTATCAGCCACTGGCGCAGCCGGAGCTGCAGCAGGAGCAGGTGCGGCGGCGGCAGCTGGAGCAGCAGCCTGGGCTGGAGCAGCAGCAGCCGGCGCAGCAGCGCCCGCCACTTCCAGATCCAGGATCAGGTCGCCGGTGCCGACTTCGTCGTTGAGCTTGACGCTGATGGCCTTGACCACGCCAGCGGCAGGCGACGGGATTTCCATGCTCGCCTTGTCGGATTCCAGGGTGATCAGCGACTGATCAGCCTCGACTTTGTCGCCGACCTTGACCTGGATCTCGATGATCTGGGCCTTGCCCGACGAGCCGATATCCGGCACGTGCACTTGCTGGACCGAAGCGGTAGCCGGCGCAGCAGCAGGGGCGGCCGGCGCTGGAGCAGCAGCCGGTTTAGCCTCGGTCTTGGCCGCTGGCGCAGCGGCAGCCGCAGGGGCCGCAGCGGCGGCACCTTCGACTTCCAGTTCCAGCAGTTCATCGCCTTCTTTCAGGCGATCGCCCAGTTTCACTTTCAGGCTCTTGATGATACCGGCCTTCGGCGCGGGCACTTCCATGCTCGCCTTGTCCGATTCCAGCGTCAGGATGCTCTGGTCGGCTTCAATACGGTCGCCGACCTTCACAAACAGTTCAATTACTTCACCTTCACCGCTGCCGATGTCAGGTACGCGAATGAGTTCGCTCACAGAATCTCTCCTCAGCAGTCCAGTGGGTTGCGTTTTTCCGGGTTGATACCGAACTTGGCGATGGCTTCAGAGACCACCTTGGGTTCGATGTCACCACGGTCAGCCAGTGCTTCCAGGGCTGCCAACACCACGAAATGACGGTCGACTTCGAAGAAATGACGCAGTTTCTTGCGGGTGTCGCTGCGACCGAAGCCGTCGGTGCCCAGGACTTTGAATTCCTTGGACGGTACCCACTGACGGATCTGCTCGGCGAACAGTTTCATGTAGTCGGTAGAGGCGATGACCGGACCCTTGCGGCCGTTCAGGCACTCTTCAACGTAGCTCAGCTTAGGCTTCTGGCCAGGGTGCAGACGGTTGGCGCGCTCAACGGCCAGGCCGTCGCGACGCAGTTCGTTGAAGCTGGTAACGCTCCACACGTCGGCGCCGACGTTGAACTCTTCACGCAGGATCTTCGCCGCTTCGCGGACTTCACGCAGGATGGTGCCGGAGCCCATCAGTTGAACGTGGTGCGCCGCTTCGCGGGTGTCTTCTTCGAGCAGGTACATGCCTTTCTTGATGCCTTCTTCGGCACCGGCCGGCATGGCTGGCTGCTGGTAGGACTCGTTCATCACGGTGATGTAGTAGAAGACGTCCTGTTGCTCTTCGGTCATCTTCTTCATGCCGTCCTGAATGATCACCGCCAGCTCGTAGCCGTAGGTTGGATCGTAGGTGCGGCAGTTCGGGATGGTGGCAGCCAGCAGGTGGCTGTGACCGTCTTCGTGTTGCAGGCCTTCACCGTTCAGGGTGGTACGGCCGGCGGTGCCGCCGATCAGGAAGCCACGGGTACGGCTGTCGCCAGCGGCCCAGGCCAGGTCGCCGATACGCTGGAAGCCGAACATCGAGTAGAAGATGTAGAACGGCAGCATCGGCTGGTTATGGCTGGAGTACGAAGTGCCGGCAGCGATGAAGGAGCTCATGGCGCCCGCTTCGTTGATGCCTTCTTCGAGGATCTGGCCTTTCTTGTCTTCCTTGTAGAACATCACCTGGTCTTTATCGACTGGCTCGTAGAGTTGGCCGACGGACGAGTAGATGCCCAACTGACGGAACATGCCTTCCATACCGAAGGTACGGGCTTCGTCCGGAATGATCGGGACGATGCGCGGACCGATTTCCTTGTCCTTGACCAGTTGCGCGAGGATCCGCACGAACGCCATGGTGGTGGAAATCTCACGGTCGCCGGAGCCGTCGAGGATCGCCTTGAGCGTGTCCAACGATGGGGTCGGTACGCTGAAGCTCTGTGCGCGACGCTGTGGCACGAAACCGCCCAGTGCAGTGCGGCGCTCGCTCAGGTAGCGGGCTTCGGCGCTGTTCGGTTCCGGCTTGAAGAACGGCAGGTTTTCCAGCTCGGAATCCTTGACCGGGATGTCGAAACGATCGCGGAACAGCTTCAGGCTTTCAACATCAACCTTCTTGGTGTTGTGCGCGGTGTTTTTCGCTTCGCCGGCACCGGTGCCATAACCCTTGATGGTCTTGGCCAGGATGACGGTAGGTTGTTCTTTGTGGTTGACCGCTTCGTGGTACGCCGCGTAGACCTTGTACGGGTCGTGGCCGCCACGGTTGAGCTTCCAGATCTCGTCGTCGGACAGGTCTGCAACCATCGCCTTGAGTTCTGGCGAGTTGAAGAAGTGTTCACGCACGAACGCGCCGTCTTTGGCTTTGTAGTTCTGGTACTCGCCGTCGATGACTTCGTCCATGCGGCGTTGCAGGATGCCGTCGACGTCCTTGGCCAGCAGTGGGTCCCAGAAACGGCCCCAGATGACTTTGGTTACGTTCCAGTGAGCACCGCGGAACACGCCTTCGAGTTCCTGGATGATCTTGCCGTTGCCGCGAACCGGGCCGTCGAGGCGCTGCAGGTTGCAGTTGATGACGAAGATCAGGTTGTCGAGCTTCTCGCGGCCAGCCAGCGAGATCGCGCCCAGGGATTCCGGCTCGTCGCACTCGCCGTCGCCCAGGAAGCACCAGACTTTCTGCTTGCCTTCCGGAATGAAACCACGGGCTTCCAGGTACTTCATGAAGCGTGCCTGGTAGATCGCCTGGATCGGACCCAGACCCATGGATACGGTCGGGAACTGCCAGAAGTCAGGCATCAGCCACGGGTGCGGGTAGGACGACAGGCCCTGACCGTCCACTTCCTGGCGGAAGTTGTTCATCTGGTCTTCGGTGATGCGGCCTTCCATGAATGCACGGGCGTAGACGCCTGGCGAGGTGTGGCCCTGGAAGTAGATCAGGTCACCGCCGTGTTCGTCGGTCGGGGCCTGGAAGAAGTAGTTGAAGCCGATGTCATACAGGGTCGCACTGGAGGCGAAGCTGGAGATGTGACCACCCAGGTCAGAATCTTTCAGGTTCGTACGCATTACCATGGCCATCGCGTTCCAGCGTACCAGCGAGCGAATGCGGCGTTCCATGAACAGATCGCCAGGCATGCGTGCTTCGTGGGTAACCGGGATGGTGTTGCGGTAAGGCGTGGTGATGGCGTAAGGCAATTGCGAGCCGCTGCGGGTCGCGAGTTCGCCCATACGGGTCATCAGATAGTGAGCACGGTCTTCGCCTTCTTTGTCGAGAACCGATTCCAGGGCGTCCAGCCATTCCTGGGTTTCGACGGGATCGAGGTCTTGCATGGCTTGCTCCAGGGCGGAAAGGCTACCAGAATCGGTTGCCTGAGTTAGCGACTGGCCTTGTGGGCAGACGTTATGAATTCTTGGATTGCCGATAGGTTGTTCCGGCGGTGTGTAGTTTTACTACAAATCTTCCGGCATTTCAGCCTTACTAATGTATATACGAGTAGTAAAACTACAGATGAGCGGCTTGTGGCCCCCGGCTGCGTTGTGAGAATAATCGTTAAGGTTGGTCTTTTACCAATCCGAAAAGGTGAAAGTTTGATGCTGGCTGCCAAAAATGAAGAAATTTCAGCTATTTCTAACTTTTGTTCGACACTCCTCCAGGTAGTGCATTCCTACAATTCACTACATTCGGGCCAATACACGCCGATCAAGGATAGACCATGAGCCTTCCTTCGCTTGCCGAACTGCCCGCCATTCTGCTGCCGTTTGTCACCCGTGCCGAGCAGTCGTTCCGTGCCGCCGTTGCTGCTTTGGATGACGACCATGGCTTGTCTGCCTGGACGGCTGAGCGCTGGGCACAATTTGCCCGTGTGACCGCCGCCAGCGATTTCGTGATTGAACAGAGTGTTCGTGACCCTTTGATGTTGCTCGACCTGGTGCTATCCGGCGAACTGGACCGCGTTTTTGCCCCGGGCGAGTTGTGCGCACAGATTGCCGCGGCGGTAAGCGCGGCCGAAACCGATGACGGGTTGGGTCGCGCCTTGCGCCGCCAGCGCGCGCGTCATCAAGTGCGAATCATTTGGCGCGACCTGACCCGTCAGGCCGATCTGGTCCAGACCTGCCGTGACCTGTCGGACATGGCCGATGCCAGCATCGATCAAGCCTATCAATGGCTGTACTCGCGGCATTGCCAGCAGTTCGGCGTGCCCACGGGGCGGCGCAGCGGCGAGCCACAACAAATGGTCGTCCTTGGCATGGGCAAGCTGGGCGCGGTGGAGCTCAATCTGTCGTCGGATATCGACCTGATTTTCGCCTACCCGGAGGGCGGCGAAACTGTCGGTGTGAAACGTCCTCTGGATAACCAGGAATTTTTCATCCGCCTCGGCCAGCGCCTGATCAAGGCCCTGGACCCGATGACCGTCGACGGTTTCGTATTCCGCGTCGACATGCGCCTGCGGCCCTATGGATCGTCGGGTGCGCTGGTCCTGAGTTTCAATGCGCTGGAGCAGTATTACCAGGATCAGGGCCGCGACTGGGAGCGCTACGCGATGATCAAGTCGCGGGTGGTGGCCGGCGATCAAGTGGCCGGTGCGCAGCTGCAAGACATGCTGCGGCCGTTCGTTTACCGGCGTTATCTGGATTTCTCCGCGATCGAAGCGCTGCGCACCATGAAGCAGCTGATCCAGCAGGAAGTGCGGCGCAAGGGCATGGCCGACAACATCAAGCTCGGCTCCGGCGGCATCCGCGAAGTGGAATTTATCGCCCAGGCTTTCCAGCTGATTCACGGCGGTCGCGACCTGAGCCTGCAACAACGTCCACTGCTGAAGGTATTGAGTACGCTGGAAGGTCAGGGTTATCTGCCGCCGGCGGTGATCAGCGAATTGCGCGAAGGCTATGAATTCCTGCGTTACACCGAACACGCGATCCAGGCGATTGCCGACCGCCAGACCCAGATGCTCCCGGACGGCGCTCAGGATCAGGCGCGCATTGCCTTTATGCTGGGCTTCGCCGATTGGCCGGCCTTCCATGCACAACTGATGTTTTGGCGCGGCCGGGTGGCCTGGCACTTCGGTCAGGTGATCGCCGATCCCGACGAGGAGCAGGGCACCGAAAGCGAAGTGGTGGTCGGTGGCGAGTGGCTGCCGTTGTGGGAAGAGGCCCAGGATGAAGAGGCGGCTTGCCGTCAGTTGCAGGAGGGCGGTTTCGCCGATGCCCCCAAAGCGCTGAAAGCGCTGGCAAATCTGCGTAGCAGCCCACAGTTGCGTGCGATGCAGCGCCTGGGGCGCGAACGCCTCGATGCCTTTATTCCGCGCTTGCTCGCTCAGGCCGTGGAGCATGCCAATCCGGATCTGGTGCTGGAGCGGGTGTTGCCACTGGTTGAAGCCGTGGCGCGCCGTTCAGCTTATCTGGTGCTGCTGACTGAAAACCCCGGCGCGCTGCGACGCTTGCTGACCTTGTGCGCGGCGAGTCCTTGGATCGCCGAGCAGATCACACGCTTCCCGCTGCTACTCGACGAACTGCTCAACGAAGGCCGGCTGTTCAAGCCGCCTCTGGCACCGGAACTGGCCGCCGAGTTGCGCGAACGCCTGACACGAATTCCCGAAGACGACCTTGAGCAACAAATGGAAGCCTTGCGCCATTTCAAGCTGGCGCACCGCTTGCGGGTGGCGGCCTCGGAAATTGCCGGTAGCCTGCCGTTGATGAAAGTCAGTGATTACCTGACCTGGCTTGCCGAGGCGATTCTGGAGCAAGTACTGGCCCTGGCCTGGCGCCAGACGGTGGCCAAATACGGTACTCCGCTGCGCACCGACGGCACCTTGTGCGATCCCGGGTTCATTATTGTCGGTTATGGGAAAGTCGGCGGCCTGGAACTGGGGCATGGTTCGGACCTGGACCTGGTGTTCATCCACGACGGCGACCCGCAGGCGGAGACTGACGGGCCCAAACCGATTGATGGCGCGCAATTCTTTACCCGGCTCGGGCAGCGGATCATTCACTTGCTCACGGCCCAGACCAACTCCGGTCAGCTCTATGAAGTGGACATGCGCCTGCGACCGTCCGGTGCGTCCGGGTTGCTGGTGAGTTCGCTGGGGGCGTTTGCCCGTTATCAGGAGAACGAAGCCTGGACCTGGGAGCATCAGGCGCTGGTACGGGCGCGGGTATTGGTGGGCAGCGAGGACGTCGGTCGGGCGTTCGAGCAGGTTCGCGCGGCGATCCTGGGCAAAGCGCGGGACCTGCCGGCCTTGCGCCAGGACGTCAGCGAGATGCGGGCGAAGATGCGCGATAACCTGGGCAGCAAGAGCACCGCGGCCGGCACCGGGGCAAATGCCTTCGAGGCCACGGCACCGTTCGATCTCAAGCAGGACGCCGGAGGTATCGTCGATATCGAATTTATGGTGCAATACGCGGCCTTGGCGTGGTCCGAAACACACCCGCCATTGCTGCGCTGGACTGACAATATCCGCATTCTGGAAGAGCTGGAGCACGAAGGGCTGATGCCCGCCGAAGATGCCAGCCTGTTGCGTGAAGCCTATAAGGCCTACCGCTCCGCCGCCCACCGGCAGGCCTTGCAGAAGGACCCCGGGGTAATAACCGGCGACCAGTTCGCAGACGAACGGCGACAGGTCATGCGGATCTGGCGTGAGCTGGGGCTAAGCTGAATCGGGATATTAGAAACACCCAATACCCAATGTGGGAGCGAGTCTGCTCGCGATGAGGTCGTCATATACAACATTTATGTTGACTGTCACGCCGCCATCGCGAGCAGGTTCGCTCCCACAGTAGATCTGCAGTGTTTGTAGAATTCTCGAGGCGGGGAGGCGTATGCCTCCCCGGTTCGTTTATGGAAACCACATGAAAATTCTGATCGTTGGGCCCAGTTGGGTCGGTGACATGGTGATGGCGCAGACACTGTTTCAGTGTCTCAAACAGCGCCACCCGCAATGCGAAATCGACGTGCTGGCCCCCGAGTGGAGCCGGCCGATTCTTGAGCGCATGCCCGAAGTACGCCAGGCCTTGAGCTTCCCGCTCGGTCACGGCGTGCTGGAGTTGGCTACACGTCGGCGCATCGGTAAATCCCTGGCCGGACAGTACGACCAGGCAATTCTGTTGCCCAACTCGCTGAAATCGGCGCTGGTACCGTTTTTTGCCGCCATCCCGAAACGCACCGGTTGGCGTGGCGAGTTCCGTTACGGCCTGCTCAACGATGTGCGCACGCTGGACAAAGAACGTTATCCGCTGATGATCGAGCGCTTCATGGCCCTGGCTTACGAGCCTGGCCTGGAACTGCCCAAACCTTATCCGCGACCGAGCCTGCGGATCGACCCGGTGACACGCGAAGCGGCACTGGCCAAGTTTGGTCTGGTGCTGGATCGCCCGGTGTTGGCGCTATGCCCTGGCGCCGAGTTCGGCGAGTCCAAGCGCTGGCCGTCCGAGCACTACGCCAAGGTCGCCGAGGCGAAGATTCGCGAGGGCTGGCAGGTCTGGCTGTTCGGATCGAAAAATGATCACGCGGTGGGCGAAGACATCCGTTCGCGGCTTATTCCAGGTTTGCGTGAAGAGTCGGTGAATCTCAGTGGCGGTACCTCGCTGGCCGAGGCGATCGATCTGATGTCCTGCGCCGACTCGGTGGTGTCCAACGACTCCGGCCTGATGCACGTTGCTGCCGCACTGAACCGCCCGCTGGTGGCGATCTACGGTTCGACATCGCCAGGCTTCACGCCGCCACTGGCCGAGCATGTCGAAATCGTGCGCCTGGGCATCGAATGCAGCCCGTGTTTCGATCGTACGTGCCGTTTCGGTCATTACAACTGCCTGCGCCAGCTGATGCCGCAAGCGGTGAACGAAGCCTTGCAGCGTTTGCAGGGCACTGTGGTCGAGGTCAAATAGCTTGCGGGTACTGTTGATCAAGACTTCATCGCTGGGCGATGTGATTCACGCGTTGCCGGCGCTGACCGACGCGGCGCGGGCGATTCCCGGCATCACCTTCGATTGGGTGGTGGAGGAAGGCTTCGCCGAAATCCCCACTTGGCACCCGGCGGTGGGCAAGGTGATTCCAGTGGCGATCCGTCGCTGGCGCAAGAACATCTGGCAGACCATCAAGAGCGGTGAGTGGAAGCGCTTCAAGCAAAGCATTCGCGCCACGAAATACGATCTGGTCATCGATGCCCAGGGCCTGCTGAAGAGTGCGTTGCTGACCCGCTATGTCAAAGCCCCGGTCGCCGGGCTCGATAAAGACTCCGCCCGTGAACCGATTGCCGCACGCTTCTATTCCCGACGCCTGGCCGTGGCCCGTGGGCAGCATGCGGTGGAACGGGTGCGTCAGCTGTTCGCCGTGGCACTGGGTTATGACTTGCCCAAAGGCCTTGGCGACTATGGCCTGAACGTCGAGCGCCTGGTGGAACTGCCACGCAAGAATCCGTACGTGCTGTTCCTGCACGGCACCACTTGGGACACCAAGCATTGGCCCGAAGCCTACTGGCGCGAGTTGGCCGAGCGTGTCGGTTATCTGGGGGTCGGGGTCAAGCTGCCTTGGGGCAACGCCATCGAGAAGGCCCGCGCCGAGCGCATCGCCAAGGACATGAAGCACGTCGAAGTGCTGCCCAAACTGAACCTGGCCGGTGTCGGCAAAGTGCTGGCCGGCGCACAGGCCTGCGTGGCGGTGGACACCGGCCTGGGGCACCTGGCCGCTGCGCTGGACGTGCCGACGCTGTCGCTGTTCGGTCCGACCAACCCTGGCCTGACCGGTGCCTACGGCAAGTCGCAGATTCACCTGGCGAGCGATTTCCCCTGTGCGCCGTGCCTGCAAAAGAAATGCACCTATCAACCGACGGCCGAAGATGCCCGTCTGTTTGACCTGAAACGCGAGTGGCCACTGTGCTTCACGCGTCTGAATCCCGAGCGTGTCGCCAGCAGACTGAGCACGTTGTTACTGGCTGAGGAGCTGCGCTGATGCAATTGGCATTTGTCCTGTACAAGTATTTTCCCTTCGGTGGCTTGCAGCGCGACTTCATGCGCATTGCCCTGGAGTGCCAGAAACGCGGCCACCAGATCCGTGTCTACACGCTGATCTGGGAAGGTGACGTACCGCCCGGGTTTGAGGTGCTGGTGGCACCGGTCAAGGCGTTCTTCAACCATCGTCGCAACGAAAAACTCAGCGCGTGGATGGAGGCGGACCTGGCCAGGCGCCCGGTAGACCGTCTGATCGGCTTCAACAAGATGCCCGGCCTGGACGTCTACTACGCCGCCGACGGGTGCTTCGAAGACAAGGCGCAGAACCTGCGAAATTCGTTGTACCGTCGCTGGGGTCGCTACCGCCACTTCGCCGAGTACGAGCGCGCGGTGTTCGCCAAAGATGCAAAGACCGAAGTATTGATGATTTCCGAAGTGCAGCAGCCGCTGTTCATCAAGCATTACGACACGCCGCTCAAGCGTTTCCATTTGCTGCCGCCGGGCATCGCCCAGGACCGCCGCCGGCCCGCGGATGCGGACGAGATCCGTGCCGGGTTCCGTGCCGAATTCAACCTCAAGGACGATGAGCTGCTGTTGGTGCAGATCGGCTCCGGGTTCAAGACCAAGGGCGTCGATCGCAGCCTCAAGGCGCTGGCGGCACTGCCCGCCGACCTGAAGAAGCGCACCCGGCTGTTTGTAATTGGCCAGGATGACCCCAAGTTATTCCAGATGCAGAGCGCCACATTGGGGCTTGGCGACAACGTGACGTTCCTCAAGGGCCGCAGCGATATCCCGCGTTTCCTGTTGGGGGCCGATCTGTTGATCCACCCGGCGTACAACGAAAACACCGGCACCGTGCTGCTTGAAGCCCTGGTGGCGGGGCTGCCGGTGCTGGTGAGTGCGGTCTGTGGCTATGCCCATTACATTGCCGAGGCCGATGCCGGCCTGGTACTGGACGAGCCATTCGAGCAGGCCCAACTGACACAGTACCTGACTGGCATGTTGAACGACGCTCAAGCACGGGCGGCCTGGAGCCGCAATGGTCTGGCCTTCGCCGAGAAGGCCGACCTCTATAGCATGCCGCAGCACGCGGCCGATGTGATTCTGGCGGAGCACGCTTAAATGAAGTTGATGCTGGCTGAACCGTTCAAGAGCCTCTGGGCCGGACGTGATCCGTTCGCCGAAGTCGAGGGCTTGCAGGGCGAGGTGTACCGCGAACTTGAAGCCCGCCGCACCCTGCGCACCGAGGTGAACGGCAACGGGTTTTTCGTGAAGATTCACCGTGGCATCGGCTGGGGCGAGATCTTCAAGAACCTGCTCACGGCCAAATTGCCGGTACTCGGTGCGGGCCAGGAGTGGACCGCCATCCAGCGTCTGCAAGAGGTCGGCGTGCCGACCATGACCGCCGTTGCTTATGGCGAAAAGGGCAGTAACCCGGCGGACCAGCATTCCTTCATCGTCACCGAGGAGCTGGCGCCGACTGTCAGCCTCGAAGACTTCAGCATCAACTGGGTCAGGCAGCCGCCCGAGCCAGGACTCAAGCGCGCACTGATCGCCGAAGTGGCGCGCATGACCGGCATGATGCACCGCGCCGGGGTCAACCATCGCGATTGCTACATCTGCCATTTCCTGCTGCACACCGACAAGCCGGTGACTGCTGACGACTTCAAACTCTCGGTGATCGACCTGCACCGCGCCCAGACCCGCCCGGCCATCACCCGCCGCTGGCGTAACAAGGATCTGGCGGCGCTGTATTTTTCGGCCCTGGATATCGGCTTGACCCGCCGTGACAAACTGCGCTTCCTCAAAGGCTATTTCCAGCAACCGCTGCGGCAGATTCTCGGCGAAGAAGCCGAACTGCTGAATTGGCTGGAAGGCAAGGCTGGCAAACTCTACGACCGTAAACAGCGATACGGGGATGCGCTCTGATGGCGGGTTGGAAGCTGGAACCTGCTTACAGCGATCTGGCCGAAGACTTCGGCAGTCTGGATGCTGTATTCGCGCTCCAGGGCGAAACCCTGACTCACGACCTGCTGTCCGAGGTGATCCGCGTTCAGCGCAATGGCGTGAACTACTACGTCAAGCGCTACGTTGGCGCGGGCAAGGGCCTGCGCCGATACCTGGGCAAGCCTCGGGTGAAGATGGAATGGCAGAATCTCAAGCGCTTCGCCAAATGGGGCATTCCTACAGCCGAAGTGGTGGCCTGGGGGCTGGAGCGGCGTGGCGCAGCCTACGATCGCGGGGCGATGATCACCCGTGAACTGCCACATACCGTAGACCTGTCGGTGCTGGCCGCACGTCACGATCCGAAGCTGGCGGACCGCGCCTGGGTCGACACCGTCAGCCGTCAGTTGGCCGGCTATACCCGGACCATGCACGAACACCGCTTTACCCACAACGATTTGAAGTGGCGCAACCTGTTGATCGACGATCAGGCCAAGCTGTTCCTGATCGACTGCCCCAACGGTGATTTTTGGCGCGGCTTCTGGCTCAAATACCGTATCACCAAGGACTTGGCGTGCCTGGACAAGGTCGCCAAGTATCAACTGTCGGCCACCCAGCGCCTGCGCTTTTACCTGCAATACCGTCAACGGAACCGGCTTACAGTCGGTGACAAAAAACGGATCCGGCATGTGGTTAGATTTTTCGAGGGACGTGAATGACTGATTTTCTGGCCGCTCGACTGGACCTGGAAGGTCACGGCATCTGCCTCAAGCGTCAGACAGTGCGGCGCAGCCACAAGGAGAAACGCTGATGCGTTTGTCCGAACTGAAAAACGCTGGCCGCAGTCCGGCGCTGCCGCTGAGCCTGTCGCTGGCCGATGCCGCCGGGCCGGCCGATTTGCAGCTGCTGAGCCTGTTGCGGGTGTTGCCCGGGCAGCGTTATGTGGGAGCCGGTGTCTGGCGGGGTCGCCCGGTGCTGGCGAAATTGCTGGTTGGCAGCAAAGCGGCACGGCATTTTCAGCGGGAGCTGGATGGCGTGCGCCTGCTGGCGGCGCAAGGCTTGACCACACCGCTACTGTTGGCCGACGGGCTCAAGGACGGCGAGGGCGGCTGGCTGCTGTTCGAATTTCTGGAAGGCGCCGCCAGCCTGGGTGATGCCTGGCAACAGGTCGAACACTTGCCGGTGCTGGCCGATGAACAATCGACAGTTCTGGCGGAGGCACTGGGCGCAATCGGGCAAATGCATCGCAAAGGCCTGTGGCAGGAAGACCTGCATCTGGACAACCTGTTGCGCCAGGGCAGCCGACTGTATTTGATCGACGGTGCCGGGATTCGCGCCGAAACGCCTGGCCAGCCCTTGTCGCGGCAGAAATCCCTGGAAAATCTCGGTGTGTTTTTTGCCCAGTTGCCCAAGGCGCTGGAGCCGTTCACCGAAGAGTTGCTGGTGTACTACTTGCTGAGCAACGGCGAGCACGCCTTGCCCATGGAAGCGTTGCAGAAGCAGATCGATAAGGTGCGCAGTTGGCGCCTGAAGGATTTTCTGATCAAGGTCGGTCGCGAATGCACATTGTTCAGCGTCCAGCGCGGCGCATTCGCCTTGCGGGCGATTCGTCGCGAGGAAGAAGCGGCAATGCTGCCGGTATTGGCGCAGGCCGACGCCTTGCTGGATCAGGGGCACTTGTACAAGACCGGCGGCGCGGCGAGTGTCGGCAAGGTTGAAGTGGACGGTCGTACCCTGGTGATCAAGCGCTACAACATCAAGGGTTTCGCCCACTGGCTCAAACGTTTCTGGCGTCCGAGCCGTGCCTGGCATTCCTGGTGCGAAGGCAATCGCCTGGCATTCCTCGGTATTGCCACGCCCACACCCCTGGCGTTGCTGGAAAAGCGTTTTCTATGGCTGCGCAGTCGTGCTTATCTGATCACCGAGCATCTGCCAGGGCCGGACATCATCGAACGCTTTGCCCCCTATGTTGAAAGCGGCGATGCGCCCGAGGCGGAATTGGTGGCGCTGGATCAGCTGTTTGCCGAACTGATTCGCGAACGTATCAGCCATGGCGATTTCAAGGGGCACAACCTGTTCTGGCGGGATGGTCGCTGGGCGCTGATCGACCTGGATTCAATGTGTCAGCACAATTCGCCCGGCAGTTTTGCCCCGGCTTATGCGCGGGATCGGGCACGGTTCATGCGCAATTGGCCGCAGAGTAGTGCGCTGTATCAGGTCATTGATCAGCGTTTGCCCAAAGACATCTCCGGCGCTGCCTGAATCGGACCTTCGGTCCTGTCGCGAGCAGGCTCGCTCCCACAATTGATTTGTGTTCGACATAGATCCAGTGTGGGGGCGAGCCCGCTCGCGAAGAGGCCGGAACAGCCAATCGGGAAATAGGGACAAGATCTTGTGATCCGTCCTACATGATCTTCAGAAGCCATGAACTGTGGCTTGAATGACCACGATGCTAGTTTGCCTGACGTTCCCGGAGGGCAGACTTTGACAATAAAAATGGCAGTCACATCAGGTGTCATCTCGCTGGCCCTGACCGGATGCGGTACCGTCGCAACTGTGTTGCAGGATGATGCTGACGCAGCTCAGGGGCTTCGCAGGCAAAAAACCTATTGTCAGTCCATCCCTCGGGTCTACAGCGGCCTGGCCTACGATTTCTGTGTATTGAACGCGCCACCCGACCCCACGGGAATCCTCGTGCCGTTCGTTTTGCTGGACCTGGCCTTGTCCGGCGCACTGGATACTGTTGTCTTGCCGTACACGGTTTACCGCCAGGCCGTGGATGGCAACCTCCTCATCTACTGGCGACCTGCGCGCGGATAAACAATGGCTGGATCGCAGCTGCGTGCACTTGCCGCTTGCCGCTAGAGGTTTGAAGCTGCTTTTAAGCTATAATCCCGCCCTTTAGCTGCCTCGCGCTCCTTGCGAAGGCACATCATTTTTTGAGGCGCCACTGCGCCTGCATGCAGACTAAAGAGGCTAGACCCCTGTGGCATTGACGATTCTTGGCCTGTCCGGCGCCCTTAGCCATGATCCTTCCGCAGCCTTGTACATCGACGGCAAGCTGGTCGCGGCGGCTGAGGAAGAGCGCTTCGTACGCGATAAACATGCAAAGAACCGCATGCCCTACGAATCGGCGAAGTTCTGTCTGGAACAGGCCGGTATCAAGCCATCCGACGTTGACGTGGTAGCAATTCCGTTCGCCCCGATCAGCCTGTTCGGCAAGGCACGCTGGCAGTACGCCAAGCGTTACTGGTATGCCCCGGACCGCGCTCTTGACGCGATCCTGATGGGCAACCGTCGCTACAAGCGCTATCGCAACAAGATCGTCTGGTGCCTGGAGCAACTGGGTTTTGATCCGAAGAAGATCAAGATCGAGCCGGTCGAACACCACCTGGCCCACGCCTCCAGCGCTTATCACTGCTCCGGCTTCAAAGAGAAAACCGCGATCCTGGGCATCGACGGTAAGGGCGAGTACGCCACGACCTTCTTCGGTTATGGTGAAAACGGCAAGATCCACAAGATCAAGGAATTCTTCGATCCGGACTCCCTCGGCGGCCTGTACGGCGCGATCACCGAGTTCCTCGGTTTCGATATGCTCGACGGTGAGTTCAAGGTCATGGGCATGGCGCCGTACGGTGACGCCAGCAAATACGATTTCTCGCGCCTGGCTTCGTTCGAAAATGGCGAGCTGGTAATTAACACCGACTACGCCAACGTCATCGGCCTGCGTCGCTATAAAGAGAAGGGCAAAGGTTACTACTTCTCGCCGAAGCTGATCGAGTGGCTGGGGCCCAAGCGCGAAGGCGACATCGCCGACGAGCCTTACATCCACTACGCCGCGAGCATTCAAGCGCTGTTCGAAAAAATTGCGCTGCAGATGATCGACTACTACCTGGGTGACGTGCTCAAGCAAACCGGCAAGCTGGCCTATGCCGGTGGCTGTGCGTTGAACGTCAAGCTCAACCAGAAAATCATCGCCCGCGACGACGTCAAAGAGTTGTTCGTGCAGCCTGCCTCCGGCGATGCCGGTACCGCAGTCGGCGCTGCCGCCTATGTGTCCCACGCCCGTGGCGTACCGGTCGAGAAGATGGAACACGTCTACCTCGGCCCGTCGTACAGCAACGAGGACGTGATTGCCGCCTGCGCCCGTCACGAGAACAAGCCAACCTGGCGCAAGCTCGACAACATGCCGGAGCAGATTGCCAAGATCATGGTCGATGGCAACCCGGTGGCCTGGTTCCAGGGCCGCATGGAGTTCGGTCCGCGCGCGTTGGGCGGTCGTTCGATCATTGGTTGCCCGAGCGTGGCCGGCGTGGCCGATCGCATCAACCACCAGATCAAGTTCCGCGAGCGCTGGAGGCCTTTCTGCCCGTCGATGCTCGACACCGTGGCTCCGCAGATGATCAAGATCGATCACCCGGCGCCATTCATGACCTTCACCTTCGAAGTGGCCGAAGAGTGGAAAACCCGCGTGCCGGAAGTCGTCCACGAAGACGGAACGTCCCGTGCCCAGGTACTCAAGCGCGAATACAACCCGCGCTACTACGACATGATGAAGGCGCTGGAAGTCCTGACCGGCAACGGCGTGTCGCTCAACACCTCCCTCAACCGTCGTGGAGAGCCGATGATCTGCTCGCCGACGGACGCCTTGAACATGTTCTTCGGTTCCGATCTACAGTATCTGATCATGGAAGACATCCTGGTGGTCAAAGAGGGCGCGAACGCCTATGACACGCTCGGCTGAGCGTCATGTGCTGCAGTTCTGCCACGGCTATGACGGGCCGTTCCTGGACTGCGCCCGGCAGTACGCCAGCCTGTTCGCGGGGACCGGCTATCGCGTGACTACGGTGTTTCTCACCGGGGTTGCTGATGCCGAGGTCGCCGCGGGTTGCGCCTCCGATGAAGTCTTGTTCATGGAATACAGCTCCAGGGCCATTCGTGGCCTGAAGCTGGGCGCCATTGGCGATCTGCGCAAGATCGCCGCTTCACGCAATTTCAGTTTCTGCATCGCCCATCGCTTCAAGCCGATCTACATCGCCTTGCTCGGCACCTCGTTGCCGGTCATTGGCGTGCATCACGCGTTTGACGATTACAAACGGGGCACCCGCAAACTGTTCGCACACATTTTCCGCAAGCGCCTGAGCCTGCTCGGCGTGTCCGATGCAGTGCGCGATGATATGCGCAGTTGCCTGCCGAAATGGCCGGCGGCGCGGATTCGAACGCTCTATAACCGCATCGATGTGCAAGCCTTGCAAGACAGTCAGCTGTCGGCGCGCGAGGCACGAGAAGTGCTCGGTCTGGCGGCGGATGCCTGGATCGTCGGTAACGTCGGGCGCCTGCATCCGGACAAGGACCAGGCCACGCTGCTGGACGGTTTCGCCGCGGCGTTGCCGGGTTTGCCGGCCAACAGTCAGTTGGTGATCCTCGGTAGCGGTCGTCTGGAGCAGGATCTCAAGGCCCAGGCCCGCGAGCTGGGAATTGGCGATCGCGTGCTGTTCCTCGGCCAGGTGCCCGAAGCGCGGCGTTATTTCCGTGCCTTCGACGTATTTGCCCTGAGTTCCGACCACGAACCGTTCGGCATGGTACTGCTCGAAGCCATGGCCGCCGGTGTGCCGTTGCTCGCCACCGCGTGTGGCGGGGCGAAGGAAGTGGTCGAAGGCGTGGGCATTCTGTTCCCGCTGGGCGATGCCGAACACCTGGCGCAAGGGCTGCAGCATCTGGCCGCGATGGACGAGCAGCAACGTCACCAATGCGCCGAGCTGATGCTCGACCGTTTGCGTGAACGCTTCTCCGACCGTGCGGTACGCGATGCTTTCTGGCATTTGCCACACGTTATCGAACTGGCACCGAGGGGCTGATGCTCAACCGATTTCAAGGCTGGCGCGAACGTGGCTGGTCGGTAGCCGATGCCTCGACCTATGCCGAGGCCTGGCAACGTTACGGCGGCAGTGTCGCGACTCATCCGATGGTGGTCGAACGCCTGGCGCATCTGGCCGATATTCCGGTGCGTTATCTGGTCTGGGAGCAACGTGGGGAAGTCAAGGCAGCGATCCCGACCTGGGGTCGCGACCTCGCCTTGTCCAAGGACGTACTCAAGCGCAACGGCAAAAAGGGTCTGTTCGACCTTGGCAATGCCGAGATCATCTTGCCGGCCGCCAACGATGCCCAGGCCCCTTTGCGTCATCGCGGTCGTTATTTGTCGGCGCTGAACGAAAGCCGTTTCACCGGGATCAAGTTGCAGGCCGAACAATTGGCCATGGCCCGCACACCTGAAGAGCTGTCGAAGAAATTCCGCTATAACCAGCGCCGTGAACTCCGGTTGCTGGAAGAGGCGGGTGGCGTGGTGCGCCCGGTGTCCGAGTTCTCCAGTGCGGAGCTGGCAGCGATTTATTGCGACCTGTTCCAGCGCCGCTGGGGTTTCCCGGCGACGGGCGCAGAACGCATGGCCGAGGTCATCGAGCTGCTGCGCGATTTACTGATTGGCTCGGTGATTTTCCTCAATGATGCAGCGATTGCCATTCAACTGGTGTACCGCGTCGTGACCCCGCAGTGGATCAGTGTCGAGTACATCAATGGCGGCGTCGACCCTGAAACCCGTGAATTCAGCCCCGGTAGCGTGCTGAGTTTTCTCAACACCCAAAGCGCCTGGGAACATGCGCGGACGTTGGACAAGCCCTTGCGCTTTTCCTTCGGTCGAGCCGATCGGGAATACAAGGATCGCTGGTGCAACCCTGTGCCGGTCTACACCGTATGAGTGAGCCCATGAGCCGTAAACAGCAACTGCTCAAGCGTCATCGACGCAACAAGCGTATCGGTCTGTTGGTCGCGCTGGGGGTGTTGATAGTGTGCGGCGTATGGGTGGCCTGGTGGTTGCCGCTGGTGTTGGCTGTTCTGGGCTGGATTGCGCACGAGGCCTGGTTTGCCGACCATCTGTTCTATTCGCCAAAAGATGATTACCAATACAGTTTTCCACCCTATACGCCACAACCCAAGGTTCATCTGAGCGGCGATCGCTTGCGGCTGGACGAGGGTGTCATGCTGGTCGACGACGCAACACTGATGTTGGCGTTACGAATCAAGAGCACGTGGCTGGGGCGTTTCTTCGATCCGGTGGTGGAGCTGTCCGGAGGCGATAACCCGGATCGACAAACCTTCGAGCGGGGCGTCAATGGGCTGCGCTACCTCAACCTCAGCGGTCAGGCGCAGGTATTGTCGCGTGGCGAGCTGCGGTTGCGCGGGCGTTTCTGCCGATTGCTGGGTGAGCCCGTGCTATGGGCGCTGGAACATCCGGATTACCGTCGGCAACGGGTGATGGTGATCGCCCCCCATGCCGATGATGCCGAGCTGGCGGCTTACGGTTTGTACAGCCAGGCAGACGAAACCTGGATCGTTACGCTCACCGCTGGTGAAATCGAAGCCGAGCACTATCAGCAGATGGGTTTGAGCAAGGTCGAGGCCGCGCGACTCAAGGGCCGTTTGCGAGCGTGGGACAGTATTGCCGTGCCGCGTTGGGCCGGGGTGCCGGAGGCGCGTTGCGTGCAACTGGGCTATTTCTGCCTTCAACTGGCAGCCATGCAAGCTTCCCCCGCCCAGTCGGTGGGTTCGCGTGAAGCAGACTTGAGCGACACTCGACTGTTGCGCCAGATGAACCCGTTTACCCTGCCGGGCGATGTTGACGGTGTACCGAGCTGGAACAATTTACTGGCCGATCTGCGAGAGCTGTTGCTGCGGGCGCAACCTGAAGTGATCGTGCTGCCGCACCCGACACTTGATCCCCACCCCGATCATGTTTGTGCTCAGGAAGCCGTTCTGGAAGCACTGAAGGGGCTTGAATGGCAGCCGACATTGCTGGGTTACGCCAATCACCTGCATGACAATGATCGCTGGCCGATGGGTGACTCTGGCGCTGGTATCGCACTTCCTCCGGTATTCGATTCGGCTCGGGCACTCCATCCTTATTGCCTTTTGCTTTCTGCGGCGCTGCAGCGCGATAAAGCCATGGCCTTGGGAATGATGCACGATTTGCAGCCCCAGGCCCCGTTCAAACGGCGTTTACGCCGCTTGTTGCAACGATTGTTGGCAGGCCGTTCCGGCTCGCCCTATGGCGAAAACGAATTCTTTCGCAAGGCTGTGCGACGCCATGAACTGTTCTGGCGCTTATAAGGTGTTTCGGGCCTGGCGTATCCCTGCCTGCGAGCTGGCAGGGTTCAAGTGTTGCTCGGCAGATTGCCTGTTGTGGCAAGGAAGACGATGAAAGTTCTATTTCTGGTGCAGAAAGATCAGCGGGCCATTCTGGATCGTTTGTACGACGGTGTGGCGGCTCATTGCGAATGCGACCTGCGGTGGCTGAGCAGCAATGATCAGCGCAACCTGCGTAGCTATTTCCGGCGTGAAGTCGATGTGACACGGTATGACCGTATCGTGTTTTTCCTGCGTTTCAAGCAGGAGATTCGTCAGGTTGGATTTATCCGCACGATACCCAACCTCGTGATTCTCGAGCACGATGCTTACCAGAATTACATCCCCTGCAAATATACCGGTAAGTTCAGCGCACATTACCGTCGCTTGCCCTGGGCACGGGTGATCAGTTCCGGTTTTGTCGTCACCGAACGCTTGCGCGAGGAGGGTTTCGACGCGGTGTTCGTGCCCAAGGGCTACGACCAGACCCAGCTTGAGGACCGGCACCGCGAACGAGATATCGAACTGGCATTTGTCGGCAGTACCAACAGCGTTGCCTATAGCGGGCGCAAGGCCCTGCTCGATGAATTGGGGCGCGTCGAGTCGTTGGTGGTCACTCGCACAAACTCCGGTGAGGAGTATTGCGACACGCTCAATCGTATTCGCTTTTTCGTCAGTGCCGATGTCGGAATGGGCGAGTTCATGATCAAGAATTTCGAGGCTATGGCCTGTGGTTGTGTCTTGCTGGCTTTTGATCAGGGTGTGAGGGAAAGTCAGGCTTTGGGCCTGAAGGATATGCATAACATTGTGTTCTATCAGGACATAGCGCAGCTTCAGGCAAAACTGGCCGTACTGCGCGGTGACCCGGAACTGGCGCAGCGTATCGCGCATAATGGCCGCGAACTGGTGGTTAGCCAGTTCAGTTTTGCGCGCATTGGCCAGCGGATCGTCGAGGCGCTGGAGCCCGCATTGCGTACGCGGGCGCCTCTGAGCTTTATGGAAAAAATCCGCCTGAAGTTGGGCATTTGACAAGCGTTGCAGAGCAATTGATATTGCTGGCGACTACTACTTTATTGAGACTTCGGTGCAATTTTCCCAGGAAAGTGAAATCACCTTGATGGTCACCTGTTGTGGCCGGCTGGATCTGTTCAGGGCTACTTTCGAGCGTGTCGACCGGCTCGACACCGCCGCACATTTCCGGAAACCCTTGTCCTGGCTTTTTGCCCTATGAGCATTATTAACGTCATGTGGGCCAGCGGCGGTCCGTTCGCCTCAACTCATAAGGTGCATCAACAGATATTGTCCCAGGCCTCGCCCTCTGTGCCGGTTGAAACCTGGTTGCTTCAGGGACACGCGTCGGAATGCGGGGTGAGCGTCGGTGGTGTACGGGAGTGGGGGTTGTCCTCTTCCCGGCTGAAAGGACGGCATTTCTGGCGGCTGACCAAGCCCTGGATGCAAGCCAGGTTTCGGAGCGCTCTCAAATACAGCGATGCACATCTGTTGCTGCTTGATGGCCTGGGAGTGGCGCGTGCGTTCTTACCGATACTCGAAACCTTGCCGCACATCCGTGTAGTGGTGATTTTTCATGGTTCGGCGCGACTTCATCCCGTCGATCGAGTGGTCTTTGGGCGGTTCCCGGCCTCTCGGCTGAGCTTGGTTGCGGTATCGAAAACCCTCGCGGCTTCGCTGAGCGAAGACCTGCAAGTGCCGGTCATGACGTTGCGCAGCGCCTTCGATCCGGCGGCTTTTCGTTCCGCACTACTTCCTCGAGAGCAAGCGCGTACCCGGTTGGGCCTGCCGCTGGATAAGACGCCGGTGCTGGGGGCGGTGGGGCGTCTGGTCGCGGGAAAAGGTTTTGCCTGTCTTCTCGATGCCTTTGCCGGGGCATTGTCTGAAAAGCCCGATTTGAAACTGGTGATTGTGGGTGAAGGAACTGCCCGTGCTGCTCTGGAAGCTCGGATCGATGAATTGCAGTTGCGCGGCAAGGTCTTGCTGCCGGGCCATATGGATGATGTTGCTCGGCTCTACCGTGCATTCGACTGGGTTGCGATGCCGTCGCTGAATGAAGGCCTGGGGCTTATCTTGCAAGAGGCAGTAATGGCAGGTGTTCCGGTTCTGTCCAGTGAGCTGGATGTGTTTCGCGAGCAGTTGGCGGATGCCGGCTGGTATGCCCCCATAGAAAATGTGGACGTCTGGCGGGATATCATCGCGCGAGCATTCAGTGTTTCCCCTGAAACCATCGCGGCGGAGCAATATCAGGCGTTGGCCCCGGATCAATCATGGCTAAGCTTTAGCCAGACCGCCCGCGCATTACTCTCATGATGGCAGGACTGCCTGTTCGAGTGCTTGCATCGGAAAGGTCTCGTTCAGGTTCTCGCGCGCAATATAGCGGGCGAAATGCTGAAGGTTGCGTTTGACCAAATGCCGGGGCAATGGCGCACGCAAGAATCGCATGTCTGCCACATCAATCAGGCCCATGCGGTTATCGGGCGTAATCACGATGTTGCCCAGATGCAGCGACCTGAAATAGATCCCCGAATCATGCAGGTTGCGTATCAGGTTGGCCAGGTCGGGCAGGGCTTGTGGCCAGCTGAAACCTTCCTTATTGGCAATCTGGCGCAGGGTTTCTCCTGGCAGTGGCTGGTAAAGCACCGCCGTCATGCCTGGAGCTTGCAGTCGATAGAACTGCAGGACTTGCAAGGTGGGAACGCCGAGCTTTTGCAGTTCAACGGCATTGTCGATGAAGCGTTTCGAATACGGGCGGACCAGTGCAGATGAAAAAAAACGTTTGCGACGAAATAGTTTAAGAATATTCCCATCCTGCAACAGGTAGACTTTCGGCCCGTAACTGTCGGCCTCCAGTACTCTGGCACCGTTGATCATTTGATTTAGAGCGGCTTGCGGCAGCCGAGAACATTGCATCGTAAGAAGGCCTTGTGGGAAGAACAGTGGCACTGTAGCGGGCAATGATGCCGAAAAGTTTCAGCTTTAACCATGCCGGGTTGGGTGGGTGAACTCTCTCAGGAGCAATTTGATGCAGGAAACACGTTGGGCGCAAGCGTGGATGTCTATCGGTCTTTTTTGGTTTTTGTTTGCCATCGCGGTTGCACCTACCAACAAGATCTATCAGCAAGGACTGGTCGCATTTCTCTGGTTGCCGGCCTTGATTTTTTCCTGGTCCGCGCGGGCTCGGCTCGCAGAATTGTTTCGTGAGCAACGCTGGGTCTATCTGCCGCTACTGGGGCTCGTGACCTGGGCGCTGATCAGTCTTTCCTGGACGAGCGCCCCGGACATCAGTCGCGAAGCCAAGCGTTTGCTTTATATCGTGGTGTTCCTGCTATTTTTTCCGATTTTTGCCAATGGCCGGCCCGAGCGTGTGATTCGCATCATGCAATGGGGGGGGATTGGGCTGGCAGTGACCGCGGTCGTGGCCATCGTCAAATTTTATGGTCTCGATGGCAATGCCTTGGGTGAGCGTCTTGAGGGTCTGGGTGAGTTGTCTCATCCGATCCTGGGGGGCTATGTCATCGGCCTCGCAGCCGTGTGGCTGGCAATATGGACTCCGCAAACGGGCCGGATGCAAGCGGTTTGGGTGGTTGCTCTGGGTTTACTGGGTGTATTCGTACTGCTCAGCCAGAGCCGTGGAGCCGGTTTGGCATTGTTTCTCACGTTGCTTGCCATGCCAATCTGGTGCGGAGACCGGCGTAGTCGTTTGATCGCGGCGGCGGCATTGATCATCGCCATGCTGGCTTTCCTGTTATTCGAACCCCTGGTCATGGCGCGTGGAGTGTCCTATCGGCCACAGATTCTGATGGCCAGCTTGCAAATGATCGCTGAACACCCGTGGCGCGGCCTGGGGCTTGGTAGTGACTATAAGGTGTTCGCATCTGATCAGTATTTTGATCATGCCCATAACCTGTTCACTCACGTAGCCATCGGGCTGGGCTTGCCAGGGTTGCTATTGTGGTGTGCGGTTTGGCTGGCAGTACTGCGCGAGGCCTGGAAAGTTCGGGAAACTTTCTATGCGAGAGGGGTCATTGGGGTCTGGCTGTTCTCAACACTGGCAATGCAGTTCGACGCCGCCAGCATGGCAGGAAGCCCGAGGCCCGAGTGGTTTGTAAGCTGGTTGCCCATTGGTCTGGCCAGTGTTTTGGTATGGGCGCGGGCCAATCCCGGCGCCTGTGATAAAATTTCGCGTTCTTCCTAACCAGTGAGCCCTACGATGAGTGATGCACCGCCTGACGCGGGACAGGATTCCAGCCTGAAAATCTATTTTCGGTTGTTGGGGTATGTAAAACCCTATGTCGGCCTGTTCCTGCTGAGTATCGTGGGCTTCGTGATCTTTGCCTCCACCCAGCCGATGCTGGCGGGAATACTCAAGTATTTCGTCGATGGCCTGAGCAACCCTGAAGCGGTGCTCTTTCCCAATGTTCCTTATCTGAAGGACTTGCAGTTGCTGATGGCCGTGCCATTGCTGATCATTTTGATCGCTGCATGGCAAGGGCTGGGCTCGTTTCTTGGCAACTATTACCTGGCGAAGGTTTCACTGGGGCTGGTGCATGACCTGCGCGTCGAGTTGTTCAACAAGCTGCTGGTGCTGCCTAATCGCTATTTCGACACCCACAATTCCGGGCATTTGATCTCGCGCATCACATTCAACGTGACCATGGTGACCGGTGCGGCCACCGATGCCATCAAAGTGGTGATCCGCGAAGGCCTCACCGTGGTGTTCCTGTTTGCCTATCTGATCTGGATGAACTGGAAGCTGACCCTTGTGATGTTGGCAATCCTTCCAATGATTGCCTTCATGGTGGGTAATACCAGCAAAAAATTCCGCAAGCAGAGCAAGAAGATCCAGGTGGCCATGGGCGATGTGACCCATGTGGCGTCCGAAACCATCCAGGGCTATCGCGTGGTGCGCAGCTTCGGTGGCGAGGGCTATGAAGAGCAGCGTTTTGCCGCCGCCAGTCAGAGCAACACCGACAAACAGTTGCGCATGACCAAGACCGGTGCGGTCTATACGCCCATGCTGCAGTTGGTGATCTACACCGCCATGGCGGCGTTGATGTTCCTGGTGCTGTTCCTGCGCGGTGACGCCACTGCTGGTGATCTGGTGGCCTACATTACCGCCGCGGGGCTGTTGCCCAAGCCAATCCGGCAGTTGTCGGAAGTCAGTTCGACCATCCAGAAGGGCGTTGCCGGTGCCGAAAGCATTTTCGAGCAGTTGGACGTCGAACCTGAAGTCGATAATGGCACGGTCGAGCGTGATCGGGTCAAAGGCAATCTGGAGGTGCGCAACCTCAGCTTCACCTACCCGGGAACCGAGCGTGAAGTGCTGAAGAACATCAGCTTCACGGCGGCCCCGGGTCAAATGATTGCCTTGGTCGGTCGCTCCGGTAGCGGCAAGTCGACCCTGGCCAGTCTGCTTCCGCGTTTCTATCATCACGACATTGGCGAAATACTGCTCGATGACGTTGAGATCGAAGACTATCGCTTGCGCAATCTGCGTCGGCACGTGGCGCAAGTCACGCAGCATGTGACCCTGTTCAACGACACCATTGCCAACAACATTGCCTATGGTGACCTGGCTGGCGCCCCCCGCGAGGACATCGAAAAAGCCGCTACCGATGCCTACGCGATGGACTTCATCTCGCAGATGCCTGCAGGTCTGGATACCCAGGTCGGCGAAAATGGCGTGTTGCTCTCCGGCGGGCAGCGTCAGCGCCTGGCTATTGCGCGGGCGCTGTTGAAGAATGCACCGCTACTGATCCTCGACGAGGCGACGTCGGCCCTCGACACCGAATCCGAGCGCCACATTCAGGCGGCGCTGGATCAGGTCATGAAAGGTCGTACCACGTTGGTCATTGCTCACCGTTTGTCGACGATCGAAAAGGCCGACCTGATTCTGGTGATGGACCAGGGCCAAATCGTCGAACGAGGCACTCACGCACAGCTGCTGGCGCAAAATGGCTACTACTCGCGCCTGCATGCGATGGGCCTGGACGCTCCGGCCGAAAACATCGCCTGACCCCGGCAACAGGGTGGGCCTGGCTCACCCTGTTGCTCTTCGGGCGTGCAATGCGCTCGCAGATTTGTATCCATCTCCTTACGTTTCTTGACCAAACCTGAATAAATCCCGGCAGCGCGCTTGTTAAGGTTCTTGAGCGAACTTTAACTTCAATCGAGAGGGTCACCCCTTTCTCGCGGGTGCTGCAATGTTGCAACGTTATCTCTGGAAGCTGTTGCCCAAGGCGCAACGGCATTTCTTGCTGGATCGACTGTCGATCGTGGATCGCCAGGTGGTCAACAAGTCGATGTCGGCGAATTTGCGTTACCCCAGGCCATTTGCGCAACGTTCCTGCTTGTTTATCCACGTTCCAAAATGCGCCGGCAGTAGTGTCTGTGTCGCGTTGTTCGATGGCTGGACCCCAGGCCACTTGCCGTTGTATTGGTACGAACAGCAATTTCCCGAACAGTTTGCCGACAGTTTCAAGTTTGCTTTTGTCCGCGATCCGCTGGAACGGGCGTATTCCGCTTATGCCTATTTGCGGGGCAACACATTGGGCCGCCGCGATCAGCCAGCGCAGAAGCTGGTCAGTCATTACCGCGACTTCGACGATTTCGTCGCACGCTGGCTGCACCCCGAGACCATTCAGCGGCAACTGCATTTTGCCGCGCAGACGGATTTTCTCACCGACTCCCTGGGGCATCTGGCACTGGACTTCATCGGCTATCAGGAACATCTGGAGCGGGATTTCCGGCTGGTCTGCGAGCAATTGGGGCACGAGGCGTCGTTGCCCCACGTCAACAGTTCGCAGCAGCGACGCCCTGTGCCGGCCCGTGATTTCTGCTCGGCGCGGACGCGTCGCCTGGTTCGCCGGGCGTACCAGCGCGATTACGAGTTGCTCGGTTATGAATGAGGTGCTGTCGATACCGACCCCGGGGATCAGACCTTATGCGTTATCGCTGTCGAGCGCCGACCGTGCTGCACTCAAGTCGCAACGGCCGCGTTGTCTTTGGCTGACAGGATTGTCCGGGGCGGGCAAATCGACCCTGGGCAATGCCCTCGAGCTGAAACTTAATCAACGCGGGTTGCACACTTTTTTGATCGATGGCGACAACCTGCGCACCGGTCTTTGCCGCGATCTGGGAATGGGCGCCGACTGTCGACGGGAAAACATCCGGCGCATGGCCGAAGTGGCGCGACTGATGGTGGATGCCGGCCTGATTGTGATTGTGGCGGCGATCTCGCCATTCAGGGTCGAACGCGAAGCGGCGCGTCGACTGTTCGCCGAGGGTGATTTCATCGAAGTGTATGTGAGCACGCCGTTCGAGGTTTGCGCGCAGCGCGACACCAAGGGCCTGTACCTGGCGGCCCGGCAGGGGCTGATCAAGGACTTCACAGGCGTCGACAGTCCGTACGAAGCACCGCTGAACGCCGAGTGCGAAATTGACACACGGGCGCTGGGCATCACGGATGCCTGCCAGCGTCTGTCAGACTTGTTGCTTATTAAATGAGCAACAAACCCCACCGGATCATCCTGTTGCAGCGCTCGCACAAGCGGGGGCCTACCCTGTGTTAATATCGCGCCCCTGTTCATTTTGTATGTGGGTTGCTCCATGAAGTTGTCCATGCCGCGATTCGATCAAGCCCCTGTCTTGGTGGTCGGCGATGTCATGCTCGACCGTTACTGGCATGGTGGTACCTCACGGATTTCCCCTGAGGCGCCGGTACCGGTAGTCAAGGTCGATCACATCGAGGACCGCCCGGGCGGTGCCGCCAACGTTGCGTTGAACATTGCCGCCCTCGGCGCGCCGGCCTCGCTGGTCGGCGTGACCGGCGACGATGAAGCCGCCGACAGCCTGGCCAACAGTCTCAAGGGCGCCGGCGTGCGGGCGTTGTTCCAGCGCGTTGCGCACCAGCCGACCATCGTCAAGCTGCGAGTCATGAGCCGTCACCAGCAACTGCTGCGTATCGACTTCGAAGAACCGTTCGCGACCGACGCCCTGGCATTGTCCGTGCAAGTGGACGAATTGCTGGAAGGCATCAAGGTGCTGGTGCTGTCCGATTACGGCAAAGGCGCGCTGAAAAATCACCAGGTGTTGATCCAGGCCGCCCGTGCCCGTGGCATTCCGGTATTGGCCGATCCCAAGGGCAAGGATTTTTCGATCTACCGCGGTGCGAGCCTGATCACGCCGAACCTTAGCGAATTCGAAACCATCGTCGGTGGTTGCGCCGACGAGCACGAACTGGTGAGCAAGGGCGCGCAGTTGATGCATGACCTGGAACTCGGCGCGTTGCTGGTGACCCGCGGCGAACACGGCATGACCCTGCTGCGTCCGGATCATCCGGCATTGCACCTGCCGGCGCGTGCCCGTGAAGTGTTTGACGTGACCGGTGCCGGTGACACGGTGATTTCCACCCTGGCGGCGGCTATTGCCGCAGGCGAAGAATTGCCTCACGCGGTCGGTCTGGCCAACCTGGCGGCAGGCATCGTGGTCGGCAAACTCGGTACGGCGGCCATCAGCGCGCCGGAATTGCGTCGTGCCATTCAGCGCGAAGAAGGTTCTGAGCGCGGAGTGCTAGGCCTGGAACAACTGCTGCTGGCCGTCGACGATGCCCGTGCGCACAACGAGAAGATCGTCTTCACCAACGGCTGTTTCGACATCCTGCATGCCGGCCACGTGACGTACCTCGAGCAGGCGCGCGCGCAGGGCGATCGGCTGATCGTTGCGGTCAATGACGATGCTTCGGTTAGCCGGTTGAAAGGGCCGGGTCGACCGATCAACAGTGTCGACCGGCGGATGGCCGTGCTGGCAGGCCTGGGCGCGGTGGACTGGGTGATCAGCTTCCCGGAAGGCACTCCGGAAAACCTGCTGCGCGAGGTCAAGCCGGATGTACTGGTCAAGGGCGGGGACTACGGGATCGATCAGGTGGTCGGCGCGGACATCGTGACGGCGTATGGCGGGACGGTGAAAGTGTTGGGGCTGGTGGAAAACAGCTCTACGACCGCTATTGTCGAGAAGATCCGCAAGTCTGAATGACACAACCCTCTGTAGGGGCTGGCAAGCCAGCTCCTACAATGGGTTATGTGTACACCTTCAGGAGCTGACCTTCTTACGCGGCACAATCTTCTTCAGCAGCTGCCTCGCTTTCCCGCGTAGCAGCGCCAGGCCCGAATCCTTTCCCGGCGGGGTCAAACCCTGCTGCCTCACCCAATCCTTCCAGCGAATCCGTTCATCCTTCACCAGCCACCCCTCTTGCCGGGCAAAACTTTCGGCCAGGTACAGTCCCCGCGTGCTTGCCGGGTACAGTTGATCCTTTTTCAGGGTGTAGAGCTCGGCCAAAGGATGACCATCCTGCAAGGGCATCAGGTACAGATCGGGGCGCTTGCGATCCAGGCGGGCCACCAGTTGATCGCCCTCCAGGCGTTCATCGACATGAAACAGGCTCAGGGATTTGGCTTCCTTGGGCACGTCCAGACGCAAATCATAGATCAGCTGCAATGACGCCGTCGGCAGGTGCACATAAGCCCGTGGCCGTTCGATCAGCGGCAGTTTGGCGCAACGCACCGGCCGCGCCGAGCCGGACAGTGACGTAAGGCGAAACGGCAGGGCTTCACGGTAGTGCAGGGCCGACGAGTAAGGGGCCGGTAACCAGGTGTCGTGGAAGCGTCCACCGAGCCAGCCCTCCGGGGTTTCCAGCAGGCATTCCTCGGCGATCTCCTGAATCGCCGTGTGCAGCGGCAGGTTCAGTTCATGGGCCGGCACATAGCCGGAGATCAACTTGAGCACCACGTCGCCACGGTCTTGCCGGCGCTGGCGCACCAACACCCAGTAATCGCGGTTCTGCCAATGCAGCGTCAGGCGCACCGACACCCCGAGGTTGGCCAGCTCCAGGGCGAACCGCTCGGTGTCGGCGACTGTTACCGGACGGCGTCGTTGCAGGATCTGGGAGAAATTGAGTGGCCTCCCGACGCTTTGATAACTCAGGCCTTCGGGAGTCGCTTCGACAAATAACGGCAGGGTCTTGAAGTTGCTCGGGTTCTTTCTTATGAGCGTTCGCGGCATGTCGGCTCCTGCTTAAGGCCGCGTGAGGCGGCATCAGTTGCTACGTAGGACCTGGACAACGGTCGCGACATTGTGGGCGAGGTGCAGCGGATTGATGGTCCCGATAATCGCACTGGCAACACCCGGGTGTTCGAACAACAGCTCGAAACTGGCGCGCACCGGGTCCACCCCCGGACTGAGGCACACATGACCGCTGGCGAGGGCTTTCTTCACCAGAATGGCTTTGCCGTGAGCAGCAGCATAGTCAATGACGGGCTTTTCGGTCTGTTCGTTCAGATTGTAGGTGACCATTGCGCAATCACCCTGTTCCAGAGCCTTCAAGCCGCCTTCGACGGTTTTTCCGGAAAAACCGAAGCCGCGAATCTTGCCTTCGGCCTTGAGCGTGGCGAGGGTCGCATAGACCTCGCAGTCATTGAGGATCGCCAGATCGTTGCCATCGGAGTGCACCAGCACCAGATCGATGAAGTCCGTTTCCAGGCGTTGCAGGCTGCGTTCAACTGACAGTCGGGTGTGCGCCGCCGTGAAATCGTGGCGAGACTGACCATCGGCAAACTCTTCGCCGACCTTGCTGACAATCACCCAATCCTGGCGCTGTCCGCGCAGCAATGGGCCGAGGCGTTCTTCGCTGCGACCATAGGCCGGAGCAGTGTCGATCAGGTTGATGCCCAGGTCGCGCGTGAGCTTGAGCAGCATTCGGGCTTCATCATCGTCGGGGATCTTGAAGCCATTAGGGTATTTCACCCCTTGATCACGGCCGAGTTTGACCGTGCCCAGGCCCAGGGGAGATACCATCAGGCCGGTGCTGCCCAGGGGGCGATGCAGGTCGTGCAGCGTGGGCTGGCTCATGGCAGCAGTTGCTCCCAGGCAGGGACGCCCATCGGCGGTTTTGGCAGGGGTGGCAATGCCACTGCCGGGCCGGGTTGGATGCCATCGCGGGCCAGGCTGGCGATTACCCGGTCGGCAAAGTCAGGGGCCAATGCCAGTTTGGTTGGCCAGCCCACCAGCAACCGACCTTCCTCGGCCAGGAATGCGTTGTCGGGACGGGTAAGCCCTGATTGCAGCGGTTCGGCGCGGTCCACGCGCAAGGTCGCCCATTGCACGGTGCTCAGGTCGATCCACGGCAACAATTGGCCAAGTTCTTTCTGCGCGGTGGCGATTTGCTCGGCGGGCTCACGGGCAACGCCTTCGGTTTCGGCGATATCGCCACCCAGATACCAGACCCACTGGCCGTCGGCGGCCGGGTGGGTGGTCACGGTAATGCGCGGTTTGGTGCCGCCGCCCAGGCAGTGGGCGTACAGCGGTTTGAGACTCGGGCCCTTGGCGATAATCATATGCAGCGGGCGGCGTTGCATGGCCGGCTGGCTCAGGCCCAGTGCTTCGAGCAGTGTCGCCGTCCCGGCGCCTGCGCTCAAGACGATGCGTTGGGCACGGATCTCGCGGTCGTCCACCTTGAGGCCGACCAGCACGCCACCGTCCAGTAGCGGTTCGATCCTCTGCCCGGCGAGCAAGCCGTCACCCGCCAGGTCGGCCAGGCGCTGGATCAGGCTCGGTACGTCGATCACCAGTTCTGCCAGGCGATAGACCTTGCCCTTGAAGCGCTTGTCTTGCAGCGCTGGCGGCAGTTGGTCGCCCTTGACCTGATCGACGCGACCGCGCACGGCTTTGCTGGCGAAGAAACTGGTGAGGTTGCCGGCGATTGTGCCCGGGGACCAAAGGTAATGGGCTTCGGACAGCAAGCGCACACCGGACAAGTCCAGCTCGCCTTCCCCGGCCAGGGCCTCACGCCAGCGGCGCGGCATGTCGGCGATGGCTTCCGAAGCGCCGGTCAGGGCGCCGTGCAGTGCGTATTTCGCACCGCCGTGGATGATACCCTGGGACTTCACGCTCTGGCCGCCGCCGAGGCTGGCGCTTTCCACCAAAACAGTCGAAAAGCCTTGGCGGCGCAGGCGCGCATTCAGCCAGAGGCCGGCGACACCAGCGCCGACAATCAAAACGTCGGTGGAAATAACGGATGGCATGCAGCGACCTCAGTGTTCAAGACGAGGGCGCAGTATACAGGCTCAAAGATTGGAGAGGCTGTTGTACCTGTGGGAGCGAGCCTGCTCGCGAAGGAGGCGTATCAGGTGATATCAATGTTGCTGACACACCGCTATCGCGAGCAGGCTCGCTCCCACAGGGAATGGCGGTTCGGTTCTTAATGTCCTGCAGTTTTGGAGAAGAGCTGGATGACGACAACCCCGAGCACAATCAACGCCATCCCCATCATCGCCGGCACATCCAGCTTCTGCCCGTAGATAAACAGCGCTGCAACGCTGACCATCACGATCCCCATGCCCGCCCAGACAGCGTAAGCCACGCCCACCGGCACGCTGCGCACCACCAGGGTCAGCATCCAGAAGGCAATGCCGTAACCGACAATGACCAATAGCAGTGGCAGCGGGGTGCTCAGGCCTTTGACCGCTTTCATCGAAACAGTGGCAATCACTTCGGCGCAGATGGCTATGGCCAGGTAGTAGTAAGCGGTCATGGGTCAATCCTCTATGAAGTGTTGCTCTCTGAGGTCGGCATTCTAGTGATTCTCCAGATGCGGTAAAGTCATTACCTATCTGCCAGGAAGATGGGTTGAGCCATGAACATGCAATGGAATCTGGAGCAGTTGCGTTTGTTTGTCAGTGTCGCGGAACAACGCTCGTTTTCCGCCGTGGCACGGGACCAGCGCAAGGCGCAATCGGCGGTCAGCAGTGCGATTGCACTGCTGGAGGAAGACCTGGGCGTGAGCCTGTTCGACCGCAGTAGCGGCCGTCAGCCGAAACTCACCGAAGCCGGCAATGCCTTGCTGGAAGAGGCGCGGGAAGTGTTGCGCCAGTGCGAGCGCCTTAATGGTCGGGCGTTGGCGATGATGCGTGGCCAGGAGGCTCGCCTGCGCCTGGCTCAGGATGAGGCGATGCCTTATCAACCGATCATCGAAAGCTTCGAGGCGCTGGCCGAACGCTTTCCCAGCCTTGAAGTGCAATTGACCAGTGCCGCCCAAGGTGAGGTCGCGCGTAAATTGGTGGAGCGCCGTGCCGATCTGGGCTTGCTGTTCTTCCATGACCAGATCCCCGAAGCGCTGGAAAGGCGCGTACTCGGCAGTGTGGAAATGGTCACCGTGTGCGGAATCGGCCATCCGTTGGCCAGACAGACGCAGGTCGATTGCCAGCAACTGGCGCAGCATCGTCAATTGCTGATGTCGACCCAGTCCAGCGTGTACCCCGGCAGCGAGCCGGCCAGCCCGCAAGTCTGGCGAGCCGACAGTTTTTACGTGATGGCTGAATGGCTGGTGCGCGGTCTCGGTTGGGCCTGGCTGCCGCGGCATGTGGTGCAGTACCCGACCTATCACGGCCAAATGGTCGAACTGAGCAGCGAATGGACGCCGCCGGCCCTGGTGGTAGAGCTGGTCTGGCGGCGCGATGAGCCATTGGGGCCGGCGGCGCGCTGGCTGGCGGAACGTTTTGCCGTGCACTTGCAGGCGATCGGCGAAAAAACCGATAAACTCCGCCGCCATGAATAGAACTCTCTACACCGCGCTGTTTTACCTGGGGCTGCCATTGGTGGCGATTCGGCTGTGGTTGCGGGCGCGCAAGGCGCCGGCTTATGCCAAACGCATCGGCGAGCGCTTCTCCTACGGGATGCCGGCGATGAAGCCCGGTGGTATCTGGGTGCACGCGGTGTCGGTAGGCGAAAGCATTGCAGCCGCGCCGATGATTCGCGCCCTGCTGCAACGTTATCCGGCGCTTCCGATCACCGTGACCTGCATGACGCCGACCGGGTCCGAGCGTATCCAGGCATTGTTCGCCAATGAGCCGCGCATCCAACACTGCTACCTGCCCTATGACTTGCCGTGCGCGGCAAAGCGTTTTCTTGATCGGGTCCGGCCAACACTGGCGGTGATCATGGAAACCGAACTGTGGCCCAACCATATCCATCAATGCGCCAAACGCGGAATTCCCGTGGCCCTGGCCAATGCACGCCTGTCCGAACGCTCGGCCAGGGGCTATGGACGCTTTGGTAAACTGACCGGACCGATGCTCGCGGAGATGAGCCTGTTTGCGGTGCAGACCGAGGCTGAAGCCCTGCGTTTTCGTGAGTTGGGCGCGCGGGATGAAACCGTCGAGGTCACCGGCTCGATCAAGTTCGACCTGACCATCGACCCGCAACTGTTGCAGCGTGCCGCCGAGTTGCGTGGACAATGGCAGGCGCAGGATCGCCCGGTGTGGATCGCCGCCAGTACCCATGAGGGCGAAGACGAGGTGGTACTCGCGGCCCATCGCCGGTTGCTGGCGAGCCATCCCGATACCTTGCTGATTCTGGTGCCGCGCCATCCAGAACGTTTCAATCCGGTGTTCGAACTGTGCCGGCAGCAGGGTTTTGCCACGGTCCGTCGCTCCAGCGGCGAACCGGTCAGCGCCGCCACTTCAGTGCTGCTGGGCGACACCATGGGCGAGTTGCTGTTCCTCTACGCCCTGGCCGACAGCGCGTTCGTCGGCGGCAGTCTGGTACCCAATGGCGGGCATAACCTGCTGGAACCAGCGGCACTGGCCAAACCGGTACTCAGTGGTCCGCACCTGTTCAACTTCCTCGAAATCGCCGGGCAGCTACGCAGCGCCGGGGCGTTGCAGGAAGTGGAAGATGCAGAAGGCCTTGCGTTGGCGGTGCAGCGCCTGTTTGAGTTGCCGCGGGATGCGCAGCGCATGGCGGAGGCCGGGCTGAAGGTCATGTGCACCAATCAGGGCGCATTGCAGCGATTGCTGGACGGGTTGGGACGCTTGATCGACCGTTAACCCTGTGGGAGCAAAGCTTGCTCGCGATGGCGACCTCGAGGACGCCATCGCGGGCAAGCCTTGCTCCCACGGGTTTTGCATCAAGCCTCGACAATGCGGTGTACGCAAATCCCATAGGAGCAAAGCTTGCTCGCGATAGCGATCTCAAGGACGCCATCGCGAGCAAGCTTTGCTCCTACAGGTTCTTTTAGGGTCTGGCTTTGAGTTGTTCAGCCGCCGCCTTGGCCAGGTCCGGTGGCAGGAAGTCCTTGTCCGGGTTGTAGTCAGGCTTGAGCCAACGTGCCAGGTCCTGCAAATCGCCAGGATTCAACGTGCCGGCCTGCTGCTTCAGGCGCAGGTTGTCGAGGATGTAGTCGTAGCGCGTGTTGTTGTAATCGCGCACCGAGGTGTACAGCGAACGCTGCGCATCCAGCACGTCGACGATGTTTCGTGTCCCCACCTGATAGCCGATTTCGGTCGCTTCCACCGCACTCTGGTTGGAAATGATCGATTGTTTGCGCGCCTGCACCTGCTCGACGTCAGTGTTCACCGCGCGGTGCAGGTCGCGGGTATTTTCCACGATCGACCGACGCAGGGATTCGCGTTGCTGCTCGGTCTGGTCCAGTTGGGCGTACGACTGACGCACCTGGGAATTGATCAGGCCGCCGCTGTAGATCGGAATACTCAGTTGCAGGCCCACGGTGGTTTGCTCGACGTTGCCGCCATACGCCTGGGGAAGGTTGTTCGGGTTACTGAAACCCAGTGCGTCGTTGTCGCCTTTCTCGTATTTCGCCACCGCATCGAGGGTCGGTGCGTGGCCGGCCTTGCGCTGCTTGAGGGTTTGCTCGGCAGCACTGACCGCGTAGTTGCTGGCCAACAGATTGAGGTTCTGCCTGGCAGCCGTTTCGACCCAGGCCTTGGCGTCGTTCGGCGCCGGCGGCAGGATCGGCAGATTGTGGCTGATACCCTGGATCGAGTTGTATCGCCGGTTGGTCAGGGTGACCAGGGCTTCGAAGGCATCATCCACCTGACGCTGCGCAACGATGCGGTTGGCCCGCGCGGTGTCGTAGCTGGCCTGGGAGTTCAGTACGTCAGTCTTGTCCGAGAGGCCGACATCGAAGCGTTCATTGGACTGATCGAGCTGGCGCTTGAACGCAGCTTCCTCGGCCTTGGTCGAGGCCAGGTTGTCCTGGCTGCGCAGCACGTTGAAATAGCTGTTGGCGGTTTGCAGGATCAGGTTCTGCTCGGTGGCCGAGAGTTGCAGGGCCGCCTGTTCATTCACATCCTTGGCCGCCTGGAACTGGAACCAGCGGTCGGCGCGGAACAGTGGCTGGGCCAGAGTCGCCTGATACGAATGGGCATCACGGTTGGTGGTCAGCGAAGGCTGGTCGACCGCAGTGCGCACACTGGCTACATTGGCACCACCGGACAGATTGGGCAGCAACCCGGCACGGGCCTGGGGCACGACTTCTTTCTGGGCGCCGTATTGGGCAACGGCGGCGGCCAGGTCGGCGTTATTGTCCACCGCTTCCTGGTAGACGCTGACCAGGTCGGTTTTGGTCGATAAGGGCGCTTCTGCTGCCCAGGCCATTCCATTGGACGCACAAGACACGGCAACGGCCAGTGAGAGTTTGCGCAGCATGAGGCGATCCCTAGAAAATTACACTGATAATTTGAGCGCCAAGGCTACGGCGCGGCACAGGCAGCGTCAACGTGCAGCATGGCCGTTGCGAGTGTAGTTGTGCGTTCGTTCGGCAACAATCCTGCCGTTCCCGGTAATTGCGCCATTCATCATGGTGTTTGCAGCGGTGTTGGCGTTCTTTGCCAGTTATGTCTAGACTGGCCACGTTCTTGTCGGGGTGCCTTGCTATGAGGCTGAGATCGAATAATTTCGGATCCCGTTGAACCTGATCAGGTTAGCGCCTGCGTAGGGAACAAGATTTCTCGTCACCCGGCGAGTCCTCTTGTGCTTCGTCCGGGATGTTGTTCGACAATCGAACACCCCTCGAGCACTGAGCACAGCACAGCTGGTTTTCCCAGTTCACGTGCGTCCATTCGTTACAGGTTCGCTCCGACAAAATTCCACTGCCTGGATGCTGTCTGGAGAGCCCGTGATGACCACAAAAGCAAAAATCGCCACCAACCTGAGTGACTCGGCCAAGGTCGACCAGCAATCGGTTCAGCCGTTTACCCGCTCGCAAAAAATCTATGTTCAGGGCACCCGCCCGGACATCCTCGTGCCGATGCGCGAAATCAGCCTGGACGTGACGCCGACCGACTTCGGCGGTGAAGTCAACGCGCCGGTGGTGGTGTACGACACCTCGGGCCCGTACACCGACCCCAATGTCATCATCGATGTGCGCAAAGGCCTGGCAGATGTGCGCTCGCCCTGGATCGAGTCCCGTGGCGATACCGAACGCCTGAGCGGTTTGAGCTCGAACTTTGGCCAGGAGCGCCTCGCCGATCCGGAGCTGACCAAGCTGCGCTTCGCCCACGTCAATAACCCGCGCCGCGCCAAGGCCGGGGCCAACGTCAGCCAGATGCACTACGCGCGCAAAGGCATCATTACCGCCGAGATGGAATACGTCGCCATCCGCGAAAACATGAAGCTGGAAGTGGCCCGCGCCGCCGGCCTGCTGGACCAGCAGCACGCTGGCCACAGCTTCGGCGCCAGCGTGCCGAAAATCATCACTCCTGAATTTGTCCGTGACGAGATCGCCCGCGGTCGCGCGATCATTCCGGCCAACATCAACCACACCGAACTGGAACCGATGATCATCGGCCGTAACTTCCTGGTGAAGATCAACGGCAACATCGGCAACAGCGCACTGGGTTCGTCCATCGAAGAAGAAGTGGCGAAATTGACCTGGGGCATTCGCTGGGGTTCGGACACGGTCATGGACCTGTCCACCGGCAAGCACATTCACGAAACCCGCGAGTGGATCATCCGCAACTCGCCAGTGCCGATCGGCACCGTACCGATCTACCAGGCCCTGGAAAAAGTCGGCGGTGTTGCCGAAGACCTGACCTGGGAGCTGTTCCGTGACACGTTGATCGAGCAGGCCGAGCAGGGCGTCGACTACTTCACCATCCATGCCGGCGTGCTGCTGCGCTACGTGCCGATGACCGCCAAACGCGTGACGGGCATCGTTTCCCGTGGCGGCTCGATCATGGCCAAGTGGTGCCTGGCGCATCACAAAGAGAACTTCCTCTACACGCATTTCGAAGACATCTGCGAAATCATGAAAGCCTACGACGTCAGCTTCTCGCTGGGCGATGGCTTGCGTCCGGGGTCGATTGCCGACGCCAACGACGAAGCGCAGTTCGGCGAGCTGGAAACCCTCGGCGAGCTGACCAAGATTGCCTGGAAACACGACGTGCAGTGCATGATCGAAGGCCCGGGTCATGTGCCGATGCAATTGATCAAGGAGAACATGGACAAGCAGCTGGAATGCTGCGACGAGGCGCCGTTCTACACCCTCGGCCCGCTGACCACCGACATTGCGCCGGGCTACGACCACATCACCTCCGGCATCGGTGCGGCGATGATCGGCTGGTTCGGTTGCGCCATGCTCTGCTATGTGACGCCGAAGGAGCACCTGGGCCTGCCGAACAAGGATGACGTGAAGACCGGGATCATCACCTACAAGATCGCCGCGCATGCCGCCGATCTGGCGAAGGGGCATCCGGGCGCGCAGATCCGCGACAATGCACTGAGCAAGGCGCGCTTCGAGTTCCGTTGGGAAGACCAGTTCAACCTGGGCCTCGATCCGGACACCGCCCGTTCGTATCACGATGAAACCCTGCCGAAGGATTCGGCCAAGGTCGCGCACTTCTGCTCCATGTGCGGGCCGAAATTCTGCTCGATGAAAATCACCCAGGAAGTGCGCGAATACGCGGCCAACCAACGGATCGAAGCGGTCGACGTGGACGTCGCCCAGGGCATGGCCGAACAGGCCGAGCGCTTCAAGCAGGAAGGCAGTCAGCTGTACCAGAAAGTTTGATCTGGCCTGCAGCGCCATTCTTTCAAGACTGGCGCTGCTTTTTGTGGGAGCAAGGCTTGCCCGCGATGGCGTTTTTGAGATCGCCATCGCGGGCAAGCCTTGCTCCCACGGGATTTGCGCTGATCAAAAAAACAACAAATGTTCCTCTGAGATAACACCCTTGAGCATTCAACCCAGCACTTACTCCCCCGATATCGCGGTGCCGACCGACAAACGTGTGTTCGGCGGCCGCGATCTGTTTTCCCTGTGGTTTTCCCTCGGCATCGGCCTGATGGTCCTGCAGACCGGTGCCTTGCTCGCACCCGGTCTTGGCCTGTCCGGCTCGTTGCTGGCAATTTTCCTTGGCACGCTGGTCGGCGTCTTGCTGCTAGCCTCGGTCGGCGTGATCGGCAGCGACACCGGCCTGTCGTCGATGGCCGCGCTCAAGCTCAGCCTTGGTGCCAGGGGCGCGAGCCTGCCGGCGGTGCTGAACCTGCTGCAATTGATCGGTTGGGGCTCGTTCGAAATCATCGTCATGCGCGATGCCGCCAGTCTGCTCGGCGCCCGTGCCTTCAGCGAAGGCAGCCTGTTGTCCAATCCGGTGCTGTGGACGCTGTTCTTCGGCGCACTGGCGACCCTGCTGGCCGTCAGCGGTCCGCTGACCTTCGTGCGGCAGATCCTGCGCAAGTGGGGCATCTGGCTGTTGCTGGCCGCCTGCATCTGGCTGACCTGGAACCTGTTCGCCAAGGCTGATCTCGCGGCGTTATGGGCGCAAGCCGGTGACGGTTCGATGCCGTTCGCCGTGGGCTTTGACATTGCCATTGCCATGCCGCTGTCGTGGTTGCCGCTGATCGCCGACTACTCGCGTTTCGGCAAGCGCGCGAAAAACGTCTTCGGTGGCACCGCGATCGGCTTCTTCATCGGTAATTTCTGGTTGATGAGCCTGGGCGTGGCCTACACCCTGGCGTTTGCGCCGAGCGGTGAAGTCAATGCCTTGCTGTTGGCGCTGGCCGGTGCCGGGCTGGGGATTCCGCTGCTGCTGATTTTGCTGGATGAATCGGAAAACGCCTTTGCCGATATTCACTCGGCGGCAGTCTCCAGCGGGATTCTGTTGCGCTTGAAGGTCGAGCACCTGGCCTTGGCCATCGGCGTGGTCTGCACCCTGATCGCCTTGCTGGCGCCCCTGGCTCAGTACCAGAACTTCCTGTTGTTGATCGGTTCGGTGTTCGCGCCGCTGTTCGGCGTGGTGCTGGTGGATCACTTCATCTTGCGCAAGCGCAGTGGCCAGGTTGCCTCAGCTGCACTGCGCTGGCCGGCACTGCTTGCCTGGCTGGGCGGGATCAGCACCTATCATCTGTTGGCCAACCTGTATCCGGATGTCGGCGCCACCCTGCCGGCACTGGTCCTGGCAGGGCTGCTACAGTTGGTGTTGGGTCGGGCCTTCAGTTACGGCCGGGAAACAGCTCGGGCTTGAGGATGCCGTTCAGGCGAGGGTAGGGGATCTTCAGTTCGACATGACCCAGCGCGTAAGGCGCAATGCTGCTGGTTTCGTACTTGAGGATCACCCCACCGTAGGTCAGCGCCACGTTCTGGGTTTTCTGGAATGGCCAGCTCTTCACGAACTCCGGTTCCTGATCGAGCTTGGTGCTGATCAGCCAACTGTTGTGCGCCACCTGCGCCGCTTTCCAGAAGGCTTCTTCCTGGCCCGGCACCAGCATGTCCGACAGCGTCAGCACCTTATGCTGTTGGCGTGAATAGTTGATGAAGCCTCGACCCGGCGTGCCATGGGCGCCGCCGGTGTCCAGGTAACTGGACAACTCCACAATCACCAAGCCGTCATGCTGTTCGCGTACTTTCGCTTGCAAGTAGCTGCTATTGCGCGGGCCCGCGTTGCGCAAGAACTGCTCTCGATAGGCTGCCAGCGTCGGCGCCGCCGGGGCGTCGGGCGAGGTGCGGGTCATTTGCAGCAGCCGTTTTTCGATGATGCCGTCAAGCGCAGGCTCGGCGGGGAAGTGCACGGTGTCGATATTCACCAGCGGGCAATCCTGGTCCGTGCAGCCAGGCTTGAGCTGTTCGGAAGCGTCGCGGGTGGTTTCCAGCGGCGCTCGATAGTTGGGCTGGAACAGGCTCTGGCAGGCACCCAGGGTCAGGGCGATGGCGGCCATGGAAGCGATTTTAAAAAGCGACATGGGTGTCCTTCATAAAACAGGGAAAGGCAAAAAGTTACCCGCTTCGACTCTTAACGGAGCAGTCAGTTCGCCACTAAGCTAATTAGAGTGGGTTTCGTCCTCACCGTCTATCCCGCTGACGGGAAAGGGGCTGCATCAAACGTCACGGGCGCGTTAGGATGGCGCGAAGTCGAGGCTGGAGCCTCGTAACGGATGTGAAGTAACGAGGATTGTCATGACCGATTTTGCCAACGCCATTCCGACCGCTATCGATATCGTTCGGCGCGAAAAGTGTTTCGAGGGCTTCTACAAGCTCGATCGTTTGCACTTGCGTCACGAATTGTTCGCCGGGGGCATGAGTCGTGAAATCCATCGTGAATTGTTTGTCCGTCACGATGCAGTGTGTGTGCTGCCCTACGATCCGCAGCGCGACGAAGTGGTGTTGATCGAGCAGTTTCGCGTTGGCGCCATGGGCAAGACCGACAATCCGTGGCTGATCGAACTGGTCGCTGGTCTGATCGATAGGGAAGAAGTGCCGGAAGAAGTTGCTCACCGCGAAGGGCAGGAGGAAGCTGGGCTTGTATTCGGGGCGCTATGGCCGATGACCAAGTATTTTCCATCGCCGGGCGGCAGTAATGAGTTCGTGCATTTGTACCTGGGGCGTTGCGAGACAACCGGGGTCGGCGGCCTGCATGGGCTGGAGGAAGAGGCAGAAGATATCCGCGTCACGGTGTGGGCTTTTGAAGATGCCTTGCAAGCCGTACGCGACGGACGTATTTCCAACGCGGCCAGCATCATTGCCTTGCAGTGGCTGGCTTTGAATCGCGTTGAAGTGAGGGGGTTATGGTCGTAAACAAGCTGCGCGATCGCTATCGGGTGGATCTGGTGGGGCTGCAAGCGTCCTGCGAGGCGAACTACGCGCGCCTGATGCGACTGCTGCCGGACATGCGCAGCGAGCCGGCGGCGCGGCGCATCGCCGTGACCCACGGCGAGCAGATGCTCGGCGTGCTGGCGCTGGAGGTGCTGCAAGTCTGTCCGTACACCACGACCCTGCAAGTGCGCCAGGAACACAGCCTGCCCTGGCTGCCGGTGCCGCAACTGGAAGTTCAGGTCTATCACGATGCCTGCATGGCCGAAGTGGTCAGTGCCGAGCATGCACGACGCTTTCGCGGGATCTATCCTTACCCGAACGCCTCGATGCACCAGCCCGACGAAAAAGCCCAGCTGAACATGTTTCTGGGCGAATGGCTGAGCCATTGCCTGGCGCTGGGGCATGAGTACGAAGTCGTACGTTAGTTGTGAACTGCGTCAGGTTCGCAGGTTTCCCCTTTCGAGCATCCCCCAGCATAATTGCGCCATTCCTTCATTCTCGTGATCGCGCCCTGGGAGAACGATTTGTCGAGCGTATCCGCATTGACCACCGCCGATCCGGCGTTGCTGGTGCAACTGTCCGACAGCCACCTGTTTGCAGAGGCAGACGGCACGCTGCTGGGCATGAATACCCGCGACAGTCTGCAAAAAGTCATCGAGCTGGTGCGCGCGCAGCAACCCTGCATTGATCTGATCCTGGCAACCGGGGATCTGTCCCAGGACGGCACGCTGGAGTCCTATCAACAGTTTCGAGAGCTGACCCGACAGCTTGATGCGCCGACACGCTGGATTCCCGGCAATCACGACGAACCGCGGATCATGGCCGAAGCCGCGGTGCAAAGTGCGTTGCTGGAACCGGTAGTGGATATCGGCAACTGGCGGGTCACGTTGCTCGATTCGGCGGTGCCGGGCTCGGTACCGGGGTATTTGCAGGACGAGCAGTTGCAGTTGCTGGCCCGCTCGTTGAGCGAGGCGCCTGAGCGGCATCACCTGGTGTGTTTTCACCATCACCCGGTGTCGATCGGCTGTGCGTGGATGGAGCCTATCGGATTACGCAACCCGGAGGCTTTTTTCGACGTACTGGATCGTTTTCCGCAAGTCCGTGCCGTGCTGTGGGGGCATGTGCATCAGGAAATCGATCAAATGCGTAACGATGTGCGTCTGATGGCTTCGCCTTCGACCTGCATTCAATTCGAGCCGGGCAGCGACGATTTCAAGGTCGGCGAGCAGGCGCCGGGGTATCGCTGGCTGCGGCTGTTGCCCGATGGCCAGTTCGAAACTGGCGTGGAGCGCGTCACCGGGTTCGACTTCCAGGTCGATTACGGCTCCAACGGCTACTGACACATCTATCTGTAGGAGCTGGCTCGCCAGCGAAGAGGCCGTCACGTTCACCATCAGTCTTGTTTGAAAATCCGCCTTCGCTGGCAAGCCAGCTCCTACAGGGATCGCATTTCATCGGCACCCAATGCGACAAAGTCCCTGTAAACTCCGTCTCTTTACCCGACGCTCAGGGAGTCCCCATGTCCGGCTCGATCCTTTACATCCACGGTTTCAACAGCGCGCCTGCATCGCAAAAGGCCACTCAGTTGAGCCAGGTGATGGAACGGCTGGGCTTGAGCGATCGTTTGCGCGTGCCGGCTTTGCATCACCATCCCCGTGAGGCCATCGGTCAGCTGGAACAGGCGATCGCCGGGCTCGGTCGGCCATTACTGGTCGGCAGCTCGCTCGGCGGCTACTATGCGACTCACCTGGCCGAGCGCCATGGCCTGAAAGCCCTGTTGATCAACCCTGCCGTCAGCCCGCACCGGATGTTCGACGGATTTCTGGGAACACAGAAAAACCTGTATACAGATGAGACCTGGGAGCTGACTCACGACCACGTGACGGCCCTTGCCGAGCTGGAAGTGCCGGCGCCACAGGACCCACATCGCTATCAGGTGTGGTTGCAGACCGGGGACGAAACGCTGGACTATCGCCTCGCCCAGCAGTATTACCGGGCTTGCGCCTTGCGTATCCAGGCCGGTGGCGACCATGGTTTTCAAGGGTTCGCCACACAGCTTCCCGCCATGCTGAGCTTTGCCGGCATCGGCGCAGATGTGTATCAGGCGATTGATTTCGCGGCGCTCTGATTTCAGGGCGACGTTGCCCCTTTGTACTGAACCTTTTTTACTGAACAGCTTTTCACTGAAGGACGACGAGACCCCATGGCCACTCCCAGCGCTAGCTCTTATAACGCCGACGCCATCGAAGTCCTCTCGGGCCTCGACCCGGTGCGCAAGCGCCCCGGCATGTACACCGACACCAGCCGGCCGAACCACCTGGCCCAGGAAGTCATCGACAACAGCGTCGACGAAGCCTTGGCGGGGCATGCCAAATCGGTGCAGGTCATCCTGCACGCCGATCACTCGCTGGAAGTCAGCGATGATGGCCGCGGCATGCCAGTGGACATTCACCCCGAAGAAGGCGTGTCGGGCGTCGAACTGATCCTTACCAAGCTTCATGCCGGTGGCAAGTTTTCCAACAAGAACTACCAGTTCTCCGGCGGTCTGCACGGGGTGGGTATTTCGGTGGTTAACGCCCTGTCGACTGAAGTCCGGGTGCGCGTAAAGCGTGACGGCAACGAATACCAGATGACCTTCAAGGATGGCTACAAGGCCACCGAGCTGGAAGTTGTCGGTACGGTTGGCAAGCGCAACACCGGCACCAGCGTGTTCTTTGCCCCGGACCCGAAATACTTTGATTCGCCGAAATTCTCCATCAGCCGCCTCAAGCACGTGCTCAAGGCCAAGGCCGTATTGTGCCCGGGGCTGCTGGTCAGTTTTGAAGACAAGGCCACCGGCGAGAAAGTCGAGTGGCATTACGAAGACGGCTTGCGCTCCTATCTGGTCGACGCCGTCAGCGAGTTCGAGCGTCTGCCGGACGAACCGTTCTGCGGCAGCCTGGCCGGTAACAAGGAGGCGGTGGACTGGGCGCTGCTGTGGCTGCCGGAAGGTGGCGACGCGGTGCAGGAAAGCTACGTCAACCTGATCCCGACCGCCCAGGGCGGTACGCACGTCAACGGTCTGCGTCAGGGATTGCTCGACGCCATGCGCGAGTTCTGCGAATTCCGCAGCCTGTTGCCGCGCGGTGTGAAGCTGGCGCCGGAAGACGTCTGGGAGCGTGTCGCCTTCGTGCTGTCGATGAAGATGCAGGAACCGCAATTTTCCGGCCAGACCAAGGAGCGCCTGTCATCCCGCGAGGCGGCGGCGTTCGTCTCCGGCGTGGTCAAGGATGCCTTCAGCCTGTGGCTCAACGCCAATCCTGAAACCGGCCTGCTGCTGGCCGAACTGGCGATCAACAACGCCGGCCGGCGTTTGAAGGCCAGCAAGAAGGTCGAGCGCAAGCGCATTACCCAGGGGCCGGCGTTGCCGGGCAAGCTTGCCGATTGCGCCGGGCAGGACCCTATGCGCTCCGAGTTGTTCCTGGTCGAAGGTGACTCTGCCGGCGGCTCGGCCAAGCAGGCGCGGGATAAAGAGTTCCAGGCGATCCTGCCGTTGCGCGGCAAGATCCTCAATACCTGGGAAGTCGACGGCAGCGAAGTGCTGGCCAGTCAGGAAGTGCACAACATTGCCGTGGCGATCGGTGTCGATCCGGGTGCTGCGGATATGAGTCAGTTGCGCTACGGCAAGATCTGCATCCTCGCCGACGCCGACTCCGACGGTCTGCACATTGCGACCTTGCTCTGTGCCCTGTTCGTCCAGCATTTCCGTGCGCTGGTCGATGCCGGTCACGTCTATGTCGCCATGCCGCCGCTGTACCGCATCGACCTCGGCAAAGAGATTTACTACGCCCTGGATGAAGCCGAGCGCGACGGGATCCTCGATCGCCTGGTGGCCGAGAAGAAACGCGGCAAACCGCAGGTCACTCGATTCAAAGGCCTGGGCGAAATGAACCCGCCGCAGCTGCGTGAAACCACCATGGACCCAAATACTCGACGGTTGGTGCAACTGACGCTGGATGATTTCGAAGCAACGTCGGAAATCATGGACATGCTGCTGGCGAAAAAACGCGCCGGCGACCGCAAGACCTGGCTGGAATCCAAGGGCAACCTGGCCGAGGTACTGGGCTGATGCGTCTGGGCTTTGCCCTGGCGTGTGCGTTGCTGCTGACCTCGATCACGGTGTCCGCCGAGCCGATCCCGCAGTTGCGGATGTTGTCCGAGCATGCCGTCGATGGTATGCGCGGTGGCAACCTGTCCGGGTTGGCCCAGTGCGGCAAGGAGTTGTGGACGGTTTCCGACCGCGACGACGATCAGATCTACCGCCTCGAAACCGGCGACGGCACTTGGCGCGCGCAAGCGGTGGGGATCGATGTTCCTCCAGTGCCAGACAGTGGATTGCCATGGGGCATACGCGTTCGGGTCTTGGCGGCATCGTTCATCCGTGGCGGTGACCTGGATTTCGAAGGCATCACCTGCGACAACGCTGGCAACCGCTACGTTGTCAGCGAGGCCCACGCGGCAGTGCTGCAAATCCCGCCTGCCGGCCCTGCATCGTGGTTGAAAATTTCTCCACTGCTGGTACGCGAAGCAAGGGCCAGCGGCCTGCTTTTGCATTTCAATGCAGTGTTTGAAGGCCTGGCGATCAATCCGGCCGGTGATCAGCTATGGCTGGCAGCTGAGCGCGAGGGTCGCGGTCTGCTGATGATCAAGCGCAAGCAAACGGTCTGGGACTGTGACGGCGGTTGTGTGTTGCTGAGCGAAGCGGGCATGGAAATGCAACCGGCACAATTTCCTGGCGCCAGGGCGAGACCACGGGATTTCGCCGATCTGGCGCTGTTCAATGGCAAGTTGTTCACACTGGAGCGCAATGTCTACCAAATTTGCCGGCGCGATACGGTGACGGCCAAGGTCGAGCGCTGCTGGTCGTTCGCGGATGAGGCTTTGCAGGAAAATCGTCGTTATCCACAACCCTTTGGGCTGGCAGAAGCGCTGGTCGTGGACGCCGAGGGCGCCTGGATCGGCGTCGACAACAACAACGGCGCCCGCGCCGATGGCGAGGTCCGTCCGATCGTCTGGCGCTTTGCCGCACCTGACGGTGGCTGGGGCGCCAAGCCGTGAGTCAGCAAGCGCCAGGCAAGCGTGCGGGTCGGGTGTTGATGGTGCTGGCCTGGTGTGCTGCGCTGTTTCTGGCGACGCGTTTTTTTGGTCAATGGGAACAACGCCAGCAAAATCCCAACGCCGTGGTCAGTTCACAGCAGGGCGAAGGCTTCGTCGAAGTGAAACTGCTGGGCAATGCCCAAGGGCATTTTGTCGCCAGCGGCCTGATCAACGGTCAGCCGGTGGACTTCATGCTCGACACCGGGGCGACCGATGTGGCGATCCCGGCGCAACTGGCTGAACGCTTGAAGCTCGAAGAAGGTTTCGGTGTGACCCTGAGCACGGCCAATGGCCTGAGCCAGGGCTATCGCACCCGTATCGAACGCCTGCAACTGGGCGACATCGTGCTGCGGGATGTCCGCGCACTGGTGGCGCCCGGCCTGCATGGCGATCAAGTGCTGCTCGGTATGAGCGCGCTGAACAAACTTGAATTTACCCAGCGCGGTGGCACCATGCTGCTGCGCCAGACAACGAACCGATGAGGCCCGCATGAGCGACATCCTTGCAGACAGCTTAGATGGCGTAGAACGCCGATCGCTGGCTGACTTCACCGAAAATGCCTACCTCAACTACTCCATGTACGTGATCATGGACCGTGCCCTGCCGCACATCGGCGACGGCTTGAAGCCCGTACAGCGGCGCATCATTTACGCGATGAGCGAGTTGGGGCTGGACGCCGACTCCAAGCACAAGAAATCGGCGCGTACCGTCGGTGACGTGCTGGGTAAATTTCACCCTCACGGCGACTCGGCCTGCTACGAAGCCATGGTGTTGATGGCCCAGCCATTCAGCTACCGCTACACGCTGGTGGACGGCCAGGGCAACTGGGGTGCGCCGGACGACCCCAAATCCTTCGCCGCCATGCGATACACCGAGGCGCGCCTGTCGCGTTATTCGGAAGTACTGCTCAGCGAACTGGGCCAGGGTACTGCGGACTGGGGACCGAACTTCGACGGCACTCTCGACGAACCGCTGGTGTTGCCGGCACGTTTGCCGAATATCCTTCTCAACGGCACCACGGGTATCGCCGTGGGCATGGCCACCGACGTACCGCCGCACAACTTGCGCGAGGTCGCGAGTGCGTGCGTGCGTTTGCTCGATGAGCCCAAGGCCACGGTCGAACAGCTCTGTGAACATATCCAGGGCCCGGACTACCCGACCGAGGCGGAAATCATCACGCCGCGCGCCGACCTGCTGAAAATCTACGAAACCGGTCGCGGTTCGGTGCGCATGCGTGCCGTGTATCACATCGAAGACGGCGACATCATTGTTACCGCGCTGCCGCATCAGGTGTCCGGGGCCAAGGTGCTGGAACAGATCGCCGCGATGATGCAGGCCAAGCCATCCAAGGCACCGCAAATCGCCGATCTGCGCGATGAATCGGACCACGAAAACCCGTGCCGGATCGTGATCATTCCGGGGGCACGCAAAAACTTTGACCACGATGCGCTGATGCAGCACCTGTTCGCCAGCACGGAGCTGGAGTCGAGCTACCGGGTCAACGTCAACATCATCGGCCTGGACGGCAAGCCGCAGCTGAAGAACCTGCGGGCCTTACTGGTCGAGTGGCTGGAATTCCGCGTGCAGACCGTACGTCGCCGCCTGCAATTCCGCCTCGACAAGGTCGAGCGTCGCCTGCATCTGTTGGACGGCTTGCTGATTGCCTACCTCAACCTGGATGAAGTGATTCATATCATCCGTACCGAGGAACATCCCAAAGCCGCGCTGATCGAGCGTTTCGCCCTCAGTGAAATCCAGGCCGACTACATCCTCGACACTCGCTTGCGTCAGTTGGCGCGCCTGGAAGAGATGAAGCTGCGTGCCGAACAAGACGAGCTGCTCAAGGAACAAGCCAAGCTGCAAGCCTTGCTCGCCAGCGAAGCCAAGCTGAAAAAGCTGGTGCGCTCCGAATTGATCAAGGACGCCGAAACCTACGGCGACGACCGTCGTTCGCCAATCGTCGAGCGCGCTGAAGCCAAGGCGCTGACTGAACACGATCTGCTGCCGAACGAGAAAGTGACTGTTGTCTTGTCGGAAAAAGGCTGGGTTCGTTCCGCCAAGGGGCACGAGATCGACGCTACCGGGCTTTCCTACAAGGCCGGGGACGGTTTCAAGGCCCTGGCGGCCGGACGTTCCAACCAGTTTGCGGTATTCATCGACTCCACCGGTCGCAGCTATTCGGTGGCGGCGCATACCTTGCCATCGGCCCGTGGACAGGGCGAGCCGTTGACCGGTCGTCTGACACCGCCGCCGGGCGCGAGCTTCGAATGCGTGCTGATGCCGGAAGACGATGCGCTGTACGTCATCGCGTCCGACGCCGGTTACGGTTTCGTGGTCAAGGGTGAAGACCTGCAGGCCAAGAACAAGGCGGGCAAGGCGCTGTTGAGCCTGCCGAACAATGCCAAGGTGATCCTGCCGCGTCCGGTGGTCGATCGAGAGCAGAACTGGCTGGCTTCGGTGACCACCGAAGGTCGCCTGCTGATCTTCAAGATCAGCGATCTGCCACAATTAGGTAAAGGCAAAGGCAACAAGATCATCGGGATCTCCGGAGAGCGTGTGGCCAGTCGCGAAGAATATGTCACGGACATTGCCGTCATCCCGGATGGCGCCACATTGGTGCTTCAGGCTGGAAAACGTACCTTGTCACTGAAAGCAGACGACCTCGAACACTACAAGGGTGAGCGTGGGCGTCGTGGTAACAAGTTGCCACGTGGCTTCCAGAGGGTAGATGCACTGCTCGTCGAAAACCTCAATTAGGCGTCCTAGAGCGCCCGATCTACGATTTAACGCGTAGATCGGCGCATTCGCACTGGAGTCGGAACGCATATTCACGGATGATATGGCCTTTCAAGCGCCGGCGTGGCCGAGCGTTCTTCATATTTATTGAGTATTTTCACTGTGATCAGCCTTGTGGCGATCACCTGGATGGGACGATGACTGCTCTGCGCCTTCCTTTTATTTTGATGCTTGCTGGCGTTCTTGGCCTGGCAGGTTGCAGCGTTCACCAGCCGGTGTCGCTGTATCAACTGGACAGTGGAAGTCCCGTTCCGCCTGCGCAAAGCGCGGGCATGGCAGTTTTGCTGGGCCCGGTAACCGTTGCTGACTATCTGCAGCGCGAAACCCTGTTGCAGCGTCAGCCTGATGGCAGCCTGCAAGCCTCGTCCGACGGTCGTTGGGCCGGTAGCCTGTCCTCGGACATCGATCAGCTGTTGCTGCGTCAGGTTGCCGGCCGCCTGGATAGCCAGCGCGTGGTGCTGGCGCCGGCCATCGTTGGCTTCACACCGGATGTTCAGGTGTTGCTGACCATCACCCGTCTTGACTCGGGTGAGAAGCAACCGGCGATCCTCGATGCGCAATGGCGCCTGATCGACCGCCGTGGCCAGGTGCGTGACAACCGCATCATTCATCTGCAAGAACAGCACACAGGCTCCACGGCTGCCCAGGTTCAGGCTCAGGGAGCGTTGTTGCAGAAACTTGCCGAACAGCTGTCGACCGCGCTCAAGCCGCTGGCCAACCAGCCACCGATTGCCGAGGCCCCAAAAAAGCCGGCAGCGAAACCTGTGGCGCCTGCGGCAGAGGCTGAAAAGCAGCCGAAGATTCCGATGGCTGCGCCGATTCGCACGGATATGGAAGTGTTTCGCTTCTAAGCCCGGACTGGTACAGAACAAGGCCCGCATTGATGCGGGCCTTGTTGTTTCTGCAGGATGGGACCTTCAGTGCTGCTGGTGGCCTCATCGCGGGCAAGCCTTGCTCCCACAGGTTTTGTGTCCGACACAGAACCTGTGGGAGCAAGGCTTGCCCGCGATGAGGTCAGAACAGGCAACAAAAAGCCCGCAGACGATCACTCGTGTGCGGGCTTTTTCATAACGAGGCGGCTACGACCGACGCTCATGCATCCGCGCAAGCTGCCGCTCAAGCATCGACGGATAAGGCTCCATCAATCGCTCTACGCAGCACGCGCCTTCAGGGCTGGCAATCGGCCGGATACGTGCACGCTGGCGGATCAGTGCATCGTCACTGATCTTGCGCTCCACCAGCAGCAGGTTGCGGCTGTGTTGCGACAGCGCCAGGGCGTCCTGGGCGGGGTCGGTCAGCAGCAGGTCGATCTGGCTCAGGCCGAACAACTCGTCGCCCAGCGTCAGGCCCAGTTGCAATTGCAGGGTGATGCCGCTGTCGGCGACTTCGATCTGCAACTGATGGCCCAATGCCCGCAACAGTTCGCCGCAGCAGATGGCGTTGGTCAGGTAGTCATCGCCGCTGTCTTCGGTGTGGAACAGCATCAGCGTGCTGCCATCATTGAGTGTGTGCAGTTCGCTCTGATAGAGCGAGGCGGCCTGGTCGAGGCAGTCGCGGTAGCGTTTGAGCAGTTCTTCCAGGCGTGCACGGGGCAGGCGACGCAGTTGCTCCTGGGAGCCCAGCTGTACGGCGAGTACGGCGCTGTGCACAGGAGCGCTGGGTGCCACGGGTTTGGCCAGCGGTTTCGATGCGCTGTCTGGCGCATCGTCGAGCAGGTCGGCGAAAGCATCTTCGTCATCGTCTTCGACGGTGCTGACAGCGCGTCGTGGCGCAGCCTTCATCGCGGGCATCGGGCGGCTTTCATCAAAGCTCGGATCGCGCAGGTTACGCACTTCGAAGCCCGGCTCGGCATCTTCGTCATCGTCGTCGAACTCGGGTTCCGGCACGGGCTCGGGTTCGGCCGGTTCCGGCGCGAAGTCGGCGTGCAACTGGCGCGCCAGGTCGCCGATCTCGTCCTGGCGCTCGATGCCCGGGGTGTGCTCGTCGATGCGGCGTAGCCACACTCGCAATTGCAGGAGTGGCGTGGTGATGTGCCGGCCCAGGCGCAAGCTCAAGGCCAGGGATAATGCCAGCAGAATCGCACTCAGGATGCCCATGCTCTGCAGGCTGATGGTCATTGGCTGCTGGAACTGGTCCATGTCCAGGCTGATGCGCAACTGGCCGGCGGTCACGTCCTGGAAGGTGATCTTGCTCTGATAGATGCCTTCGGCCTCGCCCAGCAGGCCGTGCTTGGGGCGCTGGCCAGCTTCGGCAAGGATGCGGTTATCCATGCTGTAGATGGCGGCGTGGGCCACCAGCTTGTTCTTGGTCAGGTTGTTGAGCAGCACGTTGAGACTGAGGATGTCGTTGGACACCAGCAGCTCGGTGGCGGAGGTCGCGGTCTGCGTGGTCAGGCTTTCACCCAGCGCATCTGCCTGCTCGTGCATGGCCTGCTTGAACTGCAAACCCATCACACCGGCATAGATCACCAGGGCCAGGGCGACCAGGATCACGTTATGGCTGGCGATGCGCAATGCAATCGGTACACGGCGGTGACGCAGTGCACGGAAGATCAGCAGAAAGAAGTTATCGGTTTTTACTGGCGTGGGCCGGTTCACTTGAGCTCGGCTCTTTTGTCCGTGAAGTTGACGCGCAGTATAGCGACAGGCCCTAGGCCGGCAAAGCGCTCACGGTGCCCGATGGTCACTGAATGTGGGTAGAATGCGGTTTTTTTCCACCTGCGGGGGTGCGCCTTGCGCGAAATCGTCCTGATAAACATCACGGGAGTCGACCGTCCGGGTCTGACTGCGGCCATTACCGGCGTTCTGGCCCAGGGTGGTGTAAACATTCTCGACATTGGTCAGGCGGTGATCCACGACACCCTGTCGTTCGGCATCCTGGTTGAAATTCCTGATACCGAACAAGGCAAGTCGGTACTCAAGGACATCCTGTTCAAGGGCTATGAACTTGATCAACAGGTGCGCTTCACGCCGGTGTCCGAAGAGGACTACCAGCAATGGGTCGGTAACCAGGGTAAAAAACGCCACATCGTGACTCTGTTGACCCGCAAAGTGACTGCCGGGCAATTGCAGGCGGTGAGTTCGATCACCGCCAAGTATGGCCTGAACATCGACCATATCGATCGCCTGTCCGGGCGCATGCCGCTGGATACCCCGGCTGACAAGGGCAAGGGCTGCATCGAGTTTTCCGTGCGCGGCGAAGCGGCCGATCCGCAAGCGTTGCGGGCCGAATTCCTCAGCGTGGCCCAGGAGCTGAACGTCGATATCGCCTTCCAGGAAGATTCGCTGTTCCGTCGCAACCGTCGCCTGGCGGTTTTCGATATGGACTCGACCCTGATCGAAGCCGAAGTCATCGACGAATTGGCCAAGGCGGCCGGCGTGGGCGACAAGGTGTCGGAAATTACCGAGCGAGCGATGGCCGGTGAGCTGGATTTCCGCGCCAGCTTCAAAGAACGCCTGGCGTTGCTCAAGGGGCTGGATGTTGGCGTGCTGGATTCGATCGGCGCCTCGCTGCGCCTGACCGAAGGCGCCGAAACCCTGTTCGCCGAACTCAAGCGCCTGGGCTACAAGACGGCCATTCTGTCGGGTGGTTTCACCTACTTCGCCAAGCAATTGCAGGCGAAGCTGGGCATCGACTACGTGTTCGCCAATGAGCTGGAAGTGGTGGATGGCAAGGTGACCGGCGTGGCGGTCGAGCCGATTGTCGATGCGCAGCGCAAGGCCGATCTGCTGAAAGAGCTGGCACACAAGGAAGGTTTGCGTCTGGAGCAGACCATTGCGGTTGGCGACGGTGCCAACGACTTGCCGATGTTGGCGATTGCCGGGCTGGGCGTGGCGTTTCGCGCGAAGCCGCTGGTCAAGCAGTCGGCGAAGCAGGCGATTTCAACGCTGGGGCTGGATGGCGTGCTGTACCTGCTGGGCTTCCGCGATCGGGATGGCCAGCTGTAAATCGTACACCTACTGTAGGAGCGAGCCTGCTCGCGATGGTCGTCAACGATGACGCGGGGATACTGAATGCCCGCGTCGTTCTCCGGTTCATCGCGAGCAGGCTCGCTCCTACAGTAACGGGGTCTGTCAGGCCTTTGGCAGGCCCATACCCTGGCCCATCTGCACCGGCGAACCCGCCGCCAGCTCTTCAGCCCATTTCACCTGATCCGGCCCGAACAGCACGACAGCGGTCGAACCCAGCTTGAAGCGGCCCAGTTCCGCACCTTTTTCCAGGTGGATCGGCGCGCGGGCGGCTTCGTCGTAACGGAAGGTTTTCAGTTCGCGTTTCGGCGGTGTGACCAGCCCGGCCCACACGGTTTCGATCGAGGCCACGATCATTGCGCCCACCAGCACCACGGCCATCGGCCCGCGCTCGGTGTCGAAAATGCACGCCACACGCTCGTTGCGTGCGAACAGTTCCGGCACGTTTTCAGCGGTGGTCTGGTTGACCGAGAACAGACGGCCCGGAATGTAGATCATCTCGCGCAAGGTGCCGGCCAGCGGCATGTGCACGCGGTGGTAGTCCTTTGGCGACAGGTAAATGGTCGCGAAATCACCGCCCATGAACGGCGCGGCATTCGCCGCATCGCCACCGAGCAGTTCCAGCACGCTGAAGCTGTGGCCCTTGGCCTGGAACACACGGCCGTGCTCGATCGGGCCGAGCTGGCTGATCGCGCCGTCGGCCGGGCTGAGGATCGCGCCCGGTGTTTCATCCAGTGGGCGGGCGCCTTCTTTCAAGGCCCGGGTAAAGAAGGCGTTGAAGTGCTCGTAGGCGGTGAGGTCTTCGACCAGGGCCTCGGACATGTTCACCTGGTAACGCTGGGCGAACCAGGCGGTGAAGGCATTCTTGAACCAGCGCACGCGGCATTCGGCGATGCAGCCGGCCATTCGCGAGAGCAGGTTGTGGGGCAACAGGTACTGGCTGACGATAAACAGACGCTTGTTCATTAACTGTCCTTAAAAACCTTGATTCTCTACGGGGGTATCGGGATGGTTGCCCCATTCGCCCCAGGAGCCGGCGTAGCCTTTGACCCGCGGATAACCGAGGGACTTGGCCACCAGATAGGTGAAGCCAGAGCGATGGTGAGTCTGGCAGTGGGTAATCACTTCTTTGTCTTTGCTGATCCCGAGTTGTTCGAGGATCTGCGGCATGTCGGTGCGAATGCGCAAGTTGCGCGCCTTGTCCATGCCCGCGGTCCATTCGAAATTGACCGCGCCGGGAATGTGTCCACCCTTGGCCGCGAGCACTTTTTCACCGGAAAACTCCAGCGGCCCGCGCGCGTCCCAGATCGCCAGGTCGGCTGCACCGAGGCGACTTTGCAGATACTCGCGGGTGGCGGTGGGTTCGTCGTGCAAGGTCAGTGCAACCGGACCGCCAACGGCAGGCGGGATCTGGATCGACATGGGAAAACCTTCTGCCAGCCAGGCGGTCAGCCCACCGTCGACATAGTGGTACTTGCTGTGGCCGATGACATCCAGCAGCCAGATAAAGCGTCCGGCCCAACCGCCGCCTTCGTCGTCATAAACCACGTAGACCGCGTCAGGGTTATGTCCCAACTCACCGAACAGTGCTTCGAGTGCCGCTTGCGGCGGCATCAGCCCAGGCGCTGGCGCCTGGCCGAGTTGCGTACGTTTCGGATCGACAAAGCGTGCACCGGGGATATGCCCTGCGGCATAGCGCGCGCTGCTGGTCAGGTCCACCAGGATCAGTTCGCGGGCGTCGAGACGAGAGAGCAAGTCGCTCGGTTCGATCACCAGCGGCAAGCCAGAGAAGTCAGGCATGTGAGGTCTCCAGGGCACAAAAGGGAGGATTGTAGCGCAGCTTATTGTTGGCCGCGTCGGCTAAAACTGTGCAGGGCTTTCTCAATGCACTGCGCGGTTTTGCCGAAGGCTTGCAGGGTGATCTCTGAAAACGGTCCGCCGCCCTGATCCGCCACGACGATCATGATCACCCGGCCATTGTTGACCAGTGATCGCAGCAACAAGTGTTCACCGCTGAACTGCGAACGCAGGCTGTTGGGCAGCAGGGCGGAGAATTGCGCGTTGTTATCCGGGGTCAGGCGCACCTGGGCCTGTTGCGCGAGCAAGCGTTGCAGCACGGTGCTCTGGCTGACCGTGAAATTCAGCCCGGCCACCTCTTTCGGCAGTCCGGCAGTCTGATGCACCCGCAGATTGGCGTGGGTGCGGTCGGCCATCAGGATCATCACCCGGCGCATGCCGCACGCGACCAGTGCGTCACGGGCGGAGGTGGTCAGGTGCATGGCGTTGGTGAAACGACTCGGTTCGATCAGCAGCTCGGCGCATTGTCTGCGCCACTTGGCCAGGTCTTCGGCGGTCGGCGCCGGGGCTGGCAGCAGGCCGGCGTGGACACGGTTCGTGCCCCACGGCCAGATCAGCGCAACGGCAGGGTGCCAGAGGTCTGGCATCGCATGATGGCGTCCGCTGTTAGCCGCCTGTTGGTGTAGCTGTTGTTGCACCTCGTCCACTGGCATTTGCAGGTAAAGACTGGTCAGGTACTGCCAGCGTTCACTGTGCGGGCTGTCCCAGGCCTGTTGCGCCGAAAGTGCCAGGCCGTTGGCCAGCAGCACCGTGTTGGCCGGCTGATTAAGCCAGCGGCGCAGGGTCGGGTCGTCATCGAGGCGATTCTGCTGGCGTAATGGATGTTCGCTGTCGCGGGCAATGCGCAGGACTTTCACCAGTTCCCGTTGCTCGGTGAGCAGCAGTTTATAACCCTGTTGCACCCAGATCGGCAGGCGCCAGGTGTCCACCAATGCAAGGCCGATTTCCAGCAGGCGAGCGCCGAACAATTGCTTTTCGACTTTGCGCGCCGACTCGCCTTTATGGATGACTCGCAGTTCCCAGTCTTCGAGCAATTGCGGGTGGGTCAGTGCCAGGGGCCACAGTGGAGAGAGGAACAGCAGGCTGCCCCAATGAATGTCCTGCCACAGGCGCGCGAGGCGGCTGGCAAAAAAACCGTTGGCCTGTTGAGTGGCGTGCTGGCTGATCATCTGCAATTGACGCAGCGCCTTTGGAATGTCGGCCATGGGTTCGGCAGGCAGGCGCTCAAGCAATTCTTCGGTGCGCTTCAGGCCGAGGCGATTGAGCGCGACCTCAAGGTTTTCCGCGGGCTCGCTCATGCTGCCATGCGTGTATCGATTGGCTTCGCGAATCACGCTCAGGGCCAGGGCCGGGCTGTCCTGCATCAATTCGGCGATGTCGCGCAGCGAGCTGCGACTGTCGCGGATTGCCCGGCAGACAAGGTCATGACTGGCTTGCGGAATGGGTAGGCGCACGCCATCGAGAAGCTTGACCCAGCCTTCGAGCGTGTTTGGTTTTGGAGCCGGGACGTTCGTTTCGTTAGCCATGTCTGGAGGCGATCATCGTCTGGATTACCTATGCCCGGAGTGGGTCAAATTAGCTTTTCGCCTGAACTGGCTATAGTCTGGCGCAGTTTTGCCGATAAGTAGAAGAAGAGATTTTTTAACTTCCGAATATGACCTTGAACCCGACTCAGTAAGTGCTCTCCTACCTATGGCTAAAATAATCGGCATCATCGTCGTATTCGCGAGCGTGCTCGGCGGATACGTGCTCTCCCACGGCAAAATTGCCGCCCTGATCCAGCCCTTCGAGGTCATGATTATCGGTGGTGCGGCCCTCGGCGCATTCCTGCAGGCCAACCCCGGCCACATGACGATGCACGTGCTCAAGAAGTCCCTGGGCATGTTCGGTTCGCGCTTCAACAATGGCTACTACCTTGAAGTCCTGGGCCTGATTTACGAGATTCTCAACAAGAGTCGCCGCGAAGGCATGATGGCCATCGAAGGCGATATCGAGGATGCTGCCGCGAGCCCGATCTTCGCCAAGTACCCGTCGGTCCTCAAGGACGAGCGCATGACCGCGTTCATCTGCGATTACCTGCGCATCATGTCTTCCGGCAACATGGCCCCCCATGAGCTTGAAGGTCTGTTCGACATGGAACTCTATAGCCTCAAGGAGGAACTGGAACACCCTTCCCATGCCGTCAACGGTATTGCCGATGGTATGCCCGGTTTCGGTATCGTCGCCGCGGTACTGGGGATCGTGGTGACCATGGCCTCGCTGGGTGACGGCGACCAGAAATCCATCGGCCTGCACGTGGGTGCGGCACTGGTCGGTACCTTCTTCGGTATTCTTGCCGCCTACGGCTTCTTCGGTCCGCTGGCCCATTCCCTGGCTCACGACGCCAAGGAAGAACTGAATATCTATGAAGCCATCAAGGCCTCGCTGGTTGCCTCGGCTTCCGGCATGCCGCCATCGCTGGCCGTGGAGTTCGGGCGCAAGGTTCTGTACCCGGCGCACCGTCCTAGCTTTGCAGAGCTGGAACAAGCGGTTCGCGGCCGTTAAGTCATGGAAAATAATCAGCCGATAATCATCAAGCGCGTCAAGCGCTACGCCGGCGGGCATCACGGGGGCGCCTGGAAAATCGCCTTCGCCGACTTCGCCACGGCGATGATGGCGTTCTTCCTGGTGTTGTGGCTGTTATCTACCGCGACACCGGAACAGAAGCTTGCCATCGCCGGTTACTTCAAGGACCCGATCGGCTTCACCGAAAGTGGCACGCCGTACATCATTGATCTGGGCGGTACGCCAGAGTTGGCGCCGGAAAAAACCCTCAACCCCGAGGTGAAATCCCAGCCGCAGCCGGACAAGGTGACCGTCGACGCCGAACAGGTCGAAGGCATGGCCGAGATGGTGGAGAAGGAGCGCCTCGAACTGTTGTTGCAAGAGTTGCAGAACAAGGTCGAAGAAAATCCGCAGCTGCAGAAATTCAAAGACCAGATCATGTTCGAGATCACGCCGGACGGTTTGCGCATCCAGATTGTGGATGCCGAGAACCGGCCGATGTTTGACTCCGGCAGTGCCCGTCTGAAACCGTATTTCGAAGACATCCTGCTGGCCATGGCCGACACCATCAAGGCCGTGCCGAACAAGATCAGCATCAGCGGCCATACCGATGCCAAGCCATACAGCGGCCAGGGTGATTTCGGCAACTGGGAGCTTTCGGCCAACCGTGCCAACGCCGCTCGCCGGGCGTTGGTCGCCGGCAGCTATCCGGATGCACAGGTGGCGCGGGTGGTCGGTTATGCCTCGTCGGCCTTGTTTGACCGCGAGCATCCATTCAATCCGGTCAATCGTCGTATCGATATCATCGTGCTGACCAAGAAAGCCCAGCGTGCCATCGAAGGTTCACAAGGCGCGGAACCGGCGCCGGAACCAACGCAAGGGCAGGGCGGTCCGGGTGAAGTGCCTGCCGACCCGAATGCGTTGCCGGCAGACAAGGAGCCGTTGCCGGCCCACGAACTGCGCGAACGGCTGAACCTGTTCGATGACCCGGCGCCCAAACCGACAGAAGCACCCAAGCAGTGATTCAGTAAAATGGGGGGTGGCTGACTCACCCTCTTCGCGAGCAGGCTCGCTCCCACAAGGGCAACGCGCACTACTGTGGGAGCGAGCCTGCTCGCGAAGGCAATGTTCGGGTCACAACAAAAGCCCAGGTGAAAAAAAGCCGCGAAATGATCGCGGCTTTTTCATGTCTGCTGGAAACGGCTCAGTAACCGTTTTCCGGCAGGCTGGCGATGATCGAGCGGTAGCTGTTCATCCGTTGTTGCTGCACGCGGCCATCTTCCAGGGCCTTGAGCAGAGCGCAACCCGGTTCGCGGTCGTGCTTGCAGTCGCGGAAACGGCAGGTGCCGAGCAGGTCGTTGAACTCGATGAAGCCGGCTTCGACGTCAGCGCGGCTGACGTGGCCCAGGCCAAATTCGCGGATGCCCGGGGAGTCGATCAGCTCACCGCCACCGGGGAAGTGGAACAACCGTGCAGTGGTGGTGGTGTGAGTGCCCTGGCCGGACAGCTCGGACAGCGGGCCGACGCGGGTCTCGACATCCGGCAGCAGGCTGTTGACCAGCGATGACTTGCCGACGCCGGACTGGCCGACGAACACGCTGATGCGCCCGTCGAGTTGCTTCTGCAGTTGCTCCATGCCGTTGCCGTGATGCGCCGATACTTCCAGGACCGGATATCCAAGCGTGCGATAAACACCCAGCAGCGCATTCAGCGCCGGGGCGTTTTGCTCGTCGATCAGGTCGAACTTGTTCAGCAACAGCAGCGGCTTGATGCCCGCGTGTTCGGCGGCTACGAGGTAGCGGTCGATCAGGTTGGCATGAGGTTCTGGCAATGGTGCGAAAACGATGACAATCATGTCGACGTTCGCCGCCACCGGCTTGAGCTGGCCACGACTGTCCGGACGGCACAGTTCAGTGTTGCGCGGCAGTTGCGCCACGATCACGCCGATGCCCTGGTTGCCGGCACGCCAGACCACCTGGTCACCGGTGACCAGCGCCGGCAGGTTGGCGCGCAGGTGGCAACGGAACACCTGGCCGGCCAGTTCGCCGTCGCGGGCCTCGACTTCGACCTGCACACCGAAGTGCGCGATCACCAGACCGTGCTGTTCCGGGCCCAGGTCGCCACCTTCGAGTGCCTCGACAGCCGAGGACTCGCGTTTGGCGGCGCGGGCAGCGCGTTCGCCCTGAATCTTTTCGATGCGCCAGTTTTGACGACGATTGAGTTGGCGTTTGGCCATGGGTGTTCCGTAGTAATAATGCAGCGATTAGGTAAAACGGCCGCGAGTTTAGCACGCCCGGCCACCGGCCTAGGCTAAACTGCGCAGCATTGCCTAGGAGCCGACACATGCAAAATTCGCAGAACCTGATCTGGATCGACCTGGAAATGACCGGTCTGGACCCGGATAACGACGTCATTATCGAAATGGCCACCATCGTGACCGACAGTGACCTGAACACCCTGGCCGAAGGCCCGGTGATCGCTATCCACCACAGCGACGAAGTCCTCGCTCGCATGGACGAGTGGAATACCCGCACCCACGGCAACTCGGGCTTGACCCAGCGCGTGCGCGAAAGCCGTATCAGCATGGCTGAAGCGGAAGCCCAGACCATCGCCTTCCTGGAAAAATGGGTACCGAAAGGCAAGTCGCCGATCTGTGGCAACAGCATCTGCCAGGACCGTCGCTTCCTTTATACCCACATGAAATCCCTGGAAAGCTATTTCCACTACCGCAACCTCGACGTCTCGACCCTCAAGGAACTGGCCGCGCGCTGGGCGCCGGACGTGCGCGACAGCTTCAAGAAGGGCAGCACCCACCTGGCCCTGGACGACATCCGCGAATCCATCGCCGAGTTGCAGCACTACCGCCAGCATTTCATCAAGTCCTGAGGGCGAGGCGAGGGCTTTTGTGGCGAGGGGATTTATCCCCGTTCGGCTGCGCAGCAGTCGTAAAACCATTGCCTGCGGTTTGCCTGATACACAGCGGTCGCCAGATTTGGGACCGCTTCGCGACCCAACGGGGATAAATCCCCTCGCCACAGGTTTTCGGTGGTCGTCATTGCCCTCTTTTGGTGCCGATGCTAAATGGCTAGACTGCGCGCCTTTCTGCAAGGACCGCCACCATGTTGTTGATGCTTTACCTGATCGCCATCACCGCCGAAGCCATGACCGGTGCCCTGTCTGCGGGCCGTCGAGGAATGGATTGGTTTGGCGTGGTGCTGATTGCGTGTGTTACGGCATTGGGCGGCGGTTCGGTGCGTGATGTGCTGCTGGGCCACTACCCGCTGACCTGGGTAAAACACCCGGAATACCTGGTCCTGACAACCATCGCAGCCATGTTCACGGTGTTCACCGCCCGCTGGATGCGCCATCTGCGCTCGCTGTTTCTGGTGCTCGATGCCGTCGGTCTGGTGGCCTTCACCCTGATCGGCTGCATGACCGCCCTGGAAATGGGCCATGGCATGTTGGTTGCGTCGGTCAGCGGCGTGATCACCGGGGTTTTCGGCGGCATCCTGCGGGACATTTTCTGCAACGACATCCCTTTGATTTTCCGCCGCGAGCTTTACGCCAGCGTCTCGTTTGCGGCAGCGTGGTGTTACATGCTTTGCCTGTATCTGAACGTGCCGGGTGAGCAGGCGATTCTGATCACGCTGTTCGGCGGCTTCCTGCTGCGCTTGCTGGCGATCCGTTTCCATTGGGAAATGCCCAAGTTCGTCTATAACGACGAAGCCTGACGTTCGGCATGTTGCTGCAATGCCCACTCGACATGTTCACGCACCATCTCGGATGGATATTCTCGCCGCGCCTTCAACGCTTCCAATACCGGAATCGTTGAAGGCGCGTTGCCCAGCCCGACGGCCAGATTGCGCAACCAGCTTTCATAACCTGCCCGTCTTAGCGGCGAGCCTTCGGTGCTGCTTAGAAATTTGGCCTCGTCCCACATGAACAGCTCGGCCAAATCAGCGTTGTCCAGGTTGTGCCGTGGCTTGAAGTCGCCTTCGCCGGATGGACGGGCGAAGCGGTTCCAGGGGCAGACGATCTGGCAGTCATCGCAGCCGAACACCCGGTTGCCGATCAGCGGTCGCAGATCTACAGGTATGGCGCCTTTGAGTTCGATTGTCAGATAGGAAATGCAGCGCCGGGCATCCAGTACATAGGGGCCGACGAAGGCATTGGTCGGACAGATGTCCAGGCAGGCGCTGCAGCGGCCGCAATGCTCGGTGGCGTGAGGCGGGTCCACCGGCAGCGGCAAATCGACGAACAATTCGGCGAGGAAGAAATAACTGCCGGCCTTGCGATTCAAGACCAGCGTGTTTTTGCCGATCCATCCAAGGCCGGCTTTTTCCGCGATGGCTTTTTCCAGCACCGGGGCACTGTCCACGAAGGCGCGGTAACCGAACGGACCAATGACCGCCTGAATTTTTTCCGCCAGTTGTTGCACGCGTTTACGGATCAACTTGTGGTAATCGCGGCCCAAGGCATAACGCGAGACGTAGGCTTTTTCCGGTTGAGCCAGCAATTGCGCCATTTTGGTGTCGCCCGACAGGTAGTCCATGCGCAGCGAAACCACGCGCAAAGTGCCCGGCACCAGCTCATCCGGGTGCGAGCGTTTGCTGCCATGGGCGCCCATGTAGTCCATTTCGCCGTGGTAACCGGCATCGAGCCAGCGCTGCAGGTGCTGCTCATGCTCCCCGAGGTCGAGGCCGCTGATGCCGACTTGCTGGAAGCCCAGCTCGCGGCCCCAGTCCTTGATGGATTGGGCGAGGGCGGACAGGTCTGTGGTAATAGCGGGCATGAGGCGAGAGAAACCGGAGCTGAGGTGCGTATAATTCTGCCAGACATCGGAGCCTGAAGACGCATGCCGCACACTAAAGATGATTTACCCGACGCGCTGTACAGCGCCGCGCAGGTCCGAGGGCTCGATGCGAGCCTGATCGCGGCCGGCACCCCGGGCTTCGAACTGATGCAGCGGGCGGCGCGGGCAACCTGGCGCGCGCTGGTCCGCCAATGGCCGACGGCAAGTGAATTGACGGTGGTCGCCGGCCACGGCAATAACGCCGGTGATGGTTACCTGGTGGCCGTATTGGCCAGGCGCGCCGGTTGGTGGGTCCGGGTGCTGGCGGTAGGCGATCCGCTGCAACTGCGCGGTGATGCGGCGTCGGCCCATGCCGAGGCGGTATCCGAAAACGTCCGCATCGAAGCGTGGAGCGGGCAATCGGAATGTCGTGGGATCGTGCTGGACGCCTTGCTCGGCACCGGCTTGACCGGTGACGTGCGCGAACCGTACGCCGGCGTCATTGGTGCAATCAATGCCAGTGGACTGCCAGTGGTGGCTGTGGATATCCCATCCGGGCTCTGCGCCGATACCGGTCATATCCTCGGTCGCGCCGTTCGAGCCGATCTGACGGTCACCTTCATCGGCTTGAAACTGGGATTGTTCACCGGTGATGCGGCGGACGTGGTGGGCGAACTGGTTTTCAACGACCTGCATGCCGATCCGCAGCTGCTCGAAGGCGCGCCGACCAGTGCCCTTCGTCTGATGGCTGGCAACCTGCCGTGTCTTCCTTCTCGGGCGCCCACTTCCCATAAGGGCAAATTCGGTCATGTGCTGCTGGTTGGCGGCGATCGGGGCCTGGGTGGCGCGATCCTGCTGAGCGCGCAAAGTGCGCTGCGCAGCGGCGCCGGCATGGTGTCGGTGGCGACGCGCAGCGAACATGTGCCCGCCGCGCTGGCCAGAATCCCCGAGGCGATGGTGCTGGGCACGTCATCTGCCAATCAGTTGATGGAATTGCTGCAAAAGGTGTCCGTAGTGGTGATCGGCCCAGGGCTGGGGCAGGCCGCTTGGGGGCACAGTTTGTTGTCCGCTGCCGCCAACGCGCCACTGCCGCAAGTCTGGGATGCCGACGCGCTGAACATGCTGGCCGAGGAACGTGTGAACTTACCCAAGGATTGTGTGATCACGCCGCATCCGGGCGAAGCGGCGCGGTTGCTGGGCATGAGCACTGCCGAGATTCAGGCTGATCGCCCGGCGGCGGCTCATGCGCTGAGTAAAAAGTATACAGCGGTCGTGGTGCTCAAGGGCGCCGGCAGCCTGGTCGCCAGTCCCGACGGGCGGCTGGCCGTATGTCATCAGGGTCATCCGGCCATGGCCACCGCCGGTTTGGGCGATGTGCTGGCCGGTCTGGTCGGCGCTCTGCTGGCCCAAGGCATGGACACCTTCGATGCGGCCTGTCTGGCGGTCTGGCTGCATGCCAAAGCGGGTGAGCAACAAGGCAAATTCGGCCGCGGGCTGGCGGCCAGTGATCTGATTCCAGCCATTCGTCAGTTGTTGGAGGAGCAAGCACCGTGTCTGAAGTAACCCTGTACCTGGCTGATGAAGAGGCGATGACCGCGTTTGGCGCGCGCATCGCCAAAACCACAAAAGGGCACGGCCTGATCTTTCTCGAAGGCAACCTGGGAATGGGCAAAACCACATTGTCCCGGGGCATCATTAGGGGGCTGGGGCACATCGGAGCAGTGAAAAGTCCGACATTCACCCTGGTCGAACCCTACGAGATTGGCGACATTCGCGCTTTCCATTTCGACCTGTATCGCCTGGTCGATCCGGAAGAGCTGGAATTCCTCGGTATCCGCGACTATTTCGAAGACGACGCCCTGTGTCTGATCGAGTGGCCGGATAAAGGTGCAGGCTTTTTGCCAAAGCCCGACCTGACCATTACCATTAGCCCGCAAGACAGCGGGCGTTCGCTGAAAATTTTGTCCCAGGGCTCGCGTGGCGAGTCGTGGTGTGCCGCTTTGGCATTGGAATCCAAATAAATGATGGGGTTAGGTATGCGCTTTCGCGCGTTGGTTGCTGCCGTAGGGGTGTTGTTTCTGGCGGTGACCGTCGACGCTGTGGCCGAGACGAAGGTCAACAGTGTTCGCCTGTGGCGGGCGCCGGACAACACGCGGCTGGTGTTTGACCTGACCGGCCCCGTGCAGCACAGCGTCTTTACCCTGACGGCGCCGGATCGCCTGGTCATCGACATCAATGGCGCTACCCTGGGAGCGCCATTGAATGTAAACAGCGCCAATACCCCGATCACGGCCATGCGCTCGGCCCAACGCACGCCGACCGACCTGAGGGTGGTTATCGACCTGAAAAAGGCCGTTACTCCGAAAAGCTTCTCGCTGGCCCCCAATGCCCAGTACGGCAACCGACTGGTGGTCGATCTGTTCGATAACCCGTCCGACGCCGCACCTCCGCCCGCGCCGACGCCGTCGGTGGCCACGGTGCCTGCCGTGCCGGTCACGCCGACGGAACCTGCAATCAAATTACCGCCGGCACCGGCGGGCAAGCGCGACATCATTGTGGTGATCGATGCCGGTCACGGCGGTGAAGATCCGGGCGCCTCCGGCTCTCGCGGTCAGCGCGAAAAAGACGTGGTGCTGGCCATCGCCCGGGAATTGCAGCGTCAGGTCAACGGCATGAAAGGTTTCCGCGCCGAACTGACCCGCACCGGCGACTACTTCATTCCGTTGCGTGGGCGTACCGAAATCGCCCGCAAGAAAGGCGCCGACCTGTTCGTCTCCATTCACGCCGACGCCGCGCCTTCAGCCGCTGCTTTCGGTGCTTCGGTGTTCGCTCTGTCCGATCGCGGTGCCACATCGGAGACCGCACGCTGGCTGGCCGACAGTGAAAACCGCTCCGACCTGATCGGTGGTGCCGGCAACGTCAGCCTCGACGACAAGGACCGCATGCTCGCGGGTGTGCTGCTTGACCTGTCGATGACCGCTTCCCTGACTTCCAGCCTGAACGTCGGCCAGAAAGTGTTGAGCAACATCGGCCGGGTCACGCCGCTGCACAAACAACGGGTTGAACAGGCCGGGTTCATGGTGCTGAAGTCGCCGGACATCCCGTCGATCCTGGTGGAAACCGGGTTCATCTCCAATGCCAATGAAGCGTCCAAACTTGCCGCGTCGAGCCACCAGCAGGCGCTGGCACGCTCCATCAGCAGTGGCGTGCGCCAGTTCTTCCAGCAAAACCCGCCACCGGGCACTTATATTGCGTGGCTGCGGGACTCCGGGAAGATCGCCCAGGGGCCGCGTGATCACCGGGTAAGCCCGGGCGAGACGCTGGCGATGATCGCCGTGCGTTATCAGGTATCGCCGGCCACGTTGCGCAGTGCCAACAACCTGGCGAGCGACGAGCTCAAGGTCGGTCAGCACTTGACCATCCCTGGCACTGAACTGGCGGCCAAGGAATGAACCAGGTGCTGACCAACGCTGCCCGCATCGAGCTGCTCAGCCCGCGGCTGGCGAACCAGATTGCCGCCGGTGAGGTGGTTGAACGCCCGGCTTCGGTGATCAAGGAGTTGCTGGAGAACAGCCTCGACTCCGGCGCCAGGCGCATCGATGTCGATGTCGAGCAGGGCGGCGTCAAGTTGCTGCGGGTGCGCGACGATGGCAGCGGCATTTCCGCCGATGACCTGCCACTGGCCCTGGCGCGACATGCCACCAGTAAAATCCGCAACCTGGAAGACCTGGAACAGGTCATGAGCCTGGGTTTTCGCGGTGAGGCACTGGCGTCGATCAGTTCCGTGGCGCGCCTGACCCTGACCTCCCGCACCCGCGATGCCGATCAGGCCTGGCAGGTCGAGACCGAAGGTCGTGACATGGCGCCTCGCGTGCAACCGGCAGCGCATCCGGTGGGCACCTCTGTCGAAGTTCGCGACCTGTTTTTCAATACCCCGGCGCGACGCAAGTTTCTCAAGACCGAAAAAACCGAATTCGATCATCTGCAAGAAGTGATCAGGCGTCTGGCCCTGGCGCGTTTCGACGTGGCGTTCCATCTGCGCCACAACGGCAAGACCATCCTCAGTCTGCATGAGGCCCACGATGATGCGGCCCGTGCCCGGCGCGTGGCGGCGATTTGTGGCCCCGGTTTCCTGGAGCAGGCGCTGCCGATCGAAATCGAGCGCAACGGCCTGCATCTTTGGGGCTGGGTCGGGTTGCCGACGTTCAACCGCAGTCAGGCGGATTTGCAGTATTTCTTCGTCAACGGCCGTGCCGTGCGCGACAAGCTGGTGGCTCACGCGGTACGCCAGGCCTATCGCGATGTGCTGTTCAATGGCCGGCACCCGACATTCGTGCTGTTTTTCGAAGTCGATCCGGCGGGTGTCGACGTCAACGTGCACCCGACCAAGCACGAAGTGCGTTTCCGCGACGGGCGCATGGTTCACGATTTCCTGTATGGCACCTTGCATCGCGCCTTGGGCGATGTGCGGCCGGAAGATCATCTTGCCGCACCGGTCGAGACAGCCGTTGTGCGGCCTACGGGCCTCGAAGCAGGCGAGTTCGGCCCTCAGGGTGAGATGCGCCTGGCCGCGAACGCACTGTTGGAGCAGCCCCAGGCGCAACCGACATTCAGCGCGCCCGCCGGCTCCGGCGCCGGGGCGGGGTATCAATATCAATACACGCCGCGACCTCAGTCCGCTGTTCCCGCCGCTGAAGCGCAAGCCGCCTATCGTGAGTTCTTCGCGCCGTTGCCCGAGGCCAATGCGGCCGCGCTGCCGGCCGGACAAGGCGACATCCCGCCGCTGGGCTATGCGCTGGCGCAGCTCAAGGGTATTTATATTCTTTCGGAAAACGCCCAAGGGCTAGTGCTGGTGGACATGCACGCCGCTCACGAGCGGATCATGTACGAACGCCTGAAGGTCGCCATGGCCAGTGAAGGCCTGAGTGGGCAGCCGCTATTGGTGCCGGAGTCCCTGGCGGTCAGCCAGCGTGAAGCCGATTGCGCCGAGGAGCACGTCGCCTGGTTCCAGCGCCTGGGCTTCGAGCTGCAACGCCTCGGTCCGGAAACCCTGGCCATCCGGCAGATTCCGGCGCTGCTCAAGCAGGCTGAAGCCAATCGACTGGTTGGCGATGTGTTGGCCGACCTGATGGAGTACGGCACCAGCGACCGGATTCAGGCACACCTGAACGAACTGCTCGGGACCATGGCCTGTCACGGCGCGGTACGGGCGAATCGGCGCCTGGCCCTGCCAGAAATGAACGGTCTGCTGCGCGACATGGAAAACACAGAGCGCAGCGGTCAATGCAACCATGGCCGACCGACCTGGACCCAATTGGGCCTGGACGATCTGGACAAACTGTTCTTGCGCGGTCGTTGATGAGCCAGTTCCCACCTGCGATTTTCCTGATGGGCCCGACCGCCGCCGGCAAGACCGACCTGGCCATCGAGCTCACCAAGGTCCTGCCCTGCGAACTGATCAGTGTCGATTCGGCGCTGGTCTACCGTGGCATGGACATCGGCACCGCCAAGCCTTCGAAAGAGCTTTTGGCGCAGTTTCCGCACCGTTTGATCGACATCCTTGATCCGGCAGAGAGCTATTCGGCCGCAGATTTCCGTCGTGATGCCCTCGAAGCCATGGCCGACATCACCGCGCGCGGAAAAATTCCGCTGCTGGTGGGCGGCACAATGCTCTACTACAAGGCTTTGCTCGAAGGCCTGGCCGACATGCCGGCTGCCGACCCGGATGTGCGTGCGCAGATCGAAGAAGAAGCCGCACGCCTTGGCTGGCAAGCCTTGCACGAACAATTGGCGGTGATCGATCCGGTTTCTGCCGCGCGTATTCATCCGAACGATCCGCAGCGGCTCAGTCGAGCGCTGGAAGTTTATCGCGTCAGCGGTCAAAGCATGACTGAGCTGCGACTGCAACAATCTGCGCAAAGTACTGAAGCAGCCGCTTCGGGACGGCAACAATTGCCCTATACTGTCGCGAACTTGGCGATTGCTCCGGCAAATCGTCAGGTACTGCATGAGCGAATTAAACAAAGATTCACTTTAATGTTGGAACAGGGATTCATCGACGAGGTCGTAGCCCTGCGTAAGCGAAGTGACCTGCATGCCGGGTTGCCGTCTATACGTGCGGTAGGCTACCGACAAGTCTGGGACTACCTGGATGGCAAGCTGACATTGGCCGAGATGCAGGAGCGTGGAATCATTGCCACGCGCCAATTGGCAAAGCGTCAGTTCACCTGGTTGCGCAGTTGGGATGATTTACACTGGCTGGACAGCCTGGATTGCGACAATCTGCCGCGCGCCTTGAAATACCTGGGGACCATCTCCATATTGAGCTGAGTCCTTGCAATTGCCGTCTATCCTTGGGGGTGTGACGGCCACAAGCCATCTGTTTACCTATTTTTTTATATTGAATCCTTAAAGGAGTGCGGCACATGTCAAAAGGGCATTCGCTACAAGACCCTTACTTGAATACTTTGCGTAAAGAGAAAGTTGGGGTGTCCATCTACCTGGTCAACGGTATCAAACTGCAAGGCACGATCGAGTCTTTCGACCAGTTCGTTATCCTGCTGAAAAACACCGTCAGCCAAATGGTTTACAAACACGCTATCTCTACAGTAGTGCCGGTTCGTCCAATTCGTCTGCCTAGCGCAACCGAATCCGAAGCAGGTGATGCTGAGCCAGGTAACGCCTGATAGGAGTCTCCTTTGTTCTTTGAGCGCCACGGTGGTGGTGAGCGAGCCATTCTCGTTCACTTGGATGGTCAGGACCCTGAGGCGCGCGAAGATCCGCAGGAGTTTCAGGAGTTGGCAATGTCGGCTGGTGCCGAGACCGTCGCGTTTTTCAACGTGCCGCGTAATCGGCCAACCGCCAAATACCTGATTGGCAGCGGCAAGGTCGAGGAGTTACGCGACCTGGTCAAAGCCGAGCAGGTAGATCTGGTGATTTTCAATCACATCCTCACGCCCAGTCAGGAACGTAACCTCGAACGAATTTTCGAGTGTCGCGTGATCGACCGCACGGGCCTGATTCTCGATATCTTCGCCCAACGCGCCCGCACCCATGAAGGCAAGCTCCAGGTCGAACTGGCTCAGCTTGAGCACATGAGCACGCGGCTGGTTCGTGGCTGGACTCACCTTGAACGGCAGAAGGGTGGTATCGGTCTGCGCGGTCCGGGTGAAACCCAGCTGGAAACCGACCGGCGTCTGTTGCGGGTTCGCCTGCGGCAGATCAAGGGACGCTTGGAAAAGGTCCGCAGCCAGCGCGAGCAGTCGCGTCGCGGCCGCAAGCGTGCTGACATCCCGACGGTTTCACTGGTGGGCTACACCAACGCCGGCAAGTCGACGCTGTTCAACTCGGTGACCGAATCCGACGTCTTTGCCGCTGACCAGCTGTTCGCGACCCTCGATCCGACCTTGCGCCGACTTGAACTCGACGACCTCGGGCCGATTGTGCTGGCCGACACTGTGGGTTTCATTCGCCACTTGCCGCACAAACTGGTCGAGGCATTTCGGGCTACGCTCGAAGAGTCGAGCAACTCCGACCTGCTGCTGCATGTCATCGACTCCCACGAGCCCGAGCGCATGGCCCAGATTGAGCAGGTCATGGTGGTGCTCGGGGAGATCGGGGCGCAGGACTTGCCGATCCTGGAGGTATACAACAAACTCGATTTGCTCGAGGGTGTCGAGCCGCAGATCCAGCGTGATGCCGATGGCAAGCCGCAGCGGGTCTGGTTATCGGCCAAGGACGGTACGGGTCTTGACCTTCTCAAGCAGGCCGTTGCTGAACTGCTCGGCGATGATTTGTTTGTGGGTACCTTGCGCTTGCCGCAACGTTTTGCTCGACTGCGTGCGCAGTTTTTCGAAGTCGGTGCGGTACAGAAAGAAGAACACGACGAAGAAGGCATCAGCTTGCTGGCCGTTCGTTTGCCGCGAGTCGAATTGAATCGACTGGTAAGCCGCGAAGGTTTGCAGCCGCTGGACTTCATCGAGCAACACACTTTGCAATAAAAGCCTGAGAAAGCGGTTGTGTCGTGGTGACAGGCATTCTGTAGCATTGGTCGGCGCGCCGTGGGCGCGTCTTTGCTTTATCAGATGGAGAGCGCTATGGCTTGGAATGAGCCGGGTGGCAACTCGAATAATCAGGATCCTTGGGGTGGCAAGCGCCGTAATAACGGCGATCGCAAGGGGCCGCCAGATCTCGACGAGGCCTTCCGAAAGCTGCAGGAAAGCCTGAACGGGTTGTTCGGTGGTGGTAAGAAACGGGGTGATGACGGCGGTGGTCCGGGCAGGAGTGGCGGCTTCGGCGGCCTGCTCGGCATTGGCCTGGTCGTGTTGGCGGCCGTGTGGCTGTACAGCGCGGTCTATGTAGTCGATGAGCAGGAGCAAGCCGTGGTGCTGCGCTTCGGCAAGTACTACGAAACCGTCGGCCCGGGTCTGAACATCTATTTCCCGCCGATCGACAAGAAGTACATGGAAAACGTCACGCGTGAGCGTGCGTACACCAAGCAAGGCCAGATGCTGACTGAAGACGAAAACATCGTCGAGGTGCCGCTGACCGTGCAGTACAAGATCAGCAACCTGCAGGACTTCGTGTTGAGCGTCGATCAACCGGAAATCAGCCTGCAACACGCGACCGACAGCGCCTTGCGCCATGTGGTGGGTTCCACCGCCATGGACCAGGTACTGACCGAAGGCCGTGAATTGATGGCCAGCGAAATCAAGGAGCGTCTGCAACGCTTCATGGATACCTATCGCACCGGTATCACCGTTACCCAGGTCAACGTACAAAGCGCAGCGGCACCGCGTGAAGTGCAGGAAGCCTTCGATGACGTGATCCGAGCCCGTGAAGACGAGCAGCGTTCGCGCAACCAGGCTGAAACCTATGCCAACGGCGTTGTGCCGGAAGCCCGTGGTCAGGCCCAGCGCATTCTCGAAGATGCCAATGGCTACCGTGACGAGACCGTCTCGCGTGCCAAGGGTGAGGCTGATCGCTTCACCAAGCTGGTCGCCGAGTACCGCAAGGCGCCTGAAGTCACTCGTCAGCGTCTGTACCTGGACACCATGCAGGAAGTCTTCAGCAATACCAGCAAGGTTCTCGTGACCGGCAACAAGAATGGCCAGAGCAACCTGCTGTACCTGCCGCTGGACAAGATGATCGACAGCAGTGGCCGCAGCACCAGCACGCCGATGAGCAGTGCGGCAGCCACCAGCAATGAAGCGAATGCACGTGCCGCAGCTGATCTGCAGCAACAGCCGGCACGTACCAGGGAGAGTCGCTGATGAGCAATAAATCGCTGATCGCCCTTATTGTCGGCGTCGTCGTGGCGATCGCTGCCTGGAACTGCTTCTACATCGTGGCTCAGACCGAGCGTGCGGTGTTGCTGCAGTTCGGTCGCGTGGTCCAGGCCGATGTTCAGCCAGGCCTGCATGTGAAAGTGCCTTACGTTAACCAGGTGCGCAAATTCGACGCACGCCTGATGACGCTGGATGCACCGACACAACGCTTCCTGACGCTGGAAAAGAAAGCCGTGATGGTCGATGCCTTCGCCAAGTGGCGCGTGAAGGACGCCGAGCGTTTCTACACCGCGACTTCCGGCCTCAAGCAGATTGCCGACGAGCGTCTGTCCCGTCGTCTGGAATCGGGTCTGCGTGACCAGTTCGGTAAGCGCACCCTGCACGAAGTGGTGTCGGGTGAACGTGACGCGCTGATGGCGGATATCACGTCTTCTCTGAACAAGATGGCTGAAAAAGAGTTGGGCATCGAAGTTGTCGATGTCCGCGTCAAGACCATCGACCTGCCGAAGGAAGTGAACCGCAGCGTGTTCGAGCGCATGAGCACCGAGCGTGAGCGTGAAGCTCGCGAGCACCGCGCCAAGGGTAACGAGTTGGCAGAAGGCATCCGTGCCGACGCCGATCGTCAACGTCGCGTGCTGCTGGCTGAAGCCTATCGTGAATCCGAAGAGATTCGCGGTGACGGCGACGCCCAGGCCGCTTCGATCTACTCCAAGGCCTACGGTCAGGATCAGGAGTTCTACGCGTTCTACCGTAGCCTGCGTGCCTACCGTGAAAGCTTCGCGAACAAATCCGACGTCATGGTCCTCGACCCAAGCAGTGACTTCTTCCACTACCTGGAAAAAGCCAAGCCTTGATACGACGTTGACCCGAATCATCCCGCCGGGCGGCTAAAACCTCTGGCGGGGTGATCCTTTGGGAAAACGTGTGTATGATGCGGCAGCCGGGAAATTCCCGGCTTTTTTGCGTCTGCACGTTTGATTGCTGTTTTTGTGCAGGTGCGAGAGCTGAAAAGCTCGACAGGTTTTACGAGGAAAGTGCTTGGCGAAGCCCATTTCAGGCTTTTCGCTTCGTCGCTCATGCGCGTGGTTTGTGCTGAGCCAATCATTTTCTGCTTCACTCAAGGCTCGCCCAAAGGCTTGTCGCCCGGATCATAGGGGAATGGCGTAATGGCAACGGTAGACCGCTGGCTGCTGCCAGATGGCATCGAAGAAGTACTGCCACCGGAAGCGGCGCGCATAGAAGTCGCGCGTCGTCAGGTGTTGGATCTGTTCCAGAGCTGGGGTTACGAGTTTGTCGTGACTCCCCATATCGAGTACCTGGAATCCCTGCTGACCGGCGCGGGCCAGGACCTGGATCTGCGGACCTTCAAGGTCATCGACCCGCAGTCGGGCCGGCAGATGGGTTTCCGGGCCGACATCACACCGCAGGTGGCGCGCATCGATGCGCATACCCTGCGTCGCGAAGGCCCGAACCGTCTGTGCTATGCCGGCAGCGTGCTGCATGCCCAGCCACGTGCCTTGTCGTCCTCGCGCAGCCCGATCCAGTTGGGCGCCGAGTTGTACGGCGATGCCAGCCCGAGCAGTGACGTTGAAGTCATCAGCCTGATGCTGGCCATGCTGCAACTGGCCGATGTGCCGGACGTGCACATGGACCTGGGGCATGTGGGCATCTACCGCGGGCTGGCCCGCGCCGCCGGTTTGTCCGGTGAAGTCGAGCAGCAGTTGTTTGACGCATTGCAACGTAAAGCCATCGACGAGGTCATTACCTTGACCGAAGGCTTGCCGGCGGATCTGTCAGGCATGCTGCGGGCGTTGGTCGATCTGTGTGGCGGTCGTGAAGTGCTGGTGGCTGCCCGCGAACGTCTGGCCAAGGCTCCGGCGCAGGTGACGGCGGCACTGGACGACCTGCTGGCGATTGCCGAGCGTTTGTCCACCCGGTTCCCGGAACTGCCGCTGTATTTCGACCTGGGCGAGTTGCGCGGTTATCACTACCACACCGGTGTAGTGTTTGCCGTGTTTGTACCGGGTGTTGGCCAGTCCATTGCCCAGGGCGGTCGTTATGACGATATCGGCGCCGACTTCGGTCGTGCCCGTCCGGCAACCGGTTTCTCTACCGATTTGAAAACCCTGGTGACCCTGGGGCGTGCTGAGATCGAGCTACCGTCTGGCGGTATCTGGATGCCTGACAGTACGGATGCGGCACTCTGGCAGCAGGTTTGCCAGTTGCGCAGTGAGGGTCAGCGTGTCGTTCAGGCCTTGCCTGGACAACCTTTGGCCGCCGCCCGTGAAGCGGACTGCGACCGGCAATTGATTCAGCAGAACGGGCTTTGGCAAGTATCGCCACTGGCTTCTTGAGTTTTCCTGCCGGCTACCGCCGGCACCAAGTTTGCGCGAATGAGGACAAGTGTTATGGGTAAGAATGTCGTAGTCCTGGGCACCCAATGGGGTGATGAGGGCAAAGGCAAGATCGTTGATCTGCTGACCGAACATGCTGCCGCCGTAGTGCGCTACCAGGGTGGCCACAACGCTGGCCACACCCTGGTGATCGACGGTGAAAAAACCGTCTTGCACCTGATCCCGTCGGGCGTGCTGCGCGAAGGCGTGCAGTGCCTGATCGGCAACGGCGTGGTGGTTGCACCTGACGCCCTGCTGCGGGAAATCAACAAGCTGGAAGAGAAAGGTGTGCCAGTGCGCGAGCGCCTGCGCATCAGCCCGTCCTGCCCGCTGATCCTGTCCTACCACGTAGCGCTGGACCAGGCGCGTGAAAAGGCCCGTGGCGAGCTGAAGATCGGCACCACCGGTCGCGGCATCGGCCCGGCCTACGAAGACAAGGTCGCACGTCGCGGCCTGCGCATCGGTGACCTGTTCCACCGCGAGCGTTTCGCCGCCAAGCTGGGCGAGTTGCTGGACTACCACAACTTCGTACTGGTCAATTACTACAAAGAGCCTGCGATCGACTTCCAGAAAACCCTGGACGAATGCATGGAATACGCCGAGCTGCTGAAGCCGATGATGCTCGATGTCACCGCCGAGCTGCACCAGCTGCGTCGCGCTGGCAAGGACATCATGTTCGAAGGCGCCCAGGGCTCCCTGCTGGACATCGACCACGGTACGTACCCGTACGTCACCAGCTCCAACACCACCGCGGGCGGCATCGCTACCGGTTCGGGTGTTGGCCCGATGTTCCTGGACTACATCCTCGGCATCACCAAGGCCTACACCACTCGCGTCGGTTCGGGCCCGTTCCCGACTGAGCTGTTCGACGACGTCGGCGCGTTCCTGGCCAAGCGTGGCCACGAGTTCGGTGCAACCACCGGTCGTGCTCGTCGTTGCGGCTGGTTCGATGCCGTCATTCTGCGTCGCGCTATCGACGTCAACAGCATCTCGGGCCTGTGCCTGACCAAGCTGGACGTACTGGACGGCCTGGAAACCATCAATATCTGCGTTGGTTACAAAAACGCTGACGGTGCAGTGATCGATGCACCGACCGATGCCGACAGCTACATCGGCCTGGAGCCTGTGTACGAAGAGATGCCAGGCTGGAAAGAGTCCACCCTCGGTGCCAAGACTCTGGAAGAGCTGCCGCAGGCTGCACGCAACTACATCAAGCGCGTTGAAGAGCTGGTCGGTGCGCCGATCGACATTATTTCGACGGGCCCGGATCGCAACGAAACCATCGTTCTGCGTCATCCGTTCGCTTGATAAGTCGTTGATGTAAAAAACAAAGGCTCCTTAATCGGGGCCTTTGTCGTTTATGTCTGTTGGACGGCATGACCCTTGCACCGAACATTAAAAAAAGCATAGCTTCTGGCGTGCTATCAATTTAATGGCGCCAAAGCAGGGGGATCTCCAGTGTCAGCCGTTCTCTCACTGTTACAAAGCCGTCTCTTGCGGCCTGTGTTCGTTACTCTCGGTATCGCCCTTTTGGTGCAGGTGGTGGTAGCTGTTGCTCTGACCAGGAGCACAGTGACCGCGCTGGAAGCCGATTTGGGTGTGCGGCTGGGAGCGGACAGTCAAAAGCTTTCCGGCGAGCTCGAGCAGGCGGGGCGTGAAGTCACGTCGAGCCTCGACAGCCTCTCCACCAGCACGCGTCAGCGTCTTACCGCCGGGTTGTCCTCGCGATTGGAAGAGGAGCAGGCGCAACTGCGCGCGACACTGGAAAAGGACCTGAAGGACTCCGCCAATGATATGGCGCAGCTTCTCGCTTCGGTCGCCCCTCGCGCCATGTGGGACAGCGACGTCCCAACTCTCTCCGAATTCGCCCGCCGGGCGCAGCGTAATCCTAATGTGCTGTTCGTGGTCTACGACGACGCAACGGGCCAACACTTGACGCGCTACCTCAACCGGGAAAATCCGATCAACAAGGCGCTGCTGGAAAAGGGCCAGGGCGAGCGGGCGCTGGACAAGGTGCTGGACGCGGCGAAGAGCGATCCGTCGGTCTATTACCTCGAGGCCTCGATCAACCCCAATGGTGTGGAAATCGGCAAGGTCTTGATGGGCATCTCGACAGCTTCGGTGGAAACCGACCTGGCAGCCCTCGACAAGCGCTTCTCGGCCCTGATCGCCAACAGTGACCAACTGGTAGGCGACAGTCTCAAGGGAGCGGCAGCTGATAGCGCCACAGCCATGCGTACACGGCTGCAGTCGGCACAATCCACGGCGTCTGAAATGAAAGCCAACACCACCAGCACGGTGCAGGAAGCGGCGGCGACTTTGCGCTGGCGCATCGGCATGGGCCTGGCGGTAGTCGGCGCAGGTGTTCTGCTGTTGCTCGCGGTGGTGCTGGGGCGTCGAGTGGTCAATCGTTTGAAAATGCTGATTGCTGCCATGGATGACCTGGCGGCCGGTGAAGGCGATTTGACCAAGCGTGTACAGATCAACAGCAAGGACGAAATCGGCGACATGGCCTCGGCGGTCAATCGCTTTGTGGACAAGTTGCAACCGATCGTGCGCGAGGCGGGTGATGTTGCCCAGCGCACCGGCGTGGAAATTGGCGCAATGACCTTGCGCAATGCCGGAGCCGATGCGGCTGCGGGTATGCAGCGCGATGAAGTGGCGGAGAGCCTGCGAGCCTTGTCGCAAATGGCGGATGAGGCCCAGTCCGAGAGCCAGGCCATGCAGGCGGCGTTGAAGCAGGTGGTGGATATTCGTCAGGCCACCGATGAAAACACCCGGACCTCGGCGAAAGTCGGCAGCCTGATCGAGGCTCTGGCCGGTCAGGTCGAGACCGGTGCGCAAGTTATCGAGCGGCTGGCGCAGCAAAGTGAACAGATTGAAGTGGTGTTGACGGTGATTCACGGGATTGCCGAACAGACCAACTTGTTGGCATTGAATGCCGCCATCGAGGCAGCGCGAGCCGGTGAGACCGGGCGCGGATTCGCAGTGGTGGCTGATGAAGTGCGGGCGCTGGCGAGCAAGACCCAAAGCTCCACTGGCGATATCCAGGCGCACATCGTGGCGTTGCAGCAAGGCGCGCGTGAAGCGGTGGCGGCGATCGGGCAGGCAGGGCGTCAGGCCAGCGAAGGTTTGCTGGTGTTACGCGACAGTGCGCGGTTGCAGCAATCGATGCAGGCATCGGTTGAGCAGGTACATACGGCGATCGGTCTGGCGACCCAAGCAGCAGCGCACCAGGCGCAGGGGGCTCAGGCAGTGCGGGGGCGCGTAGAAACGATTCATGCACAGGCCGAGAAAGCGGCTCAGGCGGTGGTGGAAACCACGGCCAGTGGCAAGGTGCTGGATGGGTTGGCGGCGCAGTTGAAGGCAAGCCTGGGGCAGTTCAGGGCCTGATGGTTGTTAGTTCTGGCGCCATCGCGGGCAAGCCCGCTCCCACAGTGTCTCTGTTGTTCACAAATAATTGTGTTCACAGAAAATCCCTGTGGGAGCGGGCTTGCCCGCGATGGCGATTTCAGCGACTCAGATACATCCGCGTCGTAAGCAGGTAGACCGGCAACCCCGACACCAGAATCAACAGCGCCGCATATGGCGCTGCCGCCGCAAACTCCACATTCGCGGTATGCGCCCAAACCTCCGTCGCCAAGGTATTCAATCCGGTCGGGCTCAACAGTAGTGTCGCCGTCAGTTCCTTCATCGCATCCAGAAACACCAGCGCAAACGCCGCCCCCAGCGCCGGGAAGATGATCGGCAATGTCACCCGGCAGAACGCGCTGAGCGATGATGCCCCCAGTGTGCGCGCTGCTTCTTCCAGTTGCGGTGCAGCCTTGTTCAGCGCCGTGCGGATCGGTGCCTGGGCCAGGGGTAGAAACAGCAACGCATAAGCGATCAGCAGCAGCGCCGACGTCTGGTACAGCATCGGCACATAGTGAAGGGCGAAATACACCAGGGTCAGGGCGATCACCAGGCCTGGCAGTGCATGCAGCAGATACGGCAGGCGTTCGGCCCAGATTGCCAGTCGGCCCTTGTAACGCACCACCAGCAGTCCTACCGGTACTGCGAGCACCAGGCACAACGCCGCGCCGCCCAGCGACAGTGCCAGGGATGACAGCAATGCCTCGCTGATGGCGGCAACCGGAAAGGCGGCCGACGAACCTGCAGCGAGCCAATAAGCCAGCATCCCCAGTGGAATGCCGCTGCCAATGATCGCCAGCAACAGGCAGAACAGTTGCCCGGCAACCGCCCATGGCCCCAATCGCACCTGCTCCGCCCGTCGCGCCGCGCCCTGGCCGGTGCGCACATGCCGGCCCTTGCCGCGAACGCGCAGTTCCAGCCACAGCAGTATCAGGCACATCACCAGCAGCACAGCCGAAAGCATCGCCGCATTGGCGTTGCTGAACTCCAGCTCGAACTGTTGATAGATCGCGGTGGTGAAGGTTTGCAGGCCGATGATCGATAGCGCGCCGAATTCCACCAGCATGTGCAGGGCAATCAGAAGTGAACCTGCGAGCAGTGAGGGCCAAAGCAGGGGCAGGGTGACCTTGAAGAACACGCCCCAGCGACTCTGTCCCAGCGTACGCGCGGACTCTTCCAACGATGGGTCAAGATTGCGCAGGGTCGCCGCCACCGGCAGGAAAATCAGCGGGTATTTGGACAGGGTCATCACCAGAATCGCCCCGCCCAGTCCTTCGAAGTGTGCGCTGAGCGAAACCCAGGTGAAGCTGCTGACAAACGCCGGTACGGCGAATGGCAAACAAAGAATCACGCCCCACAACCGCCGCCCGCGCAGATTGCTGCGTTCCAGCAACCACGCCAGTGACAGGCCGATCACGCCGCAAGCCACCGTGACGCCGATCATCAGCGACAGGGTGTTGCGCAGCAAGCCAAGCACATAGGGCCGCCACAGCAGGTGCAGTGCTTCGGCCCAGCCAGCTTGCCAGGTCTTGAGTCCGACATAGGCCAGCGGCAACAGGCTGAGTACAACCAGCACTAAAACCGGCATTAACAGCCAGATCGATGGCTGCCTGCGCCGTGGCACGTAGTTGCCGTGAGCGGAGGCGGGGAGTGATGTGCTCATTAGTTCAGGCCAACATCGCGTTCCAGGTCCAGGGCTTGTTCGGCGTTGCCGAGGTCGGCTGGAGTGACTTTCGGCGCTTCCAGTTCACTGAACGGCTTGAGGCCGCGATCCGATTCCATGCCTTTGTGCAGTGGGTATTCGGCGGTGGTCTGGGTGATCACGCGCTGACCCTCTTCGCTCGCCATATAGGCGAGCAATTGTTGGGCTTCTTTAGGATGTTTAGTGGATTTCAATACGGCCGCACTGGAAACCGTGATAAGCCCGCCGACGTCGCCACCGGTGAAGTAATGCAGTTTCGAATCGAGCTGACCTTTTTCCCGCTGCAGGGCGAACCAGTAGTAGTTGTTCACCAGGACGGTGGCGACTTCACCATTTTCAACGGCTTTGAGCGCAACCATGTTGTTGCTGTAGGTCTTGCCGAATGCGCGCAAACCGGTCAGCCATTCTTCGGCAGCGTCCATCCCGTGGACCTTGATGATTGCCACGGCCTGCTCCTGGAAGGCGCCGCTGGTGGGCACGAAGCCGACCTTGCCTTGCCATTTGGGGTCGGAGAAATCCATCACCGATTTCGGCAGGTCTTTTTCATTGATCAGCTTGGGGTTGAACGCTACGACGCGCACCCGGGCGGTCACGCCGATCCAGGTGCCATTGCCGGCGACATATTCCCTGGGTAGCACCGCCAGCGTTGCATCATCAGCCTTGGCCAGAAGTCCCTGTTCTCCAAGCTTGTTCAGAGGTGGCGATTCTTCGGTGTAAATCACGTCGGCAGGGGAGCGATCGCCTTCTTCGACGATCTGGCTGGCGAGCTGGTTGCTGCTGCCTTTGCGTACCTTGACGTGAATGCCGGTCTTGGCTTCGAAAGCTTTGGCGACAGCGTCACCGACTTCTTTGTGTTGGCCGTTGTAGAGGGTCAGGGAAACCGGGTCGGCAGCTTGGGTGAGGGGAGTGGCGAGTGCCAGGCCTAGCAGGGTAAAGGTCAGGCCGCGGCGCAGAGTATTTCGAAACATCATTCGCAGGGTTCCTCACTGTCGCATTGCAAAAACTTGCAACAATGATAAACGATATTGTTTCTCAAATGCGTCTTTCGAGGTTGCTTCTTCTGTAGGAGCGAGGTCTGCTCGCGATGGGCGTGAACGAAAACGAGGGGTGTCTGGAGAAATGCGTTGCCAGTACATCCATCGCGATCAGAGCTCGCTCCTACAGGGAAGGGTGTGTTTTCAAACCCCAGAAACGCAAAAACCCGCTTTCGCGGGTTTCTGTGAAATTCAAGGTCGTAACCGTGAATTTGAATTGGTGCCCAGAAGAAGACTCGAACTTCCACGGCCGTAAGGCCACCAGCACCTGAAGCTGGCGTGTCTACCAATTTCACCATCTGGGCATTCATCTTCAGCGTTGCCGCTGTTGATGTGGCGCACTATACGGAGAGTATTTTTATCTGTAAACCCCTGATTTAAATTTAATAAATCAGACATCCAGAAAGCAAAAAACCCGCTTTCGCGGGTTTTTGTGTGAGCCTTGAAATTGTTCTAATCTCAAGCTCGAAATTGGTGCCCAGAAGAAGACTCGAACTTCCACGACCGTAAGGTCACCAGCACCTGAAGCTGGCGTGTCTACCAATTTCACCATCTGGGCAGTATCGGCAACGTTGTCCGTCGTCGATGGCGCGCACTATACGGAGCGTCTTTTTAACTGTAAACCCCCGGTATCAAAAAAACCTGAAAAATTTCACCAGCGGTCTGCAAATCAGCTTTGAAGTGTCGATACAGGGCTTTAGAAGGGGCGTCTTAGCCTGAAATTTCCCGTTTCATTACGCCTATGCCAAACTAACCCGCATATAGACAAGGTGAAAACTCTCTAATGGCCGATTGGCAGTCCCTCGATCCCGAGGCCGCTCGTGAAGCGGAAAAATATGAAAACCCCATTCCTAGCCGCGAACTGATCCTTCAGCATCTTGCTGATCGAGGTTCGCCTGCTAACCGCGAGCAATTGGTCGAAGAGTTTGGCCTGACCACAGAAGACCAGATCGAAGCCCTGCGTCGCCGCCTGCGCGCCATGGAGCGCGATGCTCAACTCATTTATACCCGTCGTGGCACGTATGCGCCGGTGGACAAGCTCGACCTGATCCTGGGTCGCATCAGCGGTCACCGTGACGGTTTCGGCTTCCTGGTGCCGGACGACGGCAGTGACGACCTGTTCATGAGCCCGGCGCAAATGCGCCTGGTGTTCGACGGTGACCGTGCCCTGGCCCGTGTTTCCGGCCTGGACCGTCGCGGTCGCCGCGAAGGCATGATTGTCGAAGTCGTATCCCGCGCTCACGAGAGCATCGTCGGTCGTTACTTCGAAGAAGGCGGTATCGGTTTCGTCGTTGCCGACAACCCGAAGATCCAGCAGGAAGTGCTGGTGACGCCGGGCCGTAACGCCAACGCCCAGATCGGCCAGTTTGTCGAAGTGAAGATTACCCACTGGCCGACACCACGCTTCCAGCCGCAAGGCGACGTGGTTGAGGTTGTGGGTAACTACATGGCGCCGGGCATGGAAATCGATGTTGCCCTGCGCACCTACGACATTCCTCACGTCTGGCCTGAAGCCGTGCTCAAGGAAGCCGGCAAGCTCAAGCCGGAAGTCGAAGAGAAAGACAAAGAGAAGCGCATCGACCTGCGTCACCTGCCGTTCGTCACCATTGACGGCGAAGACGCCCGCGACTTCGATGACGCAGTCTACTGCGAAGCCCGGCCGGGCAAGCTGCGCCTGTTCTCCGGCGGCTGGAAGTTGTACGTGGCGATTGCCGACGTCTCCAGCTACGTGAAACTCGGTTCGGCACTGGATGCCGAGGCACAGGTTCGCGGCAACTCGGTGTACTTCCCCGAGCGCGTGATCCCGATGCTGCCCGAGCAATTGTCCAATGGGTTGTGCTCGCTGAACCCACAAGTCGATCGCCTGGCCATGGTTTGCGAGATGACCATCTCAAAATCCGGCGAAATGACTGACTACTGCTTCTACGAAGCGGTGATTCACTCCCATGCGCGTCTGACCTACAACAAGGTCAGTGCCATGCTCGAAACGCCGAAAGCCACCGAAGCTCGCAAGCTGCGTGGTGAGTACACCGACGTCGTGCCGCACCTCAAGCAGTTGTACGCGCTGTACAAAGTGCTGCTGGCCGCCCGTCATGTGCGTGGCGCGATCGATTTCGAAACCCAGGAAACCCGGATCATCTTCGGCTCCGAGCGCAAGATCGCCGAAATCCGGCCGACCGTGCGCAACGATGCGCACAAGCTGATCGAGGAATGCATGTTGGCGGCCAACGTGGCCACTGCCGAATTCCTGAAAAAGCACGAGATTCCTGCGCTGTACCGCGTTCACGATGGCCCGCCGCCGGAGCGTCTGGAAAAATTGCGCGCCTTCCTCGGCGAGCTCGGCCTGTCCCTGCACAAAGGCAAGGATGGCCCGTCGCCGAAGGACTACCAGGCACTGCTGGCCGGTATCAAGGATCGTCCGGATTTCCACCTGATCCAGACCGTCATGCTGCGCTCGTTGAGTCAGGCGGTGTACAGCGCCGATAACCAGGGTCACTTCGGCCTGAATTACGAGGCGTACACGCACTTCACTTCGCCGATCCGCCGCTATCCGGACTTGCTTACGCACCGGGCGATCCGCAGCGTGATCCATTCGAAGCAGGACACCCCGCACGTTCGCCGTGCCGGTGCGATGACCATTCCGAAGGCGCGCATCTATCCGTACGACGAAGCGGCCCTGGAGCAGCTCGGCGAGCAGTGCTCGATGAGCGAGCGTCGTGCCGACGAAGCGACCCGCGACGTGGTGAACTGGCTCAAGTGCGAGTTCATGAAAGACCGCGTGGGCGAATCGTTCCCGGGCGTGATCACGGCTGTCACCGGTTTTGGTCTGTTCGTCGAGCTGACCGACATCTATGTCGAAGGCCTGGTGCACGTCACCGCGCTGCCGGGTGACTATTACCACTTCGATCCTGTGCACCATCGCCTGGCCGGTGAGCGTACCGGTCGCAGCTTCCGTCTTGGCGATACTGTTGAAGTGCGTGTCATGCGTGTCGACCTCGACGAGCGCAAAATTGACTTTGAGATGGCCGAAAAAACCATCAGCGCGCCGATTGGTCGCAAAAAACGTGGCACCGATGCAGCAGCACCTGCGGCTAAAACCGAGGCAGAACCGGCTCCGGCGAAAACCGGTCGTCGTCCTGCAAAGGAAAAGGCTGTCGAAGCCTATCGTCCAAGCGATGCAGCGGCGAAAAACGCCGAAGTGCGCAAAAGCCGTGAAATGAAAAAGGCCTTGCTGGCCGACGCGAAAAGCGGCGGTAAAGCGGCGTCTGGGGGAAAGACCGGACGGTCGGCGCCTGACAAGGCTGTCGGCGGCAAGCCAGCCAAACCGAGCAAACATCGTAAAGGTCCGCCAAAAGCGGGCTCGGCCCCAGCCAAAAGTGGCGGGGCGCGTAAACCTAAGGCCAAGCCATGAGTCAGTTGGAAAAAATCTACGGTGTGCACGCAGTTGAGGCATTGCTGCGTCACCACCCCAAGCGCGTCAAGCAGATCTGGCTGGCCGAAGGCCGCGGTGATCCTCGCGTCCAGACGTTGATCGAGTTGGCCAACGAAAACCGTGTCCAGGTTGGTCAGGCCGAGCGCCGGGAAATGGATGCTTGGGTCGAAGGCGTGCATCAGGGCGTGGTCGCGGACGTAAGTCCAAGCCAGGTCTGGGGTGAGGCGATGCTCGACGAGCTGCTCGATCGCACCGAGGGTGCACCGCTATTGCTGGTGCTCGACGGCGTGACCGATCCGCACAACCTCGGCGCCTGCCTGCGTTCTGCCGATGCGGCGGGTGCGCTGGCGGTGATCGTGCCGAAGGACAAATCCGCGACCCTGACGCCGGTCGTGCGAAAGGTTGCCTGCGGTGCGGCGGAAGTGATTCCGCTGGTCGCCGTGACCAACCTGGCGCGCACCCTCGAAAAGCTCAAGCAGCGGGGTTTGTGGGTTGTCGGTACGGCGGGCGAGGCGGAGGTCAGCCTTTACGACCAGGACCTGACCGGGCCGACCATCCTGATCATGGGTGCAGAGGGCAGCGGCATGCGTCGCCTGACCCGCGACCTGTGCGATTACCTGGTACGCCTGCCGATGGCCGGTAGCGTCAGCAGTCTGAACGTTTCCGTGGCGACCGGCGTATGCCTGTTCGAAGCCTTGCGCCAGCGTGGCGCAAAAGCCACCACCAAAAAGTCCTGATCGAAACACCCTCTCTGTAGGAGCTGGCTTGCCAGCGAAGGCGTCCTCAAGTGCGCCATCGCCAGCAAGCCGGCTCCTACGGCCAGGTGGTGGTGGATATTGTTCAAATAATCACCAATTACCTTGCGCCTCCCACATCCCTTCTCTACAATTGCGCCCCTTGCTGTGACGGCAGGCACGCATGTGCCTTACCCACGCAAGTCCATAAGTGTCATTCACTCCTTGTCTGACCGCTTTTGAGCGGCAGGCTACAACCCGTAAGGAGCATTCATGCGTCATTACGAAATCATCTTTTTGGTCCACCCGGATCAAAGCGAGCAAGTCGGCGGCATGGTTGAGCGTTACACCAAGCTGATCGAAGAAGACGGCGGCAAAATCCACCGTCTGGAAGATTGGGGCCGTCGTCAACTGGCCTACGCAATCAACAATGTTCACAAGGCTCACTACGTGATGCTGAACGTTGAGTGCACCGGCAAGGCCCTGGCCGAGCTGGAAGACAACTTCCGCTACAACGATGCAGTGATCCGTAACCTGGTCATCCGTCGCGAAGAAGCCGTTACCGGCCAATCCGAGATGCTCAAGGCTGAAGAAAACCGCAGTGAGCGCCGTGAGCGTCGCGACCGTCCTGAGCACTCCGACGCTGAAGGCGTTGACAGTGATGACAGCGACAACAGCGATAACGCTGACGAGTAATCCACGGACCTTTTAAGGAGCCTATCAAATGGCACGTTTCTTCCGTCGTCGTAAATTCTGCCGCTTCACCGCTGAAGACGTGAAAGAGATCGATTACAAAGATCTCAACACTCTGAAAGCCTACGTATCCGAGACCGGCAAAATCGTTCCAAGCCGCATCACCGGTACTAAAGCTCGTTATCAGCGTCAGCTGGCCACCGCTATCAAGCGCGCCCGCTTCCTGGCCCTGCTGGCCTACACCGACAGCCACGGCCGCTGAGACCGGGCAGTCGACACGTAGCAAAGGATTGAATGTATGCGTGCCTTAGCTGAGTTCATCATGCGGGGCCGTATGCAGGCCACTCTGGTAGTGGCTGGATGCGCGGCATTGCCGTTGTTGTATTGGTTGGGTGCTGCCGCCGGATGCCTTGTGCTCCTGCGGCGCGGATTGAAGGACGCCCTGGGCGTTCTTGCTCTGGGACTGCTGCCGGCGTTGATCTGGTGGCTTTACTCCGACGACCCACGGGCGCTTCTGGTGCTGCTGGGGTCTGCGAGCCTTGCGTTGGTTTTGCGCGCAAGCGAGTCCTGGAACCGCGTGCTGCTGGTCAGCATAGCGATGGGAGTGGTGTTTTCAGTGGTGCTGGGGACGGCTTTTGGTCCCCAGATCGAGATGCTGGCGCAGGCCTTGATCAAAGTCATGCCGTCGCTACTCGGTGAGGTCTACCAGAAGATGTCGGTAGACGAGCAAGCGCGCTTCGCGTCCCTGATTGCACCCATCCTGACCGGCCTGATTGCGGCCTTGTTGCAAATCGTCAGTGTGCTGAGCCTGATTGTCGGGCGCTACTGGCAGGCGTTGTTGTACAACCCCGGTGGTTTCGGTCGCGAGTTTCGCGCCGTCCGAATCCCGCTGGGTCCCGCGATGTTGCTGCTGGCGGGCATGGTTGTGACACCGAATTTCGGTGCCCAGATGTCCATGCTTGTGCCGTTGTGCAGCGTACCGCTGGTTTTCGCCGGGCTGGCCCTGATTCACGGGCTGGTGGCGCAAAAGCGACTGGCCAAATTCTGGCTGGTGGGGTTGTACGTCACGCTGTTGCTGTTCATGCAGCTGATCTATCCGTTGCTGGTGGTCCTGGCCATCGTCGACAGCCTGATTGATTTTCGCGGTCGTCTGGCGTCGAAAGACGCCGATAACGCGAACGGTGAAGGTTAAAAGTTAAGAGGATTTTCACATGCAACTGATCCTTCTGGAAAAAGTCACCAACCTGGGCAACCTGGGTGACAAAGTGAACGTTAAGGCTGGTTACGGTCGTAACTACCTGCTGCCTTACGGCAAAGCTACCGCCGCGACCCCAGCCAACCTGGCTGCGTTCGAAGAGCGTCGCGCTGAGCTGGAAAAAGCTGCAGCAGACCGTAAATCGTCGGCTGAAAGCCGTGCCGCCCAACTGGCTGAGCTGGAAGTGACCATCACTGCCACCGCTGGTGACGAAGGCAAGCTGTTCGGTTCGATCGGCACCCACGACATCGCTGATGCACTGACCGCCTCTGGCGTTGAAGTGGCAAAAAGCGAAGTTCGTCTGCCGAACGGCACTATCCGCAACGTAGGTGAATTCGACGTAGCCGTGCACCTGCACGCTGAAGTTGAAGCCACCGTACGCGTTGTCGTGGTAGCAGCTTAAGCAGTACTTGTCGGCTGGCACCCTCGGGTGCTTGCCGGTAACATCGGGCACGATCCTGTTTACAGGTCGTGCCCTTTGTCTTTCTGGTAACGCCCGTTTTTCAACCCCTGCTTTTACTAAAAAACCAAGTGGCCATGAACGAAATCTCCGCTCCCGAGCAATACGATCTGCAAACCGCCGCGCTGAAGGTGCCGCCGCATTCCATCGAAGCCGAACAGGCTGTGCTCGGTGGTCTGATGCTGGACAACAACGCCTGGGAACGCGTGCTCGATCAAGTATCCGACGGCGATTTCTATCGACATGACCACCGCCTGATTTTCCGTGCGATCGCCAAGCTGGCCGATCAAAACATGCCGATCGACGTCGTGACCCTGTCCGAGCAACTGGACAAGGAAGGTCAGACCTCGCAAGTCGGTGGCCTCGGTTATCTCGGCGAGCTGGCGAAAAACACGCCGTCCGTCGCCAACATCAAGGCCTATGCGCAGATCGTTCGCGAGCGGGCGACCCTGCGCCAGTTGATCGGCATCAGCACCGAGATTGCCGACAGTGCCTTCAACCCCGAGGGTCGTACGGCTGCCGAAATTCTCGATGAAGCCGAACGCCAGATCTTCCAGATCGCCGAGGCTCGGCCAAAAACCGGCGGCCCGGTGGGTGTGAATGACCTGCTGACCAAAGCCATCGACCGTATCGATACCCTGTTCAATACCGACAACGCCATCACCGGCCTGTCCACCGGCTACACCGACCTCGACGAGAAGACCAGCGGCCTGCAACCGGCCGACCTGATCATCGTCGCCGGCCGTCCGTCCATGGGCAAGACCACTTTTGCGATGAACCTGGTGGAAAACGCCGTGTTGCGCAGTGAGAAAGCTGTCCTGGTTTACTCCCTCGAGATGCCAGGCGAATCGCTGATCATGCGTATGTTGTCGTCCCTGGGGCGCATCGACCAGACCAAGGTCCGTTCCGGTCAGCTGGAAGACGACGACTGGCCACGCCTGACCTCGGCGGTCAACCTGCTCAACGACCGCAAGCTGTTCATCGACGATACCGCCGGCATCAGCCCGTCGGAAATGCGCGCCCGGACCCGGCGTCTGGTGCGTGAGCATGGCGACGTCGGCCTGATCATGATCGACTACCTGCAACTGATGCAGATTCCGGGTTCCAGCGGTGACAACCGGACCAACGAGATTTCCGAGATCTCCCGGTCCCTGAAAGCCCTGGCCAAGGAATTCAACTGCCCGGTGGTGGCACTGTCCCAGCTCAACCGTTCCCTGGAGCAGCGGCCGAACAAACGCCCGGTGAACTCCGACTTGCGGGAATCCGGAGCGATCGAGCAGGACGCCGACGTGATCATGTTCGTCTACCGCGACGAGGTGTATCACCCGGAAACCGAGCACAAAGGCATTGCCGAGATCATCATCGGCAAGCAGCGGAACGGACCGATCGGCTTTATCCGGTTGGCCTTCATCGGTAAATACACCCGATTCGAGAACCTGGCGCCGGGAAGCTACAACTTCGACGACGACGAATAAGTTGTTTAGCGCCTGTGAGGGCCTCATCGCGAGCAAGCTTTGCTCCCACAGGTCGCTCGCAAGCCTCTGTGGGAGCAAAGCTTGCTCGCGATGAACGATAACGCGGTATAGCAGATGCTCCCCAATTTCCGACCACAGCCGTCGGAATTGGTCAAAATTTGTGCTATATTCCGCGCCCGCGAAATTCAATGAAAGCCAACACCGGTTATCGACATGCAAGCAGCCAAGCCGTTATTTGACTATCCCAAGTACTGGGCCGAATGTTTCGGGCCAGCGCCATTCCTGCCAATGAGCAGGGAGGAGATGGATCAGCTCGGCTGGGATTCCTGCGACATCATCATCGTCACCGGTGATGCCTACGTCGATCACCCGTCGTTCGGCATGGCAATCATCGGCCGGCTGCTGGAGTCCCAGGGCTTCCGCGTCGGGATCATTGCCCAGCCGAACTGGCAGTCCAAAGACGATTTCATGAAGCTCGGCGAGCCGAACCTGTTCTTCGGCGTCGCGGCTGGCAACATGGATTCGATGATCAACCGCTACACCGCCGACAAGAAAATCCGTTCCGATGACGCCTACACCCCCGGGGGCCTGGCGGGCAAGCGTCCGGACCGCGCAAGCCTGGTCTACAGCCAGCGCTGCAAGGAAGCCTACAAGCACGTGCCGATCGTACTTGGCGGTATCGAAGCGTCCCTGCGCCGCATCGCCCACTACGATTACTGGCAGGACCGGGTTCGTAATTCGATCCTGATCGACGCCAGCGCCGACATTCTGCTCTACGGCAACGCCGAGCGTGCGATTGTCGAAGTCGCCCAGCGCCTGTCCTACGGTCACAAGATCGAAGACATCACCGATGTGCGCGGCACCGCGTTCATTCGCCGCGACACGCCCAAAGACTGGTACGAAGTCGATTCCACGCGCATCGACCGTCCGGGCAAGATCGACAAGATCATCAACCCGTACGTGAATACCCAGGACACTCAAGCCTGCGCCATCGAGCAGGAAAAGGGTCCGGTCGAAGATCCGCAAGAAGCCAAGGTCGTGCAGATTCTTGCCAGTCCGAAGATGACCCGCGACAAGACCGTGATCCGTCTGCCATCGGTTGAAAAAGTCCGTGGTGACGCCGTTCTGTATGCCCACGCCAACCGCGTGTTGCACCTGGAAACCAACCCGGGCAACGCCCGTGCGCTGGTGCAGAAACATGGTGAAGTGGACGTCTGGTTCAACCCGCCACCGATTCCGATGACCACTGAAGAAATGGACTACGTGTTCGGCATGCCTTATCAGCGCATTCCGCACCCGGCGTACGGCAAGGAGAAAATCCCGGCCTACGAGATGATCCGTTTCTCGGTGAACATCATGCGTGGCTGCTTCGGTGGCTGCACCTTCTGCTCGATCACCGAGCACGAAGGTCGCATCATCCAGAACCGTTCCGAAGAGTCGATTATTCGCGAGATCGAAGAGATTCGCGACAAGGTCCCGGGGTTTACCGGCGTCATTTCCGACCTCGGCGGCCCGACTGCGAACATGTACCGCATCGCCTGCAAGAGCCCGGAGATCGAATCCGCGTGCCGCAAGCCGTCCTGCGTGTTCCCTGGCATCTGTCCGAACCTGAACACCGACCACTCGTCGTTGATCCAGTTGTATCGCAGCGCCCGTGCTTTGCCGGGTGTGAAGAAGATCCTGATCGCTTCCGGCCTGCGCTACGACCTTGCAGTCGAGTCGCCGGAGTACGTCAAGGAACTGGTGACCCACCACGTCGGTGGCTACCTGAAGATCGCCCCGGAACACACCGAGGAAGGTCCGCTCAACCAGATGATGAAACCGGGCATCGGCAGCTATGACAAGTTCAAGCGCATGTTCGAGAAGTACTCGAAGGAAGCCGGGAAAGAGCAGTACCTGATTCCGTACTTCATCGCCGCCCACCCGGGCACCACCGACGAAGACATGATGAACCTGGCCCTGTGGCTCAAGGGCAACGGTTTCCGTGCCGACCAGGTGCAGGCGTTCTACCCGTCGCCGATGGCCACCGCCACCGCGATGTACCACTCGGGCAAGAACCCGCTGCGCAAGGTCACCTACAAGAGTGACGCGGTGACCATCGTCAAGAGCGAAGAGCAGCGTCGTCTGCACAAGGCGTTCTTGCGCTATCACGACCCGAAAGGCTGGCCGATGCTGCGTGAGGCACTGACCCGCATGGGCCGCGCCGACCTGATCGGGCCGGGCAAGAACCAGTTGATTCCGCTGCACCAGCCGTCCACCGACAGCTACCAGAGTGCCCGTCGCAAGAACTCGACGCCGGCCGGCAGCCACAAGGTGGCAGGGGAAAAGACCACCAAGATCCTGACCCAGCACACTGGCCTGCCGCCGCGTGCCAGCGATGGCGGTAATCCGTGGGACAAGCGTGAACAGGCCAAGGCTGCGGCGTTCGCCCGCAATCAGCAGGCGGCCAAGGAGCGCAAGGATGCGGCCAAGGGCAAGGGCCCCAAGCCCGCGCGCAAGCCGGTCGTACCGCGCTAAGCCTCGCTTGAGCTGAACAGAACGCCAACCTTCGGGTTGGCGTTTTGCGTTGAGGAGTTGGAGAAAGATTCATTGTAGGAGCTGGCTTGCCAGCGAAGGCGTCCTCATTGCCGCCAAAAGCTTCGCTGGCAAGCCAGCTCCTACAGGGCGTGCGGTTTGCGTGCGGTCGCCACATTTACGTGCAATCGAATCAAACCATTTTCCTGCATCGCCCGATTTTGGTGCTGTACTGCCTCCAGTAACCGGAGAAAGCGCCAGCACCGCTGGATGGCATAAGTCTTGCGCGCTTTCGAATACGCTTAAGGCTCGCAGGAGGCACGCCGTGTCGATTCATGTCGCATTGCACCATGTCACGCATTACCGCTATGACCGCGCCGTCGAACTCGGTCCGCAGATCGTTCGCCTGCGCCCGGCCGCCCACAGCCGCACGCGGATACTGTCCTATGCGTTGAAAGTCTCGCCCGAGCAGCATTTCATCAACTGGCAACAAGACCCGCAGGGCAATTACCTGGCGCGGTTGGTGTTCCCGGAGAAAACCGATGAGTTGCGAATCGAAGTCGATCTGCTGGCAGAAATGGCGATCTTCAATCCCTTCGACTTTTTCCTCGAACCCTACGCAGAAAAAATCCCGTTCGACTACGCTGCGGACGAGCGCAAGGAGTTGGCGCCGTATCTGGAAACCTTGCCCATGACGCCGAAATTCAAGGCCTATCTGGACAACATTGGCCGTACGCCTCTGCCCGCCGTGGATTTCCTCGTCGCCCTCAACCAGCGCCTGAGCGAAGACGTCGACTACCTGATTCGCATGGAGCCGGGTGTGCAATCCCCCGAATACACGCTCGAACAGGCCTCTGGCTCGTGCCGCGATTCTGCGTGGCTGCTGGTGCAACTCCTGCGCAACCTCGGACTGGCCGCGCGCTTCGTCTCGGGCTACCTGATCCAGTTGACCGCCGATGTGAAAAGCCTCGATGGTCCATCGGGCACTGAAGTGGACTTTACCGACCTGCACGCCTGGTGCGAGGTGTACTTGCCCGGCGCGGGCTGGATTGGCCTGGATGCGACCTCCGGGCTGTTCGCGGGTGAAGGGCATATTCCGCTGGCCTGTAGTCCAGATCCGTCTTCTGCGGCACCGATCAGCGGCCTGGTGGAACCGTGCGAGTGCGAATTCAGCCATGAAATGTCGGTGGAGCGGATTTGGGAGGCGCCACGGGTCACAAAGCCCTACACCGACGAGCAGTGGCTGGCGATTCAGGCCTTGGGGCGGCAGATCGATGCCGACCTGCTGGAAGGTGACGTTCGCTTGACCATGGGCGGTGAGCCGACCTTCGTCTCCATTGATGACCCGGACGGCGCCGAGTGGAATACGGCGGCACTGGGACCGAACAAGCGTCGGCTGTCCGCCGAATTGTTCCAGCGCATGCGTAAACGCTACGCGCCTCAGGGGTTGGTGCATTTCGGCCAGGGCAAGTGGTACCCCGGTGAGCAATTGCCGCGCTGGTCGCTGAACTGCTACTGGCGCCGCGACGGTGTGCCGATCTGGCATAACAGCGCACTGATCGCCGATGAGCGGCAGGACTACGGCGCCGATGGCGAGCTGGCCGGGCGCTTCCTGGCGAGTGTGGCTGAACGCCTGAAAATTCCGACACGCTTTGTATTTCCGGCCTACGAAGACAATTTCTATTACCTCTGGCGCGAAGGCACTTTACCGCTGAACGTCAGCGCTGAAGACTCACGTCTCGAAGAACCGCTGGAGCGCGCGCGGTTGCGCAAAGTCTTCAGCCAGGGCCTGGACAAAATCATCGGTCAGGTATTGCCGCTGGCGCGCACCGCCAAGGGCGATCAGTGGCAAAGCGGGCGCTGGTATCTGCGCGACGAACATTGCCGGCTGGTGCCGGGGGATTCGCCGTTGGGCTATCGCCTGCCCCTCGGTTCGCAGCCTTGGGTGAAAGCGGCAGAGTATCCGTTCATTCATTCGCAGGACCCGAATCAGGCGTTCCCGCCATTGCCTGACACTGTGCGGTTGAACAGCCATGGAGAGCCTGCCGAGGCGCAAGAACGCACGCCGAAAATCGACGACTCCGCCGACTGGCTGACGCGTACGGCGTTCTGCGCCGAGGCGCGGGAAGGCCGGTTGTACCTGTTCATGCCACCGCTGGAGCGGGTCGAGGATTACCTGGAACTGGTGGCCGCCATTGAAGCCACCGCCGAGGAGCTGCATTGCCCGGTACTGCTGGAAGGCTATGAACCGCCGAGCGATCCGCGCTTGAGCAACTTGCGCATCACCCCTGATCCTGGCGTGATCGAGGTTAACGTGCAGCCGTCCGCGACTTGGGATGAATTGGTCGAGCGCACTGAATTTCTCTACGAAGAAGCACGACAGACTCGCCTCACCACTGAGAAATTCATGATCGATGGCCGGCACACCGGCACCGGAGGCGGTAACCATTTCGTCCTGGGTGGCGTGACACCGGCTGACTCACCTTTTCTGCGCCGCCCGGATTTGCTGCGCAGCCTGATCAGCTACTGGCATAACCACCCGTCACTGTCCTACCTGTTTTCCGGATTGTTCATCGGCCCGACATCGCAAGCGCCTCGCGTCGATGAGGCGCGCAACGATGCTTTATACGAGCTGGAAATCGCCTTTGCGCAGATGCCGGAACCGGGCGAGGAGTGCGCGCCGTGGTTGGTTGACCGACTGTTGCGTAACCTGCTGATCGATGTCACTGGCAACACGCACCGTGCGGAATTCTGCATCGACAAACTGTATTCACCAGACGGCGCGACGGGGCGACTCGGTTTGCTGGAGTTGCGTGCTTTTGAAATGCCACCCCATGCGCGCATGAGCCTGGCCCAGCAATTGTTGCTGCGAGCGTTAGTCGCACGGTTCTGGCGCGAACCTTACGCACCGCCAAAACTGACGCGCTGGGGCACCGAGTTGCATGACCGGTTCTTGTTACCTCACTTTATCGAGCAGGATTTCGCCGACGTCATCGTCGACCTCAATGCAGCCGGTTATCCGCTACGGGCCGAATGGTTTGCGGCGCATCTGGAGTTCCGCTTTCCCAAGGTCGGCGACTACGCCGTCAGTGGCATCGCCCTTGAGTTGCGCCAGGCACTCGAACCGTGGCATGTGCTGGGCGAGGAGGGCGCGGTCGGTGGCACGGTGCGTTATGTGGATTCATCCCTGGAACGCCTGCAGGTCAAACTCACCGGCCTGCCGCCCCAGCGTTATGTGCTGACCTGCAACGGCATCCCGGTGCCATTGCAGCCTACCGGGCGTGTAGGTGAATTCGTCGCAGGCGTGCGATTCCGCGCCTGGCAACCGGCGAACTGTCTGCAACCGACCATCCCGGTGCATGCACCACTGGTGTTCGATCTGCTCGACACCTGGATGGGGCGGTCGCTGGGCGGTTGCCAGTATCACGTCGCGCACCCGGGCGGGCGCAACTACGAGACCTTGCCGGTCAATGCCAATGAAGCCGAGAGCCGGCGCATGGCGCGTTTCTTCCGCATCGGACACACGCCAGGGAAACTTCCCATACCGACTCTGGAAATCAATGACGAGCTGCCGATGACGCTCGATTTACGACGTTTCTAAACCGTACGCGACGCCCGGGTTTTTCGTCTATCCGGGCGTCATGAGCCTGCGTTAGTCTGACCGTTCCATGCTGTCTGCCGAGCTTTCCATGCCTGACTTGCTAGACCGCTACCCGCTGACAGCGGGCACCTATCACGAACTGCTCGACGACAGCGGGGCGGTACGTCCGCACTGGCGCCGATTGTTCGACCAATTGCAGCGCAGCACACCAGCGCAACTGGCGCAGCGTCAGGCACTGCTCACCCGGCAGATCCAGGAAAACGGCGTCACCTATAACGTTTACGCGGATCCCAAGGGCGCCGATCGGCCATGGGAACTGGACCTGCTGCCCCATGTGATTGCCGCTGACGAGTGGCAACAGTTGTCGGCCGGCATCGCCCAGCGCGCCCGATTGCTCAATGCCGTTCTGGCCGACCTGTACGGGCCGCAACGCCTGATTGCCGAAGGTTTGCTGCCGGCCGAACTGGTGTTCGGCCACAACAACTTCCTCTGGCCCTGCCAGGGCATCAAACCGCCTGACGGCGCCTTTCTACATCTGTATGCCGTGGATCTGGCGCGCACTCCCGATGGCCGTTGGTGGGTCACGGCGGACCGGACTCAAGCGCCGTCCGGTGCAGGCTATGCGCTGGAAAACCGCACCATCGTTTCCCGGGCGTTCCCCGAGTTGTACCGCGATCTGAAAGTGCAGCATCTGGCCGGTTTCTTCCGCACGCTTCAGGAAACCCTGGCCCGCCAGGCACCCAGCGATGAAGAGGTGCCATTGGTTGTGTTGTTGACGCCGGGGCGGTTCAACGAGAGTTATTTCGAACACCTGTACCTCGCTCGCCAACTCGGTTATCCGCTGGTCGAAGGCGGCGACCTGACAGTGCGCGATGCCACGGTTTACCTGAAAACCCTGAGTGGCCTGCGCCGGGTGCACGCGATCATGCGCCGTCTCGACGACGATTTCTGTGACCCACTGGAACTGCGTACCGATTCGGCATTGGGCGTACCGGGCTTGCTTGAAGCTGTGCGACAAGGGCGGGTCCTGGTGGCCAATGCCCTCGGCAGTGGCGTGCTCGAATCGCCAGGCTTGCTGGGTTTCCTGCCGAAGATCAGTCAGTTCCTGTTCGGTGAAGACCTGATTCTGCCGTCCATCGCCACCTGGTGGTGCGGCGAAGCTCCGGTACTCGCGCAGGCGTTGGAGAAACTGCCGGAGTTGCTGATCAAACCGGCGTTCCCGTCCCAGAGTTTTACCCCGGTCTTTGGCCGTGACTTGAGTGAAAAACAGCGCCAAGAGCTTGTCGAGCGCATGCAGGCACGGCCTTACGCCTATGTTGCGCAAGAATTGGCGCAGTTATCCCAGGCGCCAGTCTGGCAGGCCGATGGTGGTCAGTTACAACCCCGGGCCATTGGCCTGCGCATGTATGCGGTGGCCAGCCGCGATGGTTATCGGATATTGCCCGGCGGATTGACCCGGGTGGCCGCCGAGGCCGATGCCGAAGTGGTGTCGATGCAGCGTGGCGGTGCGAGCAAGGACACCTGGGTACTGGGCGATCGCCCGCCCAGCGGCGAACAATGGAAAACCCAGCGCAATATCGGCGTGCATGATCTGGTGCGACGCGATCCCTATCTACCGTCGCGGGTGGTGGAAAACCTGTTCTGGTTCGGTCGTTACTGCGAGCGTTGCGATGACAGTGCGCGATTGTTGCGCATCATGCTGGCGCGATACGTGGACGGCGATGACCCGCAGGCCCTGCAGGCAGCCGTCGATCTTGGCGAACGGCTGATGCTGTTGCCCGATGAAGGTGAGCTGCCGGAGCGTTTGCTGGCGGCGATACTCGGCGATGATTGGCCGTTCAGCCTGCGTTCCAACCTGCAGCGGTTGCAGTGGGCGGCTTCGCAGGTGCGCGGCAAGCTCTCGCGGGAAAACTGGCAGGCGCTGGTGGAGTTGCAGCGCGAAGCCATGGAGCTGGAAACCGATGAACCGGACTTCGGCGAGCTGCTGGATTTTCTCAACCGGCTGGTGATGTCCCTGGCGGCGTTGTCCGGTTTTGCCCTCGACGACATGACCCGGGACGAAGGCTGGCGCTTCCTGATGATTGGTCGGCGGATCGAGCGCCTGCAATTTCTCAGTGGCAGCCTGGCGGCGTTTCTGCGTGGCGCCGGAGCGTTCGATCAGGCTGGTCTCGAATGGCTGCTGGAGCTGGGCAACAGCAGCATCACCTACCGTTCGCGTTATCTGGCAGTGGCACAGTTGATCCCGGTGCTCGACCTGTTGCTGCTCGACGAGCAGAACCCTCACGCCGTGTTGTTTCAGTTGAAACTGGTGCACCGTACCCTCAAGCGCCTGAACGACGACTTTGCTGCCCCGCGAGAAGCGGGGCTGGCGCAATGGGTGGAGCGACTGGCGCGTTTCGATCTGGGTTGTCTGGAGAACCCGCTGTTCGGCGAGGCCAGCGTACGCGCGGCGCTCGAAGGGCTGGCCGACCTATTGCAAGAAATCGCCGATGCCAGCGGGCACGTGTCCGATCGCCTGGCCTTACGTCATTTTGCCCATGTCGATGATGTCAGCCAGCGCACGGTGTCCGTCTGATGAATGCCCGATACCAGATTTTCCACGACACCCATTATCACTACGACAGCCCTGTATCCCTGGCCCAGCAGCTGGCGCACCTGTGGCCACGGGTCTGCGGTTGGCAACGTTGTACCGAGCAGCAGTTGCAGATCAGTCCGGACCCGACGTCGCGCCGTGATGAACTGGATGTCTTCGGTAACCCGCAGACCCGGTTGGCGTTCGAGCGCCCTCATGATGAATTGCTGGTCAACGCCAGCCTCACGATCGAAGTGCTGCCCCGGCCTGCGCTGGATTTCAATCTGTCGCCAGCCTGGGAAGAAACCCGCAACGCGCTGACTTACAGCAGCCAGCCACTTTCGCCTGAGTTGCTCGAAGCTTGCCGTTATCGGTTTCAATCGCCCTACGTGCACTTGAAGCGCAATTTCGTCGAATTTTCAGACAGCTGCTTTCCGGCAGGCCGTCCGCTGCTGCGGGGTGTGCAGGCGCTGATGGAGAAAATCTTCAGCGAATTCACCTTCGACGCCGAAGCGACCCAGGTGGCAACGCCGTTGGTGGAAGTGCTGGAGCGTCGGCGCGGGGTCTGTCAGGACTTCGCCCACTTGATGCTTGCTTGCGTGCGATCCCGGGGCCTGGCCGCCCGCTACATCAGCGGCTATTTGCTGACCCAGCCACCACCCGGTCAGTCACGCCTGATTGGCGCCGATGCTTCCCATGCCTGGGTGTCGGTGTATTGCCCGGTGCTGGGTTGGGTAGATTTCGATCCGACCAACAATGTGCAGCCGGCACTGGAGCACATTACCTTGGCCTGGGGGCGGGATTTTTCTGATGTGTCGCCGCTGCGCGGGGTGATTCTGGGGGGTGGCAATCATGACCCGGAAGTTCGCGTCACCGTCATGCCACTGGATTAACACCGATCCCCTGTAGGAGCGAGCCTGCTCGCGATGGTCGTCAACGATTACGCTGGTAGCCTGGCACCCCGTGGCGCTCTCCGGTTCATCGCGAGCAGGCTCGCTCCTACAGGGGAGATGTGCAATGTATTGGAATGGGGTATTTCAGATCGACCTGTGAGGGCCGGCAGCAAGGCTGCCAACCCTGGACACAGATCCGGTGGGCCTGAAATTGAATCATCCGGCCCGGAGGGTCTCAGGCGTCGGGCGCCTGGTCTTTCGGTGCTTCAACATCATCTTCTGTCGCGACGTCACCGTCCGGGTTCAGCGTCGCGTCTTCAGCCATCGCTTTCTTGCGCTGAAGCTTTTCCTCTTTCTTCTGCTCCTTGGCCAAGTCACGCTGACGTTTGGCGAAGGAATAATTGGGTTTAGCCATGGGCGATCCTCTGGGGTCGAAGGTGAGGTTGAGCGGCGCGTATTCTGCCCTGTATCGGTGCCGAGTCGTTAGTCGGGTTTTTGCTCGACCCACTTTGGCGGTACGGTCGGTTGCCAGCTATCGAGGGCGTCGAGCAGCGTCTGTGGCGATTCGCTCAATTGCAGCATGTCACGGTGTGCCCCGCGAACGAAGCCTTCGCCGACGATGTGATCGAGAAAACCGGTGAGTTTGCTGTAGAAACCGTTCACTTCCAGCAATCCCAGCGGCTTGCCGTGGTAGCCCAATTGGCCCCAGGTCCAGACTTCGAACAGTTCTTCCAGCGTGCCCAAGCCGCCGGGCAGGGCGATGAAGGCATCGCTGAGTTCGGCCATCCGCGCCTTGCGTGCATGCATGCCGTCGACCACTTCCAGGCGAGTCAGGCCGCTGTGGCCGATTTCCTTGTCCTTGAGGCTTTGCGGGATGATGCCGATCACTTCACCGCCGGCCGCCAGGGCGGCGTCGGCCACGATGCCCATCAGGCCCACGGCACCGCCGCCATAGACCAGCGTCAGCTTGCGCTCGGCCAATGCCCGGCCGAGGGCCACGGCTGCTTCACGATAAGCCGGGTGGGTGCCGGTGCTGGCACCACAAAATACACATACGGATGCTAAAGACATGCCTTCCTCCATGGTCGATCAGGACCACAGAGTAAAGGCAGGCGCGCAGCGCTCCAAGGGCTAAACTTCCCGCTTGGACGTTTCGTACGTACCACTGGCGCCGCAGGCATAGGCGGCAAGCAAGCTGCACAACAGGCTATTGAGGGACATGTCAGACGCTCCATTGAGTAATGATGGATCGATCATAGGCCCGGGCCAGACGCTTGGCTGGTAGATTGTTTCGATCAGTGTCATAGCCCAAAAGTTGTATACAATTTTTGATTCAAGTCATATGAACTTGCGAAGTTTTCAGGCAGTCTTCTGTTCATTCGCATTTTTCACTAACCCTGCCTTGGAGATTCACCATGTTTGCCAAACTTGTTGCGGTATCCCTGTTGACGCTGGCCAGCAGCCAATTGATGGCTGCGGAGTGCAAAGTCACCGTTGACTCCACAGACCAAATGTCCTTCAACACCAAGGCCATTGAAATCGACAAGAGCTGCAAGACGTTCACCGTCGAACTGACCCACTCAGGCAGCCTGCCGAAAAACGTCATGGGCCATAATTGGGTGCTGAGCAAAGAAGCCGACATGCAGCCAATCGCCACCGACGGCCTGAGTGCCGGTATCGACAAGAACTACCTGAAAGAAGGCGATGCCCGCATCATCGCGCACACCAAGGTCATCGGCGCCAATGAAACCGACTCGGTGACCTTCGACGTGTCGAAGCTCGATGCCAATGAAAAATACGGTTTCTTCTGCTCGTTCCCGGGCCACATCTCGATGATGAAAGGCACTGTGACCCTGAAGTAAGCAGGCTCACCGCGTTATCGTTCTTCGCGAGCAGGCTCGCTCCCACAGGTTTAGCGCCGTCAATGTGGGAGCGAGCCTGCTCGCGAAGGGGCCATCAGCATCAATGAATGCAATGGTCAAAGAAAAGCCCGCTGAGAATCACTCCTCAGCGGGCTTTTTCATTCGCTCACGCCTCAAGGCGTAAACGGCATCACACGCTTGTGATGGGTCTTGTTGTACGTGTTGCAAATGATCTTGAACGCTTCCTCTCGCACCGGGTTGCCGTGCAGGAAGGCGTCGATCTCGGCGTAGGTGACACCGTGGGACGCTTCGTCCGGTTTGCCGGGAGACAGGTCTTCAAGGTCGGCGGTCGGGACTTTTTCCACCAGCGATTCCGGCGCGCCGAAACTGCGGGCAATGGCGCGGACCTGGTTTTTCACCAGGCCGCTGAGCGGTGCCAGGTCGCAAGCGCCATCACCGAACTTGGTGAAGAAACCCATGACGGCTTCCGCTGCGTGGTCGGTGCCAATCACCAGTCCGTGCGCTGCACCGGCGATGGTGTACTGGGCGACCATGCGCATCCGCGCCTTGGTGTTGCCGAGCACAAAATCCACCGAGACTGCGTGCTTGCCTTCGAACGCCGCCACTTCGTTGGCCAGCGACTTGACCGCCGGACCGATATTCACCGTGTGACGTTCGTCCGGCTTGATGAAGTCCACCGACGCCTGGGCATCGTGTTCATCGAACTGGGTCTCGTACGGCAGGCGCACGGCGATGAATTTGTAGTTGCCGTCACCCGTGCGCTCACGCAGTTCACGCATGGCGCGCTGGGCCAGCAGGCCGGCGGTCAGGGAATCGACACCACCGCTGATGCCCAGCACCAGGGTCTTGAGCCCGGAATTGACCAGGCAGTCCTGGATGAAGGTAATCCGCCGGGCGACTTCTGCCTCAAGGGCGGCCTCGTCGGCGAACGGCGGTTGGACCTTGAGCTGCTCAGCAATCTCACGCTGTACGGCTTGCATGAATTCACTCCTTGCCAGGTTGGCTTGATGGGGCAGGTACTTGGAAAACGTGTCGCAAATAGGCGACGAAATTCGGGTCTTTGCAGTGAGTCTTGCCAGGCTCGTCGGAGATCTTCGCCACCGGCGCGCCGTTGCAGGCGGTCATTTTAAGCACGATGCTCATCGGTTCGACACCCGGAATGTCACAGGTCAGGTTGGTGCCGATACCGAAACTCACATTGATCCGACCACGCAGCGCCCGGAATATTTCCAGGGATTTGGGCAGGGTCAGGCTGTCGGAGAAGGTCAGCGTCTTGCTCATCGGGTCGATGCCGAGCTGGTGATAGTGCGCGATGGCTTTTTCCGCCCAGACCACCGGATCGCCCGAGTCGTGGCGCAATCCGTCAAAAAGCTTGGCGAAAAACAGATCGAAATCGCCGAGGAAGGCATCCATTGTGATGCAATCGGTCAGGGCGATCCCCAGCAAGCCGCGATATTCGCGGACCCAGCAGTCGAGGGCGGCGATCTGGCTGTCGATCAGCCGTGGGCCGAGCTGCTGATGAGCCATGATCCATTCGTGGGCCATGGTGCCCAGCGGTTTCATGTCCAGTTCCCGGGACAGGTGCACGTTGCTGGTGCCGACGAAACGCCCAGGGAAATCGTGCTTGAGCACGTTCACCACTTCTTCCTGCACGCGGTACGAGAAACGACGGCGGGTACCAAAATCGGCGACTTGCAACTCTGACAGTTCGTCGGCCGAGGCGTTGGCCGTCAGCCAGTCAAACTTGCGATACAGCTGTTCGCGGGCCTGTTCCAGGACGATTTCCCGGTAGCGATAGCGGTTACGCACTTCGCTGACGATCGCCAGTATCGGCACTTCGAACAGGATCACGTGCAACCAGGGGCCCCGCAGGCGGATAAACAATTCACCGTTTTCGATGCCGGTGTGGATGTAGCGCAGGTTGAAGCGGAACAACCCGAGAAAACGCAGGAAGTCCGGCTTCAGGAAGCTGATGCGCTCCAGAAAACTCAACTGGTCCGCGCTCAGGCTCAACTCCGCCAGGCGCTCGATCTGGAAACGGATCTCCGCCAAGTACGGACGCAGATCCTCGCTGTTGCGGCAACGAAACTCCCATTCGACTTCCACGTTCGGGTAGTTGTGCAGCACCGCCTGCATCATCGTCAGTTTGTAGAAGTCGGTGTCGAGCAGGTTCTGCACGATGCGATCGGCAAACACACTCTCGCTCATAACGGGAATCTCCAGGCATTGCGCGGTATCTATCAATGGCGCTAGTGGCGCATATCAGGGACAGGGATTACCAGCATTTTTTAGACGACATCGGGCCTCTGTAGGAGCTGGCTTGCCAGCGAAAGCGTCAGGCCAGTCAACCTGGATGTTGAATGTGCTGGCCTATTCGCTGGCAAGCCAGCTCCTACGGAGCGAAGGTACCCATCAGGTCGCTGCAGGGCTGTCGACCTGCTCCAGCATCCACTTCACAAAGTCCCGCACTTTTGGCACTTCCGCCGAATGCTCCGGGTACGCCAGGTAATACGCATCGGTGCTGGGCATTGCATGCTGCCAGGGAATGATCAGCTTGCCGTCCGCCAATTCCTCTTCCACCAGAAACCGTGGCAGTAACGCCACGCCGCAGCCGACTTGCGCGGCGCGGATGCACATATAGAAGGTTTCGAAGCGCGGTCCGTGGTAGCTGTGCTCAGTGTGATAGCCCTGGTTGTCGAACCAGTCATGCCAAGCCTGGGGACGGGAGGCGTTTTGCAACAGGACCAGGTCGGTGAGTTGCGTTGGGTCGGTGAAGGGCTCGGCGGGCAGGCTGCCGGGGGCGCACACCGGTACCAGCTCCTCACCGAACAGCTTCAGGCATTCCGTGCCGGGACGTGAGCCCTGGCCGAAATAGAACGCCAGGTCGCTGCGACCTTGCAGCAGATCATCGGCTTCCTGCTCGCTGCACAGGTCCAGATGAATCGACGGATGGCGCAGCCGCCAGCCTTTCAGGCGTGGTACCAGCCAGCGCGCACCGAAAGTCGGGGGTGTGGAGACGCGCAGGACTTCTGTTTCACCGCCGTAGGAGCGCAGGTAATGGGTCGACATCTCGACCTGCGTGAGGATTTTTCGTACCTCGACCAGGTATAAATCGCCCGCGGGTGTCATTTGCAGGCGTCGGCGTACCCGGCGAAACAACAGATGCTGTAACAGCTCTTCGAGTTGCGCGACCTGTTTGCTGACAGCACTCTGGGTCAGGTTCAACTCTTCGGCGGCCCGGGTGAAGCTCAGATGCCGGGTCACGGCTTCGAAACACTGCAAGGCAGCGATCGATGGCAAATAGCGTTTGTTCAGCATGGGCGGTCCTTTGTTCTTGTCTCTTTATTGCCAGCAATGCACAGCATGAATAAACGGAATGATATCTCTCTTAAAGGTCGTTTGTTGAGTAACCTCCGGGGCGCTAAAACTACAGGTCTGATCAGCCGTGATCGCGCGGCTGCACACGTACCGTTTTTTGCTTGAGGAGTGACCCATGGTTGCCGCATTGCTTGATCGTCTTGGTGTGAACCCGGCCCTGTACCAGAACGGCAAAGTGCCGGTGCATTCGCCCATCGACGGCAGTCGCATCGCCGCCGTGAACTGGGAAGGTGCCGCTGAAGTCGAGCAGCACATCAGTCGCGCAGATCATGCGTTCGAACTGTGGCGCAAGGTTCCGGCACCACGCCGTGGCGAACTGGTGCGTCAACTGGGCGACATCTTGCGTGAATACAAGGCCGATCTCGGCGAGTTGGTGTCTTGGGAAGCCGGCAAGATCACCCAGGAAGGCCTGGGTGAAGTTCAGGAAATGATCGACATCTGCGACTTCGCCGTCGGCCTGTCCCGTCAGTTGTACGGTTTGACCATCGCCTCTGAGCGTCCTGGCCACCACATGCGTGAAACCTGGCACCCGCTGGGCGTCGTCGGCGTGATCAGCGCTTTCAACTTCCCTGTGGCGGTCTGGGCCTGGAACGCCACGCTGGCGCTGGTCTGCGGCAACCCGGTGATCTGGAAGCCGTCGGAAAAAACCCCGCTGACCGCACTGGCCTGCCAGGCACTGTTCGACCGCGTGCTGAAAAATTTCAGCGATGCGCCTGCGCACCTCAGCCAGGTGATCATCGGCGGCCGCGACGCTGGCGAAGCGTTGGTCGATGACCCGCGTGTCGCACTGGTCAGCGCCACCGGCAGCACCCGCATGGGCCGCGAAGTGGCGCCGAAAATCGCTGCACGCTTCGCCCGCAGCATCCTGGAACTGGGCGGTAACAACGCGATGATCCTCGGCCCAAGCGCCGACCTGGACATGGCTGTTCGCGCCATCCTGTTCAGCGCCGTCGGCACCGCCGGTCAACGTTGCACCACATTGCGTCGCCTGATTGCCCACGAATCGGTCAAGGAAGAGATCGTCACCCGCCTGAAAGCTGCTTACTCCAAGGTGCGCATCGGCCATCCGCTGGAAGGCAACCTGGTCGGCCCGCTGATCGACAAACAAAGCTTCGACAACATGCAGGATGCGCTGGAGCAGGCGTTGAGCGAAGGCGGCCGGGTGTTTGGCGGTGAGCGTCAGCTGGAAGATAAATTTCCGAATGCCTATTACGTCTCGCCTGCCATCGTCGAAATGCCGGAGCAGAGCGATGTGGTCTGCCACGAGACCTTTGCGCCGATCCTCTACGTGGTGGGTTACAGCGATTTCAACGAAGCGCTGCGCTTGAACAACGCTGTGCCACAAGGCTTGTCGTCCTGCATCTTCACCACCGATGTGCGTGAGGCCGAGCAGTTCATGTCGGCTGTGGGTAGCGATTGCGGCATCGCCAACGTCAATATCGGCCCAAGCGGTGCCGAAATCGGTGGCGCGTTCGGTGGCGAAAAGGAAACCGGCGGCGGTCGCGAGTCCGGCTCCGACGCATGGCGCGGTTACATGCGCCGTCAGACCAATACCGTGAACTACTCGCTGGAATTGCCATTGGCCCAGGGTATTACGTTTGACTGATGGGCCCTTTCGCTGGCAAGCCAGCTCCTACAAAGTTATGTGCCTCGACACAGACCCTGTAGGAGCTGGCTTGCCAGCGAAGCTTTATCTGTTTGTTAGGTTTCTGATTGGAGTCTGGCAATGCCGTTACGCGAAGAATGTCTATGGGAAAAACTGACACCGCAAAGGCCCGACCATTCGGCGCTCAACGGTGAGGTGAAGGCGGATGTCTGCGTGATTGGCGCCGGTTTTACCGGGCTGTCGGCGGCGGTGCATCTGCTGGAGCAGGGCAAGACAGTGTGTGTGCTGGAAGCCCATCGCGCCGGTCATGGCGGTTCCGGACGCAACGTCGGGCTGGTCAACGCCGGTATGTGGATTCCGCCCGACGAAATCGAGGCCGGTTTTGGCGAGGCGGTCGGCAGTCAGCTCAACCGCATGCTGGGTGCGGCGCCAGCGCTGGTGTTCAGCCTGGTCGACAAATACAACATCGATTGCCAGCTGCGCCGAGAAGGCACGTTGCACATGGCCCACAATGCCCGTGGCGAAGCCGATCTGCGCAGTCGTGAAGAACAATGGAAGCGTCGCGGCGCGCCAGTGGAGCTGCTGACCGGGCAAGCTTGCGAGCAAGCGACAGGCACCAAAAAGATCGCCGCTGCGCTACTCGATCGACGTGCCGGTACCCTCAACCCGATGGGCTATACCACCGGTCTGGCCAACGCGGCCAAGCGCCTGGGCGGTCAATTATTCGATCATTCCCCGGTAACCCGACTCGAACGTCAGGGCCAACTCTGGTCGGTACAGACAGCGCAGGGCTCAGTACTGGCCTCGCAAGTGGTGATTGCCTCCAATGCCTACACCGAAGGCGACTGGACCGAGCTAAAGCGTAATTTCTTCCCCGGTTACTACTACCAGGTGGCGTCGGTGCCGTTGACCGAAGACGCCGCTCAGGAAATCCTGCCGGGTGGGCAGGGCTCGTGGGATACCCGGCAAGTGTTGAGCAGCATTCGGCGCGACAAAGACGGTCGTCTGTTGTTGGGCAGCCTTGGTAACGGCAACCAGAAACCCACCTGGTTCCTCAAGGCCTGGGCTGATCGGGTGCAGCAGCATTACTTCCCCAACCTTAAACCGGTGGAGTGGGAGTGCACCTGGACCGGGCGCATCGCGTTTACGCCCGACCATTTGATGCGCCTGTTCGAACCGGCGCCCGGAATAGTGGCAGTCACCGGTTACAACGGTCGAGGCGTGACCACGGGGACGGTGGTCGGCAAGGCCTTTGCCGATTACCTGTGTAACGGAAATCCTCAAGCGCTACCCATTCCGTTCGCCCCCATGCAGCCATTGGCCGGTGTGGGCCTTCGCAGTTGCCTGTATGAGGCGGGGTTCTCGCTGTATCACGCAGGCCAGTGCCTGCGGATCGTGATCTGAATGTTGAAATTTGTTACTGGAGCGCAGCGCTTTTCGGCGTTGCGACTAGCCTGTAGTGGTGCGTGTTGTAGCAGTTTGCGCACCAGCAGTGTGCAGTTCGGTGACGCACGTTGTTACAGGCTGGTTGCACGCCGTTTGGTGCCGCGGTTGCAATGATGGCGCAGGCAGGTTGCGCCTCGAAGAAAATAAGGTATCACCTTCCGCGGTTTAGACGGTTGCACGCCCAATAAAAATGGGCCCGAAACAGTCGAAATAACAATAAAGCAGCGACTTTTTTAAGAATAAAAAACCGATGGCACGGCCCTTGCTCTGAGCATTCAGTGAAGTCGCAGTGCCAATTAAAAAAACCATGGAGCACCACCTCATGTCCCAGACGTTTTACAAGAAAGGCTTTCTGGCCCTCGCAGTGGCAGCTGCGTTGGGTGTTTCTGCGTTTGCTCAGGCTGACATCAAGATCGGCGTAGCGGGACCAATGACGGGCGCCAACGCAGCATTTGGCGAACAGTACATGAAGGGTGCACAGGCAGCGGCCGATGCGGTCAACGCATCGGGCGGCGTGAACGGGGAAAAAATCGTACTGGTCAAGGGCGACGACGCCTGCGAACCGAAACAGGCTGTGACGGTCGCCAAGGACCTGACCAACCAGAAAGTCGCTGGCGTGGTCGGTCACTTCTGCTCTTCCAACACCATTCCCGCGTCGGAAATCTACGACGAAGCCGGGATCATCGCGATCACTCCAGGTTCCACCAACCCGCAGGTCACCGAGCGTGGCCTGAGTGCCATGTTCCGTATGTGCGGACGTGACGACCAGCAGGGCATCGTGGCCGGCGACTACATTGTCGACGTGCTCAAGGGCAAGAAAGTGGCTGTCCTGCACGACAAGGACACCTACGGCCAGGGCCTGGCGGATGCCACCAAGGCACAACTGATCAAGCGCGGCGTCACGCCGGTGCTGTACGAAGGCCTGACCCGCGGCGAGAAAGATTTCAGCGCCGTTGTCACCAAGATCCGTGCGGCCGGTGCCGACGTGGTCTACTTCGGCGGCCTGCATCCGGAAGCCGGTCCACTGGTTAAACAACTGCGTACCGAAGGCCTCAAAGACGTGAAATTCATGTCCGACGACGGCATCGTGACCGACGAATTGGTGACCACTGCTGGCGGCCCGCAATACGTCGACGGCGTGCTGATGACCTTCGGCGCCGACCCGCGTCTGCTGCCGGACAGCAAGGCCGTGGTGGACACGTTCCGCAAGACTGGCTACGAGCCTGAAGGCTACACCCTGTACGCCTACGCGTCTGTCCAGGCCCTCGCTGCCGCCTTCAATGGTGCCAAATCCAACAAGGGCGAAGACGCAGCTAAGTGGCTGAAAGCGAACCCGGTCAAAACCGTTATGGGCGAGAAGACCTGGGACAGCAAGGGTGACCTGAAAGTCTCCGACTACGTGGTTTACCAGTGGGACAAGGACGGCAAATACCACCAACTGGAAAAACAGAAGTGATATGAGCGGTTGATTTGCCCGGTGCCCCGCGCGCCGGGCAATCCTGAAACATGTCCGTGCAGTACCTGTCTTTTCTCGTAGAGCTGCACACAACCGCATGGTGCCGGCGGCTGAACCCCGGTCCGACACCAGCGGCTTCTGTGCAGTCTCTCAAATGCGTGAGATTGCGTTATGGATGGTATTTTCCTGCAGCAACTGGTCAACGGCCTGACCCTCGGGTCGGTCTATGGCTTGATCGCCATCGGCTACACAATGGTCTATGGCATCATTGGCATGATCAACTTCGCCCACGGCGAGGTTTACATGATTTCCGCTTACCTCGCGGCAATCAGTCTGGCACTGCTGGCTTACTTCGGTATTGAATCCTTCCCGCTGTTGATGCTCGGCACCCTGATCTTCACCATCGTCGTCACGGCGGTGTATGGCTGGGTCATCGAACGTGTCGCCTACAAACCCCTGCGTAACTCCACCCGACTGGCACCGCTGATCAGCGCCATCGGTATTTCGCTGATCCTGCAAAACTACGCTCAGATCGCCCAGGGTGCCCGCCAACAGGGTGTTCCGACACTGCTGACCGGTGCATGGCGCCTCGACGTAGGTAGTGGCTTCGTTCAGCTCACCTACACCAAGATCTTCATTCTGGTCGCAGCGTTCGTCGGGATGGGCCTGCTGACCTACGTCATCAAGTACACCAAGCTCGGCCGCATGTGCCGTGCGACCCAGCAAGACCGCAAGATGGCCTCGATCCTCGGGATCAACACCGACCGCGTGATCTCCTACGTGTTCATCATCGGTGCAGCCATGGCGGCGTTGGCCGGCGTGCTGATCACCATGAACTACGGCACGTTCGACTTCTACGCAGGCTTCGTCATCGGCATCAAGGCCTTCACTGCCGCGGTACTTGGCGGGATCGGCTCTTTACCTGGTGCCATGCTCGGCGGGATTATCCTCGGGATTTCCGAGTCGCTGTTCTCCGGCCTGGTGAACTCGGACTACAAAGACGTCTTCAGCTTCTCGCTGCTGGTTCTCGTTCTGGTCTTTCGGCCTCAAGGCCTGCTCGGCCGTCCTCTTGTGTCGAAGGTGTAAGCGATGTCTTCAACCACTAAAAAAACCATTGATCTCAAAAAAAGTCTGGTTGATGCGATTCTTGCCGGCCTCATCGCCCTGATCGTGTTCGGGCCGATTGTCGGCATCGTGCTCGATGGCTACGGCTTCAACCTGGAAACCAAGCGGGTGGCATGGATTGTTGCCATCGTCATGGCCGGCCGCTTTGCCTTGAGCACATTCCTGCAAACCCCAAAGGGCTTGAGAATCCTCGAAGGATTTGAAACCACCGGCTCCGGAGTGCATGTACTGGCGCCCGATTACAAATCACGTTTGCGCTGGATCATCCCGTTGATGATCGTCCTCGCCGTGGTGTTTCCGTTCTTCTCCAACTCCTATCTGCTGGGCGTGGTCATCCTCGGGCTGATCTACGTGCTGCTGGGGCTTGGCCTGAACATCGTGGTCGGCCTGGCGGGTCTGCTCGACCTTGGCTACGTGGCGTTCTATGCCATTGGTGCCTACGGTCTGGCGCTCGGTTATCAGTACCTGGGACTGGGGTTCTGGACGGTGTTGCCGCTGGCGGCGATCACCGCGGGCCTGGCAGGGTGCATCCTTGGTTTCCCGGTGCTGCGCCTGCACGGCGACTACCTGGCGATCGTGACCCTGGGCTTCGGTGAAATCATCCGTCTGATCCTCAATAACTGGCTGTCCCTGACCGGCGGCCCGAACGGCATGCCGGCGCCGTTGCCGACCTTCTTCGGCCTCGAGTTCGGCAAGCGTGCGAAAGATGGCGGTGTGCCGTTCCATGAGTTCTTCGGCATTGCGTACAACCCCGACGTGAAGTACTACTTCATTTACACGGTGTTGTTCCTGGTGGTTCTGGCCGTGCTGTACATCAAACATCGCTTGACCCGCATGCCGGTCGGTCGTGCCTGGGAGGCCTTGCGTGAAGATGAAATCGCTTGCCGCTCGATGGGTCTGAACCACGTGCTGGTCAAGCTCTCGGCGTTCACCATCGGTGCTTCGACAGCGGGTCTGGCCGGTGTGTTCTTCGCCACCTACCAGGGTTTCGTCAACCCGACCTCGTTCACCTTCTTTGAATCGGCCTTGATCCTTGCCATCGTGGTACTTGGCGGCATGGGCTCGACCATCGGCGTGGTGATCGCGGCCTTCGTACTGACAGTGGCTCCGGAATTGCTGCGTGGCTTTGCCGAATACCGCGTCCTGCTGTTCGGCATCCTGATGGTGTTGATGATGATTTGGCGACCGCGCGGCCTGATTCGGATCAGCCGTACCGGTGTGACCCCGCGTAAAGGAGTAGCGCCATGAGCGAAGTCGTACTCAGTGTCGAAAAACTGATGATGCACTTCGGCGGCATCAAGGCGTTGAACGATGTCAGCCTGAAGGTCAAACGCAACTCGATCTTCGCCCTGATCGGCCCCAACGGTGCCGGCAAGACCACCGTGTTCAACTGCCTGACCGGCTTCTACAAGGCCTCTGGCGGCAAGATCGAACTCGACGTGCGCGGCCAGCAAACCAATGTCATCAAGTTGCTCGGCGAATCGTTCAAGCCGACCGATTTCGTCTCGCCGAAAGCCTTTGCCAGCCGGCTGTTCTACAAGGCATTCGGCGGCACCCATCTGGTGAACCGTGCCGGGTTGGCGCGGACATTCCAGAACATTCGCCTGTTCAAGGAAATGTCGGTGCTGGAAAACCTGCTGGTGGCCCAGCATATGTGGGTCAACCGCAGCATGCTGGCCGGCATTCTCAACACCAAGGGTTATCGCAAGGCTGAAAGCGATGCCCTGGACCATGCATTCTACTGGCTGGAAGTGGTGGACCTGGTGGATTGTGCCAACCGTCTGGCCGGTGAACTGTCCTACGGCCAGCAACGCCGCCTGGAGATTGCCCGGGCCATGTGCACGCGTCCGCAGATCATCTGCCTCGACGAACCGGCCGCCGGCCTCAACCCTCAGGAAACCGAAGCGCTGAGCGCGATGATCCGGCTGCTGCGCGACGAGCACGATCTGACCGTGGTGCTGATCGAACACGACATGGGCATGGTAATGAGTATTTCCGACCACATCGTGGTGCTGGACCACGGCATCGTTATCGCCGAGGGCGGTCCCGATGACATCCGCCACGACCCGAAAGTGATTGCCGCGTACCTGGGCGCCGACGAAGAGGAGGTGGTATGAGTAAATCCATACTCGAACTCAAGGCGCTGGACGTGTTCTACGGGCCGATCCAGGCCCTGAAGAAAGTCTCGCTGCACATCAACGAAGGTGAAACCGTCAGCCTCATCGGCTCCAACGGCGCCGGCAAGTCGACCCTGTTGATGTCGATCTTCGGTCAGCCCCGGGCGGCGGACGGGCAGATTCTTTACCAGGGTGTGGACATCACCCACAAATCGTCGCACTACATCGCGTCCAACGGCATCGCGCAGTCGCCGGAAGGCCGGCGGGTGTTCCCTGACATGACCGTCGAGGAAAACCTGCTGATGGGCACCATTCCGATCGGCGACAAATACGCCAAGGAAGACATGCAGCGCATGTTCGAGCTGTTCCCGCGGCTCGAAGAACGGCGCAACCAGCGGGCCATGACCATGTCCGGTGGCGAGCAGCAAATGCTCGCCATCGCCCGGGCGTTGATGAGCCGGCCGAAGCTGCTGTTGCTCGACGAGCCGAGCCTGGGCCTGGCCCCGATCGTGGTGAAGCAGATCTTCGCCACCCTGCGGGAACTGGCCAAGACCGGCATGACCATCTTCCTGGTGGAGCAGAACGCCAATCACGCCCTGAGGCTGTCGGACCGGGCGTACGTGATGGTTAACGGCGAGATCCGCATGAGCGGCACAGGCAAGGAGTTGCTGGTCAACGAGGATGTGCGTAACGCCTATCTCGGCGGGCACTGAGTTTTCGTTGTTATGCACAAGCCCCGGCGCGAAAGCTCCGGGGCTTTTTTACATCTCCCATACCCACTGCCCCTGTAGGAGCCGGCTTGCCGGCGAAGACGGCGTCACATTCGACATCATCGGCACTGATCCACCGCTTTCGCCAGCAAGCCGGCTCCTACAAGGGGCAATGGTGGGAGGTAAACGGAAATTGTGGAAAACAATATTCTCAAGCTCCGTAACCGCGACATAAAGCCGCTGCAAATAGTTGTTTTGTCACGGTTTTGACTTGTCCCCGTTTACTGTGGAGCTGGCTGTGAATAACGTGGGTGTAGCTGGCTGAGAGCCTTTGAATTCGTGGCTTCCAGCGCTGTGGTTGTTTTTTGCTCAGGCGTTTTTGCCAGGCCTCTGGGTGGCTTTGTCAACTTTTTTCTTGATGACAAAAGTGCCTTGAATCGGGGTGGATAAGCCTGTGGATAAGTCTGTGATTAAACTCTGGAAAGACTCGGCTGAAGGCCGTAGTTACTGGCTTGCGGCCATCGTCGAGTTGACTGCCTGGTCGAGAAATTGGCCATGGGCTACACGGCGGGCTTGTGAGGGTCAAGCGAAAAAATTTTCAAATCCCTCGCAAAGCCTTGTGGTGAGCGGCTTGCAGCATTTCGACTTGCCCCCGGAAAGTGTGGATGGGGCTGTGGATAAGGTGCGTGCACATGGCTGCAGGTCACGGTGCATAAGGCATTGCCCAGGTTGATCGATTTCTGTACAGCTTGTGCGGTGGTTGCCGGTGCGTGCAAGGCCGGGCATGCTGCCAGCTGATTTTCTATTCCAATGGCTGACCATCGGCCGAAGCAAGGAGAACACGATGTCCAACACCCTGTTTATTACCGGCGCGACCTCCGGTTTTGGTGAAGCCTGTGCCCGTCGTTTTGCCGAAGCCGGCTGGAAACTGGTGCTGACCGGCCGTCGTGAAGAACGCCTCAACGCCCTGTGCGCCGAACTGTCGAAGCAGACCGAGGTGCATGGCCTGGTACTGGATGTGCGCGATCGCAAGGCCATGGAAGAAGCCATCGCCAACTTGCCGCCTTCGTTCGCCAAGCTGCGCGGGCTTATCAACAATGCGGGGCTGGCCCTTGGCGCTGATCCGGCGCCCAAGTGCAGCCTGGACGACTGGGACACCATGGTCGATACCAACATCAAGGGCCTGATGTACAGCACCCGCCTGCTGCTGCCTCGCCTGATCGCCCACGGTCGTGGCGCCGGTATCGTCAACCTCGGTTCCGTCGCCGGCAGTTACCCGTATCCGGGCAGCCATGTGTATGGCGGGACCAAAGCCTTCGTCCAACAGTTCTCCCTGAGCCTGCGCTGCGATCTGCAAGGGACTGGCGTGCGGGTCAGCAACATCGAACCGGGCCTGTGCGAGAGCGAGTTTTCGCTGGTGCGCTTCGCCGGTGATCAGGAGCGTTACAACGCCACTTATGCCGGTGCCGACCCGATCCAGCCGCAGGACATTGCCGAGACCATTTTCTGGGTCCTCAATGCCCCGGCGCACATCAATATCAACACCCTGGAGCTGATGCCGGTGAGCCAGACCTGGGCCGGGTTTGCGATTGATCGCAGTGGTGGCAAGGCTTAAGACCGCGTAACGGCCATTCGCGAGCAGGCTCGCTCCCACAAGGATTGCGCTGAGCCTGTGGGGGAGAGCTAGCCCGCGAAGGGGGCGGAACAGACGCCGCAGGACATCAGCTAGACTCCTCCCTCAAGTAACCCGCCACACCCGGCGGTTAAGAGGTATTAGAGGAGAGCGAGTGAGCAATCGAGGCGAGCAGGCGCTGCTCAAGCAATCGACCTTCCTGATGCTGGTGGTGACATTCGCCGGGATCATCACCGGGTTTGTCTCGGGCTCCCAATCCATCCTGTTCGATGGCTTCTTCTCGCTGGTAGCAGCCTTCATCAAGGTCCTGATGCTGATCACCGCCAAGCTGATCGCCAAGGAAAGCAATCAGCGCTTCCAGTTCGGCTCCTGGCACCTGGAACCCATGGTGCTGGTGATCGAAGGCAGTTTTCTGTTGCTGGTGGCCATTTATGCCTTTCTCAACGGCGTGTTCGGCATCATCAGCGGTGGCCGCGAGGTCGAGCTCGGCCTGGTGATCCTTTACGCGTCGGTGTTCACCATCGTCGAGCTCATCTATTTTTTCTACGTCCGCCATCGCAATCGCACGCTCAAATCATCGCTGATCAAGTTCGACAACATCAGTTGGCTGGTGGACGCGATGCTCACGGCCGGCCTGCTGGTGAGTTTCCTCATCGCGCTGCTGCTCAAGACTCAGGGCTACGACAAATGGGCGTTGTATGTCGACCCGATGATTCTGATTCTGCTGGCCTTGGGTATGCTCCCTCCGGCATTCCAAATCCTCGGTCCGGCGTTGCGCGATGTGCTGGGAATTGCCCCGGATCAACTGGACGACAAGGTGCGCCAGGTGATGGAAGAGGCCAAGATCGAGCACGGTTTCGACGACTACATTTCCTACGTGCAGAAGCACGGTCGTGCGTGTTTTATCGAGATTCACGTCGTGTTGCCGAAGGATTATTGGCTGGACGGTGTGGGGCAGCTGGACAGTCTGCGAGAGGAAATTTCCACAAAACTTGGCGCGCCGGACGCCGCGCGATGGCTGACGATCAGTTTTACCGGGGATCGCAAGTGGATTGAGTGAAGGCCGTTGACCTCTTCGAGGTCAGTCGTCGGATCGCCGCCCGGCCGGCTCGCTCCCACAGAGGAATGAGATCAACTGTAGGAGCGAGCCTGCTCGCGAAAGCGATCTGAGCATTAACGCAGATATTCAGCCAACCCGGCATAGCAGGTCGCCAGGTGATAAGGCGTGGTTGATGGCATGTCCAGGCGGCTCACTTCACCGTGCTCGTCACGGCATTCATACCAACCACCCGCGTGCAGCGATCGTTGTTGCAGCGCCTGCAATTGGCGCAGCACCAGGACCTCGCTGTTGGGGCGTAGCGTCAGTGCACGCAGGTACTCGGCTTGAGCCCAGATTCGCTGGGTGGCGTCCCGCAAGCCTCCATCCGGCCCAAGATCGAGCATGGCCCGCACGGCCCCCGTCTGTTGGTCGACGCCCAATTGCTCTGTGAACGCAAACGCGCGCTCCAGCGAAGCGTGCAATTTCGAACCGCGTAGCAGGTCGGAGGACTCCAGCAGGAAATACCATTCGAACTGATGCCCCGGTTCAAACCAGTTATCCACAGCGCCCAGCGGTTTTTCCATTAGCACATTCTGTTGCGGATCGATGAAGCGCTTCTGCATGGCTGTGCATAACTCGACGAGCGCTCGTTGCACAGCCAGGTCTTCGCGCACTGACAACGTGGCGAGGAAGGCTTCCGCCAGATGCATCAATGGGTTTTGCAGAGGGCCGGTTTCAAGGGTTGCCCAGTCGCGATCCAGGCACGCTTCGTAGAGGCCATCGCCGGTCGCGAATCGTCGTGCGATGACTTCCAGGGCAGCGTTGAGCACCGACTCCACCAGCGGCTCGCGGACTTTGTCCCAGTAATGGGCGCAGGCAAACAGGATGAAGGCGTGGGTGTAGAGGTCTTTGCGCTGATCCAGCGGCGCTCCGTGCGGGTCGATGCTGTAGAACCAGCCGCCGTGCTCGGCATCGTGAAAATGCCGCTGCAAGGAGCGGAACAGTGCCGCGGCGCGCTCTTCGGCCTTTGGCACCTGGCCGATCAGACTGGCAAACAGATACAGCTGTCGTGCGCAGGCCATCGCCCGGTAGCGCTGTGGGGGCAGCGGCTGGTGCCCGGCATCCAGCGCTTCATAAGGCAACGCCATGTCGGCATTCCAGCCGGGGCCTTGCCAGAGCGGCACGATCACGTTCAGGAAGTGCTGTTGCACCGAAGTGAACAGAGCGGTCAGATCGGGCTGGGAGGCGGAGCGGGAAACAGGCGGCATTGGCTGGCGTCGTCACGGCAGGGTTGATTGCGCGACATGTTAGCAGGCCTGAGAGGTGTGTTGTCTGTCAGGCCCTCATCGCGGGCAAGCCTCGCTCCCACAGGATTTGTGCCGGACTGCAATGTTGTGGGCAACACATAACCTGTGGGAGCAAGGCTTGCCCGCGATGAGGCCATCACAGGCAATAAAGAATCAGCCTGCCAGCAACCAGATCCCAGTCGCCGCCGAAGCCCCCCCCGCCAGTCGAACAACTGGCGCAGCTGCCTGAGGTAACAATCGCACCACGGCATAACCGGCTGCATGCAACACCGCCGTCGCCACCACAAATCCGACTGCATAGGTCCACGGACTCGACATGTCAGGCAATTCCAGCCCATGAGCCACGCCATGAAACAAGGCAAACAATGCCGTCGCGGCCACCGCCAGGCTCAACGGAGGACGCGCCGCCAGAGCCACCGCCAGGCCCAGCGCCAGCACGGACGCGGCAATCCCGCTTTCCAGCGCTGGTAGATTCAGCCCTTCGAAACCCAGCAACCCGCCGAGCAACAGGATGCCGACAAAGGTGCATGGCAGAGCCCAGCGCGCAGCACCTTTTTGTTGCGCTGCCCACAGACCGACTGCGAGCATCGCCAGCAAGTGGTCGAGGCCGCCGATCGGATGGCTGATGCCGGCGATCAAGCCGTTGTCGCCATGCCCCGGGTGGGCAAAGGCGAGGGCCGGGGACAGCAGCAGGGCCAGGGCGCCCAGGATGCGTTTGAGTGTCATGGGTAAGCTTCCTTGTTGATCAGTGGAGGTCAGGCCGCGGTCAGCAGGCCCTGTCGTTCAATGAAGGCGATGATTTCTTCCAGGCCCTGACCGGTTTTCTGGTTGCTGAAGACGAACGGCTTGCCGTTGCGCATGCGCGTGGTGTCGCTGTCCATCAGGGTCAGTGATGCCCCCACCAGCGGTGCAAGATCGATTTTATTGATCACCAGCAGATCGGATTTGCAGATCCCCGGGCCTCCCTTGCGAGGCAGTTTGTCGCCGGCCGAGACGTCGATCACGTAAATGGTCAGGTCTGACAGTTCCGGGCTGAAGGTTGCCGAGAGGTTGTCGCCACCGGATTCCACCAGAATCAGGTCCAGACCCGCAAAGCGGCGGTTGAGTTGATCCACGGCTTCGAGGTTGATCGAGGCGTCTTCGCGGATCGCCGTATGCGGGCAGCCACCGGTTTCCACGCCGATGATGCGCTCCGGCGCCAAGGCCTGGTTGCGCACCAGAAAGTCGGCGTCTTCACGGGTGTAGATGTCGTTGGTCACGACAGCCAGGTTGTAGCGGTCGCGCAGGGCCAGGCATAGGGCCAGGGTCAGGGCGGTCTTGCCGGAGCCGACCGGGCCGCCGATGCCGACGCGCAGGGGTTGTGTGTTCATGTGGTTCTCCAGGGGGACTAGGAACGAAACAGGCGGCTGTATTGGCGCTCGTGGGCCATACACGCCAGGGACAGGCCAAAAGTGGCACTGCCGTAGTGTTCGGGGGTGATGCCGGTGGCGTTGTGCTGGGCTTGCTGTAACAGCGGCAGCAATTCGCTGGTCAGGCGCTGTGCGGCCTGTTGGCCCAGCGGCAGGGTTTTCATCAGCACCGCCAATTGGTTTTCCAGCCAGCTCCAGAGCCATGCAGCCAATGCATCCTGGGGACTGATCCGCCAGGCACGTGCGGCCAGCGCCCAACCCAGGGCCAAGTGCGGTTCGGGGTGCTGTTCGAGGAAAGCGCAGGCTGTTGTATCCAGCTCCGGCAAGCCGTTGAGCAATTGTTGCAAGGAGTAACCCATCTGCCGGCTCTCTTGATGCAGCTCGCGGGTTTCCCGGCTGGCGCGGTGTTCTTCGCAGCGTTGCAGCAGTTCGCCCCAGTTTTCCTCGAAGGCGGCCACGCAATGAGCGAGCAGCAGCGGGGCTTCGAAACGGGCGAGATTGAGCAGCAATTGATCGCTGATCCAGCGTCGTGCGCTGTCGGGATCGTTCACGCGGCCGTTCTCCACCGCCATTTCCAGGCCTTGGGAGTAGCTGTAGCCGCCAATCGGCAATTGCGGACTGGCCAGACGCAACAGCGCCCAGGCGGCGTTCATGGGCGTACGCCGAACTGGTGCAGTTTGGGCGGGTAGTTGAAGTCTTCGTCGCCGTGACGCGAATGGTGGTGACCGCCGCCGTACGCACCGTGTTCCGGCTGGAACGGCGCTTCGATGTGCGAGGGGGTGGCGCCCAATTGTTCGAGCATGGCCTTGAGCACGTAATCGTCGAGCAGGCGTAACCAGCCGTCGCCAATCTGCAAGGCGACGTGGCGATTGCCCAAGTGATAGGCGGCACGGGTCAATTCGAATGCATTGGCGCAGGTGACGTGCAGCAGCTGTTCCGGACGGGCACAAACACGGACGATGCGCCCGTCTTCGGCTTGCAGGCACTCGCCGTCATACAGGGGCGATTGACCGCGCTCCAAAAACAACCCGACGTCTTCGCCCTCGGCACTGAAACAGCGCAAACGGCTTTTGCTCCGCGCTTCGAAAGTCAGGTGCAACTCGGCGGCCCAGACGGGTTGAGGGTCGATTCTGCGATGAATCACCAGCATCGGAAAGCTTCCAGCAATGGACAATGCTCAGGCTAGAGCAAGGGGCTTGCCAATCGGGGGAGTGCGTAGGAAATGCCTGTCAGAGCTTGGTTGTTGCTTCAGTTGTTGCGGCAATTTGGTGCGCGACGGTGAAGGGCGCACCAAATGATGGCGGGGGCGGTGTTGTGTGCAGGGCCGGGTTATTCGGTGCTGCCGAGGCCTTGCCAGTGCTTCAATCCGATAAAGATGAACCGCAACTGCTGGGTGATCTTTGCCTGGGGCGTCAGATGCTCGGGCAATGCCTCGGCCGGCGGGTCGATGATGTCGGGCAAGGTGGCGAATACACTCTTGACGATCAGGTCCGCCATCACGCTCAGACCGGCAATGTCCAGGTGTTGCAGCTTTGGCATCAATGACAGATCGGCAGCCAGGTCCGAGCTGATATCTTCGCGCAAACGGCCAATGGCCAGGCGCACCGGGAGTGAACCGCCGTATTGCTCGCGGGCAAGAAACAGAAATTGCGAACGGTTGGCCGAAACCACATCGAGAAAAATCCGCACTGACGCATCGATGATTCCGCCCATGACGAATTCGTTATGTCGCACCAACCGGATGGTTTCGCGGAAGGTCTGGCCGACTTCGCTGACCAGCACCAGGCCCAGTTCATCCATATCGGCGAAATGCCGGTAGAAACCGGTCGGGACGATACCGGCGGTTTTCGCCACTTCGCGCAGGCTCAGGCTGCCGAATCCTCGGCCGCCTTCCATCAGGTGGCGGGCAGCGTCCATCAGGGCGTTGCGGGTTTGTTGTTTCTGTTCGGCGCGGGGCAACATCGCAAGGGCGTTTTCTGGAGAAGGGGAGCGGCGCACTCTAGCAAATCGGCTTTGCCGGCGTCGAACGACGAAAGGGAGATCCAGCGCAGAAGGTACGGCGTTGTAAGGTGAGTGGCCAGAAAGTCAAAAGCCCAATCCGGTGATTGGGCTTCTTTTCAGGGCCGCCATGGGCTTAGCTCATAGCGCTGTTGCGTTCGATGACACGGTCACCACCATCAGCGGCAACGGTTTGACCTTGTGGAGTCTTGTCATAGCCGTCAGCGGCAACGGTTTGACCTTGTGGAGTCTTGTCATAGCCATCAGCGGCAACGGTTTGACCTTGTGGGGTTTTGTCGTAGCCGTCAGCGGCAATGGTTTGACCTTGTGGGGTTTTGTCGTAGCCGTCAGCAGCAACGGTTTGACCTTGTGGAGTCTTGTCGTAGCCGTCCTGAGTAATCAGGCCTTTTTCTTTCAGGCGATCGTTACCGCCTTCCGCCAGGGTTTGGCTGAATACCGAGTGGCTGTCTTTGACTTGCGGAGTAGCCTGGTCAGCGGCCGGCAGTGCGAAAGCAGTGCTGGCCAACATAGAGAGGGAAAGGCTAAGCAGTAGTTGGCGTTTCATGATTGGGTGCTCCGTGGGGCGGCGATAAATTGGGTACAAGGGCAATGCTACTCTCGATAAGTCGATATAAAAGTTCATAAACGCAATGTTAATAATCAACGGAATTGATTGTTCGCTGCAGCCCTTATAAATCGGGCCTTTGCGGTGTGCCAAGGTGGGTATTTTCGACTCACTTTCACCCCACAAAAGTGCGGGTGTGGTAACGCGAAATGGGAAGCAAGAGCAGCAATCGAGTGGTCGATTGCGGCAAAATCGCTTTTTCGATTAAACCTGCGCACCGTTTGCCAGTCGTAGATTCCATAGCGGGCCGGTTCTGGTGCTGCGTTTCTCATGGGCGTCGCAGTCCGGCGCTCAGTCGTATCAGGAGCTTTGTGCAATGACGCGCACTCGTAAAATTCTCGCCTGGACCTTCACCAGCCTGGTTGTACTGCTGGCGGTGCAGGTACTGGTCATCGTGTTCTTCGATTGGAACCGGATCAAACCACCCCTCAATGCCAAGGTTTCCGAAGAGTTGCACCGCCCGTTCGCGATCAACGGCAACCTGGCGGTGATCTGGCGGCGCGAGCTTGATGAGGGGGGCTGGCGCGCGTGGGTGCCGTGGCCGCATGTGGTGGCCGAAGATTTGACCCTGGGCAACCCGGACTGGTCGAAAACGCCACAGATGGCCAGCCTCAAGCGCGTGGAACTGCGCATTTCGCCCCTGGCCTTGCTGGCGCAACGGGTGGTGATCCCGCGCATCGACCTGACCGAACCCAATGCCGAGCTGCAACGCCTGGCGGACGGACGTGCCAACTGGACCTTCAAGTTCGATCCGAAAGACCCGAATGCCAAACCCTCGAACTGGGTGGTGGATATTGGTGCGATCGGCTTCGACAAAGGTCACGTCACCCTTGACGATCAGAACCTGAAGACGCAGCTCGATCTATTGATCGATCCACTGGGCAAGCCGGTTCCATTCAGCGACATCGTTGGCGAAAAAAGCGCGAAAGCCGCACAGGAGAAGGGGGCGGCCCCGCAAGACTATGCGTTTGCCCTGAAGGTCAAAGGCCAGTACCACGGCCAGAAACTCGCGGGCGAGGGCAAAGTCGGCGGCCTGCTGGCCTTACAGGATGCGGCCCGACCGTTTCCGTTGCAGGCTCAGGTGAAAATCGCCGACACCAGCGTCGAACTGGCCGGCACCCTGACCGACCCGATGAACCTCGGCGCCCTGGATCTGCGCTTGAAGCTGGCCGGTACCAGCCTGGGCAATCTCTATCCTCTGACCGGTGTGACCCTGCCGGATACACCGCCCTATACCACCGACGGTCACCTGATAGCCAGGCTGCATGAGCCAGGGGGCGCGGTGTTTCGCTATGAAGAGTTCAACGGCAAGATCGGCACCAGCGATATCCATGGCAACTTGAGTTACGTCGCCAGTCAGCCGCGGCCGAAACTCAGCGGGTCATTGCTGTCCAATCAACTGCTGTTTGCCGATCTGGCCCCGCTGATCGGCGCTGACTCCAATGCCCAGCAAAAGGCCCGTGGCGGCGAGAGCAAACAGCCGGCGGACAAGGTGCTGCCGGTCGAAGAGTTCAAGACCGAGCGCTGGCGCGATATGGACGCTGATGTCGAGTTCTCTGGCAAGCGCATCGTCCACAGCGAAAAACTGCCGTTCAACGACCTCTACACCCATCTGGTGCTCACCGATGGCGTGCTCAGCCTCGAACCGCTGCGGTTCAGCGTGGCGGGCGGCAAGCTGGACGCGCAAATCCGCCTGAACGGTCGCACTGAACCCTTGGAGGGCAACGCAAAACTCACCGCGCGCGGTTTCAAACTCAAGCAGTTGTTTCCGACCTTCGAACCGATGAAAACCAGTTTCGGTGAGCTCAATGGCGATGCCGATATCACCGGCCGCGGCAACTCGGTGGCCAGGTTGTTGGGCAGTGCCAACGGCAATCTGAAAATGCTGATCAACGACGGCGCAATCAGTCGCGAGTTGATGGAGCTGGCCGGGTTGAACGTCGGCAACTACGTGGTGGGCAGGATCTTTGGCGACAAGGAAGTGAAGATCAACTGCGCGGCCGCCGACTTCGACATCAAGACAGGCCTGGCCACTACACGGCTGTTCGTTTTCGATACCGAGAACGCGATTGTCTATATCGATGGCACGGCGAACATGGCGACCGAGCAACTGGACCTGACCATTACCCCGGAATCCAAGGGCTGGCGCTTGATTTCATTGCGTTCGCCTCTGTACGTGCGGGGTAAGTTCATCAAGCCCGAAGCCGGGGTGAAAGCAGTACCCCTGATGTTGCGCGGGGCGGGGATGGTGGCACTGGGCGTGATTGCCGCACCGGCGGCGGGGTTGCTGGCATTGGTGGCGCCGAGCGGCGGCGAAACGAATCAGTGCGCGCCGTTGCTGGAGCAGATGAAGGCGGGCAAGGCACCCAAAACGGTGAAAAACTGAGGTGTGTTAAAGCAATGTTTGATCGCTGCCGGATCAAACGTCCAGGAGCGATCAAACATGATGTCTGGCGGGCATTAACCCAGACGGGTTGGTACTGGAACATGCAACAAGTCGGTGTGGATGCGATTGCCTATTTTTTTCAGGACAGTCGCTCTGACCTTGTCGTACTCGCGTGCATCCAGTGTACTGACCAACAACCACATGTTGGATTTTCCATCCTTGATGGAGTTGAGGACGGGTTGATCGAGGATGTCGATACTAATCCCGGCCTTGGTCTTGAAGGCAACCTGCAGGGTGATGATGCTCGCATTTTTGCAGACAATGGTAAGCCGGATTGAAGTGGCAACCGGCTTTTTCGTCGAAGGAACGTCACCGGTGTCGATGCTTGGGGTAAACGCATTGACCTGAAGTTTATCTAAAATGTGTTGGAGTACCGGTGACTGTGTGGGTGTTTTTTTTAACTGCAAAAAGGCGTTGAGTAGAGCTTGTTTTGCTTCTTTAGTCAGGGACGTTCCTATGCCTGCTTCGACGGTTTCCAAAAGGCTTATGTTGGAGAAGTCGGAGTGCCTGAACGCTCGGCTTTTTTCAACCCAGCCCAATTTGCTCACAGTAGTTACATAGTCGGAGAATAGTTGCTCCCGGCTGTTGGGGGTTTTCGAAGTTGATACGAGCTCACCCAGCAGGCTGGAGTTCAAAATGTCTTTTTTGAATTCCTTTCCCTGGTCGCCCAAAAAAACGGTGATATTACCGTTGGCTAGATAAATGTCATAAGTTGAGGGGTCCATAATTTAGTTGCTCGAGGCCTGTGAGTGAAATTTGTTTAAAATGGCATGTTGTTTGTCGATTTAAATATTCGCTGATTTTAAAAGTCAGGAAGGTTATCAATGTATTTATTTGCGGCGTCGGCGTATTTGCTTATCAGTTTGTCGCGTATTCCAGAGAAAGTTCTACTGCTAAGATACATGTGCACTGCGCCGGTTTTAATGGTGGTGGATTGTTTCGTGGATTTCCAGAACAGGATGCCACGGGTACTTTCCCGCGCATCAAGGGAGATGCAGTTAAGGACCATGTTCGCTTGACCGTGGTTGTCGGTCCAGACCGGTGCAATATCAAACTTGGCCTGGGTGCCGAGTTTAGACTCGCGATTGAAAATCCCGATTGCCTTGGGGTTTTTTTGTACGGCATCTACTGCGAGCTTCGAGACCTTTGACAGTGTGGTAGCGGCACTTGGGGAAAGCAGGCCGGCGACAACTTCAAGGGCGACCTGGTCCATCGTCAGGCCAACCCTTTTGATGGTGGTCTCTTGCAAATTCTTTGCCTGGAATGCCCAGCCAATGTTTGACAAGCCCGTGACATATTCTTTATACCATTCAAATAGTTGTTTCTCATCGGGGTATTTTTTAGTTGCGGCATTCTGCATGATCAGTTTGCACAGGTTCACGTCGTCAATGATTTGCTCTGATACGCCTGGGAGAAATGCGTTTATTGTGTCTGGCATTACACTCGCAGTTGGCTTGTTAATGTCGTGAGGTGGTTGGGCTTCAGATGGGTCAGCGAATGCCCGCGGCATTATGATGGGTGGTAACGATGGCAGGGAGTCGATAAATTCGAGTCGTTGCTCAAGATGCATGGCTGTATTCCTTTACTTTATTCTGTGGGAACAACCGTTTGGTTGTGGTTGTTAGAATAATTTCATCCTGAAAAAAGTCTATGCGGTGTTTGTAACTTCAAGTTCTGTTTACAGTTGGGTGGTGGTTAATGTGTGTTTGGATTTTAAGGTGGTGATTAGCGGTGAAAATTAGTTGCCTGTTTGCAGCAACTTTCCGGACATTAACGCTTCTTCACGCAGCCACGCAAAAAACGCTCGTACCGGCGGATGTCGCTCCCTTCCCGGCACGCACAAAGCGCTATACCCGGCGCCCTCGACCTGCACCTCGCCCCGGTAAGGCAACAGCAAGCCGCTGGCCACGCTTTCGGACACCAGAATATTGCTCGCCAGCACCATCCCTTGCCCGGCAATCGCCGCTTGCAGGGCGTAATGCTCTTCATCGTATTCGCGCACGGCGGGGTGGCCCGTCAGCCAGGACTCGCCGGACCGGGCGCACCAGGCCTCCCAGCCGTGTGCATAGAGTTTGGAGTTGTGCCAGCGCACGCTGATCAGCGTCGGTGTACGAGCCGTCGCCAGGGCGACTTGTTCCGGTGAGCCATAGACACCGAAGGTTTCGTCGAACAGGCACAAGCCATGCAGGTTCGGATAGTCACCGAGGCTGTAGCGCAGCACCAGGTCGACACTGGCGTCCTGATGCAGATCGATGACCTCGCAATGGGTGTCGAGGCGCAGGCTGATATTCGGATGGCGGGCGTAGAAGCGACCCAGGCGCGGCACCAGCCATAGGGCGGCGAAGGCGGCGGTGGTGGAGATCGTCAGGCTCGTGCCGCTGCGTTGCGGGCGCAGGGTATCGACGCTTTGCGCCACTTCCAGAAAAGCGCCGTGCAAGCTGTGGAACAGCCGTTCGCCGCAGTCGGTCAGGCGCACCTGGCGCGGCAGGCGCTCGAACAGCGGCACGCCGAGCCAGGTTTCCAGCGAACGGATCTGATGGGACACCGCCGTCGGGGTCACAGAAAGTTCTTCGGCGGCGGCCTTGAAACTGAGCAGGCGCGAAGCGGATTCGAAGGCGCGCAGGGCGGTCAGCGGCAAGGAAGCGAACATTGAGTGCTCCATGGATGAAACAGATTCATCCAGACTGATTTTTGCTCAGTTGAACAGGGGCAGCTGCAAGCTTGAAGCTGCATGCCACAGGTTGTTCGAGTTTAGCCCCAAGGAGATTCAGATGAGCACAATTCTTGCGATACATGCCAGTCCGCGTGGTGAGCGTTCGCATTCCCGGCGTTTGGCCGAAGTGTTCTTGTCAGCCTGGCAGGCGCGCAACCCCCATGCGCAACTGACCCGACGCGAAGTCGGCCGGGCGTTGATTGCGCCGGTCAACGAGGCTTTCGTGGCCGCGGCGTTTTACCCCGAACCCGACGCCCGACCGCTGACGATGCAGGCCGACCTGGCGTTCAGCGATGAACTGGTTGGCGAGTTGCTGGGTCATGACTTGCTGGTGATTTCCACGCCGATGCACAACTTCAGCGTACCCAGCGGCTTGAAAGCCTGGATCGATCAGATCGTGCGGCTCGGGCTGACCTTCAATCACACGCTGGACAACGGCGTGGCTCAATACGAGCCGTTGGTGCCAGGCAAAAAGGCGCTGATTGTCACCAGTCGCGGCGGATTCGGTTTTGGTCCGGGCGGCGAGCTGGAAGCCATGAACCATGCCGATCCCTTGCTGCGTACGGTATTGGGTTTTATCGGCATCACCGATGTCACAGTGGTTGCCGCCGAAGGTGAAGAGTCTGAGGCCCGTACCTTCGAAGTCTCCGCGGCCGAGGCCGAGCAGCGCTTGCTCGCGCTGGCCAGGGAGTTCTAGATGGCCTGGTGGTTTTTGCTGATCGCCGCCGGGTTCGAAGTCACCTTCGCCATGGGCATGAAGTACGCCGAGGGCTTCACCCGGTTGTGGCCGTCGCTGATCACCGTATTGGCGGCAGTGGGCGGGGTGTATTTCCTGACCCTGGCGATGCGTGAGTTGCCGGTGAGTATCGCCTACCCGATCTGGACCGCCATCGGTTCGCTGGGCACGGTGTTTCTCGGTTTTGCATTGCTGGGTGAAAGCCTGACTGCGGTGAAGTTGCTGTCGGTCGGGCTGATCGTGGCGGGTGTAGTGGGGTTGAAGTAGGGCGGATGTCATAGACTGGTCGTCGAGTTGTCATATTCGCTGGCGATGCTTGGCGGGTGAATTGCCTCCCGTCTTGCATTACCCCCCCGATCACCAGGACGTCTGCCCATGTCGCAAGGTTTTGCCCCGCGCTACCCCCTGGTGCTGGTCCCGGGAATGCTCGGGTTCGTGCGGTTGCTGCTCTATCCGTACTGGTACGGGATCGTTTCGGCGTTGCACCAGGGCGGTGCCGTGGTGTTTGCGGTGCAAGTGTCACCGATCAACTCCAACGAAGTGCGGGGCGAACAATTGCTCGCGCGGATCGAAGAGATTCTTCGCGAAACCGGTGCTGAAAAGGTCAACCTGATCGGCCATAGCCAGGGCGCGCTGACCGCTCGGTACGCTGCCGCCAAGCGACCGGATCGGGTGGCGTCGGTGACGTCGGTGGCGGGGCCGAATCATGGCTCGGAGCTGGCGGATTATCTGCATCGACACTATCCCCATGACAGTGTTCGCGGCCGGCTGCTGAGCTTTTTGCTGCACCTGGTCGGGGCGTTGATGAGCCTGTTGGAAACCGGTTATCGCGGGCCGAAGCTTCCGGTGGATATCCATGGATCCCATCACTCGCTCACCACTGAAGGCGTGGCGCTGTTCAATCAGCGTTATCCACAGGGGGTGCCCGAAACCTGGGGCGGACAGGGCGCGGAAGAGGTGAACGGCGTGCGTTATTACTCCTGGTCCGGCACCTTGCAACCAGGCAAGACCGATCGCGGACGCAACCTGCTCGATGGCACCAACCGCACTTGTCGATTGTTTGCCAGAAGCTTCGTGCGCGAGGCCGACCATTGCGACGGGATGGTCGGGCGCTACAGCTCACACCTGGGGACGGTGATTGGCGATGAATATCCACTGGACCACTTCGACATCGTCAATCAGTCGCTGGGGTGGGTGGGCAA
>NZ_WTFT01000039.1:608-49971 GCF_009861505.1 Pseudomonas izuensis | reverse complement strand
GCCTCGAACATCACGGTTGCCAGAATGACAATGAGTAGACACTCCCTGATCATATGCAGGCTCCCTTACTTCATGGCCACCGTTACCGGCAGCTCGAGCCGGGAATGGTACCCATAGGGGTTGCGTGACTGCCATCGCCAGGTGTCCATGATCATCTGTTCCAGGTTACGTCGTGCGCACCAGCCCAGGTCGCGTCCGGCCTTGCTGGGGTCGGCCCAGCATTGGGCAATGTCACCGGCACGGCGCGGGGCGAAATGGTAGGGGATGTTGATGCCGGTCACGTCTTCGAAACTGTGGATGATCTGCAAGACGCTGTAGCCGGTGCCGGTGCCCAGGTTCCAGATATGGATGCCGGGGCTGTGCTGCAGTATCTGCAATGCCTTCAGGTGACCTTCGGCCACATCGACCACATGGATGTAATCGCGCACGCAGGTGCCGTCGACGGTGGGGTAGTCGTTGCCGTACACGATGAGCTCGGGGAGCCGCCCGATGGCGACCTGGGTCAGACAGGGCAACAGGTTGTTGGGCCGGCCATGGGGGTCTTCGCCGATCAAGCCGCTTTCGTGCGCACCGATCGGGTTGAAATAGCGCAACAGCGCGATGCTCCAGCGCGGGTCGGACTGCGCCAGGTCTTCGAGCAGCTCTTCGATCATCAGCTTGCTTCGGCCATAGGGGTTGACCGGTTTGCCCGTGCCCAGGTCTTCGGCAATCGGTGTGTGCACGGGGTCGCCGTAAACCGTGGCCGAAGAGCTGAACACCAGTTTGAATACGTGCGCCCTGGCCATGGCCTGGCACAGGTTCAGCGTACCGACCACGTTGTTGGCGTAATACTCCAGCGGTTTTTGCAGGCTTTCGGCAACGGATTTCAGGCTGGAGAAATGCACCACGGCATCGATGTCGTAATGATCGAAAATGTCTTCGAGCAAGGCGCTGTCGCGCACATCGCCTTCGATGAAGTCGACATGTCGATGCGACAGTTGCTCAAGACGGGTGATCGACTCCCGACAACTGTTGCAGAGGTTATCGAGCAGCACCACCGGGTGGCCGGCATCAATGAGGGTCAGCGTAGTATGGGAGCCGATGTAACCGGCCCCGCCAGTAACCAGCGTGGTTTTACGCATGATGGGGCGTTCCTGTCACAGTGGGATTTCGGGGGGAATGGGTTCAGCGGGTGGTAAATACCGATTTGAATTCCTGGGGCCAGCGCGGGTGCAACAGGCTGTACACCAGCCCATAGGTCAGCGCACCGATGCCGATGCTGCAGACCAGGTGCACAACCCCCTGCACCTGCAGCCGTGGCGTCAACAACAGTACCGCTGCGGCCATGACTAGCGAGGCGCTGACACTGCGGTAGCTGGAGGCGAAAAACGTATCCCAGCCATAGCCGATGGCGGTATTCAGGCCACGGATCTGCAACGGCGTGACGATCACCATCCGCAGCAGTAGCGCCAGGGCCGCCGCCATGCCTTCGTACAGTGGCCCCAGGCCGTAAACCAGTGCCAACGCCAGCAAGGTGGTGCCCACCTCCGCCTTGAGGGTCAGGTGCGTGCGGTTGACGGCTACCAGCGCGGTGGTGGCATACATGGCGGTATTGCCGATGGCGGCAGTACAGGCCAGTACTTGCAGCAGGGGAATCGCGTCTGCCCATTTGGCACCGAAGATCAGCAGGATGATGTCCGCGGCGGTGACGGCGATACCGATGAAGACCGGGGTGAGCAGGAAGCTGCTGACGGCTGTCGAGTCGCTGATGAAGACGATCAATCGCGAGGGTTCGGCGCTGCGCCTGGCGAATGCCGGCAGTGCGTAGCTCATCAAGCCGTTGTAGAACGCCGAGCGCGGCAAATCGATGATGCGCAGTGCCAGGTTGAACATGCCGACGGCGTGGGTGCCGGCCGTGATGCCGAGCACCACATTGACCCCGCGCTGAAGGGTCTGCGAGCTCAGGGTGTTGATGGCCACCGGCAGGCCGGCCGCCAGCAGTTCACGCAGGAACGGACCGTCAATCACCCATGGGATGCGACGTCGGTCGCCGAGCATCAGCACCACGATGGAAACGAATTCCATGACCAGCGCCTGGGCAATCACCGCCCAGGCGCCCCCTCCCCAGAGCGCCACGGCAATGCCCGCTACGCCGCCGAGCACCTTGCCCAGCAGCGTACGCGAAGCCAGCATGCGGAAATTGCTGCTGCGGCGCATTTGCGCGACATACACCCGCGCCATCATGGTGAACAGGATTTTCACGGAAGCCACCGCCGTCATCCATTGCAGGGCAGCGGAATCGAGCCATAGCACCGCCACGCCTGTGATGATTGCGATGGATACGAGGCTGGTCAGCACCGCCACCCAGAACGCCGTGGCGATGCGTCGGTCATCCAGGCGCTCGAGCCGCACCAGCGGGTCTTCCAGCACGGAGGAATAGAGGATGCCGATCATTTCGACGCTGGCGATGATGACGGTGCCCACCCCCAGTTCTTCCGGCGACAAGAGCCTGGCATAAACGACAAAGGTGAACATCGACAAGAAAATAAGGCCGAATTTCTCGGTGAAGATCCAGCTCAGTGTGACGAGACGTTGATTGGCCATGGGGTAAACCCGGGCAGACGTTCGATAGAGGGGTAATCGCTTCAGGACACCTTGCGCAGCGTCTTGAGCCGCGCATAAAGGTAGCGCAGGGTCGGCTTGCCATTGAAGAAAATCAATGCCTGCCAGGAGTGCCCGAGCATCTGTCGGAACACCTGGATCACCTGCGCATGGTCGCCACGCCGGGAGAAGGCATTGAGGAAGTCGGCATGGTTGGCCAGCACGAAATGGATTCGCTGTTGCCGGGTCATTCTTGCGCCGTAGCGCGCCAGGAACAGCTCGATGAATTTGACTTTGTACGGGTAGTATTTTTGCGGCTGCGCGGTGATGTTGCCGCTGTCGACCCCGCGCCGGTGCAAGGTCTGCGGCACGGTGTGGATTTCCCAGTGCTCGGCAATCCGCGTCCACAGCAGACGGTCTTCGGCAAAGCGCAAGGAAGGATCGAAACCGCCCAGGGCGCAGACCACTTCACGCACCACCAGTACGCCGGAGGTCCCGTTGATGACATTCTCGCGCATGAAATCGGCAAAGTGATGACCGCTTTTGCGCCGTTCCTCCCGCTGCTGTTTGCCGTCGCTGAACACACTCAGCTGGTAGCAATCGATCAATCCGACCGAATGCCCCTGGGCCGTCAACCGCTCATATAGCGCCAGCTGCTTTTCCAGTTTCTGCGGATGCCACTGGTCATCGGCATCGAGGAAGGCAATGAAGGTTTGCCCGGCGGCGAAGATGCCTGCGTTGCGTGCGCAGGCGGGGCCCTGGTTGGTTTGCTGTAACAAGGTCAGGCGAAAAGGTGCGACAAAGTCCCTGACCCGTTGTGCGCCGTCATCGCTGGAGCCGTCGTCGACGACGATCACCTGCTCGGGTTGACGGGTTTGCCGGATCAGGGACGCGAGGGTCTTTTCAATGGTGCTGGCGGCGTTGTACATCGGAATGACCACGCACACCGAAGCCGGTGAGGAAGGCGCGTCTTTCAACATGGGTCTTTCTCCTTGGCGACGACCCTGGCACTGGCCCCGCTGTATACGCTGCGTTGTGCCTTCGGCTGCAACTCTGCGCTCCGTCTGGCAACGCTGCGTCCGGCGTGGTGATGCCGGAAGGACAACGCCAGGATGCAGAACACCAGAAACTCCGCGGAGCGGTAATTGGGGATCACATACGCCACGTAATTGGTGACGATGAACAGACCGATGATCACCAGGGCACTGGCGCGGTACTGGGCCGACTGGCCCGCTGTCACCGCGCGATATTGTTTGACCTGCGCTTCAGCCAGCATCAGGCCCAACGCGGTCAATTGCACCACGCCACCGTTGAGCAGGGTTTCCATGTAGCCGCTGTGGGCGTTGCCGATGTAACCCCAGCGAGTGATGAACGCGTCGGCGTCGGGACTGGACCAGAAGGCGCCGAAGCCGTAGCCCCTGACAAATTCGGCATCGATGAACGGGGCCAGCAGTTCCCAGATCTGCAGGCGGTCGGTCAGTGACGGATCGCGTCCGACCATCTCCAGCAATAGCGTGTAATTGCCGTAGAGAAACAGACAGATCAGCAAGTAAAGAACGGTGGTCGCGAAGAACGCCAGCAGCGAGCGGTTGATACGCAGGCGGATCATCGTCAGAAAGTACCAGTAGCTCGCCGAACCGGCGCAAATCAGCGCCAGCCCCGTCGCGGATTGAGCGAGTCCGATGGCGACGAGCGAGCACAGTGCACTGAATATGGCCCAGGGATTGTGCCGGCGGATCATGGGCAGCAGCAGCACAATGGCGATGGCATTGATTCGCGCCCCGGCATTTTTTTCCGGGAAGATCCCCTTGAACGCGCCGTCGCGAATGCCCCCGGAAATGAAAGCGATATCCGGCAGGACCAGGGCGCAGATCAACCCGATGAGCGCCGCAGCGCCGAGGGTGCAGCCGAGCATGAAGCTGATTTTTTCGAGGCTGTAGTTATAGGCGACGTACCCGCCGAAAAACACCACGCTCATCAAGGCTACAAAGCGTTTGAGGCTGAGCACCGGGTCGTGGGACCAACTGATCGACGCGGCAACGCAGAGCACGAACAGCAGCAAAAAGGCGTTCTGACGGTAAAAGCTTTTGCTGAGGAACACCTTGTGGCGGATGAAAAAAAACAGCGGCACCAGCAGGGTGATCAGGCCGCAGACCTGATTCACGACGTTACCCTCGAGGTCACGCTGGGCATCGTCCAGGCTTGAGGCGTTGCCCAGACTGGAAAAAAAACTGATCACCTGCATGTAAAACAGCACGCCGAACAACGTGAAAATGTCGCGCAGGGTGGTGAGCTGGACTTGCAATGTGTTCATGGCGGTGCACTCCCGAGCAAGGCGTTCAGGTAGGTCTTCACCGCCCGGGCATTCATGAAGCGGGCGGCGGCATCGATACGTGTCTGGCGCCGGGTGTCGCTCGTGGCGCTCAGTTGATCGCTGATCGCCTGCGCCAGGGCCGCGGGGTCATCGACTGCCACCAGCGGCGCGACTGCACCGTCGTCGAGAATGTCCTGCGGGCCATGCGGGCATCGAGTCGCTATCACAGGTGTTCCGGTGGCCAGGGCTTCGACCAGCGCATTCGGGCTGCCTTCGAAACGCGATGACAAGACAAAGCAATCGGCCGCCGCGACTTGCGCCATCGGATCAGGGGTGTAGCCCGGCAAGTCGACCCGATCGGCCACGCCCAGCGCGCGGGCCTGATCGAGCAATTGAGCCCGGAGCGTGCCGTCTCCGAAGATAATCAATCGCACCGTGCGCTGTGGCAGTCGGGCGAATGCATCGATCAGGGTGTCGAAACCTTTCTGGTGGGCCAGGCGCCCCACGGCGACGATCACCGGCATGGTTTTTACCCGCAGCCAGTGATGCTCGGGGGCGGGCAGCAGCCTGTCGCGAAAGTCATTGTCCAGCACCGGGTTGTCGGCAATGGTGACGTCGCGCCGGCGGGCCATGGTGGTCTGCACCAGATCCTCGGCAACCCCCCGTGACACACAGATCACCGGGTTGGGGATGAGCCGGTACAGCAGCGGCGCCACCCAATAGGCCAGCCGTACCCGCAGAGACGGGTTGACGTGTTTGTCGTGGGAGAACGCGTTGCGCTCGCTGACATGCAGGCGGGGAAGGGTCCCGGACAACGCCGCAGCGGCAATCGCCACCACGTTGACATGGGTGAGGGCGGCCAATTGCGCGTCGAAACGATTGCGCCGCAGAAATTGCGCCAGGGCCGGCACAGCTTTCGCGCTGCGACCGCTGTGCAATTCGACCTGCTTGACCCGCGGATCGAGGCCCGCGGCATTTATACCGCCGCCGGTGAGCATCAACAGGGTCACGTCATTGCCTGCATCGACCAGTGCACCGGCGAGGCGCGTCATCATCTTCTCGGCCCCCCCTGCGCCGAGGTCATGCAGAATGATCAGCAGTTTCTTCATTGATTCCATACCTGGTAGTACGCCTCGGCGGCCTGATGACTGCTGTACTGTCGAACCGCCTCCGCCGCGACGCGACCGGCCGGGGCGTCCTGGCCATCCGCCATCAGGCTGTGCAACATGCCTTCTGCCAGGGCCGCCACATCATTGACCTTCACCAGGCGCCCGAGCCGGCCGTGATCGAGCAGCTCCCGGGGACCGCTGCCGCTATCACAGGCCAAGGTCGGCGTACCCAGCGCCAGGGCTTCGATCAGCACCGTTGGCAACCCTTCATGAAAGGAACTCAGGATCAGGAGTCGGGCGTGGCGGATCAGTGGATAGGGATTGCTCAGAAAACCGGTGAAATGCACACGGTCGGCAATGCCCAGGTGTTGTGCCTGTGCGGTCAGGGCGGCACGTTCCGGGCCGTCCCCGGCGATCACCAGATCCGGCAACGGTTGTGCGCCGGACAACGCCAGGGCATAGGCATCGAGCAACAGATGAAAGCCCTTGGGTTGCACCAACCGTCCCATGCCCAGCCAATAGCTGGAGGGCAATCCGTCGGGCAAGGGGGCCTGTGCGGCATTGAGCATGTATTCGGTGATCACAGCATTGGGGCAGTAGCGAATGCGCTGGCGTCCCCAGGGCATCAGGTCGGCGAGGCCCTGGCGCAGGCCATCGGATACCGCGACGACCTTGCCATTGCCGCACAGGTACAAAGCGTAGAGCAGGCGCAGACTGATGGGGCCGGTCTTCTGTTCCGCGCAATCGAGTGCCGCGTGACGGGCATAAATGACGCGGCAAGGGCTATTGAATGTGGCGAACCAGGTGCAGAGGTTGGCTTGTTCCTTGGCGGCAATCAGGTGAGTGATGCCTTCACGGTCAATGATCCGGCGCAACTGGAGGATGGACTTGAGCAGGCCCTTGAAGCCCTTGCCGCCGCCCTGGAATAGCGTCGCGCCTTCCTGCTCCGGTGTATCGCCGTTCATGACAAAAAAACCGACTTGATGCCCCTCCTTGAGAAATTGTTCGGCCAGGCGCTGCTGGACACTCTCGACACCGCCGCCGGGGGTGAAATCCTTGAGGATGAACAGAATCTTCATGCGGGCTTCGCGGCAATCAGGGGGCAGCAGATCGATGGCCACCTTGTGCCGGGCGATCATTGCCCACAGGTGCAGGAAATTGCCCGGATAGTCGATGAGGTAGCGTTTGATGGTGTGCGGCTCGCGATACATGCGGTAGAACGCGCGCAGGTGCAGGCGGTTGATGATGTCGGGGTAGTAGTTATGGGTGGCCGTGGCTTCTTGCCGGATGAAGCCGCCACAGGTGAATGCCACCCCGCCAAAGCCCTGGCTCAGGGCGTCCTCGACGAATTGCTCCTGCAGGCCGGCGCCCAGGCCGGTGATCAGAATGTCCGCGGCGCTGTCACGAATGTCGGCATGAATTCGCTGTGCCTGCGCCGTATCGAAGTAACCGTCGTGAAAACCGGCGATTTGCAAGTGCGGATAACGGACCCTGATCTTGTGCAGGAACAGGTCCAGTTCCACTTGTCGGGCCCCGACAAAATACACGCGACGACCTTGTTGTTCGGCAAGGCGCAGCACCGGGTCGGCGATGGAGGTGAAGTCGAAACTGACCCGTTCCACAGGCCGGCCGGTGATCTTCGACATGAACGCCGACAACAGCATGCCGTCGCAAAAATAGGTGACGTTGCTGCCCTCTGTACGATGGAAGAGGCTGCCGATGGAGGCAAAGTTGATGAAGGAATAAGCCTTGTTGGTCTTGAGCAGACCGGGAGTGAACCGCTCGACTAATTTGAGCCTGATCATTGCCTGACGCCTTCATTATTATTGGGGAGTCTGCCGGGCTACTGAGTAGCAGGTGGAACCACGATGTTTCAGACGGATCGATCCACGTGGACACAACGTCAGTAGATGTCTTTGGAGAACAGGGTGAAGGGCGTCTTGACCAGAATCTTGATGTCCAGCCACAACGACCATTGGTTGATGTAGTTGAGGTCCTGGGCGACGCGCAGCTGCATTTTTTCAACGGTCTCGGTTTCACCCCGATGCCCGGTGATCTGCGCCAGCCCGGTAATGCCGGGTTTGAGCCGATGGCGGGCCATGTAGGCACGCACCTTGCCGGTGTAGTAGACATTGTGTGTGACGGCATGCGGGCGGGGGCCGACCAGGGCCATCTGGCCGAACAGCACGTTGAACAATTGCGGCAATTCGTCGATGGACGTGCGGCGCAGAAAGCGTCCGAGCGGGGTGACGCGGTCATCGTCGCGCGTGGCCTGGCGCACCTGTTGATCGTCGTGCACGCGCATCGAACGAAATTTCCAGACCGTGATGATCTCGGCGTCGTGACCGTGACGGTTTTGCTTGAACAGCACAGGGCCTGGCGAAGTGAGCTTGATGGCGATGGCCACGCCCAGTAGCAGCGGGCTGAGCACTACAATCGAGATAGCCGCCAGGCTGCGTTCGAACAGGTCCTTACAGAGCAGGCTGCCGGGATGCGAACTGATCAGGCTTTCATTGAGGTAGATCGCCGGCATGCGCTCGATTTCGGAGATCGATTGGTTGAGCAACACCATGCTGCCCAGGTCCGGGATCCACACCACGTCGACGTTCATGTCCAGCAGGTCGATGTACAAGGCTTCGATGATCGCGGCCTGCGCCATTGGCAGGACGATGTAGACCCGGCGTATCTCCATCTGCGCGAGGATGTCGCGGATCTCGCTGACGCGACCCAGTAGCGGCAACACGCTGGGTGCGGGACCGTCGACGTCATCGGTGGCGATAAACCCCAGTACCCGCGCGTGCTCCGGCTGAGTGAGTTTACGCGCCAGCTCGGCGGCGGTCGGGCAGGTACCGATGATCACCGATCGGCGTGCGTTGCAGACTTTGCGCATATACCGACGGGCCAACCAGTGCAATGGCAGGAAGCACACGGCCTGGGCCAGAAAACCCGCTATGGCCCAGACGATAATGACCTGGCGCGAGAACCTGACGCTGGTCTGGGTGACGAACGCAATCGCCATCAACACGGCCAGCAGGATCAGCCACGCGGCGAGCAAGTGACCGAGACCGGCCAACAGGCCAAACCGTTTGTGATAGACCTGCATCGTGCTGTAGATCGGTATGGAGCCGAGCACGGTGAGGATCATCAACACGCGGTAGTCGCTGGTCAGGCTGCCGACGCGCCAATGCACGAGCAGCATGAGCAACAGGTTGATCACAAGCATCGCGCACAGCCACTGACCCCAAAAAAGCAGGCCTCGGCGATGCGCCATTTGAGTGGTGATTTGCGGAGTCATGGCCTCAATCTCCAGACATGAGTGATGCACCATCGCCGCTACGGGTGTGGCTGATGCGATCTGACAGAGATGAACAGCAGGCAAACAGGCGTTGCGCCAGGTCGTTACCGGGGCGCGTAGTCGTAGTTGTAGAACGTTTTCGAGTGGCCGTAGCCGTACTTGCGCGCCTTGCGCAGATCGACCTGGTTGAGCACGGCGCCGAACATCGGCACGTGGCTTTGTTGCAGTATGGCGAGGTACTTCTGCACCTGGCCGACGGGGGTGCTGTCGGCCTTGACCACGTAAATCACAGCGTCCGAGTGTTGAGCCAGCAATAACGCATCACTGACCATTTCTGCCGGCGGTGAATCGATGATGATGTGCCGGTAACGTGTCTTGAGCACTTCGAGCATCCGTGCCAGGCGCGGCGAGCTCAGCAAGTCCTGGGGCGGCGGCTGGCGAGATGGATCGATATGCGTCAGTCGCGGTGGCAGGCGCTGTGAGCTGAACAGATCCAGCGAGGGTTGCGAAATATTGCCGGCGGGCAACATGTCGAGATTTCCCACCGTGCGAATGCAGTCTTCGAGGCGTGCCGTACCGGCAATCACGTTGGCCAGGCCGAGGCAGTCCGGTGGGAAATCGAAGTTCAGCGACAGGGTGGGTTGGCGCATGTCCGCATCGATCAGCAGTACGCGCTCCAGCGGCGTGAGCGAGCAGGCGAGGTTGTTGGCGATGGTGCTTTTGCCTTCTTCGGGGACGGTCGAGGTCACCAGTACGACCTGTATTGGGGTTTCGGTTTCACTGCTTTGCAACATCAGCCAGGTGCGTAGGTTACGAATGGTTTCGGAAAAACGCGGGTTGACGTTGTCGTCGAACAGGCGCGCCAGTTGCCGACGGCTTTTCTTCGCCACCAGCGGCACCACGCTGAGCAGCGGAATGTTGAGGGTGCTTTCGATGGTTTCATCGGTTTTGAAGGTGTTGCTCAGCGACTCGAACAAGAAAGCCAATACCACGCCGACCACCCCGGCCAGCAGGGCGACAATCGCCACAATCAGGGTCTTGCGCGGTTTGCTGGCTTCCAGCGGCACGATAGCGGGGTCGACGATGCGCGCCTTGGTCGAGTCCATATCTGCCGTGGCCGCGGTTTCTTTCAGGCGGGTGATAAAGGTTTCATACAGCGCCCGGCTGCTGTCGACTTCACGCTGAAATTCGCGCAACTGGAATTCCTTGCGCGAGATGTCCTGGATCTGCGACTTGTTGGTGTTAAAGGATTTACGCAGCGCATCTTCACTGGCCACCGCCAGTTGATATTGGTGCTCGATACCGGAAATCACTTGCTTGACCTGCAGGCGCAGGCTTTCTGTAGCCGTGCGTAGCTCCGAGCGGGCGGAGATCAGGGACGGGTGTTTCGGACCATAACGCACCGACAGCTCCTCAACCTTGGCTTGCGCCTTGGCCAGCTCGGCCTGGAACTGCTGGACCAGCGGGTTGGCAAGCACCGCGGGGACACTGGACAACTTGTTCAAGTCACCGTTACTCAGCCCCTGCACCTGACGGTACTGGCTTTCGGCTTCCGCCCGGTTACGGCGGGCGTCGATCATCCGGTTGCCGGTCATTTGCAGTTCGTTGGCACTGATGGTGGCAACCCCGTCGACATCCACCAGACCCTGTTGTTCACGGTAGGCCTGCAGTTTGTCCTCGGCCTTGCGCAGGTTGTCGCGCAGCTCTATCAGGCGAGTGTTCATCCAGCTGGTGGTGGTCTGCGAAGATTTCTGGCTGGTATCGGACTGACTGTCGAGAAAGCCCTGGGCCAGGGCGTTTGCGGCGGCTGCGGCCAATTGGGGGTCTGGCAGTTCCACGTCGATCTCGATCAACTGACTCTTGCCGACAAATTTGACGCTGGTATGGCGCATGAGGTCTTGCGTGACCTGATTGAAGATGTCTTCTTCAGTGGGCGTTGTCGTCGCCGGTATCAGGAAATCCAACCCTGGCAGCCACTGGTCGCGATTGAGATCGGCCAGCCACTGCCGAGGGTTGAACAAGGGTTGTGGCTGCTGGCGGGGGTCCGTCACCGGGTTGGTCGTCAGCTTGAGCGTCCTGACCGCCCGCTCGGCCAGGTCCCGCGATTGCAGGAGCGCCAGTTGCGTCTGCAGATAGTCGGGTGTCGGGCTGCCCTTTTCGGTCGTTTGCTGGAAGTTCAGCAAGGGCGGTGTGGGGTCCTTGATCAGCAGGGTGGTGCTGCCGACGTACTGCGGGGTGATGGTCATCACCACCGCGATGGCCAGTGCGACGCTCAGCAGTACCCATAATCCGATGCTCCATTTGGCACGCCAGATCACCCTCCAGAGTTTGAGCAGGTCAATGGTGTCCTTTTCTTCACCGTGTTGCACGGGTGCAGACGCTTGAAGCGGACGTTCGACGTAAGTGCTAGGGCTGTTGTCCATGATTAGAAAAAGCCTTGTGCAATGGAAATGGTGTCACCGGGAGCGATCGCGGTGTTGCGGGTTATGTTCTCGGTCAGCGTCTGGCCGCCGTCGCCGCGCACGATCGTTACACGCTTGATCGACGCTCGTTCGGTCAGGCCGCCTCCCAGGGCGATGGCCTTGTCCAGGGTCAGCCCCGGTACGAACGGATAGCTGCCGGGTTTCTGTACTTCGCCGTTGATGTAAAAGGCGCGGTATTCGATTTGGCTGAGGCTGACTTTGGGATCGACCAGATAACCTTGTTTAAGCCCGTCGACGATGACTTTTTCGACCTGGTTGGGGGTCAGGCCCTTGGCAGAAATTTCCCCCAGGAACGGGTAGGAAAAGGTCCCTGCGTCATTGAGGCGAATCCGTTTGAGACTCAATTCCGGCTCGCCGAAAACGGTAATGCGCAGAACGTCGCCAGCCGCCAGTTTGTATTCGGTGCCGGGTTCGCCGGCGTGGGACACAGGTGTCAGGCAAAACACGAGCAACAGGCCAAAGATGCGTGTGTTCATGGGGAATCTCCTCAGAGACTTACATCGAACCCGATCTGGAATATGTTGCGTTGGTAGCTTTTGTTGTCGGCATCCGAGTTGTCGTCCAGGTAGCGGTAGCCAACTTCAATGTCCAGCCAGCGACGCATTTTGTACGCCAGAGCCAGGTGGTAATCGCGCAGGTCATCAGTACGGCTTTGTCCCTCATAGACTTCGCGACCTGCACCGATTTCGGCGATAGAGGTGATGCGTTCAGTCCAACCGTGACGCCAGCCCACCTGGGTAAAGGTGGTCTTGACGGCGTCGGCACCATCGTCGCCCTCGGCCATGGCCTGACGAGCGAGAAAAGTGAAGGTCGAATAGGTACGCGGCTTCCATTGCAGATCCACTTGCCAGGTTGGGTTATTCAGATCCTTGGAATTGCTGTCATCGAAGTTCTTGTGTTCATAGCCGACACGGAGCTTGCCGGTCGTGCGGGCGGTGAAATCCCATTCGGCGCCGGCGAGCAGGGCATCTGATTTGCTGCTGCGGGGGCTGTTGGCTTGCAAGTAGTCGAAGATCGTATGGTCGTATTCCAGCAGGCCGCGGGTGTTGCTGCCGATGCGGTGGTACCAGGTGGTGGTCAGCGCGGTGGTATCGCGCTCCTTGTCGTCATTGATGCCACCGGAATTGTCATAGCGAAGTTGTGCGTAACCGGCCCCCAGATCTATTTGATTGTCGGCACTTCGAGCGCCGTAGGTATAGAGACTGTTGACCCGACTGTTCTGGATCTTGTCATTGACGCCTGGGACTGCCGTTGAAGTCGTACGCTCGTATTTGTGCCATTCCCCTTCGAGTTTCAGGCGATGGCGGTCGGTAAACTCCATGATGCTGTCCAATTGCACTCGTTGTGCGGTATTCGAGGCGTCCGGCTCATCGTGATAAATGTTTCGGGTTGGCTGCCAGGTCAGCCGGGTCGCACTGTTGCGGTCTTCAGCCTTAAGCTCGAAGGAGGGGGCGATGCGCGTGATCATGGACGACTGGACATTGTGCTCGAGCTCGCGAAAGTTATCGTCGTAGCTTTCTGAAAACAGCAACCTGGGGGTGAAGTCGAAGCCGTAGACATCGATACTTTGCGGGTTGGTGCACCAGACGTATCCAGGGTACAGGCTGGCCATAATAAGCACGAAGGGATGGTGGGGCTTTATGGCCATATCATTGCTCCTGGAAAGTGGGTGTTCAGGCGCAGTTTGCGCTGGGCTGAACACTGTCAGTGCAAGACTGGTATATCAATATAGGCGTGAGTTCTAACCCGTGCGATGTTCTTAGGTCATGTTGTTTCGGCAGTAGGCTTTTCTTGTTTTATTGTGTTTCGAGATCGCTCAGCGGAACGCAAATCGACTGCTCCCGATTCAGGAACTGAAGTAACAACATAACGCGCTCGGCACCCATCATCGACAAAAAGACACCCTCCAGGGGCGCGAGCGGCCCCCGGACTATTTGCAGTGTCTGGCCGGGTTGAAGGTCTGGAGTGTTGGGTGTCGCCGGTGTCAGGCATCGTTCACGCAGATGCTCTATCACATCGTCGGCCACGACAGCCGGGCCGTGATTGAACTCAACAATTCGGCTGACCCCGCGGGTGGAGCGGATCGGCGACCAGTTGTCCTCGTTGCTCAAGTGAACGAAGAGGTAGCCGGGAAAGAGTGATTCGGACACCCTTCGGGGTTTGCCGCGAATCAGGCGTTCGGTGGTGAGCTGCGGACGAAAGATGTCATAGCTTTGTCGCAACAGATTGATTTGTGCCCGGTCGTCCTGACGCGGTTTGCACTGTAGGAGGTACCAACTAGAGGCGTTGGTGCAAGTGGTCAGCATGTCGACAAACTCCGTACTTAGCGAAAATATGAGCGTCGTTGTTCGTTTTGGAATCAGGACGCCTTCATGCTTGCTAGTAGGCAGTGTTGGAGGCTTGGCGCCGGCGTAACTGTTTTTTGTTTTTGTTTTGACGAAAAGGGGTGTGTCAAAAATGAAGAACTTTAAGCTCGGGTCTTTTCGACTGACGAGAACGTCTGTTCAATGAAATTGAGTTGGCACTAAGATAGTTCTAAGAGTCAAAGCTACCGCACGACCCGTGTATCGGGCCTGCAAGTCGATAGTTACTCTAATGTTTCCATGTGATCGGCGAACGCCGACTAGTACTCCGATGTTTGCCTACTTTTGATAGGCCGACTTAGTTATCTGCCAGTCTTGCGAAACTGTCAAATGCTGTCAGGCAAAATGCACGCCTTTTATCCAAAAAAATCAGGGAGTTAACAGCAAGCGATTGTTTTGAGGGGTAATTTTTTTTTCGTCGATTGAATTAAACTTTTTCTGCGGCGTGAAGTCGTGCTGGGGAGATTGAAGAGGGGATGTAAAGTTACCGATACTGTAAATTTATACTCGTGTAAATGACAGGAGAACTCATTAACTACTTGGGCCTGGCATAAAACGAAGACTAATATGTAATTGTGTTGCTCTATTGTTTCAACGATGGAACAGGTCTTGAAGATGGATCCAATACTGGTCCTCTCTGAATATGCTTACGCATCAAGTACAACAGGCTTTCCCCCGGACAGCCCCAAGGCTGCCCGGGTGAAAGACCTGGCCGGGTTCAAGCCTTGATCACATACCCATAAGCGCGAATACGCCCACCGTCCTCCTTCAAGTACACACCTTGCAGTTCCGGGGTAAACCCGGGCAAGGCATTGATGCCTTCTTCCAGCGCCAGGAAGTATTTCAACACCGCGCCACCCCAGATTTCACCCGGCACCACGCAGAGCACGCCAGGCGGGTAGGGCAGTGCACCTTCGGCGGCGATGCGGCCATCTGCGTCGGCCAGTGCAATCAGTTCGACGTTGCCGCGGATGTACTCGATTTGTGCGGCCTGGGGGTCCATGGCTTTTTTCGGGAAATGCTCCTTGCGGAACATCGCCTTCTGCAATTGCTGCACATTGTGCTTGCGGTAGAGGTCGTGCATTTCCTGGCAAAGTCGGCGAATAGTGTAATTGCGATAGCGCTCTTGATGTTGCGCGTAGATGGCCGGCAACACCCGGCTCATCGGTGCGTCGTCACTGACGAAACGCTCGAAACGAGCGATCTGCGAAGCGAGGTGAGTCATCTTCGCCCAGTCTTCCGCCGGGGTGAGCAAGAACAGGATCGAGTTCAGGTCGCACTTTTCCGGCACGATGCCGTTTTCCCGCAGGAAGTTGGCAAGAATCCCGGCGTGAATGCCGAAGTCGGTGTAGCTGCCGTCCACAGGGTCGATACCTGGGGTGGTGAACAGCAACTTGCAGGGGTCGATGAAGTATTGTTTTTCGGCATAACCGCCGAAGGCGTGCCAGCGATCCTTGGGGTGAAACTCGAAGAAGCGCACATCGGCGGCAATTTCTTCGGTCGGGTAGTCCTCCCAGGCGCGGCCTTCGATGGTGCGGGGCACGAACGGACGGATCATGGTGCAGGCTTCAAGGATCAACTTGCGTGCGTCGATGCCGAACTTCACGCAGTCTTCCCACAGGCGCAGGCCACTGCGGCCGGAGTGAATGCGCGCATTGACGTCCAATGAGGCAAAAATCGCATAGAACGGGCTGGTCGAGGCCTGGGCCATGAACGCATTGTTCAAGCGGTGATGGTTGCAATAGCGCGCCTGGCCCTTGATGTGGCGGTCTTTCTTGTGGATCTGCGAGGCCTGGGAAAAGCCCGCCTGCTGTTTGTGCACCGACTGGGTGACAAAGATGCCCGGATCGTTCTCATCCAAATCGAGCAACATGGGCGAGCAATCCCGCATCATCGGGATGAACTGTTCGTAACCGACCCACGCCGAGTCGAACAGGATGTAGTCACACAGTTTGCCGATGCGATCGACCACTTGCCGGGCGTTGTAGACGGTGCCGTCGTAAGTGCCCAGTTGAATAATCGCCAGGCGGAACGGCCGTGGCAGGTTGGCTTTTTCCGGTGCGACTTCACTGACGAGTTCGCGCAGGTAGTCTTCTTCAAAGCAATGGGCGTCGATGCCGCCGATAAAGCCATAGGGATTGCGTGCGGTCTCCAGGTACACCGGCGTGGCGCCGGCCTGGATCAGCGCCCCCTGGTGGTTGGATTTGTGGTTGTTACGGTCGAACAGCACCAGGTCGCCGGGGGTCAGCAGGGCGTTGGTGACGACTTTGTTCGCAGCCGAGGTGCCGTTGAGGACGAAGTAGGTCTTGTCGGCGTTGAACACCTTGGCCGCGTGCATTTGCGCCCTCAGTGCCGGGCCTTCATGGATCAGCAGGTCGCCGAGCTTGACGTCGGCGTTGCACATGTCGGCGCGAAATACGTTTTCACCGAGGAAGTCGAAAAACTGCCGACCCGCCGGGTGCTTGCGGAAAAACTGGCCGCCCTGGTGACCGGGGCAGGCGAATGTGGCGTTGGCCGACTCGGTGTACCGCTTGAGGGTGTCGAAAAACGGCGGCAACAGACTGTCTTCATAGGCTTTGGCCGCTGTTTCCAGTTGATTGCCATGGTATTGGGCATTTTTGCTGGAGGGATCGAAAATTCCGGTCACCTGCAACAGTACGTCTTCCAGATGCTTGTACACGTCGCGGGCGCGGGTGCCGTGGGCGGCGACCAGGAAAATCGGAATATTGAAACCGGTGCGTTGCAGGTCTGCCAAGGCACCGCCCATGACATCATTGACGTCAAACACTGCGGCGGCGACGTCGGTGTAGTCGGTCCGTGTGATGGGGATGACTTCGCGGGTTGTCAGGAAACAGTCGAGTACGGTGTCGCTCGCGGCTATCTTCAATGCTTTCATGCTGGGAAATCTCCAGGCAGACATCCATTTGTCCACCGTTGTTTAAGAGATCATTGTGCTTTGGCGGCGCCTTCAAGCGCCTTGATCCAGAGCAAGCCAACACTGGGTATAGATCAAGTTCGGGAATCGCCAAGGTTTTACCGGCTAACGGTCAGCCACAGGGATACACACAAGCCGCGATGCTCCCGCTCGTCCGTAAACCCCAGGCGCACCCGTGCCCCGGTACGATCCGTGATGGCCTTGACGATCGAAAGCCCCAGCCCCGAGCCGGACACTTGGGTCCCCAGGCTGCGATAAAAGGGATCGAACACGCGCTCCTGTTCTTCACTGGCGATGCCTGGCCCGGAGTCCTTGATCTGCAACAGCGCTGCGCCGTTCTCAAGCGTCACCGACAGGTCCACCCGCCCTCCCTCCGGGGTGTAGCGGATGGCGTTGTCCACCAGGTTTTTGACCAAGGCCAACAAGTCCGCGTCATTGATCATGACCCACACGTCTTCGCCGGCCTCGACGCCGATGTCCAGGTGCTTGACCTCGGCCAGCGGCCACAGATCCTCCAGGACACGTCGATAGACGTCATGGACCGAGACCGCTGTCGGGAGCGCAAGCCCCGAGGCTGATTGCACCCTGGCCAGAGTCAAGAGCTGATCGATCAGGTTCCTGCCACGCTCGATTCCACGCCGCAACTGCAGCAGCCGCTCGCGCGCCGGGGCCGACATGTCGGCGGCGGCCAGGCGCTCGGCTTGCAAAGACAGGGCCGTCAGGGGCGAGCGCAGTTCATGGGCGGCGTCGGCGACGAAACGGCGCTGGGTTTCCATGGACTGTGCCACTCGCTTGAGCAATCGATTGATAGCCACCACAAAGGGGCGGATCTCGACGGGCAGGTGCTGTTCGTCAATCGGGTGCAGTTCCTGCTCGTCGCGCCGGTCGATTTCGGAGGACAGCGTGGCGATGGGGCGGAACAGCTTGCGCACCAGGTCGCCCACCACCAGCAGCAGGACAGGGAGCAAAATCAGGAACGGCAGCACGCTGCGCAGCGCACTGGCGCGGGCATCCGTGTCACGGGCGCCGGTTTCCTGCGCCACGGCGATGCGCTGCCCCTGGCGGGTGGTTTTGACCAATACGCGAAACGCCTCGCCGGCGATGGGCACAGTCGACAAGCCGTCCGCCAGCGTCGTCGGGAAGGGCAATGGCGTGCCGGCGTCGTCGTTGCCGGACGCTTTGCTGCCATCGGCCAGGTACTGAACAATGATCCGGGTTTCGTCATCTTCTTCGACGGGATTTTCCGGATACTTGAGCGTCATTTGTTGCCGATCGAACAATTCGGCCATTTGCCTCAGGGTGTCATCCTGCATTTCGTGGGCCTCATCGAAGGCTGAAACGTAGGCGAAAACCCCTGCCACGAACGCAATGAACAGGATGGCCAGCGACAGGGCCACGGACAGCCTGAGCTGCACCGACTCCCCTAAACGTTTTTTGAAACCATCCATCCCATACCCCTGACGTTTTTGATCACATGGTTGCCCAATTTGCGGCGCAGCGCATGGATCAGGTACTCCACCGCGTTGCTTTCCACTTCATTGCCCCAGCCATAGAGACGGTCTTCAAGTTCACTGCGCGAGAGAATCGCGCCGGGTCGGATCAACAGGGCTTGCAACAGGGCAAATTCGCGGCTGGAAAGCAGGACATCAGGGTGTTGTTCGGTGCTGGCTTCCTTGGATACCAGGTCTAGGGACACGATGCCATTATCGAGCCGCGACGAAGCGTTGCCGTTGTGACGGCGCAGGACGGCCCGCATGCGCGCCAGCAGTTCGGCCATTTCGAAGGGCTTGAGCAGGTAGTCGTCGGCGCCGCCGTCAAGACCACGCAATCGATCATCGAGGTTGTCCCGGGCGGTGATGATGAGCAGGGGCACCGGGTTGTTCTGGCTGCGAACGCTGTTCAGTACCCCGAGCCCATCCTTGCCGGGCAAACCGAGGTCCAGCAGCACCAGGTCATAGTGCTGATTCTCCAGCGCGGCCAGGGCGACGAGGCCGTCTTGCACCCAGTCGGTGGTGTAGCTCGCGTCCTTGAGGGCGCCCTGGATCGCGTCGCCGATCATCGGGTCATCTTCGACCAGCAGTATCCGCATAGCCCGCTCCAGAAAAAAAAGAGGCGCGACGGTAAACACCGTCGCGCCTGTATTGAAACACCTGTTCAGGGAATTGTCCGCCGCTGTATCAGCGTGCGCCGGTCATGCTTTGCTTTTCATCGAATCGAAGGCTTTCATCAATTCATCCATGGCTGCCTTGCAGTCGGCCTGGACCGGGCTGCTTTTACGCAGGGCGGACAGGGCATGGTCGATGGCCTTGTCTACCACATGCCAGTCGGCGGCAGCGCGGGGCTTGATGCCGGCTTCGGCTTCATCCCAGGAGGTTTCCAGGTCCTTGATCCGGGCTTTTGCACCAGGCAAGTCACTTTTGTCGACAAGGCCGGCGACGTCGGCGGCAATGTTGCGGAATGCGGACAGGTCGCCCAGTTTCGAGCCCACGTTAGTTTGGGTGGTCACCGCACCCGTGGCACCGGCAGTGGGTTTGTCGGCGGGTTTCGAACAGCCGGCGGCGATGCTCAGCAGCGCAATGGAGGTGACGATGGCAACGTGGCGGATGGCGTTATGGAAATAGCGCATGGCGATGGATTCCTTGGATGGTTCTTGAAAATTTACGAAGTGACTTGTTTGCGGTTGCCGACGCTCATTTGCGCGACCGCAACCAGAATGACAATGACGGTCAGGAACAGGGCGCTGGTCCAGGTCGCGCCCATGCCGAGCCCGCCGTAGGTTTTGGACTGAGTCAGCAAGTCGCCCAGGGACGCGCCAAAAGGACGGGTCAGGATGTAGGCGATCCAGAAGGTCAGCACGACGTTGCCGCCCAGGCGCCAGGCGACGAGTGTCACGGCGATCAAGGCGCCAAAGATGACCGCGCCGAGGGTGAAGCCCAGGCCCAGTGCTTCGGTGGCAAGGTCGCCCGCCGCCGTGCCCAGGGCAAAAGTGCAGAGCACCGTGGCCCAATAGAAGAGCTCGCGCCGGGGCGTGACGATTTCGCGGATGGAAAGGTTGTGCTCGATCCGGTACCAGACCAGAAAGTTGATCACCAACAGGACCGAAAATACCGCCGTGCTGACGTAGAGGCTGACGTCCAGCATGTCGGTGAGAATATCGGTGATCTGGGTGCCGACGATGCTCACCAGTACCACGGTGAGCCAGTAGATCCAGGGCGTGTAGGCCTTGGTGCGAAGTTGGCAGGCCAGGGCGATGGCCAGCAGCACGGCCATGCCGATGCTGGTCCAGCCGGCGCCCAGGCCAGCGTCCACGGCGAGGAAGTCGGCGCCGGTTTCACCCACCGTGGTGGACATGATCTTGATGACCCAGAAGGACAGCGTCACTTCGGGCACTTTGTTGAGCCAGCCGGCTATGGTCGGGTTCATGTCGAATCTCCTGTGCAGCGCTATAAAGTGCGCAGGAGAAAGGCTACCGACCGAAACTTAGCTGAAACGTAGGAGGGGACGCCGTGCAGTCATGCTGCCGATCAGGCGTGCACCAGCGCGATGGTGAACGAGACCACGATCATGCAGGCAAAGGCGAAGTTGAGATTCATGAAGTTTCCATCCAGAACATGAGTGACGGCGCCATTCTGAACAGGCCGGGAAGAAATAAGAAATTCGCCTTAATGATTTGAAAGATCGAGAGAATTGATACTTGGCGTGGTTGCCAGGGGTTTGTATTTACGCGGCGGTTTGTCTAATCTCGCACAAACACGCAACTGCGCGCACAAACAGGCAAAATCATGCACGACCATTCTCCCGCCGAACTCCCTCACCTGCGCCGACAGAAAATTCTCTTGATCCTCGAGCGCGACGGCAAGGTCATGGCGTCCGAGCTGAGCCAGCATTTCGCAGTCTCCGAAGACACCATTCGCCGCGACCTGTCGGAACTGGCCACGGCCGGCCTGGTGCAGCGGGTGCACGGCGGGGCGCTGCCGCGACCCAAGGACACCGGCAAGGATTACTTCACCCGCATCAGCGAAACCGATGAGGTGAAAACCCGCCTGGCGCAGCTGGCGGCCAATCGGGTCGAAAACGGGCAGATCGTGATGTTCGACTCCGGGACCACGACCTTGCAGATCGCCCGGTCGTTGCCGCCGGACATTTGCATCACGGCGGTCACCGCGTCGCCGATGACGGCGATTACCCTGTCCGAAAACAAAGGCATCAAGGTAATTCTGGCCGGTGGTCAACTCAATCCTGCGACGATGTCGGCCAGTGGCCATGAAACCCTGCGCTTGCTTGCCGGTATCAAGGCCGACCTGTTGTTCACCGGGGTGTGCGCGATTCACCCGCAAGTCGGCATCAGCTCCCTGCACTTTGACGAAGTGCCGGTGAAACAGGCGATGCTCGACAGTGCGTCCCACGTGATTGCGGTCACCACCGCGGACAAGCTGGGGGCAGTGGAGCCGTTCGTGGTCGCGCCGTGTACGCGCTTGCACACGCTGATCACCGAGCGCCATGTGGCGTCGGGCAATGTCGAGGACTACCGCGCTCTGGGGATCGAGGTGGTGCAGGTGGAGGGGTGAGGCAGTTGCGGTCGACCCCAACCCCTTGTGGGAGCGAGCCTGCTCGCGAAAGCGGTGTAGCAGCCGACACATGTATTGAATGTGCCGGCCTCTTCGCGAGCAGGCTCGCTCCTACAGGTTTTGTGCCGATCGCTGATCTCAACGCAACCGCTCAAGCATCTGGTAGTACCACATGCCTGCGGCGAGCATCGGGTTGCCGAGCAGGTCGCCCATGGGCACGCGGATGTGCTGGCACGCGGCGAAGGTGTCGTACTGCTGCAGTTGCCCGGTGATCGCCCGACCCATGATTTCGCCCATGATGTGCGTGGTGGCGATGCCATGGCCGGAGTAGCCCTGGCAATACCAGACGTTGTCCGACAGCTTGCCCAGTTGCGGGATGCGGTTGATGACGATGCCCATCGCGCAACTCCACTGGTAATCGATGGCCACGCCCTTGAGTGCCGGGAACGTCTGCTCGATGCACGGGCGCAGTTCGGCGGCGATGTCGCGTGAATCCTTGCCGCTGTAGTTGGCGCCGCCACCGAACAGCAGGCGACCGTCGGCGGTCAGGCGGTAGTAATCGAGCACGAAGCGGCAGTCATACACGGCCAGGTCTTCGGGGTTAATCTGTTTCGCCAGATCGCCCAGCGGCGCGGTGGTGACGATGCCGCCCATGGCCGGGAAGATCTTGCCCTTGAGCTTTCCCGGTTCCAGCTTGTGATAGACGTCGCCCGCCAGCAGCACCTGATTGGCGTCGATGCGACCATGGGCGGTGCGTACGCCGGGCGTGTCGCCGTGGATGATCTCCAGCACTTCGCTGTTCTCGAAAATCAGCGCACCCAGGCTCTCGGCCGCCCGCGCTTCACCGATGCACAGGTTCAGCGGGTGCAGGTGCATGTTGCGGGTGTTCTTGATCGCGCCGTGGTACAGGTCGCTTTGCAACAGGTCGTGCACCTGGCTGCGGTCGAGCAGGCTGACTTCATCGCCCATGCCACGGCGCACCGCCTCGTCGTAATCCTTGCGCAAACCGTCCATGTGGCCGGGTTTGTATGCCGCGTGCAGGTGACCGTGCTTGAGGTCGCAGGCAATGCCGTATTTTTCCACCCGTTGCTGGATGATCCGGTGCCCGCGCCAGCGCAGGTGCCAGATGAAATCATCGACTTCATCACCGAGGGTGCGGCGCATCTGCTTGCGCATCGCTTCATCGCCCGAGAGGCTGCCGGTGACCTGGCCACCGTTACGCCCGGTGGCGCCCCAACCGATCTTGTGGCTTTCGACGATGGCGACTTTCAGGCCTTTTTCCGCCAGTTCGACGGCCGTGGCGACGCCGGTGAAACCGCCGCCGATGATCACCACATCAACCCGGTGTTGGCCTTGCAGGGTCGGGTAATCGGTGTCCTGGTTGAGGGTGGCGGTGTAGTAGGAATTGGTGCGTTGGGTCATGGTCTTGGTCCGGTAAAAGAAGGCAGAGACGTACCCTGTGGGAGCAAGGCTTGCCCGCGATGGCGGTGTATCAGGCGACATTAATGCTGAATGTCACGCCGTCATCGCGAGCAAGCTTTGCTCCCACAGGTTTTGGGGTGGATGACCGGGCGCGTCACGCCTCAGTCAGATACCAACGCCAATCCTGCTCACCCACTTGCGCCATGAACTGCCGGTACTCGGCACGCTTGACCGCCAGATACACCCCAAGAAATTCCTGCCCCAATGCATCCCGTGCCCACCCCGAATTTTCCAGCGCCGTCAGCGACGTCAGCCAGTCGGTCGGCAGCAGTTGCGTGGCTTGTGCATAGCCGTTGCCTTCAACCGGTTCGCCCGGATCGAGGTTTTCGCTGATGCCGCGATGGATGCCGGCCAGAATCGCGGCCGCCGCCAGATAGGGGTTGGCGTCGGCGCCACAAATGCGGTGTTCGATGTGTCGACTGTTGGCCGGGCCACCGGGAACCCGCAGGCTGACGGTGCGGTTGTCGACGCCCCAGGTCGGCGCCAGCGGCGCATAGCTGTTGGCCTGGAAACGCCGGTAGGAGTTGGCGTTGGGGCAGAACAGCAGCAGCGAATCGAGCAGGGAAGCGAGCATGCCGCCGATGGCCGTGCGCAACAGCGGCGTGCCCGCCGGGTCCTCGGAGGCGAACAGGTTGCGGCCCTCGGCATCGGCAATGCTGACGTGCATGTGCATGCCGGTGCCCGCCAGATGATCGAAGGGTTTGGCCATGAAGGTAGCCTGCATGCCGTGTTTGTGCGCAATGGCTTTCACCAGCCGCTTGTAACGCACGGCCTGATCCATTGCCTGCAAGGCATCGCCGTGTTCCAGGGTGATTTCCACCTGACCCGGGGCGTATTCGGAAATCGCCGTGCGCGCCGGAATGTCGTGGAGTTTGCAGGCCGCATAGAGGTCGGCGAGGAACGGCTCGATCTGCTCCAGTTCGCGCAGGCCATAGACCTGGGTGTGCCTCGGTCGGCCGCCGTCGGCATCCAGCGCCGGTTGCGGGCGGCCGTGATGATCGCGCTTGGCGTCGAGCAAATAGAACTCCAGCTCGCACGCCATCACCGGGTGGTAGCCCTCGGCTTTCAGCCGCTCGATCACCTTGATCAGCAGGTGACGCGGGTCGGCGATGCTGGCGGGCATGCCTTCTTGCGGGTGCATGCTGACCTGCACCGCCGCCGTCGGAATCTGCCGCCAGGGCAAGCGCACCAGGCTGCCTTCCAGCGGGTAGGCGCGGCAGTCGATGTCACCGACATCCCACACCAGCCCGGAGTTTTCGACGTCGTCGCCCTGTACCGTCAGGCCGAGGATGGTGCTGGGCAGCGGACGCCCGCTTTCATACACCGCCAACAGTTCTTCGCGGTGCAACAGCTTGCCGCGCGGCACGCCGTTGGCGTCGAGAATGAACAGCTCGATCATGTCGATATCGGGATTGTTCGCCAGAAAGGTTCGGGCGTCTTCAAGGGCTGCGAATTTCATTGTTCGTCACTCACGTTGGCGCCACGCAGGCGCACGGATTCAGGCCAGGGCACGACGACGGGTACAAGTCCGGTGGGTGCTGGCAGCGATAGCGAAAAAAGGGAGGGCTCTACGCGTTGGGGACGCGATCAGGCGAGCAGGGTGCTATCCGGCGGACGTGCGGAGTGACGCAGTTTTGAGCGGCGCAGGGCCATGGGCAGGTTGACGATGCGTTTCATGGGGCAATGCCGTCCGCGGCCAGCAGCGAGGTGGCCTGAATCGAGACGTGTTGCTCTGACGGCAATTTGCTCATGAATCTTTTCCAGCAAGGAAAACGTCGGTGGCCAATGACAGGCCATCCGGGGGTGACTGGATACTAGGGGTGAACGGGACGCCTGTAAACGTCTGTTTCAACGCCGGGATTCTGGAAATGGGTTATTGCTCCGCCACCCTCCAGCGCTGGACCGCTGATCGGTCGCTGTCACGGGCATCAACCCAATGCGAGCCAGAGAGCCCGTCTTCACGCTTCCAGAACGGCGCGTCGGTTTTCAGAAAGTCCATGATGTACGCGCAAGCGTCGAAAGCTGCATGGCGATGCTGGCTGCTGACGCCAACAAACACGATGGGTTCACTGATCGATAACTGGCCGATCCGGTGCACGATCACGACCTTCTTCAGCGGCCATCGAGCCATGGCATTGTCGATGATCGTTTGCAGCGAGCGCTCGGTCATGCCCGGGTAGTGCTCCAGGAACAAACCGGCGACCTCCAGGCCGTCGTTGATGTCACGCACGTAGCCGACAAAGTTGACCACGGCGCCGATACCCGGGTCGTTCGTGCGCAGGCTGTCGATCAACTGGCCGATGTCGAACGCTTTGTATTGGACGCTAACGCTCATGTTCAGCCCCCGGTGACCGGCGGGAAGAAGGCGATCTCGTCGAAATCTTCGATCACCTGATCGGTCTGACACAGCGCTTGGTTCAACGCGCACATCAGGTTGCTTTCGCCGAGTACTTCGCGCCACGTCTCACCGCGAGCCATCAGCAGTCGGCGTACGTCTTCGATGGTCTTGAGATCGGCGGTCAGGGGCAGTTTTTCACCGCCCAGATCGAGCTGTTCGCGGTAGCGGGCGAAGTAGTTGATCAGGATCATTGGGCATCCTCGTATTTGAAGTGACCCGAGCGGCCACCGTGTTTGCTGAGCAAGCGGACATCGTCGATGACCATGCCGCGATCCACCGCCTTGCACATGTCATAAAGGGTCAGCGCGGCGACGCTGACAGCGGTCAGCGCTTCCAGCTCGACGCCAGTCTGGCCCTCGACGCGGCAGGTGCCGACAATTTTTACGCTGTCCGGCGCGCAGGCCTTGAGTTCGACGTTGATCGAGCTGAGCAGCAAGGTGTGGCACAGCGGGATCAGCTCACTGGTTTTCTTCGCCGCCATGATCCCGGCGATCCGCGCCACGGCGAACACATCGCCTTTGGGATGGCCATCGCTCTGGATCAGCCTCAAGGTTTCGGGGCGCATGCGTACCCAGGCCTGGGCTTGGGCCTCGCGCAGGGTCGAACGCTTGTCGCTGACATCGACCATGTTGGCGCGGCCCTGGCTGTCGAGGTGGGTCAAGCCATTGGGCAAGGAATCTGAAAGGGGTGTCACGGGTCACTCCTGCGCCGGTCAGCGCGATGATCATTGGTCGGCGTCAAGCCGGGCTGTAGAGGCGAGGCGCGTTGCGATGGGGCACGTGGATCAGGTTGAGGCGATGCTTGATCGCCCATTGCACGGTCAGTGCGGTGGGCGCGGACAAGCTGACCAGCGTGCCGAGTTTCGCCCTGACCGCTTTGTGAATCAGTTCCAGGCTGCAGCGACTGGTCACCACCGTGAAACCGCAGCGGCTGTCGATGCCGGCGTGCTGCAGGGCGCCGATCAATTTATCCAGCGCATTGTGGCGACCGATGTCTTCGCGGCAGATCAGCGCTGAACCTTGGCTATCGAAGTACAGCGCGGCATGCAGTGCACCGCTGCTGCGGGCCATCTGCTGCGCCTGTTCAATTCGCTCGCGGATGCCGATGAAATGTTGTGCCGGGGGCAGGGCCACCGGGTCGAGAATGTCCAGTTTCGGCAAGGCCTGCTCCAACGCTTCCACACCGCACAGTCCGCAGCCACTGGTGCCGGCCATTTGCCGGCGATGGTGCTTCAAGGCCCAGAACGCGCGGCTGGAAATCTGCACGTCGGCTTGCACCGCCTGGTCAAAATGGCTCAGGCGCAGGTCGTAGATTTCGCTCTGGTCCTGGACGATGGCGTTGCTGACGCTGAACCCGCGAATGAAGTCTTCGAGGTTGCCGGGCGACACCATCATCACCGCCTGGCTTAAACCGTTGTAAGTGATCGCCAGGGCAATCTCCGCCGCCAGCGCCGTCTGGCCCACTGCCGCGCCGCTATCGTATTCGCGAAAGTTCACATTCAACGGTCTTGGCGCGGGGGCGTTGGTGTCGCTTCGATCAATGCTTTGTTCAACTTGGCACAACATGTAAAGAACCTCGAAGCGCTGAATTGAGTTCAGGCTACGGGTAACTTTTTAGTGCGTCCAATCGCTTGTTCCGATGCGCCGATTGGTGATGTCTATCGTTCCGTTCAACGTTGTATTTTTATTCCGATTAATTAGCGTTCAGTTCTTCGATGGAAATAACAGTCGCGCTTCGGCGAAACACTTCTCGGCAATCGCCGAGCGGGGTTCGGTCTTGCGCATGACCAGCCCCAAGGGGGCGAGCACACTGGCATCCGGCAGGTCGATGAACGCCAGATGTTCGATGGGCTCTTCCAGGCCGCTGTTCAGCGGCATGATCGCGCAGCAAAAACCTTCGTGGATTGCCTGGAGCAATTGGTAAGTCGAGTCGCTTTCCAGGATTGGCTGCGGGTTGAGCCCACGGCTGCGGAAACTCAGGTCAATGGATTTGCGGTAGTGCATGCCGTTGCTGATCATCCCCAACGGCAGTTCGGCAGCGTCTTCCCAGCTCATTTGCGTGCCCTCGAAATGGAAGTGCCGGGTGTCATACAGCAGCCCGACGCGGGTCTCGCCGATCTCGAAAAACTCGAAGTAGTTCGGGTTGACGTGATCGAGGTAGCACACGCCCAGGTCCAGCTGGTTATTGCCCAGGCTTTCGATGATCTGGTCGGAACTCAGGGAAGAGAGGCTGAACTTTAGCTCCGGGAAGCGCTGGGACAGGCCCTTGATGTAGGTGACGGGGTTGAAGCTGCTCAGCGGCACCAGGCCCATGCGCAAGTTACCCACCAATTGACCACGGCACGCGGCGGCTTCGGCGAACAGCCCGTCGTGGGCGGCCAGCAGGGTTTTGGCCCACGCCAACACACGTTCACCGGCTTGGGTGAACCCTTCGAAACGCTGGCCACGGGTAACCAGTTCCAGGTCCAGTTCATCCTCCAGATTGCGCAGGCGCATCGACAGGGTCGGCTGGGTGATGTGGCAGCGCGCGGCGGCCTGGCCGAAGTGGCGGGTCTGCTCCAGGGCGATCAGGAACTTGAGTTGTTTGATGTCCATGACGGCACCTGCTGATGGATAAATGGAGAGGTAAGTATTGACGCGAGGGCGCAAGACACAAGATTTGCACTGATGACGATCTCATTGTCGTTGGCGGGCGTCCAATCACTGCTATTTAAAGGGTTATCGATGGGCTCTATCACAGATCCGACAAACCTGTAGGAGCAGCCGGTCGACGCTCGAATGCTCGCGAAAAACGCAAGTGCGCCGCTGGGCATCTGATTTAACGCGTTATCGTTAGCGACCATCGCGAGCGGGCTCGCTCCTACAAGGGTTTTGTTAATCCCGTTAATAGGTGATAGACAGGCTCGATAGTGCAGTTGGTTAGAGTGATTAGACAGTGCTCGTTTCTGCGCTTTAGTCTCTGGAAGTTATTTAATTGATATCAGCCGGAGAGTCCCATGAGCGTTAAACCGGATGCATTGTTTATACCGTTGAATATTGCCGTGCTGACGGTGAGTGATACCCGTGAATATGCCAATGACACTTCCGGGCAACTGCTCGTCAGTCGCTTGCTGGAAGCCGGTCACACCCTGCGCGAGCGCAACCTGCTCAAGGATGACCTGTACAAGATCCGCGCGCAGGTGGCGACCTGGATTGCCGATGACGGCATTCAAGTGGTGCTGATCACCGGCGGCACCGGCTTCACCGGACGCGACAGTACTCCCGAAGCAGTGGCCTGTTTGCTGGATAAACAGATCGATGGTTTTGGCGAGTTGTTCCGGGCGATCTCCATCCTCGACATCGGTACCTCGACTGTGCAGAGCCGGGCCCTGGCCGGATTGGCCAACGGCACACTGGTCTGCTGCCTGCCCGGATCTACCGGTGCCTGCCGCACCGCGTGGGAAGGCATCCTTGCCGAGCAACTGGACGCCCGCCATCGTCCGTGCAATTTCGTCCCGCACCTGAAACCTGTGCAGGCTTGCGGGCCTCGGGGATGAGCGGCTTGCCGCTGTTGCCGTTGGAAGATGCCATCAGCCGCTTGTTGGCAATGGCTGAAACGCAGCGCTTGCAAGACTGCGAAACGGTGCTGCTCAGTGTCGCCCGGCAACGGGTGTTGGCCAATGACCTGGTGGCGACCCTGGACCTGCCGCCGTGGCCGAACAGCGCCATGGACGGTTATGCGCTCAATCTTGAGGGTTGGGATGGTCAGCCGCTGCCCGTGTCGCAGCAAGTGTTCGCCGGACAAGTTCCCGAAGCACTGACGCCAGGAACGTGCGCACGAATCTTCACCGGCGCTCCCGTACCCAAGGGGGCCAATGCTGTGGAGATGCAGGAAAACACCGAAGTGCAGGACGACGGGCGCATCCGTTTCAAGCAGCCTTTCATCTCTGGCTGCAATATCCGCCCGCAAGGCCAGGAGAACCGCGCCGGGGATGTGTTGCTGCACGCTGGCAAACGCCTGGGGCCATTCGAGTTGGCAGTCGCGGCGGCGCAAGGCTGCACCCATGTGCAGGTGGTGCGTCGGCCACGGGTAGCATTGCTGTCCACTGGCAATGAACTGGTCGAACCGGGCATACCGCTCAGGCCCGGCAGCCTCTACAACAGCAACCGCACTTTGTTGAACCACTGGTTGAGTGCCTTGGGTTGCGAGGTCATTGATGCGGGTGTTCTTCCTGACGATGCACGGCAGACGCGGCTCAGGCTCGACCAATTGCAGCACGGGACGGACCTGATCCTGACCACCGGTGGGGTGTCCGCCGGTGACGCCGATTGCCTCGGCCAGGTGTTGCGCGAATGCGGCCAGCCACTGCTGTGGAAACTCTCGATCAAACCCGGAAAACCCCTCACCGTCGGCCAGTTCGGTAAGGTGCCGGTGATTGGCCTGCCGGGTAATCCGACCTCGGCACTGGTGACCTTTGGCTTGTTGGCCCGGGTTTATCTGTTGCGGATCCAGGGTGTCGAAGACGTCGAGCCCTTGAGCTTTGCCGTCACCGTCGGCTTTGCCTGGCCTAAACCGGGAAGTCGACGGGAATACCTGCGGGCCAAGCTGGAATACGGCCGGGCGGTTCTCTATCCGAACCAGAGCTCAGGCGTATTGCTGGGTGCATCCTGGGCTGATGGGTTGGTGGAGGTGCTTGAAGGCCGCACATTGCAGGCCGGCGAAACGGCTCGGTTTATCCCGTTCAGCGCGTTGTTCTGACACCGTGCAAATCCCCTGTAGGAGCGTGCGATGCGGCGACCNNGCCGCATCGCACGCTCCCACAAGGGTTTGTGTCGTCCACAAACATCGCCATCGGCACAAAAACCTGTGGGAGCGGGCTTGCCCGCGATGAGGCCAGCCCATCCAGCATGGATGTCGACCGACCTGACGCCATCGCGGGTAAACCCGCTCCCACAGGGATTGTGTTGTTCTTGAGAGTGTCAGTTCAGTACGAAATCCACCGGCTCCAGTTGCGGAGGCAGTTCCGTCACGCCCAATGCCTCCAGGACATCGCGCTCGATGTTGCGCACGATAGCGTCCGTGGGCAGGTCGTTTTCGTCGCGGCCGAAGGGGTCTTCGAGTTCATCGGCGATCGCATCGAGACCGAAGAAGGTGTAGCTGACAATCGCGGTGAACACCGGCGTCAGCCAGCCCAGGGGTTCGGCCATGGCGAACGGCAACAGGATGCAGAACAGGTAAATGGTCCGGTGCAGCAACAAGGTGTAAGGGAAGGGTAGCGGGGTATTTTTGATCCGTTCGCAGACTGCCTGGGCATGGGTCAGGCCGGTCAGATGGTTGGCCATGAGCGTGTAGCGCCATTCGCTGATCGTCCCGGACTCGTTGAGTGCCGAGCACTGTTGACCGACCTGCAGCAGCACTTGTCCGCTGATGTCCATTGCGCTGCTTTTGGGTAATGGCTGCAACCAGTCACCGCTGGCAGCCAGTTCGTTTTCCTTGCGCAACCGGGCGTTGAGCGCATGGGCGAAACCGCACAGGTTGCTGAGGATGGCGTGTCGTTCACTCGCGTCCTTGATGACCTGGGTTTCGCGAATCATCGAACGGATCTCGACAATCACATCGCCCCACGCCTTGCGTGCTTCATACCAGCGGTCATAGCAGGCGTTGTTGCGAAAGCTCATGAAGATCGACAACGACAAACCGAGCAAGGTGAACGGCGTGGCGCTGACCTTGGAAAAGTAGCTTGGGTGCAAGGTTTCGATGAGCACGATGGCCGAAGCGAGCAAGGTCACCATCAGGCTGCGCCTGGCAATACGTTTGGCGATCGAGCCCTTGAGCGAAGTCAGCACGCCGATCAGGTTGGGTTTGGGTCTGACGATCATGGTTTCAGCCGCCTGTCATGTTCATGAAGCGAACGACCTGGACATCGTCGTTCACTTGAAAATTATGCCGATAAGGCTTGAGTTTCATCGCCTCGATAATGGCTTGTTCCAGGCGTTCGGGCTGACCGGGATGGCTGCGCAAAACCGCCTTCAGATCAACGGAATGCTCGTTGCCCAGGCACAGCAACAGACGACCTTCCACGGTCAGCCGCACCCGATTGCAGGTGCCGCAAAAGTTGTGACTGTGGGGTGAAATGAACCCCAGGCGTATCTGCGGCGCCTCGGCCAGCCGCCAGTAGCGCGAAGGACCCTGGGTCGACTCGGCGGAATCAATCAAAGTGTAGCGTTCGGCAATTCGCTCACGGACCTGGGCACTGGAATAAAACGACTCCGCGCGGCTGTGTTCATGGATGGTGCCCAAGGGCATTTCTTCGATGAAGGAGATGTCGAGGTTACGGTCGATGGCGAAGCTCACCAGGTCGTTGATCTCGTGATCGTTGCGGCCCTTCATCACCACGCAGTTGAGCTTGGTGTTGCGGAAACCGGCCTGGTTGGCAGCGTCGATGCCTTTGATGACCTGTGCCAGATCACCGGTGCGGGTCAGTTCGCGAAAGCGTTGCGGGTCCAGGCAGTCGAGGCTGATGTTCAGACGCTTGACTCCGGCGTCGAACAGGGGCTGCGCAAGCCTGGCCAGCTGCGAGCCGTTGGTGGTCATGCACAGTTCGCGCAGGCCAGGCAGGGCGGCGATCTTCTCGCACAGTTGCACCACCCCCGGACGGATCAGCGGTTCGCCCCCGGTCAGGCGAATCTTGCGGGTGCCCAGCGCGACGAAGCTTTGCGCCACCTGGTAGATCTCTTCCAGGGTCAGCACCCGTTGGCGTGGCAGAAATTGCATGTCTTCAGCCATGCAATACACGCAACGGAAATCGCAGCGATCGGTGACCGACATCCGCAGGTAGTCCACGCGCCTGGCGAACCCATCGATCAAGACTTGTTCCGACATGACAACCTCGCTTAAGCCTGTGTGGTCCCTTGTAGGAGCGAGCCCTGCTCGCGATGGTCGTTAACGATGACGCGTGCTTACCGGGTACACGCGGCGCTCTTGAGTCCATCGCGAGCAGGGCTCGCTCCTACAGGGATTTCATTGATTATGGGTTTGTTGAGCGCAGGCTAAGTGCAACTTGTGAGGTCGTCCAATCACTATTAATAACCGATTGATCGAGTGCATCTATGATGGATTTAGTTGCTGCCTAAAAAACTGTTTAAGTTTCGTAACTATTTGAATAATAACGATAAAAAACAATGATAAATATCCTCGATCACATGGTCGTAAATAGCGATTAGACAGAATTTAGCCGCCATTCATATGCTTTCTCCGTCAACCGATCAATGACCTGAATCGGGTCCAAGCCTGTGTGCATCGTCACGGAGAAGCAGCATGTCTCAAGTCGACCGTTATAAACCCTACAAAGGTGCCGCCGCTGGTTGGGGCGCGCTGATCGCAGTGACCAAGAACTGGTTGGGCAGTGAAAACGCCCTGAAGAACATCCGTGCGATGCTCAAGACCAACCAGAACGGCGGCTTCGACTGCCCGGGCTGCGCCTGGGGCGAGTCGCCGGAAAACGGTATGGTCAAGTTCTGTGAAAACGGCGCCAAGGCCGTCAACTGGGAAGCCACCGGCCGCTTGGTCAATCCGGCCTTTTTCAATAAATACAGCGTCGCGACCCTGTCGGAACAAAGTGATTACTGGCTGGAGTATCAAGGCCGGCTGACCCATCCCATGCGCTACGACGCCACTACTGACCGTTACGTGGAAACCACCTGGGATGAAGCCTTCGCGTTGATCGCCAGGCATCTCAATGCGCTGGAGTCGCCGAACCAGGCCGAGTTCTACACCTCGGGCCGGGCCAGCAATGAGGCCGCGTTTCTCTACCAGTTGTTCGTTCGGGCCTATGGCACCAACAATTTTCCTGACTGCTCCAACATGTGCCACGAAGCCAGCGCCGTCGCGATGATCGAAAGCCTGGGTGTGGGCAAAGGCACGGTGGTGTTCGATGATCTGGAGCACGCCGACGCGATTTTCGTCATCGGGCAGAACCCTGGCACCAACCATCCACGGATGCTCGAACCGCTGCGCGAAGCGGTCAAGCGCGGGGCGCAGGTGATTTGCATCAACCCGCTCAAAGAGCGTGGACTGGAGCGTTTCCAGCACCCGCAGCACCCCATCGAGATGCTGCTCAACGGTTCCGAGCCCACCAATACCGCCTATTTCCGCCCGGCCCTGGGCGGGGACATGGCAATCATGCGCGGCATGGCCAAGTTCCTTCTGCAGTGGGAGCGCGAAGCCCAGGCCACCGGTGGCGAGCCGGTGTTCGACCATGAGTTCATCGCCGAACACACCTCGGGAATGGATGCCTACCTGGCGCAAGTCGATGCCACCGCCTGGGAGCATATCGAGCAGCAGTCCGGCATGACTCTGGCCGACATCGAACTGGCCGCGCGCATGTACGCCCGGGCCAAGCGCGTGATCATGTGCTGGGCGATGGGCCTGACCCAGCACACACACTCGGTGCCGACGTTGCAGGAAGTCATCAACCTGATGCTGCTGCGCGGCAATGTCGGTCGTCCCGGTGCCGGCCTGTCACCGGTGCGTGGTCACAGCAACGTGCAAGGCGACCGGACCATGGGCATCAACGAGCTGGCGCCCACCGAGTTGCTCGATGCCCTTGAAAAACGCTTCTCCTTCAAGCCCCCACGGGAACATGGCCACAACACGGTGATGGCGATTTCGGCGATGGAGCAGGGGCGTGCGAAGGTGTTCATCGGTCTGGGTGGCAACTTCGCCCAGGCCACCCCTGACACCCCGCGCACCCACGCTGCACTGCGCAACTGCGAGCTGACCGTGCACATCGCCACCAAGCTCAATCGCAGCCACCTGGTGACCGGCCGCGAAGCGCTGATCCTGCCGTGCCTGGGCCGTACCGACATCGACATGCAGGCCGAAGGTCCGCAGGGCGTCACCGTGGAAGACACGTTCAGCATGATCCACATCTCCCATGGTCAGTTGAAACCCAAATCGAAGCACCTGCGTTCCGAGCCGGCGATCATCGCCGGCATCGCCGCCGCGACCTTGGGCAATCACCCGATCGATTGGAACTGGGCCATCGGCGACTACGGGCGTATCCGCAACCTGATTGCCGACACCATTCCCGGCTTCGAAGACTTCAACCGGAAGTTGCTGCACCCGGGCGGTTTCCACATGGGCAACAACGCGGCGGACCGCATCTGGAAAACCGCGAGCGGCAAGGCGCAATTCACCCCGAGTGTGTTGCCCGAGCACCTGATCAGCGAAGGCGTGCGCAACCTGGCGGTCAAGCCCCATCTGATCTTGCAGACCATGCGCTCCCACGATCAGTACAACACCACGCTGTACGGTCTGGACGATCGTTATCGCGGGGTCTACGGCATGCGCGATGTGGTGTTCGCCAACGAGCAGGACATCCGCCGGCTCGGTTTCGAACCGGGGCAAAAAGTTGATCTGGTGGCGTTGTGGGACGACGACCGCGAGCGTCGGGTCAGCGGTTTCACCCTGATCGCCTACGACATTCCGGCCGGGCAGGCCGCCGCGTACTACCCGGAGACCAATCCGCTGGTGCCGCTGGAAAGTTACGGTGATCGCACCTACACACCGACCTCCAAGTTTGTCGCCATCCGGCTAGAGCAAGCGAAAACAAGCAGCCTGATTTCGACCTCGGCTGCGTAGCGCCGGTCCCCCAAGACTTTGTAGGAGCGAGCCTGCTCGCGATGACGTCGGCACATTCAACATCAATGGCGCCTGATGCCCCGCAATCGCGAGCAGGCTCGCTCCTACAGTTTAAGATCCGCGATGAGGATTCCGACATGTTTAACCTGCAGGCATTGGACCTGGCGCGGATGCAATTCGCGTTCACGGTTTCGTTCCACATTATTTTTCCCGCCATCACCATCGGGCTGGCCAGTTTCCTGGCGGTGCTTGAAGGACTCTGGCTGAAAACCCGCAACGACACCTACCGTGATCTCTACCATTTCTGGTCGAAGATTTTCGCCGTCAACTTCGGCATGGGTGTGGTTTCAGGGCTGGTCATGGCCTACGAATTCGGCACCAACTGGAGCCGTTTTTCCGACTTCGCCGGCAGCATCACCGGACCGTTGCTGACCTATGAAGTGCTCACCGCGTTCTTCCTCGAAGCCGGATTCCTCGGGGTCATGCTGTTTGGCTGGAACCGGGTAGGGCGCGGGCTGCATTTTTTCTCGACGGTCATGGTCGCCATCGGCACCTTGATTTCGACCTTCTGGATTCTGGCCTCCAACAGCTGGATGCAAACGCCCCAGGGCTTCGAGATCGTCGATGGCCGGGTCATGCCGCTGGATTGGCTGGCGATCGTGTTCAACCCCTCGTTCCCGTACCGCCTGGCACACATGGCGATTGCCGCGTTCGTGGCCACCGCGTTTTTTGTCGGCTCGTCAGCGGCCTGGCATCTGCTGCGCGGCAACGACACCCGGCAAGTACGCAAGATGCTGTCGATGGCGTTGTGGATGGCCTTGATCGTCTGCCCGATCCAGGCGGTGGTCGGCGACGCTCATGGCCTGAATACCCTGGAGCACCAACCGGCGAAGATCGCCGCCATCGAAGGGCACTGGGAAAACCACGGCAACGAAGCGACACCGCTGGTGCTGTTCGGTATTCCCGACATGCAGGCCGAGAAAACCAAATATGCCATCGAGATTCCGTACCTGGGCAGCCTGATCCTGACCCACAGCCTCGATAAACAAATCCCGGCGCTCAAAAGCTTCCCGAAAGAAGACCGGCCCAACGCGACCATCATCTTCTGGAGCTTCCGGGTCATGGCGGGGCTGGGCATGTTGATGGTGCTGGCCGGCGTGCTGGGCCTGGCCTTGCGTCGCAGCGGCGCGATCTACCGCAACCGTTGGTTCCTGCGCCTGATGTTGTGGATGGGGCCCAGCGGCCTGATCGCGATGCTGGCCGGCTGGATCACCACCGAAGTCGGGCGTCAGCCGTGGGTGGTGTATGGCCTGCAACGCACCGTGAATGCCGCGTCCAACCACAGCGTCACGCAACTGAGCATCTCGTTGGCGCTGTTCGTGGTGATCTATTTCTCGGTGTTCACGCTGGGTATCGGCTACATGATGAAACTGGTCGCTAAAGGCCCGAAACCCCATCACGAGCATTCGCCGACGGTTCATTCCGATCAGGTGATTACGCCGCGCCGGCCCCTGTCGGCGGACGCCGAAATCCTCAACGCCGACGCCAGCGTTAATTGAACAAGGGGAATTGAGACATGGGTATTCAAGGTATCGATTTATCGCTGATCTGGGGCGTGATCATCGCCTTCGGCGTGATGATGTACGTGATCATGGACGGCTTCGATCTGGGGCTGGGCATCCTGTTTCCATTGATCCCGGATGCCAGGGAACGTGATGTGATGATGAACACCGTGGCACCGGTCTGGGACGGCAACGAGACCTGGCTGGTGCTGGGTGGCGCGGCGCTGTATGGCGCGTTTCCGCTGGCTTATTCGGTGATTCTCGAAGCGTTGTACCTGCCGTTGATCCTGATGTTGTGCGGCCTGATTTTCCGTGGCGTGGCCTTCGAGTTTCGCTTCAAGGCCAGCCCGGAAAAACGCCACATCTGGGACATGGCGTTCATCGGCGGCTCGCTGCTGGCGACGTTCTCCCAGGGTGTGGTGATCGGCACTTACATTGCCGGCATTCCGGTGATCGACCGGCAGTTCGCCGGTGGTTCGCTGGACTGGCTGGCGCCGTTTCCATTGTTCTGCGGTGTCGGGCTGATCGTCGCCTACGCGTTGTTGGGCAGTACCTGGTTGCTGGTCAAGACCGAAGGCATGCTGGAATCGCGGATGCGCCTGTTCACCCGTCCCCTGGCCTGGCTGTTGCTGGCGGTGATCGGCGTGATCTGCGTCTGGACACCCATCCTGCACCCGGAAATCGCCACGCGTTGGTTCGGCCATGCGCACCTGGCGGTGTTCGGCACATTGGCGCTGCTGGCCTTGCTGGCGCTGTTCGGCTTGCTCAAGACCCTGCGTCAACGCCACACCCATTGGCCGTTCGCCTTCACCTTGATGCTGGTATTTCTGGGCTACATCGGCCTGGCCTTCAGCCTCTGGCCAAACATCGTACCGCCGTCCGTCAGCCTGTGGGCCGCGGCATCGCCGGCGACCAGCCAGTTGTTCATCCTGATCGGCGCGCTGTTCATCCTGCCGATCATCCTGATGTACACGGTCTGGAGCTACTACGTATTCCGCGGCAAAGTGAGGATTGGCGATGGCTACCATTGATACGCGGCAACCGGCACCCGGGCGTTGGTACAAGCGCCTTGGGTGGCTGGTGGTGATCTGGTTGGGCAGTGTGGTTGCGTTGGGTGTGGTGGCGGGTGCATTGCGGATGCTGATGCATGCGGCGGGGATGAGCAGCCACTGACAGAGCCGCCCCTGTAAGAGCGAGCTTGCTCGCGAAAAACGTCTGGACAACGCGATCATCCCGGGGGCACGCGTTATCGTTGACGTCCATCGCGAGCAAGCTCGCTCCTACAGGGGGCACCGGTATTGGGCTATTGCGCCCCAAACATCACCGTCCAGTAAATCCCCGCATCGCTCTTCGGATCCACCGCATACGCCGCACCCATATCACGGAACTGCGGGTTCATCAGGTTCGCGCAGTGGCCGGGGCTGGTCAGCCAGCCGTCGACCACCTTGCGCACGCTGTCCTGCCCGGCGGCGATGATTTCGCCGATCTGCTGGAAGTCGTAGCCGGCCAGTTCCGCCCGGTCACCCGGCGTGCGGCCGTCGCGGTCCTTATGATCGAAGTAGTTGTTGTTGGCCATGCTGCGCGACTGGGTTTCGGCGGCGGTGGCCAGGGTGGCGTTCCAGGTCAGTGGCGTGGTGGCGGCGAAGGATTGTGCGCCGCATTGGCGTGGTCGGCTGCGGGCGACGTTGAGTTCGATCAGCAGCTTCTGACCCTCAGTCTGCCAATCACCCAAGCGCGCGCTCAACAGGGGGCGGGCGACCACGATGCGCCATTCGCGGTCCTGGCGGCTGACGCCGATATCGACGAATTGCGGGTCCAGCACGATCTGGCAAAAACTTTCCTGGATTGCCTTCATCGCCGACGGCGCATCACGGGGGCCGGACAGGCTGATCGCCTGCACGTTTTTCATCGGGTAACCGGCGGTGGCCATGGCCTGTTGCAGATTGCCGATGCTGGGGGCCGTCAGCACCAGTCGCGGATCGGCGGCCAGTGGTGGCAGTTCCGATGAGACCTGACCGCCACACCGCTGCAACTGGCTGCGGTAGAGGTTGATCGATTCGATCAGTTGCGATTCGTCGCTTGCCATGGCGTTGGCAGCGAACAGTAAACCGAGTGATAAACCGGCAAAGCGCATGGCGGACGGTGTGAAGCGCATGGAGATCCCCTTTGGCTGACTGCGCCCATGATGCTAGAAGTTGTTCTTGTTAAGGCAGCGGATTTTCCAGAATTTCGGGACGCGTGTGCAATCATTTCACTACTACACTAAAGCGATCACTCCACCTGAGTCATTCCGACCATGCGCCTCGACTGGATAGCTGTCTGTCTTGCATTGTCAATGCTAGCCGCTCCGACATTCGCTGCGGATCAGGAGCAAAAACAAAAAGTGGCCGAAGACAAGGCCCAGGTGCTGGAGAAAAAGGCGGCGGAAGACAGCAGCCCCGCGCCGGCGCCCAAATCCGAAGCCATTACCCAGTCCGAAGTCCAGGCCGTCGACCCCGCCGGCACCGCGCCGATGGACGACGCCATCACTTGCCTGGCCCGCTCGATCTACTGGGAGGCCAAGGGCAAGGACTCCGCCGACATGGAGGCCGTGGCCAATGTGGTGATGAACCGCCTCGGCCACGAGGGATTCCCGGATACCGTGTGCCGTGTGGTCAAGCAGGGCTCGGAAACCAAGAGTTGCCAGTTTTCCTGGTGGTGTGACGGCAAATCCGACTCGGTGCAGGAGGAGGTGCCTTATGCAATGGCCAAGGAAATCGCGCGCAAGGCGCTGAACAAGCAACTGCCGGATCGCACCGGGGGAGCACTGTATTTCCATGACCGCACGGTGAAGCCGGAGTGGGCCAAGGAGTACGTCAAAACTGCGGAAATCGGTTTGTTCAAGTTTTACAAACCCCAAGGCGGGGATGCCAAGTAGCTAGAACTTCGCATCGATGTCAAACGCAGAATGTGTGAACGAAACCAGCCCACTGTGGGAGCTGGCTTGCCAGCGATGACGATTTGGCAGTCAACGTTGAACTCTATGACCTGACGCCACGCCTGACCTAATATTTGGTTATGCCATTTTTACGGTCATTTCAGGTCACTCTCCATGCACCCCATCGGCCTCATCGTTTACCCCGGTTTCCAGGTCCTCGGCCTGGCCATGTGCGCCACCTTCGAGCTGGCCAACAGCGCCGCCGATGAGCCGGTGTACAGTCTCCATCTGCTTTCCGAAACCGGAGGCCTGGTGGCGACCTCCGCCGGATTCGCCGTAGAAACCACGGCATTCGATTCGCGCCCGTTCGACACGCTGTTGGTGATGGGCGATAACGTCATCCGCCCGGTGTCAGCGGGTCTGGTGGCGTTTTTGCGTCGAGCCGGCCAGAGCACACGACGCCTGGGCTCGATCTGCACCGGCGCCATCGCCCTGGCCGAGGCGGGATTGCTCGATGGCCGAAGGGCGACCACTCACTGGTGCCATGCCGCTTCGCTGCAACGGACCTACCCGAAGGTCAAGGTCGAGGAGGACCGCATCTTCATCAACGATGGCCACATTTGGACTGCCGCCGGCATGAGTGCCTGCGTCGATCTGGCGCTGGCCCTGGTGGAAATGGATCTGGGCGCCGACGTCGCGCGGCGGGTGGCGCGGCAACTGGTGGTGTACCACCGCCGGGCCGGCGGGCAGTCGCAGTTTTCGGTGATGCTGGAACTGCAACCCAAGACCGACCGCGTCCAGGCCGCGTTGACCTATGCCAGGCAAAACCTCAAGTCCGCGCTGTCGGTGGAGGAGTTGGCCAATGCCGCCAACCTTAGCCCTCGCCAATTCAGCCGGGTGTTTCATGCCGAAACCGGTCAATCGCCAGCCAAGGCCATCGAACGCCTGCGGGTGGAGTCTGCCCGGCTGATGATGGAAACCGGTCGGCATTCCATAGACGTAGTGGCGACGGACAGCGGTTTTGGTGATCGCGAACGCATGCGCCGGGCGTTTATCCGGGCGTTCGGCCAACCTCCGCAAGTGATTCAGCGCGCCAATCGAGACGGATAACACGATCTGTAGGAGCAAAGCTTGCTCGCGATGGCGGCATTGAAGACGCTATCGCCGGTAAGTCATGCCGCAATGTCCTAAAAGGTGGTATATACGACATTTGAGCCTTAATATTATTATCGTAATCTTGATCTCACCAAAGCCCACTCCTTGAATGAGATCGCCATCATGACCCTCGTTAAAGCCGCCGCCGTCCAGATCAGCCCCGTGCTCTATAGCCGTGAAGGCACCGTGAACAAAGTCGTGGAGAAGATCCTCGAACTCGGGGAACAGGGCGTGCAGTTCGCCGTGTTCCCGGAAACCATCGTCCCGTACTACCCGTATTTCTCCTTCGTCCAGGCACCGTTCGAAATGGCGGCGGAGCATCTCAAACTGCTGGAGCAGGCCGTCACCGTGCCGTCGGCCGCCACCGACGCCATCGGTGCCGCCGCCCGGGAGGCCGGCATGGTGGTGTCCATCGGCGTCAATGAACGCGATGGCGGCACGCTGTACAACACGCAGCTGCTGTTCGACGCCGATGGCACCCTGATTCAGCGTCGCCGCAAGATCACCCCGACCTATCACGAGCGCATGATCTGGGGCATGGGCGACGGCTCGGGCCTGCGCGCCGTCGACAGTGCGGTAGGGCGCATCGGTCAGCTGGCGTGCTGGGAGCATTACAACCCGCTGGCCCGTTACGCCTTGATGGCCGATGGCGAACAGATCCACGCCGCGATGTACCCCGGTTCGTTCGCCGGCCCGCTGTTCGCCTCGCAGATGGAAGTCAATATCCGCCAGCATGCGCTGGAAGCGGCCTGCTTCGTGGTCAACTCCACCGCGTGGCTCAACCCCGAACAACAGGCGCAGATCATGGCCGACACCGGTTGCCCGATCGGCCCGATCTCCGGCGGCTGCTACACCGCGATCATCGGCCCCGACGGCGTGGTGCTCGGCGCGTTGACCGAAGGCGAGGGCGAGGTGATCGTCGACCTCGACATGGGGCTGATCGACAAGCGCAAACGCATGATGGACTCGAGCGGCCACTACAGCCGCCCGGAACTGCTGAGCCTGTTGATCGACCGTACGCCACATTCCCATGTGCACGAGCGCAGTGCGCATTCGAAGCTGGGTGAAGTGGCGGTTATGGAAGAAGTCAGGGCGTAATGCCGTTCGCTTAATGAAGTCGAGCAGGAAACCTGTGGCGAGGGGATTTATCCCCGTTCGACTGCGGCAGTCGTAAATCCGAACAAGCTCGTCTTTCTAAACGGACGCAGGGGGCCGCTTCGCGACCCAACGGGGATGAATCCCCTCGCCACAGGTTTCTTGTTCGCTTGAAGGTTGTCTTGAGTGCCGATGCGGTGTCGGGTCCTGTTTTGCACAATCGCAATTGTAGGAAACATTACTCGCAGCTAGACTCCTGCTCCATGAAACGTTATCTGCGGTTTTGCCTCGTCTTCCTGATCAGCCTCGCGCTTCCCTTCAGCGCGATGGCGGGCGTTCAGGCACCCGCAGATCCTTGCCCGATGAAAACCATGGGCATGTCGATGATGGGCGATATGGGCATGGACTGCTGCCAGGACATGAGCACAGCGCCAGACCACGGCAAGCCCTGCAAGCCCGGTCAGGAATGCAAGACCGGCGGCATGTTGCAGGTCTCCATCGTCAAACCTCCCGTCACCCTGTTCAGTCCTGTCGTCAGTGCATTGTTCGTCGACGTGCTGCCCGTCCCGACCCCGTCCGGGGTATGGCGACCCCCCCGCGCCTGATTCCTGTTCCACATTGAGCTCCGTTGCGCCTGCGCGCAATGGCGTTGCTGTGCGCTTTTAAAAGCGCGCAGTGGATCACTACAGGAATTTCTTCCATGAACTCCACGTGCTTTCGCACGGGGTGGCCGCTGGCGGCTGCCCTGGTGGCAAGCGTACTGGCCTTGCCGTGCGTTGCTGCCCCGTTGACCCTTGATGAAGCCTTGCGCCTGGCGGATGACAATGCACCGTCGTTGATTGCCCAGGCGAACAAACTCCAGGCGGCCAGGAGCGCCGCGATCCCGGCGGGTGAATTGCCCGACCCCAAGCTCTTGTTGGGCGTACAGAACTTTCCGGTGGGCGGTCCCGATCGTGGGACCCTCGATCACGATTTCATGACCATGCAGATGGTCGGCGTCATGCAGGAAATGTCCAACGGCGACAAACGCCAGGCGCGAACCGCCGTGGCCGATGCCGCCGTCGAGGTGGCCGCCGCCCAAGGTCGTATCGAGCGATTGAATGTGCGGCAATCCACGGCGCTGGCCTGGATTGCCAGCTATGCGGTGGCACTCAAGCAGGCGCTGTTCCAGGAGTTTTACCGCGAGAACAGATTGCTGGCCGAGACCGTTCGCGCACAGATCGCCAGCGGTCGCGCCCAGCCCGCCGACGCCGTCACACCGAAGCAGGAAGTGGCGCAACTGGACGAGCAGCAAGACCAATTGATCCAGCAACGCGCCCAGGCCCGTGCGGCACTCAAGCGCTGGATCGGCCCGGCCGCCAATGCACAACCCGACGGCAATTGGCCGCAATGGCCCATCGACAGGCCGGGTTACCTCCACTCGCTCGAGCATCATCCGCAGCTGGCGGCGATTGCACCCATGACCCGTGAAGCCCAGGCCAGAATCCGTGAAGCCGAGGCTGATAAAAAATCCGACTGGAGTTGGGAGCTCGATTACCAGAAGCGCGGGCGTGAATTTGGCGACATGGTCAGCGTGCAGTTCACCTTCGACCTGCCATTGTTCCCCGAGACCCGGCAAAACCCGAAGATCGCCGCCAGGCGTGCCGAGCTGAATCAACTGGAGGCCGAACGCGACGCACTGGTGCGTGAACACACCGAGCAACTGGAAGCGCAATTGGCCGACTACCAGCGCCTGGACCGTGCGGCGCGCCGCACTCAAGAGAGTCTCTTGCCGCTCGCCAGGGAAAAAACCGAGTTGACCCTGGCCAGTTACCGCGCGGGCAAAAGTGATTTGTCGGCAGTCGTCGCCGCCAGGCGCGAATGGATCGAAGTGCGTTTGAAACAGATCGACATTGACGAACAGAAAGCGTTGACCAGCGCCCGGCTGTATTTCGCTTACGGGGAGGCTGGCCAATGAACGTTGTTCAACGTGTGTTATCGGTCGCTTGCCTGATCGGGCTGGGCGGTCTCGGCGGCTATTGGCTGGCTCGCAGCCCGCTACCCGTCGATCAAGGCAGTCAGCCAAAGGATGAGCGCAAGGTTCTGTACTGGTACGACCCGATGGTCCCGCAGCAGAAGTTCGACAAACCCGGCAAGTCGCCTTTCATGGAGATGGAACTGGTGCCGCGTTATGCCGACGGAGCGGCAGAACCCGCGACGGTTCAGATCGATCCGGGTATGACGCAGAACATCGGCTTGAGGGTGGCAACGGTCACGCGCGGCCCCTGGGTCTCGAGCCTCGACGCGGTGGGCGTGCTGGCTTTCAACGAACGGGATGTGGCGCAGATACAGGCTCGAACGGCCGGTTTCGTCGAGCGGGTCTATTCCCGTGCACCGGATGATGTACTGAAGGCTGGTGCACCCCTGGCGGACATTCTGGTACCCGAATGGGCGGCGGCCCAGGAAGAGTTTCTGGCCCTCAAACGCATGGGCGATGCCGGATTGCTGGCGGCAGCGCGCCAACGCCTGCGATTGACGGGGATGCCCCAGGACTTGATCGCCCAGGTTGAACGCAGTGGCAAGGTGCAGCTCACACAGACCCTCACCACACCGATTGCCGGCGCCTTGCAAACCTTGAATGTGCGGGCGGGCATGACCCTGGCCGCCGGTGAGACCCTGGCCCGGATCAATGGGCTGGCCAGCGTCTGGCTGGTGGTGGCGGTGCCGGAAGCGGTCGCCGGGTCGATCCGGCTCGGGCAAACCGTCGAGGCCAGGCTGGCGACGGTGCCGGACGCCGTTCTGCAAGGCACGATCAGTGCGATCCTGCCGCAGACCAATGCCGACAGCCGAACGGTCAGTGTGCGGGTTGAACTGCCCAATCCCGATGGGCGCCTGCGTCCCGGCCTTACGGCACAGGTGCGGCTGAACAGCGGTGCGGGACAAAACGTGCTGCAGGTGCCGAGTGAAGCCTTGATCCGCACCGGCAAGCGCGTACTGGTGATGGTGGCCGAAGGAGGCGGGCGCTACCGCCCGGTCGAGGTGCAGGCCGGGGCGGAAAACGCCGGGCAGACCGTAGTCCTCAAGGGGTTGCAGGAGGGCCAGCAAGTGGTCACGTCGGGGCAGTTTCTGCTCGATTCCGAAGCCAGTCTCAAAGGTATCGTGGCCCAGCCCGCGGAAACTGCCGGAGGCCAGCCATGATTGCCGCATTGATTCGCTGGTCCGTGGGTAATCGCTTTCTGGTGCTGCTGGCGACGTTGTTCGTCACGGCCTGGGGTATCTGGTCGGTCCAGGGGACGCCGGTCGATGCGCTGCCGGACCTGTCCGACGTGCAAGTGATCATCCGCACGCCTTATGCCGGCCAGGCACCGCAGATTGTCGAAAACCAGGTGACCTACCCCTTGGCGACCACCCTGTTGTCGGTGCCCGGTGCGAAAACCGTGCGTGGCTACTCCTTCTTCGGTGACAGCTTTGTGTACGTACTGTTCGAGGACGGCACCGATCTGTATTGGGCGCGTTCGCGGGTGCTGGAATACCTGAGTCAGGTTCAAAGTCGCTTGCCGGCCAGTGCCAAACCGGCATTGGGGCCCGATGCCACTGGCGTCGGCTGGATTTTCCAGTACGCGCTGGTGGATCGCAGTGGCCAGCATGACCTGGCGCAACTGCGTGCCTTGCAGGACTGGTTCCTCAAATTCGAATTCAAGACACTGCCCAACGTGGCGGAAGTGGCCACGGTCGGGGGAATGGTCAAGCAGTATCAGGTTCAACCGGATCCGCTGAAACTGGCCAGTCTGGGTATCACCCAGGCACAGGTCATTGACGCGATTGGCAAGGCCAATCAGGAAGCCGGTGGCGCCGTGCTGGAAATGGCCGAAACCGAGTTCATTGTGCGGGCTTCCGGCTACTTGAAGAACCTTGATGACTTGCGCGCCATCCCGCTCAAGCTGGGCGTCGGCGGCGTGCCCGTCACCCTCGGCGACGTGGCGACGATTCAACAGGGACCGGAGATGCGCCGCGGTCTCGCTGAACTTGACGGCGAAGGCGAGGCCGTGGGCGGCGTGGTGATCCTGCGCAGCGGCAAGAATGCCCGGGAAACCATCGCCGCGGTGAAAGCCCGACTCGATGAACTCAAAAGCAGCCTGCCGGCCGGCGTGGAGATTGTCACCACTTACGATCGCGGCAAATTGATCGATCGTGCGGTGGAAAACCTCAGCCACAAATTGATCGAAGAGTTCATTGTGGTCGCGCTGGTCTGCGGGATATTCCTCTGGCACCTGCGTTCGGCGCTGGTGGCGATCATCTCGCTGCCGGTCGGGGTCCTGATCGCCTTTATCGTCATGCGTCATCAAGGGATCAACGCCAATATCATGTCCTTGGGCGGGATCGCGATTGCGATCGGCGCGATGGTCGATGCCGCCGTGGTGATGATCGAAAACGCGCACAAGAAAATCGAGGCCTGGCACGCCGCGCATCCCGGGGAAGTGCTCAAAGGTGAAAAGCACTGGCAAGTCATGATCGACGCGGCGGTGGAGGTGGGGCCGGCGCTGTTCTTCTGTCTGTTGATCATTACGCTGTCGTTCATTCCGGTGTTTACCCTCGAGGCGCAGGAAGGTCGGTTGTTCGGTCCCCTGGCCTTCACCAAAACCTATGCCATGGCCGCTGCGGCCGGATTGTCGGTGACGCTGGTGCCGGTGCTGATGGGCTACTGGATTCGCGGCAGGATTCCCGATGAACGACAGAACCCGTTGAACCGCGGGTTGATCCGGCTCTATCAACCGGTGCTGGACGCCGTGTTGCGGCGGCCGAAAATCACCCTGTTGGCAGCACTGCTGGTGTTTGCCAGCGCGTGGTGGCCGATGTCGCGGTTGGGGGGTGAGTTTCTACCACCACTGGACGAAGGCGATTTGCTCTACATGCCCTCGGCATTGCCGGGGTTGTCGGCGCAGAAAGCGGCGCAGTTGCTGCAGCAGACCGATCGCCTGATCAAAACGGTGCCGGAAGTCGAACACGTTTTCGGCAAGGCCGGCCGTGCCGAAACCGCGACCGACCCGGCACCGCTGGAGATGTTTGAAACCACCCTCCAGTTCAAGCCCCGTGAGCAATGGCGCCCAGGCATGACCCCGGAAAAACTCGTGGAAGAACTGGACCGGGTGGTCCGGATACCGGGGTTGACCAACATCTGGATTCCGCCGATCCGCAACCGCATCGACATGCTCGCCACGGGCATCAAAAGTCCGATCGGGGTGAAGGTGGCCGGGAACGATCTGGCGCAGATCGATGCCGTCACCCAGGGCATTGAGCACGCGGCCAAAGGTGTAGCCGGTGTCAGCTCGGCGCTGGCCGAACGCTTGACCGGAGGGCGCTACATCGATGTGGACATCGACCGTCAGGCGGCGGCCCGCTACGGGCTCAATATCGCAGATGTGCAGTCGATCGTGGCCGGCGCCATCGGCGGGGAAAACGTCGGGGAAACCATCGAGGGCCGGGCACGGTTCCCGATCAATGTGCGTTATCCGCGAGAGTGGCGCGATTCCCTTGGCGCTTTGGAGCAGTTGCCGATCTACACACCGCTGGGAAGTCAGATCACGCTCGGCACGGTGGCGAAGGTCAAGGTCACCGAGGGGCCACCGATGCTCAAAAGCGAAAATGCGCGGCCGTCCGGATGGGTGTACATCGACGTTCGGGGACGGGACATCGCATCGGTGGTGGCCGATTTGCGCCGAGTGGTCAGCGAACAGGTCAAACTGCAGCCCGGCATGAGCCTGAGCTACTCCGGCCAGTTCGAGTTTCTGGAACGGGCCAATGCGCGCCTCAAGCAGGTGGTGCCTGCCACGTTGCTGATCATCTTTGTCCTGCTCTATCTGACATTCGCCCGGTTTGACGAAGCCTTGTTGATCATGGCGACGCTGCCTTTGGCCCTCGTCGGTGGCGTGTGGCTCCTCTATTGGCTGGGCTACAACCTGTCAGTCGCCACGGGCGTCGGGTTCATCGCGTTGGCGGGTGTGTCCGCCGAGTTTGGCGTGATCATGCTGCTGTATCTGAAAAACGCCTGGGCCGAGCGAATCGATGCGGGTGATTGCACCGAGTACGGCTTGATGGCGGCAATTCGCGAAGGCGCCGTGCAACGCGTCCGCCCCAAAGCCATGACGGTCGCCGTGATCATTGCCGGCCTGTTGCCGATCCTGCTGGGCAGCGGCACCGGCAGCGAAGTCATGAGCCGTATCGCTGCGCCCATGGTCGGCGGCATGATCACCGCGCCGCTGCTCTCGCTGTTTGTCATTCCGGCGGCGTATCGCCTGATGCGCCGTCGCCCGTTATCCCAACCCACCTCATGTCCATAAGGAAACATCCAATGAAACTGACTCGAATCGCGGTAACAGGCACGCTGGTGGCACTGTCATTTTTTGCCCGTGCAGAAGAAATGCCCGGTATGAAGATGGGTGCCGACGCCATGGAGGGCACGCCCATGAAGCAGCCGGCAGCCTCGCCCGTAGCCAGTGCCTCGGGAGCGATCAAGGCGATCGACAGTGCCCGGCACAAGGTCATCATCGCCCATGGGGCGGTGCCTGCACTGCAATGGCCACCGATGACGATGGGGTTCCAGGCGACGGAGGCGCAATTGGCAACGGTAAAAGTGGGGGATCAAGTGAACTTCAAGTTTCAACAGGAGGGCGCGGCGGCAACGATCGTATCGATTGATGTAGCGAAATAAAAAAAAGGCGGTGCGAATCGGATTCGCACCGCCTTTGTTCTGTTCTGTCAGGCCGGCATTCAGGCGTGACTGCGACGCCAGAAGAACCGCGCCAGCAATGCATCGAGGCTGAATTTTCCAGGACCCGAGAGCACCAGAGGCACCAGAGCCGCGAGGTAGATCAGCGGCAGTTTGAAGTTTCCGTAGCCTTTATTGGTGATGGAGTACCCCTGGGCCAGTTCGCTCAAGCTCGACCAGTCGGCGGGCCAATGCACGGCGGCGGTCGCGACAACGGTGACGACGATCAGGCTGATCGCCGAAAACCGCGTGGCCAGCCCCACCAGCAGGGCGAGGGCGCAGATCAATTCCACCCACATCGACAGCTCCCAGTTCAGCGTGGCCGGAAGGTGGTCGAACGGAAACGGGAAGCGGTTCTGGATGTCGGCAAACCAGTTCTCGCCATTGAATTTTTCCAGGCCCGATTCGAAGAACTCCCAGGCGAGGAATACCCGCAGCGTCAGCGGCGCGATCCAGCTACCGGCACGGTCAAGGTTCAGGTGCAGGCCTTTGACGGCCGATGAAATCAAAGTGCTCATGGACAGGGTCTCCTTCAAGTCAGGGATGTCGGGCAACGGTGGGCCCGCTTAGCGCAAGGATCGGCTTGGCCAATCGACAGGTGAATTTCATCAGGCGGGTGTATCTGCGATGTGTCCCTTGCGCGGGGCTTTGAAGGTTTGTTGTGTCAGAGGCGGGGCTGTACACACTTTGATACGTAACCGATCCCCAATACACCGCCCACTCCCACAGTGATTTGGGTGG
>NZ_WTFT01000039.1:0-351 GCF_009861505.1 Pseudomonas izuensis | reverse complement strand
TGTGTCGGGTAGCGGTGATGTTGGATGTACCGGCCCCATCGCTGGCAAGCCAGCTCCTACAGTGATTTGGGGGGTGTTCGCCTGGTTTCCTGACCAACACCGGCCCTGTAGGCGCTGGCTTGCCAGCGAAAGCGGTGTGTCAGACATCGATGCTGTTGGATGTGCCGGCCCCATCGCTGGCAAGCCAGCTCCCACAAGGGAAATGCTTTGTATCAGTAAAAGTCGCGGCGGGAGCGGCCCTGGTCGGTCCGAGGCCCCCCTTTCGCGGCGCCCGGGAGGTCGCTGGGGGTGTGTTCGGCGCGCGGGGGGTGTCGCCGCGTGGGTGGGCGGGTTGTTGTCGGTTGTTTTTTT
>NZ_WTFT01000038.1 GCF_009861505.1 Pseudomonas izuensis | reverse complement strand
CAGGCTCGCTCCCACATTTGTCCTGTGTAAGCAGTTCCACTGTAGGAGCGAGCCTGCTCGCGATAGGGCCCGGAAGGTCGCTGCAAAAAACCGGATTGCCCCCGACCAAGGTCGCCCCACACAATCCCTAGTGCTCACACCGGATCGCTGGCAGACTGCCAATCCTTTTACGCCGTTCGTTTTGAGGCTGTATGCCAACGTTTTCTCAGCGTCATGTATTGCTGGTCATCAGCTGGGTCATCATTTTTGGCGGACTGCTGCTGGTCATTCCGCTGCGGTTGCTGCCCAGCCTGTTGGCCGGGTTGCTGGTGTTCGAACTGGTCAACATGCTCACCCCGCAATTGCAGCGGCTGATCGAAGGTCGGCGCGCGCGCTGGCTGGCGGTGGCGTTGCTGGGAACTCTGATTGTCAGCGTCCTGTCGCTGATTTTTGCCGGCGCCATCAGTTTTCTGTTGCACGAAGCGGAAAACCCCGGGGCTTCCCTCGACAAGTTCATGGGCGTGGTCGACCGTGCACGCGGGCAATTGCCACCGTTCATCGACGCCTACCTGCCGGCCAGTGCCGCCGAGTTTCGGGTGGCGATTGGCGAATGGGTCAGCAAACACCTCAGTGAATTGCAACTGGTGGGCAAGGACGCGGCGCACATGTTTGTGACGTTGCTGATCGGTATGGTGCTCGGCGCGATCATTGCCTTGCAGCGCGTACCGGACCTGACCAAGCGCAAGCCTTTGGCTGCCGCGCTGTTCGATCGCCTGCACCTGCTGGTCCAGGCCTTTCGCAATATCGTCTTTGCGCAAATCAAGATTTCCCTGCTCAACACCTTCTTCACCGGCATCTTCCTGGCCGTGGTGCTGCCAATGTTCGGCATCAAGCTGCCGCTGACCAAGACGCTGATCGTGCTGACCTTCCTGCTGGGCCTGTTGCCAGTGATCGGCAACCTGATGTCGAACACCTTGATCACCATCGTAGGTCTGTCGTTGTCGATCTGGGTGGCCTTGGCGGCGCTGGGTTACCTGATTTTTATCCACAAGCTGGAATACTTCCTCAACGCGCGCATCGTCGGGGGGCAGATCAGTGCCAAGTCGTGGGAGTTGCTGCTGGCGATGCTGGTGTTCGAAGCCGCGTTCGGCCTGCCGGGGGTGGTGGCGGGGCCGATTTACTACGCGTATTTGAAGAGTGAGTTGAGGCAGGTGGGGATGGTTTGATCAGGCAGTTGTAGTGCCTGATATGGCCCCATCGCGAGCAGGCTCACTCCCACGTTGGAATGCGTTCCCCTGTAGGAGTGAGCCTGCTCGCGATGGAGGCGCCTCGATATTGGATCAGTCCATCGAACCGTAGCGCTTGGCCGCTTCAATCGCCAAACCACTGCCGATGCTGCCAAAGATATTGCCTTCCACATGCCGCGCATTCGGCAGCATCGCCGAAACGCTGTTGCGCAGCGCCGGAATACCGCTCGAACCGCCGGTGAAGAACACCGTATCCACCTGATCGACCCGCACATCGGCATCCGCCAGCAATTGGCTGACGCTGTTGCGCACGCGTTCCAGCAAATTGTCGATGGCTGATTCAAACAGCGCACGGCTCAGTTCCACGCTCAAACCCGGTTCGATGCGATCCAGCGGGACGATACGGCTATCGACATGGGTCAGCTCAATCTTGGTTTCCTCTGTCAGCATGGCCAGCCAGTGCCCGGCACGCTGTTCGATCAGCTTGAACAGGCGATCGATGCCGCCGGTGTCTTCGATGTCATAGCGCATGCTGCCCAGCGCCAGTTGCGATTTTTGCGAGTACACCGAGTTGATGGTGTGCCAGGTCGCCAGGTTCATGTGGTGGCTGGTGGGCATGTAGGCGCCGCTTTTCATCCGGCTACCGTAGCCGAACAGCGGCATGAGGCCCTGCAGGCTCAATTGCTTGTCGAAATCGGTCCCGCCGATGTGCACACCGCCGGTGGCCAGGATGTCTTCGTGACGGTTATCCACACCCCGACGCTCGGGAGACAGGCGTACCAGCGAGAAGTCCGATGTACCCCCGCCGATGTCGACGATCAGCACTAGCTCTTCTTTCTCGATGGTCGACTCATAGTCGAAAGCAGCCGCGATCGGTTCGAACTGGAACGAGACTTCCTTGAAACCGATCTTGCGCGCCACATCCACCAGCGTGTCTTCGGCTTCCTTGTCCGCCATCGGATCGTCGTCGACAAAAAACACCGGCCGACCCAGTACCACCTCTTCGAATTCCCGACCGGCGGCGGCTTCGGCGCGCTGCTTCAGCTGACCAATGAACAGCCCGAGCAGGTCCTTGAACGGCATGGCCGTGCCCAGGACGCTGGTGTCGTGCTTGATCAGCTTGGAACCCAGCAGGCTCTTGAGCGAGCGCATCAGGCGGCCTTCGTAGCCTTCCAGGTACTCGTGCAGCGCCAGCCGGCCGTACACCGGGCGGCGTTCTTCCAGGTTGAAAAAGACCACCGAGGGCAGGGTGATCTTGTCGTCCTCCAGCGCGATCAGCGTTTCCACGCCGGGGCGCAGCCAGCCGACGGTGGAGTTGGACGTGCCAAAGTCGATGCCCACGGCACGGGCTGGAGATGCGTTTTTCATGTCTTTCGAGTTCCGGTTAAAAAACGGCCGCGCAGTGTATGCCAGTGCGGCACAGAATCGAAGGCCGGTTATCCGCTAAATCTTGCCGTTCACCGCTTGAAAGACGCGCCATCACCCCCAAACTACCCTGCATCAACCGGACAGCCCGGGGCGAGCGCAAGTCGCCCCGCCTGCTGCCGATAAACTTCTGATGCGCTGCCCGGTCACAACCTTGAGATCGGTCAACCTCTGCGCTGCAATCAAGCGCATGCTGTGGCAGGTGGCGCGACTTCGATAACGGATGGTGATTCCCGCGATGGACTTCAAAGACTATTACAAGATTCTCGGTGTGGAGCCGACGGCTGACGACAAGGCGATCAAGGCGGCCTATCGCAAGCTGGCGCGCAAATACCACCCCGACGTCAGCAAGGAAAAGGACGCCGAGTCCAAGTTCAAGGATGCGTCCGAAGCCTATGAAGCGCTGAAAAGCGCCGACAAACGCGCCGAATACGACGATTTGCGCCGCTATGGCCAGCACGGTCAGCCCTTCCAGGGACCACCGGGATGGCAGAGTCGTGGCGGGTTCGGCGGCGGAGGCCAGGACACCGGCGATTTTTCGGATTTCTTCAGTTCGATCTTCGGTAACCGTGGCCCTGGTTTCGGTGGTGGGCAGTCGCGTCGCAGCACCGGGCGTCGAGGGCAGGACGTGGAAATGGAGCTGGGGGTTTTTCTCGAAGAAACCCTGTCCAACGAGTCGAAGAAGGTCACCTTCCAGGTGCCGCAATACAACGCGGCCGGCCAGCACGTGAGCAACACCCCTAAAAGCCTGAACGTGAAAATCCCCGCCGGCGTGACCGACGGCGAGCGCATCCGCCTCAAGGGCCAGGGTGCACCGGGCGTCGGCGGTGGCGCCAACGGCGACCTGTACTTGACGATTCGTTTCGCGCCGCACCCGAAATTCGACGTCGAGGGCGAAAACCTGATCATCACGCTGCCGCTGGCACCGTGGGAGCTGGCGCTGGGCACCGAAGTCGCCGTGCCGACCCTGACCGGCAAGATCAACCTCAAGGTCCCGGCCGGCAGCCAGAATGGCCAGCGCATGCGCGCCAAGGGGCACGGTTTGATGAACAAGGCCGGTGAGCGGGGTTACCTGTTCGTGCAACTGAAGGCTGTCATGCCGAAAAAATCCGACGATGACATCAAGGCCTTGTGGCAGGAACTGGCGAAGAAAGCTGCGTTCGACCCCAGAGAGCACTTCTGATTTGGAACCAAGGAGCTACTGACTATGAGCAGTCCCCTGATCGTTCAACTGGACCTGGCAGAATTCTGTGAGGCGACCGAGCTGTCGGACGTCTACGTGATCGAGATCGTCGAGCACGGCATCCTCGAACCTCAGGGCGCCGTGCCCAAGGACTGGCGTTTCACCGATTACGAACTGGCCCTGGCCAAACGGGCCGCCAAGCTGCGCCATGACCTGGAGCTGGACTGGGAAGGCGTCGCCCTGGCGCTGGACCTGCTGGAAGAGGTCCAGCAGCTGCGGGCGGAGAACCGGATGCTCAAGCAGCGGTTGGGGCGGTTGGTGGTTGAATAAAAGATGAATCCCATATCCATCCTGCTGGAGCCTGGCTTGCCAGCGCTAACGATCTTGCGGGCGCTATCGCCGGCAAGCCAGGCTCCTACAGATCAATACCTTGCACGCCCACTTTTCTGGGCAACACCACGGTAAACAACGTCCCCTCCAATTCGCTGGAACTGACCTCCACCGTCCCGCCGTGCGCATCAACCACTTCCTTGACGATGAACAAACCCAGCCCGAGGCTGGTGGACGGCCGGCCAAGTTCTTCGTCGGCGCTGCGTATCAGCGGGTCGAAGATCGTGCCGATGTCCTGTTCGGCGATCGGGGTGCCGTAGTTGTGCACCGTAAGGCGAACGGTGTCTGGCTCGCCGATGAGCGTCAGCGTTATATCGCCTTTGGTCGAGCCATGCTGCAAGGCATTGCCGATAAGATTTTGCAGCAACTGACTCAACCGCGCGGCATCCCAGTTGCCTTGCATGTCACCCGCTACGTCCAGCGTCGGATCGCACTCCGGGTTTCCCGCGCAGGCCTGGGCAATCGCTTCATGCGCCACGGCAGCCAGGTCCATGGGCACCGGGTCTATGGGCAGGCTTTTGCCCAGGCGACTGCGCACCAGTTCCAGCAAATCATTGACCATCACCGCCATGTGCCGCGTGCCGCGTTTGATGTTGTTGACGCAGGTCAGTGCATCGCCCTCCAGCTGTACTTTGCACATCAGTAATTCGGTGGACATGCTCACCGCTTGCAAGGGCGCGCGCAGGTCATGGCCGAGTATTGCCAGGAAAATGTCCCGCGAACGATTGACCTGTTCGGCATAGGCCGCCGTGGACTCGGCGAGGGCTTCGTCGATGGCTTCGTTGAAACGGATCATGTCCTGGAAGTACGCCATGTCCGGTGATTCCAGGCTCTCGACCCACAAGCGAATCACACAGGCGCGCAGGTGGCGGAACTCGCTGGTCATCTGTACCAGGTCGAACCCCACGGTATGCCGCAGTTCGCCATGGCTGGCCCCGGCTTCGTCGAGGCTCGGGGTTTTCTCCGGGCCATCACCCCTGGCTTTGGCCATCTGCTCATTGGCGCTCTGCGGCTTGGTCATGTCCTGCACGGCCGCCAGCAAAATGGCCTTGGCGTGGTCGCGCAGGGCCACTCGATCCATGTATTCGGCCGAGGGAGTAATGGTTTTGGCGAACTGCTCCCATTCATCGACGATATGGTCCGCCTGTTGCGTGATGAAATCGGGTAAGCGCATGGCGGAGTCCTGAGCATGTGAAGGCGAGTCGAGTCGAAATATTAGCTCCTTTGGGCCGGAATTAAAGCGACGCAGACGGGCAGCACAAGGTGGGCTTGCCGAGGTGGTGCATAGATGTATGTGTAAACCTGCTTTTCGAACGATTTAGGGGCTTTTCTGCCTGTAACCAGCAGGTATTCGGACTTTTGTTTTGGAGCCGCGCGAATACGCTAATGACTCCATTTTTCATATAAAGGTTTTAACCATGGCCGATTTGCAAGGAAGCACTTCGACGACCGCTTTACCTATACCAGCCGTTAATAAAAGCATTCACGCGCATCGAGTGGCCGGCATCATCCCCAATGCAATAAAACAGGCATCGAATGTCATGCTTGGATCCATGCTGAATCTGAACCCCGGGATGCCGGATTGGTACATGAACACACGGGAGGTGAATCGGCAGCAGCTTAAAGCGTTGATCGATGAACGCTGGCGTGTACAAGGTGAACTCGATGAAGTGCTTGATAACCTGCAGCATGAGATTGAGGTTTTTGCCAAGCCATTGCTCAGCAATGCATTGAAGGAAAACTTCAACATTGGCGAAAACCCGGACGATTTATCGCTGCAACTTTATGTACCCGATAACCTTGTGTTCGGTATAGACACCGGTGTCAGCCGTATCCGCCGCAGTTCGTTGCTTGCGTCGGCCCTGCATAATTTTGAAGAAGCGGAAACCCTGGTGGGAGCGTTCCGCAGTGGATCCGGTGTGTATAAAAATGACGCTCAGGGAGGCTTGCTACATGTCAATGAAATTACGCCTGAGAAGTTCGCCAGTGTGTGCCGCAAGCTGGATATCGGTGGGCAATATCAAACTTATTTAAAGGCGCGATTGGCGCCGTCAAACAAAACGCAGCGGCACGCTGTGCAGGAGCGTTCGGTTGCCAGTGAAAAAGCAACCTTCAAGTTGTTTTCGTTTATCGCTCGCATGAAAGGCGAAGTCAGTGCCCGTGCCTATGCCCGGCTTCGAGAAGTGGTGGAAGGCCAATCCGGTATCACGCTGAATGGACGCCCCCTGCACAATCATCGTCTGTCCTTGATGGGATTCAGACTTACAGGTGTTGTGCTTTTCAGTGCGGTGAGCGAGCCATCGACCGTGAAAAAGGCCATCGATGCCTTGACGCCAGATCACTTGATGTTCTGGACTGACTGGTCCCGACACATTCCTGTGCTACCTGGTGATGGGTACGAGCAATTCAAGTTGCTCCAGGCGTTCTTTGCCAATGGACCCGAGGGCGTGAAGGATGAATGGCTTCGCGATGAAGATATTTATCAACAGAGCCGCTTGAGTGGCCCATTGATCGCCTACATCCCCGACGATCCGGATCATCCGTTGAGGGAATATGACTCTCTGGCGGACTTCATGAAAACGCTGATCGGACAGCTGCGAGACCCGCAGTACCAGGCATTCTTCAGCCGTTTCGTGGCGCAGAAGGACAAAGGTCGATTTTTCGCTCGTGTCAACGAACGCTTGAAGACCATCTCCTGGCAGCAACGAGACCCCCTCGACATGGGGCCCTGGTGGCGCGAGACCGCCATCGAAAACCCCAACGCGGAACCCATTACCAACGTTATCGACGGCGACCTGTGGATAACGTTGTTTCGGGAACGTCGGGATAAGGCGTTGGCCGATGCCCGACAGATCGCCGTGCCGACCGACGATGAAGATGCTGCCACCCGCTGGAAGCGCCTGGCCAGTTACCTGGACATTGGCTGGAACGTATTCAGCTTCGCCGCGATGCTGGTCCCGGGGTTGGGCGAGGCGGTGCTGGGCGTCATGGTTGCGCAAATGCTGGCGGGGCTGGCCGAAGGTATCGAGGACTGGAGCAAAGGCGACAGGGAAGAGGCAGGGGCCCACATCAACGGCGTGCTGATCAACTTCGCGCAATTGGCCCTGATGGGCGCCGGACATGTATTGCCCACGGGCGCCGTGAAGCCGGTCAAGGTTTCGCCCTTCGTCGAGAATCTCAAGCCTGTGCAATTCAAGGGCAAGGAGCGCCTGTGGAGCCCTGATCTGACGCCCTACCGACATCCGCTTACGCTGCCCGAAGAATCCCGGGCAAACGGTCTGGGGCTTCACCTGCATGAAGATCAGCAGGTCCTGCGTCTCGATGATCAGCATTATGTGGTCAGGCAGGATGCCGAAACCGGGCGATACCGTCTGCAGCATCCCACCCGGCCAGGGGCTTATCAGCCTGTGCTGGAGCATAACGGCGCCGGAAGCTGGAGGACCGAACTCGACCAGCCGCTTGAATGGGACAAACTCCGGCTGCTGCGCCGCTTGGGGCCTGAGGCTCAGGCATGGTCCGATGAAAGCCTCGAACAGGTGCTGACCGTCAGCGGCGTGCAGGAAAACGCATTGCGCCGCTTGCATGTCGAGCATCAATTGCCACCGGCGATGCTGGTTGACACTTTCAAGCGATACAAGCTGTGGGCAGATACCGGCGACGTCGGACGATTCGAGGCGCTTTACAGGCAAGGCAATGTCAGCGCCGATAGCCGGGCCAACTGGTTGGTCAGCGAGTATCCACAGTTGCCGGCCAGTGTCGCCGAAGAGCTGGTACTCAAGGCAGACCCCGTGGATTTGCGGCACCTGGCAGAAAAACAGAGCCTACCCTTGCGCCTGCGTGAACAAGCTCGAATGGCCCAGGCGCGCGTGCGGTTGAGCCGGGCTTATGAAGGCCTCTACCTTGAGCGCCTGGCAAACAACGACACCCGCAGACTTGAACTGGCGTCGTTGGCCAACTTGCCGGGTTGGTCGGAAAATATGCGCATCGAGATTCGTGGGTATTCGTTCAGTGGTGAGTTGTACGCCAGTGTTGGTCCCGACGATGCACCTGTGCGCAAAGTTCTGGTATGCGACGAAAACGGGCGGTACGAGGCACGTGACGAACAGGACCAGCACCTGCATGGCGCCGACGATTTCTATGCATCGGTATTACATGCGTTGCCGGACAGCGAGCGGGAAGCCCTTGGGTATGACATTTACGAAGGTGGGCGGCTGAAGCAGGCAATACGAAGCTCACCGTTGAGTCATGAGCATTTCGAGTCGGTTCTGGCCGAGCACCCTATCCGCAAGCCGGCTTATGATCCGCAGACCATGCGCCTTCGCGGCGGGATGGAGGGTTACCGGCAACTCGGCGACAGATCAATGTTGCAAACACGGCTCGGCTCCCTGTATCCGGCGTTTACCGAAGAACAGGTTGGTACGATGCTGGCCGACTTCGGTGAGCTGGCCGATCAGCGAGTGAGTGCACTGGAGGACGAATTCAATGAGCTGAACTACAAGTTCAGGGTCTGGATGGATTCACTGCCATTTGCTCATCGGTTGAGCCCGGCGGGCATGGCGGAGTTGCGATCCAGAGAACTGTTCTATAGGGCGGTCCGGCAGTGCTGGCAACGAACCGGCCCTGACGGGGAGGTCGTTCCAGGTATCGTCCGCCCGCAGATGCTCAAGCTTGATGGTGTGCCCATGAATCACTTGGCGAACATGCCGCGCCTGGGCGCCAACTTCGATCACGTCACCAGTCTGAGCCTGCGCAATTGCAACTTGCTCAACACTCATGAGGCGTTCATCAAGCCATTTCGCCGTCTGCGCGTACTGGATCTGGGGCATAACCAGTTAAATCGCCTGCCGCCGATCATCGGCAATTTGCGCCAACTCGAGCACCTCATATTGAACGACAACAGGATCGAGTTGACCCATGCGGCGGTCGACTGTTTGAAAGGCTTGATCTGGCTCAAGTCGCTGGGATTGAGAGCGAATCCGCTGGGGTTACTGCCCGATATCAGCCGGATGCCGAAGTTGCAGGTATTGATTCTGGAGAGCACCGGCATCGACAGTTGGCCGACCGGACTGTTCGCCCAAGCGCGTCCGCGCAACATCTATCTGGACATGCGCAATAACCCGATCAGTCGAATACCGGACGTTGCCCCGGGTTCCTTCCGCGCCGAGTTGCTGGCGCGTACGTTGCTGAGTCGCGAGCCGCAATGGCTGTCACCGGAGAATCTGGAGAAGCTCAAGTTCTATACCGAATCGATGGGGCTGGATCCAGAGCGTCCTTACCCGCCCAGAGGCACAGTGGACAGCTCCGCGTGGGCAGAAGGCATGACCGAGCAACAGTGGCAGGCCTGGCAGCCCATCTGGAATGACGTTGAAGATGAATTCAACTCTGAAGCCTTCTTCGACGAGATTCGGAGGCTGACTCAGTCTGCCGACTTCAAGGCTGGCGGCAGCTACCGGTTAGAACTGACCGCCAGGGTCTGGCGCATGCTGGAGGCCATGTCAGAAGACAGCGAATTACGCACGACGATTTTTGCCGAAGCCGTGGCGCGAACCCAGTGTGTCGATGGCGCGACGCAACTGTTCAATGTGCTGGGCATGAAAGTGCTTGTCCACGAAGCGTATGGATTGGCGAATCCGGGGTTGATCGAGGCCGAACTGGTCAGCCTGGCCAAGGGCAAGTCGCGCCTGGACGAGATCGAACGGATCGCCGAGCACCATATTGCGGAGCGCGTGGCGAACGGTGAGCAGATTCGCCGGGTGGGTGCCGACGGTGATGTGACAGGAACCATTGATGTGGTCGAAGTTCACCTGGCGTTCACCACCGAATTGGCGAAGCCGCAAGCGCAGAATGGGCTCGACTTGCCTTGGCAGGCCAGGAGCATGCAGTTTCGCGGTATCGCGGGCGTTACTCCGCCGATGATCGAAGCTGCACGCTTGAGGGTTCTGGCGCTGGAGGAAGGCGATTTGCTGCGGGATTCGATTGCCGAACAACCCTTCTGGAATTCCTGGGTGGAGGACACCCATCGGGCGAGTTTCGAGTCCTTCGATCGACGAATGAATACGCTTTATGAGTTCAAGTCAGCGCTGGACGAAAGGGCTGCCGATGCGGATCTGTCACCTGAGGAAAGGGACCGTTTGACTGCGCAAATCAAAACGTTGGCGCATGAGTTGGGCAAATCTGAAAGCGAATATGTCCCAGGCCGGGTCATGACCGATGACGAATTCACGGAACAGTACTCGGTGATCAAAAGCGAGAGGGACGACTTGCTCAAGCAATTGACGCAACAAGCGATGGATAGGGCGAAGGTGCAAAGGGTCGAGGTGCCTTTCACTGTTGAGGCATGAAGATGTGGTGCGATGGTTCCCGGGCCATCGCATCCTTTTTGAGCCTCTGCAGAAGCGGTACATATTTAGGCTTTTTTTTCGGAGTCGTCCGTTAGGCTGAAGTCTTTCCAATCAGTCATGGATGACCTGCAATGCCTGAATCAACTACATCACCCTCCACATCCTTAGGCACTTTCACCAGCGATCTTCGGGGTGTTCATTACGACTTTCTCAAAGATCACATTCCCGCCTGGTTCACCGACGCCTCTGTGCAACGCCAGGCTGAAATTGGCAACCACGAGCTGCAACTTCCCGCCTGGTACCGGACCGCCACGCTTGAACAGAAAACGGCTCTGGCCGCCAGTCACACGCGCTACCGCGAAACCTTGAACCAGATCGACACGAGGCTTGGCAGCATCAAGGATGTTTTCGAGTTTGCCGAGCAGCCACTCAAAGACGCGATCAAGGCACAGTTCAAGCTGGACCTGGATGTCAGAAACACCTACCTCGCCCGTAAGTACAGCTTCAAACGGCGGGACGATTTTTTTGGTGTGCTGGTTTTCGATCAACAAAAAAATCCGGATCTGACCTACGAATACCGGGGAATCTCTTTGCTCGAGGCCGCATTGGCCAACTTCGAACCTGACGAAGAAAAGCCACTGGTGTGCAACGACTGCCAAGTCATTACCGGTTGGAGCAACTACGGCGGCGAAATCGTTCCAACGTTTTCGGCAATCAATTCTCAGGGCAAGCCGATTGCCCCCCATGACTTCGCCAGGCTTTGTCGCAACCTGGACCTCGGGGCGCTGTATCAGAAACACATCAAGGATATCGTGCAGCCGGATGATGCCGACGAGCGCACGGCGCTGGAGCGGCAACTGGAGGAACACCAGCGGCAGCAGCTGGCGGTGAGCACCGAAATCGCCTGGCAGCATTTTGCAATCAGACCGGGCAGCCTTCAGGTTGCGTCGGGTATCAGTCAAGACGTCTACCGGATGCTTCAAAAAGCGCTCGCCCGCGAGCGCGACGTGACGCTGGACGACAGGCCGGTGACCTTTGCGACATTGAAGGTGTTTGGCATCGAACTGGTGGGACCGTTGCTGATCGGGCCGAAGCGCGAGGACTCTGAACGGATCGAGCGTCTGGCGGTGTATTTGCCCAACGATCCGCAGCAACCGTTGAAAGAATATGCCTCCAGCGCCGACTTCATGGCAGACCTGCGCACTCGCTTGCACAGTGCTGCCTATCGGCGCTTCTTCAGTCAGTTTGTGCCCATGCGACAGCAGGGTATTTTTTTCGCGCAGTTCAATAAGCTGTACAACCCCTCGAAACTCGGCTCACAGGTAGATTATCCATTGCAGTCCAGACCTGCGAAATTGGTGCTGGAAGAGGCGTACATCAAGGGCGATCCCTGGAAGCAACAGCGTCTGAAGACAATCGACAAGCTGTATACCGACGCGCGAATGGTGGCCGTGCCTACTGGCGATGAAGATCGCAAGGCCCGGGAGGAAAGGCTGGCGAGTTATCTGGATGCAGTGATCAACGTGTTCAACCTGGCGGCCTTTGTCGTGCCGGGGCTGGGGCCGATCATGCTGGCGGTAGGCGCCGCGCAAATGCTCGATGACGCCTTCGAGGGGATCGAGGCGTACGAGCAAGGTGACACGAGGGAAATGTGGGCACATTTTTCCAGTGTGGCGCTGAATGTGGCGTTTGTCGGTGTTGGAGCGAAGGTGCTGCCGGCGGTCCGGCTCTCGCCAAGGGTGGACAGTCTTAAACCTGTCACCCTGGCCAGCGGTGAGCAAAAACTGTGGAATCCGGTCCTTTCGCCGTACAAGACCCGCATCACGCTGGCATCCGAAGCCAGGCCGGATGAGTTGGGGCTCTATGCTCATAACGGGCAGACAGTCCTGCCCATTGACGGTGACGTGTATCAAGTCAGGCAGGACCCGGACAGCGGCCAGTACCGAATTCAGCATCCAACCCGACCTGACGCCTATACCCCTGAACTTGAGCATAACGGTGCAGGTGCGTGGCGCCATGAACTGGAACGCCCTCACACATGGGAAGGCGCAGCACTGATGCGCCGACTCGGCCCGGTGGCAGACGGTTTCAGCGATGTCGAGCTGGAGCAGATACGGCGTGTCAGTGATATTGGCGCCGATGTGCTGCGCCGCTTGCATGCCCAGAGTGAGCCGTTCCCGGCAATCCTGCTCGACACCCTGAAAAAATTCAGGGCCCATGGCGCTGCGGTAAAGGTCGCCGAGGGCATCGGCAACGGCTCACTCACCAGTGAACTGTGCAGCTACGCTGCCTCTCTGGCTGTCGAGTTGCCGGGGTGGCCGTCGAGCAGGGCGATAGAGGCTTTTTCGGGGGACGGTTTGAGTGGGCCTTCGGTCAGGTACGGCAACCCCGTTGCCGCGTCGGCAGACGACCTCAAAGTCAACCGATCGGAGCTGATGCACGGCCAGTTGCCTGAACGCATCATCGCGTCCCTGAACGAAGCGGAAATCAAAGCGCTGTTGCCCCACTACACGCCGAGAACGCCAGAGGAACGCATCAGCGCCTTGCGCAAAAAACTGCAACAGCGTGCGATCACTGACAGGGCCCGCTTGACGAGCAGTCTCTACGCCGATCAACAACCGCCGGCCGACGCGGCGGTTGCCGTGGTGCAGCGCGACTTCAGCCGCTTGCCCACGCCAATGATTCAGGAGCTACTGGCAGACGCAACCCCCGCCGAACTAGCGACCCTGAACGCCGACAGGCGCATTCCGTTACGTCTGGCCGAGGGCGCGCGGCGGTTGCAACAGCAAATGCGTCTTTGCAGGGCCTACGAGGGGTTGTATCTCGATGCCCTGGTCGACAAAGACAGCGAAATCCTGGCGCTCAATTCTTTGAAAAACCTGCCTGGCTGGGTGGACGATATCCGCCTCGAAGTACGGGACGGCTGGCTGGAGGGTGAGCTGCGCGCCAGTGTCGGTGCCGAGAATGCCAACGAGCGCAAGGTGCTGGTGCGGGTGGGCGACGGCCTCTATGAGGCTCGCAATGACCGGGATGAGCACTTGCACGGTATCGATGGTCTTTACGCTTCGATCCAGCACGCCTTGCCTGACCGGCAGCGGCTGGCCATCGGACTGCCCGAGGTTGCGCAGGGGGCGCAGTTGAAGGCGAAAATCCTCGAACATCAATTGGGCCCCGAGCAGCTACGTCCGCTGCTGAAGATGCAGCCTCGCCAGCGACTCTTTTACAAGCCGCCGATGCGTTTGTCGGGCGAGCGTATTGGCTACCCCCTGAGCGATCCCTCGAACCAGTGAGTGGGAGCGCATTGTCGAGGAACGGGTTCGCACACTCTATCCGTCACTGTCACCGGCTGAACTCGATGCGTTTATCGAGAGTATGGGGGACCGGCAAGAGACGATCCTGAAGAACCGCGAGCGTGAGTTCAAGCAACTCAATCACACGTTGCAGAACTGGCAACGGACGCAAATGGACGGTGTGCCACCGGCTGTGCGCCGGACGGCGGACTTTGTCCGGCAGCGACAAGCACGACTAACGATCATCAACGCTCTCAAGAAAGCCTGGCAGCGCACCGGTGAGATTGACCTTGATATCAATGGCCAGCCCCAGGGCCAATTCATTGATTTATCCGGCGTGGATCTTCAGGGGCAACTCGATGAGTTGCCGCCGTTGACGGCCAATTTCGATCATGTCACCCATCTGGATTTATCGGGGGCAGGGATTGACGTTGAAATCGATGGGTTTTTACGCCATTTCCGCCGCCTGCGTCGCTTGAACTTGAGCGATAACGGTTTGTTCGAGTTGCCTGGGCCGTTGAGTCACATGAGGCGCCTTGTAGAGTTAGACCTGTCCGACAACCTGATCGAACTGGACGCGCCGGCCGTTGCCCGATTGCGTGGTCTGACGCAGTTGCAGTTCCTTGGGCTGGAGGGCAACCCGTTGAGGCTGGCTCCGGACATAGGGCAGATGCCGGACCTGAATATCCTGCTGTTGGCCGATACCGGTCTCAATACCTGGCCTGTGGGTGTGTTCGATCAATATCGAGGCCGTACGTTTAACCTGGATTTGGGTGGCAATGTGCTTGAACACATTCCACAGGTGGCACCCGGATCGGATGATGCGCAGGTGGTAGCGCGTACGATCATCAGTCATGAGCCTCGCTATATTTCCGAGCAGAATCTGCAACTTGTCAGGGACTATCGTCAGTCGGTAGGGCTGGAGCCGGACCGACCGTATCCACCCCGAGGCATACTGGACAGTATTCAATGGAAGGCCGGCTTATCCAACGAGCAATGGCAAGCTAAACAGGATGTTTGGGAGAGACTCGAAGATGAGCATGGCTCCGAGCCGTTCTTCAGCGAGTTGAGGAAGCTGGCGCAATCCGCTGATGCCCTCGCGACAGAAGAAGCAGCGAAAGCCGAACTGTGCAGCAAGGTGTGGGACATGATTGAGGCGGCAGCCGCGAACAGCACGCTGCGTGAAGTACTCTTTCGCATGGCCGCAGCCCCAACCACCTGTGTCGATGCTGGAGCGCAACTGTTTAACGCCATGGGCCTGGAAGTGTTGATTTTCCAGGCGTATGAACTGGGTGCGCACGATCTGGTTGAAACCGCGTTGCTGGAATTGGCCCGGGGCAAATCGCGCCTGGACGAACTGGGCAGGATCGCCCGAGAGCGTATCGACGAGCTGCTGGGTCAGGGGCGTCAGTTCCCCCGGTACGATGAACAGGGGATGGCAGTCCCCCGTCGTGATGCCAGCGGGCATGTCATTCGGGATATCGATGAGGTGGAGATTCATATGATCTACCCCACGCGATTGGCGCAGCGCCTGGAACTACCCTGGCAATCCCGGAAAATGATGTTCCGGGAGCCTGATGTTACGCCCGCGATGATTCAGCGCGCCCATGATCGGGTACTGGAAAAGGAGAAGGGTGCACTGCTTCAGGAACGGATCCTCGAACAACCCTTTTGGGTCAACTTCATCATGCGATCGAACCCGGAGCCGCTCAATGCCTTGCGCGCCAAGGCTGAGATTTCACTGGACTTGCAGGCAGCGCAACAAGCCTGGGTCGACAGTGATTCAGCCGTGCACAAGATTTACTGGCGCGGGGAAGTGGTGCGGTTGGCAAGGCTTCTGGGCAAACCCGACAGTGAGATAAGGCCCGGAACGGTCATGAGCGATGCACAGTATTACGCCGACATGGAAGCCATCGCCGTGCAAGAAAAAGCACTGATCGGCAAACTGACTGGCGATGCCATACAGCGCGCCAGATTGCAGCGTGCGGAAATTCCGTTCACGGTCGAGGGGGATGCAGACGCTCGGGTTTGATCGAACGCCCGGCCCGCATCGGTGGATGGGGGCCGGGCGTTTCCTTCAGAACAGGAAGTACCGTTGCGCCATCGGCAAGGTATCCGCCGGTTCGCACCACAACAACACCCCGTCAGCCTTGACCTGATAGGTCTGCGGGTCTACATCGATGTGTGGCAGGTAATCGTTGTGGATCAAGTCGGTTTTCTGCACATCGCGACAACCTTTGACCACGGCGATTTTCTTCTTCAAACCCAATGCTTCGGGCAAACCCGCTTCCTGCGCCGCCTGGCTGATAAAGGTCAGGCTGGTCGCATGCAACGAGCCGCCGTAACTGGCGAACATCGGACGGTAGTGCACAGGCTGCGGCGTCGGAATCGACGCATTGGCATCGCCCATCAAGCTGGCCGCAATGGCCCCACCCTTGAGAATCAGCGTTGGCTTGACCCCGAAAAACGCCGGGCGCCACAGCACCAGGTCCGCCCATTTACCCACTTCGACCGAACCCACTTCGTGACTGATGCCGTGGGTGATCGCCGGGTTGATGGTGTACTTGGCGATGTAGCGTTTGGCGCGGAAGTTATCGTTACCAGCACCGTCACCGGGCAACGGGCCGCGTTGTTTCTTCATCTTGTCGGCAGTCTGCCAGGTGCGGGTGATGACTTCACCGACCCGGCCCATGGCCTGGCTGTCGGAGCTGATCATCGAGAACGCGCCGAGGTCGTGGAGGATGTCTTCGGCGGCAATCGTCTCGCGGCGAATGCGGCTTTCGGCAAAGGCTACGTCTTCGGCAATGCTCGGGTCCAGGTGGTGGCAGACCATCAGCATGTCGAGGTGTTCGTCGATGGTATTGCGGGTGAACGGTCGGGTCGGGTTTGTCGAACTCGGCAACACATTGGCAAAACCGCAGGCCTTGATGATGTCCGGTGCATGACCACCGCCCGCGCCTTCGGTGTGGTAGGTATGGATGGTGCGGCCCTTGAAGGCGGCGAGGGTGGTTTCGACGAAGCCGGACTCGTTAAGGGTGTCGGTGTGGATCGCCACTTGAACGTCGTGCTGATCGGCCACGCTCAGGCAGTTGTCGATGCTCGCCGGGGTGGTGCCCCAGTCTTCGTGCAACTTTAGACCGATGGCGCCGGCCTTGACCTGTTCGATCAGCGGCTCCGGCAGGCTGGCGTTGCCCTTGCCCGTGAGGCCGATGTTCATCGGGAAAGCATCAGCGGCCTGGAGCATGCGCGCCAGATGCCAGGGGCCCGAGGTGCAGGTGGTGGCATTGGTCCCGGTGGCCGGGCCGGTGCCGCCGCCGATCATGGTGGTGACGCCACTCATCAGGGCTTCTTCGATCTGCTGCGGGCAGATGAAGTGGATGTGGGTGTCGATGCCGCCGGCGGTAAGGATCATGCCTTCGCCGGCGATGACTTCGGTGCTGGCGCCGATGGCAATGTTCACATCGGGCTGGACGTCCGGGTTGCCGGCCTTGCCGATGGCGGCGATGCGTCCGTCCTTGAGTCCGACGTCGGCCTTGACGATGCCCCAGTGGTCGATGATCAGCGCGTTGGTGATCAAGGTGTCGACGACTTGCGCGGCAAGCAACTGGCTCTGGCCCTGACCGTCGCGGATGACTTTGCCGCCACCGAATTTCACTTCTTCGCCGTAGGTGGTGAAGTCCTTTTCGACCTCGATCCACAGTTCGGTATCGGCCAGGCGAACCTTGTCGCCGACGGTGGGGCCGTACATGTCGGCGTAGGCCTGACGGGAAATCTTCATTCGTTCGCCTTGAGATTCAATTGAGTTTGAGACTGTTCGCTTCACTCACAGATTCGCGAGCAGGCTCGCTCCCACAGGGGAATGCGATCAACTGTGGGAGCGAGCCTGCTCGCGAAGGGGCCAGGGCATACACCATGAAACTTAAAGGTCTCCCATGATCCTGCCGGCAAAGCCAAACACCCGCCGATGCCCCGCCAGATCCACCAGCTCGACTTCGCGACTTTGCCCCGGTTCAAAACGCACGGCGGTGCCGGCGGGGATGTTCAGGCGCATGCCACGGCTGGCGGCGCGGTCGAAGGTCAGGGCGTCGTTGGTTTCGAAAAAGTGATAGTGCGAGCCGACCTGAATCGGCCGGTCGCCGCTATTGGCTACCGTCAGGCTGATCGTGCGGCGGCCGGCGTTGAGTTCGATTTCACCGGGCTGGATCTGGTATTCACCGGGAATCATCAATGGGCTCCTTGGAGAATCTTGTAATAGAGGGCGGTCGGTTTGTAGCGGCCGCTCGGATCGCAGGCGTAATCCGGGATTTCACCGGCGCGGGTGTAACCCAACGCCTTGTAGAAGTCTTCGGCGGGGGAGCCGGCCTCGGTGTCGAGGTAGAGCATGCCGCGCTTGTGTTGCAGGGCGGCCTGCTCCAGCGCCGTCATCAATTGTTGACCCAGGCCGCGCCGCCGCGCGTGCTCGCGCACCAGCAGCTTCTGCACCTCGGCGCGATTCAGGCCATTGGCTTTCTGGCACAAACCGAGCTGCACGCTGGCCTGCACCTGTTCATCCTTGACCACCACCCACAGCAACACATTGCCCTTGTTCAGGTTCTCCTGAACTTCATCGAAATACGCGCGGGCCTGGGTGGCATCGAGGTCCGCCATGAAGCCCACGCTGGCGCCGTAGCCGACGGCATCGAGCAGCAGGTCAATCAGTCCCTGACGGTAGTGCGCAAAGCTTTCAACGTTGACGCGGCGCAGTTGGGCGGGGTTCATCGGCGATCACTCCTTGTTGGCGGTCGGTGGCTCGGCACCCGGATTGAGGGTCAGTTGCATAAAGGTCAGGTCCAGCCAGCGGCCGAATTTGGTGCCCACCTGGGGCATTTGTCCGGTGGTTACGAAACCGATGCGCTCGTGCAAACGAATGGACGCCGCATTGCCGCTTTCGATGGCGGCAACCATCACGTGCTTGCCACAGTCCCTGGCACGCTCGATCAGGGCATCCATCAGTTTCGGGCCCAGGCCATTGCCGCGCTGGTCGTTGCGCACGTAGACCGAATGTTCGACGGTGTGGCGGAAACCATCGAAAGGTCGCCAGTCGCCGAATGAAGCGTAGCCCAGCACGTTGTTCTCATCGTCGACGATCACCAGGATCGGATAGCGCTGGGACTGCCGTGCGCTGAACCAGGCCTGGCGGTTGCCGAGGTCGACAGCCTGTTCGTTCCAGATTGCCGTGGTATTGAGCACGGCGTCGTTGTAGATGTCACGGATTGCCGGCAGGTCGGCGTGTACCGCGTCGCGAATGGTGTAAGTCATGGCGTGGCCTCAGGCGATCGGTTGGTGGACGGTGACCAGTTTGGTGCCATCGGGAAAAGTCGCTTCCACCTGGATCTCCGGGATCATTTCCGGGATGCCTTCCATCACTTGTTCACGGCTGAGCAGGGTGGTGCCGTAGTGCATCAGTTGCGCAACGGTCTGGCCATCACGGGCGCCTTCGAGCAGCGCGGCGCTGATGTAGGCCATGGCTTCCGGGTAATTGAGTTTCACGCCGCGGGCTAGACGCCGCTCGGCCACGAGGCCGGCGGTGAAGATCAGCAGCTTGTCTTTTTCGCGTGGGGTGAGGTCCATCGTAGAAATCCAGTTTCGGCAGTTAAAAAATCATTCAATGTGTGAATACATGACCTGTAGGAGCTGGCTTGCCAGCGAAGGCGTCTGTACAGACGCCAAAAAGCTTCGCTGGCAAGCCAGCTCTTACAGGGGATCGGTGTCAGGTGCTCCATATTCTGGGAGGGACTGCTTCTCGGCCGAGCAATGCAGGCCTGAGCAATCGCCATATTTCAATCAACCAGCCGCGCGCCAACAGCGCTTCGCTGGCCAGGCATCGGGCAATCAGCAACCCCGGCAACTGCGTCAAATCCCCACGTACGTCATGGGGTAGCGAACGACACTGTTCCAGCAGTTCACTATCAATCTCGCCAGTCACCAGCAACGTCGCAAACACCGGCTGACCATCCAGCCCGATCGGCGAGTCCAGCAAGCCGTCATCGCCGACGATGCGCTGGCGCTCATGCCAGAGCAACCGGCCATCACGGCTGATATCCAGGTGCGCCTGAAAATGCCCGAGGTCGAAGCGCTCGCCGCTGGCAGGGCGGCCCAGTGCTACCACGTCCCAGTAGAACAGCCGGGCATCGCCTTCAAGGTCAATAGAGGTGCTGAGTTGCGCCTGCGCCGCGCTGAAAACGATCGTCTCCTGGGGCAACCATTCCAGTGTCGCACCCGCCGCCACCTTCAATTTCAAGTGCTGATAAGCGGGGCCGGCGGCGCGATACCACTTGGCTGCGCCGGGACTGGTGATCTGTGCCCAGGCGTCACGGCTGACACTGGCCGATATGTCCAGGCGGTCACCACCCGCAATCCCGCCAGGCGGATGGACGATGATGTGCTGGCAGACTTCGGGACCCTCGGCATACAAATGCTTCTGCACGCGCAAGGGTCCGAGGTGGCGGCGCTGGACCGGGCGCGTGCTGTCGCCGAAGCGGGCGTAGCCGAGTTCCAGTTCGGCGTGCCAGCTGGGGGTGAACAGCGTTGTGGAGGCAGGTGAATTCATGGTTTTTAATTATCGTTAGGTTGCTACAGATTAAATCGTAACCAGACCGCGCACACCCTCGGCTTCCATATTTTTACCGCGACCCTGCTGCACGATCTCGCCACGGGACATCACCAGATACTGGTCAGCCAGTTCGGCGGCGAAGTCGTAGAACTGTTCAACCAGCAGAATCGCCATGTCGCCACGGGCCGCGAGTTTCTTGATCACCGCGCCGATCTCCTTGATCACCGACGGCTGGATGCCCTCGGTGGGCTCGTCGAGGATTAACAGGCGTGGACGGCTGGCCAGTGCGCGGCCGATCGCCAGCTGTTGTTGCTGGCCGCCGGACAAGTCGCCGCCACGCCGTTGTTTCATTTGCAGCAACACCGGGAACAGCTCGTAGATGAACGCCGGGACTTCCCTGGCCTCGGAGCCGGGAAACCGCGACAGGCCCATCAGCAGGTTTTCTTCCACGGTCAGCCGGCCAAAGATTTCCCGGCCCTGCGGCACATAGGCGATCCCGGCATGCACCCGCTGATGCGGCTTGAACGTGGTGATCGGTTTGCCCTCCCAGTTCACCGCGCCTTCTTTCGCCGGTAACAGACCCATCAGGCACTTGAGCAGAGTGGTCTTGCCCACGCCGTTGCGCCCGAGCAGGCAGGTGACTTCACCGACCTTCACGTCAAACGTCAGGCCGCGCAGGATGTGGCTTCCACCGTAGTACTGGTGCAGTTTGTCGACTTGCAGCATTTTCAAAATCCCCTCAATCCCCTGTAGGAGCTGGCTTGCCAGCGAAGGCGTCCTTTCAGGAGAAAAATATGTCAACGGACTCACCGCTTTCGCTGGCAAGCCAGCTCCTACAGGTTTTTTGTTCGCAGACTCAGCGACCGAGGTATACCTCGATCACTCGCTCGTTATCCTGCACCTGCTCCAGTGACCCTTCCGCCAGCACGCTTCCCTGGTGCAACACGGTGACGTGGTCGGCAATCGAGCCGACGAAGCCCATGTCGTGTTCCACCACCATCAGCGAATGCTTGCCCGCCAGGCTCTTGAACAGTTCGGCGGTGAACTCGGTTTCGGCGTCGGTCATGCCCGCCACCGGTTCGTCGAGCAGCAACAGTTGCGGGTCCTGCATCAGCAACATACCGATCTCCAGAAACTGCTTTTGACCATGGGACAGCAGGCCAGCCGGGCGATTGACCGAAGAGGTCAGGCGAATGGTGTGCAGCACCTCGGCGATGCGATCCCGTTGTTCGCCATTGAGCCGCGCCCGCAGACTGGCCCACACCGACTTGTCGGTTTTCTGCGCCAGTTCCAGGTTCTCGAACACGCTCAGGGCTTCGAACACCGTCGGCTTCTGGAACTTGCGGCCGATGCCGGCCTGGGCGATTTGCACTTCGCTCATTTGCGTCAGATCCAGGGTTTCGCCGAACCAGGCTTTGCCGTGGCTGGGGCGAGTCTTGCCGGTGATGACGTCCATCAACGTGGTCTTGCCAGCGCCGTTGGGGCCGATGATGCAGCGCAATTCACCGACGCCGATGTACAGATTCAGATTGTTCAGTGCCTTGAAGCCATCGAAGCTGACGCTGATGTCCTCCAGGGTCAGCAGGGTGCCGTGGCGGGTGTTCAGGCCTTTGCCGACGCGCTGGCCGAGGCCGATCGTATCGCGGCTGGTACCGGCATCGCGGTTGGGCTCCAGGGGCGGAAAGAATGCCGGTTCGAGCATGAATTCAGCCGTGGCAGTGACTCTCATGATTCATCTCTCTTTTCATAGGGCCGTTTCTTCAGCAGACCGATCACGCCTTTGGGCAGGTACAGGGTCACGACTATGAACAGCGCCCCAAGGAAAAACAGCCAGTATTCGGGGAAGGCCACGGTGAACCAGCTCTTCATGCCATTGACCACGCCGGCGCCAAGCAAGGGGCCAATCAGCGTGCCGCGACCACCCAGGGCAACCCACACGGCGGCTTCGATGGAGTTGGTCGGGGACATTTCACTCGGGTTGATGATCCCGACTTGCGGTACGTACAGCGCACCGGCCAAGCCGCACAACACTGCGCTCAATACCCAGACAAACAGCTTGAAACCACGCGGATCGTAGCCGCAGAACATCAGCCGGTTTTCCGCATCGCGCAGTGCCGTCAGGACTCGGCCGAATTTGCTCTGCGCCAGACGCCAGCCGATCAACAGACTCGCCACCAGCAACAGCACCGTGGCGAAAAACAGCACCGCGCGCGTGCCCGGTTCAGTGATGCCGAAACCGAGAATCGTGCGGAAATTGGTGAAGCCGTTGTTACCGCCGAACCCGGTCTCGTTGCGGAAGAACAGCAGCATCCCGGCAAAGGTCAGGGCTTGGGTCATGATCGAGAAATACACGCCTTTGATCCGCGAGCGGAAGGCGAAGAAGCCGAACACCAGCGCCAGCAATCCCGGCGCCAGCACCACCAGGCATAGGGCCCAGAGGAAGCTTTGGGTGCCGGTCCAGTACCAGGGAAGTTCGGTCCACGACAGGAACGTCATGAACGCCGGCAAGCCATCGCCCGAAGCCTGGCGCATCAGGTACATGCCCATGGCGTAACCGCCGAGGGCGAAGAACAGGCCGTGGCCGAGGGACAGGAGGCCGGCGTAGCCCCAGACCAGATCCAGCGCCAGGGCGACGATGGCGTAGCAGAGGATTTTGCCCACCAAGGTCAGCGTGTAGGCCGAGACATGCAGCGTGCTATCGGGAGACAACAACGACAGCAGCGGTAGCGCCAGCAGTAAAACGAGGGCTACAACACCGACGGCAATCGTGGCTTTGGGGCCGGCTTTCTGTGTCGCGGTAACGAGCAGGGGCTGGTTCATCAGTCGATCACCCGTCCTTTGAGTGCGAAGAGGCCTTGCGGACGTTTCTGGATGAACAGAATGATCAGCGCGAGGATGAGGATTTTGCCGAGCACGGCACCGATCGCAGGTTCGAGGATCTTGTTGGCAATGCCCAGACCAAAAGCGGCGAATACGCTACCGGCCAGTTGCCCGACACCACCTAGCACCACCACCAGGAACGAGTCGATGATGTAGCTTTGGCCGAGGTCCGGACCGACGTTGCCGATCTGGCTCAGCGCCACGCCACCGAGGCCGGCGATCCCCGAGCCAAGGCCGAAGGCAAGCATGTCGACGCGGCCGGTCGGCACACCGCAGCACGCCGCCATGTTGCGGTTCTGGGTGACCGCGCGAACGTTCAAGCCCAGGCGTGTCTTGTTCAGCAGCAGCCAAGTGAGGACGACCACAAACAGTGCGAAGGCGATGATCACGATTCGGCTGTACGGCAATACCAGATTGGGCAGCACCTGAATCCCGCCCGACAGCCAGGCCGGGTTGGCCACTTCGACGTTCTGCGCGCCAAACACCAGACGCACCAACTGGATCAGCATCAGGCTGATGCCCCAGGTGGCGAGCAGGGTTTCCAGAGGACGGCCGTAAAGGTGACGAATCACCGTACGCTCCAGCACCATGCCGATCCCGGCAGTAACGAAAAACGCCACCGGCAATGCGATCAATGGATAGAACTCGATGGCCTGTGGCGCGAAACGCTGGAACATCAGCTGCACCACGTAGGTCGAGTAAGCGCCGAGCATCAGCATCTCGCCGTGGGCCATGTTGATTACGCCGAGCAGGCCGAAGGTGATCGCCAGGCCCAGCGCCGCGAGCAGCAGGATCGAACCGAGGGACATGCCGCTGAAGGCCTGGCCGAGCAGCTCGCCGATCAGCAGTTTGCGTTTGACTTGAGCGAGGCTGGTTTCGGCGGCGGTGCGCACGTTGGTGTCGGTTTCCACGCCGGGTTGCAACAGGCTTTCGAGGCGGGTGCGGGCCAGCGGATCGCCGGTTTCTCCGAGCAGGCGCACGGCGGCGAGGCGAACGGCGGGGTCCGTGTCCGCCAGTTGCAGATTGGCCAGGGCCAGGCTCAGGGCGGCGTGGACGCTTTCATCGTTCTCACCAGACAGTTGCTGGTCGAGGAATTTCAGCTGCGCGGGTTTTGCGCTTTTTTGTAACTGCTGCGCGGCGGCCAGACGGATTTTTGCGTCGGCGACGAGCAATTGATGGCTGGCCAGCGCGGTGTCGATCAGGCCCCGCAGGCGGTTGTTCAGGCGCAGGGTTTTCGGCTGGCCATCGATGGTCAACTCGCCTTGTTGCAGGGCGTTGATCAGTTCGATGCGCGCCGGGTTGGGCTGCGCGGCCCAGGTTTCCAGCAGCTTGGCTTGCTGTGTGGGGTTGGCGGCGACGAAGTCTTCGGCGTCGCTGGCGAAAGTGGCCATCGGCAGCAAAAGTGCGATGGTAAGAACAAGTCGGTAAAAGGCACTGGGCATAGATGATCGCCTTGACGCGGACATTGTGGGAGCTGGCTTGCCAGCGATGCAGGCGACCCGGTGTGTCTGATGTACCGAGGTGATGCCATCGCTGGCAAGCCAGCTCCCACAGGGAATTGTGTCGGGCATGAGCACGGTGTTCACACCCGACATCCAGTGACTCAGTTGCTTTTCACCGCATACTCCGGCTTCTTGTCGTTACCCTGGATAAACGGGCTCCACGGCTGGGCACGGATCGGCCCTTCGGTCTGCCACACGACGTTGAACTGCCCATCGGCCTGAATCTCGCCGATCATCACCGGCTTGTGCAGGTGGTGGTTGGTCTTGTCCATGGTCAGGGTGTAGCCGGACGGTGCGGCAAACGTCTGGCCTCCAAGGGCTTCGCGGACTTTGTCGACGTCGGTGGACTTGGCTTTTTCCGCCGCCTGGGCCCACATGTGTATGCCGACGTAGGTGGCTTCCATCGGGTCGTTGGTCACGGCTTTGTCAGCGCCCGGCAAGTTGTGTTTCTTCGCGTAGGCTTTCCAGTCATCGACGAATTTCTTGTTCACCGGGTTCTCCACCGACTCGAAGTAGTTCCATGCCGCCAAGTTGCCCACCAGCGGCTTGGTGTCGATACCGCGCAATTCCTCTTCACCGACCGAGAACGCCACCACCGGTACATCGGTGGCCTTCAGTCCCTGGTTGGCCAGTTCTTTATAGAACGGCACGTTGGAGTCACCGTTGACCGTGGAGATCACAGCGGTCTTGCCACCGGCCGAGAATTTTTTGATGTTGGCCACGATGGTTTGATAGTCGCTGTGACCGAACGGGGTGTAGACCTCTTCGATGTCCTTGTCGGCCACGCCTTTGGAATGCAGGAACGAGCGCAGGATCTTGTTGGTGGTGCGCGGGTAGACGTAGTCGGTGCCGAGCAGGAAGTAACGCTTGGCGCTGCCGCCTTCTTCGCTCATCAGGTATTCGACGGCGGGGATCGCTTGCTGGTTCGGCGCGGCGCCGGTGTAGAACACGTTCGGCGACATTTCTTCGCCTTCGTATTGCACCGGGTAGAACAGCAGGCCGTTGAGTTCTTCGAACACCGGCAACACCGACTTACGCGACACCGATGTCCAGCAACCGAACACCACCGCGACCTTGTCCTGGGTCAGTAACTGCCGACCCTTTTCCGCGAACAGCGGCCAGTTCGACGCCGGGTCCACCACCACCGGCTCCAGCATCTTGCCGTTCACGCCGCCCTTGGCGTTGATCTCGTCGATGGTCATCAAGGCCATGTCCTTGAGCGACGTTTCGGAGATCGCCATGGTCCCGGACAACGAATGCAGAATCCCGACCTTGATGGTCTCGGCAGCCTGGACAGTCCAGGTCATGCCCATCGCGGCAATGCTTGCCGAGAGTGTGAAAGCCTTGATCAAACTGCGACGCTTCATTGTGCGATCTCCATGAACGTTTAATTTTTCTGGTTGGCAGATGCGGACAGCTGAAGGGTCTTTAGCAAGGGCTGTGCCCGGTCGGGAAAAGGCAGGGAAATGTCGGTTTAGAGCGGTTGCGCGGGTTGGTGGCGCACCATGAAGGGACGCGCCTGGCGCGTTGGTGCGCAGTGCTGCGCCACATTGGGGCGCGAAGTTTGTGAGCAGCACTGGCCCATTGTAGGAGTGAGCCTGCTCGCGATTATGGTGTGACAGTCTCCATTTATAGGGTCTGGCACACCGTAATCGCGAGCGGGCTCACTCCTACAGTTTTGATTTGTGTGAGTCAGCGGCGGCGCATCAGGCCGATGAAGAACAGGCCGCCGATGGCGGCGGTGGCTACGCCGATGGGCAGGTCTTCAGGGGCGATCATGGTTCGAGCCGCGACATCCACCCACACCAGAAACACGCTGCCGAGCAATACGCACGCGGGCAGTAATCGACGGTGTTCCGCACCCACCAATCGCCGCGCAATGTGCGGCACCATCAGCCCGACAAAACCAATCGAACCGCTGATGGAAACCAGCACCCCGGTCATCAGCGAGGCAATGACAAACACCCACAACCGCACCGTCCGGGCGTTCAGTCCCAGCGTCACGGCGGTCTGCTCACCCGCCATCAAGGCATTCAGCGAGCGCGCCATACCCAGCAGCAACACCAGTCCGAGCAGTACGCTGGCAGCAGGCACTGCCAGCAATTCCCAACGCGCCAACCCGAGCCCGCCGAGCATCCAGAACATCACCGCGGAGCTGGCGCGGTGATCGCCGAGAAACAGCAGCAGGTTGGCAATCGCCATCATCACGAACGATACCGCCACGCCACACAGCAGCAGACGATCACTGTCCAGGCGACCGTGCCGGCTGGCGATCATCAGCACCACCAGCATGCTCGACAATGCGCCGATGAAGGCGGCGATGGGCAAGGTCAGCAGGCCGACGATTTCGCCGACATGCAGCACTACGATGACCGCGCCCAACGTCGCGCCGGACGTGACCCCGAGCAAATGCGGGTCGGCCAGCGGGTTGCGCGTCACCGCTTGCAGCACCGCGCCGATCAGCGCCAATCCGGCGCCCACCAGCGCGCCCAGCAACATGCGCGGCACGCGGATCAGCCAGACAATGTGTTCCTGCCCGGCGCTCCAGTCGGGTACGCCGAAACCGAACAGCTTGTGCAGCAGAATTCGCCACACTACGTCCACCGGCACCCGCGCCGGGCCGAAACCCAGCGACACCACGCAGGACACCAGCAACAACGCACCGAGAGCGATTAGCAACAAGGCGTAGCGACGATTGATCATCCGCCGTGGAAGCCTTTGGCCAGCGTTTGCACCGCCAGTACGTTATCGATCCCCGGCGTGGCCTGTACGTAGGGAATGACGATGAAGCGTTGGTGCTTGATCGCATCGACAGATTGCAGCGCCTTGTTATCCAGCAGGAACTGCATTTTTTGTTCGGCAGTGACTTCGCCGTAATCGACGATCACGATCACCTGCGGATTGCGCTCGACTACGCTTTCCCAGTTAACGCGGGTCCAGCTCGCTTCGACATCGTCGAGCACATTGCGTCCGCCCGCCGCATCGATCAGCGCTTGCGGCATGCCCAGGCGACCCGAAGTCATGGCCCGGTCTTCGCCACTGTCATACAGAAACACCCGGGGTTTTTCGGCAGGCAGGCCTTTGCGGATTCCGGCGACCTGCGCCTGCATCTCGCTGATTAAGGTGTTGGCGCGATCCTGTACGTCGAAAATTTTCCCGAGGTTGCGCAGGTCGTTGTAAGTGTCTTCCAGCGTCGCCGGGGGGCGCTTCATCACAAAGGCGCAGGACTCGGTCAACTCATACACATTGATACCCAGTGGCTGCAGGGTCTGTGGCGTGAGATCGCCGCCCACGCGCATGCCATAGTCCCAACCGGCGAAGAAGAAATCGACATTGGCGTCGAGCAGGGTTTCCACCGAGGGGTACTTGGCCGCCAGTTCCGGCAAGCCATCGAGGATGCTGTGCATTTGCGGCGTCACCGACTTCCAGCCAGACACGCCGCTGTATCCCGCCATCTGCGGCTTGAGGCCAAGGGCAAGCATCATCTGGGTCATGTTGATGTCGTGGCTGACCGCATGTTTCGGCGCTCGCTGGAAGGTCACTTCGCGATTGCAGCTCTGAATCGTCAACGGGTAGTGCGTGGCCTCGGCAAGCACCTGGGTGCTGCCCAGCAACAGGGAAACGTACAGCAGGGAACGCAAAATCATGATCGGGTTATCCAGGTGATTCGTGGGTAGCCGTGCAAGGGGTGTTCATCGATCAATGCTTCGACGCCAAACACGTTGCGCAATAGCGCGGCGGTCAGGACTTCTTTTGGCGCGCCGCTGGCGACGATGCGACCGTGGTTGATCACGTACAGCCGATCGCAGAAGGCGGCGGCCAGATTCAGGTCATGGATGCTCGCCAGGGTGCCGATCTTCAGGCGCTTGACCAACCGCAGCAGCTCAAGCTGATAGCGCGGGTCGAGGTGGTTGGTCGGCTCGTCGAGGATCAACAGTTGCGGTTGCTGGGCCAGGGCGCGGGCGAGGATCACGCGCTGTTTTTCTCCGCCGGAAAGGGTGGAGAAGGCGTGGTCTTCGAAGCCTTTGAGCCCGACGGATTCAATCGCCTTTGTCGCAAGGTTTCGATCTTCGACGGTGTCGCCGTCGAACAGCCCCTTGTGCGGCGTGCGCCCCATGGCAACGACCTCGCTGACGGTCAGGCCAAACGCATCGGGAAACTCCTGCAACACCACGGCGATACGTTGCGCGCACCAGCGCGAAGATTGCTTCCAAATGTTGTGATGATCGAGCCTGGCCTCGCCGCTCTCCGGTTTGTTGAAGCGCCAGGCGCAACGCAACAGGCTGGTCTTGCCGCTGCCGTTGGGGCCGATCAGGCCAACGAACTCACCGGCGGCCACGTGCAGCGAAGCATTACGCAGCTGGAATTGGTGATGGCAGTGGCCATGGCCCAGGGGGGACCAGGTGAGGTTTGTGAGGTTCAGCGAGGGCATGCAGTTGCTCTTGGGGGTGTTGCTGATGGCCCCATCGCTGGCAAGCCAGCTCCTACAGGGGGCGTGAAGTTCCTGTAGGAGCTGGCTTGCCAGCGATGGGGCCCGAAAGGAAAACCGGATTTGCCAGGGTGACGCGCGGGGGAGTTTACAGTCCCTTGAGCCCCGCGCATCTCGCCTGTTTCATGATGAAGTTGAGGCGCTTTCAGTTTGTCGGATCAAGCGCGACAGCAGTAGCTTGTCGAGCAGCCAGACCGCCACCAGTGAAGCCCCCACCAACGGGAACGCCACCGCCAGGGCAAACATGATAACCATCGCGGTTTTCCACTTTGGCAGGTCGTGGCGCAGCGGCGGCACGCCGAACTTGCCTTGCGGGCGCCGTTTCCACCAGATCACCACACCGCTGACAGCGCTGAGCAAGATCATCAGGCAGATCAGCAGCACGACGATCTGATTGAACACACCGAACATTTTGCCTTCATGCAGCATCACGCCGATTTCCGTGGCGCGGGCGACGGTGCCGTAGTGCTCGAAGCGCACATCGGCCAGGACTTTGCCACTGTATTGATCGACATGCAGGGTCGCGTCGTTGCGCGGATCGTCGGCGAATACCGAGACGGTGAACACGCCGGTCGCGGACTTCGGCAGTGTGATGCTGTAACCGGGCTCGACCTTGCTTTGCGCCGCGATGTTTTGCACATCTTGCAGGCTGATGGTCGGTGCGGCGGGGCCGGCGTGAGCGCCGTCGTGGGCCATGTGTTCGGCGTGGTCACCGGACATTGGCATCGGCGTGTTTTCCATGGCCCATGGCACGGTTTGGCGATGAGCCTCGTTGAGGCTGCGCGCTTCGACTTCGGATTTGGGCACGTTGTCCCACATCGCTGCCGGGAAGACGTTCCACACCGCTGCGTATTGCTGGCCCCAGAAACCGGTCCAGGTCATGCCGCTGAGCAGCATCACCAGCAGAAGCGAGGCGCCCCAGAACCCGGTGACGGCATGCAGGTCGCGCCACAGCACTCGGCCGCGACTACTCAGGCGTGGCCACAGAATGCCGGCAGCCTGACCCCGCGGCCACCACAGGAATACCCCGGACACCACCAGCACCACGCCCCAGCCGGCGGCCAATTCCACCAGCCGGTCGCCCACGGTGCCAATCATCAGTTCGCCGTGAATCGCCCGGGCGATGGCTTGCAGGTTTTTCTTGGCGTCTTGCTCGCCGAGGATGTCGCCGTGGTACGGATCGACGAATACGTTCAGTTCTTTGCCGCTGTCGAGCACAACAAACTGGGCACTGCGTTCGGCGTTCACCGGTGGCAGATATTGTTTGATCGTGGCTTGTGGGTAGGCTTCTTTCACCCGGTTGAGCAGGTTGTCGGCCGGGATGGTGTGATGGCCGGCAGGGACGTTGAGCAAACTGCTGTACATCAGCGAGTCGAGTTGTGGCTTGAACAGGTAGATGGTGCCGGTCAGGGCCAGCATCACCATGAATGGCGCAACGAACAATCCGGCATAGAAATGCCAGCGCCATGCCAGGTTGTAGAAGTTCACTTTGGGCTGTTTCATCACGTGTGCTCCGCGTGGCTCGGATCTTTTAGTTATGGGTTTGCGGGTTTACGCGATGATGGGCGGGGCGCGGGTGCGGGCACCGGGGAAAAAGGTCTGCCGGGCATGGCCCAGGCGCGGGGAAGGGGAGGTGAAAGTACTGGCGGGCGGGGTGTTTGACGCGGTAAGTGACACACCACCGGTGAGTGCCGGGCAATTGAACAACAGGCTGCAATAGCCGCATTTTTCCCACAGCGCATGATGCCCCGAAGGGAGCGGGCTGTGTTCTGCGCCCGGTTGCGCACCGTGCCCGGTATGGTTCATCGCCGGCCTGTCCATGGTCAGGCCCATCGACATGCTCACGCCCATGGACGCGTGCGAGTCCATCGGCATCGACTGGGAAACCAGCGGGCCGATAAAGATCATCAACATGGCGAACAGGCTGATCCAGCTGCCGCGTGTCAGGCTCGATGGCTGACGACGGGGTCTGGATCGCCTGGCGCTAAACGGGCGCATGGGCGTTTTCAGCTCAAGCGGTTATTGGGCGTGCGCGTGCTTTTGCCCGTCTTCAGGCGCCTGCTTCTGCACCGCCACTTCGACCGTCACGTCACCGGATTTCTCGAAGTGCAGGGTCATCGGGAAGCGCTTGCCGTCGCTCAGCAGACTGCGGTCTTTCAGGTTCAGCAGCATCACGTGGTAGGCCATGGGTGCAAACGTGACTTCGCCGCCTGCGGGGACTTCCACGCTCGGGACGTGCTGCATTTTCATCACATCGTTTTGCATCACGTGCTCGTGCAGTTGCGCTTCGCCTGCAATGGGCGAGTCGACACTGAGCAACCGGTCAGCTGATTTGCCTTCGTTGTTGATCACGAAATAGGCAGCGACGTTTGGCGCGTTCGGCGGCAACTCCTGTGACCAGGGATGAGCGATTTCCAGCTCCCCGACCTTGTATTCGTGGGCATTTGCAAAGCAGGCAGGCAGCAGCAACGCTGCCACAACGATGAGTTTGTTCAACATGGTGGTTCTCCAGAACGATTCAGGACGCAGTTCAATTGCGAGATGGAATCACACCAGAGGGGACGCGCGGGGATTGAGGCTCGGCCATTGCTGGCGCGGTGTCGGTGTACTGAGAGAGGTAGCCGGCAGGCTTCGATTGGATTCGAATTGCGCGAAATACAACTGGGGCACGTGCCCCGGCAACGCCACCACCGGCGCCGAGCCGGAGCAACACCAGCAATGCTGCATGTTGGAATGATCGTCGCTTTGCGGGGCTTTGCGCTCGATGTCACCGAGGGAAATCGCCACCATCCTGGTGCCGCTGGCCGAACAGAAACTGCCCCACAACAACTGCTCGGCAGGCAACTTCGCCGACTGCGCCATCGCTCCGGACATCGGCATGGCGAGCAGGTTGAACAGCACTGCGAAGCAGGCTATCCAGGCAATTGCGAGCCGTTGTCGGGACATGGGACAGATCCATTGGGTGGGCGATCAGGCGCGGCTATTTAGCCTGATCAATGCCGATAAGTAAAAAAGCGGCGTGCGGTTTGGTGTCGCAGCGCATCAGATAGCAACAGCATGCAAGCGCATACCCAAGGCTTTCATAACCTTCATGATAGTCGCGAATTCCGGATTGCCAGTGCTGCTCAGCGCTTTGTACAAACTCTCACGACCTACACCGGCATCACGGGCTACTTGTGTCATGCCCTGTGCGCGGGCTATGTCGTTGAGTGCGGCGCGTATCAGAACGCCGTCACCGGCATCTTCTTCAAAACAGGCATCCAGATATGCGGCCATTTCTTCCGGAGATTTAAGGAACTCAGCGGCATCGAAGCGGGCGAATTGTTCGGTCATGATTCACTCCTCATTTCCGATGTTTTGCGCCATTTGAATGGCGCGTTTGATATCGCGTTTTTGAGTCGACTTGTCACCGCCTACCAGTAACAGATAAACCACCTCGTCCCGGCGTGTGAAGTACATCCTGTAGCCGGGACCATGATGAACGCGCATTTCATAAACTGTCGCCCCTACTGGCAAGCAATCACCAAAATTTCCATGTTCGGCAGCCCTGAGTCTGGCGATGATGCGAGCCTTGCCGATGGTGTCTTTCAAGGAGTTGAGCCAGTCGGCAAATGCACGGGATCGTTCGAAGTCGATCATGTCAGGATCGTATTCCTTGGGATACAGGTTGGCAAGAAGCCTGTTCTGAGGGATGAAGCTAGCCGTCCCCTTCAATGGCAGGTCTGTGTACTTGATCGAATGAGAGGAAGGGGAATATAGAGCTGAAGGTATTGAGAAATACAGCCAGCGCCTTCCTGAAAAGGTGTCAGCAAATTCGCTGGTTTCTGCGGGTTTTAGGAATTGTCTGACATAGGCAGGGCTTCCAGTAATTGCGCGACTGACCCAAACTCCCGCTCAACCCCCGGCAACGCCGGCCGCTTCAACACCAACACCGGCACCCGACGCTCGCGCGCCACTTCCAGCTTCGGCTCGGTCGCGGTGCTGCCGCTGTTCTTGCTGATCAGCACGTCGATCTGCCGACGCTCGAACAACTCACGCTCATCGTCGATCAGGAACGGTCCACGTGCGCCGATCACTTCGCAGCGCTCATTGCCCGGATACACGTCCAGTGCGCGCAAGGTCCAGAATTGTTCCTCGGGGATTTCGTCCAAGTGCTGCAAGGGCTCGCGGCCCAGGGTGAACAGCGGTCGTCGAAAAGGCTTCAGGGCTTCGATCAGTTCTGCCCAATCGCTCACTTCGCGCCAGTCGTCCCCGGCCTGTGGCTTCCACGCCGGACGTCGCAGTGCCCAGCAGGGAATACCACTCAGGTGTGCAGCGCTGGCGGCGTTATGGCTGATTTTGGCCGCGTAGGGATGCGTGGCATCCAGCAGCAGGTCAATCCGTTCATCGCGGATGAACTGCGCCAGACCCTCGGCACCGCCATAGCCGCCGACGCGAACCTGGCAGGTCAGGTCCGTTGGCACCCGACCAATGCCGGCCAGGCTGTAGATGTGTGCGGGGCCGAGGGTGCGGGCGATGGCCAGGGCTTCGGTGACACCGCCCAGCAACAGAATGCGTTTCATTGAAAAGCTCCGGCATGGCCAACGATCCCGCCTTGGCGATCGATGGCAAACACTTCGACCTGAACCTGCGATGGCACCACACCGCGGGCAAAGTCCAGGGCATGTCGGCACACCGCATCACCGAGAGCAACGCCGGCGGCGCTGGCCATGGCCAGGGCTTGCTGACTGGTGTTGGCCTCGCGGATGCCTTGCTGCAACGCCGTATCGGCGCCGATCGCCGCGGCCCATTCGGCCAGTTGTGGCAGGTCGATGCTCGAATGCCGACTGTGCAGGTCCATGTGCCCGGCCGCCAGCTTGCTGATCTTGCCGAAGCCGCCACAAATACTGAGTCTGTCCACCGGCACCTTGCGCAGGTGTTTGAGCACCGCACCGACGAAGTCGCCCATCTCGATCAAGGCGATTTCCGGCAGGTTGTAGACCCGGCGCATGGTGTCTTCGCTGGCGTTGCCGGTGCACGCGGCAATGTGCAGGTAGCCGTTGGTCTTCGCCACATCGATGCCCTGGTGGATCGAGGCAATGTAGGCCGCGCAGGAGAACGGGCGGACAATGCCACTGGTACCGAGGATCGACAGACCACCGAGAATTCCCAGGCGCGGGTTCATGGTTTTCAGCGCCAGGGCCTCGCCGTTTTCGACGTTGACCGTGACCTCGAAACCGCCGCCATAGCCCAGTTCGCCGGCGAGTTGGGTCAGGTGATCGGTGATCATTTTGCGCGGCACCGGGTTGATCGCCGGTTCGCCGACACCCAGCACCAGCCCAGGGCGGGTCACTGTGCCGACGCCGCGTCCCGCATTGAAACCAATGCCCGGCTCGGCGCGCAGGCGTACCTGGGAATAGAGCAGGGCACCGTGGGTGACGTCGGGATCGTCGCCGGCATCCTTGATCGTCCCGGCCTCGGCACTGTCGTCCGTCAGCCGACAGAATTCCAGGCGCATCTGCACCTGTTTGCCCTTGGGCAAGACGATTTGCACCGCGTCCGCCGGGGTGCCGGCGAGCAGCAGGCGAGCCGCGGCGAGGCAGGTTGCGGTGGCGCAGCTGCCCGTGGTCAAGCCACTGCGCAGTGGCGCGGGTTGTTCGGCGGTTTCGTCACGCATCGAGTGGTTTCGTCATATCCAGCAGGGTGATCGGCAATGCCTGGCGCCAGGTATCGAAGTCGCCCAGCGGTTGCGCCTGAGCGATATGGATGCGCGTCAGTTCCCCGCCATGTTGTTCACGCCATGCCATCAGGGTCATTTCACTTTGCAGCGTGACCGCGTTGGCGATCAGTCGGCCGCCCGGTTTGAGGGCGGCCCAGCAGCTGTCCAATACGCCTTCGCGGGTGACACCGCCACCGATGAAGATGGCGTCCGGACGTTCGAGCCCGTCGAGGGCGTGCGGGGCACGGCCGCGAACCAGTTGCAGGCCGGGCACGCCGAGGGCATCGCGGTTGTGCTCGATCAACAGCTGCCGTCCGTTATCGGCCTCGATGGCCAGCGCCCGGCAACTCGGATGGGCGCGCATCCATTCGATGCCGATCGAACCGCTGCCGGCGCCGACATCCCACAACAGTTCGCCGGGCACCGGGGCCAGGCGGGCGAGGGTTATCGCGCGTACGTCGCGCTTGGTCAGTTGGCCGTCATGCTTGAACGCCGAATCAGGCAGCCCGGCCAGGCGCGACAGGCGTGGGGTATTCGGTTCAGCGATGCAGTCGATGGCAATCAGGTTCAAGTCGGCGATGGCGCAATCGGCCCAATCGCTGGCAATGCCATCGATACGCCGCTCGGCTTCACCGCCCAGGTGCTCCAGCACGGTAAGGCGGCTCGGACCGAAGCCACGCTCACGCAATAGCGCGGCGATGGCGGCAGGGCTGTGACCGTCGTTACTCAACACCAGCAAGCGTACGCCGCTGAACAACTGGGCACTGAGCGCGGCGAGGGGGCGGGCAACCACCGAAAGCGTGACCACGTCTTGCAAAGGCCAACCCATTCGGGCAGCGGCGAGCGAGCAGGAAGAGGGGGCGGGCAGAATCAGCATTTCATCGCTGGACAGTTGCCGGGCGAGACTGGCCCCCACCCCGAAGAACATCGGATCGCCGCTGGCCAGGACGCAGACAGGCTTGCCGCGTTGCGCCAATACCGGCTCAAGGGAGAATGGGCTGGGCCACAGTTGGCGCTCACCCCGGATGCAGGCAGGCAACAAATCCAGCTGCCGTTGTGCGCCAATGATCCGCGAGGCGTTCAGCAGAGTGTGTCGGGCGTTTTTGCCAAGACCCTTGAAGCCTTCTTCTCCGATGCCTACCACTGTCAGCCAGGGGGTCATGCTGTTCCTCTACTATCAATCGAAAGCTGATCATCACCGTGCCGTTTCGAATCGGTCTGGCGGTTGCGCATCATAGCGCGCCGACAGTACTTCAAGCTTTTCAACGTCGCAGGGAATTTAGCCCATCTGTTCTTTTCGCAGATCGAATCGCTGCATGGCGATCTCATGCCTCTTTTTCTCGATGAGCGCTCTTCTTGATTCAAATATTCGTTTATCCAGTTTAAGGAAAGCCCGGTGCTGGATGATTGTTGTGGCCGGATCCTCCCAATCCAGAAACAGGAAATTGCTTTTTCTCGTCCGTGTCACCAACTCAAGATTAAACACTGCCACCTCAAGGAATCCCTTTGAATCGTACCGGGCAGGAATGACTTGAAAACGCTGTCCCATAAGGCTCTCTTCATCCAGCGAATAAAGCGCCGGCTTTTGGGGTTTCAGTGCGTCGAGCGTGTCGATCATGGCGTTGCCTTGTCTGGTGTCCTGCATACGTTGAGCGCTTTGGACCAAAAACTCTGCAACGTTGGTCGATAAGGCATGGCGAGTGCGGGTAGTGATGGCATCTTCAAACACCGACCAGCCAAAAAAATCCAGGGTGACAACATATTCATGCAGCCACTTTGTCGAGTCGGTGAATCGGCTGCAGAGCATGTCGGCAGACCTCGTGGCGATCTGTGTGCAGTGGCCAAGATCGTCGTAATCCTGCGATGAAAGATCCCCTATGCAGGAAACCAGGTTGGGGCCGGTCAAGATTCCATTCGGTATTTCTCTGTCCATGTTTTTACCTGAGCTATCGGAAGTGATGATTGGCTTGCCAGTGCAAAGTACAGGTGAGGGCGTACGGTTTGAATGAGCGTGCGCGGATGAATTGATTCTTGCTGTTAGCCTTTGTCGCGTGCACTGAGTCGTGCAATTGGCAGTACGGCAGGAACAAGCGCTTTTCGTCGTCAAGCTGCCTGGACTTTTCATCCCGCCGGGCAAAGCAGGCATAATGCAGCCCTTCATATCGTACCGGTCATCCTGTGGACTCTCGTCAGCCATCCAGCCCTTTACGCCCTTCGGCCTGTCCGGGGTTGTTGCGTATCGTCCAGGCACTGGACGGCGGTATTTGCCGGATCAAACTCAACGGTGGCTCGATCAGCTCACGGCAGGCTGTTGCCGTGGCTGACGCAGCCGAGCGATATGCCGGTGGCGTGATCGAGGCGACCAACCGCGCCAACCTGCAGATTCGTGGCGTCGGCAGCCAGCAGGCGGCATTGATCCACAGCCTGTTGGCCGCCGGATTGGGGCCAAGCCATGCGGCGGGGGACGATGTGCGCAATCTGATGCTCAGTCCTGCTGCGGGGATCGATCGGCAGATGCTGTTCGACACCCGGTCGCTGGCAGAACAGATTCTCGCCACGGTGCAACGCCACGAACGGTTCCACGACCTCAGCGCCAAATTTGCCGTACAGCTCGATGGCGGTGAGGCTTTGGCAATGCTCGAGCATCCCCATGACCTGTGGCTCTCGGCCTTTGAGCGAGACGGCGAGCAACGGCTGGCGTTCGGTCTGGCGGGCTGCCCCACGGACGCGCCTGCAGGCTCGGTCGCGCTGGGCGAAGGCCATGGCCTGGTGATCGCGGTGCTTGAGCTGTTCCTGGAGTGGGCGCGTCCCGAGCAAACACGGATGCGTCATTTGTTGGCCGAGCACTCGATCGAAAACCTTCTGACTCGACTGGCCCAGCGCGTCTCCATTGAGGTCATGCCCGATTGGCGACGCAGCCCGAATTCGAGTGTCCTGCACATTGGCGCTTATCCCCAGCTTGAGCCTGGCTTTGTATACGTGGGTGCGGTGCCGCCTCTGGGACGGCTTGACCCCGCGATGCTTCGGGGCGCTGCACAACTGGCCGATGATTTCGGCGACGCCAGCCTGCGGTTCACGCCATGGCAAAGTCTGCTATTGCCGAATGTCCGCAATGAAGACTGCGCTGAAGTCATTCGACGTCTGGAGCAATTGGGCCTGTCATGCCAAGCCGGCCAGCCGTTGACCCGGATGATCGCTTGCAGCGGCTCAACCGGCTGTGGCAAAAGCCTGGCGGACACCAAGGGCGATGCCCTGCAACTGGCCGCGTTGCTGCAACGCCATGGGCATGCGCCGAGCGTGCATCTGAGCGGCTGCCCTCGCTCTTGTGCCGCCGCGCATACCGCGCCCGCCACGTTGCTGGCCGTCGCACCCGGTCACTACGATCTATATTTTCGCGATGCAGCGCAGCCCGGTTTCGGTGCGCTGCACGCTCGCAATCTTACTATTGAAGCGGTCGCGGCCTTGCTCGACGCCCGCTCACGGAGCCCCCTTGATGCTTGATTACATCCGCGACGGTCAGGAGATCTATCGCAACTCCTTCGCGATCATTCGTGCCGAGGCCAACCTCGCGCGAATCCCGGCCGATCTGGAAAAACTCGCGGTGCGGGTGATTCACGCCTGTGGCATGGTCGATGCCATCGACGGATTGCAGTTTTCCGAAGGCGCGGGCAAGGCCGGGCGCGATGCGCTGGCGGCCGGTGCGCCGATTTTATGCGACGCGCGGATGGTGTCCGAAGGCATCACCCGCGCGCGTTTGCCGGCGAACAATCCGGTCATCTGCACCCTGCGTGATGACAGCGTTCCTGCACTGGCCCGCGAGTTGGGCAACACTCGCTCCGCTGCCGCGCTGGAGCTGTGGCGTCCGCACCTGGAAGGCAGTGTGGTGGTGATCGGCAATGCGCCGACAGCGCTGTTCTATTTGCTGGAAATGCTCGATGCCGGCGCACCGAAACCGGCGCTGATCCTCGGCTTCCCGGTGGGTTTCGTCGGCGCCGCCGAATCCAAGGCAGCGCTGGCGGCGGACAGTCGCGGCGTGCCGTTTGTCATCATGCAAGGTCGCCTGGGCGGTAGCGCCATGGCCGCCGCCGCTGTCAATGCCCTCGCCACGGAGATCGAATGATGCAACAACCTGGACGTTTGATCGGCCTTGGCGTCGGCCCCGGTGACCCGGAACTTATTACGGTCAAAGCCTTGCGTCTATTGCGTGAATCGCCGGTGGTGGCGTACTTCGTCGCCAAGGGCAAAAAGGGCAATGCCTTCGGCATCATCGAGGCGCATTTGCAGGACGCCCAGACCTTGTTGCCGCTGGTTTACCCGGTGACCACCGAGGCATTGCCTGCACCGCTGTCCTACGAACAAGTGATCAGTGATTTCTACGATGCCGCCGGTGAACAACTGGCCGTGCATCTGGATGCAGGTCGCGACGTGGCAGTGATCTGCGAAGGTGATCCGTTCTTCTACGGTTCCTATATGTATCTGCACGACCGGCTCGCCGAGCGCTATCAGGCCGAAGTCGTGCCGGGCGTCTGCTCGATGCTCGGTGGCGCTTCGGTGCTCGGAGCGCCGCTGGTGTATCGCAATCAGAGCCTGTCGGTATTGTCCGGTGTGCTGCCACACGAGGAACTCAAGCGTCGCCTGGCGGATGCCGACGCCGCGGTGATCATGAAGTTGGGGCGCAACTTTCCCAAGGTTCGCCAGGTGCTGGAAGAACTCGGGCTGGCCGAACGGGCGCTTTACGTCGAGCGCGCGACCATGGCCAATCAGAAAATCGTGCCGCTGGATCAGGTCGAACCGATGTCCTCGCCGTACTTCTCGCTGATCATCGTTCCCGGCGAGAGGTGGCAAGGCTGATGACCCGTCCAGTTCCGGCGATTGTCATTCTCGGCAATGGCAGCCTCGCCACCGCACGCACCATTGCGCAGTTGTACCCCGGAGCCCTGATCCATGGCCTGGCCGGGCGGGTTGATGGCGTGGACCGTGTCTATCACGAGTTCGGCGCGACCCTGCGTGAGCTTTATCAGCAGGACACGCCGATTATTGCCCTGTGCGCGGCCGGGATCGTAATCCGTACGTTGGCGCCTCTGTTGCTGGAGAAAGGGGCCGAGCCACCGGTGTTGGCCGTGGCTGAAGACGGCAGTGCGGTGGTGCCGTTACTCGGTGGCCTGGGGGGTGTGAACGTGATGGCGCGAGAGATCGCCGCAGCGTTGAGCGTGGCGCCGGCCATTACCACCAGCGGTGAGCTGCGTTTTGGCACTTGCCTGCTCAATCCACCCAGCGGTTATACGCTGGGTGATCTGGAGCTGGGCAAGCGTTTTGTCTCCGACTTGCTGGCCGGTGAAACGGTACGAATCGAAGGATCGGCCCCCTGGCTGGCACAAGCGCAGTTGCCTGAGGATGCCCGTGCACGGCTGGCGGTGCATGTCAGTCCGGTCGAACGCACGCCGGCGGCCAACGAATTGCTGATCTATCCAACGTGTGTGCTGGTGGCGGTCAATGCCGGCATTGTGGATGTACCGAGTCGGGTCCGCGAGGCTTTGCAAAAGGCCGGGATCGCTGCGCAATCGGTGGCTTGCCTGTTGGCGGCCGATACCGAAATGGCCAGCCCGACGTTGCGTGAAGCAGCACTCGAGTTGGGTGTGCCATTGCGATTTGCCCCTGACGCAGGTGTTAGTGAGCTGGCCCGCAACGCTATCGAGCAGCCTGTAGCTATTCTGGGTGACAGCACCATTGCCATTGCGGTCGCCGAACAACCGCTGGACCCGTTGCAAATCGGCCGGCCTCGCGGACGTCTGGCGGTGGTGGGGCTGGGGCCGGGAGCCGCCGAGCTGATGGTGCCGGCGGTGAAAGCCGAACTGGCTCGCGCCAATGACGTGCTGGGTTACGAAACCTATGTGCGCATGGCCGGACCGTTCCGAGTCGATCAGGTGCTGCATTGCACCGACAACCGCGAGGAAATGCAGCGAGCACGCCACGCGTTTGAACTGGCGGCGCAAGGGCGCTCGGTGGTGGTGGTATCGTCTGGCGATCCCGGCGTTTTTGCCATGGCTGCCGCTGTGCTTGAAGCACTTCATGAGTCCTCCGATGCGGCGTGGCACAGCGTTGATCTGGAAATCCTCCCAGGAGTCTCCGCTTCACTGGCAACGGCTGCACAGGCCGGTGCGCCGTTGGGCCACGACTTCTGCGTACTGTCACTGTCGGACAACCTCAAGCCCTGGTCGATCATCGAAAAACGTCTGGACCTGGCGGCTCAAGCCGACCTGGCCCTGGCGTTCTACAACCCGATCTCCCGTTCCCGGCCATGGCAACTCGGGCAGGCGCTGGACATCGTGGCCCGACACCGCGAGCCTCAGACGCCGGTGGTGCTGGGGCGGGACATCGGTCGCCCGGGTCAGACCTTGCGAGTCACCACATTGGGTGAACTGAGTGTCGATCAGGTGGACATGCGGACCATGGTGCTTATTGGGTCTTCGACGACTCGGGTCATTCCTTGCCCGAATGGTCGTCCGTGGGTGTACACGCCGCGCAGCTATGGCGATAAACTCACTCCGATCCAGTAATAAATCCTGTATTAATCATCGTTATAACGAAACCAGATCACCCGACTTATCGGGCGATCTGGTTGGTGTTAATAAGTTTGGCGTTGTACATATGCTGTATTTTGTTGAAGTTGTTGGCCTGAATAAGTTGGGTTAGGTTGGTAGTGTTCCTGGAAGGAGCGTTTATTTGTTAATAAAGGGATTTTATATATGAAGGTTTTTGAAAGCTCGGTAAGTGTTTCGGAAAGTATAGAGTTTGTCAGAGAGTGCGTTGAAAAACGCAAGGGTGCATTGGCCGCAAGGCCACGTGCGAGGTCGCTGGTATCGACGGTGACATCGAGTCCGACAAAAGAGTTGGATGCGCTGGTTCTGGGCAACAGTCTGATTGGTTATGGCGACAAGATAAGTATCGAAAACATGGCGATCATTGAAAACCTGATCACCATGTCGAAGATGGAAGCGAACTATGAAGTGCCAGGCAATAGCGATCCAAAGGCCTGGTACCATGCATTTGCCAAGTGCATGGAAGATCTTGGATGTTTTGTCGCGGATAAAGGGTTCTCCAAATACAACGCTACTTCGCTGAAGATACAGATGGATAATGTCATGGTTGATATTATTCAGGCCGCCATCGAGGCAGCAAAAGCCGCGATTCCAGGCGCTACAGTACTCAGTGCGGTAACGAACTCAACATTGACGGCATTGAAGAAAGAACCTGAAGCCATCAACTTGTTGAATCTGGAATCGAAAAGTGCAGAAGGCGTGCGCTTATCCACCATACCCTGTGAGCAAATGCCGAATGGCATTATTCTGATTGCGATAGCGGCCATCGATCATCAGGGCGGGAGCAATGATGGTGGGCTGTTGTTCGTTGACTGGAAGACTTCTTCGCTCGATATCTTTCACGGAAAGTCGTTCATCACGTTCAACCCTGCCCGGTATGCGGAAATCAAGTCGGAGATCGAAGAGTATCTTGGTGTGCATCGCAAGGAAGTTTTGGTCAAGCGCTTCAGCCGGCGCAAGTGACCGCCCGCACCTACGGAACCAGGTAGCCCTTGACTCCGGTAAAGATAATCTGCGCCGCCAGCGCGCACACGAATAGCCCCATCAACCGGCTGACAATCTGCAAACCCTGATCGCCGAGAATACGTTCGATGCGGTTGGACAGGTACAGCACCACACCGACCGTGAAGCTAGCCAGGGCAATGCTGAGGATGGCCGTGAGCTTGTCGTCCCAATGCGGCTGGCTCACGCCCATCACCAGCAAGGCACCGATGGTGCCGGGGCCGACCGTCAGGGGGATGGTCAGCGGGACGATGGTCACATCCTGTTGCACGTTGTCGGTTTGCACCGCTGATTTACCCTGGGCCATGCCCAGCGCGGAGATGAACAGCACGCTGCCGGCACCAATGCGGAACGCGTCCACGGTGATACCGAAAACGCTGAAAATCACTCGGCCAAACAGGTACAGCAAGACACTCGAGACCAGGGTGGCGATCGCCACTTTCCAGGCCAGCCGACGTTGTTCCTTGCGCGAGTAGCCGCGGGTCAGACTGATGAAGCAGGACAACACGAAGAACGGGCTATAGAGCACCAGCATCTTCAGGTAAACGCTGAACAACACATGGAGCATGGTGCAGGCTCACTGGCGAGGGAAGTCGAGGGGGAGTCTATCAGGCGTTGCAGGGTCTGTCGGCTCAGGACGTAGGTGTCGCCGTGCGGTTCTGCAGATCGCGTTGGGCAACCCAGTGTTCGATCAATTCGCGCAATTGCGAAAGCTCGACCGGCTTGGCCATGTGTCCGTCCATGCCCGCCTGGCGCGCGCGCTCCTTATGCTCGGCAAGGATGTGTGCGGTCAACGCAACAACCGGGGTACGGATGCGCTGGTTGCCCACTTCCCAGGCGCGCAATTGCTGGGTAGCCGAGAAACCGTCGAGGATGGGCATCTCGCAGTCCATCAGCACCAGGTCGTAACGTTGCGCCTTCATGGCCTGCAAGGCTTCTTCACCATTGCTGGCCGTGTCAGGTTGCAGATTGAGCTTGCCCAGCATGCCGCGAATAACCTTGGTCGAGATGCTGTTGTCTTCGGCCACCAGAATGCGGAAATCGCTGGGCACCTTGACCGGCAGGGGAGCGCCGGACGGCGGTTGGTGCATGACTGCGAGGCCCTTGTTGCGTTGGGTCAGCTCGTCGGCCAGGGTCGTTTTGAGGGTGTAGCCGGCCACCGGTTTGGCAAGGATGCGTTTGATCCCCGAGTTGCGCGCGATGATTTTGCTCGGCGCATTGCTGATGCCGGTGAGCATGATCAGCAAGATATCGTGGTTCAGGCTCGGATCTTCCTTGATCTTGGCGGCCAGCTGCATGCCGGTCATGCCAGGCATGTTCTGGTCCAGCAGGACGACGTCGAAGTAGTCGCGCAAGTGCGCCTTGGTGCGCAGCAATGCCAGTGCTTCCTTGCCGGACGGAACGGCGCTGACGTTCAGGCCCCAGGCGCTGCACTGCTGCACCAGAACCTTGCGACAGGTGTCGTTGTCATCCACCACCAGAACCCGGGCGCCTTGCAGTGGTCCGTCAAGATCGGAGGTCGGGTGCTCGAGGCGATCAGGGTCCAGCGGCAAGGTCAGCCATAAGGTGCTGCCCTGATTGCTGCCGCTCTTGATGCCGAACTCGCCTTGCATCAGGCGGATCAGCTGTCGTGCGATCACCAGCCCAAGATTGCCGCCCAGACGGTTGGCCGAGAGGAAGTGCTTGCTGTGCAGTTCGGCATGCATCAGCGCATCGCGCTCTTCGGCGTCCATGGGTTCGCCACTGTCCTGCACGGCAATGCGCAGGCGCGGTTTGGCACTGCGTTCGTCGAGCGCGACGACGATCAGGATTTCGCCTTCGTCGGTTTTCTTCAGGGCATTTTCAAGCAGGCTCAACAAGGTCTGGCGCAGGCGTGTCGGGTCGCCACTGATGACCCGCGGAACTTGCGGCTGAATGAAGCTGATCAATTCGACGTTCTGCTGTTCGGCCTTGGCGCGGAAGATGCTCAGGCAGTCTTCGATCAGCGCGTTGAGATCGAACTGCACATCGTCGAGTTCGATTTGCCCGGATTCGAGTTTGGAGATGTCGAGGATTTCGTTGATCAGCGTGAGCAGTTCGTTGCCGGCGCTATGGATGGTCTGCACATAGTCGCGCTGCTTGACCGAGAGTGGCGTACCCAGCAACAGCTCGGTCATGCCCAGCACGCCATTCATCGGCGTGCGGATCTCATGGCTGATCTTCGCCAGGAATTCGGCCTTGGCGTTGATCTCGGCGTTGCTGGCCGCGAGGTCGCGGCTGATGCTGAAACGGTCTTCAGTGATACGGCGCTGGCGCTCGCTCAAGGCAATGCTCATCAACAGGCCGCTGATGCAGATGAATGCCAGCAGGGTGGTGATCAGGCCATGGGGCTCGATCAGGGTCAGGCCGAGCAGGGCGGGCAGAATGATCAGTGTGCCGAGGTTGAACACCACCATGGCCGCCACGAACAGCCGCGCCGGACGATAGCCTTTCTGCCAGTGATAGGCGCTGACAAACAGCATGCTCAAGCCCGCCAGGGCGACCAGGCCGTAGGTGATGATGTTCAGCGGCAGTGTATTGACGAACAGCAGCAGCAGGCCGCAGATCATGATGAACACAATGTCGCCCAGAATCAGCTTGTTCAGCGGATGCGGACCGAGGGGGGCGAAGAAGCGATAGGCGAACATCAGGCCGCAGGGGGCCGTCAATAACAGGGCAAGGTATGCCCCCGGCGTTTGCACGGCTTGCCAATTGGGTAGCCAGGGTCCAGCCAGGTTCAGCAACAGTACAAGGCTGAGCCCCAACAAGGCTTCACAAGCCGCCAGCCAGGCACTGCTGCGCGAGCGGGTGTAGGCGTAACGGATGAGGTTGTGCAGGATCAGCATGCCGATGCAGCCCAGCAACAGACCGTAAATCAGCGACTGGTTCTGGCTGGCCGCGGTCATGACCGCCGATTCCAGGGTGATATAGGGGCGCAGCTGATGTTCGGACACCAGTCGCAGGTAAACGTCGAGGGGCTTTTCGTTTTGCGGCAACGGCAGCATGAAGTCGCTGCTGGGCAGTGGCCGCTCAGCCAGGGGCTGTTTGTTACCGGTGGTCGACTGCTCTATCAGCTTGTCGCCGTCCAGCACATACATGTTGAGTTGCAGCAGGTCGGGCGCGAACACCCTCAGCACCTGTTCATGCTTGCCGGGTGCGAGGCGAAAGCGTAGCCAGAGTGCGCCATCGGGCTCGGCTGCCTTGACGCGCTCCAGATCGATGGGACTGAATTGATTGGTGTAGCGGGCGGAACGGATATCGCTCAGCTGCAGGTCGCCCTGTTCGTCGAGCAATACAGCCAAGCCACTGCCTTGCCCGGCCTGGGCCGGGAGCATGCAGAGCAGTGTCAGCAAGGTGACGGTGAAGCCTATGGCAATCCTGAGCCAGCGCACGGCGAAATCCCTTCGTAGGTTGATGCCAGAATATAACTATGCGCGGCGCCGGAATAGTCAGGCAAGGGCTCGAAGCCCTTGCCCGGCCGAATGGGTAGCTTATTCCTGATTTTCGCCACGCTCGCGGGCAATGGCGCGGTAGCCAATGTCCTTGCGATAGAAACAACCTTCCCAATCAATACTGGCCGCCAATTTGTAAGCCTGCTGTTGAGCAGCATCGACGCTGGTGCCCATGGCAGTGGCGCAGAGTACTCGACCGCCGGCCGTCACGACCTGGCCGTCCTTGAGTGCAGTGCCGGCGTGGAAGACTTTGCCTTCCAGTGCCGCCGCTGCATCCAGACCCTGGATGGCCACGCCTTTGGCATAGTCACCAGGATAGCCTCCCGCCGCCAACACGATGCCGACGCTCGGACGTGGATCCCATTGTGCCTCGACCTTGTCCAGTGCCTGTGCCAGGGCCGCTTCGACCAGCAGCACCAGGCTCGACTGCAAGCGCAGCATGACTGGTTGGGTCTCAGGGTCGCCGAAACGGCAGTTGAATTCGATAACTTTTGGGTTACCGGCCTTGTCAATCATCAGGCCGGCGTACAGGAAACCAGTGTAGACGTTACCTTCCTCGGCCATGCCGCGAACCGTCGGCCAGATCACCAGGTCCATGACACGCTTGTGCACTTCGCTGGTGACAACCGGAGCAGGGGAGTAGGCACCCATGCCGCCGGTGTTCGGGCCGGTGTCGCCGTCGCCGACGCGTTTGTGGTCCTGGCTGGTGGCCATTGGCAATACGTTCTTGCCATCGACCATGACGATGAAGCTGGCTTCTTCGCCGTCCAGGAACTCTTCGATCACGACGCGCGAACCGGCATCGCCGAAGGCATTGCCTGCCAGCATGTCGCGCACGGCATCTTCGGCTTCGGTCAGGGTCATGGCGACGATCACGCCTTTACCCGCTGCAAGGCCGTCGGCCTTGATCACGATTGGGGCGCCTTTCTCACGCAGGTAAGCCAGGGCCGGCTCGATCTCGGTGAAGTTCTGGTAGTCGGCGGTCGGGATCTTGTGGCGCGCCAGGAAATCCTTGGTGAACGCTTTCGAGCCTTCCAGCTGAGCAGCGCCAGCGGTCGGGCCGAAACAATCCAGGCCACGGGAGCGGAACAGGTCAACCACACCGGCGACCAGCGGCACTTCCGGGCCGACGATGGTCAGGGAAACGTTTTTCTCGGCGAAGTCTGCCAACTGCTCCAGGGCCAGCACGTCGATAGCGACGTTCTCGCACTTGGCTTCAATGGCAGTGCCGGCATTACCGGGCGCCACGAACACTTTCTGCACGCGCGGATCCTGAGCCACTTTCCAGGCCAGGGCGTGTTCACGGCCACCGCTGCCAATGATCAAAACATTCATTTCAAAAACCTCGGATGACGCTAATTCTTGATAGCACCGCGGGGATGCTTTTATGTGGGAGCGAGCCTGCTCGCGAAGGCGGTGTGTCAGTCACATCAAAGTTTAATGTGCCGCCGTCTTCGCGAGCAGGCTCGCTCCCACAGTTGATCTATGTGTCAGTGACGGAAGTGGCGCATGCCGGTGAATACCATGGCGATGCCGGCTTCGTCAGCCGCAGCAATTACTTCGGCATCACGCATCGAGCCGCCTGGCTGGATCACAGCAGTCACACCCGCCTTGGCCGCATTGTCCAGACCGTCGCGGAACGGGAAGAATGCGTCGGAAGCCATCACCGAACCGGCGACCTGCAGGCCAGCGTGTTCAGCCTTGATCGCAGCAATGCGCGCAGAGTTCACGCGGCTCATCTGGCCGGCGCCGACACCAATGGTCTGACGGTTCTTGGCGTAGACGATGGCGTTGGACTTGACGTACTTGGCGACTTTCCAGGCGAAGATCAGGTCGTTGATCTCTTGCTCGGTCGGTGCACGCTTGGTGACGACTTTCAGGTCTTCGCTACCGATCATGCCGATATCGCGGCTCTGTACCAGCAGGCCGCCATTGACGCGTTTGTAGTCCCAGGCAGCGGCGCGATCCGCCGACCACTCGCCGCAGGCCAGCAGGCGTACGTTGGCTTTGGCCGCCACGATGGCGCGGGCTTCTTCGCTGACGCTTGGGGCAATGATCACTTCGACGAACTGACGGTCGACGATGGCCTTGGCGGTTTCAGCGTCCAGTTCGCGGTTGAAGGCGATGATGCCGCCGAATGCGGATTCGGTATCGGTGGCGTAGGCCAGGTCGTAGGCCTTGCGGATACCGCCTTCGGCATCCGGGCTCACGGCCACGCCGCACGGGTTGGCGTGCTTGACAATCACGCAGGCCGGTTTGACGAAGCTCTTCACGCACTCCAGCGCGGCGTCGGTGTCGGCCACGTTGTTGTACGACAGTTCCTTGCCTTGCAGTTGGGTCGCGGTGGCGATGCCGACTTCGGCAGGCTTGGCTTCCACGTAGAACGCCGCGCTCTGGTGCGGGTTCTCGCCGTAGCGCATTTCCTGGGCCTTGATGAACTGGCTGTTGAAGGTGCGCGGGAATTCGCTGCGACCTTCAGTGCTGAGGGTGTCAGCGGCCTGGTTCACGGTGCCCATGTAGTTGGCGATCATGCCGTCGTAGGCAGCGGTGTGTTCGAATGCCTTGAGCATCAGGTCGAAACGCTGAGCGTAGGTCAGGCCGCCGGCCTTGAGATTTTCCAGGACGTTGGCGTAATCGCCGGCATTGACCACGATGGCCACGTCTTTGTGGTTCTTGGCAGCCGAGCGGACCATGGTCGGGCCACCGATGTCGATGTTCTCGATCGCAGTCGGCAGGTCGCAGCCTGGCTTGTTGATGGTGGCTTCGAACGGGTAGAGGTTGACCGCTACCAAGTCGATCGGCTTGATGCCGTGCTCGTTCATGATGGCGTCGTCGATACCGCGACGACCGAGGATCCCGCCGTGGATTTTCGGGTGCAGGGTTTTCACCCGACCGTCCATCATTTCCGCGAAGCCGGTGTAATCAGCGACTTCCACTGCGGCAACGCCGTTGTCCTGCAGCAGCTTGAATGTTCCGCCGGTGGAGAGGATCTCGACGCCCAGGGCTTCAAGCTCTTTGGCGAATTCGAGGATCCCGGTCTTGTCGGAAACACTGATCAAGGCGCGGCGGATCGGCAGGCGGGTAGTCTGGTCGGTCATCTCAATTTCCATCAAAAGCAAAGGAGTCAGCAAAAAAGGCGACCGGTTTTACGCGGGCGCCTTTCTGGTTTGATTGAATGCTTACAGCAAATCGTACTGTTTGAGTTTCTTGCGCAGCGTGCCCCGGTTCAGTCCGAGCATCTCGCTGGCCTTGGTCTGGTTGCCCTTGACGTAGTTCATCACGCACTCGAGCAGGGGGGCCTCGACTTCGGAGAGCACGAGGTTGTACACATCCGTGACGGCAGCGCCCTCAAGGTGGGCGAAATAATTGTGCAGCGCTTTCTCGACACTCCCGCGAAGGGTCTGGCCTTCTTCGCTTGGGGTATTGAGGTGCTGTTTCAAATTCACGTTGTCGCTCACGGGTGTCGTTCCACTCACTAAAGTCTCGGTCATCATCGTCATGCGGCCACCCCCTCTCCGTCCCCTGTCAGGCTCTTGTAACGTTCGGCGAAGAAGTCCTGAACGTTGGCGCATTGTGCTTCCGTATCTTCCAAACGATTGAAGTGGGCGCGAAACTCCCTGGCGCCCGGCAAGGTTGCGAGATACCAGCCCACATGCTTTCGAGCAATGCGTACGCCCATCACGTCGCCATAGAAGGCGTGCAGCGCAGCCAGATGCTCTAGCAGTATGCGTTCCACTTCGATCAGGTCCAGCGCCGGGAGCTTCTCGCCGGTCCGCAGGAAATGGTCGATCTCACGAAAAATCCATGGCCGCCCTTGGGCAGCCCGGCCAATCAACAGGCCGTCGGCACCGGTCGCGTCGAGCACGTACCGGGCCTTTTCCGGCGAATCGATATCGCCATTGGCGAAGACCGGCATCGACACCGCCTGCTTGATCGCGGCGATGGTGTCGTACTCGGCTTCACCGGTATACAGGTCGGCACGGGTGCGGCCATGGACCGCCAGCGCCGTGATCCCTGCCTGCTCGGCGATCTTCGCCACCGTCAGGCCATTCTTGTTGTCCCGGTCCCAGCCGGTACGGATCTTCAGGGTAACCGGCACATCGACCGCAGCCACGACGGCCTGCAGGATCTCGGTTACCAGCGCTTCATCCTTCAACAGTGCGGAACCGGCCGCCTTGTTACAGACCTTCTTCGCCGGACAGCCCATGTTGATATCGATAATCTGCGCGCCCGATTCGACGTTGGCCCGGGCCGCATCCGCCAGCATCTGCGCGTCACCACCGGCGATCTGTACCGAGCGTGGCTCGGGATCGCCTTCGTGGATCATGCGCATCCGCGATTTGCGGGTGTTCCACAGGCTCATGTCGCTGGTGACCATTTCTGAGACTACTAGCCCCGCGCCCAATCGCTTGCACAGCTGACGAAAGGGTTGGTCGGTGACACCCGCCATGGGGGCGAGAATCAAGCCGTTGTGTAATGTGTATGGACCGATGCGTACCGCCGACATAGGGCTTCCCTGTTGTGGGGCCGGATCATGAGAGTTCGAAAAAGGGTTGGCATGATACCCGCTCTCGATGACTGGATAAAGGCTGAATTGAACAAAATCTGAACAGTTATTCTGTTATTGCCAGCGGTTTGGTCCGGGTGGGCGAAGTCAGAATGCCGTCGTCAATTGGAGATCAGTGAATCGTTTCACTCTGGCGAGTGGAAGCTCAGGCTGTAGTTCACCGCTTTGGCGCCTGGATCGAGGATGTCCAGTGCGATGTGGATCGGCGTTTGCGGAGGCATTTCCACCATGCCCTCGAGGTCGCCGTTGAGGTATTCGCCAGGCTTGAAGCGACGGCTGGCGATCAGATGGCCGTTGAGGTCGGCAAAGCGGAGTTCCAGCAGCGGGAAAGGCTGGGAGAAGGGCGCGCGGTTGTAGATGATCGCATCGACCACCAGTGCACCGCTGAATTCAGGATGGCTGCGAACCACCAGGTTGCTGCTTTTGATTTTTGCGATATCGACCTTCGATGGCACGGTGCAGCCGATTTGCGGACACAGCTGCTGGAACCATGGTCGGTACTGGTCCTGGCGCGCCAATTCATCGAAGTGATAAGCGACATACTGGCCGACAAGTGCGCCAGCACCGAGCAGGATCAGCAGCAGCCAGAAGAACCGGCGACCCCATGGCGAACGGCGCTTTTGCCAGTCCAGTTGCAGTGGGTCATCGGTCAGGTCCTGCAGCACGTCGGCGCGAACCCCTGGCTCGTTGCGTTCGCGGCGTTTGCGAAGTGGCTCGGCAGATGGCAGGTCGCCATCGATTTCATCGGTTGCCGTTACCGACAGGTGTTCGTGATGAAGCGGAGCGTCCAGCGGATCGTGCAGGCGAAGTTGCGGCGGCTGTGATTCGTCGTCCAGGTCTACCGGTTCCAGCGAGAGCGACGGTTCGGTGCGCGCGAGTATGCCTGTCTCGTTTATCGGCTCCGGGGTGTCCGAAGCTTCGAGTGCGTCGAGCGTATCGAGGTCATCAAGGCCTGTGATCGCTTGCGCGCGGTCGGTTGCCGATTCGCTGAACAGGCTGTCGGACGTCCAGGGTTCTTCGTCGTTTTCGGGGCTATCACGACGCGCGCTAAGGGTGTCTTCCCGGTGCCGGCCGAATTCGGTGGTCGGCTGGATTTCCCGCTGTTCGAGCCGGGCGAGTTCCTCGTCGAGGTCGAGACTGTCCAGATCCAGCTCAGCGGCGGTCCATTGTTTTTGGCTGATGGCCCTGGGCTCGGCGGGTGCTGGTGTTCCGGCGACAGTTGGCGCGACCGGCGCGACCGGCTCCTTGCCGGCCTGCTCAAGCAATTGCTTGGCAGCGTTGAACACCTGCAGGCAAGAGCCACAGCGAACGACGCCACGCGCCACGCTCAACTGGGCGTGGCTGACGCGGAAGCTGGTGTGACAATGCGGGCACTGGGTGACGAAGCTGTCGGTCATGCGGCGATCCGGTTTATGCAGATGCTCATTCTAGCGCCGACGGCCGGTAATGCGCACCCAGCCATCGCGATTGGCGATCGGATCCAGATCGAAGTCTTTGGCATAGGCGGCGGCCACTTCTTCACCTTGCTCGGCGAGGATGCCCGACAGCGCCAGGCGACCGCCGGATTTGACCAGGCCTGATAGCTGCGGTGCCAGGGAAACCAGTGGGCCGGCGAGGATGTTGGCCACCAGTACGTCAGCCTGAACCTGCGGCAGATCTTCCGGCAGATAGAGCGGGAACAGCTCTTCGGCAATGTTGTTGCGCCCGGCGTTGTCACGGGAGGCTTCCAGCGCCTGAACGTCGATGTCGGTGCCTACGGCCTCCTTGGCACCCAGCAACAGGGCGGCAATTGCCAGGATCCCCGAGCCGCAGCCAAAGTCCAGCACGTTGCAGTCCTTCAGGTCCTGGCCGTCGAGCCATTCCAGGCACAGTGCGGTGGTCGGGTGGGTACCGGTGCCGAACGCCAGGCCCGGGTCGAGCAGCAGGTTCACGGCGTCAGGCTCGGGGGCGGCGTGCCAGCTCGGCACGATCCACAGGCGCTGACCGAAACGCATCGGCTGGAAGTTGTCCATCCAGCTGCGTTCCCAGTCCTGGTCTTCGATCACTTCGCTATGGTGCTCGGGCAGCGGGCTGCCGGTCAGCAATTCCAGGTGGGCCAGTACGCTGGCGGCTTCGGTGCCACCTTCGAACAGGGCCAGCAAGTGGGTATGCGACCACAGTGGCGTGGTATTGAGTTCCGGTTCGAAGATCGGCTGGTCTTCGGCGTCCATGAAGGTCACCGACACGGCGCCCACTTCAAGGAAAGCGTCTTCGTAGGTTTCGGCTTGTTCTGGGCTGATGGCGAGACGGACTTGCAGCCAAGGCATGGCGGGCACCTTTGAAAAATATTGATTGCAGCCTAGCGGGCTGCGAGAAGCGCGCAAGTTTACGCGAGCGCGGGGCAGAAGACGACAAGGGCGATACATGCGTGCCCATTGTAGGAGCAAAGCTTGCTCGCGATGGCGGAGGCATATTCAGCATGGATGTAACTGATAAACCGCTATCGCGAGCAAGCTTTGCTCCTACAAAGAGCGGAGGGGCAGAAACAACAAAGCCGCCCGAAGGCGGCTTTGTTGTGTGCCAGTCGAAGCTTAGTGCTTCTCGCCAGCCAGCTTGTGCTCGAGGTAGTGAATGTTCACGCCCCCTTTGCAGAAGCCTTCGTCGCGGGTCAGGTCGCGGTGCAGCGGGATGTTGGTCTTGATCCCGTCGACCACGATCTCGTCCAGCGCATTGCGCATGCGCGCCATGGCTTCGTCACGGGTTGCGCCGTAGGTGATCAGCTTGCCGATCAACGAATCGTAGTTCGGTGGAACGGCATAGCCGCTGTACAGGTGCGAGTCGACGCGAACGCCGTTGCCGCCTGGAGCGTGGAAATGCTTGACCGTGCCCGGGCTCGGCATGAAGGTTTTCGGGTCTTCGGCGTTGATCCGGCATTCCAGCGCGTGACCGCGGATGACCACGTCATCCTGGGTGAACGACAGCTTGTTGCCGGCGGCGATGCTGAGCATCTCCTTGACGATGTCGATGCCGGTGACCATTTCCGATACCGGGTGCTCTACCTGGACACGAGTGTTCATCTCGATGAAGTAGAAGCGACCGTTCTCGTACAGGAACTCGAAAGTGCCTGCGCCACGGTAACCGATGTCGATGCACGCCTTGACGCAGCGGGCGAGGACTTCCTCGCGCGCGTTCTCGTCGATGCCCGGTGCCGGCGCTTCTTCGAGAACCTTCTGGTGACGGCGTTGCAACGAGCAGTCTCGGTCGCCCAGATGGATGGCGTGGCCCTGGCCGTCGGAGAGTACCTGGACTTCCACGTGACGCGGGTTGGTCAGGAATTTTTCCAGATAGACCATCGGGTTGCCGAACGCTGCGCCCGCTTCGGAGCGGGTCAGTTTCGCCGAGGAAATCAGGTCTTCTTCCTTGTGCACGACACGCATGCCGCGACCACCGCCGCCGCCAGCGGCTTTGATGATCACCGGGTAACCGACTTCACGGCCGATGCGCAGAGCAGTTTCTTCGTCTTCCGGCAGCGGGCCGTCGGAACCTGGAACGGTGGGTACGCCAGCGGCGATCATCGCGTGCTTGGCCGAAACCTTGTCGCCCATCAGGCGGATGGTTTCAGCTTTCGGGCCGATGAAGGCGAAGCCGGAGTTCTCGACCTGTTCGGCGAAGTCGGCGTTTTCCGCGAGGAAACCGTAGCCTGGGTGAATGGCGGTGGCGCCGGTCACTTCGGCCGCGGCGATGATTGCCGGGATGTGCAGGTAGGAGTGGGCGGCCGATGCCGGACCGATGCAGACGGATTCGTCTGCCAGGCCCAGGTGCATCAGTTCCTTGTCAGCCTTGGAATAAACGGCGACGGTCTTGATGCCCATCTCTTTGCAGGCGCGCAGAATCCGCAGTGCGATCTCACCGCGGTTGGCGATCAGAACTTTTTCCAACTTCGCAGTCATCAAAGGCTCTCCGCGGTTCAAACGATGGTGAACAGCGGTTGGTCGTACTCAACCGGCTGGCCGTCTTCGACGAGGATGGATTCGATCACACCGCTGGTTTCAGCTTCGATGTGGTTCATCATCTTCATGGCTTCAACGATGCACAGGGTGTCGCCTTTCTTCACGGTCTGGCCGACTTCAACGAAGGACGGCGAGGTTGGCGAAGACTTGCGATAGAACGTACCGACCATCGGCGAACGGGCAACAGCGCCGTTCAGTGCTGGTGCGGCTGCGGCAGCAGGGGCGGCAGCGGCAGCCGGAGCGGCGGCAGCAACAGGCGCGGCAGCCGGGGCAGGCATTGGCGCTGGCGCGTAGTACTGCTGAGCCGGGGTCTTACTGTGACGACTGATGCGTACGGACTCTTCGCCTTCCTTGATCTCGAGCTCGTCGATGCCGGACTCTTCCAGCAATTCGATCAGTTTCTTAACTTTACGGATATCCATGAATCATCAACTCCCAGGGGTCGGTCAGGGGGCGGTTAACTTGTTGTTCAAGCTGTTGCCTGTTGTTCAAGCTGCTCTAGCGCGGCCTCCAGGGCCAGTCGATAACCGCTGGCGCCAAGGCCGCAGATCACTCCCACCGCTACGTCGGAGAAGTAAGAGTGATGGCGGAAAGGTTCGCGTTTGTGCACGTTAGACAAATGCACTTCGATGAATGGGATGCTCACCGCCAGCAGCGCGTCACGTAATGCGACACTTGTATGTGTAAAAGCTGCTGGGTTGATCAGAATGAAGTCCACACCTTCGCTGCGAGCAGCGTGGATGCGGTCGATCAATTCGTACTCAGCGTTGCTTTGCAGGTGCAGCAAATGGTGGCCGGCTTCACGGGCACGGCGTTCCAGGTCCTGGTTGATCTGCGCCAGTGTCGTGGCGCCGTAGGTGCCCGGTTCACGGGTGCCGAGCATGTTCAGGTTGGGTCCGTGCAGAACCAGTAGCGTCGCCATCGGCTGTTCCCTTGTTATCAGTGTGCAAGTGTCAGAACCCGGCGACTATGCCGCAAAGCCTTTGTGACTGTCCAGTTCTCTGCAAAAGCCCGCACGATGTCCGATGTTTGCGCGAAATATATGACTGCTTGATTAAATCCGGTCATTTGCCCTGGCGACACGTTCGGCGAAGTCCGTGGCGTCGATCTCGCCGATCACCCGCACATCGACGCGTTCGACGCCGTCCCTGCCGAAAAACATAAGTGCCGGAGGGCCGAACAGCTTGTAGCGATCGAGCAGGGCCCGCTGCTCGGCAGTGCTGGCCGTGATGTCGAAGCGGACCAGTCGATAGCCCTTGAGGCGTTCGACGACGGTGGCGTCGTTGAGTACCTGGTGTTCGATGACTTTGCAGCTGATGCACCAGTCGGCGTACCAGTCGAGCAGCAGTGGGGTGCCGGATTCGCGGGCTTGGGCGAGTGCGCGGTCGAGTTCCGCCGGGGTACTGACGGTTTGCCAGGCGCTGGTGTTAGTGGCTTGCTCGGTAGCGACCACCGTGCGCGACTGGCCGATCGGGTTGAACGGGTCGCTCTGGCCGCTGAATCCGCCGTACCAGCAGGCCAGCGCGTAAAACAGCAGGAACATGCCGAGCAATTGACCCAGGCGCTTTCTCGGCGGTTTATAGACGAACTCCAGCGCGCCCATGAACAAACCGACGCCACCGGCCAGCAAACCGATCAGTAGCAAAGTGATCTGGCCTGGCAGTACCCGACCGAGCAAGCCGATCGCCAGCCCCAACAGCAGCACGCCAATGGCGTTTTTCACGTAGATCAGCCACGGTCCGCTTTTCGGCAGCCAGGCGGCACCGCCTGTTGCCACCAGCAGCAGCGGGGCGCCCATGCCGAGCCCCAGCATGAACAGTTTCAATCCGCCGCCCAAGGCATCACCGCTGGCGCTGATGTACAGCAGCGCGCCGGCCAGTGGCGCCGAAACACAGGGCGAAACCAGGAGGCTGGACACCACGCCCAGCACCGCCGCGCCCCACAACGACCCGCCTTCGGTGCGGCCGGCAATCCGGTCAAGACGACTGCTGATGGCATGCGGCAACTTCAGTTCGAAGACGCCAAACATCGCCAGGGCAAAGACCGCGAAGAACAGCGCAAACGGCACCAGCACCCAGGCCGATTGCAGTCGTGCCTGCAAATTGAGCTGCGCGCCGAACATCCCCATGAGTGCGCCGAGCAGGGCGAAACAGGCGGCCATTGGCAGTACATAGGCCAGAGACAGATTGAAACCGCGCCAGCCACCGACCTGGCCGCGTAACACCACGCCAGAAAGAATCGGCAACATCGGCAGCACACAAGGCGTAAAGGTCAGGCCCAGGCCCGCGAGGAAGAACAGCGCCAGCTCGCGCCAGCCCCAGGCATGGAGGGTGGCGCCATCGCCATTGATGCTCAGACGCTCGGTTTCAGGTGGATAGCACAGGCCTTTATCCGCGCAACCTTGATAGGTCACTGCCAGCGTGAATGCGCGCTGATCGGTACGCGGCAGTTCGACATCGAGAATGCCGTGGTAAACCTCTACATCGCCGAAATACTCATCGTGTTTCTGTTCGCCCATGGGCAGTTGCGCGGTGCCGAGGGCCACGTCGGCAGGGTCGGCGCGGAACTGGAAGCGATGGCGGTAGAGGTAATACCCCTCGGTGGCAACGAAGCGCAGTTTGATCGATAGCGGCGTGCTTTCAACCAGGCTCAATTGAAAGGCTTCGCGCACCGGCAGGAAGTCGGCGCTGTTGTTGATCGAGCCCAGGGTGGCGCTGGGCCGACTGTCCAGCAACCCGGTGGCAGTGGCCGGCAGGGCAAGCACTAGAAGCAGGAGGCAAAGCAAACGGCGCATGACGGTCTCGCGTATCGGAATTGGGGGGATGATAGCGGACGTTGATGGGGTGTGCAGTGCGGGGATTTCGATGGTGAATGTTCCGGCGCCATCGCTGGCAAGCCAGCTCCCACAAATATTGAGGGTGCTTACAAAGTTTGTGAACACCTCGAGCCTGTGGGAGCTGGCTTGCCAGCGATGGCGATAGGTCAGACGCGGAAAGCCTGAACGGCTGTATGCAACCGGCCACCCAATACCAGCAGATTTTCCCCTTGCTCGCGCCCTTCGCCGATGCGCAACAAGTTATCCCCGCCCAATTGGTGAATCCGCTCGCTGTGATCGCGGATCTCGCTGACGGCGCCGCTTTGCTGGGCGGTGACATCGGCGATGCGTACCGCCGTGTCGGAAATGGTCTGGATCGCTCCGACGATTTTATCCAGCGCACCGTCGGCCGCCTGGGCCTGGTTGGCCGTGGCTTCGGCATGCTCGACCTGGGCGCGCATGCCTTCGACCGATTGCCGCGCAGCGGTTTGCAGGCCGGCAATCAATGTCTGGATTTCGGCCGTGGCGCCGGCGGTGCGTTGCGCCAGCGAGCGAACCTCCTCCGCCACCACGGCAAAGCCGCGGCCCATTTCCCCGGCACGTGCCGCTTCAATGGCTGCGTTCAGCGCCAACAGGTTGGTCTGGTCGGCGATCGAACGGATCACCGTCAGCACGCCGCCGATGGTCGCGGACTCTTCGGCCAGATGCTCGATCATCTGCGCATTGCCTTGCACTTCATCCACCAGCGCATGCAGGCCCGTGAGACTCAAGCCGATGACTTTCTGCCCGTGTTCCACCGCCAGTCCGGCATGGCGGCTGGCGTCGGCAGCCTGGCTGGCATCGCCGGCGACTTGCTGGATGGTCGCTTCCAGTTCACCCAGGGAATCGCGGATCAACGCCGTGTCGCCGGCCTGATGTTCAGCACCGCTGTGCAGGTCATTGCTCAGTTCGGCCAGGGTGCGGCTGCTGCCAGCGACCTGCTCGGCGTTGAGGCGGATGGTACCCACCAAGTCCACCAGATAAGCGCGCAAGCGATTGAGCGACGCTTCAATGTCATGCAGTTCGCGGTTGGTCTTGCCCAACTGGATGTCCTGACTGAAGTCGCCCTCGGCCCAGGTCGAGAGCGCGGGTGCGAGGTTGGTCAAAGTGCGGGCCAGGCGCCGTTGCAGGGTGTCGATGAGCAAGGCGATCAGCAGGATCAGGCCGATCATCACCCCTTGCATCAACCGTACTTCACCCTGAATCTGTCCATGCTGGGCACGCACCACCGGCTCCAGACCGGCAATGGCCTGTTGTACATCGGCGATTTTCAGGTGGGTCGCGGTGCTGAGGTCGGCGCGTTTCTGGATCTGGTCACGGGTGCGCGCAAGTTCCGCCGGGTAGCGGCCGAGCAGGCTGTTCAGCTCGCGCTTGTAGCCTACGCCGGCGTCTTCGGTGACGGTTTTTTCGGTGTTCTCCAGGCCCATCATCGCGGCGTAATCATCGGTGTTCGATTCGCTGCTGGCCGCCACGCCCAGCAACGGCAGGGCGTCCAGTAGTCCAGCCTGGGTGCGGATACTGGTGACTTCTCGCTCGACATCGGCGGCCAGTTCGCTGCGACCGCTGCTGACCAGTTTGTCCCGGGCCAGCGACAGTTTGCCCAGATGCTGGGAAGCGGCGAGCAGCGGGGTCAGGTACGCCGCGTTGCCGCTGGCGTACTGGCTGAGTTGATCCAGGCTGGCACCCAGCTCGCGCTCGGCTTGCAGCAGCAGGGCCTGCGGGTCGCCCGCGAGTTTGCCGGCGGCGAGCAAGTCGGTTTTGCTGAACTCGTTCAGGTTTGACAGGCTGGGGCGCAGGGTTTCAGCCAGGGCCGGTGGCAACGCTGCGAGTTCCTTTTGCAGGTTGTCGATGGCCTGGGCGGCGCTGCTCAAACGCAGGGCATCGCCGCTGGCCAGGTAGTCCTCGATGTTGCGCGCCACTTCGTTTTGAAATTGCTGGGACAACCCCAGGTAGCGCTCCATTAATAGATAAGGGCGTTCCAGGGCTTTTTGCGACCACCAGAGTGTGGCGCCAAGGGCCACGCACACGGCGACTAAAAGGAGGGTGTTGAGATTGGTCAGCAGCTTCAGGCGCATCGCGGGACTACCAACGGCAGAATGGTAAGTGCCTGAAGTTATTGCGTTTCTGTTACAGGGTTATGACGGAAGGGCTCGATCGAGATGAAAAAGTGGCACTTTGCTTTTACGTCCGCGCGGCTTGAACACGGTTGCGTCCTGCGCCCTTTGCGCGATAAAGCGCCTCGTCTGCCTGGCTGGCCATCAACAGGCCGTCGGAGTCCTCGCACAGTTCGACCACCCCGGCGCTGAAGGTGCACCACAAATCCTGCGGCTGGGCCGGGTAGTGGATTTCGGCAAAACGCTGGCGGATTTCATCCAGCACCTTCCAGGCCGCTTCGAGATCGGTATCGGGCATGACGATAGCGAATTCTTCGCCGCCATAGCGGCCGATGAAGTCGGTTTTGCGCAACCGCTGTTTGAGGAACAACGCCAGGCTTTTGATCACCCGGTCGCCCATGGGGTGACCGTGGCTGTCGTTGACCCGCTTGAAGTGGTCGATGTCGAGCATGGCAAAGCTCAGCGGCTTGTTTTCGCGACGGGCGCGGAACGAGCAGTCTTCGAGCAATTGCAGAATGTGGGTGTGGTTGTACAAACCCGTGAGGCTGTCGCGGACCATTCGCGCCTTCAGGTTGCGCGCCCGCGCCGCACGGTTACGCACGGTGGTGATCAGGTGCCGGGGCTTGATCGGCTTGGTCAGGAAGTCATCGCCACCCTCGCTCATGGCGTCGAGTTGCTTGTCCAGATCGTCCTCGGCCGACAGGTAAATGATCGGCACGCTGACATAGCGATCGTTGTGGCGGATCACTTTGGCCAGTTCCGTACCGGTGCAGGCCGGCATGTACATGTCGAGGATGATCAGGTCCGGTTGAAAATCCGCCAGCTCGGCCATGGCCTGGATGGGCTCGATCAAGGTCCGGGTCACGATCCCCGCACTGTTAAGCAGGCGCTCGGTGTGCAAGGCCTGGGCGCGGGAGTCATCGATGATCAGCACTTTATAAGGTTCGTACTGGGCAACGCAGGTCAGGACTTCGATTTTCTCCAGCAGGCTCGAGGCTTCAAGGGTGCCGGTAAGGAACTCCTGGCCACCGGCGCGTACGGCGGCCAGGCGGGTGGGGGTGTCGGTTTCGTGCAGGCTGAAGAACAGCAGCGGCAAACGATGGTCGAGGCCTTCCTGGGCTTCGGCGGCCAGCTTCAGGCCTACGCCGGGACCGCTGAAATCCACGTCCATGACAATGGCTGCCGGCAGACGCTCGACCATCGAGGAGCGAAATGCCGGGACGCTGTCCAGGGATTGGGCCGTAAGCCCGAAGAATTCCAGTTGCTTGGCCAGGCGTTCGGCGCGGTCATGATCCTGCAGCATCACGTAGATCGGCTTGCGCAAGGGCGGCAGGAACGTTTGATCGAGCTGGTCGCCATGGCGCAAACCGGTGCGGGACAGGCGCTGCATCAAACGGTTGAGATCGGTGATCAAACCGCTGCTCAGGCGTCCGCGATTGGCGTCGACAGCCTCCAGCGACTGGCCGATATGGCGTGCCAGTTGTGTGTGTTCAGGCTGCTCGAAACGCTCGGCGAACCGCAACAGACGCAAATTGGCTTCGCTCAGCTCCGACAGGTCATTGGTGGACCACTCGCTGCGTTGCAGGCGCTGCCATATCTCAAGAATCTGACGTGCCTGATGAATGACCCGCTGGGCAAAGTGATGCTTGAGGCGCTCTCGGCTGGGATCTTCTGGCTCGGTCATATCCTGACTACTAATTAGGGGGCACGCTGAGGACGAGTGGTGGCTCTATGCTAGCACCTCTTTTCGATTGCATGAGTGTCGTACGTCAATAATCTGCAACGCACAGGCATTCAGTTTGTGACTTGTTGGTCTTTATCTGGCTGATGATTCTTGGTGAGTGCCCGTGAACTCAGGGGTTATAGGCATTTTCAGACGCTGAAGCCCGCTTCTTCCGACGCAATGGCAAGCCGCATCTGTCAGGGGATTCTGATTTTTCGCCGCCCTGATTCGGAGCCTGTTTATGGCTGATAGGGTTCAGGGATTCCCTTAGGACCCTAACCGGCTCATGACTTCATGTTTTAAAAATCATCCAGGCGATCAACAGCGGCTGAACCACAACAGCACCCCCGTCGCTGACTGTGAATGCGAAGAAGAACGGCTCTATGGAGCCATGACCATGGTCACCGAAGTGCCGGTCCTGACCTGCGCATGCCTCTGGCGTACCTACCAGCGCGAAGCTGAAGAAATTGTCGCCCCTGAGGGGGTGTTGATCGCCGATCCGGTGGCGCGAAACCGCGCGATCAATGCCGCATACGCCCGATTGTGGCTACACGACCCGCGTTTCCAGTGGGCCGGGCTGGCGGCGTTTGCGTCCAAGCAGGTCGGTTGCGGATTGCTGCATGCGGCGGACAGTGTCGAGCGCATCCGCGAAGAGCGTGAGGCCAGGCAGCGACTGCGGGACAGCCGAAGTGAGCATGGGTTGTTGACGCCGGACAGGATGTCCGAACAGGCAGAGGTGTTGCGTTCATATAAAGAAGCGGATGCGCGTAATCCTGTGCCCTCTGTGGATTTCCATCCGGCAGGGGAGGACTTGTCGTTGGTGCAACAACAATTCCGGCATGTGCACGACATGATGGCGTTGGGCAATACCACGCTGTTTCTGGATGTTTATCCGCTGCATGAGTTTTATGCGAAGCGTGGGTTGGATGAGTTGAAGAAGTGTCTTGAGGTGCGGAAACGTATTTATGGGCATCCGAAGTTTCCGGTGCTTTGGCCGGTGGGGCGGGAAAAGCTGACATTCGGGCTGGACCACATCGAAATTTTTCGGGCGTTTGAGGCGATTGAAGCCGGGAATGTTGCCGGCAGTGTGGAACATCTGGCGTGGCATGAGCAGCAAAATATTCTTCAGCCCACGATTTATCAGGACCCGCAGTTGGTGACTTTACTGCGTGGCAACCATGTTTCCTATGTGACCGGGTTTCCTTCTGGTGTAGCTCAAGCAATTGAGTTGACGCTTACCAGTCAATGCCAGCGTGTTGATGATGGGCGCACCATTGGTTTTAGTAATAACCCGTTGGCGGACTTATCGGATATCAAGCAGCGAATGCCTTTCGTACTTCGGGCTGCCGCACGCTTTGATCAGATGCTCAACGACACGAACCGCAGTGTGCTTGAGCAGTCGATCACCGAGATCGCATCAGGGGAGGGAACAGGGTGAGTTGGCGGCAAGGTATCGGCCGCTGGCGGTTTGGGTCAGGTTTGCTGCTTCTGATTGTCCTGATATTGGGCACTCATCAGATAGTGGAGTCCCTGTCGCAGGAACCGATAATTGCATTGGAAGTGGGCGGCACCTATGAAACCTTGCGCAAGAATTCTTCAGTCCCCTTCAGCCCGATGGTACGCGGACATGTCTGGATGGGGCTGCCCAAGACGGATGCGCGACTTCGGCTCATCGATCCTCAGTACGAGTTCCTCACGCCAAGAGCGCGCTTTTTCACTGTTGTTTTTGACGACACTGTCGTTAGCAGCATCCGCATGTCCCCACAGCTTGAACCGTTGCTGCTCGATGACGCACTGAAGGTCGCTCTGGATTTGCAAGAGCAGTGGCTCCAGGGCGGATGGAGGGTGGCCGGGAGGACGCGCTATCCACCCTTTGTCGATACACCTGAATGGCGAGCTCGGTTGCGAGACGTGAATAAAGGCGGAACGGTTTACTGGAAGGCTGGCGAAAAATACCAAGTCACGATGTTTATGAACCGTTTCAAATGCGACAAGCGACCCGACGAGGAGCGCTACCTCATCACCCTGTCGATCGGCAAACCGTGGACGCCTTTCGAGGAGGATGGAGATGAAGAAGCTCTAATCGAGTTGGATCAATCCAACCCGGTTACCCCCTTATTCCCAACTAAAACCAAAGGAGCCCCACCATGCCAACCCCCGCGTTCATGACCCTCCACGGCCAACGACAAGGTCTCATCAGCAAAGGCGCCTTCAGCGAGGCGTCAGTGGGCAACATCTACCAACTGGGCCGAGAAGACCAGATCATGGTGCAAGCCCTGAGCCATGGCATTTTTGTACCCAGAGGCTCGGGTGTGGGGCGGCGGATGCACAAGCCCTTGATCATCACCAAGACCATCGACAAGTCGTCGCCGCTGATCAACATTGCCTTGTGTTCCGGGGAGTTGCTCAGCAAGTGCCGCGTCGAGTGGTATCGCACTTCGGCTAAAGGCACACAGGAGCATTTCTATACGATGGAGCTCGAGGACGCCCTGATCATCGGCGCAGAGGTGCTCATGCCCCATTGCCAGGATTCCGTGAGTGCGCACCTTACCCAGCTGGAGAAGGTTCACTTCAGTTATCGGCGCATTTACTGGCGGCATGAAATCAGTCGGACCATGGGCTCCGACGAGTGGAGTGGGGAGCACGAGGCATGAAATTGATCAGGGCGCTGTATCTGTCCGCGAGGGAGCGCCAGCATGCCTGCTCCGGCGAGCAAGCGCTGGAGCATGTCCGCCAGGCTTTGCAAGATCGCCAACCCATCGAAGGTCTGGATGAGTTGCGCGCCGGCCTGCTGTTCGATTCCGCCCACGAGGTGCTGGATCAACTTGAGCGAGGCGAGTGGTGTTTGATCAGGGCTGAGGCCGAATACGGCGACTGGGCGGTGCAGGGGCGGGCCTTCAATCAGAGGGTCATCGAATTGATGAAAAACCCACCGGTGCAGCCCTCTCGAAGGCCGAGGATTTTCCGCCTTGTCGACAGCGTAACGGGCGAGCCCCTGGCGCAGCGGCGTTACATCGCGACCGTGGATGGGCAGGCTGCCGAGCGCAGAACCGATGGCGAGGGTATCGCCCATCTTTTTACATCACCGCAGACAAGGCAGATTTCAATGAAGGTCATCGGCGTTTAGCGCCGGCATGGATGCTTGAGATCACGGGTCACAACCTTTGCTGCGCTTGAGCGGTAATTTGCGCGATAAAGCCAACGGCGGGTGCCGGGCCAAGGCACGTTGTTGTATGGTTATGGTCGAACCGATGAACCCAAGTGATTGAAAGGATATCGCCATGCTGGACTGGAAGAACCGCGCCGGTAGCGCGCCTGAACGTGCCGCTGAACCGAAATCGGCTACCCGCAGTTATCTGGGCGGCTTGTTGTTCAGCCGGGCGCTGGCCACGCTGGTCGGCATCTACCTGCTGGTGACCATTGCCCTGGGCTGGTACTGGAGCGAGGAGCCTGCACTGTTCCCGGTTCAGCAAAACGCGCAAATGGCTGCCGAGAAGGAAGGCAAGCAGATGGTGGTCGGCTACACCACGGTCGAGACCCTCAAGACGGTTGTCGGCACCTTGCTGAACAAGCCGGGCGGCTACATTTCCAACGACCGTTTCCCGCCAGGCCTGTGGATGGATAACACGCCGAGCTGGGAATATGGCGTGCTGGTCCAGGTGCGTGACCTGACCCGCGCCATGCGTAAAGACTTCGCCCGTTCGCAATCGCAGTCTACCGAAGACGCCGACCTGGCCAAGGCCGAGCCGCGTTTCAACTTCGACAACAAAAGCTGGGTGCTGCCATCCAGCGAATCCGAGTACCAGGAAGGCATCAATTCCCTGAGCCGCTATCAGGCGCGCCTGTCTGACCCTAATCAGAAGACGGCGCTGTTTTATGCCCGTGCCGACAACCTGAACAACTGGCTGGGTGATGTAGGCACCCGCTTGGGATCGCTGTCGCAACGGCTGTCCGCCAGCGTGGGTCGGGTCAAGCTCAATACCGCATTGAAGACCGAAGTCGTCGCGCCGGGCCAGGTGCCTCAGGTTGACGAGGAAATCGTCGAAACCCCATGGCTGCAGATCGACAACGTGTTCTACGAAGCCCGTGGCCAGGCCTGGGCCTTGTCGCATTTGCTGCGCGCCATCGAAGTCGACTTCGCCGATGTGCTGGCCAAGAAGAACGCCACGGTCAGCGTGCGCCAGATCATTCGTGAACTGGAAGCCTCGCAGGAGCCGGTGTGGAGTCCGATGATCCTCAATGGCAGCGGCTTTGGTGTGTTGGCCAACCATTCGCTGGTCATGGCCAACTACATTTCCCGGGCCAACGCGGCAGTGATCGATTTGCGTCAACTGCTGAATCAGGGTTGAGCCATGGCCGAGAGTTCCAACGATAACCTGCGCGAGGCTGCCCACCGGGCGGCTTCGGATGCCGAGCAAATTGCCTGGGTCGACGAGCAGGACAACCTGCTGGGCGCCCTGGTCCGCTCCGACCTGCGCGAGCGTGGGCTGATCGGGCGCGGCACCTACATTATGTTGTTCAACTCCGCCGGCGAACTTTGTGTGCACCGGCGTACCCTGAGCAAGGCTATTTATCCGGGTTACTGGGACGTGGCGGCGGGCGGTATGGTGCTCGCCACCGAAACCTATGCCGAATCGGCGGCGCGGGAGCTTGAAGAGGAATTGGGTGTGAGCGGGGTCGAGTTGACCGCCCATGACCACTTTTTCTTCGAAGACACCGGCAATCGGCTCTGGTGTTCGGCATTTTCGGCGGTGTGGGACGGTCCGTTGATCCTCCAGCCGGAAGAGGTACTCGAAGCGCGCTTTTTGTCGATCGACCAAGTGCTGCTGGATATCGAGGAAAAGCCTTATTGCCCGGACTCCTTGGCGGCATTGAAGCGGTATCTTCGGTCCCGACAAACCGACGTCGCAAAAGAGCTATAAATTGGCGCCGATTGGCTCTTAGCAATCGGCGTTTTTGCCGTTACACTGCGCGACCTTTTCAAACTGAACCGGTATGGCTGTTCTTGTAGGAGCGAGCTTGCTCGCGATGGACGTTAACGATAACGCGGGCATCCAGAATGAACGCGTCGCCCTTGAGTTCATCGCGAGCAAGCTCGCTCCTACAATGAAATGAATGTTGTATCGATTCAGTAGCGCTGCCCCTGCCTGAGTGGGGCTTCGCGGTCGATGGCACCTGCCCCAGGTTGCCGCGACCAGTCTTTGTCCTCCCAAGAGGATTGCCGGTGGCCAAAAAAGCCGCATCCTTCGCCGCCCTTGGTGGCCTGGTATTTTCCACCGACGCAGGTCGTCATTGCCCGGAATGCAGTAAACCGGTGGACGCCTGCATCTGCAAACAAACCGTTATCCCGGCCGGCGACGGCATCGCTCGCGTGCGTCGCGAAAGCAAGGGTCGTGGCGGCAAGACGGTGACCACCATCACCGGCGTGCCATTGCCCGAGGACGCGCTCAAGGAACTGGCGACCACGTTGAAGAAACGTTGTGGCACCGGTGGGGCGTTGAAAGACGGCGTCATTGAAATCCAGGGCGATCATGTCGAGCTACTCTTGGCTGAGTTGATCAAACACGGTTTCAAGGCGAAGAAGTCCGGCGGCTAGCAGCCTCTGTGAAAACCACCTGCGGCTTGATCCAGCCCTGATAACCTTCAGGCCTGGCGTCGTCACCATGGTTTTCACAGAGCCTGTTCATGACCGGTTTCTAAACTCGTTGCGGTTGGCGGGGTCTACCCCCTCGTTGACGAACCGTCATTTTCATTCTTTAGACTGCGCCGGCCTGAATCCAGGCGACGCACCATGACTTCTTTATAGGGGACTTCGATGTCCGTACGACGCACACGCAAAGACGATGGCAGCCAATGGACAGTTGCGGACAGCCGCAGTGTTTACGGGATTCGCCATTGGGGGGCCGGGTATTTCGCGATCAATGACGCCGGTCGCGTCGAAGTTCGTCCGAACGGCCCGAGCAGTTCGCCCATCGACCTGTTCGAGCAGGTTGACCAGTTGCGCAAGAGCGGCCTGTCGTTGCCGTTGCTGGTGCGCTTCCCGGATATCCTGCAAGACCGCGTGCGTCAGTTGACCGGCGCGTTCGACGCCAACATCGAGCGCCTGGAATACCAGAGCAAGTACACCGCGCTGTACCCGATCAAGGTTAACCAGCAGGAAGCGGTGATCGAGAACATTATCGCGACCCAGAACGTGTCCATCGGCCTGGAAGCCGGCTCCAAGCCTGAGCTGCTGGCGGTGCTGGCACTGGCGCCGAAGGGCGGTACCATCGTCTGCAACGGTTACAAGGACCGTGAGTTCATCCGCCTGGCGCTGATGGGCCAGAAACTCGGCCACAACGTGTTCATCGTGATCGAGAAAGAATCCGAAGTCGGGCTGGTGATCGAAGAGGCCGCCTCGCTCAAGGTCAAGCCGCAGGTCGGCCTGCGCGTGCGCCTGTCGTCCCTGGCATCGAGCAAGTGGGCGGACACCGGTGGCGAGAAATCCAAGTTCGGTCTGTCGGCGGCGCAACTGCTGTCGGTAGTCGAGCGTTTCCGCGCCGCGGGCCTGGATCAGGGCATCCGCCTGCTGCACTTCCACATGGGCTCGCAGATCGCCAACCTGGCGGACTACCAGCATGGTTTCAAGGAAGCGATTCGCTACTACGGCGAACTGCGCAACCTCGGCCTGCCGGTGGACCACATCGACGTCGGCGGCGGTTTGGGCGTGGACTACGACGGCACGCACTCGCGTAACGCCAGTTCGATCAACTACGACATGGATGATTACGCCGGTGTCGTGGTCGGGATGCTCAAGGAATTCTGCGACGCGCAGAGCCTGCCGCACCCGAACATCTTCTCCGAAAGCGGCCGTTCCCTGACCGCCCACCATGCCATGCTGGTGGTGCAGGTGACCGACGTCGAGAAACACAACGACGACGTGCCGCAGATCGAGAACAAGGAAGCATTGCCGGAAACCGTGCAGTGGCTGGTTGACCTGTTGGGGCCGACCGATATCGAGATGGTCACCGAAACCTACTGGCGCGCCACGCACTACATGAGCGATGTCGCTTCCCAGTACGCCGATGGCAAGTTGACCCTGGCCGAAAAAGCCCTGGCCGAGCAATGCTATTTCGCCGTGTGCCGTCGCCTGCACAACTCGTTGAAAGCGCGTCAGCGTTCCCACCGTCAGGTGCTCGACGAACTCAACGACAAGCTGGCCGACAAGTACATCTGCAACTTCTCGGTGTTCCAGAGCCTGCCGGACACCTGGGCCATCGACCAGGTACTGCCGATCATCCCGCTGCATCGCCTTGACGAAGAGCCGCTGCGCCGTGCGGTGCTGCAAGACCTGACCTGCGACTCCGACGGCAAGATCAATCAGTACGTCGACGAGCAGAGCATCGAAACCAGCCTGCCAGTACACGCATTGAATGAGGGTGAAGACTACCTGCTGGGCGTGTTCCTGGTCGGTGCCTATCAGGAAATCCTCGGCGACATGCACAACCTGTTCGGTGACACCGACTCGGTGAACATCTACCAGAACGCCGATGGCAGCGTGTACCACGCGGGTATCGAAACCCACGACACCATCGAAGACATGCTGCGTTATGTGCACTTGTCGCCGGAAGAGCTGATGACCCACTACCGCGACAAATGCGCCAGTGCCCGAATCAGTGCCACCGAGCGCACCCAGTTCCTCGACGCCTTGCGTCTGGGCCTGACCCGATCGTCTTACCTGTCTTCTTGACGTAAGCCTCGCTCTCATCAGGTTGTCTGAAAATGTTCCGCTAGCTGCGGAAATTTCAGATGACCTGGTGCGACGACTCTCTTTTTCAAAGCGAAACAACCTACGTCTTCGGCTTTTCAAGTCATTGGTCTTCTTTTCGCGTAGGTCATTTCCTAAGTTGTAATTCGCCTCTCTACTCGGCCATTTCTCTCGGCGAAAATCCACGGCCGCCCCTCCTGTAGAGAATCGCCGATGTTCGATCCAGTCAACGAGCCCGAATTTCGTCTGGACGTAGCAGGTCTGTCCGACACCTTCGAGGTCCTGGCCTTTACCGGTAGTGAAGCCATCAGCGAACCATTCGTGTTTGACGTGGATCTGCTGATCGATGACCCCGCACTCGACCTCGCCAGCCTGCTGTACCGCCCGGCTTCCCTGCATTTCGGGCCAGCGGGAAGCAGCATCCATGGACAATTGCATGAACTGGTGCAGCGCGACCATGGCTCGACGGTCAGGCTTTGTCACGTGCGTCTGGGGCCGAAAATGGCATGCCTTGCCCAGCGCTTCAGCCAGCGCATCTTCAGCGCCCGCTCGGTGCCTCAAATCATCGACCAGGTGCTCAGGGAGCACGGAATTGTCGGCCAGGACCGGCGCTTCGAACTCGACGGTAACTATCCGCTGCGGGATTTCTGCACGCAGTACCGCGAATCGGACCTGCAGTTTCTTCAGCGCCTGTGTGCCCAGGAGCGGCTGCATTACCACTTTGAACACCGGGCACAGGGGCATTGCGTGGTATTTGCCAATGGGCAGGGGCATTTTCGTGTGGGCGAAACGGCGGTTTTCAGCCGTGACGGCGAACAACCGGCGGTGCGCCGTTTCGAAGTGCAACGGTGCGTCGACAGTGTGCAGGACAGTGCTCAATGTCATACGGATCTGGCGACGTTACGCAGTGGTCAACTGATGCCGTTGGCCGACCATCCGGTGGCCGACTGGAATCAGCTGTGGTTGCTGACCCATGTCGAGCATCAAGGCGGCCAGGACCCGCTCATCCCTTACAGCAATAAGGCGCGCGCAATACTCTGGCCCGCGCCGTTCGAGCCTCGTCATTGTGCGGTCAAACCCAGGATGCACAGCCTGCAACGGGCGTGGGTGGTGAGTGTCGATGAGCCCCGACCGGATCCTTCGCGGCCGGTGGCCGTGCAGTTTGACTGGTCGTATCAGGGCGAGGGAGCGACGCCCGGTCACTGCTGGCTGCCGTTGGCGCCGCAGCTGCAAGCGGCAAGCGACGCGTCGTTGGGCGAAGGTGTGGAAGTGGTGGTGAGCTTCATCGAAGGCGATCCGGACCTGCCGTTGATTACCGGGATTCTTTATTTGCCAGCGCCTGTTGAAGAGGGCGATACGGCGGACGTGGCGTGTACCGATCAATGCCTGCCTGAAGGGCTGCAGGACTGGTTGCGCTCAGGTGAGCCCTTGATGTTGTTGTGTCTGTTGCCCGGTGGCGGCAGCTTCAATCATTGCGCGCAGGCGCTGTGCACCTGCCGTGCGGCCGTGCGGCTTGGCCAGAGCGGTGCGGCATGATCGCCGTGCACCCGGCCGAAGTGATCCCGCAATGGTTGTTGCTGGATGTACCGCGTACACCCCAGGCGAGAGCGATGCTCAAACACGGTTTTGCCCAGGCCCGGTGCTTGCCGCTGTTCGAAGGCACCGAATGGCATGTATTGCGCGAGCAAGGCCCGACGCTGATCGACCTGCGGACCTGCCCGCTGCTGGCCGAAGCGTGCCAGCGCGATGCTCAGCTCTGGCCTGGCCTGTTGCTGTTCAGCGAGGCGTCGTCAGCGACATTGCTGGCGCACTTGCGGCGTATGCTCACGGTCAGTTTCGGGCTGCACCACCGTGCCTTGCTGAGTTATTACAACCCGCACACCGCGAGCTACTTTTTCGATGCCTGCGATGCCGGGGAGCTGAGTCGCTGGTTGGGGCCGATCAGCCAGTTGCGCTGGTTTGGCGGCACTTGGGCCGACCGGGCGATCGGCAGCCAGGGCTGGCAGCAACTGATCAATCCCGGGCTTGCCGTCGGCCCCCTGGCCGTCGAAGAAGACCTCACGCCCCGCCAGCGGGAAAGACTGCAAACCTGCCTGATGGAACAGCACGTCTGGCACTGGAGCCGGACCACCGCGACGGATTACGCCCGCCTGTGGGCTCATTTGCAGGAGGGGTTGGCGCTGGGCTTCAATGAACGGCCGGTGCTGGATGGCTGGTTGTGGTTGCGCCTGCAGCACCCCGACGCTGTGCCTGTGCCGCCATTGTCGGGGAGGACCCAGCAGGAGCGGCTCGACTGCCTTCGCAACCGCTGGCAGAACAATCAACCTTGAACTCCGGCCGTTCAGTGCGCGCGGACGAACCATCCGTCGTTGCGACGCAGGCGCCAGGCAATGGCGCCGAGGGTCAAGCTACGCAGTAGCATGAACAGCAGGAAGGTTATCCACAGGCCATGGTTGCCCAGACCTTGCAGCGCCCAAGCGAACGGCGCCAGCAAAAGTACCGTCAGCAGCATGCCGTTGCGCATTTCCCGGGCGCGGGTGGCGCCGATGAACAGCCCGTCGAGCAGGTAGCTCCAGACTGCAATCAGCGGCAGTGCGGCAAGGTAGGGCAGGTAGATGAACGCGGTGTCGCGCACGCTGGCAATGTCGGTCTGCATCTCGATGAACAGGCGCCCGGCAAACAGAAACAACACGGCAAACCCCAGGCTCGCCAGCAACGACCAGCCGCAGGCCACCACCAGGGAGCGGCGCAAGGCATCACGGTCACGAGCGCCGATGGCATGCCCGCACAGAGCCTCCACGGCGTGGGCCAGGCCATCGAGCGCGTGGGCGGTCAACAACAATCCATTGAGTAGAAGGGCGTTGGCAGCGACGGTGGCATCGCCCAATCGTGCGCCCTGCACGGTGATCAGAAAAAACACCGATTGCAGCGCCAGGCTGCGCAGGAAGATGTCGCGGTTGACCGCCAGCAGTGGACGCCAGCTCTGCCACAGCCTCAAGGCAGCCCAGGCGATGTGGCCAGGGTAAGCGCGCAAGGCCTGGCGGGTCATCATCAGACCGAACAGGGCGCCGGTCCACTCGGCGATCACCGAGGCCCTGGCCGCGCCGACCACGCCCCATTCCAGACCGAGGACAAACCACAGGTTCAGCGCGATGTTGACCAGGTTGGTGCTCAGCAGAATCACCAGCGGCGCGCGGGCGTTTTGCGTGCCGAGGAACCAGCCGACCAGCGCATAACTGGCCAGCGCCGCGGGGAGGCCGAACAGCCGTGTATGGAAGAATTCGCGGGTCATCTGGTCCAGTTCCGCGGACGGCTGCATGAAATGCAGGGCGACCCCGCTCAACGGGACGCCAGCCGCACCCAGCACAATGGCCAGCCCCATGGCCAACAGCAGGCCCTGCAACAAAATCTGCCGCAACGCCGCGCCATCTCCGCGTCCGGCGGCCTGGGCGGCAAACCCGGTGGAACCCATGCGCAGAAACCCCATGGCCCAGGCCAGAAAGGTATACAGGCTGGCCCCGACCGCGACGGCACCGAGTTGATGGGCATGGGGCAGGTGACCGATGACGGTGCTGTCGACCAGCGCCACCAACGGTACGGAAATGTTCGAAAGAATCATCGGCGCAGCCAGTGCCCAAACCCGGCGATGGGTCGGACGGTCGCGCCAGTCGGCAATCAGGTTGGACATGCAGGCTCCTTGGGGGAGCGGGCATTGTAGCGGTGAACTCGACCTGTAAAACAATGAGATCTCTGTGGGAGCGAGCCTGCTCGCGATAGCGGTGTGTCAGTCCAGAAAATGCTGGTTGTGCCGACGTCATCGCGAGCAGGCTCACTCCCACAGTGTTTGGTGGTGTCAGTGCATGATCCAGCTCAGCAACCACAACCCCAGCATCAACCAGATGATTCCCATGATGAACGCCGCATTCATGAACGCGCGGATGGCCGACCATAGCAACACCAGGCCGATAATCAAGACAGCGATGCTGATGATCGAGGTGTCCATGCCCAGTGCACGGGACAGACCGTCGACAAAATTGCTGCTGGCACGGCTCACCATCTGGAACAGGCCACTGAGGGCGTCAACGATGAAACGGATGACTGTGCCTAGCGCTTGGCCGAGCCATTCGAAAAAACCTTCTACCTGCATGGAATGAGCGTCCTGATCAAAAAGAAGCGTGGTTGACGGAGTTGGGCCGTCAATCGCGGTGGCGAGTTCCACACAAGCATAGAGCGTTGCACCGTAACTGTGGGAGTAAGCCTGCTCGCGAAAGCGGCGGTGCAGTCAACATTGATGTGTCTGACCCACCGCCTTCGCGAGCAGGCTCGCTCCCACAATAAAAGCAATGCCGGCCGCTCAAGCTTTGTCACTTGCCTTCACTCGTCATCCCCCCGAAGCTATACATCTTCAGGAGAGCCCGATGAACCTTGTTGAACTGACCGAACGCCTGCACGCCATCCGTGACCGCAATGACTGGCGGCAATTTCACAGCCCAAAAAACCTGGCCATGGCCGCAAGTGTCGAAATGGCCGAGCTGGTAGAGATTTTCCAGTGGCTGACCGAAGACCAGTCCCGGCAATTGCCGGCTGACAAACTGGCCCATGCCGGCCAGGAAATTGGCGATATCGTGCTCTATCTGCTGTTGTTGTGCGGCGAGTTGGGTTTGGACATGAATGAGGTGGTGCGCAGCAAGCTGGCCGACAGTGAACGGAGGTTCAGCTGATGAGCGACCGTCATTTCGATCAACTGGCGACGCGTTTCGCGGAAAAGATCTACGGCGGAGCCAAAGGCGCAATCCGCCTCGCGGTGCTGCAGGCCGACCTGGCCGAATCCCTGCCGGACCGACCGCTGCGGGTACTGGATATCGGTGCCGGTCTTGGCCACATGTCGTTGTGGTTGGCCGAGCGCGGGCACCAGGTGACCCTGGCCGAGCCTGCCGAGCCCATGCTCGAAGGTGCCCGCCAGCGTTTCGCCGAGGCCGGGCAAACGGCAACGTTCATCCAGGCACCGTGGCAGGAACTGCTCGGCCAACTCACTGAGCCCTACGATCTGGTGCTGTGCCATGCCGTGCTGGAGTGGCTGGCCGAACCCCACGCGATCCTGCCGGTGCTGCACCAACTGACGAAGGCGGATGGCTGGCTGTCCCTGGCTTTCTACAACCGCGATGCACTGATCTATCGCAACCTGCTCAAGGGCCATTTCCGCAAGATGCGCAAGAACGACATGGCCGGCGAGAAGCAGAGCCTGACCCCGCAACAACCCCTGGATCCACGGGAATTGGCGGCGCAACTTGAGGGGCTTTGGCGGGTCGAAATTCAGAGCGGGGTACGGGTTTTTCACGACTACATGCCCGTGGAATTCCAGGCCCGCGCCGAGTTGCCGGACTTGCTCGAAATGGAACTGGCGCACCGCCGTCACCCAAGCTTTGCCGGGCTTGGGCGTTACCTGCACTGGATTTGCCGGCCTGTCTGATCGGAGCGTGAAATGAAAAGTCGTTCAGGGTTGCTGGTGATCTGCCTGGGTTTGTCTGCCTGTCAGGGCAGTAACCCGTATGTGGCGTCCTCCAATCCCATTCCCCCGGCGCCACCACAGGCGGCCAACACCTTCGACCGCAGCGCCTACCCGGCGCCGACCCGTGACTACGGGCGTTATCGCAGTTGGGCCTGGCTCAATGGGCATTTGCCACCGGGCAACGCGTGGGCGGACTCGGCGCAGGTCGCCGAAGCCGTCAGCAACGCCCTCGATCAACGGGGCTTGCGACCGTTGCACGATAATCGCCCGGCAGACCTGTTTGTCAGTGCCGACCTGCGCCTGGAAACCCGCTTGCGCCAGGTCCAGGACGACTACGGTTATGGCGGGTATGGTGGTTACAACCGCTATGGATATGGCCCGGGTTATGGCATGTACGGCAGCGCGCCAATCATCCGGACTTATCAGGAGCAAGTTGTGGTCGTGCAGGTGGATATGTTCGATGCGCAAAGCGGCCAACCGGTATGGAGTTCCAGTGCTGAAACCAGCCACCGGGGCACCCAGTCCGAGCAGGCAGATGCCATACGCAAGGCTGTGGAAAAGGCGATGTCGGCGTATCCTCCCAGTTAGCTTCTGTAGTTAAGAAGCATTTCGCAGGTTCATGTTCTCAATCGGAGAAAAATCATGTTCCGCCGTTTCGCTTTACTGGCAGTGGCTGCGCTGCTCAGTGCCTGCGCCGCCAACCAGGTCAATCATGACTTCGACGCCAGCCGCGATTTCACCGCTTATCGCAGCTGGAGCTGGAAAGAACCGGCCCTGCAATATCGTCCTGATGATCCCCGGATCAAGAGCGACCTGACCGAGCAACGGGTGCGCCAGTCGGTGGCCGATCAACTGGACCAGCGTGGCCTGCGCCCGGCCGCCAAGGGTGATTTGAATGTGCAGACCTACCTGATTGTCGAAGAGCGCCAGCAACAGGTGACGACCAATTACGGCGGAGGTTGGGGTAACCCATGGAACGGCTACTGGGGCGCGCCGATGTACAACGAAACCCGTAACGTCAGCTACAAAGTGGCCACCATCCAGATCGATCTGCTCGACAGCAAGGACGGCAAGCTGGTGTGGCGTGGCAGTGACGAACAGATGCTCAGCCGCACACCGAATCTCTCCGACCGCAGCAATGCGATACGCGAAACCGTCGCCCGGATATTGGCCAACTATCCACCCAGATAAACACCACAACACCCTGTAGGAGCGAGCTTGCTCGCGATGGACGCAAGGACGATGCGTGCGGCCTGAAGGCGCGCGTTATCGTTGACCTCCATCGCTAGCAAGCTCGCACCTACAGGGTTTTTTGTGCCTGAGCTGGCGAGATGCCAGCAGTCTCGTCCACCCTTGTCTACACTGCTTCACACCAACGGAGGTAGCGCTTGGCAGCGCGCCGGCAAAGGAGTGCGCGATGTCGCCTCGCATGCAGTTTCGCGGCCCGGCCCGGCAACGGGGGGCGATAGGCTTGATGGCGGCATTGACCCTGACGCTGGCACTGGGATTCATGTTGCTGGTGGTCGATACCGGCAGGCTTTATCTGGAGCAGCGCAAGTTGCAGCGGGTGGCCGATGTCGCGGCCCTGGAGGCGGTCACCCGTGACGGCAATTGCCTGCCGCCGGGATCAAGCGCAGCGGATTACGCCCTCGCCAGTGCGACCCGCAACGGTTACAGCGCCGCCGACGGCACGCTGCAAACGGCCTGCGGATCGATGCAGACGGGGGCCGACAACCTTCGATACTTCGTGGCCGATGCCAGCAAAAAAGAAGCTGTTCGCGTGATCGTGACCCATACGGTGCGGACCAGCGTCGCCGCGGGCATAGGCGCATTGTTGAGCCCTGGCCCTACCGCGCTTACCACTCGGCTCACAGCGACAGCGGTCAGCGCCCCGGCGGTGCTTCCCCCGCTCGCGTCGTTGACCATCGGCAGTACGACGCTGGTGGTGGATGCCAGCAAGTCGGCCGCCTTGAATCTGCTGTTGGGGCAAATGCTCGGTGGCAGCCTGAACCTGAGCGTTGCCGGGTGGCAAGGGTTGGTTGATAGCCAGATCAACCTGCTCGGCTACCTCAACCAACTGGCCGTCGACGTGCACGTCAGTGCAGGGAACTACACCGAGCTGCTCAGCAAAAACATCGCGCTCACTCAAGTGCTGGATACGGCCGTCACGGTACTCCAGACCGGTGGCCCGACCACCAGCGTGGCAGTCACCGGCCTGACCAATGTCAAGGCCGCGGCAGGCAATACGTCAATCGTGCTGGGGAAGTTATTGCAACTGCAGACCGGCGTCTCTTCGGCGGCACTCAATACCAATGTGCAGGTGTTCCAGTTGGTGGAAGCATTCGTGCAACTGGCCAACAGCCAGAACACCGCGGTCGCCAACATTCCGTTGAACATCCCGGGCCTGGTCAATGGGACGGTCAAAGTTAAAGTCATCGAGCCGCCGCAATTGTCGGCAATCGGCAACCCGGCGTTGGTCAATGGCCAGCTCAATGATCCCAACCGGATATTCGTGCGCACGGCCCAAGTGCGCACGGTCCTGTCGCTCAACTTGCCGGTGTTGTCCGGTATCAGCGGTCTGGCCAGCGCCATTACCAACAATGCCTTGGTGAGCGGGCTCACCAGTACCTTGAACAGTGTTTTGAATCTTGATCTGGGCGGTACGTTGGGCTCGGTGCTTTGCCTGTTGGGTACCTGCGACAAAACCGATCTGCAGATCCTGCCCACACCGACCATCGACATCGCCCTGGAGGTGGGCGCCGCCGACAGCCACGTCACCGGATACACCTGCGCCAACGACGCCACCAAAACGCTGACCACGCAGACCAACACGTCATTGGTAAAGCTGAAAGTCGGCAAAATCGATACCGCCAATGCCTTTGCCTCCTCGGCCGATGTGACCGTGCAGCCCTTGGCGTTGATTGATATCGGCAAGATCAAATGTGTGCTCTGGAACTGTATCGCGAGTACCCGCGTCCCCTTTTATGGCGGTGGGCTCGGCGTGAAAATCGACACTTCGGTGGCCAGTACCCAAAGCACGCATGTCTATAACCAACCACCGGAAATCAAGAAGCCGCCGATGTACTACAGCCTGGGCACACAGGGCATAGTCAATAGTCTGAAAGGAACCTTGAGCGGTGTTCAGGTGGAGGCCTACAAACCCACCGGCTCAAGCTTGCTGGGCGGCTTGCTGGTCACTGCCGCCGGTACGCTCAATGCCGTCAACACGACGTTGGGACTGGCGATCCAGGGATTGCTCGGTCCCCTGGTTGACCCCATCCTCGACGGCTTGCTGGCCAACCTCGGGATAACGCTGAACAAGGTCGACGTGGGCGCAAACCTGAGCTGCAAGCCGCCCGGACGTCCGGCCCTCACGATCTAATCCACCTGCACAATGGGCAGTTCGATGCAGAACCGCGCGCCCTCGACCGAGTTCCTGACGCTCAGTCTGCCGCCCATGTTCTCAACGATGCCGTAACTCACCGACAGCCCCAGGCCGGTGCCGACACCCACCGGTTTGGTGGTGAAGAACGGCTCGAAAATCCGCTCCAGCAGACGTGGATCGATGCCGCCGCCGTTATCCTCGACCCACAGCCGCACCGACTGTTCATCCCGTTCGACGTACAGCGAAATCCACGGTTTGAACGCCGGGTCGGTGTCGCGCTTGCCGAGCAGCGCATCCCGGGCGTTGACCATCAGGTTGATCAGCACCTGTTCAAGTTGATCGACATGACCACGCACCTGCACCTCGAACCCCGGTTCGCTGACACGCAAATCCACCCCTTTGCCGCGCATGCCCTCGGCCAGCAGCGAGAGCGTGCCTTCGATGGCCTGGGCCGGGTTGAACGGATGCTGTTCGATCTCCGAGCGACGGCCGAACACCCGCATGTGATCCACCACCCGAGCGGCGCGCTGTACCTGTGTATCGATCCGGGTGAGCTTGTCGGTCAGGTAGTCGATTTGCGCATCGCCTTTTTCCAGGCGCTTTAGCACGTTGACGATGGCCATGCGCATCACGTTCAGCGGCTGGTTGATTTCATGGGCCAGTCCCGTGGCCATTTCGCCAAGGGTGGCCATTTTCGCGCTTTGCGTGAGTTGCTGCTGGGAACGCCGGACTTCAGTGTTGTCGCGGCCTACGGCTTGAATCTCCAGCAACCGGCCCTGCTGATCGAACACCCCGCGATCCGACCAGACCCACCAGGCATGTTCCCGGCCAGGCAATTGCAGGTTGATTTCGGCGGTGCTGACCGGAAATTCCGGGCTCAACTGGTTCAGGCGCCGGGTGAAGGCGTCGCGCTGTTCCGCGGACATCCAGCTGCCCAGGTTGACCCCCGGTAATTGCTCCGGTGGACATTCGAGGTAAGTCGCCAGCGGCTTGTTGCCGAACGTCAGGGTCAAGTCCGGGCGGTAGCGGCAAATCATCGCCGGCGAATCTTCCACCAGAATCCGGTAACGCTCTTCGCTCTGTTTGACCTGTTCGGTAGCCAGGGTCGCTTCGGTGACATCCAGCCACAAACCTACGGCCTCGACCGGCAGGCCGAGGTCATCGCGCAGCAGCCTGGCTTCGTCGAGCAACCAGTGATAATCGCCGCGGCTGTCACGCAGCCGATAGCGGGCGCTCACCGAACCCTCGCGCAACAGCTGGCGGGTGCGTTCGAAATAGCTGTTGCGGTCATCGGGGTGAACCCGTTCGACCAACGCGGCGCCACTGCAATCGGCGAGTGTCCAGCCGAGCAACGGCAGCAGGCTGTCACTGAAAAACGTCGGTTGCAGCGCGCCTTCGACATAGCGTTGCACGTAGATGACGGCAGGTGAATGGGCGATCAGATTGTCCAGCCGCGCATGGGCCACTTCGGCCTGTTGTTCGTGGTTCTTGATGTCGCTGATGTCGAGCATGAAACCTACCAGACGCCGGTTCTTGCCGACGCCCAGGGCCTGGCCTTGCAGGCGATACCAGACCGGCGCGAGTGCATCATCGGGGCGGTGCAAGCGCACACACAACAGGAGCGCCTGACTTTCATCCTGCAAGGCTTGCAGGCGACTGCGCAGCTCTTCGCGGTCGGCAGGGTGCACCTGGTCGAGCCAATCGGACAACGGCAGGCGCGCACTGACAAGGTTCAGGGCAGTGGCGAGCGAGGGTGCCAGCTGCACCTCGGCGCTGTCACTGAACACTTCCCACCAACCCGTGCCGAGTAACGCTTGCAGCGACTCCAGCCGTTCCAGTTGCAGGTGATGTCGATGCTCGCGCAGGCGTTCGAGCAAGGGGCCAGCGAGCGCGGCGACGACTTGCAGCCAGTCGCGCTCACTGATGTCGGGCGGGCGTTGCTGCACCGGGTAAAAGCCGCACAGTAACCAGGCGGCCACGCCTTGAGCATCGTGATAGGGCACGGCGAATCCGTCGGCATTGCCGAAAGTGGCTTGCAGACGCGGATGCTCGCGCAGTGACAGGTGCTGCGGTACGGAACCACTCAAGCTGTCCAGTCCTGTGCCCAGGCGCTGACCGTTGCGCCACAGCTGTGGTGCGTCCAAAGCCGCAAAGTGTTGGTGAATCTGCCAGCCCTGTTCCTGCTCATCGAGCAACGCCAGGGCCACGCACGGGATCTGAAAGCGCTGCGCCAGAGACTGCAATTGTTCCGCCAGCACATCGGGCAGGCGCATCAGGCTGCACAGGCGCAACTGTTCGGCCATCTGCATCGCGAGCAACTGGCATTGTTCACGGTTGCGCGCCTGGCGGCGCTCCAGCAGCAAGTCGCCGATGTCCAGCAGTTGCAGCAGCCAGGCATCGGCCAAGGGTTGAACCCAGCCGCGCAGGTGCAACGGGGTAGCGTTGAGGCTGTAGAAATCCAGATCGAGCTGTTGTCCCTGCCAATCGGCCGGCACGCCCTCGAGGCTCAGACTGCTGTGGGGCAGGACGAAGTCGAGCAGATGAGGGGCTTTCGCGCCAGGAACCTGCTGCGCCAGCAGGTGGCGCAGCGGCCCTGTCAGGTGAACGACATGGCCCCGGGCATCGAGCTGTAACTGCAAACCGAAACCGTGCGTGCGCAGGGGCTCCGGCAGCACCGGCGAGGGCGGTGGATGACGGTTGAGCAGGCGCCCGAACAGTTTATCTCCGGCACTCAAAATTGCAGGCTCGAACTGGCCGTGAGCGTCGCCGGCAGATGAGGTACCTGGCCGACCCCCGGCAGGTTCAGAAACGGGATGACGGCGCTGATTTTATTCGTGGGGTAATGAATGGCGACCTTCAACTCGCCACCCACATAGGTCGTGGTGGCATCGGTGGCGACGTTGAAGTTCAGTGCCGCAGGAATCCAGGCCAATTGCCGGGTCAGCTCTGCGGTGGCGCGATTTTTGAGCGCCGCTTCGTAACCCGGCATGTTCGGGTCCAGCGCCACGCTTCGGCGTACGGCTTCGGCGGTCGACTGGTTGAACGACTGCATCAACAGCAGCGGCAAGCTGTAACTGACAATGCCATAGAACACGGCGAAAAAAACGATGAACACCAGGGCAAATTCAATGGCCGCGGCGCCTTTTTGTTTGTGGGGGAGGTGGATTTTCATGAGTGCGTCTACCCTGACCATCACTGCGTAATGTCAGCATAGAATCATTCAGCCAAAAAGGACGTTTTTTACCCGATGCAGAGTTTTGTCCTACTGACCTGGCTGACGCTTTGCGCAGCGCAGGATGCCCGGCAACGGCACATCGCCAATGGCCTGACGCTGGGTGCCGGGGTGCTGGCCCTGGCCTGGTTGCTGTGGAGTGGCACCACGTGGCTTGGCGCGACGGCAGAGCAGGGCGGCTGGGCTGCGCTGCTGGCGCTGGCCTTCACATTGCCGGGTTATGCGAAGGGCAGGCTGGGCGCGGCAGATGTGAAACTCATGACCGCACTGGGTCTGGCGACCGACGGTCGGCATGTGCTGGGCGTGTTTATCGGCGCTGCTTTGGCCAGTGTGTGTTGGCTGTTGCTGGCGCCAAGCGTCTGGCTTCATATCGGTCAAGGGCTTAGACAACATGTTCGTTATCTGGAGCCGGGAATGTCAAAAAAACAACCCTTTGCGCCCTTCCTGCTGGTGGGGTTGTTGCTGACATTTGCCTGGCTCGGCTAGGTGTACAGAGTCGGGAACTGCGACTACTTTCTTAGTGAGTTGTACAGCTTATGGCTGTGAGTATGGGAACGGTCAGTTTTTGACCAGGCAGGGAGTTGCACGTGAACAAGCGTACCTCGGCAGTAAAAGTCCTTGTGGTCGATGACCAGCCATTGATCGTTGAAGAACTCTGCGAATTTCTTGAGCGCAACGGCTACCGTTGTGTCCCCTGCGACTCCGGCCATCAGGCCATCGAACGCTTCAACGAAGACACCGACATCGGCCTGGTGCTCTGCGATTTGCACATGCCCGGCCTGGACGGGATTCAACTGGTCCAGGAACTGCAACGCCTGTCCGGAAAACACCGGGCGTTCGAAGCGATCATGCTCACCGGTCGCGCGGACAAGCAGGATGTGATCAAGGCACTGCGCGCCGGGGTTGCCGATTACTACCAGAAACCGATTGATCTGAATGAGTTGCTCGAAGGTCTGCAACGCCAGGAAGTGGCCTTGCACGAGCGGCACAAGGCGTTGCAACTGGGGCATTTGCACCAAAAGTTGCAATACCTGTCCGAGTCGATCGATGACCTGTATCAAGACCTGGACAAGGTTCGGCGCTCGCCGAATTCATCGGCGTCGACGGAATCGGATGACGGCGATACCCGCGATATGGATGGGATGGAGATCCCGGCGATTTTCAATCAGCTGTCGCCGCGGCAGCTGGAGGTGGCGCGGTTGGTGGGCAAGGGGCAGACCAACTATCAGATTGCCTGTGAGTTGGGGATTACCGAGAACACGGTGAAGTTGTATGTGTCGCAGGTGTTGCGGTTGACGCATATGCATAATCGGACGCAGTTGGCGTTGGCGCTTACGCCCAGCAGTTCCGGGTTGCGGCAGAGAGTCACGGCGCACTGACTCGCCTTGGCTTCTGTAGGAGCCGGCTTGCCGGCGAAGGCGGCCTTACAGCCGACCTGTCTCTTGCTGACCGAGTACATATCCATTGCTGCGGTAACGGCTGCTTATGGTTTCGCCCTTACGGCGAGTCCCTTTTGTCAAACGACACAAAAGGAACCAAAAAGTCTCGCCCCGGCGTCCGGCCCCTCGCCAAGGCTCGGGGTTCCTTCGCTCCGGTATCCATCCGGGGACACTGCCCTCCGGTTGGCTTCGCTGCACCTACATGCAGCGTGTTCGACTGCGTCGAACGGCGCTGCGCGCCACTCCCCGGATGAACACCTCCACTCAGCCTCCCGAAGGGGCGGGTGAATCAAGATCAAAAGCTTGCAGGCGAGCTAACGCTCGGCCTGATGAGTGGTGAGGAACGGGTGTACATCAAACTGCTTTTGTAGGAGCTGGCTTGCCAGCGAAGACGGCGGCACAGGCGAAGATGTTTAACCGCCGATAAAAACCCCAGAACCTTCCCACACGTTTTTCAGGTTGTCGGTCGGAAGCCTGATCCCTAGCCTTTGTCCGTCACTGAAAAATCAGTGTCCGGGCGTCGCGGCCTGTTCAGTCTACTTGGTGCATAATCCACCCCTTCCAATCAGGGCGCTTAGGTGCTTGTTGTTTGGAGTAATGGTGGCTGTGCGCGGGATACCTTCGGGTATGCCGGGTTTCCAAGTAGCTCGGTCCGCGACCCCGCGTACAGCTGCCACCCTTGATCGCTGTCGCGGCGAACAGTGGCAGCTCCATTTCATACTTGGAGCTTCACCATGATCAAACCAACCCCAAATCCCCCCGAAACCGACAACGTTCCTGTCGTGCGCAACCCCAGCACGATGTTCGTCATCGCCCCCGATATCGATACCGAGACCCTGCTGGCCCACGCCTGCGAATCCCTTGCTTCGGCAAGTGTCATGGCCAGCGATTTCGCGACGTTTCTGGAGGGGTCGCAACGCAGCACCCTGTTGGGGATCGCGCAGGTGATCATGCTGGGTGAGTTGGCGGTGAATCGGGCGCTGGATAATCTCGATCCGCAAGAGTAATCACCGGACTTTTGTGGCGAGGGGATTTATCCCCGTTGGGTTGCGAAGCAGCCCCAAAACCGGCAACCGGGTTTTTCTGACACACCGCTTAAACCGGTTTTGCGGGCGCTGCGCACCCGAACGGGGATAATTCCCCTCGCCACAGGTTGATCAGGTGCAGCAGGTTCAGCGTTATCCCCCCGACCCGGTATCCACCTTCCCCCCCTCATACTGATCAAAGAACGGCGGGATCTCATGCTGATAGCTCTTCAACCAGCGTTGCATGGCCAGTTCACGCTCAGTCGCGCTGGCGGTCTGGGGTTTTGGGGAGGCGACGGTGTTGCGTGATTGCAGTTGCAGCCAGCCTTCGGTTTCCTGCTGTTGAAGTGAGGCCGGGCCGGCGTCGATGGCGTGGCTGGTGAAGGGCAGGGCCAGCAGGCCGAGGCAGTAGAGGGTGGTCGGTTTCATCCTGTGTTCTCCTTATTGAAGCGCCGACGGGGTGACGGCGGCGACTTGGGCCGCCATGCTCGGGCCCGGTTTGACCGGGGTCTTGAGTTTCTCGGCGCGGGCCTGGGCTTCGGTGACCTGCGCGGGGCTCAGGCCGAAGCGGCTGACCAGTTCGGCGGCGCGGCTCCAGTCGTCCTGGTAGATCAGCAGGGTCACCAGATTCACCGCGGCCAATTGATCGCTTTGCTTGAGTTCTATGGCGGTGAGGAACTCGAACCGGGCGTCTTCGACCCGCAGTTGGTTGAGGTACACCACCCCCAGGTCGTTGCGGATCTTTTCATCGGTGGGCGCCAGGCGCGCGGCCCGTAGCAGATGGGCCTGTGCCTGGCCGTTGTCGCCCTTGGCGGCGGCGAGTTGTCCGAGGCCATGTTCGGCTTCGGCGGCCATGCAGCTGCCCAGCAGGCTGCGGTACAGCGGCTCGGCTTCGCTGCGGCCCAGCAGTCGATAGACCTTGGCCTTGCGCAGACGCACGTCGGCCAGGTTGTCCGGCAGGTTTTGCAGGTTGGCCAGGCTGGCGTGCAGTTTGCCGTCCCTGGCCATGTCATCGGCGAGGTTCATGGCCAGTTGTTCATCGGAATTCAATTTGCCACAACTGGCGGTATGGGTCAGGGTTTCCCAGGGCGTCTGGCCGGTGCTCGCACAACCGCCCAGCAACAACAGGCTCAAACCGGCAATCAATGCTTTCATCAGGTTCCCTCTAGGAAGCAAAGGCCCGGGCCAGGGCCGTGAAGCCCGGGCCGGCCAGTACGATCATCAACGCCGGGAAGAGGAACAGCATCATCACGACGGACATTTTGGCGGACATTTTGGAGATGTATTCCTGCAGGCGTGTGAGGCGCCGGTCGTCGAGCAATTGCTTGAGCGACAGCAGGGATTTCAATGCGCCGCCACCCTGATGGATCAACTGGTGCAGGATCACGCAGGTGTCGGTGAATTCGTCTACGCCCAGCAAACGGGTGGTCTTGTTCAGTTCTTCGCCCAGCTCCAGGCCGGAATCGACCCGGGCCAGTACCAGGCGCAGTTCATGGGTCAAGTTGGGCAGCAGTTGTTTGCCTTCGATGCTCAAGACCCGCAGCGATTGCTCCACGGCCATGCCCGATTCGAACAGGATGCGCAGTAACGCAATGAACGTTGAGGTTTCGCTGGCCAGTTGTCTTTGTCGACGTTGTGCGGCGGCGGCCAGCAGACGCTTGGGCAACAGGTAGCCGATGCCGGTGGCGAATGCCGGGGCGATCCAGTGATTTTCCACCACCGGGTAAAACAGGCCCTGAATCAGCAGGCTCAAGGCCAGGGCCAGCACCGGTATGCCCACCTGAAACGCGGCGAACAGCGTGCGTTGCCGTGCACTGCGCCAGCCCAGGCGATTGAGCAGGGCCTGGGTTTCATTGTCGAGGTTGACCGTCTGCTGCCCGATGCGGCTGGCGCCCAACGCCTGCAGCCACCGGCTGAGACGATGGTCGCCAGAGATTTTGCCGTCCAGGCGCTGGACGATCTGGCGGGCTTGCCGACGCTGTTCCAGCAAACTGACGAGGAGCAAGAGTGCGGCGCCGAGAAACAGCAGGGCGCTGATCAGCAATGGCATCTTCATAGGCTGCGCAGCATGCGCCACAGCGCCAGGCATCCCACCGCCTGCAAACCGAAGGCGGTCGCCAGCATCGTCTGGCCGGAGTGGGTGTCCCACATGGCGAGCAGGTAGGTCGGATTGGAGATCAGGAAGTACCCGGCGAGTGTCACCGGCAACAGTGCCAGGACCACCGCCGTGACCCGGGTTTCCCCCGTCATGGCTTTCAATTGACGAGCAGCTTGCTCGCGTTCGCGGATCACTTTGATCAGGTTTTCCAGCACCTCACTGGCATTGCCGCCGTAGCGGTGGTTGACCTTCAGCCCGAGTGCGAACAAGCGCAGTTCATCTTTTTCATACAGCTCGGCGAAGTCAGAGACGGCGTCTGCCAGACTGACACCCAACTGCACATTGCGTTGAACCCGGCCCATGGCATTTTTCAACGGGTCCTCGACTGCGTCGATGGCGCCCAGTACGGCATCGGCCAGTGTCCGCCCGGCCTTCAGGCTGCGCACGGCGTGATCGAGCAGGGACGGCAGTTGTTCAATCATGCGCGTGAGCCGGCGCTGATAACGCCAGCCGACATACAGGCGCATCACCAGCGGTGGTATCAACAGCAACAGCAGCGCGCCGAACCAGCCACCCACGCCCAGCCCCATCAGCACTGCCAGGGACCAGAATGCCAGCCATGCGCCCAGCCGTTCAGTGGGCCGTCCGAGACCGGCCCGCAGGAAGGCGCGATCAAATCTTGTCCACGAAGTTTTCTGCACCACCCGTTGCGGCTGCCCCTGGTTCAGGCGGCCCAGAATCCGCTCGGTGCCGCTCTGGCGCAGCCCGTTGTAGAACAGCCGCACCGATACCCCCAATAGGGCCAGGCAAACGAGGATGAGCAGCAGCGGTTTGAGCATGCGGTGGCCTCAATACGCCGATGGGGAGAGCGCCGACTCGCGGCGCAGTTTGTCGCCGGCGGGGTTGACCGCCTCGCGCATGAAACCGAAGCCGGTACGGCGGTCGAGCCGGAACAGGGTGTTGGTGACGTACACGTCATCGCGCACGCCAATGACCTCCACCACTTCACTGACGCAGCGGCGGCCGTCGGGCATGCGCGTCAACTGGATGACCACGTCCAGCGCTGCACAGATCATCTGCCGCAAGGTGCGGTCGGCGATGGTGCGGCCCGTCAGGCCGACCAGGGTTTCCAGGCGCAGCAATGCATCCTGGGCGTTGTTGGCGTGTACGGTGCTCATGGAACCGTCGTGACCGGTGTTCATGGCGGTGAGCACATCGACCACTTCGACACCCCGGATCTCGCCAAGAATGATCCGGTCCGGGCGCATCCGCAGGGCGTTGCGAATCAGGTCGCTGGCCTTCACTTCACCATGGCCTTCGGCATTCGGCGGGCGGGTTTCCAGGCGCACGACATGGGGGTGGCCCAGTTGCAATTCGGCGACATCTTCGATGGTCACCAGGCGTTCGTGAGGGTTGATCAACTGACTGAGGATATTGAGCAACGTGGTTTTGCCGGTGCCGGTGCCGCCACTGATCAGGATGTTGCAACGGCTGCCCACAGCTTGTTGGATGAACTCGAAGACCGCCTGATCGATGGTTTGCATCGCGATCAGGTCGCTGCTTTTGAGCATGTCCTGGCGAAATTTTCGAATCGACAGGCACGGGCCGTCGAGGGCGATCGGTGGAATGATCGCATTGACCCGGCTGCCGTCCGGCAGGCGCGCATCGACCATCGGCGATGACTCATCGAGGCGACGACCCAGGGGCGCGAGAATGCGCTGCATGACGCGCTCGACGTGGTGGGCGTCGATGAAACGCAAGTCGCTTTGATGCAGGACACCATCGCGCTCGACAAAGACCCGGTGCGGGCCGTTGACCAGGATTTCAGTCACCGCGGTGTCGCGCAGCAGCACTTCCAAGGGGCCGAAGCCGGTGAGCTCATCGACGATCTCCTCGGCCAGGCGCTCCATTTCATAACGGGATATCGCCAAGTGCAATCGGGCGATGTATTCGGCCACCTTGTCGATGACGAACTGCGACAGCACTTGCCGCGAACCTTCCAGCAGGTTTTTGCCGGACTCTTCGATGGCGTCGATGATGTAGCGGTGCAGCACCAGTTTCAGGCCTTCGTGGTCGGTGTTGCCGATCGCGGCGCGCTGGGGGGCGCCGAACAGTTTTTCGCCGCTCATTGCGCGCCCCTCAATCGGTTGAACCAGCCAATCCTGGGTTTGGCCAGGCCTTCGGAGCGTTTGGCCAGGCGTTCGCCCAGGGCCCGCAGGCTTTGGGTAAGGCCTTCGCGCGGAGCCAGCTCAAACAGGGTCACGCCCTGGTTCTTGGCGTTGAGTCGTACTTCCGGGCTGTAGGTGAGCGTGGCGATGACCTCCATGCCGAAGCTCTTGCCCAGGGTGTCGGAGTCCGGTGCGACGCTGCGCAGGTAACGGTCCACCAGCAGCCTGGCGTGATCGAGCTTCAAGCCTTTTTCGCGCCACAGGTTGAGCACCGCCAGGTTGCGCCGGCAGTCGAGCACGTTCTGATCGGTGTACCACAGCAGTTTGTCGCAATGGCTGACGAACGTGCGCAAGGCTTCGCTGTCCGGCTGGCCGGTGAGGTTCACCACGATGTGCTGGAAGTGTTGGCGCAAGGCACTGAGCAGCATGTACAACTCGGCGGCGCTGGTGTGCTCCAGCGGTTCGTCGCTGCTGGCATAGGCCAGGATACGCAGCCCCATGTCACAACTGGTGAAGGCGCTGTCGATCAGTGTCGCGTCGAGGCGTCGCACGTGCCGCAACGCATCGCCGAAATGAAACGAACTCTCAAGGCCGAGCAAGGCCAGGCTGTCACCGCGCGGCAATCCGAGATCAAGCAGCAGCGTGTGCTGACCGCTGTTTTGCACCACTTGCGCCATGTGAGTGGCCAGCAGTGCACCGTCGGCATTGCTCTGCACGCCATAGAGCACGGTCAGGCCACCCAGATGCGTGTTCGGTGCCACTGGCGGCAGGCGTTTGCCCAAGCGCCGCACCAGGCCGGCCACTTCACTGGAGCGTGAACCATAGGCCACGAAATCCCGGGCGCCGGCACGCATTGCGTTGAGTACAAGCTGGTTGTCCATGCCGTCGCCCAACGCGACGATGGCCAGCATCGGTTTGGCTTCCAGCGCACCTTCGATCAACGCGCTTTGGGTGACGACGTGTTCACGGTCGAGGCCGACGAACACCAGGCTGGCGAAGGTCACGTCCACCAACGCCAGCAATTCGTCGAGGCTGCCGCCGCCGGCACTGACCACCTGGCCCAAAGGGGCAAGGGCGCCTTGCAGCCACTCGAGGTCGGTGCTGTTGCGCGTGATCGCGAGGAAGGTCTGGCTCAGGTTCTGACTCATTGCGATAACCCGCTGCGTTTGTCGAAGTCGCCGTTTTCGAGGAAGTACAGGCGATACCAGTTCGGGTCGTAGTTACGCAGTTTTTCACCGGGCAACGACGGCAGTTGCGCGTTGGCCGCTAATGGCTGCACCAGGTGCGGCGTGACGATCATCAACAGCTCCCGTTCTTCGCGGTTGATCGACGAGCTGCGAAAGAACGCGCCAAGGATCGGGATATCGCCCAGCCCGGGAAACTTGCTGACTTGCGAGGTGTTTTGCGTGCTGATCAAACCGCTGATGACAAAACTCTCGCCATCGGCCAGGGAGATGCTGGTGTCGGTGCGGCGAATGGTGAATGCCGGAACGTTGGTGCCGCCGATGGTGACGCCATTGTTGAAGTCCAGTTCGCTGACCTCCGGCGCCACCTTGAGGGTGATCTGGTCATTGCTGATCACGGTCGGTGTCAGGGTCAGGCGGATGCCGAATTCCTTGTATTCGATGGAGTAGCTGTTGCTGTTGGCGCTGGGCACCGGGATCGGGATTTCACCGCCGGCGAGGAAGCTGGCGCTCTGTCCGCTGAGCGCGACCAGGCTGGGGCGAGCCAGGGTATAGGCGAAGCCGCTGCTCTCCATGGCATTGATGATGGCCAGGAAATTGCCGCCGCCGGCGACGATGTTGTACATGTCGTTGGCCAGCGGAATGCTGGGCACGGCGATGCGTGGATCGATGTTGCGCAGTGGAAACACGCGAGGTGTCACGGCCGTGTTGGGCACCGTGCCGGGGGAGCCGAACAGGAAGTTCGAGTTCTTGCCGAAAATCGAGGTGCTGGCTTCCTTGAGTTTGGTCCGGCTGACTTCAACGAAGCGGATGTCGGTCTGTACTTGGGAGGGCAGCAACGGGTCATCGGATGGCAACCTGGCGTTGCGGGTCATGGCGGCGGTCGCTCGCCCCTGAACGAATACCATGCTCTGGCGCGGCGTCGTGGCGCAGGCGGTCCAGACCATCAGGCTGGTAGCACCGGGGGCCATGCCGGTGAGCAGCAAGGCCTGGTTGCCGTTGATCCGCACATCGGCGATTTTCGGATCGCCCACCGCCACGCGGGTGATCGCCACCGGCGTTTGCAGTTCCTGTTGCAGGCCTTCGCCGACTTCCAGCGCCGCGGGCAACGGGCCGAGCGCGGCGCAGTTTCCGGTCGCCGCCGATACTGAATTGACTGGCATACCGCACAGCAAGGTGGCGCAGATCAAGCCGTTGAACAGCGGCATAAAACGTCTGTGCATGGGAGAAGCGTCCTTGCATGATTCAGGGGGTTTGTTGAGTGAGTTCGTTGCCACGGATGATTTCCACACCCCGCTTGCGCGGTGCTGCCACGGCACTGACGGGTTTGGGTGGCGCAGTCATGGCCAGTTGGCTGAACTGCAGCAACTGGCGGTTGGCATTGTCGAGACTGGCCGCAGAACCGCTTTCACCCGCCCAATAACGCGACAGGCGTTTTTCATCGGCACTGCGTACCGCCAGGCGCAAGACGCCAGCCTGGGTCGCGAGCATGAGGCGACTCACCAGTTGCTCGGGCACCGCGAGCAGAACGCTGCGGGCGCTGGCGCGCAATTGCTCCTGCCTGAGTTTTTCTTCGATGGTGTGGGCCGGGCTCGAGGGCTGGCCATCGTTGGTCAAGCCCAATTGTTCACCCACCCCGAGAACCCGCAAAGCCGGCACCACAAGCTGCGCTGATGGCTGAAGGTTGTTGCTGTCCATGCGCAGAAACAGCAGCACATCGACATAGTCCCCCGGCGTCAGTTGGCCACCGGCATTGATCACTTCGTCCACGGCAACCGCGAGGGCGCGTTCATCGGGACGGATCATCCGCGCCAGGCTGCTGCCCGCCTCGAAGCTTTCGTCATTGAGCCAGGTACCGGCGGCCAGGGCGCGCCAGGGCGTACGACCAATCGCCTGATCGAGTCGGCTCAGGCTACCGGCCGGTGCGGTACGCAGTTTTTCCAGGGTGACGTCAGCGGCGGTGATTGGCGTGTACGGCGCCACGTCATTGACCAGCACGACCACCGGCTGGCGCGTGGAGTCTTCCACCGTTGCAAGCGCCGGGGCGGGTGCGGCAGGTGCAGTGACAGTAGGTTGAACGATGGGCTCGGTGGCGGGTTGACGGCTCAGCATCAGGCCCCAGTAACCGGCGATAAGGGCACCGACCAGCAACAACCCGGCAAGGCCCAGGGTGACACGACTGTTCATGACGGCTCTCCCTTTCCTGCTGCTACAAGCACTCGTTCAAACAACGAGAAATATTCGCAATCAGGCAGCTATGAACATGAAATCATTTGGCTATTTGACCGTAGCGCAGGTAGAGCAAAATGCCATTAGCTGACCGAAAATAACTAACGGGCGAGGTGGGATTCGCGAAATAACACGGTTTTTTGACGTCAACGAAACGGTTAATACTTTCGTGTTAATGCGTATTTACAGTTGTTGGTCGGGGGAATGCCGACAATGCTGGTGCTGGCATAGGGGAATCATGTTGCGCTTGTGCAACACCCGGGTGCTCCAGGAGATACGTCATGTCTTTTTCCAAGCTGGTTCAGAAGGTCAAATCCGAAATCGCTTTTTACAAAGGTCTGGCCAAGGACACCGAAGGTGCTTCGGGTATCGAGTACGCGATCGTCGCGGGAATGGCTGCGGTGATTCTGGCGACGTTCATGTCACCCATTGCCACGGCGGTGAAGGGCATTTTCACCATCATCAAGGATCAACTCGTGCCAGCGCCCTGATGGCGGTGGTTCGCTGATTTTTCGCTATGGTTCCAATGTCAGTGCCCAGTCCCACACAGGTGGTGCCCATGATCGCTCCAGCTTCCCCGCGCCAGCAGCTTCTTCTGGTCGATGACGAAGAGGACGCATTGCTTGAGCTGGCGGAGTTGCTGGAGGGGGAAGGGTTCAACTGCTTCACGGCAACTTCGGTCAAGCTGGCATTGCATCATCTGACGCGCCATCCGGATATCGCCTTGGTGATTACCGATTTGCGCATGCCCGAGGAGAGCGGCATGTCGTTGATCAAACGGCTGCGCGAGCATACGTCGCGCCAGCATTTGCCGGTGATCGTGATGTCCGGGCACGCGGACATGGACGATGTCAGTGACATGTTGCGCTTGCAGGTGCTGGATCTGTTTCGCAAACCGATCTATCACGTGCGGTTGCTGGAGACGCTGAACAATCTGTTTCCGCAGCCGCAGATTTTTCTGGTCAAGGGGTGAGCCTGCTCGCGACGACGGGCGGACAACCCACCAAAATGTTGTGGATATCCCCAATCCCTGTAGGAGCTGGCTTGCCAGCGAAGACGTCCTTGAGCCTTGCGCCGACCATTAGAATGCCTTCGCCGGCAAGCCGGCTCCTACAGGGTTTTGTTGAGGTTCAGGTCACCGGCTGCCAATGTCCCGCCATGTGTTTCAGGTCCCCGTCGCCGATCAACTGCAGTTCACCACTGGACCCCGCCGCGCTGGCCAGCAACGCCACTTGGCTGGGCAGGCGCACCGGTTTCTTGAACTGCACCGTGATCTCGATGTTCGCCGCCGGCAAATGATCCGCCAGCGCGGCGAGCGTGCGCGCCTTGTTCCACAGTCCGTGGGCGATGGCACAAGGAAATCCGAACAGTCTGGCACTGGCCGCACTGAGGTGAATCGGGTTGTAGTCGCCAGAGACCCTGGCGTACTGCCGGCCGATGTCCGCCGGTGCTTTCCACTGGGCGATCTGGGTCAGTGCCAGCGTCGAGGCCAGCGCTTCTTCGACAGGCTCGCCCTCCAGCTTGACGCCGCGACAGAGCATCTGGCTTTCGGCTTCCCATAGCGTCCCCAACTGATCATCCAGGGTCGTCACCAGATCGAACGTTGCGCCCTTGGCATGGGGTTGCAGGTTCTGCACTTTCACGCCGACCCGCGCCCGATGGAGCCCGCCCATGGGGCGTAACACACGAATGCGATTGCCCAGGTGAATCAACCCCAGCAACGGGAAGGGAAACTCGTGGGCGGTGAGCAGCTGCATCTGCAAGGCGAAGGCGAGGATGTGGGGGTAGGTCGGTGGCAGCAGGCTGTTGTCGTCGAAACCGCAGACTTTGCGATAGGCCGCCAGCCGCTGCGGTTCGACATCGACCCAGCAGCGCAGCCCCGAATCGGGCAGGGTGGTGCCGGTGATCTTGCGCCGCGTCGCGGCTTTTGCGTACAACGCCGGCAGGCCGGGTTCGCGTGTGAGCATGTGCCAGTCAGTCGTCATGCTCAGGCCCCCAGAACACTTTGCCCGCAGACGCGCAGCGCCTGCCCGGTGAAGGCGCCGGTGCCCGGTTGTGCAAGCCACGCCACCGCTTCGGCCACATCCTGCGGCAGGCCACCCTGGCCCAGGGAACTCATGCGCCGCCCGGCCTCGCGCAGACCGAACGGAACACGTGCGGTCATCTGGGTTTCGATAAAACCGGGGGCCACCGCGTTGATGCTGATGCCCCGTGCCTGCAACAACGGCGCCCAGCTTTGTGCCAGGCCGATCAGTCCGGCCTTGCTCGCCGCGTAATTGGTTTGTCCGCGATTGCCGGCGATGCCGCTGATCGAGGCCAGCAGAATCACCCGGCCGTTGTCATGCAGCGTGCCCTTGTCGAGCAGGGCCTTGGTCAGCACCTGCGGGGCATTGAGGTTGACCGCGAGCACCGCGTCCCAGAAGTCCGGGGTCATGTTGGCCAGGGTTTTATCCCGGGTGATACCGGCGTTGTGCACCACGATATCGACGCCGTCGGGCAACTGTTCGATCAACTGCGTGGCGGCGTCTTCAGCGCAGATGTCCAGGGTGACGCTGCGCCCGCCGAGGCGCGCGGCCAGGGCTTCGAGATCGCTTTTCGCCGGTGGCACGTCCAGCAGGATGACCTCGGCACCGTCGCGGGCCAGGGTTTCGGCGATGGAAGCGCCGATACCCCGTGCGGCACCGGTGACCAGTGCCTTGCGCCCGGCCAACGGGCGGGTCCAGTCCGTCACCTGAGTGGCGCAGGCGTTCAGGCGGACCACTTGCCCGGAGACGAACGCGCTTTTGGGTGAGAGAAAAAACCGCAGCGGGCCTTCGAGTTGGTCTTCGGCACCTTCGCCAACGAGGATCAGTTGCAGGGTGCCGCCGCTGCGCAGTTCCTTGGCCAGCGAGCGACTGAAACCTTCCAGGGCACGCTGGGTACTGGCCGCGAAGGGATCGCTCAAGGTCTGCGGGTCACGCCCCAGAATCACCAGGTGCGCGCAATGATCGAGGTTCTTCATCAGTGGCTGGAAGAACTCGCGCAGTTGTTTGAGCTGGTCGGTCTGCACCAGGTCGCTGGCGTCGAACACCACCGCTTTGAGTTTCGGGCCGTGGCCGGGGATCCAGGCCGTGGCCATTGAAGGGTCGGTGCCGTAGCTGTAAATCGCGTCGGTCAGCCGGTTGGCGAACGCGCTGACGTTCTCCGCCAACGGCCCGCCACCTATCAGCAATGCACCCTCGACGGGACGCAGGCGGCCGGCCTGCCAGCGTTCCAGGCGCACCGGCGAAGGCAGTCCGATGGCCCCGACCAGACGATGGCCGATGGACGAATTGGCGAAGTCGATATAGCGGTCAGACATGGAACGCGCTCCGGTAGCTGGGATACAAAGTGTGGACCATCAATGGCGATCGGTCGTTCGATCCACGAGATAAGGCCTACGCTCAGGTTATGGCAACGCAATCCCTGTAGGAGCAAAGCTTGCTCGCGATGGTGGTATGTCAGTTGACATGAATGTAGCTGACCCACCGTCATCGCGAGCAAGCTTTGCTCCTACAAGGGATCGGCTCAACTTTCAGGCATTCATCAGGAGCTTTTCATGACTCAACTGCGTCGTGTCGCGATCATCGGCGGTAACCGCATTCCCTTCGCCCGCTCCAATGGACCGTACGCAACCGCCAGTAACCAGGCCATGCTCACCGCCGCGCTCGAAGGTCTGATCGAGCGTTACAACCTGCATGGCCTGCGCATCGGCGAGGTGGTTGCCGGTGCGGTGCTCAAGCTGTCGCGGGACATGAACCTGACCCGCGAGTGCGTGCTCGGTTCGCGGCTCTCGCCCTCGACGCCCGCCTATGACATCCAGCAAGCTTGCGGCACCGGGCTGGAAGCGGCGCTGCTGGTGGCGAACAAGATTGCCCTGGGCCAGATCGAGTGCGGCATTGCCGGTGGCGTCGACACCACCTCCGATGCGCCGATCAGTGTCAGCGAAGGGTTGCGCAAGATTTTGCTGCAAGCCAACCGCGCGAAGAGTACCGGCGACAAACTGAAAACCTTCCTGCAATTGCGCCCCCGCCACCTGATCCCCGAATTCCCGCGCAACGGCGAGCCACGCACCGGTTTATCCATGGGGCAGCATTGCGAGTTGATGGCGCAGACCTGGAACATTTCCCGTGAAGCACAGGATCAACTGGCCCTGGAGAGTCATCAGAAACTGGCCGCGTCCTATGCCGAGGGTTGGCACAACGATTTGATCACACCGTACCTGGGCCTCACCCGCGACAACAACCTGCGCCCGGACTCGACACTGGAAAAACTCGCCGCCCTCAAACCGGCCTACGAGAAAAGCGCCAAGGGCACCCTGACGGCGGGCAACTCCACGCCGCTGACCGATGGCGCGTCGCTGGTACTGCTGGGCAGTGAAGCGTGGGCGAAGGAGCGTGGCCTGCCGATTCTCGCTTACCTGCGTGATGGCGAGGCGGCAGCGGTGGATTTCGTCAACGGAGCCGAAGGTTTGTTGATGGCACCGGTGTATGCGGTGCCGCGTCTGTTGGCCCGCAATGGCCTGACCCTGCAGGACTTCGATTACTACGAAATCCACGAAGCCTTCGCCGCGCAAGTGCTGTGTACGTTAAAGGCCTGGGAGGATGCGGACTACTGCAAAACCCGCCTCGGGCTCGATGCGCCGCTGGGCTCGATCGATCGCAGTCGGCTCAACGTCAAAGGCAGCTCGCTGGCGGCGGGGCATCCGTTTGCCGCCACGGGTGGGCGTATTGTTGCCAACCTGGCGAAGTTGCTGGATGCGGCGGGGAAAGGGCGGGGGCTGGTTTCGATTTGCGCGGCGGGTGGCCAGGGGGTGACCGCCATCATCGAACGTTAGATAAGCCTGTGGGAGCTGGCTTGCCAGCGATAGCGGAGTGTCAGCCAATAGAGATATCGAATGTGTTGTCCTCTTCGCTGGCAAGCCAGCTCCTACAGGGATTGTCGGTGTTGAATAGATTTGTGACATGGCTT
>NZ_WTFT01000037.1 GCF_009861505.1 Pseudomonas izuensis | reverse complement strand
CCTCCCTGGTCGGCAGCGCCACCGGGACGTACGGGCAAATTCACCTCAACCCGAACGGCACCTACACCTACACCCTGACGTCACCACCGAGCACGACGCCCCACGCCAACGACGGCGCCAACGTCACCCATGAAAGCTTCACCTATCAGGCCACCGATTCCCTGGGCAATACCGTCACCAGCACCATCGTGGTGAACATCGTCGATGACGTGCCGACCGCCAAGGCGGATCACGATTCCGTGGTAGAAGGCGGCACCGTCAGTGGCAACGTGCTGGACAACGACATCGGCGGCGCCGACGGTCCGGCCGCCAGCGGCGCGGTGGTCGGTGTGCGCGCCGGCTCGGACACTTCGACCTCGGCCATCGGCGGCTTGAACAGCCAGATCAACGGCACCTACGGTTACCTGACCCTCGATGCCCATGGCAACGCGGTCTATCACAGCAACCCGAACAGCGTGAGCGGCCCCGGGGCGACCGATGTTTTCACCTACACCGTGCGCGATGCCGATGGCGACGAGAGCACCACGACTATCACCATCGACGTGTACAACAGTTGCCTGAAAGCGGTCAGCGACAGCGACGTCACCGTGTACGAAAAAGCCCTCGACCTGAACAAGGACGGCCAGGACCTGGCCGCCGGCAGCGTCACCGGCAGCCAGCCGGGCAGCACCGGCGAAACCGCCAGCGGCAGCCTGGTCGGTTCGGTGACCGGGGCTGTCGGGGCGATCACCTACACCCTGGTCGGCAGCGCCACCGGGACGTACGGGCAAATTCACCTCAACCCGAACGGCACCTACACCTACACCCTGACGTCACCACCGAGCACGACGCCGCACGCCAATGACGGCGCCAACGTCACCCACGAAAGTTTCACCTATCAGGCCACCGATTCCCTGGGCAACACCGTCACCAGCACCATCGTGGTGAACATCGTCGATGACGTGCCGACCGCCAAGGCGGATCACGATTCCGTGGTAGAAGGCGGCACCGTCAGTGGCAACGTGCTGGACAACGACATCGGCGGCGCCGACGGCCCGGCCGCCAGCGGCGCGGTGGTGGGCGTGCGCGCCGGTTCGGACACCTCGACCTCGGCCATCGGTGGCTTGAACAGCCAGATCAACGGCACCTACGGCTACCTGACCCTCGATGCCCACGGCAACGCGGTCTATCACAGCAACCAGAACTCGGTCGGTGCGCCGGGCGCTACCGATACCTTCACTTACACCGTACGCGATGCCGATGGCGACGAGAGCACCACCACTATCACCATCGACGTGTACAACAGCTGCCTGAAAGCCGTCAGCGACAGCGACGTCACCGTGTACGAAAAAGCCCTGGACCTGAGCAAGGACGGTCAGGACCTGGCCGCCGGCAGCGTCACCGGCAGCGAACCGGGCAATACCGGCGAAACCGCCAGCGGCACGCTGGTCGGCTCGGTCACCGGCGCTGTCGGGACGATCACCTACACCCTGGTCGGCAGCGCCACCGGAACGTATGGGCAGATCCTGCTCAACCCCGACGGCACCTACACCTACACCCTGACCTCGGCGCCGAAAACCGCGCCGGGCGCCAACGATGGCCCGAACACTCTGAGCGAAAGTTTTACCTACAAAGCCACCGATGCGCTGGGCAACAGCACCACCAGCACCATCGTGGTGAACATCGTCGATGACGTGCCCAAAGCCGTGGCCTCGGAGCGGTCGGTGTCAGCGGTCGAGATCGACTCCAACCTGCTGCTGATCATTGACGTGTCCGGCAGCATGGCCGACTCATCGGGTGTACCGGGCCTCTCGCGGCTGGAGCTGGCCAAGCAGGCGATCAGTGCATTGCTCGACAAGTACGACGACCTTGGCGATGTCAAAGTGCAGATCGTGACGTTCAGCAGCAACGCCACCGACAAAACCTCGGTATGGGTGGATGTGGCCACGGCCAAGTCGATCATCTCCGGCCTGTCGGCGGGCGGCGGTACCAACTACGACGCGGCGGTGGCTGTGGCGCAAGATGCGTTTAACACCAACGGCAAACTCACAGGGGCACAGAACGTCGGTTATTTCTTCTCCGACGGCAAACCCAACGAAGGCTCCATTGGTGGAGGGGACGAGGCGAACTGGAAAGATTTCCTCACCGAGAATCAGATCAAGAGCTACGCGATCGGCCTGGGCAAAGGCGTCGATAACGCTGCCCTCGATCCGCTGGCCTATGACGGTACCGGCACAGGCACCAATACCAACGCGGTGATCGTCACCGACCTGGGGCAACTCAACTCGGTGCTCTCGGGCACCGTTATCGGCGTGCCTGTCACCGGTTCGTTGCTGGGCGAGGGCGGTTCGTTCGGGGCCGACGGCGGCTTCATCAAAACCATCACCGTCGATGGCACCACTTACACCTATGACCCGAAAGGCAACAGCAACCAGGGTTCGCTGAGCTTCAGCGGCGGTGCCAACCATGGCACCTTCAACACCACCAACAACACGTTGAGCATCGCCACCGACAACAAAGGCACCCTGGTGGTGAACCTCGATACCGGCGAATACAGCTATGTGTCGCAGAAAACCACCTCGGTGGTGCTCACCGAAAACATCGGCTTCACCGTCAGCGACAACGATGGCGATCTCGCCAGTTCGAGCCTGGTAGTCAAAGTCATTCCGAATGCGCCACCGGTGGCCACCGATGATCACATCATTACCAACGTGCTCTCGGGCAACATATCGGTGCCGGGCGAGTTACTGGTGGCCAATGACACCGACCCCAATGGCGATTCGCTCAACGCATCGCCAACCACCTTCACTACGGGCTGGTTGGCCAAGGGCGCGGACTTCACCGGTACCGGTGTGATCAACTTCTCCGGCAGCGGTGTCAAACCGAGCAACCAGAGCCTGGCCGATGTGCGCGGTGCATTCGCGGCCAATACCGCCACGATGACGGCATTGCTGGTGATCAGTGGTTATCTGGGGCCGGTCACCGCGGCCAACACCAACGATGAGGACCGCATCACCGTCAACCTCAAACAGGGCGAAACCCTCAACCTGGACCACAACCTGGCCGCCGGCCATATCACCATGGAGTACTCCATCAACGGCGGCGCCTGGATTGCGCTCGCCGATGGCCAGACCATCACGGCGGCGTCGGACGGCGTGTACCAGATCCACGTCACCAACATCACCAACACCAGCGGCAGCGGCGTCAACAACTCGGAAAACTACCAGCTGACGATGAAACTCGACTATTCCGGGGCGCATGACATCACCCCGGACTACCACGGCACCTACACCGTCAGCGATAGCCATGGCGGCAGCGACAGCGCCAACGTGTCAATCAGCTACCAGGATGGGCACACCCTCACCGGGACCGCCGGCAACGACACGCTGGTGGCGGGCAGCGGCGACAACATCCTCAATGCCGGTGACGGCAACGACATCCTCGTCGCTGGCACCGGCAACAACGAGTTGCACGGCGGTGCCGGCAATGACTTGCTGTTCAGCGGGCCGGGCAATGACCTGCTCGACGGCGGCACCGGCAACGATACCGCCAGCTATGCCCATGCCACGGCTGGTGTCACGGTCAATCTGGGGTTGGCCGGGGCGCAGAATACTTTCGGCGCCGGCACCGACACCCTGACGGGCATCGAGAATCTCGTGGGTTCGAACTACAACGACAACCTGACCGGTGACAACAACAGCAACATCATCACCGGCGGCCTGGGCAACGACGTGCTCAATGGCGGCGGCGGGGACGACTTGCTGATCGGCGGCCTGGGCAACAATACCCTGACCGGCGGCAGCGGTGCGGACACCTTCCAGTGGCTCAAGGGCAACAGCGGCCATGACGTGATCACCGACTTTACGCCGGGCACCGACAAACTCGACCTGTCGCAACTGCTGCAAGGGGAGAACGGCACCGCGGCCTCGCTGGATGACTACCTGCACTTCACCGTCAGTGGCAGCGGCGCGTCACTGGTGACCAGCATCGACGTCAGCGCCATGGCAGGCGCGGCACCGAACCAGACCATCGACCTGGCCGGCGTCAACCTGGCCAGCCATTACGGCGTCACGCCGGGGGCGGGCGGGGTGATTTCCGGTGCAGACTCGGCAACCATCATCAACGGCATGCTTAACGATCATTCGTTGAAGGTGGATACCGTGTGATCTGAAGGCCTGGTTCACACAAATCCCCTGTGGGAGCGAGCCTGCTCGCGAATGCGGACTCAGATTCAACAGTGATGTTGACTGAGCCACCGCTTTCGCGAGCAGGCTCGCTCCCACAGGGTTACATGGAGTTATTCACATCGGCTCCGGCGGTCCAATCAATCTGCCCATCACCCCGAATACCCCCAACGCCTTGATCGTATCCAGCTCTCCCTGGGTCTCGACCATTTCTGCAATCAATGGCAAATCAATGTTGTTGGTGGCCCTGAAGATCGCCTCGATAAACAGGCGTTTATCCTGTTGTTCATCGATATGCCGAATGTAGGCACCATCGATTTTCAGATACGCCAGGCCCAATTGGGTGAGGTTACCGATCTGGCTGAAGCTGCCTCCGAAATGCTGCAGGCCGATGCGATAGCCGGTGTCGAGCAGGCTATGGCTCAATCGCTGCAGTTCCTCGGGAGGCGGCAGTTGGCGTTCATCGATTTCCAGGGTCAGCAACGGTGCCAGTTCCGGCAGTGATTCGAGCATGTCGAGGATCAGTTGCAGCTGCGGCTGATCGCGCAAGGTGCTGCCCGACAGGCTCAGCGCCAACGGCCAACGATTGACGGCGAGGTATTCGAGGGTCGCTTCGAGCATGGCCAGGTCGAAACGTGCGGACCAGCCGAGACGCTCGATCCACGGCAGGAAATGCCCGGCGGCAATTGCGTGGCCCTGCGGATCGAGCAAGCGTGCCAGGACTTTGTGATGCAGCACTTCACTGGTGTCGGCGCATTGCACCACCGGCTGAAAATACAGCAGCAATTGACCTTGGCTCAGGGCGTCGTCGATCCAGCTGCGCCAATCGTATTGGGACGGGGTCGGTGGGGTCTCGAGGTGGCTCAGTTGGACCCACGGTCGCTCGGGGTGTTGTTGGGCCTGGGTCAGCGCCTGATCAAGTCGCATGAGCACCTCGCTGGCCGGTTCACCGGGGTGGTAGGCGACGATACCCAGATGCGCAACTGGCATGCAGTCACTGGCACCGGTCTGACGCAGGTTTTCCAGAGTGGCACTGATTTCGGCGGCGAGGCGTGCGGCGTCCTCGGTACTCAGACCCTGCGTCAGCAGGCTGAATTCACCCCCCCGATTGCGCGCCGCTAGCCAGGTGCGTCGTTCAGGCAGTTGGGTCAAACGCTTGAGCAGTTCGCCGACTGTGCCGATCAACGCATCGGTGCGTTGCCCGCCCAGGCGTTGATTGAGACCGGTCAAGTCATTGATCCGCAACATCAGCAAATGACCATCGCAATGTTGCTCGGCGACCAGCAAGTGGTCTGCCAGTTGTTCATCCAGCAAGCGTCGGTTGGCCAGCCCGGTCAGGCTGTCCTGATAGGATTCGCTGCGCAGCTTCTCACTGCGCGCCGCCTCTTCAGTGAACAACGCCTTGAGCTTCTCGACCATCTGGTTCATTGCCAGCACGACGCGTTTCAATTCCGGTGTGCGGGGCAGTTTCGGCAGGCTCAGGAATTCGCGTTTACTGATGGCTTCTGCCTGTTTGACCAAGGTTTCGAGTGGACGGAGTTGCCGACGCAACAGCCAACCCCCGAACACGGCGCTGAGCAATCCGCACACGATCAGCCAGATCAGGCTGCCGAGGGTACTGTCCCAGAGTTTGGCCAGGGCAAATTGCGGATTACTGAGCACTTCGACCCGTGCCGCCTGTTCCCAGCCGCGCATGATCAACGCGTCACCGCCCTGATGATGCAGATTGACCAGACTGACAAACCAGCCTGGCACGCCCTCGATCCGTGCCGGTGCGTTGCGCTCTACCAGTACCTGTTCACCCTCGACGTCGATGATGCGAATGCTGCTGAAGTAGCCACTGTCAAAAATCGAACTGACCATCAGTTCCATCATCGCCGGATCATCGATCTGCGCGGTCAGCGACAGACCCAGTGCCGTGGCTGCGTCCTGGGCGTGGGAGCGCAACTGGCCGAGCATCTGTTCGCGTGAGCTTTCCAGACTGACAAAAAAGCTGCCGCTGAAGGCCACCAGCAGGAACAGGCATATGGCGAGAAACAATTGATTGCGCAGTTTCATGGATCGCTCCTTGCGGCAGCTTCAACCATCACCTACGGCGAAGCCTTCAGTCTGCATCTTTTGTAATACATCTTGCCAGCGCGACAATTTTTTCGAGTCGCTGCTGCGTTTGCCGCCATTGCTCCCCGGCAGGTACAGGCCCTCGGCGTTGAAGGCGTACACCGGCAGCAGGTCTTTGCGTTGCGAAGCCGGGCGGATGTCGCCGATCAGGTTGTCCAGTACCAGCGGGTCGGCGGTGGGGCTGCTATAGAACGTTAGCACCATGTGCGCCTGGTTCTGGGTCAGCGCCTTGACGTAGGTGATGCGCAGCTTTTCGCTGGGAATCCCGAGATGGCGCAAGCTGAAATATTTCGCCAGGGCGTAGTCCTCGCAGTCGGCGGCACCCTTGCTCAGGGACTCGACGGGTGTGGCCCAGTAATCGGTCTGATGCCAGATGCGCGTGTCGTCCTGAAAACTCAGTTGCTGATTGAAGAAGCGATTGACCGCGTTCAGCTGTTCGCGCTCGGGTGCATTGCGTTCGTCTTGCAGCATTTGACCCCAGGCCTCGATTCGTCCCCGCGCCGGGTCGAGGGTGCCGTAGTGATTTTCGGCGGCTAGCAGGATCTGCGCAAAATCCCAGTCGGCCCAGGCACTGCCAAGCATGCTCAGCAGCAAACCGCTCAGCAGCAGCCAGCCGCCGAACCGAAGCCGGGGCGTTGGCCATCCTGGACTACGCGGACTGCGGGGCATGGCGGGCGGCTCGGGTGCAGATTGGTGAAGTCTAGGTGGTGTTTGGTGTGGGGGAGGGCTGGTCGTCGGCAATTGTGGGAGCGAGCCTGCTCGCGAAGGACGTGAACGATAACGCGTACTGCCTGAATGATCGCGTTGCCAGGGCGTTCTTCGCGAGCAGGCTCGCTCCTACAGGGGGCGGGTATCAGGATTTACGCAGGGTCTTCTGCCGAAGGATGTAAACCGTCACCAACACCGCACTGGTCAGCATGAACCCGCGTGCCCAGGGCATTGGCACCAGATAGCAGGAAAACAGAATGCTCGCCCACATCAAGCCGATGGCGTAGACCTTGCCCTTGAGCGGAATGCCGTTGCCGTCGAGATAGTCGCGAATCCATGGGCCGAGCCGTGGATGATCGACCAGCCATTGATAGAAGCGTGGCGAGCTGCGGGCGAAACAGGCGGCCGCCAGCAACAGGAAAGGCGTGGTGGGCAACACCGGCAGGAAAATCCCGATCACCCCCAGCGCTACGCTCAGCCAGCCGATGGCCAGCAGCACGTAGCGCAACATCAGGGGGCGGTTGCCTATGGGGTTGTCCATAGGCAGGACCTTAGTGGTGACGAGGCTTGAGGATCGCCGGCTTTTCGTCTGGTGCGTTGCACAGCAGGTACAGCGCAGTCAGGGCTTCCGGGATCTGTACGATCATGTCGTCCATCAGGTTGGCGTCGGCGGCAATGTCGGAGAACTCCGGTTGCTCGTCGAACAGGCCCGAACCGACCATGATCGGCAACAGCATTTCGCTCACTTCGTCTTCGGCGGTTTCAAACCAGGCTTCTTCGCGCAGGAACACGCCTTCCATGAAACCGATGCACCAGCCGCGCAGTTCGGAGTCATCGGGGTCGTCGCCCAGATCCAGGTCGCATGGCAGCTCGAACTCTTCGTCCGAAGCCAGTTGACGGGCGATGTGTGCCTTGAGGCCGATCAGCGTGGCTTCGATCTCTTCGCGCTGGGCTTCGCCGCTGTAATGTGGCTCTTCGGCGAACAAAGCGTCGATCCACTCACGATCGGGTACGACTTCGGAACAGATCGACAGGGCGGTGAGGTAGCCGTGGGCGGCCACGTAGTCCAGCGCCTCGTCATGCAGTTCATCGGCGTCGAGGAAGACTTGCAGGCGGGTTAGTTGCTCAGCGAAGGACATTAAAGGACTACCTTGGGGAATATTCGATGCGGGAATTCTAGGCCTTCTTGAGCGCTTGGGCCAGCCGCAAGGCATTTTTGCATCTCAGTGTGTCTTCTCAGCGGCGCCCTTTGCCGGACGGGGCTCGGGTATACTCGCGCGTTTTGTGATGCCCTGCTGGCGTCATGGCTGAAATGTGAAGCGTCATGCAATGCGCACTTACGATTTGTCGGTGCAACATTGCGCGTTCTGCACCAGCCTTGGCAGGGATGTTTCGGTGATTTTTGGAGTTTTTATGCTCGAACAGGCTCAACGCGTCCTCAAGGACATCTTCGGCTACGACAGTTTCCGTGGCCGTCAGGGTGCAATCATTGAGCGCGTGGCCAGTGGCGGCGATGCCCTGGTTCTGATGCCTACCGGTGGCGGCAAATCCCTGTGCTTCCAGGTGCCTGCGCTCTTGCGCGAAGGCCTGGCGGTGGTGGTGTCGCCGCTGATCGCCTTGATGGACGATCAGGTCGCCACCCTCGAAGAGCTCGGCGTGGCCGCCGCTGCATTGAACTCCACCCTCAGCGCCGAGCAACAACGTGATCTGGCGGCCCGCATTCGGCGCGGTGAGGTGAAAATGCTTTACCTTGCGCCGGAACGCCTGGTCCAGCCGCGCATGCTGGCCTTTCTGCAAGGGCTGAACATCGCCCTGTTCGCCATCGACGAAGCACACTGCGTGTCACAGTGGGGCCACGACTTCCGCCCGGAATACCTGCAACTGGGCCAGTTGGCGGAAATGTTTCCCGACGTGCCGCGTATCGCCCTGACCGCAACCGCGGACAAACGTACCCGCGAGGAAATCGTCACTCGTCTGCACCTGCAAAACGCCGAGCGTTTCCTGTCGAGCTTTGACCGGCCGAACATTTTTTACCGCATCGTGCCCAAGGAACAGCCGCGCAAACAGCTGCTGGCGTTCCTCGCCGAGCGGCGCAGCGATGCCGGTATCGTCTATTGCCTGTCGCGCAAAAAAGTCGAGGAAGTCGCTGCATTCCTCACCGAACAGGGCTTCCCGGCGCTGCCGTACCACGCCGGCCTGCCCAACGATTTGCGCGCCTATCATCAGAAGCGCTTCCTCAACGAGGAAGGCCTGATCATGGTTGCCACCGTAGCGTTCGGCATGGGCATCGACAAACCCAACGTACGTTTCGTCGCACACCTGGATTTGCCGAAGTCTCTTGAGGCCTATTACCAGGAAACCGGGCGCGGCGGCCGTGACGGTCTGCCGGCGGATGCCTGGATGGCCTACGGCCTGCAAGATGTGGTGATGCTCAAGCAGATGCTGCAGAACTCCGAGGGTGACGAACGTCACAAGCGCCTGGAACAGCACAAGCTCGACGCGATGCTTTCGTTGTGCGAAGAGACCCGCTGCCGCCGCCAGACCCTGCTGGCCTATTTCGACGAAGACATGCCGCAGCCCTGTGGCCACTGCGACAACTGCATTGATGGCGTGCAGACCTGGGATGCGACCGAGCCAGCACGTCAGGCGTTATCGGCGATCTTCCGCACCGGTCAGCGCTACGGTGTGGGCCATCTGGTGGATGTGCTGCTGGGCAAGGATAACGAAAAGGTACGCAGCTTCGGTCATCAGCACCTGTCGGTATACGGTGTCGGCAAGGCGCTTGGCGAAAGCGAATGGCGCTCGCTGTTCCGCCAGTTGGTGGCCCGTGGCTTGGCCGACGTTGATCATGAGGGCTACGGCGGCCTGCGCCTGAGCGACACGTGCCGGCCGCTGCTCAAGGGGGAAGTGACCCTGGAACTGCGCCGCGACCTCAAGGCGCAAACCACTGTGAAAACCAGCAAGAGCCAGGCCAGCCAGCTGGTGCGTGGCGAAGAGCGCGAACAATGGGAAGCCTTGCGCGCCCTGCGTCGCAAACTCGCCGAAGAGCATGGCGTGCCGCCGTACGTCATCTTCCCTGACTCGACCTTGCTGGAAATGCTGCGCAGCCAACCGACCTCGCTGGCGGAAATGGCCAGGGTCAGCGGAGTCGGCGCCCGCAAGCTGGAACGTTATGGCGAGGCCTTCCTCGAAGTCCTCGGCGGTCAGGTCGAGGCACCGAAGCCGGTGGCCGATGTGCGCCACGAGCTGATCACCCTGGCGCGAGCCGGCATGACACCGATGCAGATCGCCGGCCAGCTGCAATGCTCGGAAAAGAACGTCTACACCATGCTCGCCGAAGCCATTGGCAAGCAGCAGTTGTCCCTGGAACAGGCGCTGGATCTGCCCGAAGACTTGATGGGCGAAGTCCAGGATGCGTTTCTCGATGGAGAGGGTGAATTACCGCCCGTATCGGAGATTTCCGCACTGTTTGCGGGTCGAGTGCCGGAGGGTGTTTTGTACTGTGTCCGGGCGGCACTACAGTCCGAATTCGAGATTTAAGTGACTGGATTCACTGATGTAACGATTCAGTACAGAACAAGCCTTGCCTCAAATCGAGGCTCATGCTTAGCTGACTAATAATTAGTTTTTCTCTATTTCAGTCTAACCATGAGTGTTTTATGCCGTTAACCGAACAACACCGCTTTGGCATGCAACTGGCCCAGATGTCGCGTGGCTGGCGTGCCGAACTGGACCGCCGTCTGGCTGGCCTTGGACTGTCCCAGGCACGCTGGCTGGTGCTGTTGCACCTGGCGCGTTTCGATGAAGCCCCGACCCAACGAGAGCTGGCACAAAGCGTCGGCGTCGAGGGACCTACCCTGGCCCGGCTGCTCGACAGTCTGGAGAGCCAAGGGCTGGTGCAACGTCAATCGGTTCTGGAAGACCGCCGTGCTAAGAAAATTGTCCTGTGCGCTCCGGCGCGCCCTCTGATCGAACAAATTGAAACCATCGCCAACCAACTGCGCCACGAATTGTTCGAAGGCGTCGATGAGGAGGATTTGAAGGTCTGCATGCGGGTTCACGGGCACATTCTGGCGAACCTGGAAAAATCTTGAGGCATAACCCCCGGGCCAGACTTTTGAGATAGCGCTTTTAGCCGACTATAAGAACTACTGCGCGATATCGTGTTCGTACCGGATGTGCGAACACGTGCAAGGTGGTTCTGGTTACCTAAGGGATGCTCATGCTTGAGAGTCGGCTATTCGTTGTACGTTGTTGCGCCAGAGGGTTGCTGGCCGCTGCTGCTGTCACTTGGTCGGCCCTGGCGCCGGCGCTGGGCCTGGGTGAAATCACCCTGCATTCGGCGCTCAATCAGCCGCTGCGCGCCGACATTGCCCTGGTGGATGCCGCCGGTCTGGAGGAGGGCGAACTTTCGGTCAGTCTGGCAACGGCGGACGAATTCAACCGCGCGGGTGTCGAGCGGGTATTTTTCCTCAATGACCTGAAATTCACTCCTAACCTGCGGGGCAACCGCAGCTTGATTCAGGTGACTTCCAACAAACCGGTCAATGAACCCTTTCTGAATTTCCTGGTGCAGCTCAACCAGCCCAATGGCCGCGTGCTGCGAGAGTACACGGTCTTGATCGATCCCCCGGGTACGCCGGGGATTGTGCCCCCCAGTGATGAGCCGCTGGCCAGTCGCCCGGCTTCTGCTTTTCCGAGCGTCCAGCCCACCGTTGCGCCCGCGCCTGCGCCCAGGGAATCGCAGCCAGAACCTGCTGCCGTACCCGCGTCGGACCCTCTTGCCGAACAACTGGCTGCCAGCGCCCTGCAGAACCAGCAATTGCAAGCCACCATTGATGAACTCAATGTGAAGCTTCAGGCTCAGGAAGAGCGGATCGCTGTCGAGAAACAGCAGGTGACCTCGCTGCAAACCCAATTGGCCGAGATCAGGCAAACGCCTGCGGAACCTGTCGCCCCGGTCGCTGTGGCGCCAACGCCTGCCATTGTTGAAACGTCCGGTCCTGACTGGCTGTTGATCGGCGGATTGTTGGTATTGGTGGCGTTGGTATTGCTGGCTGTTTTGGTTCGCCGTCAACGACAGCAGGGGCAGGCAACGTTCGGAGCGGAAGAGGGGCAGCCGTCTCGGCATGAACCACTGCTCAGTCGCGCAGTAGAACCCGTAGCGCACGCGAGTGTGCTGCAACCGGCACACGCTCACCCTGAAGAGACGCCTGCAAACGATGTGATGGAAGTGGTCGCGATCTATCTGACTTACGGCCGTTATGGCGAAGCCGTCAGTCTTTTGCGAGAGGCGATGGTCAAGGAGCCGCAACGCACCGAACTGGGCGTGCAACTGTTGGAGGTGCTGGGCAAGCAAGGTGACGTCGCGGCCTATGAGGCACAAGAAACCAGCCTGCGAAACGCCGGGTTTGATACGCATAAGCTTCAGGGCATACGGGCGCACCATCCGAAGCTGGATCTGGTCGCACCGATCGCCCTCGCCACGACTATCGCACCGCCCATGGTCGCGGCACCTGAAACCATCTCCGGCGACGCGTTTCATTTGAACCTCGATGAGCTGTCGATGGATACGAGCTGGGACCTGGCTGGCCCGTTCGAAGACTCGCCAACCCGACCATCGAGTGAGCCGGTGCTGAGCGAACCCGGGATCGACTGGGAAGTCGAGTCGGTCTCCCAGTCCCTGGGTGACAGCTTTCTAGACGAATTCAGTGAGCCGGCCCCATCGCTGGAGCTTGAACCGGTCGAACCGAGTCATGGTGGCAAACTGGAACGAGCCCAGACCTGCATCGATGACGGCGACCTGGACAGCGCCATTGAACTGCTCAACGAGTTGCTGAAGGAGGGGGATGACCGACTCCAGCAGACCGCCCGCAATTTGTTGGCTGGCATCCGATAACTGTAGGAGCAAAGCTTGCTCGCGAAGCAGGCGCCGCGGAGAGTCTGTCAGACCACTTCATCGTTCATCGCGAGCAAGCTTTGCTCCTACAGATCAAAAGCAGTGAGTGCGGTTATCATGATGGCGCCCTCTGCCTCAGGAATTTCGCCGATCATGACTGCAAGCAAACCCGAAATCGTCATCACCTATTGCACCCAGTGCCAGTGGCTGCTGCGAGCAGCCTGGCTGGCCCAGGAGTTGCTCAGTACGTTTGGCGACGATCTTGGCAAAGTGTCCCTGGTGCCGGGAACCGGTGGGGTTTTTCACATTTTCTGCGACGAGGTGCAGATCTGGGAGCGCAAGGCCGACGGCGGTTTTCCGGAAGCGAAGGTGCTCAAGCAGCGGGTTCGCGACCGGATCGATCCGGACCGCGACCTTGGGCACAACGACCGTACTCAGTGAGATGCCGCTTCAGCGGTAACGGCTTTCTTGCTCGAGCTACTTGAGAGCCTGCTGGATACCACGATCGCGACGATGATCAGCGCGCCGCCGAGCAGCATGCGCAGGGTCGGGTTTTCATCGAACAACACCCAGGCCACGGTGATGCCATAAACCGGCTCCAGGGCGAAGACCACGGCGGCGGTCCGGGCCTTGATCACCGCCAGACTGGCAACGAACAGGCTATGGGCAACGCCGGTGCAAAATACCCCGAGCAGGCCGATCCACAGCCAGTCGATGGGACGCACTTCGCTCAATTGCGGTGCCGCCACCGGCAGCAGGCACAAAGCGACCACCACGTTCTGACACAGCGCCGCCTGCACCGGCGGGATGCGTGCAGAACTGGCGCGGTTGGTCAGCGACAGCAGGGCGAACAGCAAGCCGGAAGCCACCGCCCAGAGCAGGCCGGTGGTGGCGCCACTGGCCAGGTCGAATTCAGGTGTCACCAACACCAGCCCGGCACTGACCAGCGCCACCAGCAGAATTTCATTGGTCCGAATCCGCTCGCGGAAAACCAGCCCTTCGAGGATCACGGTAAAAGCCGGGAAACTGGCAAAGCCCAGGGTCGCGATGGCCACGCCGGCAACCTTTACCGCAATGAAGAAACTGACCCAGTGTCCGGCCAGCAACAAGCCGCTGAGCAACAGGCGGCGCCAATCCACGGCTTCGAGTTTTTGCCAGCGGGTGTTGCTGGCCAATCGCGCAAAGAACGCGAGCGCCAACACCGCGAATGCCGCTCGGCCAAAGACGATGATGGCCGGCGAAGCGGCTGCGAGTTTGCCGAACACGCCAGTGAGGCCGAACATCAGTGCGCCGATATGCAGGGCGCCAAGGGCGGTACGGGGAGTCATGGCAATCCTTGGTAAACGTAATGAACCCGGCCATTTAACCGCGCCCGTTGCCGTTGTGTCTGTCGCCAGACTCGCGTTATTTGTCGCCAGCCTCGCGCCGCAACTTGCCGGGCGATGCACCGAACTCACGCAGCACCGCGGCGGCAAAGGCACTCTGGGAGCTGTAACCGACGCGAGAGGCGATCTCGCCGATGGGCAGGGCAGAGTCGCGCAGCAAGGCCACGGCCTTGTGCAGGCGTCGGCTGCGGATGTAATCCATTGGCGTCTGCCCGCATTCGGCCACGAACCGCGCATGCAAGCGAGCGCTGGAGAGACCGGCGACGCGGGCCAGATCGGCGACTTGCAGCGGGTAGGCGGCGTATTGGTCGATGTGTGCATTCAGCGCAGCATAGGGCAGGCGTCGACCACCCACACTGTCGGGCCTGGCGTTGTTGAGGCTGGCCAGTAACAGCACCGCGCCTTGTTGCGCAATCACCGGGTCATCGACCGGGCTGTTGGCCAGCCAATTGACCAATTGGCTTTGCCCGGCATCCAGTGATAATCGGCCGGCGTTGTCGAGCAGGCGGCGACTGGCCTCGGCATGATCGCCCAGGGACCGGCAAAGCCATTGATCATCGGGCACATCCAGCACCAGGCAACGACTGCCATTGGTGCTGCCGCACGCATGATGAAAACCCGAAGGAACCACCACGAAACTCTGTTGAACCACCTGGCTGCCACGTCCGTCGACTTCGAAATCCAGCGCACCCGACAGCCCGAACACCAGTTGGGCGTGCTCGTGGCTGTGGACGATCAGGTCTTCGGTGTATTGGCGAAGTGTGAGGATCGGTCTCATCGCGGGTCTCATGGCAGGTTTGATGAGTCAGTCGGCAGTCTACACCGACCCGGCGGGCGCGCGCTGTCACAGGACTGACTTGTCGCTGTCATGGGCAATTAACCCGGCTGGCGCAAGCTTGCCAAAACCAGTCTTGAGGGTTATCCATGACCAGCGCCGAGCTCGCCAAACCCAGTCGTAAGCAACGTGTGCGGACCTTGTGGATATCCGACGTGCATTTGGGCACGCGCGATTGCCAGGCGGAGCACTTGTCGCAATTTCTGAAGGGTTATCACGCGGATAAAATCTACCTGGTCGGCGACATCATCGACGGCTGGAAACTGCGCGGCGGCATGTACTGGCCACAGGCGCACACCAATGTGATCCGACGCCTGTTGACCATGAGCAAGCGCGGCACCGAGGTGATCTACGTCACGGGTAATCACGACGAATTCCTGCGCCGCTATTCGAAGCTGATCCTGGGCAACATCCAGTTGGTGGACGAAGCAGTGCATGTTACCGCCGATGGCCGGCATCTGCTGGTGATCCACGGCGATCAGTTCGACGTGATTACCCGCTACCACCGCTGGCTGGCATTTCTCGGCGACTCAGCCTACGAATTCACCCTGACCCTCAATCGCTGGCTCAACCATTGGCGCGCTCGTTATGGCTACGGCTACTGGTCGCTGTCGGCGTACCTCAAGCACAAGGTGAAAACCGCGGTCAGCTTCATCAGCGACTTTGAAGAAGCCATTGCCCATGAATGCGTCAAGCGCGAACTGCATGGCGTTGTGTGCGGGCACATTCACCATGCAGAGATTCGCAAAGTGGGTGGGGTCGATTACCTCAATTGCGGCGATTGGGTGGAGTCGTGCACGGCGTTGATCGAGCATTGGGATGGCACGATCGAGCTGTATCGATTGGCCGATGCTCAGGCGCGGGAGGCGCAGTTGAAGGCGGCGAAGGTCGCAGAGTTGGCTTGAAAGTCGCGGTGTATGGACGGGCCTCTTCGCGAGCAGGCTCGCTCCCACAATGATTTGCGATGCACCGCAGATCCACTGTGGGAGCGAGCCTGCTCGCGATGGACCGCGAAGCGGTCCCACTGGATCTGTCAGGCTGGGGCGTGCTCTTCCATCGCCGCCTTGTAGATCGAGTTCTTCGGCTGCGCAAACAACCGCTCCATCATCGGTTCAAAAAAGCTCAACGGCAGTGTGTCATACGCCGGATCGAACGCCGCCGCATCGTAATTCGCGCAGAACTCGATGGTCGCCTGATACTGCGGATGACCTTTGAATTGCTCGCGCAAGTGCCGGTCCATGCCCAGGTGATGGAAAAAATAGTAGCCCTGGAAGATCCCGTGCTTTTCCACCATCCACAAATTCTCGGCGCTGACGAAAGGCTTGAGAATCGCCGCCGCGATGTCCGGGTGATTGTAGGAGCCCAGAGTGTCGCCGATATCATGGAGCAGGGCGCAGATGACGTATTCTTCATCGCGGCCATCACGCCAGGCGCGGGTGGCGGTTTGCAGGGAGTGGGTCAGGCGATCCACTGGAAAACCACCGAAATCACCTTCCAGCAGCTTCAGGTGTGCCACGATCCGGGTCGGCAATTGCCGGGCGTAGGCACTGAAATCCGCGGCGATGATCGCCCAGTCTTCCTGTGTGCCATCTTTCATGTGGGTGAAACGGGCGTTGGCATTCATCGGCAATCCTCTTGTCTAGAACGATACGCGTCCCAGAATCATGTCCCGATACATGACGAAATCGCCAAGCAGGCTGTAGAAGGGATGCTGGAAGGTCGCAGGACGGTTCTTTTCAAAGAAGAAATGCCCGACCCAGGCGAAGCTGTAACCCGCCAGCGGCAAGGCCCACAACAGCATCCAGGCGCCTCGGCCGATGGTCAGCGCCAAAATGAAAATGACCAGTGTGGTGCCGATGAAGTGTAATCGGCGGCAGGTACTGTTGCTGTGTTCGCTGAGGTAATACGGGTAGAACTCGGCGAAGCTGTTGAACCGTCTGATGTTTTCCACGACTGCGATCTCTGTGGTTATTGTTCTGACTGCAAGTTGTTCGGCGGGTAGCTTATTTAAGTCTAGAGTGATCAATGGCGGCAGCCAGTGACAATCGGCGCCACTTTAGTATCCTTCGGAAATTGGCCGTGATTGGCGGCTCATCATGTAAGAACCCGACATGAGCGAACGAACGACTTCTGCAAGCTGGGCGATGGGGATTGTCAAGGCACTGGAAATGGACGGCCTGGATTGCCGGGTTCTGTTCAAGCAACTGGGGCTCGACTACGCGGCACTGGAAGATCCGGATGCACGCTTCCCGCAAGATTCCATGACACGACTGTGGCAGCGTGCGGTCGAGCTGTCCGGTAACCCGGCGATTGGCCTGAACATGGGCAAGGTGGTGCGACCTGCGCAGTTTCATGTGGCGGGTTACGCATTGATGTCCAGCCAGACCTTGGCCGAGGGCTTTCAGCGTCTGGTGCGGTACCAGCGGATCATTGCCGAAAGCGCCGACCTGAGTTTCCGGCTGCTGGATGAGGGCTACGGGCTGATTCTGACGGTGCACGGCGATCATCTGCCGCCGACCCGGCAAAGCGCCGAAGCGTCACTGGCCTGCGCCCTGGCGCTGTGCGGCTGGTTGACCGGACGCACACTGCAGCCGCGCAAGGTGCTGGTGCAGGGTGACCAACCCGTCAATCTCGAACCCTACAAACAAGCCTTCCATGCGCCGTTGGTGTTCAATGCGCCTTACGATGCGTTGATTTTCGAACGCGCCGACATGGAAGCACCGCTACCGACCGCCAACGAGGCCATGGCGCTGCTGCATGACCGGTTCGCCGGCGAGTACCTGGCGCGGTTTTCCGAGAGTCGTGTGACCCACAAGGCACGCCAGGTGCTGTGCCGTTTGTTGCCCCAGGGCGAACCCAAACGCGATGCGGTGGCGCAGACACTGCACTTGTCCCAACGCACGTTGCAGCGACGCTTGCAGGAAGAGGGCACGAGTTTTCAGACGCTGCTCGACGACACCCGGCGAGAGCTGGCCGAGCAGTACCTGGCGCAACCGACCATGACCCTGCTGGAGATTGCCTACCTGCTGGGGTTCGCCGATCCGAGCAACTTCTTCCGCGCCTTCCGTCGCTGGTTCGACACCACGCCCGGTGAGTACCGTTCGCGGCTGATGCAAGTGCCAGTGCCGGTCAGTGACGCCAGAACGCCGGTATACACAGCACAAACACCGTAATGATCTCCAGTCGGCCCAGCAGCATGCCGAACGAAAGAATCCACTTGGCGGCGTCCGGCAGCGAGGCGAAGTTGCCGGCCGGGCCAATGGTTTCACCCAAGCCGGGGCCGACACCGGATACGGTGCTGGCCGCGCCGGTAAGGGCGGTCATCCAGTCCACGCCGAGCAGCGATAACAGCAGCGCGATCACGCAGATGGTGATGGCGAAGAAGAACGAAAAAGTCAGGATCGAACGCACAATCTCTTCATCGAGGCGGTGACCGTTGTACTTCTGCTTGATCACCGCGCGGGGGTGAATCAACTGGTTAAGGTTGGCCTTGAGCAGGATGTAGGCCACCTGGAAGCGAAAAATCTTGATCCCGCCGGCGGTCGAGCCCGAACAGCCGCCAACGAAGCCCAGATAGAAGAACAGCATCAGCGAGAAATTGCCCCACAGGCTGTAGTCCCCCAGGGCGAAACCGGTCGTGGTCACCACCGATGTCACGTTCAGCGCCACATGCCGCAGCGCGTCCAGCCAATGCAGTTGGGTGGTCCACCAGTACCAGGTGCCGAGGACCAGCCAAGTCACCAGCAACATGCCGAGCAGGCCTTGAACCTGCTCATCCTTGATCAGCGCCCGGCGGTTGCCGCGCAGGGTCGCCACGTACAGGGTGAACGGCAGGCTGCCGAGAATCATGATGACAACGGCCACCCAGTGCACGGCCGGTTGCGTCCACTTTGCCAGCGACTGGTCCGAGGTGGAGAACCCACCGGTGGAAATCGCCGACATTGCATGGTTGATCGCGTCGAACGGACTCATCCCAGCCCACCAGAACGCCAGGCTGCCGAGGATAGTGATGCCGACGTAGGCCGCCACGATCAGCCGCGCCACCATATGCGAACGGGGCATGACTTTTTCGGAGCGGTCCGACGATTCGGTCTGAAACAGCCGCATGCCACCAATGCGCAGCAGCGGCAGGATCGCCACCGCCATGCCGATGAAGCCGATGCCGCCGATCCAGTGCAGCAACGAGCGCCACATCAGGATGCCGGGAGACATGTCATCGAGGTGGTTCAGCACGGTCGAACCCGTGGCGGTGATGCCGGACATGCTTTCGAAGAACGAGTCGGTGTAGCTGATGTGTTGGGTCAACAAAAACGGCAGCGCGGCGAAGATGCACACCACCAGCCAGCTACTGACGGTCAGCAGGTACATGTCCCGTGGCCGCAAATGGATATGCTCGGGGCGCCCCGGAATGATCAGGGCCAGGCCGGCGACAAAGGTGATCATACTGGCCCAGAGAAACGACGGCAGGTCGCCGGTGCGATCGAAGATCACCAGCGTGGCCATGGGTACGACCATGGCGATGGCCAGCGTTATCAGGAAGATGCCGATGATGAAACCAATGAGACGCAGGGTCGGCAACGCCATGAATTCCGCTCGGCTGAAATAAGAAAGGCGCCATTCTACCTGCGGGGCAGGGCATGTAAACCGGCACTCCGGTAGTACTTGCAGCTAGAATAGCCGCACATTTTTTTCAGGAGGTGGCCGATGCAGGCTCTCGACGTTTTGCTCAACCGTGTTTCCGTTCCACGCCTGGTCGAGCCGGCACCTACCCAAGAACAGCGCGAAGTGCTGTTTGGCGCCGCCATGCGTGCACCGGATCACGGTCATTTGCAGCCGTGGCGTTTTCTGACGGTCGAAGGCGCGGCGCGCGAGCAAATGGGCGAGTTGTTGGCCGAAGCGGCGAAGCTGCAGGATGGCGAAGTCACTGAAGCGGCCATTGACAAGGCGCGCAACGGCCCCCTGCGCGCGCCGTTGGTGGTCGTGGTGATTGCCCGGTTGCAGGATCACGTCAAATATCCGAAATCCGAGCAGCTGCTCGCGGCTGGATGTGCGGCGCACGGCATCTTGCTGGCGGCCTATGCACAAGGCATTGGCGCAGTGTGGCGTACCGGTGACCTGGCCTATTCGCCGCATGTGGCCAAAGGGTTGGGACTGGCCGAGGGGGAAGAGGTGATTGCGTTTCTGTACCTTGGCACGCCGCTGAAGGAGCCGCGCGTGGCGGAGAAGGTGGATTTGGCTGAGTTCGTCAGCGCCTGGCCTGGTAAAGCCTGACGCCATCATTCCCCTGTGGGAGCGAGCCTGCTCGCGAAAGCGCCGTGTCAGTCGCCATATGCATTGACTGATAAGCCGTCTTCGCGAGCAGGCTCGCTCCCACAAGGGATCAGGGTTGGGGAATGGCCCCTGGCACCAACGGCAATTCCAGGCTGGCAATGAATCCGCCCTCCGGATGATTGGCCAGCACCAGACTCCCGCCGTGCCGCTCCGCCGCGCGGCGGGCAATGGCCAGCCCCAGGCCGTGTCCAGCCGCGGTCTGCCCTGGCGCCCGGTAGAACGGCTCGCCGAGCTGATTCAAATGTTCAGTATCAACGCCCGGGCCATGGTCACGTACGGTCACTACAATCCGCTCGCCCTGGCGCAGCGCCTGCATTTCAATCGGTTGCCCGCCCACCGGATTGAAGCGCTGGGCATTACGCAGCAGGTTATCCACGGCGCGCTCGATCATGGTCGGCCACCCCCTGAGGTTCAGTTGCGGCTCGGCCTCAAGTTGAACATTCTGCTCCGGTGATCCCAGCTGTGCATCCCGTTGCAGCGTCGTGAGCAGCGCGTTCAGGTCTACCTCTTCGGCGCTGGCGTTGTCGGCATCGACCCGCGCCAGTACCAGGATTTCACTGATCAGTGCTTCAAGCCGGTCACACTCCCGGGTAAGGCGCGGCCAGAGTTTTTGCCGTTCATCCGGCGTGGCCCGTTCCGCCAGGGCCAGCGCAATACGCAGGCGGGCAAGGGGCGAGCGCAGTTCGTGGGAGACGTCCCGCAACAGTTGTCGCTGGCTGCCGATCAGGCTCTGCAGACGCGCGCCCATGCGGTTGAAATCGTTAGCCAGCACGCCGAATTCGTCTCGACGATTGGCCAGTTTAACCAGGCTGTTCTGTTGGTAAGTGGTTTGCCCCAGATCATGCACTGCACCGCGCAAGCGACTGAGAGGGCGGGTGATGGAAAAGGTCACCAGCAAGCTGAACAGGGTCAGCACCACTAGCGCGATGCCCAGTGCACTCAGTGGCCAGAGCAGGCTTTCGCGATGCCAGGCATCGAGTTCCGGGTGGGGGATGCGATAGATCAACAGGTAGGTGTCGCCGGTCTTTTCACTGGTGTATTCAACGGTCAGACGACGCCATGGCAGGCGCCGGTCATCATTGTTCTGGCGCGCTTCGAAAGCCGCCGCGCGTCGCGGAAAGGTGCCGTGTACCACCGGGTCGCCACTCTCGTTGAGTACCTGAACGTCGATGTGATATTGGCGTTTGCGCTGTTCCAGAATGTCCTGGGCTGCTTCTTCACCCTCGGATTCGTAGGTTTGCGTCCATTGCTCGGCCAAGGTGTTGAGGCCGGGGTGGCGACTGAGAATCCACGCATCCTGGTTGAGCATGTGGCCGAGCAAAATGGACAGGCCTGCAACCAGAGCGATGGCCAGCCAGAAACTGGCCAGGATACGCCAGAACAATGAGCGCACAGAAAATCCTCAAGCAAACACAAATCCATGTGGGAGCGAGCCTGCTCGCGAAGAGGGCGTGACAGACGACATCACTTCTGCCTGACATACCGCCTTCGCGAGCAGGCTCGCTCCCACATTAGATCAAAAGTTTCAGACCCAACGGTGTTCAGCCGCTGGGCTAGGGGTTAGATCATTATTGCGCTTTTTGCGCCTGTTGCGCTTTCCAAGCCTTGAACTCCGCCCATTCAGCGCGACGCTCAGCTTGTTTTTTCTGGATCTCGTCGAATTTCTTCTGTTGATCCGGCTTCAGCAGGGCACGCACATCGGCTTCGGCTTTTTTGTGGTTGGCCGCCATTTCGTCTTTCATCGCTTTTTGGTCGGCTGGCGAGAGTTTCTCCAGGTATTTTTCGACCACTTGCTTACGCTCATGCATCTGCTCGCCCATGATTTTACGGATCTGCTCGCGCTGTTCGCGGCTCAGGTCCAGCTGGCTGTACGGGCCTTTGCCGTGCATGCCGTGCATCTGACCGCCGTGGTGCGAGCCGTCCATCGGGCCACCCATGGACCCGGCGCCTTCAGGCATGGCCATGGCTACGGTCGGCAGGGCGGCGGCGAACATCAGAGCGATAAGAGTCTTGCGCATGGTGAATCTCCTTGTCTCATTCCCGGTACGTTCCGGATGAGTACAGATTACGGAGATCAAGGTCAGCGGCGGTCAGCGGAGCGTAAAGCTTGGGTAAAGATGAATTTGTGCCTTCCTGACAAACCCTTGGTCAGGCCTCGTAGGAGCCGGCTTGCTGGCGAAATTGGCGACGCGGTATGTCTGTCACACCGCTTTCGCTCACAAGCCAGCACCTACAGGAGGGTTAGAGGCTGTAGTAATAGCCGCGGCTGCGCAGGGCCACGATGCGCGGACGGCCATCGGGATGCGGGCCGATTTTCTTGCGCAGGTTGCTCACGTGCATGTCGAGGCTGCGGTCGTACAGCGTCAGCTTGCGGCCGAGCGCTATTTGCGCCAGTTCCTGTTTGTCCAGTGGCTCGCCAGGTTGCTTGAGCAGGGCTTCCAGCAACCGGCTTTCGGAAACGGTGAGGGAGAATTCCTGTTCATCGATGCTGACCACGCCGCGTACCGGGCTGAAGCACAGGTCGCCCAGCTCCATCTGGCTGGATGTCGCCGCCGGATGACTGCGGCGCAACACGGCGCGCAGGCGGGCTGTCAGTTCCCGGGGGTCGCAGGGCTTGGCCAGGTAATCGTCGGCACCCAGTTCCAGGCCGAGGATGCGGTCCAGTGGTTCGCCCCGGGCCGAAAGCATCAGCACCGGCAGGTCCGGATGATCACTGCGCAACTGCTTGAGCAGTTCCAGGCCGCTGCCGTCCGGCAACATCACATCCAGCACCACGGCTGCCGGGGAGGACTCAGCCAGCGCACGACGGGCACTCTGGCCATCGTGACAGGCACGCACCTGAAAGCCTTCCTGGCTCAGCCAACTGCTCAGAAGCTCACACAGCTCCTGGTCATCATCAATCAGTAACAACTCGCTCATGACTCACTCAATTTAGCCATTGCCGACGTTTTCGACTTGCGCCACTGGCGAAGATACCGCAGAGCAGGGCCAATAGCGCAACTCCGGCGCCGATGACGAACCACTGTTGCTGATCGGTCAGCAAGCGTGGAATCGAACTGCCGGCCTGGGTTTCCCTGAGTTGCAGCTTCAGACGCTGGTTCTCCTGGCGCAACCGCGCCAATTGGGCACTCTCGCGTTCACCATCGGTATTTTGCAATTGTTTGCTCAATTCTTCCCGTTGCCGCTCGCTTTCTTTCAAGCGCTGCTGCAACTCGTTGATCTGGCTACCGGCGCTCAAGGACAGCGGCGTAGATGCGCCCTGGGCATTTTCTTCACCGTGGGCGGGGGCCACGATCGACAACGTGACCAACATCAGACACAACGGACCTATGCGCATCGCGACTCCTGGTTCCAATACGAGTATTGGGCAGGTTGTCGGCCGGCAAACGAGAATAATGAGCGATTGAGAGCGCGATGAACCGACAAGGTTCATCGCGTGGGGGCATTGCGAGAAGAAAATTACGGCAGGACTTGCTTGAACGGCTTGACCGAAACGTTGGCGTAGACGCCGGCAGCGATGTACGGATCGGCATCCGCCCAAGCCTGGGCGGCGATCAGGGAGTCGAATTCGGCGACGATCAGGCTGCCGGTGAAACCCGCTGCGCCCGGATCATTGCTGTCGACCGCCGGGTGCGGGCCCGCCAGAACAATGCGACCTTCGCCCTTGAGCACTTGCAGGCGCTCAAGGTGTGCAGGCCGTGCGGCCAGGCGGGCTTCCAGGGAGTTGGCGACGTCTGTGGCAATGATTGCGTAAAGCATGTCAGTCCTCGGTTTTAGGCGATGTGGTATCGGCGTCATGCAGGTGGCGGGACAGGTAGATGCCCTGGCCGACCAGGAACAGCAACGTCATGCCCAGGCTGCCGAAGACCTTGAAGTCGACCCAGTAGCTCTGGAAGGTGAACGCGACGAACAGGTTGGCGGCCCCGCAAAACAGGAAAAAGACGATCCAGGCGATGTTCAGGCGGGTCCAGATCACATCCGGCAGTGTCAGCGCGTGGCCCATGATGCGTTTGATCAGCAACTGATCCCCGATGAAGTGGCTGCCGATGAAGGCAAGGGCAAACAGCCAGTTGACCACCGGGGCTTTCCATTTCAGGAAGGTCTCGCTGTGGAAGGCCAGGGTCAGGCTACCGAAGACCAGGCAGGCGATGAGCGTCAGCCACTGGCTCTTCTCCAGCTTGCGCTGTTTGATGAACAGCGTGCCGTAGACCACCAGCGAACTGATGATCAGCATCGCGGTGGCGCTGTAAATACCGCCTACAGTTACCTCGTGGCCGGCGATGTCGACGACCCGTGGATCGATCTTGAAGACGATGAAAAACAGCAGGAGCGGGATGAAATCGATGAATTGTTTCACAGTGGCAGCCAGAAGCAGGATGTGGCGGCATAATAACAAACATATGGGCGCGCGATAGCGCCAGCTGATTTGAGGTTACAAAGCCCTGTGAATGTTGATTTGCACTGCCATAGCACGGCCTCCGATGGCGCCCTGGCGCCTAAGGTTCTGGTTGCGCGTGCGTTCGAGAAAGGCGTGCGAGTCCTGGCCTTGACCGATCACGACACCCTGGAGGGGCTCGACGAGGCACGCCACGCAGCAGATGCGTTGGGGATGCAACTGGTCAATGGCGTCGAATTGTCCTGTACCTGGGGCGGCGCGACCATTCATGTGCTCGGCTACGGTTTCGACGTCAATGCCGCGCCATTGGTCGAGGCAATTGCCAAATTGCACGACGGCCGCTGGCTACGGTCCGAGGAAATAAGTCGCAAGCTGGCGCTCAAGGGCATGCCCGGCGCACTGGACGGTGCCCGGGAAATCCAGCAGGAGCTGGGTGACAGCGGCAATGCGCCGGCCCGGCCGCACTTTGCCGACTGGATGGTGCGCGAGGGTTTCGTCAAGGATCGCGCCGAAGCGTTTCGCAAATGGTTGGGTGCCGGCAAGCTGGGGGACGTCAAGCAACACTGGCCGACCCTGGAAGAAACGGTCGAAACCCTGCGCGCGGCCAAGGCCTGGGTCAGTCTGGCGCACCCCTGGCACTATGATTTCACCCGCAGCAAGCGTCGCCGCCTGATTGCCGACTATATTCAAGCAGGGGGCCACGCGATCGAGGTGGTCAATGGCCATCAGCCTGCCGAGCAAGTGGGCAGCCTGGCCATTCTGGCCCGCGAATTCGGTCTGCTGGTCAGCGCCGGCAGTGATTTTCATGGCCCTGGAGGCTGGTCCGAGATCGGTGAATACCGCCCGCTCCCGGACGATCTGCCACCACTGTGGTGTCGGTTCAAACATGACCCAATTATTGCCGTCGTCTGAACAGGTAGAGAATGTGAGTCAATTTTTCCAGATTCATCCGGAAAACCCGCAAGCGCGCCTGATCAAACAGGCTGTCGAGATCATCCGCAACGGCGGGGTGGTGATTTATCCCACAGACTCCTCCTACGCAATCGGTTGCCAGATCGGCGACAAGGTCGCCGTGGAGCGCGTTCGACGCCTGCGTCAGCTCGATGAAAAGCACAACTTCGCGCTGATCTGTAGCGATCTGTCACAGCTGGGCCTGTTTGCCAAGATCGACACCGGCACCTTCCGCATTCTCAAGGCTCATCTGCCCGGACCCTACACCTTCATTCTCAACGCCACCCGCGAAGTCCCGCGGCTGCTGTTGCACCCGAAAAAACGCACCATCGGCCTGCGGGTGCCGAGCAACCCGATCGCCCTGGCCTTGCTGGCCGAGTTGGGTGAACCGCTGATGAGCGTGAGCCTGATCATGCCCGGCGACGAAGATCCGCTCACCGATCCCTATGAAATGCGCCAGTTGCTCGAACATCAGGTCGACCTGATCATCGACGGCGGGTTCGGTGGCATCAAGGCCTCCACCGTGATCAGCCTCGCCGACGGCGAGCCGGAAGTGATCCGCGCTGGCTGCGGCGACCCTGCGCCGTTCATGGCCGAGGCCTAGATGTCCGCAGTAGAACCCGTCGACAGTCAGGCCGGAGCCCAGCAAGAGCTGCCCTTCGCCATGGTCTATGGCCAGGCGGTCATGGAAATGCCGCTGGACCTGTACATCCCGCCGGATGCGCTGGAAGTCTTCCTCGAAGCCTTCGAAGGCCCGCTCGACCTGTTGCTGTACCTGATCCGCAAGCAGAACATCAACATTCTCGACATCCCGGTAGCGGAAATCACCCGCCAGTACATGGGTTATGTCGAGTTGATGCAATCGGTGCGCCTGGAACTGGCTGCCGAGTACCTGGTGATGGCCGCGATGCTGGCCGAGATCAAGTCGCGGATGCTGCTGCCCCGGGCGGAAACCGTCGAAGACGAGGAAGAAGACCCGCGCGCCGAACTGATCCGCCGCTTGCAGGAGTACGAGCGTTTCAAGGCTGCCGCCGAAGGCATCGATGGCTTGAGCCGCGTCGGTCGTGATGTGGTGGTGCCCAAGCTCGACGCACCGGAAGCACGGGCGCGCAAGCTGTTGCCGGACGTGCGTCTGTCGGAACTGCTGCTGTCCATGGCCGAGGTATTGCGCCGTGGCGACATGTTTGAAAGCCACCAGGTAAGCCGCGAAGCGCTGTCCACCCGCGAACGCATGAGCGACGTGCTGGAACGGCTCAAGGGCGGCGGTTTTGTACCGTTTGTCGAGCTGTTCACCGCTGAAGAAGGGCGGCTGGGCGTGGTAGTGACCTTTATGGCAATCCTCGAGCTGGTCAAGGAATCCTTGGTCGAGCTGGTGCAGAATGAGCCGTTCGCAGCGATCCACGTGCGAGCCCGAGCCGAATAACGAGTTGAATCATGAACCTGAGTGAACCCCGCGAGCTGGCGCCACTGCTTGAAGCCTTTCTGTTGGCCTCGGGAAAACCGCAATCCCTGGAGCGCCTGTTCGAACTCTTCGAAGAAGCCGAGCGGCCTGAGCCGGCGGTTTTCAAGAAAGCCCTGACCATTTTGGGCAAGTCCTGCGAGGGTCGCGCATTCGAGTTGAAGGAAGTCGCCTCCGGCTATCGCCTGCAAATCCGCGAAAAGTTTTCGCCATGGGTCGGTCGTTTGTGGGAAGAGCGTCCGCAGCGTTATTCCCGCGCGATGCTCGAAACCATCGCGTTGATTGCTTATCGCCAGCCGATTACCCGCGGCGAGATTGAAGATGTGCGGGGTGTGGCAGTCAACAGCCAGATCGTCAAGACGCTGATGGAGCGCGAGTGGATTCGTATCGTCGGTTACCGCGACGTACCGGGAAAACCGGCGATGTTCGCTACCACCAAGGCGTTTCTCGATCACTTCAACCTGAAAAACCTCGACGACTTGCCGCCATTGGCGGAGTTGCGCGAGCTGGAACCTGATCCGGTGCTCGACTTCGACGACGCACCCGTACCTGCTTCGTTGCAGGAACTGGCCGATGCCAGCGCCGAACCGGAAGAGCCCAAGGAGGAAACCAGTTTCCATACGCTGTTGCTGGAGCTGGATAGCATGGAGGAGGGGATCAAGACGGATTTCGATGATTTGTTGCGAGATGGTGAGGTGACAGAGTCTGATCCTGAATTCGCTGACATACAGCCGGAAACCGAAGGCGTCCAGGTCGGATCAGTGCCTGAGCCTGAAGACGAGCCCGAACCAGAAAGCGAGCTTGAGCAGGAAGAGGACATTCTGGGCGTTGCCGCAGCTCGCGAAAAACTGCTGGCCGCTGTTGCTGCCCTTGAGCAGCCGAAACCTGAGCTTAGTGATGAAGAAGCGGAAGCATTGGCCTTGGCCGAAGCCATCGAGGCCGAACGCCGCCAATTTGACGATTGACACCCATCCTGTAGGAGCTGAGCTTGCTCGCGATGACGGCGGCACATTCGACATCGAATTGACTGACACACCGCCATCGCGAGCAAGCTCAGCTCCTACAGAGATTTGTGACGCACCACCGGTCGGCGGAAAAGCAAGTAACCTTGCATTGATCAGCTAGTCTCTGATGCGCAAACGCACTCATGCGCGTATGATTCGCGACCCTTCGGCGATCCCTTCGCCCAAGTACCCAGTTTTCAGACCACACCGGGAGGTGCCCAGATGAGTATCAACGACCAGAAAGACGACCAGCCAATTGGCCCAGCAGGCGAAAAACTGCAGAAAGTCCTCGCCCGTATCGGCGTTGGCTCGCGCCGTGACGTGGAAGCCTGGATCAGCCACGGCCGTATCAAGGTCAACGGCAAAGACGCCACCCTCGGGCAGCGCGTCGATATGCACGACGCCATCACCATTGATGGCAAGGTGATCAAGCGCGAAGAAGCCGCCGAGTCGGTACGCCGCGTGATCATGTACAACAAGCCCGATGGCGAAATCTGCACCCGTGTCGACCCGGAAGGTCGTCCGACCGTGTTCGACAAGATGCCGCGCCCGAAAGAAGGCCGCTGGATCAACATCGGTCGCCTGGACATCAACACCACCGGTCTGCTGATGTTCACCACCGACGGTGAGTTGGCCAACCGCCTGATGCACCCGTCCTACGAAATGGACCGTGAATACGCGGTACGTGTGCGTGGCGAAGTGGACGACGAGATGATCGAGCGCCTGAAAGCGGGCATCGTGCTCGAAGATGGCCCGGCCAAGTTCACCGACATCAAGCAGGCGCCCGGCGGCGAAGGCTTCAACCACTGGTATCACTGCGTGGTGATGGAAGGCCGTAACCGTGAGGTTCGTCGTCTGTGGGAATCCCAGGGCCTGGTGGTCAGCCGTCTGAAACGCGTGCGTTTTGGTCCGGTGTTCCTCAACTCCGACCTGCCGATGGGCCGCTGGCGCGAAATGAGCCAGTACGAAGTCGACATTCTGAGTGCTGAAGTAGGTCTGACCCCGGTGGCCATGCCGCAAATGACCGCCAAGAGCAAAGACAAGCTTGAGCGCATGCAGCGTAAATCGTCGCGGCCAATGGCCAAGACCGACCGCGTGCGCACTCTGCGTCCAGCCACCGGTGAGCCGGCCACCAGCCCGCGAGTCAATCGTGAGCCGCAGATCGAAGGCGAGCGTCCAGGTCGCAAGCCTGCTGCACGCCAGGACGGTGAGCGCGGCCCACGCACTCCGCGTCCGGCCAGCGGCCGCACCGAGCGTGGCGAAGGTCGTGGTGCTCCAGCAGGTCGCGGTACGCCAGTGGCGGATCGTCCGGCCGAGACCAAGCGCCCGGCCAAGCCGGCGCCGAAGCGTCCGGGGATCAAGCTGGTCGACGGTGACAAACCGTCGGGCAAGCGTCGCGGAGCGCCGGCCGGTTCCGGTCAGCGTCCGGGCTTTGGTCGTCGCAAGCCGGAGTGAAGCAGCGGTAAGCTTCGAGCTTTGAGCTGCAAGTGAGAAACGCCAGCCTTCGGGTTGGCGTTTTTTTTTACCTGGCTTAAGTGATGTGGTTTCTGCCAGTCCCTCTTCGCGGGCAAGCCCGCTCCCACAGTGATTGGGCCGAGCCCAAAATCTGTGGGAGCACCAATACCTGTGGGAGCGGGCTTGCCCGCGAAAGCGTCGGCAGGATCGCTGCATTGCTCAGGTTGGAAAGACAGTTTTACGATCCGTAAAGAAAACCTGACGAATTTTGCCGATTGGCCCCGAGAAATCTTCATTGCGCAGAGACTGTAAGAAATTTCTTCCGCTCCATAACCCTTTCGATCTCTATTCACCGCTCTATCCCGCTTGTTTCCCCACCCCAGGCAAGGTGTTATGCGCGCCATGCCTGTCGTGCAGGTGCATAACAAAAAGGAGGCGCAATGAACGCCGCAATCCGTTTCCAGCTCTCAGCGTGGGCCGGTTTTTCGACTGTCCCCTTCAAAGGCCTGCAAAGGCCTGACTCCCTTTTTGCAGCCGCCCGAGCCTCTCGGGGTGGACACAGGCAATCCCGGCAACCAACACACTGATCCAGTGGTGTCTGGCAGCAGGGGGTTAGCGGTGTACAATGCGCCGCGTTTTACCTGTGACCTCCTGCGCATCTGCGCAAACCTCAAGGCTATCCGCCTTGTTCACTCCGCCGCGTCACGAGCGTGTCGGGTTCGATTTCGTCACAGATAAAAACAAACAGGTGACGCATGACCGTTGTAAATACGCTGAACTCCTGGTGCCTGCGCTGGGGTTTGATCGGTGCCGCTTAACGCCCTTTACAAGCAGCAACGTCTACTGAACATCATCAAACCTTGCGTGAGACCCTTTTCATGAGTGGACAAAACTCGCATTCAGGCGAGCTGAAACGCGGCCTGAAAAATCGCCACATTCAATTGATCGCCCTCGGTGGCGCGATTGGTACCGGTTTGTTCCTCGGCTCGGCCGGGGTGCTGAAATCCGCCGGCCCGTCGATGATCCTCGGCTACGCCATCTGCGGCTTCATCGCCTTCATGATCATGCGCCAACTGGGCGAAATGATCGTCGAAGATCCGGTGGCCGGCTCCTTCAGCCATTTCGCGCACAAGTACTGGGGCGGCTTTGCCGGCTTCCTGTCGGGCTGGAACTGCTGGATCCTGTACATTCTGGTGGGCATGTCTGAGCTGACAGCGGTCGGCAAATACATCCACTACTGGGCACCGGACATCCCGACCTGGGTCTCCGCGGCTGCGTTTTTTGTGCTGATCAACGCCATCAACCTGGCCAACGTCAAAGTCTTTGGCGAGGCCGAGTTCTGGTTCGCGATCATCAAGGTCGTGGCGATCGTCGGCATGATTGCCCTGGGCAGCTACCTGCTGGTCAGCGGCAATGGCGGCCCGCAAGCGGCGGTCAGTAACCTGTGGTCCCACGGCGGCTTCTTCCCGAACGGTGTCAGCGGTCTGGTAATGGCCATGGCGTTCATCATGTTTTCCTTCGGTGGTCTGGAAATGCTCGGTTTTACCGCTGCCGAAGCGGACAAGCCGAAAACCGTGATCCCGAAAGCCATTAACCAGGTGATCTACCGGATCCTGATTTTCTACATCGGCGCCCTGGTCATCCTGCTGTCGCTGACACCTTGGGATAGCCTGCTGACCACGTTGAACGCGTCCGGTGACTCCTACAGCGGTAGCCCCTTCGTGCAAGTGTTCTCTATGCTCGGCAGCAACACCGCCGCGCACATCCTCAACTTCGTGGTCCTGACCGCGGCGCTGTCGGTGTACAACAGCGGCACCTACTGCAACAGCCGCATGCTGCTGGGCATGGCCGAGCAGGGCGATGCACCGAAGGCTTTGGCGAAGATCGACAAGCGCGGCGTGCCGGTGCGTTCGATCCTGGCTTCGGCTGCCGTGACGCTGATTGCGGTGCTGCTGAACTACCTGATCCCGCAGAACGCGCTGGAACTGTTGATGTCGCTGGTGGTGGCCACCCTGGTGATCAACTGGGCGATGATCAGCTACTCGCACTTCAAGTTCCGCCAGCACATGAACAAGACCAAACAAACGCCGCTGTTCAAGGCCTTGTGGTATCCGTATGGCAACTTCATCTGCCTGGCGTTCGTGGTGTTCATTCTCGGTGTGATGTTGTTGATTCCGGGGATCCAGACATCGGTGTACGCGATTCCGGTGTGGCTCGTGTTCATGTGGGGCTGCTACGGCATCAAGAACAAGCGCCGTGATGCAGGGGCTGCTGTGGTGGGTTCCGCCACCCGATAGGAATATCGGCTGGCCGGCTAAAGAAAATGCCCGTGTCGCGAGATACGGGCATTTTTTATGGCCTTGGTGCGCACCTCTGATCTGTAGGAGCCGGCTTGCTGGCGAAGGCGGTGTGTCCGGCGACGTCGATGTTGGATGTGCAGGCCTCTTCGCTGGCAAACCAGCTCCTGCAGGTTTACGTTCGCAAAAAAAATGCCCCGACCAGTCGGGGCATTTTTTGTTGTGGCGTTCGGCTTACATGTTCGGGTAAGTCGGGCCGCCAGCGCCTTCCGGGGTGACCCAGGTGATGTTCTGCGCAGGATCCTTGATGTCGCAGGTCTTGCAGTGAACACAGTTCTGGGCGTTGATCTGGAAGCGCTTCTCGCCGTCTTCCTTGGTAACTACTTCATACACGCCGGCCGGGCAGTAGCGCTGGGCAGGTTCGTCGTACAGCGGCAGGTTCTTGGTGATCGGGATGCTCGCATCAGCCAGCTTCAGGTGGCACGGCTGCTCTTCTTCGTGGTTGGTACCGGAGATGAACACCGAGCTCAATTTGTCGAAGCTGATCTTGCCGTCCGGTTTCGGGTAGTCGATCTTCTTGCAGTCGGCCGCCAGTTTCAGGCAAGCGTAATCTGGCTTGGTGTCGTGCAGGGTGAACGGCAGTTTGCCGCCGAAGATGTTCTGGTCAAGCCAGTTGAAACCGCCACCGACGATGGCGCCGAACTTGTGGATCGCCGGGCCGAAGTTACGGCTGGCGAACAGTTCGTCGTAGAGCCAGCTCTTCTTGAACGCGTCCACGTAGGTGGTCAGTTCTGCAGTGCCGTCCAGGTCGGCGAACAGCGCGTCAGCCACGGACTCGGCAGCGAGCATGCCGGACTTCATCGCGGTATGGCTGCCTTTGATCTTGGCGAAGTTGAGGGTGCCGAGGTCGCAACCGATCAGCGCGCCGCCCTTGAACACCATTTTCGGCAGCGAGTTCAGGCCGCCCTTGCAGATGGCGCGGGCGCCGTAGCTGATGCGCTTGCCGCCTTCGAGGTACTGCTTGAGCACCGGGTGGTGCTTGAGGCGCTGAAACTCGTCGAACGGCGACAGGAAGGTGTTGCTGTAGGACAGGTCGACGATCAGGCCGACGACGACCTGGTTGTTTTCCAGGTGATAGAGGAACGAGCCGCCGGTGTTCTCGGTGCCCATGATGTCCATCGGCCAACCGGCGGTGTGTACCACCAGGCCTGGCTGGTGTTTGGCCGGGTCAACTTCCCAGATTTCCTTCAGGCCGATGCCGTAATGCTGGGCGTCGGCATCGCTGTCGAGGTTGAAGCGCTTGATCAGTTGCTTGCCGATGTGGCCACGGCAACCTTCGGCGAACAGCGTGTACTTGCCACGCAGTTCCATACCCGGGGTGTACAGGCCTTCTTTCGGATGACCTTCGCGATCAACGCCCAGATCACCGGTGATGATCCCGCGGACCACACCATTTTCGTCGAACAGCGCTTCCTGGGCGGCGAAGCCCGGGTAGATTTCCACGCCCAGGTTCTCGGCCTGCTGGGCCAGCCAGCGGCACAGGTTGCCCAGGGAGATGATGTAGTTGCCTTCGTTGTGCATGGTCTTGGGCACAAAGAAGTCTGGAACTTTCTGCGCGCTTTCGGCGTTTTTCAGCACGAAAATGTCGTCGCGGGTGACCGGCGTGTTCAGCGGTGCGCCGAGTTCTTTCCAGTTCGGGAACAATTCGTTCAGGGCCCGAGGCTCGAACACCGCACCGGACAGGATGTGAGCACCGACTTCGGAGCCTTTTTCAACCACGCAGACGCTGATTTCCTTACCGGCTTCGGCGGCCTTCTGCTTCAATCGGCAGGCGGCGGAAAGACCAGCGGGGCCGGCACCGACGATGACCACGTCGAATTCCATGTATTCGCGTTCCACAGGTTATCTCCTACTCAAGGCTCAACAGTTTTTTTTCTAATTGGAAGTTTGGTGTCGCATCCATGAATCCCTGCACAATGCGGGAAGAGGACAATCGATGAACCACCTTTCTCTCTGGGTGGCGCATTATATCTACACCACTCCTAGCGTCCAATACAAACGTTTGTTTGAATTGCCGCAAAGCCAGAGAAATCAAAGTCACGCGGGTTATGAACGGCTATTTTGCCGTATTGACCGGAATAGGTGTTCCGGTCAAGATACGGGCGGTTTTGCGCTCGCCGTAGGCTGACTGTTGGTTTCAAGAGCACCTCTAAAGACAGGGCGATGGCAGTACAAGGTGACGCGCCGTTCGGGGTTGCGCGCAGTTTACACGCCGCGATATTGAATGACTCGTTGGTCACCACTGACGAACGGTCATGAACATCGTGAGCGATGGTCACTTTGACACGAATGCCGGCGTTTTTAGAGGTGCCCTTGCGCCCCATGAGCATCAACCGCCAGGTTCGCCTAGGCGACTTTCTTTTCACCGGAGAGTAACGAGGAATCCATGAAGGTTCTTGTAGCTGTCAAACGCGTTGTGGATTACAACGTCAAGGTCCGCGTCAAGGCGGACAATTCCGGCGTCGATCTTGCCAACGTCAAGATGTCGATGAACCCGTTCTGCGAAATCGCAGTGGAAGAAGCCGTACGTCTGAAAGAGAAAGGCGTTGCGACTGAAATCGTCGTCGTCTCCGTCGGCCCGTCCACCGCTCAAGAGCAACTGCGCACCGCGCTGGCTCTGGGTGCCGACCGCGCCATCCTCGTCGAATCCGCCGAAGATCTGACTTCCCTGGCCGTTGCCAAACTGTTGAAAGCTGTTGTCGACAAGGAACAGCCTCAGCTGGTGATCCTTGGCAAACAAGCCATCGACAGCGACAACAACCAGACTGGCCAGATGCTCGCTGCATTGAGCGGCTATGGTCAGGGCACATTCGCCTCCAAAGTCGAAATCAGCGGCGACAGCGTGGCTGTCACCCGTGAAATCGACGGCGGCGCGCAGACCGTTTCCCTGAAACTGCCGGCCATCGTCACCACCGACCTGCGTTTGAACGAGCCGCGCTACGCGTCCCTGCCAAACATCATGAAAGCCAAGAAGAAGCCTCTCGAAGTGCTGACTCCGGACGCTTTGGGCGTTTCCACCGCCTCCACCAACAAGACCGTGAAAGTCGAAGCGCCTGCTGCACGCAGCGCGGGTATCAAGGTCAAGTCGGTGGCTGAACTGGTCGAGAAACTGAAAAACGAAGCGAAGGTAATCTAAATGACTATCTTGGTTATTGCTGAACACGACAACAAAGTGCTGGCCCCGGCCACGCTGAACACCGTTGCTGCCGCTGCCAAAATCGGCGGCGACATCCACGTGCTGGTTGCAGGTCAAGGCGCTGGCGCCGTGGCTGAAGCCGCAGCGAAAATCGCTGGTGTGAGCAAAGTCCTGAACGCTGACAATGCTGCTTACGCGCATCAGCTGCCGGAAAACGTTGCGCCATTGGTTGCCGAGCTGGGCAAGGGTTACAGCCACATCCTGGCTGCCGCCACTTCCAACGGCAAAAACATCCTGCCGCGCGTTGCCGCTGCACTGGACGTTGACCAGATCTCCGAGATCATCTCGGTAGAAAGCGCTGACACTTTCAAGCGTCCGATCTACGCCGGTAACGCCATCGCCACCGTTCAGTCGAACGCTGCGGTCAAGGTGATCACCGTGCGTGCCACCGGTTTCGACCCGGTTGCAGCTGTTGGTGGTTCGGCTTCGGTTGAATCCGTTGCTGCTGCTCACGATGCTGCAATCTCCAGCTTCGTCGGCGAAGAGCTGGCCAAGTCCGATCGTCCGGAACTGACCGCTGCCAAGATTGTCGTTTCCGGCGGCCGCGGCATGCAAAACGGCGACAACTTCAAACACCTGTACGCCCTGGCCGACAAGCTGGGCGCTGCCGTCGGTGCTTCCCGCGCCGCGGTCGACGCAGGTTTCGTACCCAACGACATGCAGGTCGGTCAGACCGGCAAGATCGTTGCTCCACAGCTGTACATCGCGGTCGGTATCTCCGGCGCGATCCAGCACCTGGCCGGCATGAAAGACTCCAAAGTGATCGTAGCGATCAACAAGGACGAAGAAGCGCCGATCTTCCAGGTGGCCGATTACGGCCTGGTGGCAGACCTGTTCGAAGCCATCCCTGAGCTGGAGAAGCTGGTCTAATCCGGCTGCTTCACTTATAAAGAGCCCGACCTTCTGGTCGGGCTTTTTTTTGCCCTTTCTGTAGGAGCCGGCTTGCTGGCGATGGCGATCTCAAGGACGCCATCGCCAGCAAGCCGGCTCCTACAAGGGAAGATCTAACCAGATTTGAGTGGAGCGTAATGCCATGGATCCGCGTCGAATGTGTGGCTGGTCATTGCTGCTGAGTTTGACAATGTTGCCGGTATTGTCGAATGCGGCCGGCAAATGCGAGCGCCTGGTGGTCACCGGCAGCCCGGATGCGCCACCCTATCTGTGGCAAGACCCACAAAACCCCAGGCACCTGATAGGCGCCAGCGCCGATCTGTTGCAGCAAGTGGCGCAAGAGTTGGGCATCAAGGTTGAACTGCTTTACGCCGGCAAACGCTCCCAGGCCCTGGATGAGGTGCGCAGTGGTCGCATGGACATGTTGGCCGATGCACCGTTGACGGTCGGCGAGCTGGAGTCTCTGGACTATATCCATCCGCCCTTGCTGGAAAACGATTATCTGGTCTGGACCCGCAAGGATTCGCCGCTGGTCTACAACGACGTGCAGGACCTGCACGGTCATACCGGCGCGTTGTCGGAAAAGTCTCGATTGACCTCCGCCTTCGGTATTTACGCCGAGCAGCACCTGACCCTTGTCCGTACACCCAACTTGACTGAGGCCTTTCAGAAGTTGCTGCTCAGTGAGGTGGAATTCGTCCTGGCCGGGCGCTATTCCGGCATGGCAATGGCGCAAACGCTCGGCATGGCCAACGACCTGATCGCTCGCGCGCAACCGGTCGACAAACCGGGACTGTATCTGGCGGTTTCCCATAACTCGGCCTGCAACGATCCGTGGTTGCGCGGACAGTTGGCCAAAAAGATGACAGAATTGCCCGCGTCCGGACTGACCGAGGCCGTGCTGCAGCGCAATATCGAGCGTTGGAACGCGCAGCAGAAACAACCTGTCAGTACCCCAAAACAGTAGGGATTTTTAGTGAGTATTCGACCTCTTTTCGCTGCCCTGGCCGTTCTGGCTCTGGCGGGTTGTGCAGCCGATCCGGCGCCGAATGAACAAATGCGCCTGACCGCACAGGCACTCGAACAGGCCAAGGCCGTTGGCGCCACGGCCGATGAAGTGCCGGAAATGAAACTGGCCGAAGACAAGTACAATCGCGCCAAGGGCAGCATGGCCGATCAATCCTACAAAAATGCGCGCATGCGCTCCGAGCAGGCCGAGCTTGACGCGCGCCTGGCTGAGGCACGGGTCCTGACCCTCAAGAGCGAGGAGCAGTTGAACGTGCTCAATACCCGCATCACCCGCCTGCGCAAGCAATTGGGAGATACCCAATGAGCCTCGGGTCCAAGATGTTCGGCGGTTTTATCCTGGCAGGTTGCGCGAGTCTTTACGGCTGCGCCGGTCAGCACAGCGAGGCGGTGTTGCAGCAGGCTGGTGCTGACTTCCAGAAGGTCAAGGAAGATGCCAACGTGTTGCGAATCGCGCCCAAGGATGTGATTCGCGCCGGTGAGTCCCTGGCGCGCGCCGACCGGTTATCCAGCTATTGGGGCAGCGGTTCGGATGTCGCGCATTACGCCTACCTGAGTCAACGCTACAGCGAAATCGCCCGCGAGCACACCAATCGGGTGCTCAACGAAGAGCGCGCCGCGAAGCTGGAACTGGAGCGTCAACGCCTGCAACTGGCCTTGCGCGAATCCAAGCTGCTCAACGTACAGCAGCAGGGAAAATGGCTCGAAGAACAGATTGTGGCGCTGGCCACCACCCAGACCGATCGGGGCCTGGTGATGACCTTGGGTGATGTGCTGTTCGACACCGGAGAGGCGGAGCTGAATAACTCGGCCAACCGTGTGGTGTTGAAGATCGTGCAGTTCCTGCAGCTCAACCCCAAGCGCGTGGTGCGCATCGAAGGCTATGCCGACAGTACTGGCGGCAAGCAGGAAAACCTCAAGCTGTCCCGTGACCGTGCGCAATCGGTGGCGGATGTGCTGATGGACCTGGGTATCGAAGACAAGCGCATTCAGGTCGAAGGTTATGGCGATGAGTACCCGGTGGACGCCAACGCTTCCGAGCGGGGGCGCGCACAGAACCGTCGGGTGGAAATTGTGTTCTCCGACGAAAAAGGCCAGCTCGGCGCCGCCCGCTGAGAACGGCTTCCCATTGAAACCACAATCTCTGTAGGAGCCGGCTTGCTGGCGATCACATCACCGCGGTGTTTCAGAGGCGCCGAAGTGATGCCATTGCCAGCAAGCCGGCTCCTACAAGCCCGGCCTGCCAGTCAGTGCCGGGTTTTTTTGTGCCTGCCAAACAGTCGAGCTTTCCGATAAAAGCAGTACAGATTTTGCTGACACTGCACTGTACGGTCGACTATTGTGGCAACTGTCCCAGTACACTTCTAAACTGTTCCGGTATCGTTTCCTACAAGAATAAAATGCCTGTGAAATCGAGTGCTGCGTCATGACCAATCTCTTGCTCTACCAACGTATTGCTCAGCAACTGGCTGAAGACATCCGCCGCGGTGTGTATCAACCTGGAGAGCGCGTGCCTTCGGTACGCAAGATGAGCTCGCAGCTCAATGTCAGCCATGCCACCGTGTTACAGGCCTATGCCAACCTCGAAGATCAGGGGTTGATCCGTGCCCGGCCGCAGTCGGGTTATTACGTGCACCAGACGCCGGCCCTGACCGCACCGACGCCGGACATTGCCCGGGTCGAGCGTCCAGGCCTGGTCACCCGCAGCAGCATCATCCAGCAAGTACTGGTCGAATCCCGCCGCGAAGGTGTGTTCCCGTTGGGCGCCGCGGTGCCGAGCGTCGACTATCTGCCGGTACGGGCACTGCATCAGCAACTGGCCAAGGTCACCCGTTTCCATAGTCCCCGTGCATTCAGCTACATGTTCAGCCCAGGCTTCGAGCCGTTGCGCCGACAAGTGGCCATCCGCATGCGCGATGCCGGGGTGGTGGTCGACCCGTCGGAAGTGGTGATCACCCACGGCTGCGTCGATGCCTTGCAAATGTCCTTGCGAGTGCTGACCCGGCCGGGCGATCTCATCGCTGCCGAATCGCCAACCTACTACGGTTTGCTGCAACTGGCGGATCTGTTGGGGCTCAAGGTCATCGAGATCCCCAGCGATCCCTCTACCGGCATGAGCCTCGAAGCCCTGCAACTGGCCGCCAACCAATGGTCGATCAAGGCGCTGGTGCTGACCACGCGCCTGAGCAATCCATTGGGCGGCACCATGCCCGAAGAGCGGCAGAAACAATTGCTGCGCCTGGCGTCGGATTTCGACATTCAGGTGGTCGAGGACGACATCTACGGCGAGCTGATGTTCGAGCAGGGACGCACCAAGGCGCTCAAGGCCTACGACCGGCTGGACCGGGTGATCTATTGCTCGAGCTTCTCCAAAACCCTGTCGCCCGGTGTGCGGATCGGCTGGATGATTGCCGGCAAGTATCAACAGGAAATTCAGCGCTTGCAGACCTTCAGCACCCATTCGGCCTGCAGCGTCACGCAGATGGGCATTGCCGCTTATCTGGAGAATGGTGGTTACGACCGCCATTTGCGTTACATCCGTCAGGAGTACCGCAAGAACCTCAGTGCCTTCCAGCTGGCGGTGCAGCAGTATTTCCCGGAAGGCACGCAAATGACCCGGCCGACCGGCGGTTTCATTTTGTGGGTGAGCCTGCCGGGGCGGGTCAATACCCAGGAGCTGCACGTGCGTGCGTTGCAGCAGGGCATCAGTATTGCGCCGGGGCTGATTTTCAGTAACACCGAGCAGTTCAATCACTGTATTCGACTGAACTGTGGCATTCCCTGGAATCGGGAAGCCGAACGCGCATTGATGACCTTGGGCATGCTGGCCACTCAACTCTGCCAGGAGATGGCGGGCGGCTTTTAACGGGGCGGGCGGGTTATTGCTGCCCGTGCTTGTCATGGCGTCTGCAACAAGCGAGCATATGGCCCCTCTGTCGTTTGCGCGATGTGCGCCGTTGGATCCATGAAACCGATTTTTACTGCCGCCTGGTTGTTGATCTGCCTGTTAGTCAGCGCTCAGCCGGTATCCGTTATGGCCGCTTCCGATCAGGAAAAACCGGCGGCAAGCACACCTTCAAAGAAAAATACGCCCATCCAGAAAACTGCACCGGTTAAAAAGAAAACGGCTGCGGAAAAAAAACGCCCACCGATCGTCTCCAAGTCGAAACCGGCCAGTGAAGTGGTGAAAACCCAACTCCCTCCGGCCGACCTGGATTTGAGCCTGCCCAAGGACATGGTCGATGAGTTGAAACCGGTCGGCACCGTACCATTGCCCAAGCACGAAACGGTGCTGCCGCAAATGTTCGGTGACAAGAGCAGTCAGTTCCAGCTCAACGGTCGCTTGATCAGCAACGAAATGCAGTTGCAAATGCGCAACGAAGAGCGCCGTGAAGTCGAAGGCGCAGCGTTGGAATTCGAATTCAAGCGGTAAATCCAGACAGTTCGTAACCCGCCGGGTAGACGCTTTGTCGGAGACTGCCCGGTCACACCACTTTGCGTGGAAAAACCCGCGGCCCGGTAATTTAAAACAACTGTTTTAGCGGTTACTCTGTGTCCCGTCCGTTTACACATTGCCCGTCGCGAGGAGCTCGTCGTCATGAAATGCCGTGAAGGCTGTGGCGCCTGTTGTATTGCCCCATCCATCAGTTCACCCATTCCCGGTATGCCCAACGGCAAAGCCGCCGGGGAGCGTTGCCTGCAACTGTCTGCCGATAATCTGTGCAATATTTTCGGTGAACCGGAGCGTCCGGCGGTGTGCTCGGCCTTTGAAGCTGATCCCGAGGTGTGCGGGAGCAGTAGTGAAGAAGCGATCCGGTTGCTGGGCTGGTGGGAGCAGATGACCGCCGCGTGATGTGTCAACGAACGGAACTTCAACAATAAGGAATAAGACTATGGGTTCGCTGCATCGTATGGCTGTTCTGTGTGGGTTGTCGGCTGTATTGGCCACCTCGTTCGCCCAGGCCGAAGACTGGAAAGTCGCAAAAAACGAAGACGGCATCAAGGTGTCCCTGAGTGAAGTGGCCGGTTCCGATTACAAGGCTTATCAGGGTGTCACCCTGATGAAAACCACCGTGGCCAAACTGCGCGCATTGCAGGAAGACGTGTCTGGCGCCTGTGCCTGGATTCACGAGTGCAAAACCCAGAAGTTGCTCAAGCACGAAGGCGATCAGAGCTGGACCTACACCCAATTCAATACGCCATGGCCGGTCACCCCGCGCGATTCGGTGCTGCATGTCACCACCATCGAAGGCGCCGACGGCAGCCTGACCCGCAAGCTCGAAGGTGTGCCCAAGTACCTCCCTGAAGAAAAAGGCTTTGTGCGGGTTGCCAAGGTCGACGGCTTCTGGAAGTTCGTTCCCAAGGGCGATCAGGTTGAAGTGACTTATCAGGTACACACCGAGCCGGGCGGCAGCGTGCCGTCGATGGTTGCCAATAAATTCGTGGTCGATGCGCCGTTCGATACCTTGAAAAACCTCAAGGCTCGCGCTGAGAAATAAGCGCGATATCGATTTGCTCTCTGTAGGAGCGAGCCTGCTCGCGATGGACGTCAACGATAACGCGCGCGGTCTGAATGATCGCGTTGTTCGGGCGTTTTTCGCGAGCAGGCTCGCTCCCACAGGTATGAAGTGGCCGCACGCCCCCCCTGTAATCCAACACCCCATCAAAGCCTTTATTGTGTTTCCAGATATGCGTTGCACAAAATTTTCACAAAGGCTCCAAGACAATTCGCGCGCGCCGGCATGACCTGTCAGTAATCAATGGCAATGCCGCGATCGATCGTGCACCATTTGCGCACCGCGCAAGTCCCGGGGCCAAGTAGTGGCCAATAGAGGGCAGGGCGCAGCTGAATTTTTGAAACTTCAACTTCCAATGGGTCCTAAAACGACATGGCAATTCCGGACGCCCTGAATCAGCAGCGAGCTTCTAGTCGCCTGCTGCAACCGACCGTCAAATCGCATCTGGCCTACACGTTGTTGTGCGCGCTGGTCATGATGGTGATGTTTTCCGCGCTGCGCCTCGCGCTGCTGGTCTACAACCGCGAAATGATCCTCAACACACCGGCCTCGACCTTTGTCGAAGCGTTTGCCAACGGCCTGCGTTTCGACCTGCGTCTGGTGGTGTACCTGAGCGTTCCATTACTGCTGGCGCTGTTCAGCGCGCGGGCCATGGCGGCGCGCGGGTTCTTCCGTTTTTGGCTGACGGTGGCCTCCAGCATCGCGCTGTTCCTGGGCCTGATGGAGATGGACTTCTACCGTGAATTCCACCAGCGCCTGAACGGCCTGGTCTTCCAGTATGTGAAGGAAGACCCGAAAACCGTAATGAGCATGCTCTGGTACGGTTTCCCTGTGGTCCGCTACCTGCTGGCCTGGGCCGTAGGCACCTGGATCCTCAGCCTGGCATTCAAGGGCGCCGACCGTGCCACCCGTCCCCGTGGCCCCTTCAGTGGCGGCAGCATCAGCACACGCCAGGTCGCGCCTTGGTATGTACGCATCATGGTGTTCGCGGTTTGCCTGCTGATCTGCGTGGTCGCGGCCCGTGGCACCCTGCGTCAAGGCCCGCCAATGCGTTGGGGTGACGCCTACACCACCGATTCCAACTTTGCCAACCAGCTGGGCCTCAACGGCACGCTGTCCCTGGCGGCGGCGGCGAAGGACCGGATGTCCCAGGATCGCGACAACATCTGGAAAGCCACGTTGCCACAACCGATGGCGCAGCAGACCGTGCGTGACATGCTGCTGATGAAGGACGACAAACTGGTGGATAGCGAGACCGCCGCGGTGCGTCGCGACTACACGCCACCGGCCGACAAGACCCTGCCGATCAAGAACGTCGTCGTGATACTGATGGAAAGCATGGCCGGTCACTCGGTGGGCGCACTGGGCGCACCGGGTAATATCACGCCATACATGGATAAGCTGGCGAAGGAAGGCCTGCTGTTCGACCGCTTCTTCTCCAACGGTACCCACACCCATCAGGGCATGTTCGCCACCATGGCGTGCTTCCCGAACCTGCCGGGTTTTGAATACCTGATGCAGACCCCGGAAGGCAGCCACAAACTGTCCGGCCTGCCGCAGTTGCTCAGCGCCCGCAAATACGACGACGTATACGTCTACAACGGTGACTTCGCCTGGGACAACCAGTCGGGTTTCTTCAGCAACCAGGGCATGACCAACTTCATCGGGCGTAACGACTTCGTCAACCCGGTGTTCTCCGATCCGACCTGGGGCGTGTCCGACCAGGACATGTTCAACCGTGGCCTGGAAGAGCTGAAAGCCCGCGACGGCAAGGACAAGAAACCGTTCTATGCCTTGCTGCAAACCCTGTCCAACCACACCCCGTACGCCTTGCCGACGCCATTGCCGGTCGAGCGCGTGACCGATCGCGGCAGCCTGAACGAACATTTGACCGCCATGCGATACGCCGACTGGGCGCTGGGTCAGTTCTTCGAACAGGCTCGCAAGGAGCCGTACTTCAAGGAAACCCTGTTTGTCGTTGTCGGCGACCACGGTTTTGGCAACGAGCGTCAGATCACCGAAATGGACCTGGGTCGTTTCAATGTGCCGATGCTGATGATCGCACCGGGCATCCAGGAGAAGTTTGGCAAGCTGGATCACACTGTCGGTACTCAAGTCGACATCGTGCCGACCATCATGGGCCGGATCGGCGGGGAAGTGCGCCATCAGTGCTGGGGCCGCGACCTGCTGAACCTGCCTGAAGGCGATACCGGTTTTGGCGTGATCAAGCCATCGGGGAGCGAGCAGACCACGGCCATCGTGACGGCTGACCAGATTCTGGTGCTGCCGAAGGACAAGGACATGGCGCCGAAGATGTACCAGTACGAGCTGGGCGCCAACCCGCACGCCGAAGTGATACCGGATGCACCGCGTACCGCCGAGATGAAAACCAAGCTGGAAGCGTTCCTGCAGACGGCGACCAAGAGCCTGCTCGATAACACCGCCGGTGTTGTCGACGGCAAGCCGGACTAACGAGCCGGTAAAAGAGTGACAACGCAATAAAAAGAGGCCCATAAAGGGCCTCTTTTTTTTGCCGATCAGTTCTTCATATCTTGCCGAGTAACAACAGGATCAATATCACCACCAACACCACACCGATGATACCGGACGGGCCATAACCCCAACTTCTGGAGTGCGGGAAGACCGGCAGACCACCGATCAGTAACAGGATCAGAATGATGAGTAGAATTGTGCCCATGTCTATTTCCTTGCTGTAAGAATTCAGGAATGACCTAGTCGTTAATGGTCAGCGGGAATGCAATTAATTCGAGCTGCTTAAAAAATCCGACTGCTGCGCATCGAAGAAAATTCCAAGTTTTTTTAATGTTTTTCGAACAAGGGATTATTTCGTTTCCATTGGCGTTAGTTGTGGGCGACGCTTCCAGGGTTTGCTCGGGCCATTCAGCAATTTGATGGAGCGTGGGTCGGGCGGTGTCCTTCGCTACACTCGACGCATCTTCCCCGGAACAACAAGGCTGTTTGCTATGCAAAATCGCATGATGATCACTGGTGCGGGCTCTGGCCTGGGTCGCGAAATCGCGCTGCGCTGGGCGCGCGAAGGCTGGCAGCTGGCCTTGTCCGACGTCAGCGAGCCCGGCTTGCAGGAAACCCTGAGGTTGGTGCGCGAAGCGGGTGGCGACGGTTTTATCCAGCGTTGTGACGTGCGCGATTACAGCCAGCTGACCGCCTTCGCACAGGCTTGCGAAGTGAAACTCGGTGGCATCGATGTGATTGTCAACAATGCGGGCGTGGCCTCCGGCGGGTTCTTCAATGAACTGTCCCTGGAAGACTGGGACTGGCAGATCGCGATCAACCTGATGGGGGTGGTCAAGGGTTGCAAGGCCTTCCTGCCGCTCCTGGAAAAGAGCAAAGGCAAGATCATCAACATCGCGTCGATGGCTGCGTTGATGCAAGGCCCGGCCATGAGCAACTACAACGTGGCCAAGGCCGGCGTGGTGGCGTTGTCCGAAAGCCTGCTGATCGAACTGGCGCACCAGGAAGTCGGCGTGCATGTGGTCTGCCCGTCATTCTTCCAGACCAATCTGCTGGATTCATTCCGTGGCCCGACCCCGGCCATGAAGGCCCAGGTCGGCAAGTTGCTGGAAAGTTCGCCCATCAGTGCAGCCGACATCGCCGATTACATCTACCGTCAGGTCGCCACCGGCGAGTTCATGATCCTGCCTCACGAACAGGGCCGTATGGCCTGGGCGCTCAAGCAGAAGAACCCGCAACTGCTGTACAACGAAATGACCCTGATGGCCGACAAAATGCGCGCCAAGGCCAAACAAACCACAGGCTGAACTTGCCCGTAGGCCGCAGCCTCGTCAGGATGGCCGCCATCGGCCATCCTCGCGAGACAGTTACATGCTCAATTACCTGTGGTTTTTTCTTGCCGCGCTGTTTGAAATCGCCGGTTGCTTCGCTTTCTGGATGTGGCTGCGCCAGGGCAAAAGTTTCTGGTGGGTACTCCCGGCATTGCTCAGCCTGACCCTGTTCGCCCTGTTGTTGACCCGCATCGAAGCCACCTACGCCGGTCGCGCCTATGCCGCTTACGGCGGTATCTACATCATTGCTTCGATTGGCTGGTTGGCGGTGGTCGAGCGGATTCGCCCGCTGGGCTCGGACTGGATCGGCGTGGCGCTGTGCGTGATCGGGGCGAGCGTCATCCTGTTTGGCCCGCGCTTTTCCGCCTCCTGACGTATCACGCCTTCAACCCAACGACCTGTCAGACGTTTCCGTCAGGGGAGTTGGCCGGCGGCTGTCAGTTCGGTCTGGATTACTGCCGCTGCCTTGTAGGCCAGTCCTGCGCCGGGCATCTTCAAGGTCCGGTAACCCTGAAGGACGAAGGCCATGCTTGTACTCAGTCGTGTTGTAGGCGAATTGATTTCCATCGGTGACACCATTTCCATACGCGTCGTGGCCGTCAACGGGAACACCGTGCGTTTCGGCGTCGAGGCGCCGCGCAGCGTCAATGTGCACCGGGCCGAGATCCACGAGCGGATCCAGCGTAAGGAGCCCCGAAAGAAAAAATCAGTCGAATAGATGCTTGGGCACATCGTGCTTGAGCATCAACTGGCATTGCTCGCTTTCCGGGTCGAAGACGATCAATGCCTGGCCCTTGGTCAAAGCCTGGCGCACACGCAGGACACGGGTTTCCAACGGTGTGTCATCGCCGTTGTCGGTGCCGTCGCGCGTGACGAAATCTTCGATCAGGCGGGTCAGGGTGTCGACTTCAAGTTGTTCGTGGGGAATCAGCATAGGCACCTCGGGTAAGCAATGGCGCGATGCTACGGCGAATGGGAGGACGCCGCTAGCCTCCAGGCTTTGTGTCGTTTGATCCGGCCCCTTCGCGAGCAGGCTCGCTCCCACAGTGAACCGCGTGCTCCTGTGGGAGCGAGCCTGCTCGCGAAGGCGTCAGATCATCCATTACAGATTTTTGGTCAGGTATCCGATCGCTGCCCCACCAGGCTGTCCACCGAAGGCACCCGTGTATCGCTCTCCATCTGCGTGTCATGTTCGAGCTGATGACTGAACCGGTCCAGCGAACCCTTGGCCGGTTGCGCATCGCTGGCGAACACCGGCGGGCTGAGGATGTAGGCGCTGAGCAGGCGGCTGAGGGCGGCGAGGCTGTCGATATGGGTGCGTTCGTAGCCGTGAGTGGCGTCGCAGCCGAAGGCGAGCAGGGCGGTACGGATATCGTGACCGGCCGTCACCGCCGAATGGGCGTCGCTGAAGTAGTAGCGAAACAGGTCGCGGCGTACCGGCAACTCGTTGTCGCTGGCCAGGCGCAGCAAGTGTCGTGACAGGTGATAGTCATAGGGGCCACCGGAGTCCTGCATTGCGATACTCACGGCGTGTTCGCTGGAGTGCTGGCCGGGTGCGACGGGTGCGATGTCGATGCCGACGAATTCGCTGACATCCCATGGCAACGCCGCGGCAGCGCCGCTGCCAGTTTCCTCGGTGATGGTGAACAGCGGGTGACAGTCGATCAGCAGTTCTTCACCGCTGTCGACGATGGCTTTCAGCGCCGCCAGCAGCGCCGCGACACCGGCCTTGTCGTCGAGGTGACGGGCGCTGATGTGGCCGCTTTCGGTGAACTCCGGCAAGGGATCGAAGGCCACGAAGTCACCGACGCTGATTCCCAGGGAATCGCAATCGGCTCGCGTCGCGCAGTAAGCGTCCAGGCGCAATTCGACGTGGTCCCAACTGATCGGCATTTCATCCACGGCAGTGTTGAACGCGTGCCCGGACGCCATCAGCGGCAACACGCTGCCACGGATCACGCCATTGTCGGTGAACAGGCTCACCCGGCTGCCCTCGGCAAAACGGCTGGACCAGCAGCCGACCGGTGCGAGGGTCAGGCGGCCGTTGTCCTTGATCGCACGCACAGCCGCGCCGATGGTATCCAGGTGTGCCGACACGGCGCGGTCGGGGCTGTTTTTCTTGCCCTTGAGGGTGGCGCGGATCGTGCCGCGCCGAGTCATCTCGAACGCAATGTCCAACTCTTCAAGGCGTTCGGCGACATAGCGCACGATGGTATCGGTGAACCCGGTGGGGCTGGGAATGGCGAGCATTTCCAGCAGGACTTTTTGCAGGTAGGTCAGGTCCGGTTCGGGAATTTTGCGGGTCATGGAAACTCCTGATGAGTTGAGGCCATCGATGGTTTCGATGAGGAAGACATTCGTTGGCTGTCAGGCCGTCTTCGCTGGCAAGCCAGCTCCTACAGGTTTTGCGCAATTTCTGTAGGAGCTGGCTTGCCAGCGAAGGCGGTCGACCAGACGATCCTCTCTACAAGGCGACCGACTGACTATGCGGAAACAACAAATCCACAAACCGTTCCGCCGTCGGTTGCGGCTCATGGTTGGCCAGTCCGGCGCGTTCGTTGGCTTCGATAAACACGTACTGCGGTTGATCGGCGGCGCAGACCATCAAGTCGAGGCCGACCATGGGAATATCCAGCGCCCGCGCAGCTCGCACGGCGGCATCAAGCAAGGTCGGGTGGAGGATCGCAGTGACATCCTCCAGCACCCCGCCGGTATGCAGATTCGCCGTACGCCGGACGAACAGATGCTCGCCGGCAGGCAGAATGCTGCTGTAGTCGTGGCCGGCTGCATGCAAGGTGCGTTGGGTTTCCGGGTCCAGCGGGATTTTGCTTTCGCCGCTCGTGGCCGCCTGTCGCCGCCGGCTCTGGGCTTCGATCAGCGCGCCGATGGAGTGTTGACCATCACCCACCACTTCAGCCGGTCGGCGAATCGCAGCGGCCACCACTTCAAAACCAATCACCAGAATCCGCAGGTCGAGGCCCTCGTGGAAACTTTCCAGCAGCACGCGACTGTCGAATCGGCGGGCAGCTTCAATGGCTTGCTGAACGTCTTCGATGGTCTGCAAATCCACCGCCACGCCGTGTCCCTGCTCACCGTCCAGTGGCTTGACCACCACCCTGTGGTGCTCGTCGAGAAACGCCAGGTTGTCATCGGCATTGCCCGCCAATTGCTGAGCCGGCAGGTTCAGGCCCGCACCCTTGAGTACTTTGTGGGTCAGGCTCTTGTCCTGACACAGCGTCATGCTGATAGCGCTGGTCAGGTCGCTGAGGGACTCGCGGCAGCGCACCCGGCGTCCACCATGGCTGAGGGTGAACATCCCGGCATCGGCGTCATCCACCTGCACATCAATGCCACGCCGGTGTGCTTCCTCGACGATGATCCGCGCGTAGGGGTTGAAGGCGGCTTCGGGGCCGGGGCCGAGAAACAGGGGTTGATTGATGCCGTTCTTACGCTTGATGGCGAAGGTCGAGAGGTTGCGAAAACCGAGCTTGGTGTACAGGTTCTTCGCCTGGCGATTGTCATGCAGCACGGACAGGTCGAGGTAACTGAGCCCGCGGCTCATGCAGTGTTCGATCAAATGCCGCACCAGCACTTCACCGACCCCCGGCCGGGAACAGTGTGGATCAACCGCCAGGCACCACAGGCTGCTGCCGTTTTCCGGATCGTTGAAGGCCTTGTGATGATCGAGGCCCATGACACTGCCGATCACCGCGCCGCTGTCCTCGTCTTCGGCCAGCCAGTACACCGGACCACCCAAGTGTCGCGGCGTGAGCAAAGTGGTGTCGACCGGCAGCATGCCGCGTGCGTGGTACAGCTGATTGATCGCGCTCCAGTCGGCGTCGCTCTGGGCACGACGGATACGAAACCCGCGAAACACCCGGGTGGCCTGGCGGTAATCGCTGAACCACAGGCGCAAGGTATCGGACGGGTCGAGGAACAGCTGGGTCGGCTCCAGCCCCAGCACCTGTTGGGGGGCGGCGACGTACAACGCAATGTCGCGTTCACCGGGCTGCTCGTTGAGCAGCTCCCGGGCGAGGCTGGCTGCATCGGCAAAGGTGTGACCGATCAGCAACCGGCCCCAGCCGCAGTGGACCGCGATCGGTGCCGCGCCCAGTTCGCTGCCATCTTCGGCCAGGCGTGCCTGCAAACGTTCGTAAGAGGGCGCCTGACCGCGCAACAGGCGTTGGTTGATTGCAGTGGAGTGGGGTTTCATCGCTCAGATTCCTTGTTCGCTGAGCCACAGGTTCAGCGCTGCCAGTTGCCACAGCTTGGAACCGCGCAACGGGGTCAATTGGCCTTGCGGGTCGGTCAGCAGACGGTCGAGCATCGCCGGGTTGAACAGGCCGCGATCCTGACTCGGATCGAGCAGCAGTTCACGCACCCAGTTCAGCGTATCGCCCTGCAAATGCTTGAGGCCTGGCACCGGGAAGTAGCCTTTTTTGCGGTCGATCACCTCGCTTGGAATCACCAGCCGTGCCGCTTCCTTGAGCACCTGCTTGCCGCCGTCCGGCAGCTTGAACCTGGCCGGCACCCGGGCCGACAGCTCCACCAGGCGATAGTCGAGAAACGGCGTGCGCGCTTCCAGGCCCCAGGCCATGGTCATGTTGTCGACGCGTTTGACCGGGTCATCCACCAGCATCACCGTGCTGTCCAGGCGCAGGGCTTTGTCCACCGCTGCGTCGGCCCCCGGTTGTGCGAAGTGCTCTTTGACGAAGTCACCGGCGGCGTCGTTTGCGGTCAGCCATTTCGGTTGCACGGTGGCGGCGTAGTCCTCGTAGCTGCGGTCGAAAAACGCCTCGCGATAGGCCGCGTATGGATCGTCGGCGCCGTCAATCTGCGGATACCAGTGGTAGCCGGCAAACAATTCGTCGGCACCCTGGCCGCTTTGCACCACTTTGCAGTGCCTGGCCACTTCCCGCGACAGCAGGTAGAACGCGATGCAGTCATGGCTGACCATCGGCTCGCTCATCGCGCGGAACGCGGCGGGCAGTTGTTCGATGATCTCTTTTTCGTCGATGCGCAATTGATGGTGCTCGGTGCCGTAATGTCTGGCGATCAGGTCTGAGTATTGGAACTCGTCGCCACGCTCGCCGCCGGCATCCTGGAATCCGATGGAGAAGGTCGAGAGGTTTTCCACGCCGACCTCACGCAACAGACCGACGAGCATGCTCGAGTCGACACCGCCGGACAGCAGCACGCCGACGTCTACCGCCGCGCGCTGACGGATCGCCACCGCATCGCGGGTGCTGTCGAGCACCCGGTCGCGCCAGTCTTCGAGGGTCAGATTCAGCTCATCGGCGCGAGGACCGTAGGGCAGGCTCCACCAGGTTTTCTGCTCGGTGGTGCCATCCGCTTCAATGCGCATCCAGGTGGCCGGCGCCAGTTTTTCGATGCCCGCCAGCAAGGTGCGTGGCGCGGGGACCACGGCGTGGAAGTTCAAGTAGTGATTGAGTGCGACCGGATCGAGGACCGGGTTGATGTCGCCGCCCTTGAGCAACGCCGGCAGCGACGAGGCGAAGCGCAGGCGTTGGCCGGTGCGCGACAGGTACAACGGCTTCACGCCGAGGCGGTCGCGGGCGATGAACAGACGTTTGGCATCGCGATCCCAGATGGCGAACGCGAACATGCCATTGAGCTTGGGCAGCAGCGCCTCACCCCAGGCGTGAAACCCCTTGAGCAGCACTTCGGTGTCGCCACCGGAATAGAAGGCATACCCCAGGCTTTCCAGCTCGGTGCGAAGTTCGGGGAAATTGTAGATCGCGCCGTTGAAGGCCAGGGAAAGACCCAGTTGATGGTCGATCATCGGCTGCGCCGAGCGGTTCGACAGGTCCATGATTTTCAGGCGTCGATGGCCCAGGGCAATCGGCCCCTGGCTGTGAAAACCCCAGGCGTCAGGGCCGCGTGGCGCCAGGTGATGGGTGATTCGCTCAATGGCTGCAAGGTCTGCAGGTTGATCGTCAAAACGTAACTCGCCAGCTAATCCGCACATAAATTCCTTACCGGTTTTTCCGTTGGGGAGGGTCAATCGATACCCGGCCAAAACGGCGGGTACTCAGAAACTGACCCGCCTCGGTAACGGGAGTTTTAGACCGATCGGTTATAAGCAGGCGTTGCCGGACAAGCACAGGCGCGCAGGGCGGTGGTGGTAATTAATGAGGTGATGCATGGAAATAGTTGCTGGGATGCGCTCCGATTCGACCCGGTATTCGAATTATCAAACGGCTGTCGAGCTTCATAAACTGAGCAGCCCTCAACGCAATAAGGACATTGCTCATGCAACCCACAACACCCAAGGCCGCCCCTGCGGCGGTACCGATGACACCGGCACAACGTCTCGAGGCGTTGCTGGAACGCACAGGCGATCTGGACAAGGCCCAGGTGCTGCAAGCGTCCATTCCAGAATGGCTGGCGAAAGCGGATTTGAGCGTGGTGCAGGCGCTGAAAGCCGCGTTCGAGCAGTCTTTTCTGGCTCAAACCAAGGCCAGGGCAGCGCTCGAAAAGCTCAAGCCGCTGGACGAATTCTGCAAAGAGCAATTGACCGTCTTCCTCAAGGGTAAATGGGCGGTCGATCTCGACGTCGGGCGAGACACACTGGAAGGCCCAAAAAAAGAGTATTCGTCAACGGGACTGTTCCCTATCGGCTACTTGAATAACGCTGACACCCTCTCACGCAGCTTGCTCCATGCCGCCATGGAAAATTTCACCTCCGGGGAAGCGGAGATCGGCGGGATGGCGGCAGGCTCACTGATACGAATCGATGCGAAGGCCCAATCAGGCACTGTAATAACCCCAGAAAATTTCGCGACGCTCTGTCGCGAACTCGACCTGGGCACCCGGTATCAGCGCCATATCGATGAAGCCCTGGCGTTGCCGGTCAAACCGGTGAGGGGTATGCCTGTCGATGATCGAGCTTCCGCGGCTGACATCCGGCGTTTGAAGGTGCTGGACATGCAAGTCGCCCTTCACATGGCCTACCTGAAAAAGGACATCACCCAGGCTGCCTATACGATGTTGCTGAGCGTGGTCGAACAGGACGCCCCTGCGGGCCAAACCAGGGACGCGCTGTTCGATGGCGGGCCAGTGGTTTGGCAGGGGCTGATGATTCATGACGCCTGCATTTGTGGGGTGCTGGTGTTTACCAAAGTCTCCATCGATACCGCCCCGAAGGCCAGATGCGTGGTTTACATGCCCAACGAACCCCGACGACCGTTGTATGAATACGCTTCGCTGGATGAATTCAAGGTTTACCTGACCCTCCATTTGCAAAGCAAAAGCTACAGAAAATCGTTCGTCGAGCAGTATCTGCACGGCCACGATAAAACCGGATTCTTTACTTCGTTTGACAAGGGCAAGACCTTGGGCACGCTTAAAGCCGCCCCCGCCGATACCTGTATTGGCGATTTTTTCTTCAGTGCATTTATCAGCACGACTCAAGCAGACGCGCGGATCCTTGCCGTTCCAACCGAAGACGTCGATGAGCAACTACGGGAAAAAACCATTCAATTATTGCTGGATGGCGGGCTAATGCTATTGAACGCGGCTTCTTTTTTCGTCCCGGTGATTGGCCAATTGATGCTGGCAGCGGCGGTCGTCGACATCGTCAGCGAGGTGTATGAAGGTGTGGTTGACTGGACCCATGGCGAGCGGACAGAGGCGTTGTCCCATTTGCTGAATGTGGTCGAAAACGTCGCGCAGTTGGCGGCGTTTGTCGCGGGCGGAAAAATAATCGCGACTGCTATCAGTAAAGGCGTGAAAGAGCAGGAGGCCTTCTTCGACGGCTTAGAGGCCATCACTCATGATGGTAAAGCGAGGTTATGGAAACCCGATCTCAAACCCTATCAACAAATCAGGACGCTGCCAGCCAACGTGCAACCTGATTCGCAAGGGCTCCTCCAGCATGCCGGACAGACATCGATCGTCATGGATGGAGCAACCTTTCAAGTCACCCGCAAAACTGCCGGATCGGCCTGGACCCTCAACCATCCTGTGCGCACTGACGCCTATCAGCCTGCCGTCGAGCGAAACGTGGAAGGTGGCTGGCGGCATGTTCACGAACATGCGCACGAGTGGCGTGACGGTGCTTATGCGTTGGGGCGCACGGACCCGCGCCTGAACGATCTCGGCACTGACCTGGAAGCCATTGCCGACATCACCGACATGACGCCTGACAAGCTGCACCAGCTCCATGAAAGCCACCTCAAGTTACCGCAATGGCTGAATGATAGTGTCGAGCGCTTCAAGATCGACCGGCGCATCAGCGCGTTGGTCGAGGCGATGGATCGGGGAGAAACTGCGAATACGGACTTCATTCAGGAGCAACTTCATACGCTACCGAGGTTACCTGGCTGGCCGGCGGAGCGCTTTATTAAAGTGCTCGACGGAGAAGAAGCGATTATCGCGCGTTACCCGGAAGCGGCACCAACGGATGACGAGATCAACTCTGTGCATGTTTCCCAGGTGCAGCTTGATTCAGGAAAACTGCTCGATACCGTCATCCCGGGCCTCTATCCGAAAGAAGTCGAGGCGATGATTGGTGTGTCGACTACCGAGTCGAAGTCGCTGCTGTTGGCGCGGAAAATCGCCAGCCATCTCAAGAGCAATCGCCAGCCGTTGTTTGAGTGGCTCTATAAATCCTGGGACGGCACCGCCACCGGTGAGGTTGCTACGCTGGGCGAACACGCTGCCGACCTTCCCGTCCGTGTGCGCCAGGAGTTGCTGGAGAACGCCTCTGGCAGGGATCGCAGCTTTCTGCGTGATCGCAAGACCCTTGGAATGGAACTCGCCCGGCAGGTCGACGAAGCCCAGGCTGTGTTAAGGCAGGACCGCGCAATTACGGGCTTGCATCTGCCGCAACTGGCCAATCCCGATACTGACAATCTGACGCTCGGGCTGATGGATCGGGTGCAGGGTTGGGGTGACGGCTGTCGACTTGAAGTACGGCAGGGCTCAATGACCGGCACCTTGCTGGACAGTGTGGGCGATGCGGGTGCGCAGTCGCGCGCAGTGATCATCAAGACGTCCAGCGGCTTTCAGGTCACTCAAATCAATGGCAGTGTGTCTTCCACGCTGAAGAGCGAAACGCTCCTTCAGTCGATACTGGATGCGCTGCCTGCCACTCAACGCACCGGCATGGGTTTCACGGGCAACGATGCATTGGATGTCCCAACATTGCGTTCACGCTTGTCCAGGGCAGCTACCGGCGATCCGGTGCATACCGCTCGGCTGCTACGGGGGGAGCGCAGTGAGACACCGAAACACCTTTCTGCCTGTGTCCAGGCGAATCCTCCCGCTGCGAGTTCCTATTCGCTGGGCCTGGTTCGTAAAGTCAGAAAACTCTATCCGTTGTTCACCGATGCCCAGGTTTCGTCATTTCTCGACAACGCCGGCAGTACTCAGCTGGCGCGGGTGAATCGAATCAAGGAGCTGGGGCAGCAGTTGAAGAAGTTGCTCGGGGTGCTGCATGCCTGGCGTGACGATGAAGCGCAAATGAAGACGCTACCGGGGCAACTCGACGACATACGTGTGAATCGTCGTCAGGTGGCCAATGCCATCGAAAACTGCTGGCGCCGGGTGGCTCGGCAAAATCAGCCTTCTACAGCGCTCACGGTGGACCGTAGCCCGGTGGGGCCGTTGCCGACGTTGACGGAGCAGGATGTCGCCCATGTGCGCAGCCTTTCCATCAAGGACATGCAGGCCGGTGATGAGCTGGCGTATTTCCTCAGACCGTTCAAAGGCCTGGTCACTCTGGAGCTGGACCGCAATCGACTCACACGATTGCCTGAGGCGTTGTCGCAGATGCCCAATCTTGAGCACTTGAGTCTGGACGGCAATCAGATAAAGCTGACCGAACACACGTTGCGCAAACTGGCCGACCTGCGAAATTTGCGTACCTTGGGGCTCAGTGGCAATCAATTGGGGGCGACGATCGATGTCAGCAAGATGCTGGATCTGCAATCTCTGTTCCTGAGCAATACCCACGCCACGGAGCTACCCGTCGGGCTTTCCCGGCCGCCCTATCTGGACATGGTGGACTTGCGAGGTAACCAGATTCGGGAGCTGCCGGACTGGCTGCTCCGGGCCCCTCAGCGATTCACCCGGGCAATCAACCTGCGCTTCAACCCCATCTCCGCAGCGAGCCGTACCAGGCTGGAAAACTACCGTGACAACACGGGCATCGGAATGGGGGTTCTGGACGACAGAGCCGAGGTGCTCAGCGAGCAACGGGCTCGAGATTTGTGGATGCCAAAAACGGTTGAAGAAACCTATGCCAGTTGTAATCGGGCATGGCTGGCCCTGAAAAACGAACCCGATTCCAATGGATTCCTTGAGCTGCTGTCAGAACTTGGAAGTTCCGCGGATAGCCGTTTTGTGCATGAAGACATGACCCGGCGAGTCTGGAGTGTCATTGAAGCGACTCAGATTGACTCGGCATTACGCGCTCAATTGCTGTCGATGGCGGTAAAAGCCAATTGCGCTGATTCTGCGGCCACCATCTTCAGCAATCTTGAGGTGGCAGTGGATATCGATCGGGTGGTGCGCCAGTCCGGCAATGCTCACGATCAGGCGGCGCGGCTGCTGAGTCTTGGACGGCGCCTGTTTCGACTGGATTATCTCGCCAGACTCGCTCGGGAGCATGCATTGGCCAATCAGGCGCTCGATCCGGTGGAAGTGGAACTGGCCTACCGCACTGGCCTGGCCGACAGGCTTGAACTGGTCGGCCAGCCCCTGCATATGCGTTACGCATCGCTAAGTGGCGTAAAACCAAACGATCTGGATACGGCCTACAACAAGGTCCTCGCCGCAGAAACACCTGCTGAACTATCGACTTACATCAGCGGCCGCACGTTCTGGAGCGATTTTTTGCGACAGCACCATGGCAAACAGTTCAACGACCTGACTGCGCCTTTTCACGTGCGGATGGAGACGGCGGCTGAAAACGACCCGACGTTTGGCGTGGACTACCTGACAGAAGTGGGCAGTATTGCAGCCGAACAAAACAGGGCTGAGGACGCCTTGTTGAAGCGTTTGACCGAAGCGGCCATGACGGCTGACCAGTCAAAGGCTTGTTTTGCGCTGGATTGAACGCCTCAGGCCTTGCCTCGAATCAAGCGACGCAAGGCAAAGCGGTTCGGATGGCACGCCTCGGCCACGGCCCTGGGCAATGGCAGCGGTTCGTTGTCCAGCCACGCAGCGATCAATTCGCCCGACAACGGCGCGGTGATCAGTCCTCTCGAACCATGGCCGCTGTTGACGTACAAACCGTCCAGCCATGGGCAAGGGATGTCCGGGGTTTGCCGGGCATCCTTGCTCAAGACGCTGTAGGCGTCGACGAATGCCGGGCTGTCGGCCAAGGGACCGACAATCGGCAGGTAATCCGGGCTGGTGCAGCGAAACGCTGCGCGACCTTCAAGTGCTGCCGGCTGCAAGGTGTCTGCGCCGAGCCGGGCGACCAGATCCAGCGAGATTTCTTCGAGCATCTGCAGGTTGCCTGCATGCTCGGCCGCTGTCGGTGTCAGGTCGTCATTGTTGAAATCGAAACTGGCACCCAGCGTGTGTTCACCCAATCGTGCCGGAGCAACATAACCTTCGGCGCAGACCACGGTGCTCAGGCTTTGGCTTTCAAGTGTCTGGTGCAAACGAGTGATCTGCCCGCGAATGCGTTTGAGCGGTAACTCGCTGCTGTACGGGAAGCGCTTGATCTCGGCAGCACCGGCCAATACCACCACAGGCGCATCGGCCAGCAACCTGTCGCCATCCCACGCTTGCCACCGCCCGTCCAAACGGCGCAGTTCCAGCACTTCGTTATGCGTCTGCAACTGAATGTTCGATTGCGCCGCCTGCCATTGGCACAGGGCAGGCGGATGCACCCAACCGCCTTCGGGGTAAAACAGGCCACCCGATTGCAGCGCGATACCGGCGCGAGCCTCGGCCTGCGCTTGATCGAGCGTGTGCAGCAAGTCTTCGGGAAAGGCTGCCGCCAATTGCGCCTGACGTTCGGCTTCCTTTTCGTTGAACGCCAGTTGCAAGACGCCGCAATCGTCCCAATCGACGCCCCGTTGCAACTGCTCGAGCAAGCGTCGGGTGTAACCGAATCCACTGACAATCAGTTGCGACAACGCCGTGCCATGGGCCGATAACTTGAGGTAAAGCACGCCCTGAGGGTTGCCCGAGGCTTCTTGCGCCAGTGCATCGTGACGCTCCAGCAGATTCACTTGCCAACCCCGTGCAGCCAGGCTGGCCGCTGTCGCACAGCCGGCCAGGCCGGCACCGATCACCAGTGCTCGACGTTCACCGGCCAGCGGCACCGGGCGCGCAAACCACGGTTTGGCCACGGCAGGCGCGGGAATTTCTGCGGGCCAGCCGATGAACGTGCCCCGCAGGATTTCCCATTTGTGGCCAATGCCCGGCGTACGTTTCATCTTGAAACCGGCGGCGTTGAGCAAGCGCCGTACCCAACCGGTGCTGGTGAAGGTGCTGATGGTTGATTCGGGCGCCGCCAGCCTTGCCAGTTCGGCAAACAGTTCGGCGGTCCACATGTCCGGGTTTTTTGCCGGGGCGAAACCATCGAGAAACCAGGCGTCGATTTGCGCATCCAGTTGTGGCAACTGCTCCAGGGCATCGCCGATCAGCAGGGTGAGGGTGACGCGACCGCCATCGAGCACCAGCCGCTGAAAGCCTTGATGGATGGCTACGTACTGCGTCAGCAGCTGGTCGGCAAACACCTTGAGTTCCGGCCATAGGGCCAGGGCACGTTGCAGGTCGGCAGGGCTCAACGGGTACTTTTCAACGCTGACAAAATGCAGTCGCGCATCGGTCGGCGCATGTTGTTCGAATACTTGCCAGGCGCACAGGAAATTCAGCCCCGTCCCGAAACCGGTCTCGCCGATGACCAGGCGACCGCCTTGCGGCAAGGCGGCAAAGCGCTCGGCCAAACGGTTCTGTTCGATGAACACGTAGCGGGTTTCGTCCAGCCCCGATAGATCGGAGAAGTACACATCATCGAACACTCGCGAATACGGGCGTCCCTGGTCGTCCCAGTCGAGCTGGGCGTGGGGCATTACAGGTTTCATGGCAGGCTCGGCAACGGCAAGGCGGCCATTCTAGCCGATCGCGGGCCAGGTGCCTGATCCCGTAGGAGCAAGCTTGCTCGCGATGGACGTTAACGATGAGGCGTGCTTTCTGAATAAACGCACCGCTCTTGAGTTCATCGCGAGCAGGCTCGCTCCTACAGGGTCTATCCGCTAGTCTTCTCACATCTGGAAGGGAGCCATCCATGTTCGAATCCGCCGAAATCGATCACGCCATCGACAAAGAAACCTACGAAGCCGAAGTCCCGGCCCTGCGCGAAGCCTTGCTCGAAGCACAGTTCGAACTTCAGCAGCAGAAACGCTTCCCGGTGATCATCCTGATCAACGGCATCGAAGGTGCCGGCAAGGGCGAGACGGTCAAATTGCTCAATGAATGGATGGACCCGCGTCTGATCGAGGTCCGCACCTTCGATCAGCAAACTGACGAAGAGCTGGCGCGGCCACCGGCCTGGCGCTATTGGCGGATGCTTCCGGCCAAGGGACGCATGGGGATTTTTTTCGGCAACTGGTACAGCCAGATGTTGCAGGGGCGGGTCCATGGGGAGTTCAAGGACCCTCGGCTGGATCAGGCGATCAATGCCGCCGAACGCCTGGAAAAAATGTTGTGCGACGAAGGCGCACTGATCTTCAAGTTCTGGTTTCACCTATCCAAGAAACAGATGAAAGCGCGCCTCAAGGCGCTGGCCGATGATCCGCTGCACAGTTGGCGCATCAGTCCGCTGGACTGGCAGCAATCACAAACCTACGACAAGTTCGTGAAATTCGGCGAACGGGTACTGCGTCGCACCAGCCGGGACTATGCGCCCTGGCACGTGATCGCGGGAATGGATGCGCACTATCGCAGTCTGGTGGTGGGGAAAATTTTGCTCGAAGGCCTGCTAGCCGCGTTGAAACGTCCGAAAATTCATCCGGAAAAAGTCAGTGCCGCACCGGTGCTCCCCAGCGTTGACCAAGTGAACCTGCTCGACAGCCTCGACCTGGCCTCGTGTCTTACCAAGGACGATTATGAGGAACAGTTGATCACCGAGCAGGCGCGGTTTTCCGGGTTGATGCGCGACAAACGCATGCGCCGCCACGCGCTGATGGCGGTGTTCGAAGGTAACGACGCGGCGGGTAAGGGCGGGGCGATTCGCCGGGTGGCGGCGGCACTGGATCCGCGCCAGTACAACATCGTGCCGATTGCCGCGCCGACCGAAGAGGAACGGGCGCAGCCCTACCTCTGGCGTTTCTGGCGGCATATTCCGGCGCGGGGCAAATTTACCGTTTTCGATCGCTCCTGGTATGGCCGGGTGCTGGTCGAGCGCGTCGAAGGCTTTTGCAGTCCGGCGGACTGGTTGCGCGCCTACAGTGAAATCAACGACTTCGAAGAACAGGTCACCGACGCCGGGGTGATCGTGGTCAAGTTCTGGTTGGCCATCGACAAGCAGACGCAACTGGAGCGCTTCCAGGAGCGCGAGGAAATACCCTTCAAGCGCTTCAAGATCACCGAGGACGATTGGCGCAATCGCGACAAATGGGATGACTATCGCACCGCCGTCGGCGACATGGTCGACCGCACCAGCACCGAGATCGCACCATGGACCCTGGTGGAAGCCAATGACAAGCGCTGGGCACGGGTCAAGGTCCTGCGCACGATCAACCGTGCGCTGGAAGAAGCGTTCGAAAGGTCCGACAAGCAAGAGCGCAAGGGCAAGAAGTGAGGCGATGGTTGCGCATACGCGGGGTGAATGATTGTCGCGGTCGGTAATTGGGTGGGCTTATGCTCGGTTCACTCTAAACCGACAACAACAATGAGGTATGCCATGCGTGAAGTGGTGATCGTCGACAGCGTGCGGACCGGCCTGGCCAAATCCTTTCGCGGAAAATTCAATCAGACCCGCCCGGACGACATGGCCGCGCACTGCGTCAATGCATTGCTGGCGCGCACCGGCATCGACCCGGCCAGCGTCGAGGACTGCATCGTCGGCGCCGGCTCCAACGAAGGGGCACAGGGCTTCAACATCGGTCGTAACGTTGCGGTGCTGTCGCGACTGGGTATCGGCACCGCCGGCATGACCCTCAACCGTTTCTGTTCGTCGGGCTTGCAGGCGATTGCCATCGCCGCCAACCAGATTGCTTCGGGTTGCAGCGACATCATCGTCGCTGGCGGCGTCGAGTCGATCAGCCTGACCATGAAAAGCGTCAACACCGACAACCTGATCAACCCGCTGCTCAAGGAGCAGGTGCCGGGTATCTACTTCCCGATGGGGCAGACGGCCGAAGTCGTCGCGCGCCGCTACAACGTCAGCCGCGAAGAACAGGATCTGTACGCCCTGCAAAGCCAGCAGCGCACCGCCCAGGCGCAGGCAGCGGGGCTGTTCGGCGATGAAATCGTGCCGATGGCGGTGAAATACCGTGTCGAAGACAAGGCCACCGGCCAGGTGCAGATCCTCGACGGAATCGTTGATCGCGATGACTGCAACCGCCCCGACACCACGCTGGAAAGCCTGGCCGGGTTGAAGCCGGTATTCGCCGAAGACGGTTCGGTCACCGCCGGCAACTCTTCGCAGCTGTCAGACGGTGCTTCCATGACGCTGGTGATGAGCCTGGAAAAAGCCCTGGCGCTGGGCTTGAAGCCCAAGGCGTTCTTCCGCGGGTTCACCGTGGCGGGTTGTGAGCCGGATGAAATGGGCATCGGTCCGGTTTTTTCCGTGCCGAAGCTGCTCAAGGCCAAAGGCTTGCAGATCAGCGATATCGACTTGTGGGAACTCAACGAAGCGTTCGCTTCGCAGTGCCTGTACGCACGTAATCGGCTGGAGATCGATAACGACAAGTACAACGTCAATGGCGGCTCGATTTCCATTGGCCACCCGTTCGGCATGACCGGTTCGCGTCAGGTCGGGCACATCGTTCGTGAATTGCAGCGGCGCAATCTGCGGTACGGCATCGTGACCATGTGCGTGGGCGGTGGGATGGGGGCTACTGGATTGTTCGAGGCGGTGCGTTAAATCTCTGGCATTCGTAGTGACTGTCTAATAGCCATCGCGGGCAAGCCTTGCTCCCACAGGGATTACACGAATCCTGTGGGAGCAAGGCTTGCCCGCGATGCAGACGACTCGGTCTACCTGTTCAAACTCAAAGATTGCATCCGCTCGATATAAGCCTGAACTTCCCGCGCAGCCACCTCGGCACTGGCAAACGGCCCCTCCAGCGTGTTTTCCCGAGTGCTGAAGTACAACTCCCCATTCACCCGACATAACCGGTCACTGCGAAAACGCGTGGCGGGGGCGTTGTCCTGGGCGCGCTTGCCGTACATGGCGATCTCCTGCGGGAGGTTGCGGTGAGTGGATCCAATGAGCTTATGCATGAACCACTTGCGATGCCTGGTTATCGGATCGACGGCATATCGCCAATTTAATGGTGCGACCTGCACAGTTTCGTTCGCGGCGAGGTGCAAACTGTCCCTGTGTGCCACACGGCAGTGCGCCTAGAATGACGGTTCTTGACACTTGGCTATGGGGTTCGCATGCACATTTCATCCGGTCGCTGGGTTTACGGTTTATTCCTGGCCTTGCTGACCGCGCTGCTGTGGGGAATCCTGCCGATCAAACTCAAACAGGTGTTGTTGGTGATGGACCCGGTCACCGTGACCTGGTTTCGCCTGATGGTATCCGGTGGCTGCCTGTTCATTTACCTGGCTGCGACCAGGCGCCTGCCGAGCCGCAAAGTGCTCGGGCCGCGCGGCGGCTGGCTGGTGTTGATGGCGGTGCTCGGCCTGGTGGGCAACTACGTGCTGTATTTGATGGGGCTGAACCTGCTCAGCCCCGGCACCGCGCAACTGGTGGTGCAGATGGGGCCGATCATGCTGCTGATCGCCAGCGTGTTTGTGTTCAAGGAGCGTTTCAGCCTGGGGCAGGGGATTGGCTTGCTGGTTTTGCTGATCGGTTTCGCGCTGTTTTTCAATCAGCGTCTGAGTGAGCTGCTCACCTCGTTGACCGATTACACCGCCGGTGTGTTGCTGGTGCTGTTGGCGTCCACGGTCTGGACCTTTTATGCGCTTGGGCAAAAGCAATTGCTGACGGTGTGGAATTCGCTGCAGGTGATGATGGTGATCTACCTGTTCTGCGGGCTGTTGCTGACACCGTGGGTGCATCCGCTGCAAGCGTTGCAACTGAATCCGCTGCAAGGCTGGTTGCTGTTGGCGTGCTGCATGAACACCCTGATTGCCTACGGCGCCTTTGCCGAAGCCCTGGCCCACTGGGAAGCGTCCCGGGTCAGCGCGACACTGGCAATCACGCCGCTGGTGACCTTCGGCGCCGTCGCCCTGGCCGCGTGGTGGTGGCCGGATTTTGTACATGCCGAGACGATCAATGGCCTGGGGTATGGCGGCGCCATACTGGTGGTGCTGGGGTCGGCGCTGGTGGCGTTGGGGCCTTCGTTGATTGCCGGGCTCAAGGCCCGGAAGGTGAGGATGGCAGCAGGTTAATTCGCGTTATCGTTCATCGCGAGCAAGCTTTGCTCCCACAGGTTTGGTGTTGATCCTTGTGTACTGCACCAAACCTGTGGGAGCAAAGCTTGCTCGCGATGACTGACTATCAATCACCGAAAATTTCAGCCCTTGGCCCCAGCCTCCAACATATTCTCCGGCCTCACCCACGCATCGAATTGCTCATCGGTCAGATACCCCAGCTGCAACGCGGCCTCACGCAACGTCAGCCCTTCGCTGTAAGCCTTCTTGGCAATTTCCGCTGATTTGTCATAGCCAATATGCGGGTTCAGTGCCGTCACCAGCATCAAGCCGCGTTCCAGATGTTCAGCCATTTGCCCGGCGTCCGGCTCCAGGCCGGCGATGCAATGCTGCTGGAAGTTGCTGCAGCCATCGCCCAGCAGGCGAATCGATTGCAGCAGGTTGTGGATGATCACCGGTTTGAACACGTTCAGTTGCAAGTGCCCCTGGCTCGCGGCGAAACCGATGGTGACGTCGTTGCCCAGTACCTGGCAGGCCAGCATCGACAGCGCTTCGCACTGGGTCGGGTTGACCTTGCCAGGCATGATCGAGCTTCCCGGCTCATTGGCTGGCAACTTCACTTCGGCGAAACCGGCGCGTGGGCCTGAACCGAGCAAGCGCAAGTCGTTGGCAATTTTCATCAGGGCCACGGCGAGGGTTTTCAGCGCACCGGAGAGCGTTGTCAGCGGCTCATGGCCGGCCAGCGCGGCAAACTTGTTCGGTGCGGTGATGAAGGGCAGGCCGGAAAGCGCCGCCAGCTCGGCAGCGATCGCTTCACCAAAGCCGTGGGGCGAGTTCAGTCCGGTACCCACCGCCGTGCCGCCCTGGGCCAGTTCGCAGACCGCCGGCAGCGCAGCGCGGATTGCCCGTTCGGCGTAATCCAGTTGCGCGATGAATCCGGACACTTCCTGGCCGAAGGTGATCGGCGTCGCGTCCATCATGTGGGTGCGTCCGGTTTTCACCAGTTTCATGTGCCGAGCCGACAGCTCGGCAAGGCCCCCGGACAGCTCGGCGATGGCCGGCAGCAAGTGTTGCTGCACGGCCTGGGCCGCGGCGATGTGCATGGCCGTGGGGAAGCAGTCGTTGGAGCTCTGGGAGCGATTGACGTGATCGTTGGGGTGTACCGGGGACTTGCCGCCACGCGGGTTGCCGGCCAGTTCGTTGGCGCGCCCGGCGATCACTTCATTGACGTTCATGTTGCTCTGGGTGCCGCTGCCGGTCTGCCAGACCACCAGTGGAAACTGGCTGTCGTGGCTGCCGTCGAGCACTTCGTCGGCAGCCTGTTCGATCAGGCGGGCGATATCGGCGGGCAGGTCGCCATTGCGGTCGTTGACCCGTGCCGCGGCTTTCTTGATCAGCGCCAGGCCATGCAGCACCGCCAGCGGCATGCGTTCGCTGCCGATGGCAAAGTTGACCAGCGAGCGTTGCGTCTGAGCGCCCCAGTAGGCTTCATCCGGGACTTCAACCTGGCCAAGGCTGTCGGTTTCGATACGGCTCATCGGTCACACTCCTGTAAGTCTGATTGCGCAGTTTAGGCCGTGATCGACGGCCGGGGTTCCATCAGTCTCAATTCTGTCCATTGAACCCCTCTAAATCAGGCCCGACAAGGCTTGGGGTTGAGCGACACACTTTTTTAGGCGCAGAATGGTCGCCCTTGGGGTTTTACCTCGCCTGCTAGAAAAGGAAACTCGATGACTCGTCTTCGTGCCATCTGTACCGCGGTTGCATTGGTTTGTGCCAGCGGCCAGGTTTTTGCCGATACCGCCAGCCACAACGCCAGTGCCGAGGCTTTCCTGACCCTGGCACATGCTGACAAACTGGGCACTCCGGTGTACATGCAAGTCCAGCAGATGTTTGCTCAGCGCTTCCAGCAAACCAAAGCGCCGGACTCGAAAAAAGCCGTACTGGAAACCTACCAGGCCAAGGCCAATGCCGCCCTGGACCAGGCCATCGGCTGGAACAAGCTGAAACCGGACATGGTCAAGCTCTACACCACCAACTTCACCGAATCCGAGCTCAAGGACCTGGTGGCGTTCTACCAGTCGCCGCTGGGCAAGAAAGTCCTGGAAAAAATGCCGCAGCTGACCCAGCAATCGGCCCAGATGACTCAGGCCAAGCTGGAAAGCGCGGTGCCTGTGGTCAACAAACTGCTGGCTGACATGACTGCCGAGCTGACGCCGAAAGACGCAGCGGCTCCAGCCAAGAAAAAGCCGTAAGCGGAGTTCGGTATGACCATGCAACAACGCATCGAATCGACGCTGGGCCTGCTTCAGCCCCAGCATCTGGAAGTGCTGGATGAAAGCCACATGCACAGCCGCGGGTTGCAGACCCATTTCAAGGCCGTGGTGGTCAGCCAGCAGTTCGAAGGGCTCAATCGCGTCAAGCGTCACCAGAAAGTCTACGGCACGCTTGGCGAGCTGATGGGCGAATTCCATGCGTTGGCGCTGCATACCTATACGCCTGAAGAATGGGCGCAGATCGACGCGGCTCCGGCCTCGCCGACCTGTGCCGGTGGCAGTAAACACTGACACGCCGCAGTACCTGTGGGAGCAAGCGGTGCGGCGATCCGACTTGCCCGCGATGGCGTATTTGAGATCGCAATCGCGGGCAAGCCTTGCTCCCACAAATTTTGTTAGACTATGCAACGCGCCGCTAACCCGGCGCGTTTTTTTTCGCATCCGGTTCACCCCTTACGAGGGTAGCCACCTGGAGATTTACCCATGACACAACAGATTGTCGTGGCGGCACTGTATAAGTTCGTCACCCTGGAAGATTACGTCGCCCTGCGCGAGCCACTGCTGCAAGCGATGGTCGACAATGGCATCAAAGGCACGCTGCTGATTGCCGAAGAAGGCATCAACGGCACCGTGTCCGGCAGCCGCGAAGGTATCGACGGGCTATTGGCCTGGCTCAAGAACGACCCGCGCATGGACGACATCGACCACAAAGAGTCGTACTGCGATGAGCAGCCGTTCTACCGCACCAAGGTCAAGCTCAAGAAAGAAATCGTGACCCTCGGCGTTGACGGCGTGGACCCGAACAAAAAGGTCGGTACCTACGTTGATCCGCAGGACTGGAACGCGCTGATCAGCGATCCGGAAGTGCTGCTGATCGATACCCGCAACGACTACGAAGTGTCGATTGGCACCTTCGAAGGCGCGATCGATCCGAAAACCACCAGTTTTCGCGAATTTCCCGACTACATCAAAGCCAACTTCGACCCGGCCGTGCACAAGAAGGTTGCGATGTTCTGCACCGGCGGCATTCGTTGCGAAAAAGCGTCGAGCTACATGCTCAGCGAAGGTTTCGATGAGGTCTACCACCTCAAGGGCGGTATCCTGAAGTATCTCGAAGAAGTACCTCAGGAAGAAACCAAGTGGCAGGGCGACTGCTTTGTGTTCGATAACCGCGTGACGGTTCGCCACGACCTGAGCGAAGGCGACTACGATCAATGTCATGCCTGCCGCACACCGGTCAGCGTCGAAGATCGCGCATCCGAACATTATGTAGCCGGTATCAGTTGCCCGCATTGCTGGAACTCGCTGAGCGAGAAAACCCGCCGCAGCGCCATCGATCGGCAAAAACAGATCGAATTGGCCAAGGCTCGCAACATGCCTCACCCGATCGGCTACAACTACAAACAAGCATCCTCCGAGGCCTGAACCATGAACGCTGCGCGCCTGCTCTATGTGATGGACCCGATGTGTTCCTGGTGCTGGGGTTTTGCGCCGGTGGCCAATGCATTGGTCGAGCAGGCGGCCGCCGCGGGTGTGGACGTGCATCTGGTGGTGGGCGGTTTGCGCACCGGCAGCGGCTCGGCGCTGGAACCAACGACCCGGCGCTATATCCTTGAACACTGGCAGGCGGTCACCGAAGCCACCGGCCAGCCGTTCAAGCTGGAAGGTGCCTTGCCTGAGGGATTCGTCTACGACACGGAGCCTGCGTGCCGGGCACTGGTGACGGCACGCAACCTGGCGCCGGACTGTGCGTGGAAATTGCTCGGGCTTATTCAACATGCGTTTTACGCGCAAGGCCGCGATGTGACCCACGCCAGTGTTCTGGTTGAGCTGGCTGAACAGGCGGGTTTGCCGCGTATCGAATTCGCCGCCGCGTTTGACCGTGCCGATATGCATACCGCAACGGCCGCCGACTTCACCTGGGTCCAGGATCTGGGCATTGCCGGCTTCCCTACCTTGCTGGCTGAGCGAAATGGTCAATTGGCATTGCTGACCAACGGCTATCAGCCGCTCAGTGTGCTGTCTCCACTGCTCGGCCGCTGGCTGGAGCGCGCCGCCTGTGCATGACCTGCCCGACGACGTTCCAACCGCAAAACGTGTCGACCGCTTGAGCTGGGCGGAAATCCGACGTCTGGCCCTTCATCACAAGAAATCCCTGTGGATCGCCAACGGCGTGGCCGTGCTGGCGACCCTGTGCAGCGTACCCATCCCATTGCTTCTGCCGCTGCTGGTGGACGAAGTACTGCTGGGACACGGTGATGCGGCATTGCAAATCATGAACCTCGCACTTCCCGCGGTCTGGCAAAAAGCCGCGGGCTACATCGGCTTGATGCTGCTGGTGACCCTGGCCCTGCGTTGCGCGGCATTGCTGTTCAACGTGGTGCAGGCGCGGTTGTTCGCCGCACTGGCCAAGGACATCGTGTACCGCATTCGCATCCGCCTGATTGAGCGCCTCAAGCGCATCTCGCTGGGGGAATACGAAAGCCTCGGCAGTGGCACGGTGACCACCCACCTGGTGACCGATCTCGACACCCTGGACAAATTCGTCGGCGAAACCCTCAGCCGTTTCCTCGTGGCGATGCTGACGCTGGTCGGCACCGCAGGGATCCTGATGTGGATGCACTGGAAGCTGGCACTGCTGATTCTGTTGTTCAATCCGCTGGTGATCTACGCCACCGTGCAGTTGGGCAAAAAGGTCAAGCACCTGAAGAAGCTCGAGAACGACAGTACCTCGCGTTTCACTCAGGCACTGACTGAAACCCTGGACGCCATCCAGGAAGTCCGCGCCGGTAACCGCCAGGGCTTTTTCCTCGGCCGACTGGGCCTGCGCGCCAGGGAAGTTCGCGATTACGCGGTCAGTTCGCAGTGGAAAACCGACGCTTCGAACCGTGCCAGCGGCTTGCTGTTCCAGTTCGGCATCGATATTTTTCGTGCCGCCGCCATGCTGACCGTGCTGTTTTCCGACCTGTCCATCGGCCAGATGCTCGCGGTGTTCAGCTACCTGTGGTTCATGATCGGTCCGGTGGAGCAATTGCTGAACCTGCAATATGCCTACTACGCGGCCGGCGGTGCGCTGTCGCGGATCAATGAACTGTTATCCCGCGCCGATGAGCCGGAGTACCCCAGCGGCGTCGACCCATTCCACGGCCGCGAGACCGTGGGCATCGAAGTTCAGGGGTTGAGCTTCGGTTATGGCGACGAGTTGGTGTTGAACCAGATGAATCTGTCCATCGCCCCGGGTGAAAAAGTGGCGATCGTCGGTGCCAGCGGTGGCGGTAAAAGTACGCTAGTGCAGTTACTGCTGGGTCTATACACGCCGCTGGCCGGAACCATCCGCTTCGGCGGTTCTACCCAGCAGGAAATCGGCCTGGAAACCGTGCGCGAAAATGTCGCCGTGGTCCTGCAGCACCCGGCACTGTTCAACGACACCGTACGTGCCAACCTGACCATGGGCCGCGAACGCAGCGATGAAGCTTGCTGGCAGGCCCTGGAAATTGCGCAATTGCATGCCACGATTCGTGAATTGCCCAACGGTCTGGACAGTATCGTCGGGCGTTCCGGCGTGCGTTTGTCCGGCGGCCAGCGGCAACGCCTGGCGATTGCGCGGATGGTGTTGGCGGAACCGAAAGTGGTGATCCTCGATGAGGCCACTTCAGCGCTGGATGCCGCCACCGAATACAACCTGCACCAGGCGTTGTCGCGTTTCCTGAGCAACCGCACCACGTTGATCATTGCGCACCGGTTGTCAGCGGTTAAACAGGCCGATCGGGTACTGGTGTTTGATGGCGGGCAAATTGCCGAAGATGGCGACCATCAGCAACTGATTGCCGATGGTGGGCTGTACGCCAAGCTGTATGGGCATTTGCAGCAGCACTGACAGATCTCGCGCTGCCTGATTTTTTGCAATTGCCGTATCGTGTCATCGATTTTCAGGGCCGTTGTTTGCATGGTAGGTCTTCTCTTGTATTGTTTTGGGCGGTTCCCTGCGGCTCTGCAAGGGGGATCGCTACCGATTACAACGACCCGCAATAGAATCCGTGCAGTACATGTATATTGAGTGGGGGCTCAAGGATGGATTCTTATTCATCCCTTGGTCGCTCGCTGGTAACGACAGGTTCTTACTTGCCGGGACTTGGAACGCAACCTAGTCTCGTTGTAGCGATTTCGTCCGGAAGACGATCAAGCAGTGCTAATGCAAGGGAACTCATGAATCAAACGCGGACTCTCGGAACGCCCCGGTTGTTGGGCATCGTCTGGCCATTTATCGCCGTTGTGGTGTTTCAGGCCTTGTTGGGCGGTGTCAGTCTTTATGTACTTTCGGCTGTCCGTGGCTACGTTGCCGGCGAAAGCCTATGGTCCAAGGGTCAGAAAGACGCCATTTATTACCTCAATCTTTATGCCGACAACGGCGATGAAGCGATTTTTCATAAGTACCAGAACGCCATTGCCGTGCCCCAGGGTGGTCACGAGTTGCGTGTGGCACTGGATCACCAGCCACCGAATATCGAAGCGGCACGCGCGGCGATCCTCAAGGGCGGTAACCATCCCGATGACGTCTCCAGCCTGATCTGGCTGTACCTCAATTTCCGTCACTTCAGCTACCTCGAAAAGGCCATCGATCTCTGGACCGTGGGTGACGCGTATCTGGTCAAGCTCGATGACGTTGCGCAGGACATGCATCGGCTTATCACTGCCAGCCCGGCCTCCGATGCGGACATCCAGCGCTGGAAGGCGCAGATTTTCGCAATCAACGATGAGGTGACGCCGGCGGCGAAAGCCTTCAGCGATGCCTTGGGGGAAGGGTCGCGGGTCATTCTTCGTTTGCTGCTGGTGATTAACCTTGCCACTGCCCTGGGCTTGATTGCGTTGGCCCTGATGCGCACCCGTAAACTGCTCAAGCAGCGCCATGCCTTTGCCGACGCCCTTCAGCTGGAAAAAGACCGGGCGCAGATCACTCTGCAATCGATCGGTGACGGGGTGATCACCACCAATGTGGAGGGTGCCATCGCCTACATGAACCCGGCCGCCGAGGCATTGACCCACTGGAAGGCGGAGCAGGCGACCGGTTTACCGTTGGCGGCGCTGTTCAATCTGTTGGACGACAACGCGCAGACCGATGGTTTCACCCTCATCGAACGCATTTTGAGCGGCCAGCTCAGCGGCGGCAGCGAGCATTCCAAGCTGATTCAACGCCTGGACGGCAGCACGGTGTCGGTGACGCTGGTTGGCGCGCCGATCCGCAACGCCGGCAAGGTCAGCGGCACTGTGCTGGTGTTGCACGACATGACTCAGGAGCGGCAATACATTGCCAATCTGTCCTGGCAAGCAACCCATGACGCCTTGACCGGCCTGGCCAACCGCCGCGAATTCGAGTATCGCCTGGAGCAGGCGCTGCACAACCTGACGCGGCAGCCGGGGCGGCATGCCTTGATGTTCCTCGATCTGGACCAGTTCAAACTGGTCAACGATACTTGCGGCCATGCGGCGGGTGACGAACTGCTGCGGCATATCTGCGCGTTGCTGCAATCAGGTCTGCGTGAGGGCGACACACTGGCGCGGCTTGGCGGCGACGAGTTCGGCATTTTGCTGGAGAACTGTGGGCCGGAGGCGGCGGAGAAAATTGCCGAGGGTCTGCGTCAGACCGTGCAGAACCTGCACTTTGTGTGGAAGGGCCGGCCTTTCGTGACCACGGTGAGCATCGGTCTGGTCCATGTCGCGCACAATCCGACGACCCTTGAAGCCTCGTTGCGTGCTGCCGACATGGCCTGCTACATGGCCAAGGAAAAAGGTCGCAATCGGGTTCAGGTCTATCACCCCGACGATTCGGAACTGTCCCTGCGCTTCGGCGAAATGGCCTGGGTGCAGCGCCTGCACATGGCGCTGGAAGAGGATCGCTTCTGCCTGTATGCCCAGGAAATTGCGCCGTTGGGCAGCACCGAAAGGGACGCCGGGCATATCGAAATCCTGTTGCGCCTGCATGATGAAACCGGCCGCATGATTCTTCCCGACAGTTTCATCCCGGCCGCCGAACGCTATGGTTTGATGACGTCCCTTGACCGCTGGGTGGTGGAGAATGTTTTCAAGATCATCGCCCAATGCCGCGTCGAGAAACGGCAGGGGCCACTGGCCATGTGTGCGATCAATCTGTCAGGCACGACCATTGGAGATGAGGCATTTCTGGACTTCCTGCGGGAGCAGTTCGTCGCTTATTCCATTCCGCCTGAAATGATTTGTTTTGAAATCACCGAAACCAGTGCAATTTCAAATCTTGGCAGCGCAATTCGTTTTATCAATGAACTCAAAGGCTTGGGATGCCATTTTTCGCTGGACGATTTTTGCGCCGGTATGTCTTCATTCGCTTACCTGAAACATTTGCCTGTAGACTTCCTGAAGATCGACGGGAGTTTCGTAAAGGATATGCTGGACGACCCGATTAACCGCGCCATGGTCGAGGTGATCAATCACATCGGCCATGTCATGGGTAAACGTACGATTGCCGAGTTTGTAGAGACGCCCCAGATCGAGCAGGCATTACTGGAGATCGGGGTGGATTACGCTCAAGGGTATGTCATTGAACGCCCGCAACTGTTTACCTGCGACAGTTTGCAAAGTCGTCCCGCCAGGCCTCAGCCTCTTTTGTTCAAGGCACCTGGCACGTTCCGTTGAAGTCTCTTGCCGGTCAAAACAATCACAATCAAAAGGAGCTCGACAGTGATCGACACATTCAACAGAACCGGACCCCTCATGGAAGCTGCAAGTTATCCTGCCTGGGCCCAGCGCCTGATCCAGGATTGCAGCGAGAGCAAGCGCCGGGTTGTCGAACACGAACTGTATCAGCGCATGCGTGACAACAAGCTCAGCGCAAAGACCATGCGTCAGTACCTGATCGGTGGCTGGCCGGTGGTCGAACAGTTCGCGTTATATATGGCACAAAACCTGACCAAGACCCGTTTTGCCCGTCATCCGGGCGAAGACATGGCGCGTCGCTGGTTGATGCGCAACATTCGCGTCGAATTGAACCATGCCGACTACTGGGTGAATTGGAGCCGCGCTCACGGTGTCAGCCTGGAAGACCTGCAGGCGCAACAAGTGGCACCGGAACTTCACGCCTTGAGTCACTGGTGCTGGCACACCAGCTCTGCGGATTCTCTGATCGTCGCCATTGCCGCCACCAACTATGCCATTGAGGGCGCGACCGGAGAGTGGTCGGCGGTCGTCTGTTCCAATGGTGTGTACGCGGCATCGTTCCCCGAGGAAGATCGCAAGCGCGCCATGAAGTGGCTGAAGATGCACGCCCAGTACGACGATGCCCATCCATGGGAAGCGCTGGAAATCATCTGCACGCTGGCGGGCATGAACCCGAGCAGGGCCCTGCAAGTGGAATTGCGCCAGGCCGTGTGCAAGAGCTACGACTACATGTACCTGTTCCTGGAACGCTGCATGCAGCTGGAGCACGCGGAAAAAATGCCGGTGGCCCGTGAGCGACTGGCGTTGGCCGAAAGCTGATCCAATTACCAGGCAATAAAAACGGTGGGAGCGAGCCTGCTCGCGATGGCTGCCTGACATTCACCAAAGATGTTGAATGTTAGAAAGCTTTCGCGAGCAGGCTCGCTCCCACATTGGTTCTGCAGTGCTGTTAAAAGCTCACCCTGCCATCGTCAACCGATTACGCCCTTCGCGCTTGGCGACGTACAGCGCATTATCGGCCCTTCGCAACAGGCTCTCGGCGGATTCGCCGGGCAGCAGGGTCGAGCAGCCGAGGCTCACAGTCAGCAGGATCGAGCGTTCCTCAGCCACATACTCCTCGGCCTGTATCGCAAATCGCAGCCGCTCGCCGACCATGGCCGCTGCTTCGCGGCTGGTGTTGGACAGCACGATCAGGAACTCTTCCCCACCAAAACGAAACACCATGTCCACGTTGCGCAATTGGTGCTTGATCGAGGCGGCGACCGCTTTGAGCACGTCATCGCCGACACTGTGCCCATGGGTGTCGTTGATCTGTTTGAAGTGATCGATGTCCAGCATCAGCAACGACAACGGCTGCAGATGACGTCGCGAGACTTCGATTTCCCGCAACAGTGTCTGGTCCATGGCGATGCGGTTCCCGGTATCCGTGAGCGGATCGCGCAATGCGCTTTGGGTCGCGGCGCGGTAGAGCAAGGTGTTGCGCACAGGGTAGAGCAGCGCGGCCAGTAGCGACTCGAGGCTGCCCTGTTCCTGTTCGCTGAAACGCTGATTGCGGCGAAACACCAGCTCTCCCAGATGTTCGCCTTCATGGCTGAGGCTGTAGCTGATCGAGTGGTGGCCGCGTTGGCCGAATTCCAGGCGCAGGTCACTGCTCTTGTGCTCATAGCTCAAGGCATCAAGCGGTACGAGGCGTTGAATTTCGCGAAAAAACAGCCCGAGAATACGTTGTGGCTCAAGACTGGTTTGCAGCTGCATGCTCAGTTGCTGGCGCAGTTGCGCAAGACTGACGGGCCTTTCCAGAGTCGGTTGCTGCTGACCAAAGCCCAGGCGTTGCAATTTGGCGCTATCGAAGTCAATTGCGTTGGTCTGGGAAGGTGATTTCATATGGCGTGCGCCCTTGAGCAGTAAGGCTGTCTTACAAGCTGGGTGAGAGCGGCTTTGGGCTGCGCGTCATACTGGTCCGTCAGTCCCGTAGGACATTTCGTACAAGTTTAATCTGCTTTGTACAAGAATAGGTTGCTCAAATGCCGCGACGGGAAGTCGGCGCGGCACAAAAGCGACGTACGGCATTACTGGGCGTTGAATGCCTGGCCGTTGATGCCGGTGCTGTCCGGCCCCATCAGGTACAGGTAGACCGGCATGATCTCCTCGGGCGTTGGATTGTTCAGCGGGTTTTCCCCTGGATACGCCTGGGCGCGCATGCTGGTGCGAGTGGCGCCCGGGTTGATGCTGTTGGAGCGCACCGGCGCCACGGTATCGACTTCGTCGGCCAGGGTCTGCATCAGGCCCTCGGTGGCGAACTTGGAGACGCCGTAAGCGCCCCAGTACGCACGTCCCTTGCGTCCGACGCTGCTGGAAGTAAACACCACCGAGGCATCCTGGGACAGTTTGAGCAGTGGCAGCAGGGTGCTGGTGAGCATGAACATGGCGTTGACGTTCACTTGCATCACGCGCATGAAGTTCTCGCCGGAGAGCTGCTCGATCGGTGTGCGCGGACCAATGATCGAGGCGTTGTGCAACAAACCGTCGAGGTGGCCGAATTCGCTTTCGATCATTGCCGCCAGCTCATCGTATTGGTGGGGCAGGGCGGTTTCCAGGTTGAACGGAATCACGGCCGGTTGCGGGTGGCCGGCGGATTCGATTTCGTCGTAGACCTGGGTCAGGTTGGCTTCGGTCTTGCCCAGGAGCAGTACGGTCGCGCCGTGGGCAGCATAGGTTTTTGCCGCGGCGGCACCGATGCCACGACCGGCGCCGGTAACCAGAATGACTCGATCCTTGAGCAGGTCGGGGCGGGCGGAATAATCAAACATAAAAACCTCAACAAAAAATATTCAGGTCCAGCGCTATCCCTGTGGGAGCGAGCCTGCTCGCGATGGTCGTCAACGATTACACGATAAGCCTGGTGCCCCGTGGCGCTCTCAGGTTTTTCGCGAGCAGGCTCGCTCCCACAAGGGTCGGTCTCAAAAAACTCAGCAGCCGCAGAGCGCGCTATCCAAAACCTTGCGCAACTCCAGCGGATGATCGACCACCACATCCGCCCCCCAATGCCGCGGATTATCGTCCGGGTGGATATAGCCGAAGGTGACCGCCGCGGTTTTGGTGCCGGCATCGCGACCCGATTCGATATCGCGCAGGTCATCACCCACGAACAGCACGCTGGCCGGGTCCAGGTCGAGCATCTTGCAGGCGAGGATCAGCGGCTCCGGGTCCGGTTTGCTGTTCTTCACATGATCCGGGCAAATAAGCAGCGCCGAACGTTCGGCCAGCCCAAGCTGTTGCATGATCGGCTCGGCAAAGCGCAGCGGCTTGTTGGTTACCACGCCCCAGATCAGATTGGCCTTTTCGATGTCGGCCAGCAGTTCGCCCATGCCGTCGAACAGTTTGCTATGGACTGCACAGCCCACGAGGTAGCGCTCTAGAAACTCCAGGCGCAGTTCCTCGAACCCCGGTGACTCCGGGTCCATGGCGAAGGTCACGGCAACCATCGCTTTGGCACCACCGGAGATTTCGTCGCGGATGTGTTTGTCGTTCATTGGCGGCAAGCCACGGTCGGCACGCATCGCCTGACAGATCGCGATAAAGTCCGGCGCGGTGTCGAGCAGAGTGCCGTCCATGTCGAAAAGAACTGCTCTGATTGGCATCGGCTTACTCCTCGCGCAGGGTCTGGATCATGTAGTTGACGTCCACGTCGGCCGCCAGTTTGTAGTGCTTGGTGAGCGGGTTGTAGGTCAGGCCGATGATGTCCTTGACGGTCAGGCCGGCCATGCGGCTCCAGGCGCCGAGTTCGGAAGGTCGGATGAATTTCTTGAAGTCATGGGTGCCGCGGGGCAACAGCTTCATGATGTATTCGGCGCCGACGATGGCGAACAGGTACGCCTTCGGGTTGCGGTTGATGGTGGAGAAGAACACCTGGCCGCCGGGCTTGACCATGCGGAAGCAGGCGCGGATCACCGAGGACGGGTCCGGCACATGCTCAAGCATTTCCAGGCAGGTGACCACGTCGAACTGCTCCGGCATTTCCTCGGCCAGGGCTTCGGCGGTGATCTGCCGGTACTCGACGTTCACACCGGACTCCAACTGATGCAGCTGCGCGACCGCCAGCGGGGCTTCGCCCATGTCGATGCCCGTCACGGTGGCGCCGCGCTGAGCCATGGATTCGCTGAGGATGCCGCCGCCGCAACCGACGTCGAGGACTTTTTTGCCGGCCAGATTGACGCGCTCATCAATCCAGTTGACCCGCAGCGGGTTGATGTCGTGCAGCGGTTTGAACTCGCTTTCGCGGTCCCACCAGCGATGGGCCAGGGCTTCGAATTTGGCGATTTCGGCGTAGTCGACGTTGCTCATGGTTTAAGTCCTCGAAAAACTTGAAAAATCCTGATGTCCCGGCGTTGAATCCGGGGTGCTATCTATTCGGTGCGACCGCTGATGCGTTGGCCCCATGCCTTGGCGGTGGTGACCAGCTGTTGTTCATCCAGGCGTGTCAGGCGACGATCATCGAGCAGTTGATTGCCGGCGACCCAAAGGTGTTTCACGCAGTCCCGGCTCGTGGCGTAAATAAGCTGCGAAACCGGGTCATAAACAGGTTGCTGGGCAAGGCCCGAGAGGTCGAACGCGACGATGTCGGCGGCTTTGCCGACTTCCAGCGACCCGACTTCAGCTTCGATTCCCAGGGCGCGGGCGCCGTTGAGGGTGGCCATGCGCAGGGCGCGATGGGCATCCAGGGCGGTTGCCGAGCCAGCCACGGCCTTGGCCAGCAGGGCAGCGGTGCGGGTTTCGCCGAGCAGGTCCAGATCGTTGTTGCTGGCGGCGCCATCGGTGCCGATGGCGACATTGACGCCGGCTTGCCACAAGCGCTCTACCGGGCAAAACCCGCTGGCCAGCTTCAGGTTCGACTCCGGGCAATGAATCACGCTGGTGTTGCTTTCTACCAGCAGGGCCAGGTCTTCATCGCTGATCTGGGTCATATGAACCGCCTGGAAGCGCGGCCCCAGCATGCCCAGCCGAGCGAGGCGGGCCAGTGGGCGTTCGCCACGTTGCTCGACCGATTGCTGCACTTCGAAAGCGGTTTCATGCACGTGCATGTGGATCGCAACGTCCAGTTCTTCGGTGATCACCCGGATTTTTTCCAGGTTTTCATCGCCCACGGTGTAGGGTGCATGGGGGCCGAAGGTGATTTTTATGCGCTGATGGTGCTTGAGATCGCCAAATAACTCGACGCCCTGACGAATGGCTTCGTCCGCCGTGCTGGCGCCTGGAATCGGGAAGTCGAGGATCGGGATCGCGATCTGCGCCCGAATACCGCTGTTGTGTACACGCTCGCTGGCAACCTTCGGGAAGAAATACATGTCAGAGAAGCAGGTGATGCCACCCTTGAGTTGTTCGGCAATGGCCAGATCCGTGCCGTCGCGAACGAAATCCTCGTCAACCCATTTGGCCTCGGCCGGCCAGATATGGTTTTCCAGCCAGGTCATCAGGGGCAAATCATCGGCCAGACCACGGAACAGGGTCATTGCCGCATGCCCGTGGGCATTGATCAGGCCGGGGCTGAGCAACATGTCCGGCAGTTCGCGGGTTTCGGTTGCGTTAAGCTTCAGTGCGGCGGAGCGTGGGCCGATGAAGACGATGCGCCCGTCGCGGATGCCCAGGCCATGGTCCTTGAGGACAACGCCGGCGGGTTCGACGGGTACCAGCCAGGTCGGCAGCAATAACAGGTCGAGCGCAGCGGCGGTGTTCGGCATCGAGGGTCGGTTCCAGTGCTTTTGTGAAGGATGGCGAAGTATACCCGAGCGTCTTCGCGGGGGGATCGCTATAATCGGCGGCTTTTGTTCATGAGTGCGGGGTGTGGGATGCGCGATCGACTGTTGGCTGCGGAGAAGGTGAAGGCCATCGATTGGCGTGATGGCGCCCTGTACCTGCTGGATCAGCGTATTTTGCCGTTCGAGGAAACCTGGATTGCCTACACCAGCGCCGCTGGTGTGGCCGAGGCCATTCGCTCGATGGTGGTGCGCGGTGCGCCGGCGATCGGTATCAGTGCCGCCTATGGCATCGTACTGGCAGCCCGTACCCGGATTGCCGAAGGGGGCGACTGGTACGCGGCGCTGGAAGAGGATTTCATGCTGCTTGCCGATTCCCGCCCAACCGCGGTCAATCTGTTCTGGGCCCTGGGTCGCATGCACGATCGGCTTGATCGTCTGAAAGACAATGCCGATCCGCTGGCAGCGCTGGAGGCTGAGGCGATCGCTATTCACGAAAGTGATCGCGAAGCCAACCTCACCATGGCGCAACTGGGCGTCGATCTGATCCGCAAGCATCAGGGTAATGCTCAGGCGATCCTGACCCATTGCAATACGGGTGCGCTGGCCACCGGTGGCTTCGGTACGGCGCTGGGGGTGATTCGCGGGGCGTTCATCGAAGGCATGGTCGAGCGTGTCTATGCCGACGAAACCCGTCCATGGCTGCAGGGCTCGCGGCTGACGGCCTGGGAGCTGGCCAACGAGGGCATCCCGGTGACCCTCAATGCCGACTCCGCCGCCGCCCACATCATGAAAACCAAGGGTATTACCTGGGTGATCGTGGGCGCGGACCGGATCACCGCCAACGGTGATGTAGCGAACAAGATCGGCACTTATCAATTGGCGGTCAACGCCATGCACCACGGCGTGCGTTTCATGGTGGTGGCGCCGAGTTCGACCATCGACATGAACCTGGCCAGCGGCGACGACATTCCGATTGAAGAGCGTGATGGCCGTGAGTTGCTGGAGGTCGGCGGCAAGCGGGTCGGGGCTGAGGTCGATGCGTTCAACCCGGTGTTCGACGTGACGCCTGCGGACCTGATCGATGCCATCGTCACCGAAAAAGGCATCGTCGAGCGGCCGGATACAGCGAAGATGGCGCAGTTGATGTGCCGCAAGCGTCTGCACTAATGATCTCTGGCGTCTGATAAATTGCTATCGCTGGCAAGCCAGCTCCCACAGTGTTTTGCGGCGCACGCAGATCCTGTGGGAGCTGGCTTGCCAGCGATGAGGCCCTAAAGGTCAATGAAATCCCTGAATCAGGCCCGATTTCTACATTCAATCCGGCTCTAAGCCCCTCTGATCCCCTTCAAGCCTGCCACCAGTCAACTAACTACACTCCATGCGCATCTGGGGGATAGGTGCGTGGCGGCTCTTGTGATAACATCCGGCGGTTTCCAGAGTTGCCCGGCAGGGCAACCTTTACTGCGCAGATCCATGGCATAACTCGTTGATTTGTCGTAAGTCGGTGCATGGCACTCAGCCTGCAGCGGCGAGCTTCGTTCGTCCCATATGGATGTGACGAAGTTTCACCAGAAAAAGGAATCAGGCTTCTCATGGGCGAACTGGCCAAAGAAATCCTCCCGGTCAATATCGAAGACGAGCTGAAGCAGTCCTACCTCGACTACGCGATGAGCGTAATTGTCGGGCGGGCACTGCCGGATGCGCGCGATGGCTTGAAGCCCGTGCACCGGCGCGTGCTGTTCGCGATGAGCGAGCTGGGTAACGACTTCAACAAGCCGTACAAGAAATCTGCCCGTGTTGTCGGTGACGTGATCGGTAAGTATCACCCGCACGGTGATACCGCGGTGTACGACACCATCGTTCGGATGGCGCAGCCATTTTCCCTGCGCTACCTGCTGGTAGACGGTCAGGGCAACTTCGGTTCGGTGGACGGCGACAACGCCGCGGCCATGCGATACACCGAAGTGCGCATGACCAAACTGGCGCACGAGCTGCTGGCTGACCTACACAAGGAAACCGTGGACTGGGTGCCGAACTACGACGGCACCGAAATGATCCCTGCGGTCATGCCGACCCGTATTCCCAACCTGTTGGTCAACGGCTCCAGCGGTATCGCCGTGGGCATGGCGACCAACATTCCACCGCACAACCTCGGTGAAGTCATCGACGGTTGCCTGGCGCTCATCGACAATCCCGAGCTGACCGTCGATGAACTGATGCAATACATCCCCGGTCCGGACTTCCCGACCGCCGCGATCATCAACGGTCGCGCCGGCATCATCGAAGCCTACCGCACCGGTCGTGGCCGCATTTACATGCGCGCCCGCTCGATCATCGAAGACATCGACAAGGTCGGTGGCCGTCAGCAGATCGTCATCACCGAACTCCCTTACCAGTTGAACAAGGCGCGTCTGATCGAGAAGATCGCCGAGCTGGTAAAAGAGAAGAAACTCGAAGGCATCACTGAACTGCGCGACGAGTCCGACAAGGACGGTATGCGCGTCGTGATCGAGCTGCGTCGTGGCGAAGTGCCGGAGGTCATCCTCAATAACCTCTATGCCCAGACCCAGCTGCAAGCGGTGTTCGGTATCAACATCGTCGCGCTGATCGACGGCCGTCCGCGGATCCTGAACCTCAAGGACCTGCTGGAAGCCTTCGTCCGTCACCGTCGCGAAGTCGTGACCCGTCGTACCGTGTTCGAACTGCGCAAGGCGCGTGAGCGCGGTCACATCCTGGAAGGCCAGGCGGTTGCCCTGTCGAACATCGACCCGGTCATCGCACTGATCAAGGCCTCGCCAACTCCGTCGGAAGCCAAGGAAGCGCTGGTCAGCACCCCTTGGGAGTCCTCCGCGGTGGTCGCGATGGTCGAGCGTGCCGGCGCCGATTCGTGCCGTCCGGAAAACCTCGATCCGCAATACGGCCTGCGCGACGGCAAGTACTTCCTGTCGCCAGAACAGGCGCAAGCCATTCTGGAACTGCGTCTGCACCGTCTGACCGGTCTGGAGCACGAAAAGCTGCTGGCCGAGTATCAAGAGATCCTCAACCAGATCGGCGAGCTGATCCGCATCCTCAACAGCGCCACGCGCCTGATGGAAGTGATCCGCGAAGAGCTGGAAGTGATTCGCGCCGAATACGGCGACGTGCGTCGCACCGAGATCCTCGACGCCCGACTCGACCTGACCCTGGGTGACATGATCCCGGAAGAAGAGCGCGTCGTGACCATTTCCCACGGCGGCTACGCCAAGACCCAGCCGCTGGCTGCGTACCAGGCTCAGCGTCGTGGCGGTAAAGGCAAGTCGGCTACCGGCGTCAAGGATGAGGATTACATCGCTCACCTGCTGGTTGCCAACAGCCATACCACGCTGCTGCTGTTCTCCAGCAAGGGCAAGGTGTACTGGCTGAAGACCTACGAAATCCCTGAAGCATCCCGCGCAGCCCGTGGTCGCCCACTGGTCAACCTGCTGCCGCTGGATGACGGTGAATACATCACCACCATGCTGCCGGTCGAGGAATACACCGAAGGTCACTACATCTTCATGGCGACCGCTAACGGCACCGTGAAGAAGACCCCGCTGGAATCCTTCAGCCGTCAGCGCAGCGTTGGTCTGATCGCGCTGGAGCTGGACGAAGGTGACGTGCTGATTTCGGCTGCGATCACCGATGGCGAACGTGAAGTCATGCTGTTCTCCGATGGCGGCAAGGTGACTCGCTTCAAGGAATCCGACGTTCGCGCCATGGGCCGTACTGCCCGTGGTGTACGCGGCATGCGTCTGCCGGAAGGCCAGAAGCTGATTTCCATGCTGATCCCGGAAGAAGGCAGCCAGATCCTCACCGCTTCCGAGCGTGGCTACGGCAAGCGCACGGCGATCACCGAGTTCCCTGAGTACAAGCGTGGCGGTCAGGGCGTTATCGCCATGGTCAGCAACGAGCGTAACGGCCGTCTGGTCGGCGCGGTCCAGGTGCTCGACGGTGAGGAAATCATGCTGATTTCCGACCAGGGCACCCTGGTGCGCACCCGTGTCGACGAAGTCTCCAGCCTGGGTCGTAACACCCAGGGCGTGACCCTGATCAAACTGGCCAAGGATGAAACCCTGGTCGGCCTCGAGCGGGTTCAGGAGCCTTCGGAAGTCGAGGGTGAAGAGCTCGAAGGTGAAGGCTTTGAAGGTGAAGAGGGTGCAGGGTTTGTCGGTAAGGTCGTGATCGACGACGCCGCAGAAGACCAGCAACTCGACGCCGCTGCTGACGAAGAGCCACAAGAGTAAGTGGACATGAGGGGGCGGATGAAAATTCGCCCCCTTGTTGTTTGTCCCTTTTGAAATAATGAGATCCCCTGTAGGAGCGAGCCTGCTCGCGAAGCAGGCGCCGCGGTACCTCTGAAACACCGCGGTGATGCATTCGCGAGCAGGCTCGCTCCCACAGGTTGCCTGCTTCGGCAGGAATCGTGTGTCGATTGATATTGTGATTTATCGCGTGTTACTACCAAATCAGAGCGAGATTGGATGTGAGCAAGAGAGCCTATAACTTCTGTGCCGGTCCTGCGGCGCTTCCCGAAGCTGTCCTGCAGCGCGCCCAGGGTGAACTCCTTGATTGGCATGGCAAGGGCCTGTCGGTCATGGAAATGAGCCATCGCAGTGATGAGTTCGTGTCCATTGCCACCAAGGCCGAGCAGGATCTGCGTGATCTGCTGAATATCCCCTCGAACTATAAAGTCCTGTTTCTGCAAGGTGGCGCCAGCCAGCAATTTGCTCAGATTCCTCTGAACCTGTTGCCGGAAAACGGCACTGCCGACTATATCGACACCGGTATCTGGTCGCAGAAAGCCATCGAAGAAGCCTCGCGCTTCGGCCACGTCAACGTAGCCGCTACCGCCAAGCCTTACGATTATTTCGCCATCCCTGGCCAGAACGAGTGGAAGCTGTCCAAGGACGCGGCCTACGTTCACTACGCACCGAACGAAACCATTGGTGGCCTGGAGTTCCAGTGGGTTCCGGAAACCGGCGATGTTCCGCTGGTCGCCGACATGTCTTCGGACATTCTCTCGCGTCCGATGGATGTTTCGCGCTTCGGCATGATCTACGCCGGCGCCCAGAAAAACATCGGCCCGAGCGGCATCGTGGTCAATATCGTGCGCGAAGACCTGTTGGGTCACGCCCGTTCTTTCTGCCCGACCATGCTCGACTACAAGGTCGCGGCCGATAACGGTTCTATGTACAACACCCCGCCGACCCTGGCCTGGTACCTGTCCGGTCTGGTGTTCGAGTGGCTCAAAGAGCAGGGCGGCGTTGAAGCCATCGGCAAGCTCAACGAAGTGAAGCAGCGCACGCTGTATGACTTCATCGATGCCAGCGGCCTCTACAGCAACCCGATCAACAAGTCGGACCGCTCGTGGATGAACGTTCCGTTCCGCCTGGCAGACGACCGTCTGGACAAGCCGTTCCTGGCGGGTGCCGAAGAGCGCGGCCTGTTGAACCTCAAGGGCCACCGCTCCGTGGGCGGCATGCGCGCCTCCATCTATAACGCCGTCGACATCAACGCGATCAACGCGCTGGTGGCGTACATGGCAGAGTTCGAGAAGGAACACGGCTAATGTCTGAGCAAGAACTCAAGGCACTGCGCCTGCGCATTGATGCCCTGGACGAGAAGGTCCTGGAGCTGATCAGTGAGCGTGCGCGCTGCGCCCAGGAAGTCGCGCGAGTAAAGATGGCCTCGCTGGCCGAAGGCGAAGTGCCGGTGTTCTATCGTCCTGAGCGCGAAGCTCAGGTGCTCAAGCGTGTCATGGAGCGCAATCAGGGGCCGCTGGGCAATGAAGAGATGGCGCGGTTGTTCCGCGAAATCATGTCGTCGTGCCTGGCGCTCGAGCAGCCGCTGAAAGTGGCGTACCTCGGCCCTGAAGGCACCTTCACTCAAGCCGCTGCGATGAAGCATTTCGGTCACGCCGTAATCAGCAAGCCGATGGCGGCGATCGACGAAGTGTTCCGCGAAGTGGCGGCCGGTGCGGTGAACTTCGGTGTGGTTCCGGTGGAAAACTCCACCGAAGGCGCGGTCAACCATACTCTCGACAGTTTCCTCGAGCATGACATGGTGATCTGCGGCGAAGTCGAGCTGCGCATCCACCATCACCTGTTGGTCGGTGAAAATACCAAGACCGACAGCATCAGTCGTATCTACTCCCATGCCCAGTCCCTGGCTCAGTGCCGCAAGTGGCTGGACGCCCATTACCCGAATGTCGAGCGCGTGGCAGTGTCCAGCAACGCCGAAGCGGCCAAGCGGGTCAAGGGTGAATGGAATTCGGCGGCGATTGCTGGCGACATGGCGGCCGGCCTGTACGGCTTGACTCGCCTGGCCGAGAAAATCGAGGACCGTCCGGACAACTCCACGCGTTTCCTCATGATCGGCAACCAGGAAGTGCCGCCGACCGGCGACGACAAGACCTCGATCATCGTTTCCATGAGCAACAAGCCTGGTGCGCTTCACGAGTTGCTGGTGCCATTCCATGACAACGGCATCGACCTGACGCGAATCGAGACCCGTCCGTCGCGCAGCGGTAAATGGACCTACGTGTTCTTCATCGACTTTGTCGGCCACCACCGCGATCCGCTGGTAAAAGGTGTGCTGGAAAAGATCAGTCAGGAAGCAGTAGCACTCAAGGTGCTGGGTTCCTACCCGAAAGCAGTTCTCTAAGGGCGGTAGCAAATGAGTGGCAATTTCCTCGCTCTGGCACAGCCGGGCGTGCAACAACTTTCTCCTTACGTTCCGGGCAAGCCTGTGGACGAGTTGGCGCGTGAACTGAACATCGATCCGGCCAGCATCGTCAAACTGGCAAGCAACGAAAACCCGCTGGGCGCGAGCCCCAAGGCCCTGGCTGCGATCCGTGAAGAGCTGGCCGAGCTGACCCGCTATCCGGACGGCAACGGCTTTGCGCTGAAGACCCTGCTGGCCGACCAATGCCGCGTCGAGCTGAATCAGGTGACATTGGGCAACGGCTCCAATGACATTCTTGAGTTGGTCGCCCGTGCCTATCTGGCGCCAGGCCTCAATGCAGTGTTCAGCGAACACGCGTTTGCGGTCTACCCGATCGTGACCCAGGCCGTCGGCGCCCAGGCCAAGGTGATCCCGGCCAAGAATTGGGGGCATGATTTGCCGGCCATGCTGGCGGCGATTGACGCCAATACCCGCGTGGTTTTCATTGCCAACCCGAACAACCCGACCGGCACTTGGTTCGATACCGAGGCGCTGGACGAATTCCTGCAGGACGTGCCGGAGCATGTGCTGGTGGTGCTGGACGAGGCGTACATCGAGTACGCCGAGGGCAGCGACTTGCCGGACGGTCTGGATTTCCTCGCGGCCTACCCGAACCTGCTGGTTTCGCGGACGTTCTCCAAGGCCTATGGCCTGGCGGCGCTGCGTGTGGGTTACGGTTTGTCCACCGCTGTGGTTGCCGACGTGCTGAATCGTGTGCGTCAGCCCTTCAACGTCAACAGCCTGGCCCTGGCCGCTGCCTGCGCGGCCTTGCAAGACGCCGAATACCTGGCCGAAAGCCGTCGCCTGAACGAAACCGGTATGCAGCAACTGGAAGCAGGGTTCCGCGAGCTGGGGCTGAGCTGGATTCCTTCCAAGGGCAACTTCATCTGTGTTGATGTCGGGCGTGAAGCGGCCCCTGTGTTCCAGGGCCTGCTGCGCGAAGGCGTCATCGTGCGCCCGGTGGCTAACTATGGCCTGCCGAATCACTTGCGCATCACCATTGGTCTGCCGGCTGAAAACAGTCGCTTCCTCGAGGCGCTGACCAAGGTTCTGGCTCGTGGTTGATGTCACTGCGCTGCAATCTGCTGAACCTATGATCGGTCGCCTGGTGGTGGTCGGTCTGGGTTTGATCGGTGGTTCGTTTGCCAAGGGTTTGCGTGAAAGTGGCCTGTGCCGCGAAGTGGTCGGGGTCGATCTCGATCCTCAGTCGCGCAAGCTCGCGGTTGAGTTGGGCGTGGTGGATCGCTGTGAAGACGACCTGACAATGGCTTGTCAGGGGGCGGACGTCATTCAGTTGGCGGTACCGATCCTCGCCATGGAAAAACTGCTCGCTCGACTGGCGGGCATGGATCTGGGCGCAGCCATCCTGACCGACGTCGGCAGTGCCAAAGGCAATGTCGTGCGTGCTGCTACCGAAGCGTTCGGCGGCATGCCGTCGCGTTTTGTGCCGGGCCATCCAATTGCCGGCTCCGAACAGAGCGGGGTGGAAGCCTCCAACGCCGAGTTGTTCCGTCGCCATAAAGTGATTCTGACGCCGCTGGATCAGACCGATCCAGAAGCCTTGGTTGTGGTTGACCGCTTGTGGCGCGAATTGGGCGCCGATGTCGAGCACATGCAGGTCGAGCGCCACGATGAAGTATTGGCTGCTACCAGTCATTTGCCGCACTTGCTGGCGTTTGGCCTGGTCGATTCGTTGGCCAAGCGCAATGAAAACCTTGAGATCTTCCGTTACGCTGCGGGCGGTTTCCGCGATTTCACAAGAATCGCCGGAAGCGACCCGGTGATGTGGCACGACATCTTCCTCGCTAACCGCGAAGCTGTCCTGCGCACACTCGATACATTTCGCAGCGACCTCGACGCCTTGCGCGACGCGGTCGATGCAGGGGATGGGCACCAATTGTTGGGCGTTTTCACTCGCGCCCGGGTTGCCCGCGAGCATTTCAGTAAAATCCTGGCCCGCAGGGCCTATGTGGACGCTATGAATTCCAACGATCTGATTTTCCTGGCTCAACCTGGTGGCCGCCTGTCCGGTCGGATTCGCGTACCGGGTGACAAATCGATTTCCCACCGTTCGATCATGCTTGGCTCCCTGGCCGAGGGCGTCACTGAAGTGGAAGGTTTCCTCGAGGGCGAAGACGCCCTGGCGACACTTCAGGCTTTCCGTGACATGGGTGTCGTGATCGAAGGTCCACACCACGGTCGCGTGACCATTCACGGCGTCGGCCTGCATGGACTGAAGCCTGCGCCGGGTCCGATCTATCTGGGCAACTCCGGTACTTCGATGCGTCTGCTGTCCGGTCTGTTGGCCGCGCAGAACTTCGACAGCACCCTGACCGGCGACGCTTCGCTGTCCAAGCGGCCGATGAATCGCGTAGCCAATCCGCTGCGTGAAATGGGTGCCGTGATCGAGACTGCCGCTGATGGCCGTCCACCGATGACCATTCGTGGTGGCAACAAGCTCAAGGGCCTGACCTACACCATGCCGATGGCCAGTGCCCAGGTGAAGTCCTGCCTGCTGCTGGCGGGTCTGTACGCCGATGGCAAGACCACCGTCACCGAGCCTGCACCGACCCGTGACCATACCGAGCGCATGCTGCGCGGCTTTGGCTACCCGGTCACTGTCAACGGCGCAACCGCATCGGTCGAGTCCGGCAACAAGCTGACCGCGACCCACATTGAAGTACCGGGCGACATCTCGTCGTCGGCGTTCTTCCTGGTGGCAGCATCTATCGCCGAGGGTTCGGAACTGGTGCTCGAGCACGTCGGCATCAATCCGACCCGTACCGGGGTGATCGACATCCTGCGTCTGATGGGCGCTGACATCACCCTGGAAAACCAGCGTGAAGTTGGCGGCGAGCCGGTGGCTGACCTGCGTGTACGTGCAGCTAAACTCAAAGGTATCGAGATTCCGGAAGAGCTGGTTCCGCTGGCTATCGACGAATTCCCGGTGCTGTTCGTGGCTGCTGCCTGCGCTGAAGGGCGCACCGTGCTGCGTGGCGCCGAGGAATTGCGCGTCAAGGAGTCGGACCGTATTCAGGTCATGGCCGATGGTTTGCTGGCGCTGGGCGTCAAATGCGAGCCGACTCCGGACGGGATCATTATCGATGGTGGTTCGATCGGTGGTGGCGAAGTGCACGGTCACGGCGATCACCGGATTGCCATGGCGTTCAGCGTTGCCTCGCTGCGTGCTACTGCGCCGATCCGTATCCATGATTGCGCCAACGTCGCGACCTCGTTCCCCAACTTCCTGGCGCTGTGTGCACAAACTGGCATTCGCGTGGCACAAGAGGCTCAGTCGTGATCAGCATTGCACCGGTCATCACTATTGATGGGCCAAGCGGCTCCGGAAAAGGCACCGTCGCCGGGATACTGGCCAAGCGCCTGGGCTGGAACCTGCTGGACTCCGGTGCGTTGTACCGTTTGCTGGCCTTCGCCGCGCATAACCACGGTGTCGACCTGACCAATGAAGAGCTGCTGAAAAAACTGGCCGCTCATCTGGATGTGCAGTTCATTGCTGCGACCGACGGTCAGCTGCAGCGCATCATTCTGGAAGGCGACGAAGTCAGTGACGTGATCCGTACGGAAAGCGTTGGCTCCGGCGCCTCCCAGGTGGCTGCATTGCCCGCCGTACGCGAGGCGCTGCTGCAACGGCAACGAGCTTTCCAGGAAGCACCGGGTCTGGTAGCCGATGGTCGCGACATGGGTACAGTGGTTTTTCCGGATGCGCCACTGAAGATTTTCCTCACTGCCAGTGCCGAGGAGCGTGCGCGCCGTCGATACTTGCAGTTGAAGGGCAAAGTCGATGGTGTTAGTCTGTCGAGTCTGCTAGATGAGATACGTGCACGCGATGAGCGTGACACCCAGCGAGCGGTAGCCCCGCTCAAGCCGGCGGCTGACGCCATACAGCTGGATTCCACGGAATTATCCATCGACCAGGTGCTGGAACGCATCATGAGCGAGATCGCCATTCGCGATATCGCCGGGTGACCAAGAGGGCCGCGGGGGACCAGTCATAGTCCTGCGGCGCTTCTTTTAAATGAAACTAACCCACATCGTCTGGGATGTGGAGATGGGCGTATTCTTCGCCCTCATCAACAGGAATTAAAATGAGCGAAAGCTTTGCGGAACTCTTTGAAGAAAGCCTAAAGACCCTGAACCTTCAGGCAGGCTCCATCATCACCGGTGTTATCGTTGATATCGATTACCAAGCTCGCTGGGTAACCGTTCACGCTGGCCTGAAGTCCGAAGCACTGATCCCGCTGGAGCAGTTCTACAACGACGCTGGCGAACTGAACATCAACGTCGGTGACGAAGTTCACGTTGCTCTGGACTCGGTTGAAGACGGTTTCGGTGAAACCAAGCTGTCCCGTGAAAAAGCCAAGCGCGCTGAATGCTGGATCGTTCTGGAAGCAGCCTTCGCAGCCGAAGAAGTGGTCAAGGGCGTTATCAACGGTAAGGTTAAAGGCGGCTTCACTGTCGACGTTAACGGCATCCGTGCGTTCCTGCCAGGTTCTCTGGTTGACGTCCGTCCAGTGCGCGACACCACGCACCTGGAAGGCAAAGAGCTGGAATTCAAGGTCATCAAGCTCGACCAGAAGCGCAACAACGTTGTCGTTTCCCGTCGCAGCGTCCTGGAAGCCGAGAACTCCGCCGAGCGCGAAGCTCTGCTGGAATCCCTGCAGGAAGGCCAACAAGTCAAAGGTATCGTCAAGAACCTCACCGATTACGGCGCATTCGTCGATCTGGGTGGCGTCGATGGCCTGCTGCACATTACCGACATGGCTTGGAAGCGTATCAAGCATCCTTCCGAAATCGTCAACGTTGGCGACGAGATCGATGTCAAGGTTCTGAAGTACGATCGCGAGCGCAATCGTGTTTCCCTGGGCCTGAAGCAACTGGGCGAAGATCCATGGGTTGCTATCAAAGCCCGTTACCCAGAAAGCACTCGCGTTACCGCTCGTGTAACCAACCTGACCGACTACGGCTGCTTCGCTGAGCTGGAAGAAGGCGTTGAAGGCCTGGTACACGTTTCCGAAATGGACTGGACCAACAAGAACATCCACCCTTCGAAAGTCGTACAAGTCGGCGACGAAGTGGAAGTTATGGTTCTGGACATCGACGAAGAGCGTCGTCGTATCTCCCTGGGCATCAAGCAGTGCAAGTCGAACCCATGGGAAGACTTCTCTGGCCAGTTCAACAAGGGCGACAAGATCTCCGGCACCATCAAGTCGATCACCGATTTCGGTATCTTCATTGGTCTGGACGGCGGCATCGACGGTCTGGTTCACCTGTCCGACATCTCCTGGAACGAAGTGGGCGAAGAAGCCGTACGCCGCTTCAAGAAGGGCGACGAGCTGGACACCGTTATCCTGTCGGTTGACCCAGAGCGCGAGCGCATCTCCCTGGGTATCAAGCAACTGGAAAGCGATCCGTTCTCCGAGTACGTCTCGGTTAACGACAAAGGCGCCATCGTTAAAGGCACTGTGAAAGAAGTTGACGCCAAAGGCGCCATCATCACTCTGGCCGACGATATCGAAGCAACTCTGAAAGCCTCCGAAATCAGCCGTGACCGCGTTGAAGACGCTCGTAACGTTCTGAAAGAAGGCGAAGAAGTAGAAGCCAAGATCATCAGCGTTGACCGCAAGAGCCGTGTAATCCAGCTCTCGATCAAGTCGAAAGACGTTGAAGACGAGAAAGAAGCCATCCAGAGCCTGCGCGACAAGCCAGTAGCTACGGATGCTCCAGTAGCCACCACTCTGGGTGACCTGCTGCGTGCTGCACAAGCGGAAAAACAGAACTAAGTTCTGACTTTCTGTAAAAAAGGGCGACTTCGGTCGCCCTTTTTTGTGCCTGTAATTCGGTGAAAGCTACAAAACTGTCGGGAAGGAAGGAAACCAATTCTCGTGAATGGATGTCTGTTTTTTTAGCCGGATCAATCGCTTATTTGTAGCTAGTCTATAGCCTGAAGTGAATGATAGTCGGGTGGCGCGCCTGGCATAAGGTAGTGAATGAACAAGCTCATTGTCGTAATAGCGATGCTGGCACTGACAGGCTGTACCACTAACGCCAAGACCCACGCGGTGCGTGGGGTCAGTGGTATTGAGATCGATTGTTCGGGATTGGGATCTGGATGGGAGAAGTGTCGTAAGCGAGCTGCCAGGGAGTGCAAGGCGTCAGGATACAAGGTGGTGGCAAGGTCTGATGACGCCAAGGAAGAGGATGTTTTTCCCTTTGGATTCAATCCGGCGGGCTTCCTGACACGCACGATGCTGGTTATTTGCAGGTGAGCACGTGAAGGGAGAGGTCGTTTCAATGCTCTGAAAAACAAGCGCGGCGCGAGGGGGATGGGGATGTCAAAACTCGGGCTGTTCAAATTAGCGCCGGCATGCTAAAACCTTTGAAGCGATTTTCCTAGCTGCTTGAAAAAGAAGGGAAAAATATGACGAAGTCGGAGTTGATCGAACGAATTGTCACCCATCAAGGGCTACTCTCATCAAAGGATGTGGAGCTGGCCATCAAGACCATGCTTGAGCAAATGTCCCAGTGCCTGGCTACGGGTGATCGCATCGAGATCCGTGGGTTTGGCAGCTTCTCCCTGCACTACCGCGCGCCGCGGGTAGGTCGCAACCCGAAAACCGGTCAGTCCGTCAGTCTCGACGGCAAGTTCGTCCCACATTTCAAGCCAGGCAAAGAATTGCGCGATCGTGTGAACGAGGACGAGGAGGAAGGGCTTTGACAGTCGTCGCCATTCAAGGAGCTGCTGATGCGTAACCTCAAGCGTGTGTTGCTTGCAGTGTTTGTCCTGTTGCTGGTTTTGGCGATCCTCGCGTTCGTTCTTGAGAATCAGCAATCGGTTACATTACTGTTCCTTGGTTGGGCTGGGCCGCAACTACCTGTTTCGTTGGTCATGGTGCTTGCGCTGTTGATCGGCATGGTGATCGGGCCGGTTATTGGCTGGCTTCTGGGGCGTGCATCGAGAGCTTCACGCAGGCGTCTTGCTTGATTGAATGCGTGTCACTGCTAGCCCGTATCCGTTTACCGGGCCGACACGAAGCTGTAGATACTGCTTAATAGCGGCGTCAAAGGTTCTGCGCCTCAGGTTGGCGATGCAATCAATAACTCAAGGGTGTGGATTCGCGTGAAAATTCTAGTTACTGGCGGCGCGGGCTTTATTGGCTCGGCACTCATTCGCCATATCATTTCTAACACTGACGACTCCGTGGTCAACGTCGATAAGCTGACTTACGCCGGTAACCTTGAGTCCTTGGCTGAGGCCAGCCAAAACCCGCGCTATGTTTTCGAGCGTATCGATATCTGCGATCGTGAGCAGATTGATCGCATTCTGCGTCAGTACCAACCCGATACCATCATGCATTTGGCTGCAGAGTCTCATGTCGACCGCTCGATCTCCGGACCGGCTGAATTCATTCAGACCAATATCGTCGGTACCTACACCCTGCTGGAGGCAGCACGTCACTATTGGGCAGCGCTGGATGACAATCGCAAAGCCACCTTTCGCTTCCACCATATTTCTACGGATGAAGTTTACGGAGACCTCGAAGGTCCGGAAGACCTCTTCACCGAAACCACTCCATACCAGCCAAGCTCTCCCTATTCCGCAAGCAAGGCCAGTTCCGATCACCTCGTTCGCGCCTGGGGTCGTACCTACGGTTTGCCGACGTTGATCACCAACTGCTCAAACAACTACGGCCCTTGTCACTTCCCCGAGAAGCTGATCCCTTTGATCATTCTCAACGCGCTGGAAGGCAAGCCCCTGCCGGTATACGGTGATGGCAAGCAGGTTCGGGACTGGCTCTACGTCGAGGATCATGCTCGGGCGCTTTACAAGGTTGTAACCGAAGGTGTTGTGGGGCAGACCTATAACATTGGTGGTCACAATGAAAAGCAAAACATTGAAGTGGTGCGTGCAATTTGCGCGTTACTCGATGAACTCTGTCCAGGCTCCTTGCATCGACCTCATTCCAGTCTGATCACTCACGTTCAAGACCGTCCTGGTCACGACCACCGTTATGCGATCGATGCCGGTAAGGTGCAGCGCGAATTGGGTTGGGTTCCCGAGGAAACCTTTGAATCCGGACTTCGCAAGACTGTCAGGTGGTACCTCGACAATGCTGAGTGGGTTGCTCATGTGAAGAGTGGTAGCTACCAGCAGTGGATCGATCAAAACTACGCCGATCGATTGAGTAAGGTATGAAAATCCTCCTGTTGGGGAAAAACGGGCAGGTGGGCTGGGAGTTGCAGCGCTCTCTCGCGCCCCTTGGTCATCTGATTTCCCTTGATCGGCACGCAGTGGATGGCTTGTGCGGTGATCTGGCTGATCTGGTTGCGTTACGCGCGACGATCCGGCGAGTGAGGCCTGACGTTCTCGTCAATGCTGCCGCTTACACGGCCGTCGATAAAGCTGAGTCCGAAACCGATTTAGTCAGCCGTGTGAATGGCGAGGCATGTCAGGTGATGGCTGACGAGGCGGCTTCATTGGGGGCCTGGCTGATTCACTATTCATCCGACTATGTTTTCAATGGTCGGAACTCCACGCCATGGCGAGAGTCCGATGCAGTCGCACCGTTGAACCACTACGGAGTCAGCAAGCTGGCTGGCGAGCGGGCGATTATCTCGAGTGGATGCAAGCATCTGATTTTCCGCACCAGTTGGGTTTACAGCTCCCGCGGAAATAACTTTGCGCTCACCATGCTGCGCCTGGCGAGGGAGCGAGAGTCTCTGAACGTTATCGCCGATCAGTTCGGTGCTCCAACCGGGGCCGACCTGATTGCCGATGTTACGGCGTTGGCCATTCAGCAGGTTCTGTGGCGTCCTGAGCTGTCGGGTTTGTATCATCTTGCGGCCAGTGGAGAAGTGTCCTGGTACGGCTATGCAAGCCATGTAATCGATTTCGCCCGATCCAATGGTGAAACATTGGCAGTCACGTCAATCAATCCCATCGAAACCAGCGCCTATCCGACACCTGCGTGTCGCCCGTTGAACTCACGTCTGGATACGCAAAAGCTGCGTGACAACTTTTCTCTTAACTTGCCTGATTGGCAGAGTGGTGTGACCCGAATGCTCAGGGAAGTTCTGAACAAATGACAGTGATAAATCGCAAAGGCATCATCCTCGCGGGTGGTTCGGGCACGCGTTTGCATCCGTTGACCCTGGGCACGTCCAAACAGATGCTGCCAATCTACGATAAGCCGATGATTTTCTATCCGCTGTCGGTGCTGATGCTCGCGGGCATACGTGAAATTCTGATCATCTCTACGCCCGTAGATCTACCAAATTTTCGTAAACTGCTGGGGGACGGCAGTCTTTACGGGATCAAGCTGAGTTACGCGGAACAGCCCAGCCCTGATGGGTTGGCACAAGCCTTCATCATTGGTGAGGCATTTATCGGTAAAGACCCATGCTGCCTGATTCTGGGCGATAACATTTTCTATGGTCACTACTTCTCGGAAAGCTTGCGCTCCGCTAGCAAGCAGGAGCACGGGGCGACTGTTTTTGGTTATCACGTGTCTGATCCGGAGCGTTTCGGGGTTGTAGAGTTCGACGCGAATGGCCAAGCCTTAAGCATCGAAGAGAAACCCGATAATCCAAAATCCAATTTCGCGGTCACTGGCCTGTATTTCTATGACAATCAGGTGGTTGAGATCGCGAAGAGCATCAAACCGTCCGGGCGAGGTGAGCTGGAAATCACGGATGTCAATCTCGCTTATCTCAGGCAGAAGGCGCTTAAGGTTGAAATCCTCGGGCGCGGTTTTGCCTGGCTTGATACCGGAACGCCCGATTCGCTGCTTGAGGCTAGCCACTTCGTGCATACCATCGAAAAGCGCCAGGGCTTGAAGGTGGCTTGCCTGGAGGAAATCGCCTACAACAGTGGATGGATTTCCAGCGAAGAGCTGTCAGTTCAAGCAAATCGTCTTGAAAAAACGGCGTACGGGGATTACTTGAAAATGTTGCTGAAGGTGCCTGGCCCAAGGGCTCATAATTGAAGCTCTTATTTGTTTTCAAATGATTTTTTGTCTCTCGTCGGCGCGTGAGTTATTAATTATCGATACTCCCTGTAGAATGGCCGGCAGGCATATCTGACCTGATTCGGCATTGCATCTCGATCTCAATTGACTTGCTTTCCCTTCAATGCACCACTGGGGAGGCTGGGGCAGGAGAGGGATTGATCAAGGGTAAAGCAGGACATCAGGGATGTGGGTTCGGGAAGACTCGATAGGTTTTGATCGACATTGAGCTGTTACCTTTGCATTCACTTCAAGCAAAATTTTTTGCATTGATTACGATGCAGGAAATGACTGGAAACATAACTGAACCCCGCTTGCTGGCCGTACCTGCCAGAAGGGGATTAAGGATTTAGAGCATGGAACTGATTCCTGTAATTTTGTCTGGTGGAGTGGGCAGCCGGTTGTGGCCTGTTTCCCGTGAAGCCCATCCAAAGCCGTTCATGGAACTGCCGGATGGCCAGAATCTCATCCAGAAAACCTTCCTGCGTGCAGCGCGCCTGGAAGGTGTTGTGGAGATTCTCACGGTGACCAACCGCGAGCTCTTGTTCAAGACCGAAGACGAGTACGGCGCGGTCAATAATGCCAAACTTGCTCAAGGGTTCATTCTGGAGCCTTTCGGTCGTAATACAGCCGCCGCCGTTGCAGCCGCTGCACTTCAGTTGGAGGCCACCCATGGGCCTGATGCCCAAATGTTGGTGTTGGCCGCAGACCATCTGATCCAGGACGAAAAAGCATTTGCGGCGGCCGTGGCAAACGCCATGGGGCTGGCGTCCGAAGGATGGTTGGTCACATTTGGTATCCAGCCAACGTACCCGGAAACCGGGTTCGGCTACATCGAAGCGCAAAAGAATGCACCATTGAAGGGGGGGCTGAAAGTCGCCCGCTTTGTCGAAAAACCCGACCTCGACACCGCTCAAGGTTATGTCAGCGCAGGCAACTATTACTGGAACTCCGGTATGTTCTGCTTCCGGGTTGGCACGGTTCTCGAGGAGCTGCGCGAGCATGCTCCGGACGTCGTGGCCGCGGTCAGCAATACCATCGAGCAATCACGCCTCACCTCATCTTCCAAGTATCGCTGCCTCGCGCTCAATGCCGATGCGTTCGCCGAGGTGCCGGATATTTCCATCGACTATGCATTGATGGAGCGCTCTTCCAAAGTGGCCACTATTCCTTGTGATATCGGTTGGAGCGATATCGGTTCGTGGAATGCTGTCAGTGAGTTGACCGAACCTGATGAAAACGGCAACCGCTTTGAAGGAGAGGTGCTGTCTCATGGATCGCGTAACAATTACGTGAGCAGCGATGGTCGTCTGACGGCGCTGGTTGGCGTTGAAGACTTGTTGATCATCGATACACCTGACGCGGTGATGATCGCGCACAAGGACCACGCTCAAGATGTGAAGCATATTGTCAACCAACTGAAGGCCAGCAGCCATACGGCCCACCTGCTGCATCGCACCGTGCACCGCCCATGGGGTACTTACACGACCCTTGAAAACGGCGAGCGTTTCAAGATCAAGCGCATTGTGGTGAAACCCAAGGCGTCCTTGTCCCTGCAGATGCACCATCATCGAAGTGAGCACTGGATCGTCGTCAGTGGCACGGCCGTGGTCATCAACGACAAGCAGGAGCTGATGCTGCACACCAATGAATCCACCTTTATCCGTGCCGGTCATCAGCATCGCCTGATGAATCCTGGGGTCATAGACCTGGTGCTCATTGAGGTGCAAAGTGGCGACTATCTGGGCGAAGACGATATCGTGCGCTTCGAAGATAATTACGGTCGCACCGACAAGTAAGGCCACACAAGCCGGGTCGTTGAGGTATTCATCGACCAGGCTTTTTGCGGTTTGCCAAGGCCTGATGCATTTCCATCCTGACGCGTGCGAGGAGGTCCGGTTTGGTCCTCTCATCGCGTATACCTCAGCAAGAGAGTGGTATGAACACCCCAATCAGAACCCAGTGTTTTAAAGCCTATGACATTCGTGGCCAAGTGCCTTCCGATCTCAATGAAGACGTCGCGTACCGTATAGGCCGGGCAATGGTTGCCGAGTTGCAGGGCAAGAACATTGTGCTGGGACGGGATATGCGACTTGAAAGCCCCATGCTGGCGGAGGCGATGACTCGTGGATTGCTCGATGCGGGTGCCAACGTAATCGATATCGGTTTGTGTGGAACCGAAGAAGTCTACTTCGCCACCAGTGCCTTTGAAGCTGACGGTGGGGTGATGATCACGGCGAGCCACAATCCCAAGGGCTACAACGGGATGAAGCTGGTGAAGGCTGAATCGCGACCTATCAGCGGTGATACAGGGCTCTTTGCCATACGCGACCGGGTGGAGAGCGGTGACCTGGGACCGATCGCAACAACCCTCGGGGAGGTTCGATTCGAACTGGATAAGACCCGATACATTGATCACCTTCTCACCTACATCAATGTAGCGGACTTGAAGCCGCTGAAAATACTTGCAGACCCAGGCAATGGCGCGGCCGGCCCTGTGTTGCAGGCTTTGATTCCAAAGCTGCCATTCGAGTGGGTGATGATCAATGTCGAGCCTGATGGCAATTTTCCCAACGGAGTGCCCAATCCGCTGCTACCAGAGAACCGCAGCCTGACACGGCAAGCGTTGCTGGATAACGGTTGCGATTTGGGTTTGGCCTGGGATGGTGATTTCGATCGTTGCTTCTTTTTCGACCAGGACGGCCGTTTCATCGAGGGCTATTACCTGGTGGGCCTGCTGGCAGAAATGCTGCTCAAGAAGAACCCGGGCTCCAGGATCATCCATGACCCGAGATTGACCTGGAACACGATCGATCAGGTTCGTTTGGCGGGTGGCGTTTCAGTACAATGCAAGACCGGGCATGCCTTCATAAAGGAGTGCATGCGTCTGGAAGATGCGATCTACGGTGGTGAGATGAGCGCTCATCATTATTTCCGGGATTTTGCCTATTGCGATAGCGGCATGATTCCCTGGCTGCTGGTGACTGCGTTGATGTCTGTCTCGGGGAAGAAATTATCGCAGCTTGTTGATGAGCGCATCGCCGCTTATCCATGCAGTGGTGAGATCAACTATCGAGTGAACGATGTGGCGGCGGCGCTGGAGGAAGTCTTGAAGCACTACATGCCTCAAGCGCCTCACCTCGATCAAACGGATGGAATAGGTCTGGATTTTCCTGACTGGCGATTCAATCTCCGAGGCTCAAATACTGAGCCTTTGTTGAGGCTGAATGTCGAAAGCAGAAGAGATCCAGCGTTGGTAGCGTTGAAAGTCAAAGAGATTGAGGGACTGCTGAACAGTAAATATATGGAATGAAAAAACGGGTCTCACTTCCAGATTGAGGGGTAGCGAACAAGTTAACCCTCTGATCGAGACTTACTGTTCTATTGATTAATTCAAATTGGTGAAAAAATGAGCGATAAGAAAGTAGCGTTGATTACGGGTATTACTGGTCAAGATGGTGCTTACCTTGCTGAGTTCCTGCTCAAGAAAGGTTATTCGGTACACGGCATCAAGCGCCGCGCCTCCCTGTTCAATACTCATCGTATTGACCATCTCTACCATGACCCGCATAAGAAAGGCTATGATCTGAATCTGCACTACGGTGACCTGACTGATTCGAGCAGCTTGATTCGCATCGTGCAGGAAGTACAACCGGACGAAGTCTACAACCTCGGGGCGCAAAGCCACGTTGCCGTTTCTTTCGAGTCGCCAGAATATACTGCTGACACTGATGCCATGGGCACCCTGCGCATCCTTGAAGCAATCCGCATCGCCGGGCTGGAAAAGAAGACCAAGTTCTATCAGGCATCCACCTCCGAGCTGTACGGTCTGGTTCAGGAAATTCCTCAGAAAGAAACCACGCCTTTCTATCCACGCTCCCCGTATGCCGTCGCCAAGATGTATGCCTACTGGATCACCGTGAACTATCGCGAGTCTTATGGCATGTATGCCTGCAACGGCATTCTCTTTAACCACGAATCCCCGATCCGTGGTGAAACCTTCGTAACCCGCAAGATCACCCGCGCCCTGGCGCGTATCAAGGTCGGTCTGCAAGATTGCCTGTACCTCGGCAACATGGACGCCCTGCGTGACTGGGGTCATGCCCGTGATTACGTCGAAATGCAATGGCTCATGCTGCAACAGGAAACACCAGAAGACTTCGTAATCGCGACCGGCGAACAACATTCCGTACGGGAGTTTGTTGAAGTAGCAGCGAATGAAGCCGGTATCAAGATTCGTTGGGAAGGTAAGGGCGTAGACGAGAAAGGTTACGACGTCGAAACCAACAAATGCATCGTTGCCGTCGACCCACGTTATTTCCGTCCTGCCGAAGTTGAGACGCTGTTGGGTGACCCAAGCAAAGCCAAAGCCAAACTGGGCTGGGAACCAACTACCTCCTTCAATGAACTGGTAGAAGAAATGATGCGTGAAGACTTGAGTGAAGCCAAACGCGACAAACTGGTCGCTGAACACGGCTTTAAATACTTCAAAGGCCAGGAATAAAGGGGGCTGGGATGATTCCGGTATATCAGCCCTTCTTGGGCGGTCGTGAAAAAGAATACGTAAACCAGTGTCTTGATTCGACCTGGATTTCTTCTCGCGGAGAGTTTATCTCTCGTTTTGAGAGCGAGTTTGCTCAATACATTGGTGCGGAACACGCGACCACTGTAAGCAATGGCACCGTTGCCCTTCATCTGGCAATGGCTGCGTTGGGGCTTGGGCCTGGCGATGAAGTGATTGTTCCGACGCTGACCTACGTTGCGTCCGTCAATACCATCATGCAAACAGGCGCGAGCGTCGTATATGCCGAGTCTCTGGCAGATACCTGGAACGTCAGTGTTGCAGACATCCGCAGTCGCATTACACCGAAAACCAAAGCGGTCATGGTCGTGCACTTGTACGGCTTGAGCTGTGACATGGATGAAGTCGTTGCTCTGTGTAAAGAGCACAACCTGCTGTTGATTGAAGACTGTGCAGAAGCCTTCGGCTCCCTGTACAAGAATCAGCATGTCGGTACTTTTGGTGATGTCGCTACCTTCAGTTTCTTCGGAAACAAAACCATTACCACCGGTGAGGGTGGGATGGTGGTTTGCAAAAACAAGGACATTCACGAAAGAGCCTGTCACCTCAAGAGCCAGGGCGTGTCCAAGACTCGCGAATACTGGCATGACGAGTTGGCATACAACTACCGGATGACCAACATCTGCGCAGCCATTGGCCTGGCTCAATTGGAGCGTGCAGACGAAATCATCGCCCTCAAGCGCCAGGTAGCAGACTGGTATCGTGAAGCGCTCGAAGGTCTTCCATTGCAGATGCACGCAGAGCAGCCAGGAACACGTCACTCCTATTGGATGTGCTCGGTGGTGCTGGATGACGCTAGTCAGCGTCAGGCGCTGCGTGATCACCTGAAGAACAAAGGCATAGAGACACGTCCGCTGTTTGCTCCCGCTAATACCATGCCCCATTGCAAGACGGATGAAACCTTTCCGGTCGCGCAGGACCTCAGTTCGCGAGGGATGAACCTTCCGAGTTATCCGACGCTGACCCGCGAACAGGTGCAGCAAGTAGTAGAAGAAATTCGATCTTACTTTGCCAGCTGATGCTGTGTTGGAATTGAGGCTGGCGACAGCCTCAATTTTCATAAAATTCAAAGAGGGCAAATTAATGTCCAGGCTTTCGAATTTAATTATTCAGGGGAAGTAATGTTTTCGTATTTTTCTCGCGTTTGGGCTGCCCGATACTTTTGGGTACATCTTGCTTTGGCCGATTTGCGCTCCCGCTGGCGCAGATCGTTCATGGGGGTGACCTGGTCGATTATTCAACCTCTAGGTATGACGCTGCTTCTGACGCTGGTGTTTAGTCGTCTGTTCAATACTGATGTACTAACCTACGCTCCCTATGTTCTCTCTGGCATCATCGTTTGGGAGTTTATTTCCGCCAATACAATCGGCGGTTCATTGTCTTTCGTTCAAGCGGACGCCTACATTAAACAATGTAATCACCCCTTGGCCATTTATACCTTGCGGACCGTGCTCGGTAGTTCAATTGTACTCATGCTCGCCAGCGTTTCACTCTTTGTTTGGGTCGCGATCATGATGCCGCAGAATTTCGGATGGAGTTGGTTGGCGACTTTGACAATATTTCCTGTCGTCGCATTGATCGCATGGCCTGTTTCCACACTACTTTCCTATATCAGTACTCGCTTTCGTGACGTGCCCCATGCACTCGGGCTTGTGATGCAATCTCTATGGTTTGTATCTCCGGTGTACTTTGAAGCGAAAATGTTTCAAAACGGCGGGCTCCACGCTCTGGTCGACTACAATCCGATTTACCATATTCTTCAGTTGTTCAGGGCGCCGCTGTTACAGGGTGAATGGCCAACGCTTGCTAATTACACTTTTAGTTTGGGTACCGCTTTGTTCTTTGGGCTGATCGCGATGTATGTAGGCTACAAAGCCGAGCGGAAGGTGATTTTTTACCTATGAGAACCAATAAAATTAATCAGATCAGTGTCAAGAACGTCAATCTTCATTATGCGTCTGCAGCCTATAAAGAGCGTTCATTAAAGTCGTTGATGGCGAACGTTTTCTCGAAAAAGCAGGCTACCCAGCATGTAGCCGATATTCACGCGCTCAAGAACATTAACGTTCAAATCGTCAGCGGTGAGCGGGTAGGGCTTCTGGGGCACAATGGTGCGGGGAAAAGCACGTTTCTCAAGACCGTGGCCGGCCTATACCCGATCTCCAGCGGAGAATTGGTCGTAGAGGGGCAGGTCCGTTCCTTGTTCGACTTGAGTCTGGGGTTTGAGCCAGATGCGACAGGGCGCGAGAATATTCTCTACCGTGGCTTGCTGCTTGGTTTGTCTCCAAAGTTCATGCGAGAGAAAATCGACGAAATCGTAGCCTTTGCCGACCTTGGCGAGTTTATCGATTACCCGATTAAAACCTACTCGGCCGGGATGCAAGTGAGGTTGGCTTTTGCAATTTCAACGACTGTCGGTGGTGATATTTTGCTGCTCGACGAAGTCATCGGGGCTGGTGATGCCAATTTCATGGCGAAAGCCAAAGTGCGCATTACGAGTCTGATCGAGAAAGCTGAAATCCTCGTGTTAGCCTCTCATGACTTTGGCGCCTTGCAATCCATTTGTACCCGTGGATTGGTGTTTCACCATGGCGAATTGTTGTATGACGGTGAGATATCAAATGCTATCTCAGAATATAGAAGGATTAATAACCTGGGTAACACAAACTAAAGTGTGCTCAAGTGCAGGTCTGCGACAGTGTGAGCATCTAGGGTGGGTCCCAAGGGACGACAGATAAGATATCTAGTGGTTGACGAGGGATTTTTGGGAGCTATACGCAAGTGTCTATAATAAACTATGGTATATACATAGCATACGCACCTGGATTGGATTTGCGCCACGAGGGATTAGGTCGATATCTCGCCGCTTTTCTGAAAGGGGCTAGTGAGCGTAAAGACATACGATTCGTACTTGTATGTCCCAGTTGGTCGAGAGAAGGGCTCGACAAACTTTTTGCCAGCGAAGAGGTGCCACGAGAGCGTTTCGAGCTGGTATCTCCCAAAAAGCAACCTATGATATTGCGGGTGTACGAGGCTTATATTGCACGAAAGAAAAGGAAGAAAAAACCGGGCATTCTCAGTAAGTTTTTTCGTGGGTGTGAAACCGCTAAGTCAGCTTTGTTGGATTATGCCGAACAACGCTTGGTAACGACCCGTAGCTTTATGAGTGGGGCGCTGCTCTTTCTGGAAGCTCTAATTGTATTTGGTCTTTTAGCTATAATCAGTCCCATAGTATTGCTTGGTGCTGTCATTTTTTTACTTGTAAAGGCTAGATTCTTTATAAGAAGGTTTGCACGTCCGCTGAAACGAATTATTTTTCGAATTAGGGGGGCTATGGGTGAGCCAAAGGACGATGCTTTTGTATTGCGTTTATACAAGCGTATGGAGCGGATAGAATCTGAACGCATGTTGGATTTAATCGCTAATTTGTCTAATGTTAGGGCGTGGTACAGTCCGACCGCATTTTGGCCCGCCTTTAATAAAATTGATCGTCCTTTGTTGATGTGTGTTCCCGACGTAGTGCTCTCGGATTTTCCGGTGGGATTTTCCAGAGTAGCTGGCGATCGCTTTTTACAAACCTATGAAGAGGTTCAAACATCGATTCAGACAGGGCAGTATTACGTCACTTACAGTGAAAGAGTCAAGTGGGAAACATTGGTTGATCAGTACGCTGTGCGCGCTTCAAACGTATCAGTTATTCATCATGCTCCCAATGTGTTGGATCATTGGATTACTGTAAACGGATTTTTAGATTTAGAAACAACATCACAACACTATGCTAGGTTGCTGCTCGCAAGTGCCATGCGGAAGTCTTCAAATAAAAGTTATACTGCGGATATTGCGAATACATCGTTTAAGTTTATGTTTTATGCTAGTCAGTTTCGGCCTAATAAAAATCTGATGGTGTTGTTGCGTGCATATGAATATCTTCTCCGTAAAAAATTTGTAAGTCATAAGCTGGTTTTGACCGGTGATATTGAACGATATTCAGAGCTAAAGCAATTCATTAAAAAGAACCGGTTGGAAAATGACGTTTTATGTTTGCGCGGATTGACTGTTCAGGAGTTGGCGGCTTGTTATAAGCTAGCAGATCTGGCGGTAAATCCAAGTTTAAGCGAGGGTGGCTGTCCCTTCACTTTTACTGAGGCTCTTTCTGTCGGAACTCCTGTCGTCATGGCGAGAATTGCCGTAACTGAAGAGATACTGAAAGATCCTAAACTTCAATGTGACACCTTTTTTGATCCGTATGATTGGAAAGATATTGCGTATAGAATTGAGTGGGCCCTTGATAATCGTAATGAACTTCTTCTGACACAACAAAAGACGTACCAGGTCCTCTCAAAGCGGACGTGGACTGACGTGGTAAATGAACATATTGAAGTCCTAGATAAAATTTCGATTAATTTCAGTAAATCGAATGTGGAGGGGCAATGAATACTCCAGGGGGCTTACTTGTTTTAGGCTTCGGCGGGCACGCTCGAAGTATCGCTGATGTCGGGCTGGCATTGGGAATAAAACATTTCTGTTTTATTGATGTTAATGCGCGACCCAATGAATTTTTTGGGAAATTCCCTGTGCTCCCAGTTTGGGAGGGTAAACTTCCTGCCAATTGGGCGGTTATGCCTGCATCCGGAAGTAATTCAATTCGCCAGACTCAATATGATTGGGCATGCACACAAGGCTGGCCATTGGCTACGCTGATTGCACCTACATCGACCATTGGTTATGGCGCAAAAATCGGTGAAGGTTCGTTTATTGCACAGCATGCCCATGTAGGGCCAATGGCCTCATTGGGAGTAGGTTGCGTTATTAACACCGGTGCCATTGTGGAGCACGATTGTGACATAGGTGAATTTACTCATATTTCCGTGAACGCAACCGTGGCAGGCAAAGGATATGTTGGAAGTTTTTGTTTTGTAGGCGCGGGCGCTACAGTAATAGATTCAGTGCGAATCACAGAGGGCGTGACGTTGGGTGCAGGTGCATGTGCACATCGTGATATCAAAGAGCCCGGTACTTACGTCGGGGTTCCCGCTCAACGGTTAGATAATAAATGAAAGTTCTGCATTTTTTCAAAACGTATTATCCCGAAACGATGGGAGGCGTCGAGCAAGTTATTTTCCAGTTGGCAGAAGGCGGGATTCACCATGGTGTTGAATCCCAAGTTTTGTCTCTGAGTGCGGCGGGTGCAAGTCGAAATAGAGTTTTGGGGCATCATATAACTCATACCTCAAAATTGGATCTTCACATCGCATCGACCGGATTTTCACTTTCAGCGTTCCGGGACTTTGCTGAGCTTGCAAATGAAGCGGACATCATAAACTACCATTTCCCATGGCCGTTTATGGATGTTGTGCATTTCGTCAAAAAAGTTAAAAAGCCTACGGTCGTTAGTTATCACTCAGATATTGTAAAGCAAAAAATCCTGTTGAAGTTGTATGAGCCATTAATGAATTCATTTCTTGGAAGTGTCGATAAAATCATTGCCTCTTCTCCTAACTATGTAGCTAGTAGTTCGGTGCTGCAACGATTCAATTCAAAAGTCACGACAATTCCCATAGGTTTAGACAGGAGTACATATCCCGAAGTGCCACTTGAAAAGATTCTCCATTGGAAGGGATTGTTAGGGGAGCGTTTTTTTCTATTTGTTGGTGCCTTGCGTTATTATAAAGGGCTTGATTTTCTTCTTGACGCTGCAGCTAAGGTTCGGGTTCCAATCGTTATTTTAGGCCGGGGACCTATGGAAAATGAATTAAAGGCGAAGGCAAAAAAATTGGGCTTGGCTAACGTACATTTTGTTGGAGGGCTACCCGACATCGATAAGTCTGCGCTGTTGATGCTTTGCTGTGGTTTGGTGTTTCCTTCCCATCTACGTTCTGAGGCTTTTGGAATTTCCCTCCTGGAAGCGGCCATGTATGGTAAACCTCTAATCTCCTGTGAAATCGGGACAGGCACTACGTATATAAATATTGGAGGCGAAACCGGGTTGGTTGTAGAGCCTTGTAATGCCGATGAATTGGCCCAAGCGATGAAATATATCTGGGACCACCCAGAAGAAAGTAAGGTAATGGGGCAGTGCGCATTGGCGCGTTTCGAATCAGTCTTTACTTCCGATACGATGGTAAAGGCATATGCTAATGTCTATCAAAATCTGTTGAGTTGACTTCCGATAGTTCGGGTAGCTAAAGAGGTCCAAGGCCATACTCAATGCTTCTATAGCTACAAGACAGTAATAATATGTCGTCTCACTGTTACTTTTCGGTGAAACTTGGATCACGCAGTTTCTGCAGATTTTACCTTTGAGACCCCAGGTTTATTTATGGTGGTCAAAGCTCTCGCAATCTTCTGACCTTTGCGATGCGTTGGGGTCTCAACTAGATGATGCAGTGCGTAAGCCACAATAATCGCAGTGAATATTGCAGTTGCGATGGCGATTTTCGGGGACGCGCCAAAACTCAGCGCCAGCGCGATTACCACGTACCCCATCGCGCCATGCGACGCATAAAGTGGATAGCTGATCTTGGACAAGAAGGTGAAAATTGTTCCGCTTTTACGTTTATACATAGTGAAGAGGATGAAAGTCACCACAGCGGCTAAATACCCGCCCCACTCGATTGACGTCATGTCCTTATGAGGGCCCCATAAGAGAAGTGCGAAGAATGTTCCCAGCAGGATTGCAGAAATTAGTATTGCCGCTTTAGTTTTTAGTTCGCCATTTATCCAGAAAGAATAAACTGTCCCAAGAAACATAAAGACGATGAATTGTCCAGATAAAGTGAGCATATAAGCAAGTCTCCAAATTACTTGCTCTACACCGTGATTTTTCATGTAGATACCTGCCAAAAAGCAACTGACGGCAATTGCTATTGGGGCGACGAATATGAGTGGGTTACCTTTGCGTATGAAGGGCGCTAAAAGCGCGCAAACGATATAGAATTTTATTTCTATTTCTAAAGTCCAAATAATTCCATCTATGTTTGCGGACCAAATTAAATCTCGAATACCCAATAGATAGTGAATTGCAACTTGCCAGTAGGTGTACTGGAAGGGTTTGTTGAAGTATATTCCGGCTACATACATTGACAGAATCGATATGGTGAAGCCTGCGGCATATACTGGCCACAATCGGAAGGCTCGACCGATTAAGAATGCAAGGGTTGAATACTTTTTTATGGATAGCGGTATGACCAGCCCACTGACTAAAAAGAAGATACCGACACCATAACCACCCCAATCGAAGTGCGGAACTATATCTAGCATCTTTACGTAAATTGGAGTCGGTACCAGCTCTTCAGTTGGCATTTTGACGTTTGCAAAGTTCTCGACAAGAGGCCGCATCTCCCACGCGTTGTGAAGATAATGACTGAGAACAACAAAAATAGCTGCTAAGCCTCGCAAAATGTTGGCGAATTCTAGTTTATTCTCGTTCATTCATACCGCTCCAATGCCTTAAGCATAGGATTCTATCAGTGCTCGAGGCGTTTTGTGAGCGATTGGGCTTGATTTTTCTTTATGCAGGAGAACACTCGATCTGCGGAAGCGGCGGCATCGCGCAGATTTCCACTGTGTCCATCGTTCAGCGCACTGGTTCGTTGAATGCGTCGTCGATTCTAGAGCATGGAGTTTAACGATTCAGCTCCTAGTGAAGACTCGTGAACAGGTTCTTTCTGGTCGACTCAGGCAGCAAATTCCTCGATGTATTTCGTACGTGCTCTTGGCGCGTCTGACATACATCACGGTTCCGAATATCATCTAAATTTAGCAACAGTCGCGGCTATGAAATGCTCCGGTTTCGTTGTTCAGGTGGTCGGGCCAATCTGGGTATCTCGCTCTGGTGCTCAAGCTGTTAACACTAGTCTTAAAGTTATTGAGCAATTTCAGAGATTCGTTTAGTCTTTGCCTACGACTTATGCGATGCTGGTTTTTTGAGTCTCGCATCGGTAGTTTTGGTGTATTGTTTTTTAGATTGGAGAGCACCGACTTGATCAACGGCGTTTGGGTATCATTCGTTTTTTTGAGACTTCGATGAAGTTAGATTTTGCAAAGCGTGGCATAATTTTTTCTTTGGTAGATTTCGAATTAATAAGTGGATATTTATGAGAGTTGATAAGACGGTGCGGGTGATGTGGTTGTTGAATCATAGCTCGGCTAGAAAATTCGAAGTTGCGATGCTCAAGCGAATTGGCATTAGCGAAATTTTTACGCCTAAGTCCTTTCCACAGGAAATTTCCTACCGCTCAGCTTCAGTTTCTTATGAAGAGGATGGTGCTTTAAGTATACCCAGTGACGATCTCGCTTTATTGAATGCCCAAGATTGGCATGCGATGCCTAGCAAGCAGGCCTGGGAGGTAGCAAATAAGTACTTCGATGTAATGTTTTTCATTTTGCATAACCCGGAAGTCTTAAACAATATTGCCAGGAATTTCAAAGGCGCGGTGCTTTGGCGCGCATATGGATTGGATGCCAGCCTCTCATACGGAAAAATCCTCTCTGTTCTTGCACCGGACCATGGTCAGAGTTTGAGGCGGATCGGAGCAAGGTTTTGGTTTGCTCAGGCATACGAGCATCTGCATGAAATTGAACCTCTAATTATTTCTCGCTCCCGCGTTTATTTGCCATTGGGTATCGCCAATTCAACTATTTCTGATGGTTGGAATGGTGGTGATAAGCGTATTTATTTTGTTTGTCCAGATATTGAAACTAATATTTATTATACGGATTTGTTTAAGTCGTTTAAGTCTTGGTTTGAGGGCATGCCATATGTTGTTGCTGGCGCGCAAGCAATACAGCCTTCTGATCCGGCGGTACTAGGTTATGTTCCACAGGAGATTCACGAGCGTAATATGCGTGAGTTTAGGCTCATGTTTTATCATTCGGTCGAGCGGAATCACGTTCATTACCACCCCTTCGAAGCTGTTCGCGCAGGTATGCCGCTTGTATTTATGGCGGGTGGAATGCTTGATCGTCTGGGTGGAAAGAATCTTCCTGGGCGATGTGAAACCATAAAAGATGCTCGAGCGAAAATCAGTCGAATACTTAATGATGACAAGGAGCTAATTGACGCTATTCTGAAAAGTCAGTCTTCATTACTTGAGCCCATGAAGTTGGTCAATTGCGAACAGTCTTGGCGCGACGGTTTCACTCGTATACTTTCGGAATTAGCTATTAGTAGAGCTGAGGATGCCGGCCGAACAATCAAAACCAAGCGTATTGCAGTTATTCTTCCAGTTGCTTATGGTGGTGGGTCCTTGCGTGGTGCCAAGTTACTGGCGCAAGCGATCTATCAAGGAAGTGTTCAATATGGCGAGCACGCGGAAGTCGTTTTTTTTCATTTGGATAATGGTGTAATTTACTCCGACGAGCACTTTTCTGACTTGCCTTCTGCTATAAAACGTCGAACATTCAAATGGATTACGCTACAGGCCGATGAGGCAAGGCGCGCAATGCGCTACGCTGGGCATGTGGGGTGGGAGCCATTGATGTCGCAGTACATGGCCGTTGAAGACGGGTTCATGCAGTTGAATGACTGCGATCTGCTGGTAGTGGTATCCGATCGATTGCCTGTTCCGCTACTACCACTAAAACCATATATTCTTATGGTTTATGACTACCTACAGCGCTATGTAAAAATACTACCTCGTGGTGCTGACCAGTCGTTTATTAATGCAGCGAGGCAGGCAGAGCGAGTTTTGGTTAGTACGGAGTTTACACGTCGGGACGCTCTGCAATATGCAGGTGTACTACCTTCGAAGGTATTTAAGGTGCCAATGCTGGCCCCCGACTTTTCAGCGAACCTCCAGCGGCGCGACAGCCCAGAGTCTACATATTTTGTTTGGACCACCAATGCGGGGCGACACAAAAATCATGAGGCTGCGCTTGAAGCTTTAAAGTGGTATTACGAGGAGTTAGGTGGAAAGTTAGAGTGTATTGTTACGGGGGTAAATACTGCAGCGCTTTTTAAAAAACCACCTAAACATTTGAAAACAGCAGTATCTAAGTTTAAACAAAGCAAATTAGCGCGGAAAAAAGTGAGTTTGCTGGGTGAGCTTCCAGATCGTGAGTATCAAAGAACCTTAGCTGGGGCTGCTTTCCTCTGGCATGCGGGTACTATTGATAACGGGACTTTTAGTGTGATTGAGGCCGCGAGCTTGGGAGTTCCATCTCTTAGTAGTGATTATGCAGCGATGCGTGAAATTGATTTACAGTTTTCGTTGAATCTCGCTTGGATGAATGGGGCCAATCCAAAAGACATGGCGGAACAGCTAAAGTCGATGGAGTCTTCGTACGGCGCGCGGAAAGCTATGCTGCCGAATTCAGAGATTGTTTCAGCTCAAAGTGTCGAGTGCCTCTCGGGCGAGTACTGGAAGGTATTGCGTGAATGTCTTTAGTCATGGCAGCGTTAGTTGCCCTTCAAGATATTCTTAGATGGAGTGAGTAACACCCACGGTCTATGATATTGAGCCCATCATGGGCTCTTTCATCATCTCAGTATGTTTTTGCCTGGCCGGTGCCAAGACACCGGGGCACTGCCCACCTTGTCATGTGTTGACACGTCGGTTTAAAGGGGGGGGGGCGGCCAGCAGGTTACTGCGGGGAGATGGGCAGTGGAAGGCGAATGAAAAATGTGGCATGGTGCTCCCAGTAAACGACAGTGTGCGATTTTAGCTATCTATATTTGTTTGGCTCGCTTGATTGACCGGTTTAAAGGGATGTTATATGAATGCTGTGATAAGTACTCCACCCCAAATGAACGCGGATATTCAAGGTTGCTTGAATAAGTATCGCCTAATAATTTTGGAGTTGCTAAGTCTCTTGTTTTTGCTTGCTATAGTATTTTGGTCGGTTAGGCCTCTAATTGAAGAGTGGGGGTTGTTCGCTGCGTTTAATATTTCCGGTCTTGGTTATATAGAGGAGTTTGCCCACTTTATTCCCATGCGGCCATTGCACCTCCTCGCATATGCCTTGCAGTGGCTGATTGGGGCGGGGCAACCGATCGGTGTGGCAGCAGGAACCGGTTTATTGTTGATTGCACGTTATTATGTGACTCGGTGGGCTGTATCTCCATTGCTCAATGGTTGTGATCGTTGGATAGTTTCTATTTTGGCTGCTACATTGACGTTTTGGCCTGGCGCTTGGTTGGGGCGCTATGGGTCAGCGCAACTTTCTGCAGTATTTTTCTTTGTATCGCTTGGCTTCGCAATTCGCGTGCACCAAAAATTCTCCACGGCCAAGGTTGTTGGGTTTGTTGTTGCCTCCGTTTTAATGTTGGTGACGTATCAAGGCTTAACGTTATGTTTGCTAGCTTTGCCTTTCGCATCGTTTTTATGGGGGCAGACCGATGATGTTGCTACGGTTGGAAAATATTCAAGAGCGAAGGCAGCTGGGCGCGTTTTATTTGCCTTAATGCTGAGTTTTACGGCCTACGGGGTTTACTGGTTCATTGTTTCTAAAGTGCTTGGTAACGCTGGGTATGAGGGAGCGCTGGCCGGCGATAGTTCAAGATTGCTTACGGTGTCAGGTTTGGTTGCGCATATTGAAGCAGCCTATTCAACCGCGTTTACGCAGACTTCGTATTTGCTGCCTTATTTGCTTCTTATTTCTTTTTATCTATGTAAGCTGGCGCTTGATAAGCAAGAGACGGCAAAATCGTTACTTTTAATGTCAGGGTTGGGCGTTGCACTGGTTGGTATGTTGCCCCTTCTTTCGCTTATTTATGTTAGTTCGGTTCATATTCGTGACCTAGATAGGGTGCTTTTTCCGATTTCAGCAGGATTTGTTTTGGTCTGTTTGTCGCTTTTGATCAGATGTCGAAGTGGGAATTTTATCAGCGAGAACTATATTGGCGCATCTATTTTGGTTGCTGTATTGGTAACGTCCAGCACTATATCGGCATATGAGAGTTATAGATATGCGCGACTTCAAGTGAGTGTGATTGACCAGGTGTGGACTGTTTCAAAAAATAATAATTCGAAGTTGGTCGTTATTCGAGATATGACCGGTGCGCTGGGCGATGTTTATACTTTGTATGGGCCGACACTAAGCGATGCAATGTCTGTGCTTGGGAGAGATCTCAAGGGAACAATCTGCACCCCATTATCAGTAGATCGTATACATCCGATTGCTCAGCGCTTTCCAATCGACACGACGGTCCGTTGTGAAGATTTACCTCCTGCTCCAGAAGGGACTCTAGTACTGAAGGCGCGCTGGGAGGATGGTAGGCTTGTGATTGAACCCTGACCTATGTTAGTTATAAGGGGTGCGATGATGCTTAATAGATTTCAGGTGGTGAACGTGATGAAATCGCTCTCGGCAAGGCATGATGCTAAGTCCCAAGCAATCACTCCCTTATTGTTTTGCTTTAACTTATAATTGGTGAATCAATTGAATTTAGCGGGCAAAAAAGTACTCGTCACCGGCGCCGATGGATTTATCGGCAGTCACCTCGTTGAAGCATTGCTTGCACACGGGTGTGATGTGCGTTCGTTTGTTTACTATAATTCATTTAATAGCTGGGGCTGGCTGGATTCGCTGCCTATTGATGTGGTCAAAGGTCTGGATGTGTTTGCAGGTGATATTCGCGATCCTCATGGCGTTGAGTTGGCTATGCAAGGGTGCGATGTGGTTTTTCATCTTGCGGCGCTCATTGCAATTCCATTTTCGTATCATTCACCTGACTCATACGTAGACACCAACATCAAAGGTACGCTCAACGTTTTACAAGCTGCAAAAAAACTCAATGTTGAGCGAGTATTGGTAACGTCCACATCTGAAGTCTACGGCACGGCTCAGTATGCCCCAATAGACGAAAAGCACCCGTTCCAGGGACAATCGCCCTACAGTGCGACCAAGATTGGAGCAGACCGCCTCGCTGAATCGTTTTATAGGTCGTTCCAGACTCCTGTCACAATAGTGCGCCCCTTTAATACTTATGGACCGCGGCAATCGGCTCGGGCTGTCATTCCTACAATCATTACCCAACTCCTTTTAGGGGCGAAAGAGCTTAAGTTGGGCAGTTTGACGCCCACTCGCGATTTCAACTATGTGAAAGATACTGCCCAAGGTTTTATTGCATTGGCTAGTTCCGATGCCGCAGTAGGGCAGGAAGTCAATATTGCGACCAATTCTGAAGTGTCGGTTGGTGATATCGCTAAAGTATTGATTGATGAGTTGAATCCTGATGTGAAGATTGTTACTGAAGATGATCGGCTTCGCCCGGATGCATCTGAAGTGTTCAGGCTGATTGGTGATAATACGTTGATCAAATCGTTGACCGGCTGGGCGCCGGAGTACGACTTGCGTCGCGGCTTGCAAGATACCATTCAATGGTTCAAGGAACCTGAAAACCTGTCTCGCTATAAGGCTTGGCTATATAACATTTGAGGTGTACATGAGAGCTATCATACTTGCTGGCGGTAAAGGTACTCGGCTGCGCCCTTATACAACGTTAATTCCAAAGCCACTAGTGCCATTGGGTGGTAAGTACTCCATCCTGGAAATCATAATTTTGCAATTGCGCAAAGGTGGTTTCACGCATATTACATTGGCTGTGAACCATTTGTCGCATTTGATCATGGCCTATTTTGGTGATGGTTCAAGATTTGGCCTGAAAATAGACTATTCAATTGAGGAAACCGAACTCAGTACTATCGGGCCGCTGACTCTTATTCCTGACTTGCCAGAAAACTTTTTGGTTATGAATGGTGATATTTTGTCGGATCTGAACTATCGCGATTTCTTCGATCTGCATGTTCAAAGTGAAAGTAAGGTTTCGGTTTCGGCGTACCGTCGTAATGTCAAAGTTGATTTTGGTGTGCTCAAGTACGATGAGGCCGGAAGCCTCACCGCATTTGTGGAAAAGCCAGTGTATGATTTCGACGTAAGCATGGGGATTTACTGCATTCACAAATCTGCAATTGACTCGCTATCCAAAGGCGAACCCTACGGCTTTGACCACCTGATGATTGATGGGCTCGCAGCAAACAAGCCTGCTACCATTCGACCGTTTTCAGGGTACTGGCTTGATATCGGTCGTCCTGACGATTATCAGTACGCTGACGACCATTTCGAAGAGTTGTCAGCCAGGCTGGGGCTTTAAGCAAATGCCTACAGTATTGCTTACGGGTGGTGATGGTGCGCTAGGAAGTTCAGTAGCCAACCACCTGCGCTTGCGTGGATATGATGTCGTATGCGGCACTCGGCGCGGCGTAACTGACGCTACGCACTGCCACTTGGATGTCACCACTTATTCCAGTGTTTCAGCGGCCATTCAGACGCTGAAACCTGGCGTGGTGGTTCACTTGGCCGCGACATTCGAAAATGATTACGAGCAGGCTTACGCAACCAATGTTCTAGGGGCAAAGCATATTCTCTCTGCGGTAAAGGAGTCGGGATATTCAACTCGAGTAGTATTAGCGGGCTCAGCTGCTGAATATGGGTTGGTTTCTCCAGAAGAAAATCCAGTCCGTGAATGCCAGGTACTTCGCCCGGTGTCAACTTATGGACTGACCAAGTCTTGGCAAACGAATTACGGTTTAATGTGTTCTTTTCAGGGAATGGACGTAGTCGTTGCAAGGATTTTTAATCTCGATGGCCCGGGGTTGTCTGATCGCCTTTTTGTAGGGCGAATCAACCAGCAAATTCAAGATGTGCTTGCCGGCTCACGACAGCGGATTGAAGTTGGCTCGCTATCCGCAGTGCGGGATTATATTTCTATCGATGAAGCAGCGCTCCAACTAGTCCGCATCACTGAACGTGGGGGGACTGGAGAGATTTATCACGTGGCAAGCGGGCGCCCGATCAAGATGCGTGATTTTCTTCAACAGCGTCTGAATTCTGTTGGCTTGAGCTTGGAAATTGTTGCTGAAGCTCCTGCTCTCAGTAGCCGTACTGGCTATGACGTTCCTGTAATTTATGCCGACATAAGCCGAACCGTTGCACTTATGGACGAGTAAGAAAATGACTGTTACCAAGCTTACTATTGTGGCCCCTGTCTTCAATGAAGAGGCTGTAATCGCTCAGTTTCATACGCGAGTTTCTGCAACGTTATCTGCGCTGCAAGATGTAGAAGCAAAGATAATTTATGTGGTTGATAAGTGTACTGATAATACGCTTGATGTTCTGCGCGATATTGCGAAAGACGATTGTCGGGTTAAAGTATTGGCAATGTCTTCTCGGTTCGGCCACCAGATGTCGTTGTTGGCCGGTATTGAACAGGCATTGGAGGCAGATGCTGTCGTGATGATGGATAGCGATCTACAGCATCCACCAGAATTAATTCCTGTTTTGATAAAAAATTTTCGCGAAGGTGCGGATGTTGTTTATACGGTCCGGACGGATACTCAGGATGTAAATCCTGTCCGTAAGGCGCTGGGAAACTTGTTCTATAAGTTTCTGAATCGGCTCTCTGATGTTGAAATTAATCCTAATGCTGCTGATTTTCGACTGATATCTCGGCGTGTTGCAAAAATCCTTTCTGAAGGGTTTGCCGAACGTAACATGTTTCTGCGAGGCCTGTTTTCCTGGATTGGATTTAAACAGGTTGGAATTGAGTATGTTGCGGAGAAACGGGCTGCTGGAGTTTCCAAGTACTCTCTTTCTCGAATGGTACAACTAGCCATTTCTGGCATACTTTCTTTCAGCACGAAGCCACTGCAAATAGGTATTTTTGTAGGTGTTTCGTTTTCAGTAGTAGCCTGCTTATTGATGATTGCGACGTTTTTTATATTCTTGTTTGATCGCTCGCTGCCCAGTGGTTGGACAACGATTGTCATGCTGCTTCTCCTCTTTAACGGTATTCAGTTGTTTGTTATCGGTGTGCTAGGTGTTTACCTCGGTGGCATCTATGAGGAAGTTAAGTCACGACCTAGATATATTTTGGAAGAGGAGATTTCGTATCGTGAGTAAAAAAGTCGATTTTGATGATTTTACCGGTAATTACAATGAGCTTTTGCGGGAAAGTACTCAGTTTTTTTCGTCCAGTGAGGAGTACTTCGCCAAGTATAAGATAGGGCTGGTTCGCGGGCAGATCAATAAACCGGTAAAGCGTATTCTTGAGTATGGATGTGGGATCGGTCGTAATATCCGCTACCTGCAAGAGGCATTTCCTGGTTCGGAAATAGTTGGCACTGATATTTCTGAAGCCAGTTTGAGCATTGCGGCGTCCGAAAATCCAGGCGTTCTATTTGAGAAGGAGTGCGCTGATACAGATGTTGGTGTTTTCGACCTGATATTTGTTGCCGGTGTCTTTCATCACATACCCCCATCGGACCGTGTCGCAGCTTCGAAATTGTTGGAAAAACGGTTAACGAATGACGGTGTTCTCTATGTCTTCGAGCATAATCCGTATAATCCAGTTACCAGGAAAATCGTTAATAACTGTCCATATGACGCGGACGCGGTACTTCTAAAACCTTCGGAATTATTAGGTTTGTTTGAACGTGCCGAGATGGTCGCAAGTGGGCAAGGTTACTGCCTCTTTATTCCTCCAAAATTTTCTTGGCTTGCGCCTCTTGAGAAATATCTCGAGTGGCTTCCCCTTGGCGGTCAGTATTGGGTTAAAGCGACTCGTAAATCAATATGAAACAACTAATTAAGTTCATTTTCGTTGGTGTCCTAAATACGTTGTTAGGTTATGCAATTATTTTTTCCTGCATGTATCTTTTGGGTGCAACAGCAGTAGTTAGTAATGTAATTGGATACGCGACAGGGCTTGTGTTGTCTTATGTGCTGAACCGCAAAATTACGTTTCAGAGTACCTCGAAGTCCAGATCGGAAATTTTTCGTTTTTTGCTCGTTTTCCTCGTTGCTTATTTTTCAAACTTGGGTGTTCTCTTGATGCTGATTCGCATAGGGAGTGTCCATGAGGGACTCGCACAAGTGCTTGCGGGTATAGTTTACGTGTTTGTTTCGTTCTTTTTGAATAAGTATTATGTGTTCTATCGTACATCTTGATCGTGTCTAATTAATTGTGTTTTACAGGGTCGCTTTGTGTTGAATTTCTAAAAAGGTCGCGAAGGAGGACAGGTCGATCACCATGCTTTCGTCGCCCGTTAGTGATGCCTTGAGTCTCTCCATTCGGTGTTTATGGTGGGTGAGAGGTCATTCTCGTGGCTTTTCGTCCTATGGTATACCAATTATTTCGTGCTTGGAGCCGGTAAATCCGGGGCAATCGCTTGTGTCGGAGATTGAGTGAGGCAGGGTAATTTATACAGATGCCTTTTTGTGATAAATTGCTTTTTGCTATTCACTTTAAATCGGTTTGAAATGTCGAAAAGAATACTTGTGACCGGAGGGACTGGATTTCTTGGAAATGCCCTAGTGCAGCGCTTTTGCACCTTTTCCGATGTGTTGGTTATAGCCCCTCTAAGAAGTATCAGTAGCAAGTTACCAGAAACAGTAGAAAAGACGTACATATCCGATATCAACGAAGACACCGATTGGAGCGCATCTCTTGCCGGTGTTGATACCGTTGTACATAGTGCGGCGCGTGTGCACGTAATGCACGAAGATGCGCACCAATCGATCGACAAATTCCGCGCAGTCAATGTCAAAGGCACACTTCGTCTTGCACGCCAGGCCGTGCAGGCTGGTGTCAGAAGATTTATTTTTATCAGTTCGATTAAAGTCAACGGGGAAACTACACCATTGGGGCGGCCATTTTCGGCAGACGATGTTCCACACCCTATGGACGCTTACGGACTTTCCAAGTACGAAGCGGAACAACAACTGCTGCAACTTGCAGAAAATGGATTAATTGAAGTCGTCATTATTCGGCCGGTGCTTATATATGGGCCGGGTGTAGGCGCAAATTTTCGACAGATGATGCACTGGCTTTCAAAAAGTCTTCCGCTTCCATTCGGTGCAGTGAGCAATCAGCGAAGCCTTGTCTCGCTGGAGAATGTCGTCGATCTGGTCGTTACGTGTGTCGATCATCCAGGTGCAGCGAATCAGGTTTTTCTGGTCAGTGATGGCGAGGATGTCTCAACGACTGAGTTGATGCGACGCCTTGTCGCTTATCTGGGGGCGAAAACCTGGCTGCTACCCATACCCGGAGCATTATTGGTTACTCTGGCCAGCCTGGTGGGGCGTGGTGCGGTAGCGCAGCGGCTTTTCGGCTCGTTACAGGTCGATATCAGAAAAAACCGGGAGTTACTCGGGTGGCAACCACCACATAGCATGGATGATGGATTGAAATCGACGGTGGCGCACTTTCTGGAGACTCGCAAGCAATGAGTTACGCGTGGTTCATTCCCGTAATTGTTGGCATTTCCTTTCTGCTGACGGCAGCGTTACGCAAGTATGCAATCTCCCGAAGCCTGATGGACGTTCCCAATGCACGGAGTTCCCACGTGGTTGCAACACCACGCGGTGGTGGTGTCGCAATTGTCGTGGCGTTTGTCGTTTCGTTGGTATCTCTGTATGCCGCTGGACTGATGACCGCTGGCGCATTCCTCGCCAATGCAGGGGCTGGTGCCGCGATAGCGATCATCGGCTTCATGGACGATCACGGCCATATCGCCGCACGTTGGCGCTTGCTCGGCCATTTTTCTGCGGCAATCTGGTTTCTGGCCTGGATGGGTGGATTGCCTCCGGTGGAAGTCTTCGGCATCGATGTCAATCTGGGTTGGGCAGGTCATGTGCTCGCAGCCTTCTATCTGGTGTGGCTGCTCAATCTCTACAATTTCATGGATGGCATCGATGGTATTGCCAGTGTCGAAGCCATCTGTGCCTGCCTCGGGGCTTGCCTGCTTTACTGGTTGTCAGGGCTCGATAGTCTGATGTGGGGGCCTCTGCTGCTCGCAGCGTCCGTGGCCGGTTTCCTGTTCTGGAATTTTCCACCTGCGAAGATTTTCATGGGCGATGCCGGTAGCGGGTTTCTGGGCATTGTGCTGGGCGGGCTTTCCCTGCAAGCCGCATGGGCGAATGCGTCTATGCTTTGGGCTTGGCTGATTTTGCTTGGGGTGTTCATTGTCGATGCAACGTTCACGCTGTTTCGTCGATTGCTCAGAGGAGACAAGGTCTATGAGGCGCATCGCAGTCATGCCTACCAGTTCGCTTCACGTCGCTTTGGCAAGCACCTGCCGGTGACTGTCACGGTGGGCGTGATCAATCTGTTCTGGCTGGTGCCGATCGCCGTTTGCGTGACGCGCTTTGGTCTGGACGGTGCCTTGGGGGTGATGGTGGCTTACGTACCGTTGATCGTGTTGGCGGTAAAGTTTCGCGCCGGAGAACTGGAAGTTCCGCTGGTCAAGAACTAAGCAGTAACTAGCATGTCTTTTAGGTTTAGAGTCATCGTGATGCGCCCTTGAGATTTCACCATGGCGAAAGGGGCGCTGAAAGGAGTGATTGAGGTGTTTGAAGGGTTTATGGATAAAATCAGAGAGTACCTGGTAGGACTTCCTCGACGCCGAAAACGGTTGATTCAGGTCGCCACCGATATTGTGCTGGTCTGGGCTGCCTTGTGGTTGGCCTTTATTGTCCGGTTGGGCGTGGACGATATGTACAACCCGTTCAAGGTGCACTTCTGGCTCTTCGTTTGCGCGCCCATTGTTGCCATCCCTTTGTTCATCCGTTTTGGCATGTACCGCGCCGTCATGCGCTATTTCGGAAACGACGCACTCATCGCCATTGTCAAAGCCGTCAGCCTCTCATCGCTGGTCCTGGCGCTCGTGGTCTATTGGTACAGCAATCACGAAGCGGTAGTGCCACGCTCCATCGTCTTTAATTACTGGTGGCTAAGCCTCGTCATCATCGGCGGTCTGCGCCTGTGCATGCGTCAATATTTCATGGGGGACTGGTTCTCCGGGGCTCATCATGTGCCATTTACCAACCGCGATGATGGCCTGACCAAAGTTGCGATCTACGGTGCAGGCGTGGCGGGAAATCAGCTGGTTGCAGCGTTGCGCATGGGCCGGGTCATGCGCCCTGTGGCTTTCATCGATGATGACGCAAGCATTGCGGATCGGGTGATTGCGGGTCTGCAGGTCTACAAACCCAAACATATTCAACAGATGATCGATGAGACGGGCGCTCAGGAGATTCTTCTGGCGCTGCCATCCTCCACGCGTGCGCGGCGTCGGGAAATTCTTACTTTTCTCGAGCGTTTCCCGCTGCACATTCGCAGCGTTCCGAACTTCACCGACCTGGCCAGTGGCCGGGTGAAGGTTGAAGACATCCAGGAAGTGGACATCGCCGACTTGCTGGGGCGCGATTCGGTGCCGGCGCAACCGGATCTGCTCGAGCGTTGTATCAAAGGCAAGACAGTCATGGTGACTGGCGCGGGTGGTTCGATCGGTGCGGAGCTTTGCCGACAGATTTTCGTCCTTGGCCCCACCACACTTTTGCTGTTTGACCACAGCGAGTTCAACCTCTACAGCATTCTGTCGGAACTGGAGCAGCGCGGTTGTCGCGACTCGGTTCAAGTCCGTCTACTGCCGATTCTCGGTTCCATTCGTCATCAGGACAAACTGCTGGATGTCATGAAGACCTGGGGGGTGGACACGGTTTATCACGCTGCGGCTTACAAGCACGTGCCCATGGTCGAGCACAACATCGCCGAGGGGGTGTTGAACAACGTCATAGGCACGCTCAACACCGCTCAGGCGGCGTTGCAGTCAGGTGTTTCCAACTTTGTATTGATCTCCACCGACAAGGCGGTTCGTCCGACGAATGTGATGGGCAGCACCAAGCGCCTGGCCGAGTTGACGCTTCAAGCCTTGAGTCGCGAGATTGCGCCGGTTCTGTTCGGCGATAAGGCCAATGTGTCCCGGGTCAACAAGACACGTTTCACCATGGTTAGATTTGGCAATGTGCTCGGGTCGTCCGGTTCGGTCATTCCACTGTTCCACAGCCAGATCAAGTCCGGTGGGCCGTTGACCGTGACTCACCCTAAAATCACCCGCTATTTCATGACCATTCCCGAAGCCGCACAGTTGGTGATCCAGGCGGGTTCCATGGGGCAGGGGGGCGATGTGTTCGTGCTGGACATGGGCGAGCCGGTGAGGATCGTCGAGTTGGCAGAGAAAATGATCCATCTGTCCGGCTTGAGTGTGCGTTCGGACAAAAACCTGCAAGGCGACATCTCGATCGAATTTACCGGTCTTCGTCCCGGGGAGAAGCTTTACGAGGAGTTGCTGATTGGCGATAACGTATCGGCAACGCAACACCCCATGATCATGAGCGCCAACGAGGATCATCTGCCCTGGGATGTGCTCAAGGGCCGTTTACGGGCGTTGCTGACGGCGGTTGATCAGGATGATTACTCAATGGTCCGGCAACTGCTGAGCGACACCGTCAGCGGCTACACCCCCGACGGCGACATCGTCGACTGGATCTACCAGCAACGTCGCCTCGAACCCTGATTGTTTCATATCCCGCAACAGACACGTTTTTGACAGGCTCCAGACATCGCCTAAGTTTGGGAGGCAGCTTCGGAAAAGCTGCTTCCTCAATCGATGTCATGGAGCGTCATTTATGCGTACTGGCTATTTCTACTCCCTGGTTTTTGCCCTGCTCACCAGCTTCTCCACAGCTGCCCTTGCAGCACCCGCTGTAAAGGAGGCTGGCAATGTGCAGCAAATGCAAGAGGTGGCCCCAAAGGCACAGAGCGATAAGGTCAATCTCAACGTGGCCGATGCGCCAACTTTGCAGCGCGAGTTGTCTGGCATAGGCGAGGCCAAGGCTAATGCGATTGTTGCGTATCGTGACATTAACGGGCCATTCGCCTCGGTGGACGAATTGCTGGAAGTGAAGGGCATTGGCAAGGCGATCCTGGATCGCAATCGCGAGAAGCTGGAAGTGAACTAAGCTGATTATTCAACGCCAAGGGGCCGGTCATTGACCGGCCTTTTTGCATCCCGGTGGACACTGCCGGGCAAAGCCTTCTGTCGGTGCCGTGAAAATTATGGCTATCATATGCCGATTAAATTATGCCTATAATAAATTCGTTTCCCGCTGAGGCGCCCTGATATTCATGCGCCTGGCGTTCCCTTCAGCATTTTCCAGGAGCACTGCCATGAATTCTGTTCAGTCCCAAGGTACGGCCCTCGTCACCGGTGCTTCTTCCGGTATCGGCGCGGTTTACGCGCAGCGTCTGGCGTCGCGTGGTTTTGATCTGTTGCTGGTTGCACGCGATCAGCAGCGGCTGGACGAGGCGGCGAGCACATTGCGCGCTGAATATGGTGTTCAAGTTGAGGTGGTCAAGGCGGATCTGACGCAAAAGGATGACGTGTTCAAACTTGAGCAACGCTTGCGCAGCGATTCGAGCATCAGCTTGCTGTTGAATAATGCCGGCGTGGCGGCGGATGGCTTGCTGGGCAATGCCGATACCGATCAGTTGGAGCGGATGATCCAGTTGAACGTCACGACGGTCACACGCCTGGCTTCGGCAGCAGCGGCCAGTTTTGCCAAGGCGGGTCGGGGCACGATCATCAATATCGCGTCAGTAGTGGCGCTGTTTCCCGAGCGATTCAATGCCACCTACAGCGCCAGCAAGGCGTATGTGTTGAGTCTGACCCAGTCGTTGAACGCAGAACTTGATGGCACCGGGGTCAAGGTCCAGGCTGTGTTGCCAGGGGTCACACGAACTGAAATCTGGGAGCGTTCCGGTATCGACGCTTCGCAGATCCCGGCAGAAATGGTCATGGAAGCGGGCGAGATGGTCGACGCAGCATTGTCGGGGCTGGATCAGGGCGAATTGGTCACCATTCCGTCGCTGCCGGATGTCGCCGACTGGGACAAATTCGTTGCAGCACGTTACGTCATGGCTCCGAACCTTTCCAAAAGCAAAGCCGCCGCGCGTTACAAATGAAGCGCGAGAATTCGGCAAGGGGAATTGCGGTATGAACGATCGTCGAGTGGTTGTAACAGGGATGGGCCTGGTGTCTCCGCTGGGTAGCGGAGTCGAAGTGGTCTGGGGGCGTCTGTTGGCCGGGCGTTCCGGGTTGCGCAATTTGCCGGACGAAGTGATAGCCGATCTGCCGGCCAGGGTCGGTGGTGCAGTGCCGACCCTGGCGGACGATGCCGAGGCGGGATTCAACCCGGACCTGGCGACGCCACCCAAAGAACAGAAAAAGATGGACCGCTTCATTCTGTTTGCCATGGAAGCGGCGCGTCAGGCGCTGGAGCAGGCCGGTTGGCAAGCGCAGACCGCCGACGACCAGGAGCGCACGGCCACTATCATCGGTTCCGGCGTGGGTGGTTTCGGTGCAATTGCCGATGCGGTACGCACGACAGACAGCCGAGGCCCGCGGCGGTTGTCGCCATTCACTATCCCATCGTTCCTGGTCAACCTGGCGGCGGGGCATGTGTCGATCCAGCACGGTTTCAAAGGTCCGCTGGGTGCCCCGGTGACAGCGTGTGCGGCTGGGGTCCAGGCGATTGGTGACGCGGCGCGGCTGATTCGTTCCGGTGAAGCGGATATCGCGGTGTGTGGCGGCGCGGAGGCGGCGATCGATCGGGTCAGCCTCGCGGGATTTGCTGCCGCTCGCGCCTTGTCCAGCGCTTACAACGACACCCCGGAACGTGCCTCGCGCCCCTTCGACAGTGGCCGTGATGGCTTTGTCATGGGCGAAGGTGCCGGCCTGCTGGTGATCGAGTCCCTGGAACATGCCTTGGCCCGTGGAGCACAGCCTCTGGCGGAGCTGGTCGGCTACGGTACCAGCGCCGATGCTTTTCACCTGACCGCGGGTCCCGAAGACGGCAACGGTGCGCGTCGCGCGATGTCGTTGGCATTGGCTCAGGCGGGCGTTTCACCGGATCAGGTTCAGCATCTGAATGCGCACGCAACCTCGACACCGGTAGGCGATCTGGGAGAGCTGGCGGCGATCAAGGCATTGTTCGGTGCGCAAAACGGCATAGCGGTGACCTCCACCAAGTCGGCCACAGGGCATTTGCTCGGCGCGGCAGGTGGGCTTGAAGCGATCTTCACGCTGCTGGCGATTCGCGACCAGGTTGTCCCCGCGACACTGAACTTCGATGATCCGGACCCCGCCACCGAAGGCGTGGACATTGTCCACGGCCAGGCCAGGCCGATGGCCATCGAATACGCGTTGTCCAATGGCTTCGGGTTTGGTGGAGTCAATGCCAGCGTGTTGTTCAAGCGTTGGCAGGGTTAGTCCTGTGAATTGAGGTGTTCGCGCGTGACGTCGAGTATCCGCTGGGCGAACTCGACGTCGGCGACGCTGCGCGATAACAACAGGGCGCCGACGAGCGTAGCCATGATGACAATGCTGCGGTCGTCGGCGTTTTCGCCTTCAAGGGTGCCCTCGATCTGGTCGAGTCGGGCCTTGAGCACCACGTCGCTGGTTGGACTCGGCTGGCCACGTAAGCCCAGCTCCGAAGAAATGGTCAGCAGCGGGCAACCTTCGTGGGGCGAAGTCTTGTGCCATTCCGACAAGTACGTATCGATGAATGCCTGCAGCGGGCGATCCTGGGCGAACAGCTCGGCGCACACCCCGGCGACCTGATCGCCAGCGGCTTGTAACGCCTTTTCCACCAACTCGTCCTTGGATTTGAAGTGCGAGTAAAAGCCACCGTGTGTCAGGCCCAGCGACTTCATCAGAGGTTGCAGGCCGGTTGCGCCGATACCGTCACGGCGAAAGCGTTCTGAGGCTTCCTTGATGATGCGCTGGTGGGTCTGGGCTTTATGGTCCTGCGAGTAACGCATCTGATATCTCCGCATCAATGCGCCATATTAACCAATGAAAATTGGATGGTGACTGTACTTCTATTTCTAAAAAGCGTGCAGATGCGTCGAATCGGGCGCAAATGGACGCATTTCTTGGCATGAATAGTGATTACTCATAAGTTGACGATTGTTGAACAATCCTGAGGCGTTGAGTATGAACAGCGGACTGTCCCTGGCCGATCACATCACATTGGAGTTGCGTGCCGATATCATTGGCGGTCGTTTACTGCCCGGTATGGCACTGGTGGAAAATGACCTGGTATCGGCCTACAACGCCTCGCGCAATACCATTCGTGAAGCCTTGCATCGGCTGGGGCAGGAAGGCCTGACCCGTTATGTGCGCAATAAAGGCGTGATGGTGCGCCGCCCGGGGCTTGAGGATGTGCGGGATCTGTTCAAGGTTCGACGCACGCTGGAGTTGCAGGCCATCCACACGAGTCAACCGCTGCGCGACTATCAATCCGACCGGATGCTCGAAGCCCTTGACGCCACCGAACTGGCCCGGGAGCGCGAAGACTGGCGCGCGGTCGGCACCCACAGCCTGGCCTTTCATCAACACATCGTCGGGTTGCTGCGCAGTCCGTTATTCGATGAATTCTTCACCAATGTCGTGGCGCAATTGCGCCTGGTGTTCTGCACCGCTCCCGACGAATCGAGTTTTCAGGCGCCCTGGCTGGCTCGCGACCGACATATCCATGAGTTGCTGGTCGAGGGTGACAAGCCCGCCGCCGAGGATGCGATGAGCTGTTATCTCGACGACTCCGAATACCTGCTGTTGCAAATGCTTGTTCCAGACTCCCATCACTGATCGAGGATTCGTGCCATGTACAAAGACTATCCGGCGGCCTATCAAGTCAGCAAAGGCTCGGCCTTGCAGGTGGACAAAGCCTTCTACGAACGGGTGCGTGACGCGAAGGACGGGCGCACGTTGATCGAGTCGTTCGAAGTGCCGATTCGCACTGGCCGCGCCTGGAACGTCCCGGCCGGGCATGTGTTCAGAGTGACGACCCCTGTCGGTCCGCAGGTGGGGGACTTCAACGTCTGGAATGCCCACGACCCGCGCGAACGGCTTTGGGCTTCGCGCACCCGACAGTTGCAGGGGGCACACGTCAGCACCCATGACCGGCTCTGGTCGAACCTGCCGTTTTTACGGCCGCTGGTGACCATCACCGATGATAGCCTGGCCGGTTACGGCATCGATGAGCATGGTGGTCGCCTGCACGATTTGCTCGGCACCCGCTGCGATCCCTATGTGAACAAAATGCTCACCGGCGAAGATTTCCATCATCACTGCCATTCCAATCTGACCCGCGCAGTGCTGCCCCATGGCCTGACCGAATTCGACGTGCATGACGTGCTGAACATCTTCCAGTGCACGGGACTGAATCACGACGACATGTACTTCATGAAAGCCTGTCCGGCGCAGAAGGGCGACTACCTGGAGTTTTTTGCCGAGATCGATCTGCTGTGTGCACTGTCGACCTGTCCGGGCGGTGATTTGTCGCTGGCCATGTGGGGGCCGGATGCACAGGACCCGCTGAGCGTGTGTCGTCCATTAGGGGTGGAGATCTATCGTCTGGAGGATTCATTGCTGGAGGGCTGGAGCCAGCCGGAGCGTGCGTCGTACAAAGGGCTGCATGGCCTGCACATTGCCAAGGCGGATTGGGAAAAGTAACTGCAAAAAAAATCGCAGCCTTCGGCAGCGCCTGCACGGAATATGCGTTTCCCTGTAGGAGCTGCCGAAGGCTGCGATCTTTTTTATCTAGCGGTCCTGCGCATCCTTGGCGTCCGCTTCCGCGTTGCGTTCGGCCACGCGTCTACGTTGTTCATCGGTCAACTCGACCTTGTTGGCAGTGTCACGCAGCATCATCAGGCCGCCAACGATCGAGCCGATTGCAACGATCAGAATCAACCAGGCATACCAGGGCATAGGAGTCTCCTTGAAGGCAGGCCGATTGACGGGTTTTGCCAATCGATCGCGCTTACCACTTTTGAGCGACTAATTTTCGCAGTGGTTCAATTGTGCGCCTGGATTCAGGAAAAGACTTCAGCGTCCTTGAACAATTGCCCAGCCTGGTCCTTCGCGGACAATTGCGGGGCTTCGTCAAATTGCCAGTCGATGGCAAGGTCCGGATCGTTCCAACGAATGCTGCGCTCAGCTGACGGAGTGTAGTAATTGGTGGTTTTGTAGAGGAACTCGGCGAAATCACTCAACACCACGAAGCCGTGCGCGAAACCTTCCGGAACCCAGAGTTGGCGACGGTTCTCGGCGGTCAGGCGCACGGCAACCCATTTGCCGAAATGCGGTGAGCTGCGGCGAATGTCCACTGCCACGTCGAGTACTTCACCTGCCGTCACGCGGACCAATTTGCCCTGGGTGTTTTCCAGCTGGTAATGCAGGCCACGCAACACGCCTTTTTGAGAGCGTGAATGATTGTCCTGAACGAACTGAGTGGTTAGGCCTGTGGCATCCTCAAAAGCCTTGGCGTTGAAGCTCTCGTAAAAAAAGCCCCGCTCATCACCATATACCTTGGGCTCGATGATCAGAACACCGGGCAGGTCGGTGGTGATTACATTCATGGTGTTTCTCCAGCAATAAGCACGATGGCCCACATTCTTGCGCAAAGTGCTGACCGGCACGAGGGCCGATATGGAAAACCCACCAAAAACCCAGGCGTAACCCCAGCGTAAACCCATTCTTTACGCTTTCTTTATGCCCCGCCGCGCCCCTCGGTCTCGTTCCTTTACAGCCTTCCTTCCGACAATGAACCACACGCGGCAATACGCCGTAACACGGAGATCTTCCATGAGCGTTCTGGACGGGGTGTCACTGCTGTTGGCAGTGGGGCTGTTCATTTATCTGTTGGTTGCGCTGTTGCGCGCGGACCGGAACTAGGAGCGGCTATGCACAGTTATGACTATTGGCTGATCCTCGCGTTTTTCGCGGTGGTATTGGTCCCGGCGCCGTTTCTCGGGCGCTTCTACTACAAGGTAATGGAGGGCCAGCGCACCTGGCTGACGCCGATCCTCGGTCCGGTCGAGCGTGGTTGCTACCGGTTGTCCGGGGTCGATCCGCAGGCCGAACAGAGCTGGCAGACGTACACCCTGGCCTTGCTCGCCTTCAACCTCGCGGGTTTCCTGCTGCTGTTCGCGATCCTGTTGTTCCAGGACCATTTGCCGCTCAACCCGCAAAACCTGCCGGGCCAGGAGTGGACCCTCGCGTTCAACACCGCCATCAGCTTCATGACCAACACCAACTGGCAGGCCTACAGCGGTGAAGCGTCCCTGAGCTACCTGAGCCAGATGGTCGGCCTCACCGTGCAGAACTTCGTCAGCGCCGCCACCGGGCTCGCTGTACTGGTTGCTCTGTGCCGTGGCATCGGTCGCAAATCCACCCGCAACCTCGGTAACTTCTGGGTCGACATGACCCGCGCCACCCTCTACGGGTTGCTGCCGCTGTGCCTGCTGCTGGCGCTTTATCTGGTGTGGCAGGGCGTGCCGCAAACCTTCGCGCAATACGTGAATGCGGTGACGATGCAGGGCGTCGATCAGGTGATTCCGCTGGGTCCTGCCGCCAGCCAGATTGCGATCAAGCAACTGGGCACCAACGGCGGCGGCTTCTTCGGTGTCAACTCGGCGCATCCGTTCGAGAACCCGACTGCCTGGGCCAACCTGTTTGAACTGGCGTCGATCATTCTGATTCCGGTCGCGCTGGTGTTCACCTTCGGCCATTACGTGAAAGACCAGCGTCAGAGCCGGGCGATCATTGCCTGCATGCTCGCGCTGTTCCTGATCGGCGGCGCCACTTCGTTGTGGGCGGAATATCAACCGAACCCGGCCTTGAACAACGTCGCCGTCGAACAGGCTGCGCCACTGGAAGGCAAGGAAGCGCGGTTCGGTACCACTGCCACCGTGTTGTGGTCGGTGACTACGACGGCAGCCTCGAACGGTTCGGTCAACGCCATGCACGACAGCCTCAATCCTCTGACCGGCATGGTGGCGCTGGTCAACATGATGGTCGGCGAAGTGATCTTCGGCGGCGTCGGTGCCGGGCTCTACGGCATGTTGCTCAACGTGCTGGTCGCGGTATTCCTCGCCGGCCTGATGATCGGCCGCACCCCGGAATACCTCGGTAAAAAGCTGCAGGCCAGGGAAGTGCAATTGCTGGTGGCAACCTTGCTGGTCATGCCGATTGGCGTGCTGGTGCTCGGCGCGATTGCCGCCAGCCTGCCAGGCCCGGTGGCCGCGGTGAGCAACCCCGGCGCCCACGGTTTCAGTCAGCTGCTCTACGCCTACACCTCGGCCAGTGCCAACAACGGTTCCGCGTTCGGTGGTTTCAGCGCCAACACCCCGTTCCACAACCTGATGCTGAGCCTGGGGATGTTGATCGGTCGTTTCGGCTACATCCTCCCGGTCATGGCCCTGGCCGGCAGTCTGGCGGCGAAGAAAACCGCGCCGATTGGCCAGAACAGCTTCCCGACCCACGGCCCGTTGTTCGTGACCCTGTTGACCGTGACCATTTTGCTGGTGGGCGGCCTGACCTTTCTGCCAACCCTGGCACTTGGGCCAATCGCAGAATACCTGAGTATGGGCTTCTAAGGAATCCATCATGAATATGCCTGTAACCAAAACCGTCGCTGCCAAAGCGCCGGAACAACCGAAAACCGCGATCTCGGCCCTCTGGCGCCCGGCGCTGTTGCAAGCCTTCGTCAAGCTCGACCCACGGCAATTGCAACGCGCGCCGGTGATGCTGGTGGTCGAGCTGACAGCGGTCCTGACCACCGTGTTGTGCTTCGTGCCGGACACGGCGGTGCCGACCTTCGTCGCGGCGCAAATCGCGGTGTGGCTGTGGTTCACCGTGCTGTTCGCCAACTTCGCCGAGGCCCTGGCCGAAGGCCGCGGCAAGGCCCGCGCCGACAGCCTCAAGGCCGGCAGCGAAGGTTTGAGCGCCCGCCGAAAAACCAGTAACGGCACCTTTCAAGTGGTGCCGGCCACCAGCCTGCGCAAGGGCGATGTGGTACGCGTCGAAGCCGGGGAGATGATCCCGGGTGACGGTGAAGTGATCGAAGGCATCGCCGCGGTCAACGAAGCAGCGATCACCGGTGAATCGGCGCCGGTGATTCGTGAGTCCGGCGGCGATCGTTCGGCCGTCACCGGCAATACCCGCTTGGTCTCTGACTGGCTGCTGGTGAAGATCACCGCCAACCCCGGTGAGTCGACGCTGGACCGCATGATCGCTCTGGTCGAAGGCGCCAAACGGCAGAAAACCCCGAACGAAGTGGCACTCGACATCCTGCTGATCGGCCTGACCCTGATCTTCCTGTTGGTCGTGGTCACGCTGCAACCGTTCGCGCACTTTGCCAATGGCAGCCTGCCGCTGGTGTTCCTGGTGGCGTTATTGGTCACGCTGATTCCGACCACCATCGGTGGTTTGCTGTCCGCCATCGGTATTGCCGGGATGGATCGCCTCGTGCGGTTGAACGTGATCGCCAAGTCCGGCCGCGCGGTGGAAGCAGCGGGGGACGTGCACGTCCTGCTGCTGGACAAGACCGGCACCATCACCTTCGGTAACCGTCGTTGCACCGCTGTCATTGCGGCACCGGGCGTCACCGTCAGGGAGCTGGCAGAGGGTGCCTTGTTTGCCTCGCTGGCCGATGACACGGCGGAAGGTAAATCCATCGTCGAATACCTTCGTGGCACTCAACCGCAGCCTGAACCGGCCAGCGAATTACTGACCGCCGTACCCTTCAGCGCCGAAACCCGGTTGTCGGGTGTCGACTATCAGGGCCGCGTGTATCGCAAGGGCGCCGTGGATTCGCTGCTGGCGTTCGTCGGCCTCAAGCGCACCGATCTGGCCGCGTCGCTGTCCCGGGAAATCGACAAAATTGCCCAGAGTGGTGGCACGCCGTTGCTGGTGTGCGCCGACGGAAAACTGCTTGGTGCCATCCATCTCAAGGACGTGGTCAAGCCCGGCATCCGCGAACGTTTCGCCGAATTGCGCAAACTGGGGATTCGCACGGTCATGGTGACCGGTGACAACCCGCTGACCGCTGCGGCGATTGCCGCCGAAGCAGGTGTGGACGATGTGTTGGCCGAAGCCACGCCGGAGAAAAAACTGGCGCGCATTCGTCACGAGCAGAACGACGGTCGCCTGGTCGCCATGTGCGGCGACGGCGCCAACGACGCCCCGGCCCTGGCCCAGGCTGACGTGGGCATGGCGATGAACGATGGCACCCAGGCCGCGCGCGAGGCGGCCAACATGGTCGACCTCGACAGCGACCCGACCAAGCTGCTGGACGTGGTGCAGATCGGCAAGGAATTGCTGGTGACCCGCGGTGCGCTGACCACGTTCTCCATCGCCAACGACGTGGCCAAGTACTTCGCGATCCTGCCGGCGCTGTTTGCCGCGATCTACCCGCAACTCGGCGTGCTGAACATCATGCACTTGAGCAGCCCGCAGAGCGCGATTCTCTCGGCGATCGTGTTCAACGCCCTGATCATCGTCGTGCTGATTCCCCTGGCACTGCGTGGTGTACGGGTGCAGGCGGCGAGCGCGGCGGCATTGCTGCGACGCAACCTGCTGATCTATGGGCTGGGCGGGATTCTGGTGCCGTTCGTGGGCATCAAGGCCATCGACATGCTGTTGACGGCGATGCATCTGGTTTAAGCAAACACACCTACACCCACTGTAGGAGCTAGCTTGCTAGCGATGGGCGTTAACGATAACGCGTTCTGTCTGGATGAACGCAGTGATCATCGGTTCATCGCGAGCAAGCTCGCTCCTACAATTCGAGGATTTTGAAATGTCCACAATGATACGTCCGGCCCTGAGCCTGCTGGTCCTGATGACCCTGATCACCGGCGTCGCCTATCCCCTGGTGGTCACCGGCGTGGCCCAGGTCGCGTTCCCGGATCAGGCCAATGGCAGCCTGGTCCGCGATGCCGATGGCAAGGTCCGCGGCTCTTCGCTGATTGCCCAGGATTTCGTCGGTGACGCCTGGTTCCACCCACGCCCATCGGCCGGTGCATTTGCCACCGTGTCGAGCGGCGCCAGCAACCTGTCACCGAGCAACCCGGCCCTGGCCACTCGCGTGTTCGACGACGCCAACAAACTGCTGGTGCCCGGCCAGGGTCCGGTGCCATTGGCAATGCTCACCACCTCCGGCAGTGGTCTCGATCCCCACTTGCCACCGGCCGCAATTGCCTATCAACTGGCGCGTGTCGCCGCAGTGCGCAACCTGCCGGTGGCGACTCTGCAAAACCTGCTGGACGCGCACATCGAGCGGCCACTGGTGGGACCGCCGGTGGTGAATGTGCTTGAGTTGAATCTGGCGCTGGAAAAACTCTAGATCGGCGGCGCGGCCATTCGCGAGCAGGCTCACTCCTACATAGGAATGCATACCCCTGTAGGAGCGAGCCTGCTCGCGATGACGGCATCAAAGGCACCACATCATCATCTGAATTAAGAGATTCCCAAGCATGAGCGACTCCGGCCGCGCCGACGCGCTGTTAGCCAATCTGCCCCGCGATGGTCGCGGCCGGCTCAAGGTTTTCCTCGGCGCCGCGCCCGGAGTCGGCAAGACCTACGCCATGCTGCAAGCGGCCCACACCCAACTGCGTCAAGGCGTGAAGCTCATCGCCGGCGTGGTCGAGACCCATGGCCGCGCCGAGACCGAAGCACTGCTCGGCGGTTTGCCGCAGCAACCGCTGGTGCGCTCGGAATACCGCGGCGTGACCCTCGAAGAAATGGACCTCGATGGCGTCCTCGCGGCCAAACCGAAACTGGTGCTGGTGGACGAACTGGCCCACACCAACGCACCGGGCAGCCGCCACGCCAAACGCTGGCAAGACATTCAGGAACTGCTCGCCGCCGGCATCGATGTGTACACCACGGTCAACGTCCAGCACCTGGAGAGCCTCAACGATCAGGTGCGCGGTATTACCGGTGTACAGGTCCGCGAAACCCTGCCGGACTGGGTGCTGCAAGAAGCCTACGAATTGCTGCTGATCGACTTGCCCCCGCGCGAGCTGCTTGAGCGCCTGCGCGACGGCAAGGTTTACGTACCGGAGCAGGCGCGGGCGGCGATCGATGCGTATTTCTCCCAGACCAACCTCACCGCGTTGCGGGAGCTGGCGATGCAGACTGCAGCGGCTCAGGTCGATAACGATCTGGCCCAGGGGTATCGTCAGCTTGGCCAGGCCGCACCGGCGGTGCGCGGTCGACTGCTGGTCGGTGTCGATGGCGATACCCAGGCCGAGCGTCTGGTGCGTCACGCCAGCCGCGTCGCCCAGCGTCGGCATCTGCCGTGGAGCCTGGTGCATGTGGACAACGGCAGCGTGCGTGACGAGCAATCGCGCCTGCGCTTGCAGAGTGCCCAGCAACTGGCCGAGCGTCTGGGCGGCGAAGTGGTGTTGCTGCGCGCCGGCGAGGTGGCGAAGACCCTGATCCAGCACGCCGCCGAGCGTCGCGCCAGCCTGGTACTGGTCGGCCAGTCCCGGCCGCGTTTGCGCCGGCGTCTGTTTGGCGGTGGCCTGGCGGCGCGATTGCTGCGCAATGCCAGTGGCCTGGAAATCAATGTGCTCGACAGCGACCATGAACAGCATCAGCCACGGCAACGCTCGATACAGCCGCTGGTGTGGTTCGACTATGCGCTGGCCGTGGTGGCGACGGTGTTGGCCAGTGCCTTGGCATGGGCCGTGGCCAGTGTCCTGCCGCTGCCGAATATCTCGCTGGTGTTCCTCGCCGCCGTGTTGCTGGTGGCGGTGCGCAGCAGCCTCGGCCCGGCGCTGGCCTGTGCCGCGCTGTCGTTTCTGACCTACGATTTTCTATTCATCCCGCCGAATTTTTCCTTCAGCATTCAGCGCGAAGAAGACGTGCTGACCTTGCTGTTCTTCCTGCTGATGGCAGCCCTCACCGGTAACCTCGCGGCGCGGCAACGTCGGCAATTGCAGGCTCTGCGCGACACCCAGGAAGAAACCACCGAACTGCTCGACCTGTCGCGCAAACTGACGGCCGCCACCGACCGTCAGGCGGTCATCAGCGCGGCGGCCCAACACCTCAATGGCTGGAGCGATCTGCAACTGTGCCTGCTCAATCGCGACGGCCAGAGTGGCTGGAAAGTCGAAACCGGTGGTCCGCTGGAATTCTCCGAAGCCGAACGCGCCGCCGCCGATTGGGCCTGGCAACACGATCAACCGGCAGGGGCGGGCACCGGTACTCTGCCGTTCGGGCGTTGGTGGTGGTGGCCATTGTCGGTGGAAGATGGACCGCTGGCGCTGCTTGGCGTGTGTGCCAAAGAGGGGCAGACCCTGAGCGGCCAACGCCGACGTTTGCTGACCGCATTGAGCCAGCCGCTGGCCCAGGCACTGGCCCGCGCTCAGTTGGCCGACGACCTGGAGGCGGCGCGGCTGCACGGCGAAACCGAGCAGCTGCGCAGTGCGTTGCTGGCCTCGGTGTCCCACGATTTGCGCACCCCGCTGACGTCCATGCGCGGCAGCATCGACAGCCTGTTGGCCCTCGGCGAAGCGATCCCGCTGAAGGATCGCCGCGAACTGCTTGAAGGCACCCGCGATGAAGCCGAACGCCTCGATCGTTACATCCAGAACCTGCTGGACATGACTCGCCTCGGTCACGGCGCCCTGAAGCTGGCGCGGGACTGGGTATCGCCGGCGGACATCGTCGGGAGTGCACTCAATCGCCTGCGCGCGGTGCTGGCGCCGTTGCAGGTCAGCATCGAAGTACCGGCGGAGCTGCCGCTGCTGTTCGTCCATGCGGCGCTGATCGAACAGGCGTTGATCAATGTGATGGAAAACGCCGCGCGATTCTCGCCCTCCCGTGGGCGCCTGCAATTGAGTGCCGGGGCTGACGACAACGAATTGTTTTTCTCTGTGAGTGACGAAGGGCCGGGGATTCCGGAGGCAGAGCGGGAGAAGATTTTCGACATGTTCTACACCGCCGCCCGCGGTGATCGCGGCGGGCAGGGGACCGGGCTGGGGCTGGCGATCTGTCAGGGAATGGTGGGCGCCCATGGCGGACGGATCAGTGTCGCCGACGGTATCGAAGGGCGGGGCACCTGCATTACCTTGCATCTGCCATTGCAGGCGCAGCCGGGGTACGAAGGTGAAGCCTGATCGTGCTTGCGTTACTCTTTTGCCAATTCTCCTTGTTGATGTGAATCCATGAGCCAGACCGCGACCATTTTGGTCATCGACGACGAACCGCAGATCCGCAAATTCCTGCGCATCAGCCTCGTTTCCCAGGGTTACAAGGTACTGGAGGCGGGCACCGGCAACGAAGGGTTGGCCCAGGCCGCGCTGAATAAACCGGACCTACTGGTACTCGACCTGGGGTTGCCGGACATGGACGGCCAACAGGTGTTGCGTGAGTTTCGCGAGTGGTCGACGGCGCCGGTACTGGTGCTTTCGGTGCGTGCCGGCGAAGGGCAGAAGGTTGAAGCCCTGGACGGTGGCGCCAATGACTACGTGACCAAACCCTTTGGTATTCAGGAATTCCTGGCACGGATACGCGCGCTGTTGCGACAGGCCCCGGTGGGCGAAGCGCAGCAAGCGGCGCTGACCTTCGGCCCGCTGACGGTAGACCTGGCGTATCGCCGGGTGATGCTCGATGGCAGCGAAGTCGCACTGACGCGCAAGGAATACGCGGTGCTGGCGCAACTGGCGCGGCATCCGGGACGGGTCATCACCCAACAGCAACTGCTCAAGGACATCTGGGGCCCGACCCATACCGAAGACAGCCATTATTTGCGGATTGTGGTCGGGCATTTACGGCAGAAACTGGCGGATGATCCGACGCAGCCGCGGTTTATCGTCACCGAAGCGGGAGTGGGGTATCGGTTGTTGAGTGAGGGTAGCCTTTAGATTTGTGCTGAATGATGCGGCCCCATCGCGGGCAAGCCTTGCTCCCACAGGTCCGTGTCGTTCACAAATATTGCGTACGACACGGACCTGTGGGAGCAAGGCTTGCCCGCGATGAGGCCCTCAAATCCAGCGCAGAAACCTCAGGAATCCCGCTCGTTCTCATACCGATCCAGCGTATCCCGCGCAATCTCCCGCCCCAGCGCGATCAGCTCCGGCGCCTTGTAAAACTCGAAAAACCGGCACACCCGCTTCGGCACGTTGATCAGGATATCCGGTGGATACCCGGCGATCTTGTACTGCGCCAACGAGGTCTGCATCACCTCGAAACTCTGGTTGATCAAATCCAGCAAGGACGCCGGCCCGACGTTGTCGATAATGAACGACCCGGTGGCCGATTTTGGCGCGCCGTCACGTTCAGGGGCGGCGGCGGGCTGTTGGGCTTCGGGTTCGGCGGATTCGATCCATGGGTTGATCTCGCCTGCCTCCGCCAACATCGCTTCCTTTTCCAGTTTGAGTAATTGTTCCGCCTGCGTGCGCCGGAACGGCATCTTCGAGCCGAGCGAACTGATCAGGTTGTCGAATCGGGTCTTGAACGCGGCGGGCCGCTGGATCACCGGCATCTTATAGTGACGCTGGTTGGTGGAGTTGAGGTTGACCGCGATGATCAAATCGCAATGACTCGATACCACGGGCACGATCGGCAACGGGTTGAGAATGCCGCCGTCCACCAGCATGCGATTGCCCTGCATCACCGGGGTAAACAGGCTGGGTATTGCTGCCGAGGCCCGCATGGCCTGGTGCAGGCAACCTTCCTGGAACCAGATTTCCTGCTGGTTGGTCAGATCGGTGGCCACGGCCGTATAGGGGATGCGCAGGTCTTCGATATTGATCTCGCCGACGATCTTGCGGATCTGCCCGAACACCTTTTCCCCGCGAATCGCGCCGAGACGAAAACTGACATCCACCAGGCGTAACACGTCGAGGTAATCCAGGCTCTCGATCCAGTCGCGATAATCATCCAGTTTGCCGGCAGCGTAGATCCCGCCGACTACCGCCCCCATGGAGCAACCGGCGATGCAGGCGATGTCGTAGCCCCGCCGCTCGATCTCCTGGATGACGCCGATATGGGCATAACCCCGGGCTCCACCCGAGCCCAACACCAGTGCGACACGCTTTTTCATGGATCGCCCTCGTTCGAATGCTTCAACAATGCACCCATCGAGGGCCGCGCTTCAATCGTTAAGGTCGCTGGCTGGAGTGAGTGCGTCGTTTTTTCGACAGCTTATGGCGGCACTTGATTATTCTCGCCAGCACTATAGTTTGCGCAGGCGATGGACGGCACTTTTCCCGCGCCACACCGTCCTACCTGCATGACTGTTTCCTATCTTTGAGGTGTAAGTAATGAAAGCCTGGATCTGTGTGCCATTGATTGCCCTGGTACTCGCCGGTTGTGCCGGCAAAACCGCCTATCGCGACAGCTGCGGCAGCGGGCTCGATGCGGCGTGGCATGAACTGGATCTGGCCAAGGCTGAGGGTTTCGCCGGCACTGTCAGCTACTCCAAGGCCCTGTCGCTGTTGACCGCAGCCAAGACCCAGCAGCAATTCGAAGGGTTTGAGGGCTGCGCCAAGAAAGCCGAGAAGGCGCGTTTTTATATTCGCGAGTCGAGAGCGGGGCGTTAAAAACACTGCTAATCCTGTAGGAGCCGGCTTGCTGGCGAAATGACCGCAACGATCACGCGACTTTGAAGTCGCTATCGCTGGCAAGCCAGCTCCTACAGTTTGGTATTGATTACGGAGTGCTCCCCCCATGATCAATCGGTTGGTGGCCCATGTCCTGGGTCTGGAAGTCCGTCTGCTGGCTATTCAGGCCCGCTTGAGTGCCCGCACCGATCCTGAAGCCTTGCATGATCTTCGCACCACGGTGCGTCGGTTGCGCAGCCTGTTGCGGCCATTGCGCGGCTTGCCCGGCGTTGAACAACTGGAGGCGGCGGCATCCCACGTTGGCGACCTGACCACTCCATTGCGCGATCGCGAGGTGCTGGCGGCGTACCTGCTCCAGCATGGTCAGCCTGAGGCCGCGCGGCGCCGCATGGTCCAGATGGCTCAGGCCTACCCGGCCGTGGCGACGAGCATGGAACTCACGCAGTTACTGTTGATCCTCGATGCGTTTCCACGCTTTTTGCGGGCAGCCCAGCGTCAAGAACTGCTCAACGGACTGGGCAAGCTCATCGAAAAACGCCTGGCGAAGCAGTGGAAGAAACTCGACAAAGCCCTGCACGACCCGGCCCACGACCGTCATCGTTTGCGTCTGCTGATCAAACGCGTTCGCTATGGTATCGAAGCCTATCCCGAGCTGGACCGTTTGCCGCAAGCGGCGATGCCCAGGCTCAAGGCGGCCCAGGGTGCTTTGGGCGACTGGCATGATTGCCTGCAATGGCTGGCCATGGCGGAGCACGAAGCAGATCTGCAGCCCTGTGTCGCGACCTGGAAAACCGCCATGGCCAAGGCTGAACAGCGTGCAGACCGGGTCCTCGACAAACTCGACAAGGCCTGCTTCAAATCCTGAACCATGCAAACCCCCTGTAGGAGCGAGCAAGCTCGCTCCTACAGGGGGGCGGCTCTTCTGTCAGTGCATTTGGCCGGAATACGCGCTGTACAGCCTTCGCCGTCTGGTTAAGATCCCTTCATCGTTTTCCTGTCCTTGAGGTTTTCATGCGCTTTTCCGATCTGCTCGACGCCGTCCGCCGCCAGCCGCTGGAGCTGTCTATCCCGGCGGGATGGGCGCAAGGGCGAGCCAGTTTCGGTGGCCTGGTGGCCGCCTTGCAGTACGAAGCCATGCGCGCAAAGGTACCGGCGGATCGTCCGGTGCGCTCGCTGGCGATTACCTTCGTCGGACCGGTCGAACCTGAAGTGCCTGTCAGTTTTGAAGTCGATGTGTTGCGTGAAGGCAAGGCAGTTAGCCAGGTGCTTGGCCGGGCGGTGCAGAACGGCCAGGTAGTGACCTTGATCCAGGGCAGCTTCGGTGCCTCGCGGCCTTCGGAGGTCGCAGTGTCGGCACACCCTGCGCCAGAGATGAAGCATTGGGACGACTGCCAGGAGCTGCCTTTCATTGAAGGCGTCATTCCGGAGTTCATGCGCCATCTGGCGATGCGCTGGAGTGTCGGCGGAATGCCGTTCACCGGTAGCACCTCACGCCAAATGGGCGGCTGGGTGCGTTTGCGCGGCGATGTGAAGGAAGAGGCGGTCAGCGAAGCGCATATTCTGGCGCTGGTGGACGCCTGGCCACCGGCCGTGATGCCGTTTCTGAAAAAACCGGCCATGGGCAGCACGCTGACCTGGACCATCGAATTCGTGCAGCCCTTGCTGGAGCTGAGCACACTGGACTGGTGCAAATACCTGGTCGAAACCGAGCACGCCGCCGACGGTTATGGCCACGCGGCGGCGAAGCTGTGGGATGTGGAAGGCCGCTTGATTGCCATGAGTCGGCAGACGGTCACAGTGTTTGCCTGATCAGTACACGCCTGATCAATGACGGCGGTGGCGCTCACGCCAGGCGCGCCACCAGCCGCCACTGAGGAAAAAACGCGGAAAGGTCAGAAACTGCTCGACCATCAGGCGCGACACCGCGTCTTTGCGGTCACTGAACGGCTCGGCAGCTTGCGCTTCAAGGCTGTGACCGTGACGTTGCAAACCCAGCGCTGCGATCACACCGATGACGCCGATGGCGAGGTTCGCCAGATTCAGGTTGAACACCCCGCAAACAATCAACAGAAACGCCACGATGAACAGCGGCACGGCAATCAGGTGCAACACCAGATTGGTCGGGTGCTGGTGATTGTTCGGGTAGGCACGCCATTGCCAGGCGGGAAGGTTGGGGTGACGTTTACCCATGATGCTGATCCTCAAGTCCATGTTGAACACATGATTGAAGGATAGGCCCGGTAAATGCAGGCCGCGAATCAAGGTTGGCTATCGGAGTGATAGGGGCAATGGTCAATATTGATGTTGACCTTGATGACGCCATCGCGGGCAAGCCCGCTCCCACAGGGAATAGTGATCGACCTGTGGGAGCGGGCTTGCCCGCGAAGGGGCCCTTAAAGCCTGAGCTGCCCTATGGCCTTGTTCAACTCCCCGGCCAACACCGCCAACTCATGACTGGTGGTCGCCGAGCTGACCGTCTGCTGCACGGTGTTCTCGGTCACATCACGGATACTCACCACCGCCCGATTCATCTCCTCCGCCACCTGACTTTGCTGCTCGGCCGCCACTGCAATCTGCGTATTGCTTTCACGCATCTGCGCCACCGCCCCGGTGATTTGTGCCAGCGCCGCGCCAGCCTCTTGCGCCTGTTGCACGCAGTCATCGGCCTTGAACGAACTCTCCTGCATGAAGTCCACGGCGTCCCGCGTTCCGGCCTGCAACGCCGATACCATCACGGTGATCTCGTCGGTGGACGTCTGCACACGCTTGGCCAGGTTGCGCACTTCATCGGCGACCACGGCAAAGCCGCGCCCCATTTCACCGGCCCGCGCCGCTTCGATTGCTGCGTTCAGCGCCAGCAGATTGGTCTGCTCGGCAATGCTGTGGATCACATTGACCACACCGTTGATCTTCTGGCTGTCTTCGGCCAGGCGCTGAATCATCTCGGCGGTTTGCTGTACACCGGTGGACAGCCCGGCAATCGACTGCTGCACGCGCATGACCACGGCCTGCCCGCTGCCGGCCAGGCTATCGGCCGATTGCGAGAGGTCGCGGGTGGCGCCAGCGTGCTGGGCAATATGGTGGACGGTGGCCGTCATTTCATTGATGGCCGTGGCCGCCTGATCGGTTTCACTCTGTTGACCAAGCATGCCGTGACGCACTTCATTCATGCTCGACGCCAGCCGCGCGGCACCTTCATCCAGTTGCCGGGCGGTGCTGGCGACGGTATTGACCACCCGCTGATAGCCAGCCTGCATGGCATTGAAGGCGTTGGCCATTTGCCCGACTTCGTCGTTGCACGCCAGGGGGACGCGGGCCGACAGGTCGCCGGTTTTCTCGACATGGAGCATCACGTCTTTCAACGTGTTGAGCTGGCTGAGCAGGAAACGGATCAACAATTGCGACGCGCCGAGCATGGCCAGCATCAGGATGTATACCGCTACGGCATAGTTCGCGAAGCGCTCGCTGAACACCTGACTCAGACTGGGGGCGCGGGCAATCACCGCAACCTTTTGGCCATCCGCGGGTGTGAATACCTCGGCACCCAACAGCAGGTTGTCACCGAAAATCCGCAGGTCGTTGATCTTGACCCAGCCATTTGCACTATTGGCCAGTTCCGGTATTGGCTGGCCATTGAACACTGGCGCCTGGCCGCGACTGAAGGTCAGCAGGTTCTCGGCTTTTGGCAGCGGCTGCCCGGCAGGCCAGGCACTGAGCAAGCGTGCCTGAGCCTGGGCCGATACCTGCGCGGCCTGGCTGCGGGCTTGTTGTTCGAGCTGCACGGCGTACAGCACCAGCAGCAGGGTGGTGACGAAGGCGACGGCATTCACCGCCCAGAATTTGTATTTCAGCGAGATATTGCTAAGCCAGGCACCCATGGAGGTCTTCTCTGATAGCGGAAACAGTTTTGGCAAGGTGCCAGCATTGTGCCGCTACTCAGGGAGGTCAGAGTTGATGTGGATCAACTGACACTGCGATAAACCAGTGGGAGCGGGCTTGCCCGCGATTCGGTGTGTCAGGTGGTAACGATGTCGACTGGCCCTCCGTCATCGCGGGCAAGCCCGCTCCCACAGGAATCCAGTTCATGTCGAGATTGACGGCAACCCGTAAAACGCCCTCGCACAGGCAGTGGTGTGCTCCGCCAGGTCTTCCTGAGTTTCCCCGCGATGCAACGCCACTTCACGCAACACTTCGGTCAAGTACGCCGGTTCATTGCGACCATTTTTCGGCTTCGGACGCAAACTGCGCGGCAGCAGGTAGGGGGCATCGCTTTCGAGCATGAGGCGCCCGCGCTTGATCTCTTTCACCAGTGGATGCAGGTGCGTGCCCCGGCGCTCGTCGCAGATCCAGCCAGTGATGCCGATGTGCAGGTCCATATCGAGGTAGCTGAACAGCGCCTTCTTTTCCCCGGTGAAGCAGTGCACGACCGCGGCCGGCAACTGGTCGCGGTAGTCGCGCAGGATCTCCAGCAAACGTTGACTGGCATCGCGCTCGTGCAGGAACACCGGCAACTGCAATTCGACGGCCAGTGCCAGGTGCTCTTCGAGGACTTTTTCCTGCTGCGGGCGCGGCGAGAAATCGCGGTTGAAATCCAGGCCGCATTCACCCACGGCCACTACGTTCGATTCCTTCAGGAGGCTACGCAGCTGGCGGGCGCTGTCGGCATTCCAGTCACTGGCTGCGTGGGGGTGAATGCCGGCGGTGGCGAACAGCCGTTGTGCGCTCTCATCCAGTTGCCGGCACAACTCCAGCGCCTGCTCGCTGCCCTCGACATTGGTGCCGGTGAGCACCAATTGGCAGACCCCGGCGGCATAGGCGCGGTCGAGTACAGCCTGGTGTTTGTCGGCAAAACTGGGGTTGGTCAGGTTGACGCCGATATCGATGAGTTGCATGGTGCTACCTCGGACCAAAGGCCGGAAAGCATATCAGAGCTGTAGATTTATAAGAAAAACCAAGAACTACAACGAGTTATAGCTGTCTTCTGAGCCGTGCCCCTGAGCCGCGTGCAGGGCAGGATGGTCAAAGTGCTATCACTGTGCCAGTCTTTCGCACTTTTGCAGCGCTCCAGGCACTGTGACTTCAGTCGTTTGATTGCATGAAAACGCTCATGTCGTCGACCCGAATTCTTTCCGGAGAGTGGATGATTCGTCCCTCGGTTTTGCTACTGCTGTGCTGTTCGCTGCTGCTGCCGATGTCGGCGGTTGCGCGTCTGCCCGGGCCGTTGCAAGCCGTCCCGGCGACCCAGGTGCGCGATCTGACGGACATCCGCAACAGTCGCGTGTTGCGGGTACTGGTCAACCAGAGCCGCAACAGCTCGGGTGAAGTCCAAGGCCAGGCCATCGGCGTCGAATACCACCGCTTGCGCGCTTTCGAGCAATACCTCAACGGCCACGCCCGCGACGGTCAGGAAATCACCCTTAAAATCATCCCCAAGGCCAAGGATCAACTGCTCGGCGCGTTACAGCGCGGGGAGGGCGATCTGGTGGCGCCCGGGGAATTGCTCGATCTGCGAGCGGGGTACGCCGTCAGCACCAGTGAACCGATTGCCAGCAACATTCCGCTGGTGCTGGTGGGGATCAAGGGTGAACGCCGATACACCCGTCTCGAACAACTCTCGGGTAAAACCCTGGCCCTACCCACCGGCAGCGCGGCCGGGGATGCCGTCAGCCAGATCAATCAGAAGCTCGCCCTGCACAAACTGCCACCCGTCAATATCGAGTGGGTTGACCCGAGCCTGGCCGTCGAGGACGTGCTGGAGATGGTCCAGGGCGGAATCTTTCACCTGACCATCGTCGAGCAGCCGATTGCCGAGCGTTGGGGCAAGATCTTGCCCAAGTTGCGTTTCGACCGGCAGGTGCTGATCAGCGAGCCGGGCGAGGAGTATTGGTTTGTGCGCCGCGATGCGTCGATGCTGCGGGCGAGCATTGATCGCTTCCTCAGTGGCTACAAGAAACCGTCGGACCAGGATGCGGCTTTCCTGCGGATCTATCGGCGTCTCTATCAAGTGCACTATCCCTTGGCCAAGGCCGATCGGCAGCGTCTGGAAAAACTTCGCCCGGTGTTACAGAAACACGCCGATGCCCAAGGCATGGACTGGCTGAACCTTGCAGCACTGGCGTTCAAGGAATCCGCCCTGCAACCCATGGCCCGCAGTGGCAGCGGCCCGACCGGCCTGATGCAGATCACACCGTCGGCGGCTCAGCGGGTGGGGGTCAACAATATTCAGGATCTCGATGCCAACGTGCAGGCCGGGGCCAAGTACCTGGCAATGATTCGCCGCAAGTTCTTCGCCAGTCCAAAACTCAACGAGCGCGAGCGCATGGCCTTCGTGCTGGCCGCCTACAACATTGGCCCGGAGCGGGTTCAGGGAATGCGCGCCGAGGCGCGGCGGCGGGGCTTGAATCCGAATCAGTGGTTCTTCCAGGTCGAGCGCATCGCCATGGAACAGGTGGGAATGGGACCTGTCAGCTATGTTAATAGCGTGAACAAGTATTACCTGGCGTTCGATCGGGAGCGAGAGTCATTGGAGCCCCAGGGACAAAAGGTCGCCCTGCGAAAATGATCGAATAAACTGAAGTGTTATAGCGGTTTTTTGCGCTTTAAATATGATGTTTACTGATTAATATGGCGACCAACCCACACACTCTCACAATGGATGACACAGCATGAGCACACTGATCAACAAGGTTCTGTTTACCCGCGCTGGCTACGGCCTGACCGTTCTGCGAATTTTTGTCGGCATCATCTTCGCCGCTCACGGCTCGCAGAAACTCTTTGGGGCGTTCGGTGGCTACGGCTTGGCCGGGACCGCGCAGTACATGGAAAGCCTCGGCCTGACGCCGGGCTACCTGATGGCGACGTTGGCGGGCGGTATCGAGTTCTTCGCCGGTCTGGCACTGATCATTGGCTTGCTGGCTCGCCCGGCAGCGCTGGGTCTGATAGTTCTTTCGCTGGTAGCGATCTTCTCGGTGCACATCAGTCACGGACTGTTCATGGCCAATAACGGCTACGAGTTCGCCCTGGCCCTGCTCGGTGGCAGCATCGCGGTATTGAGCGAAGGCGCCGGCAAGCTCTCGGCCGACCGTGTCATCGCGGGTTGATCGATCCGGTTAAACGAACGTTTTTCTCTGTGCGGCCTCAAAGCTTCAAATCCCTGAAGATTGCGAGGCACGCCATGACAGCGAATATCAGCGGCAAGGAAGTTGACAGCCATCGTGCAACACGACTCTTACTACCGGCCTTGATTCTCGGGCTGCTGCTCACTCCCCTGGCAATGGCGGCCGGTGACGGCGACGCCGCAGTCGGCGGCGGGATTGGCGGCGCACTGGGTAACGTCGTCGGCGGGCATATGGGCGGCAGTACCGGCGCTGCGATTGGCGCCGGTGTCGGTGGCGCGGCCGGTAGCGCAGTCGGCGCGCGCAAGGGCAGTCGCACAGAAGCGGCGGTCGGTGGTGGCCTGGGCTCGGCGGGCGGTTCGGTGATCGGTAACAGCCTCGGCGGCTCAACCGGTTCAACCATCGGCGCAGGCCTCGGTGGCGCTGCGGGTGGTGCGGTCGGCAACAATCTGGGCAGCGACCACGGCAGTTCCCATTCCGGTGGGGGCCACAAACACAAGCATAATCACCGTAACAAACATCACTGATGTCGGTATCGCCCGACAGAATAAACCCGGCCAAGTGCCGGGTTTTGTGTTCCAGTGCATGACCGATTGTCTGTCTGATCGAACGCGTGCATCGCCGCTGCCTCGAAATGTCAGGGCCTGCCTTTCAGGCTCTCTACGAGGTGCTCCATGAACGCTGATCCGAAAGACACCGACATCGACGATACCCCTGAATATCCACTGCCTTCACCTACCGATCCCTTGAGCCGCGATCAGCGTCCACCTGATGATGACGCGGGTGTCGAGCAAGTGCCTAATGAAGACGTCAAGCGGACTGATGTCGAGGCGACTCCTGAAGATCCGGACATTGCCGGGAAGGATTGTTCGGGTGAGCCGAGTTGATTGTTGTCACTCGGTTCATGAGAGGAATTCACCGGCAGCGATGGGGAAAGGGGATGTGATGGAGGATGAAGTGTCCGAGCCCGGCGGTTTGCTGGGCTCTTAGTGTTTTCAATGCGAACCGTTTTTAATTGATTCTAACCAGCAAAAAAAATAATCGGTTTGCTTTTGTGGATCGTTAATTATGTCCTGATCTTCATAGTCGAATATATTAACAATGTCTTTTCTAGATGCTTCGATACCCAGCTTGTGTTCGTAAGCCACGATTCCCGAGCTCATCTGTGAGGACATGCTGGATGGACGTACACTTATTTTCGCACCTTTACATAGGAATTTAATATCAGGGCGCTCTTTGATTATTTTTCCAAGACATTCGTAAAGATCGAGCCCTGAGAATTTTTTTGTCCAACCGTCCTCCAGTTTGATTTGTAGAGTGGCTGGGTGTCTGACGTACTCTAAAGCCGCTACCTCTAATCGGTCTTCGATCAATATGGAAATATTTTTAGAAGTCATTTATCGCTTCCTATTAGGGTTTGGTAAAGAGTGTCCCACGTAACTACCATCTTTCCTTAGCGGGGTCGCACCTAGTATGTCTTCGCTTTTTATTCGATCAGGAACTGCAATCTCATCTTCATAGCTGTAGGGGATATCATTTGGGTGAAGAACTTTGTTGACGTCATGGCCGTCGACTCTTTTCAGTGTATATAAAAAACCTTTTGTGGTTCTGTACTCAGTTCCGAAATCTATGCCTATTTCAGGGTCAGTGGATGTGCTTACAAAATTGCTCGGTGGATTTTTGTTGTCCAAAACATGAAGTCGAAGATCTGTACTTTTTCCAAGGCTCACAAAGCCAGAGTCAAAAATTTCACCCGGAGAGCGAGTATCGCCACGGTATAAATACTCGCTTTCTTTTTCTGAGTAAGGAAGCGCAACTTCTCCCTCATCAACCTTAACCTTCGCAGTCGGATCCTGCTCCCCAACCGCCGGCCTTTTACACCCAGCCCCACCCGGACAATCACTCAACCCCAACGGATCCACCCACCCCGTCGGGTTCGGCACATAGCGATAGCCATTCAACCCACCCGCCAACTTCAGCGGATCCGGCGTCAGATACCGTCCGCTGTCCGGCTGGTAATAACGATGGCGGTTGTAGTGCAGCCCGCTTTCAGCATCGCAGTACTGGCCCTGGAAGCGCAGTGGTTGCTCGAGCTGTTCGCCGCCGCCGTGGCTGAGCCGGCGCAGTTTGCCGTAGGCCGTGTAACGGGCCGACCAGACGATCTCGCCGCCGTAGTCGGTGAGT
>NZ_WTFT01000036.1 GCF_009861505.1 Pseudomonas izuensis | reverse complement strand
GCACCAAATCTGCGGCCACCCGAATCAACTGTAGGAGCTGGCTTGCCAGCGAAAGCGGTGGGTCTGACGACATCTCCGCCGGATGTGCCGGCCTCTTCGCTGGCAAGCCAGCTCCTACGCGGAACCTTCAATATTCGAACGGCTTAACGCGGTGTGCGGATGGAATGGCAGATAAGGTGATTGCCGATCCGCCGGCTACTCCAGTGGAGTGGGTCACGAGACGGGTCTCAGGTTGCTTCCTCCCGCCGCCTGCGGGCGATGACAATGGCGTCGTAACGGCTGGAGACGCCAAGTTTGAAGAAGATGTTCTTCAGGTTCCACTTCACGGTTTGCAAGCTGAGATTCAAGGCCAGTGCAATGCGCTTGTTGGACATCGATTGCTCCAGCAAATCAATGATGTCCTGCTCGCGCCGGGTCAGCGCCGTCTGCTCACGGGGCGTCTCAATCGCCGCCGATGAGCTTTTATCAGATTCGATTGGCGACAGGTCCGACGTTTCTGCCACCAGCTTTTGATAATAGGCGCCAAGCACTGCATCCTCTGCAAGATCAAGCTCCGGCAACAGGGACTGGAACGCTTCGCCCTCATCCAGGAAGGTGCGCACCAGCCCCAACCGATACCCGCTTGCAACTGCCGAGCGCAGAGACGCCAGGGCTTCGGCGCTGCGCTCCAGTTCAGCCAGGGCAAATGCGCGCAGCAACTCGACCTTGACCCGCCATTGCCCCCGGCCAAGCTCGCTGGCGTGACGCTCGACAATGTCCAGCGCCTGCATCGCGGCCTCGGGTTGCCAGCGCGCCAGTGCCAGGCGCGCCTTCGACAAGGCCGCCAGGGTCATGACTTCCACATCGCATGAGGACGCGCCCCGGTGGTTTCGTGCAAGGTCGTCAAGCAGTGCCTGCAACGTCTCGGCATGCCGCCAATCACCGCACTTCAACGTAATGCGCAACTGTTCATCGATCATCCGGGCCGTACCGCGATCAAGACCCAGGGCGCGGAAATGCTCTTCTTTCTGGTTCAAGTACTCCAATGCGCTGCGCGGCGAATCCTGCAGGTCAAGCAGGCGCGCATGGCACAACGCGGCGCCGATCATGTAGCCCGGCGCCGAAAAACGCAGAATATCCAGGCGATTGGCGAGCACCTCGCGGGCGTCCTCGAGACGATCGAGTTCGTAATACACCTCGGCCATGATCGTGGCGCTGGCACAGGCGCTCACCGAGCGACGCCCGTGAATCTGTTCGGCCTGGGCCAATATCACCGAGCCCATGCGCTCGGCCTCCAGCACCCTGCCCTCCAGCAAAATGCCCGAGGTCATGGCGGTCATGCCCATCAACGCCATTTCATCATTGCTGCTACGCAAACAACGCCCGAAGGCACCATTGAATACACTGCGGGCCTCGCTGTGACGGCCGGCGAGACCCAGGCAAGTGATCGTCATGCCAACGCGCACCTGCTCGTGGAAAGGATGACTGGCGGGCTGATCGGCAGACAACGCCAACAAGGCCAGGCAACGGGTTTCATCATCGCGATGCATGGCCAGCGATGCCTTGAGCAGTTGCAACTGATACGCCCATTGCGGTGCTTGCGGCACGCTTTCAAATGCCGTGATCCAGGCCTGCGCCTTGCTGGTGAGCACCGTGAGTACGGCGCCCCAGATCCCCAGCAGCATCAGCGACGGGTGCCCGATCAATTCATGCAAGGGCACCTGTTCAAGCCAGCGCATGAACTGGCTGAGATGACTCACACTGCGATAGGACGGTTGCACACGCTCCAGCAACTGTGCGACAACCGTGAAATCATCGCAGTGCAGCGCATGGCGCAGCGATTCGGGCACCAGTCCCGCCTGTTCGAACCACGTCGCCGCGCGCCTGTGCAATTGCGCGACATCGGTGCCAGACGCCTGCAAACGCTGGGTGAGAAACTCGACAAACAACGGGTGCAGGCGATACCACTGGCGATTGCCGGGCAGATCGACCGGCTGAATGAACAGGTTGCGTTCTTCCACCGCCGCAATCAGCTGCACCGCCCTCGCGGAACCGGTGACATGGGCGGCGACATCGGCATTGAAGCGCCTGAGGATGGAAATTTTCTGCAGGAAGTCGAACAGTTCTGTTGGCAAATCCGCGACCACATCTTCGGACAAATAGGCTCTGAGGGCGGCGCTGTCAGGCAGCAGTGCCGTGCCCTTGACGCCTTTTTTCGGGTTCGCCTTCAAGGCGATGGACATCAACTGCAAACCGATCGGCCAGCCATCGGTCAGGTCATGGATGGCATGCGCCGCGTCAAGGTTCACCCCCTGGTCCAGATGAACCTTGAGGAAGGCCAGCGACTCCGCGAAGTCGAATGACAGCCCTGCACAATCCACTTCGCACAGCTCGCCCATGGCGCGCAGGCGCCCCAACAGCAACGGTGGCGTGCTGCGCGATGCCAGCACCATATGCAAGTGATGCGGTGCGTCATCGATCAGCGCTTGCATCAACTGGGCGATCCGCACATCGGCCGCATGCTGGAAATCATCGAGCAAGACGTACAACTCACCGCTCACCCGGGCCAGCGCGTTGATCAACAGCGAAGCCATCGCCTGAATACTGATGGCTTCCGGTCCGGCCAACAACAGCAGGTCGTCATCCAGAGGCAGGCCTGCCTGGCGCAACGCGCCCAGCAGGCTGGCGCAAAACGATTCGAGCACGCAGTCGTCCGGCGATACCGACAGCCAGGCCACCTGAACCCCGTTTTTAATCAGCTGCTGGCGCCACTGCGCCATCAATGTGGTCTTGCCAAAGCCTGCGCTACCGGTCACCAGCTGCAAGCGACTGTGTCGCTCTCGCTGCAGCTTTGCCAGCAACTGCTCGCGGGCCACAGCCTGGCTGCCGATTCGCGGTGGGGCAAACCGGGTGGTGGTCAGCAATGAGTGGGTGTTCATGGGTGCGTACTCGGTTCAAGCGGCGCTGGGCACGCCGCAGGCCCAGCACGGTTATGGCCATGAGCGTTGCCACGCATGGCTCGCGACGCATAGAAGCCTAGCCAGAATCAGGCGTGTGACCTATCGCTCAAACGAATTAGATTCCGTTTGCCGCTCTAGATCAAAACGCCCCCTGTAGGAGCGAGCTTGCTCGCGATGGAGGTCAACGATAACGCGCGTTTTTTGACAACGCGTTTACCAGGCGTTTTTCGCGAGCAGGCTCGCTCCTACAGGGCAGCTCAGGCGATATTGCGACCGTGGTTCGCCCAATAGGGTTCGCGCAGCTCGTTCTTGAGAATCTTCCCGACCGTGGAAAGCGGCATGGCTTGCCGGAACTCGACGCTGCGCGGGCATTTGTAGCCGGCAATGCGTGTGCGGCAATGGGCAACGATTTCGTCTTCGGTCGCCACCGCTTCAGGCTTGAGCACAATCACCGCATGCACGGTCTCGCCCCATTTTTCACAGGGAATACCAATGACCGCGCTTTGGGCCACAGCCGGATGGCTGGCCAGGGCATTTTCAACCTCGGCGGAATAAATGTTCTCACCGCCGCTGACAATCATGTCCTTGAGGCGATCGACGATGTACACGAAACCTTCCTGATCCATCCAGGCACCGTCACCGGTGTGCATCCAGCCGTCCTTCAAGACCTCTGCCGTGGCGGCGGGGTTGTTCCAGTAACCAAGCATCACGTTCGGGCCGCGCACAGCGATCTCGCCGACCGTACCGCGTGGCACCTCCCGCCCCTCGCTGTCGACGATTTTCAGTTCGACGCAACTGATCGCGCGGCCGGCCGAGTACATCTTGCCACTGGCCTGATGCTCGGCACAGTGATATTGCGCGTCCAGCATCGTGCCGCCGGTCGTCAGCTCGGTCATGCCATAACCCTGAAAAAACCGGGCAGTGGTAAACGCCTCGCAGGCACGGTCCAGCAACACGGGGGAAATCGGCGAAGCGCCGTAGATAATGTTCTTGATCGAACTCAGGTCCAGAGCGTTCAAGGCCGGCCTGGCGTCGCGCGCATCCAGCATCATCTGGATCATGGTCGGGGCCATCATGGCATCGGTCACGCCTTCCTGACTGATCAGTTCGAGCGCGGCTTCACCGCTGAAGGCCGGTAGCACCACATGGGTGCCGCCGCAAATGAACATGCCGTACATGCCGGAAAAATCAGCCAGGTGGAACATCGGCATCGCATGCAGAAACTTCGCTTCGCTACCGTAGAATCCCTTGCTCAGACTGGCCAGGGAGGCGAACGCCAGATTGTCATGGCTGATCATGACGCCCTTGGGGAAACCGGTGGTGCCGCCGGTGTAGAAAATACCCAGCAAGGCATCACCACTGCGACGTACATCCTCGATGGCCTCGGCCTCGGCGAGCAAGGCTTCGTAGGACAGCATGCCGTCCGGTGTCTCGTTGTCGCCGGCATAGATCACATGACGAATGGTTTTGGCCTGTCGGGCAATCATGCCCCCCATGACGCTGAAGGTGTCGTCGACGATGAGGATGGTCGTTTGCGAATCGTCCAGGGAGTAGACGATTTCCATCACGCTCCAGCGGGTATTGACCGGGTTGAGTACCCCGTCCGCCCAAGGTACGCCAAGGCTGTATTCGATGTAGCGTTGCGAGTTGCGCGACAGCATGGCGACGCAATCACCGCTCGCCAGACCGAGCTTCTTCAGCGCACCGGCCAGCCGGGCAACCCGTTCGCCGAGCGCGGCAAACGTCAGGCTGCGGCCCTGGCAGCGGATGGCGGTTGCGTCGGGGCGCTGCTGCATGTGTCGGTGCAACCCTTGGGTGATGTACATCTGAGCCTCCAGAATCTTGTTGTTATAAGTAAAGCAGCTGCCTTTTGTGGTGCGGCAAAAACCCATTGTGGGAGCGAGCCTGCTCGCGAAGGGGCGTCAGATTCAACATGAATGTTGACTGGCATGCCGCTTTCGCGAGCAGGCTCGCTCCCACATAAAGCGACCTGCAGCGTTAGAGCGAACGCCCCACCAGCTCGCGCTGGATTTCGTTGGCGCCGCCGTAGATGCGTGCGACGCGGGCGTCGGCGAACATCCGCGCGATCGGGTATTCGTTCATGTAGCCGAAGCCGCCGAAGAACTGCAGGCAACGGTCCATGACCTCGCCCTGACGGTCGGTCAGCCAGAACTTGCCCATCGACGCGGTGGTGGTGTCCAGGGTGCCATCCACCCAGCGCTGGATGATCAGATCGCCGAAGGTGCGTGCCGCTGTCACCGTGGCCTTCACGTCCGCCAGGGTAAAACGGGTGTTCTGGAAGTCCAGGATTGCCTTGCCGAAAGCCTTGCGCTCCTTGGTGTACTCAACCGTCAACGCCAGGGCGCGCTCCATGCTGGCAACGGCCTGGATGGAGATTTCCGCGCGCTCATAGGGCAACTGCTGCATCAACTGATAGAAGCCCTGCCCCTCGACGCCGCCCAGCAGGCAGTCAGCCGGCACTTCGCATTCGTCGAAGAACATCTCCGAGGTGTCCTGCCCCGGCAGGCCGATCTTGTCCAGGCACTGGCCACGGACGAAGCCCGGTGTCTTCGTATCGACGATGAACAGCGAGATGCCTTTGGAGCCCTTGGCTTCCAGATCGGTCTTGGCGATGACCACCACCATGTCACTGTTCTGGCCGTTGCTGATGAAGGTTTTCGAGCCACTGATGACGTACTTGTCGCCCTTCTTCACCGCACGGGTGCGCACGCCTTGCAGGTCGGAGCCGGTGCCCGGCTCGGTCATGGCGATGGAGGTAATGCACTCGCCGGAGGCGATTTTCGGCAGCCACTGCTGCTTCTGCGCTTCGGTACCGCTGGCCAGGATGTAGTGACCGACGATGTGGTTGATGCTCAGCGCGATGCTCATCACACCGGCATAGGTCAACTCTTCCATGGCCACGGCGTAATGCGCCGGGGTGCCATCGGCGCCGCCGTACTCCGAAGGCATGTCCGGCAGGATCATGCCCATTTCGCCGCAGGCCAGCCAGGCCGCACGGTCGGAGCGGTGCTGTTCGCGCCACTTGTCTTCCTGAGGGACAAGCTGCTCGCGCACGAAACGGCGAATGCTGTCACGGAAGGCGCCAAGGTCCTCGTCCATCCATGGGGATGTGTAGTTTTCCAGTTGCATGACAAATCTCCTTCAAGGATCAGACGGTGCCGAGGCCGCCGCCGCAGACCAGGACCTGACCGGATACGTAATCCGATTCCGGGATGCAGAACAGATACACGGCGCCAGCCGCTTCATCCGGCGTACCCGGACGTCCCAGCGGACACATCTGCTTGCCGGCTTCGATCGCCGCAGCCTGAATGCCGACCTTGATCTCGCGGCCTTCGATGTTCACGGTCTTGCTCGCGTCGCCGGCCAGTGCCTGGGTCATGCGGGTTTCGATGTGACCGTAGGCCACGGCGTTGACGTTGACCTTGTGGCGGCCCCACTCCTTGGACATGGTTTTGGTCATGCCGAGGATCCCGGCCTTGGCCGTCGAGTAGTTGGCCTGACCGGCGTTACCGGCAGCGGCGATCGAGGAAATATTCACCACTTTGCGGTGCACCACGCGGCCTTCGGCAGCCTCGGCCTTGGCGGCGGCGCTGATCACCGGGTAAGCCGTACGCAGGATGCGGAACGGTGCGGTCAGGTGGCAGTCGATGATCGCGTACCACTGCTCGTCCGACATTTTCTGGATGACGTTATCCCAGGTGTAACCGGCGTTGTTGACGATGATGTCGATGCCGCCGTAGTTGTCGACGGCGGTCTTGATGAAGCGGTCGGCGAAATCCACCGCCGTTACGCTGCCCACGCAGGCGACAGCGTCACCACCGGCTTCGCGGATCTGCGCAACCACTTCTTCAGCCGGCCCGGCGTCCAGGTCGTTGACCACCACGCGGGCGCCATCGGCGGCCAGTTTCAGCGCCACACTGCGCCCGATGCCGCGACCGGAGCCGGTCACCAGCGCTACTTTGCCTTCAAGCTTTTTCATCATTCGATACCTGTATTTTTTGTTATCTGTTACTGGGTAGGAAACCGGGGTTCAGTTCGGTTTTCAGTTCAATGTCACGACCGCTTCACCCACCAGCTTGTCTTCGCCGTACTGGTTGGCGCACTTGATTTCCAGACGCACGAAACGCTCGCCGCCGGCTTCGAATTTCTGTGCCACGCGCCCCGTCAGGTGCGGGATATGGCCGATCTGGGTGATGCCGGTGAAACGCACGGCGAGCTTGCGGATCTGCGGTTGTGGCACCCAATTGGTCAGCAGTCGGCCGAGGTAGGCCGCCGACAGCATTCCGTGGGCGAACACATCCGGCACGCGGGCCTTGCGGGCGAAATCGATGTCGATGTGGATTTCGTTGTGGTCACCGGAAGCACCGGCGTAGAGCGCCAACATCGTGCGATTGATCGGGCGCAGCTTCATCAGCGGCATCACATCGCCTACCTGGACATCGCTGAACTGCGGGCCGGTTTTTGGGAGTTGAGACATGGGCTATTCCTCAGCGCTGCACGAGCGAAGAACGAAGATCGGCGATGTGCTCACCGTCCTGGTTGGTCACGCGGGTTTCCTGCACCACGAATTGCAGCGCCCCGCCCTTCTTCTCGTACACATCGACGATGCGCGAATCGAAGGTCAACACGTCGCCGGCGAACGCCATGCGGTGATAGTTGAATTCCTGCTCGGCGTGCAGGATGCGACCCAGGTCAAAGCCCATGATGTCTTCGACGATGGCCTGTGGGTTGCGCCCTTCGCTTTCCAGGCACAGCAGGAAGGTTGGGGGTACGGGCAGCGCCTTGTAGCCTGCCGCTATTGCCGCCGCTTCTTCGGTATAGACCGGGTCGGTTTCGCCAATGGCTTTGGCGAAAAACCGCAGGCGACCCTTTTCCACTTCACTGGTGGTGACGCCAAGGGAACGGCCGATCAGACTCTTGTCTGCCATTTCAATTGATTCCTGTGCGTTATCAGGTCATCGCACACCCGTCGAGGCGCGCGAGCCAAGGTGGGTTCAACCGCGACCGAAGAGCGTGACGACACCTGCGCCGCCCAGGCCGAGGTTGTGCTGCAATGCGTGCTGCAAACCTTCGACCTGACGCGCGCCGGCAGTCCCGCGCAACTGATGGGTCAGCTCGAAGCATTGCGCCAGGCCTGTGGCACCCAGCGGGTGACCTTTGGAAAGCAGGCCACCCGACGGGTTGATCACCACTTGACCGCCGTAGGTGTTGTCGCCGTCCATCACGAATTTTTCGCCACCGCCCACCGGGCAGAAACCCAGGCCTTCGTAGGTCAGCAGTTCGTTGTGCGCGAAGCAGTCGTGCAGTTCGCAGACACGAATGTCCTCGGGGCCGACACCGGCTTTTTCGTAGACCTCATTGGCGGCCTGGCGGGTCATGCCCACGCCGACCACGCTGATCATCGATGGCGGATCGAACGCATCCGGTTTGTCCGTGGCCAGCGCCTGCGCCAGGATGGTCACGTCAGTACGCAGGCCATGCTTCCTGGCAAAACGCTCGGACACGATGATCGCCGCCGCGCCACCGCAGGTCGGCGGGCACGCCATCAGACGGGTCATCACCCCTTCCCAGACCACCTGATCGGCCATCACTTCTTCGGTGGTGACCACCTTGCGGAACACCGCCAAGGGGTTGTTGGCGGCATGACGGCTGGCCTTGGCGCGGATCGCGGCGAAGGTTTCCATCCGGGTACCATACTTTTCCATGTGTTCTTTGCCCGCGCCGCCGAAGAACATCAGCGCACCAGGCATGCCGACACCTTCCGGGAAGGCCATGGCGGAGGCATCAAAGCCCTTGCCCATGGTCAGGGGGCGGTCGGTCCAGAAGTTCTTCAGTGCGCCGGGTTGCATCTGTTCGAAACCAAACGCCAGCGCGCAATCAACGGCGCCGCTTTCCACGGCCTGGCGCGCCAGGTACAGCGCGGTCGAACCACTGGCGCAGTTGTTGTTGACGTTGATCACCGGAATCCCGGTCATGCCGACTTCGTACAACGCCGACTGGCCGCAGGTGGAGTCGCCGTAGACATAGCCCGCATAAGCCTGCTGTACCAGGTCATAACCGATGCCCGCATCCTGCAGCGCCTGGCGTACCGCCTGCGCGCCCATCTCGATGTAGGAACCACTGGCGCCAGGCTTGGCAAACTGAATCATGCCGACGCCGGCAATGTAGGTTTTCTGTGACATCACGTTCTCCCGGGGGGTTGATTGACGGAGCGTCGGTCGTCTCGCGACCCTGCTGCTCCATGGCGTCATGGTTGCGTACCAACCCTCGGGCTGTATCCCGCTCACAGGGAGTGGGATGGGGTGGGTTGACTATCTGTCAAAACACAAACCCTGTAGGAACGAGCCTGCTCGCGATGGCGGCAGCACATTCAACATCTGTGTTGTCTGTCAGTCCGCTATCGCGAGCAGGCTCGCTCCTACAGGGTGGGGGGTATCAGGCGATGGCACCGGCGGCGCGCAGCTCGCCGATACGCCCATCGTCCAGTCCCAGTTCACGAAGGATGTCGAGGGTATGTTCGCCGTTCTTCACCACGCTCCCGGCGGTGGCCGGCGTGCGGCTCAATCGCGGGGCCGGTGCGGGGTGGGTCACGCCGTCGGTCTGCATGAAGGTGCCTCGGGCCCGATGGTGCGGATGTTCGAGCGCCTCGTTGAAGTCCAGCACCGGGGCGAAACAGACGTCGGTGCCGTCCAGCAGTTCGCACCATTGATCCCGGGTACGGGTGAGGAACATGGCCTCGAGTTTGTTGCGCAGGGCCGGCCATTGCTGGCGGTCCCACTGGCGTTCGAACGCCGGGTCATCGATCTGGCAAAGCTGCATCAGCAGCCGGTAGAACTGCGGTTCGATGGAGCCAATCGAGACAAACCCGCCATCGGCGCAGGCGTAGCAACCGTAAAAAGGCGCGCCGCCGTCGAAGATGTTTTCCCCACGGCCGCGCCACTCTCCGCTCTGCTTGAACTCGTAATACATCGTGCTGAGCAGCGCCGCACCATCGGATATCGCCGCGTCCACCACCTGCCCTTTGCCGGACTTTTGCGCCTCCAGCAGCGCACTGACGATGCCGAACGCGAGGAACATCGCGCCGCCGCCCATATCGCCCGCCAGGTGCAACGGCGGTGTCGGCTCGCGATCGGCATGGCCCATGGCATGCAGCGCGCCGGTGATCGCCAGGTAGTTGAGATCGTGGCCGGCAACGGGAGCCAGCGGCCCAGTCTGACCCCACCCCGTCATGCGCCCGTACACCAGGCGCGGGTTGCGTTGCAGGCACGGCTCCGGCCCCAGTCCCAGTCGCTCCATGACCCCCGGTCGAAAGCCCTCGATCAGTACGTCGGCGCCTTCGATCAATTGCAGCAACACATCAATCGAACCTGGCTTGCGCGGATCAATCGCCAGGCTACGCCGGCCCCGGCTGATCACACTGCCGTCACCATTGAGGAAGCCTGACACCAACCGATCGATCCGAATCACCTCGGCGCCCATGTCGGCCAACAACATGGTGGCGAACGGCGCGGGCCCGATCGCATTCATCTCGACTACTTTCACACCTGCCAGTGGTCCTGCCATCGCTTATCTCTCTCATTATTGGATGCATGGCTGCAGCGCCACCGAATCGGCTTGCAGCGCGCCACAGGCTAGCGGGGCCCTCCTTCGGGACAATCGCTCAAACGAGTGAAGTTCCCCCCGAGCACACAGACCGTTTGCGCAAGGCGGCCTTGCCACGGGACAGGGGCATGGCAATATGCGTCGGATAAGAACCGCGAAGAACGGGCTGAAGCTGCTGAAGCCGATCAGTTAAGGTGTGAAAAACTGTGGGAGCGAGCCTGCTCGCGAAGGCGGTTGAACAGTCAACATCTATGTTGCCCGAAAGTCCGCTATCGCGAGCAGGCTCGCTCCCACAATGGTTGTGATGTTCAAGCCCTTGACTGATTTGCAAGCACGCGACTCGCCCGCTGGAGAAATACATGCCTGACCGCCCGGACCTGTTGGCCCGCCTGACCCTCGTCCCGACCCTGAGCGACAGGGAGGATGACCGTTCTGCCACGGCGGCCACAGCTGATGCGAAGCTTCATGCCTCGCGAATCCACCCGGAAAAATTTCGCGTGCCTGCCACGGCGCCCAGCCATCTGCCGCGTACTCATCTGCTGGATCGAATGGATAACCCGCAGGCTGCCCGCCTGATTCTCGTCGAGGCCGCGGCGGGCTTCGGTAAAACCACGTTGTTGCGACAATATCGTGAGCGCTGCCTGGCCCACGGTCGCCAGGCGCTGTGGTTGACCCTGGATGCCGCCGACAATGAATTGCGGCGCCTGACGGCCCACCTGCATGTCGCCTTGCAGGCCCTCGGCGCACCTGCCGACAGCGAGAAACCCATCGACTTCAGCCCCCAGGCACTGCTCGACAAACTGATCGCACTGGACCAACCCTTTGCGATTTTTCTCGACGATTTCGAAACCCTGGAGTCCGCCCCGGCACTGGATTTTGTGCGGCAGTTATTGAGGGCCCTGCCGTCTTGCGGGTTGCTGGTCATCGCGTCAAGAACCACACCGGATATCGCGCTGGGCCGTTTGCGGGCGCACGGGCAAATGCGCGACATCACCACCGACGCCCTGCGCATGAGCCTTGTCGAGACCACAACCTTCATCCGTGAAAAATGCGGCTTGTCCCTTGAGGACGCTGAAATTGCCACGCTGCAGCAACGCACCGAAGGCTGGATCACCGCGCTTTACCTGAGCACGCTGTCCTTGCAGGGGCGCAAAGCCCCGGCCGATTTCGTGGCGTCACTATCCGGCGCCAATCTGGAACTGGCCGATTACCTGGCCGAGGACATCCTCGAACGCCAGACGGAAGAGTGTCGGCAGTTTCTGCTGCACAGCAGCGTCCTTGGACGCTTCAGCGCAGCGCTGTGCGATGCAGTGACCGCGCGCAGCGACAGTCAGGCCATGATCGACTACCTGCAACGCGCCAACCTGTTCATTCAGTCAACGGATGAGCAACATGAGTGGTTCCGCTATCACCCCTTGTTTGCCGATTTCCTGCGTCGTTCGCTGGAACGCCATTCCCCCGGGTACGCCAAAAAGCTGCACGCGATGGCTGCCCGTTGGTACCTCACTGAAAATCAGCCGGCAGCCGCGATCGAGCACTATCTGCGGGCGGGTGAAGCCGACAACGCGAGCCAGCAGATCGACCGGCATCTGGACGAGCTGATCGATGCCGGCCGGCTGCGCTGGTTGCTGCGTTGGTTCGAGCAGATTCCTGATCTCATACTGGATGGCTATCCCCGGCTGATCCTTGCCCATGCCTGGACACTGGTGCTTGATCATCGCTATCAGGACGCCATGCAATTGATTGAACGCCATCGCAACACTCAGGAGATGGGCACTATTCGCTGCCTGCTGCAGGTGTTCACCGACCAGATAGATGCCGCGTATGCCACGGCCCTGGCCGAGATCGAACGGGTGTCGCCCCAGGACGTCTTGCAGTACGGCATGCTCGCCACCACGCTGGCCTTCTGCATGGTCGCCACCGGTCGCTATGAACAGGCACGAGCATTACTGACGCGTATGGTCAGCCCGGGGGCGCAGAACCGTTCAATGCTCGTCGACAGCATCGTGGTCTGCGTGGAGTGCATCCTGGACCTGGTCCAGGGGCGGCTTGAAAGTACCGTCGCCCGCCTGCATGCCGCCCGTGAAGTGCAGGCACAACGGCCTGAAGGCAAATGGGCGGGCGGCAGGCCCTCGCTCGATACCCTGCGTGCGATGGCGCGGTATGAACAGGATGCCCTGGTTCAAGCCCGGCAATTGCTCAGCGATATCCCCTCGTATGCCCTCGACAGCGGCGGCCCGGACCCGATGATCGTCCGGCATGTACTGCTCGCCCGCATCGCCTACCAACACGGCGAGCGCGCTGTCTGGGTGCAGCAACTGGCTGAACTGGAACAACTGGGCCGGCGCAGTGGTTCGTTGCGTATACATTGTGCAGCGTGGCTGGAGCGCGCCCGTATCGCGACGCTGGAAAACCGTCTCGACATCGCTGCACAGGCCCTGCATAACGCCGAACTGGCGGGGAATTGGCAACGTCCCGACCTGGTGCTGCACACCTGCGACACCGATACCCCTTTTATCGCGCGCCAGCGGCTGCGCATTTTCAAGGGTGAGCACGCCAGTGCGGCCACGGCCCTGCAACCCGCCATCGCCGAAGCATTGGAGCGTCAGCACCACCGACGGGCGCTGAAACTGCGCTTGCTGTATGCCCTGGCACTGGACGGCCTCGGGCGACAGAAAGAAGCACTGGACACCCTGACCCCAGCCTTGCGCCTGGCCAGCGAAGAAGGGTTCATCCGCACCTTTCTCGATGAAGGCCCGGCCCTGGCAAAACTGCTCCAACGCTGGGCCGTGTCCTTCAAGGCGCAGTGCAAGAGCCTGGGTATTGCCCCGCAGTTCCTGACGGATTTGCTGCAACGCAACGCCACCCCGGGCACGCCAGCCGAGGCAGACGTCGACGAAACGGACACGCCATTGACCGCCCGCGAGTTCCATGTAATCCGGCTGCTGGCCGCAGGCAACCGCAACCGGGCCATTGCCGAGCAGATGCACCTGTCCGAGCACACGGTCAAGACGCACTTGCGCAACGTCAGCGCGAAGCTGGGGGCGCAAAGCCGCACGGAAGTCATCGCTATCGCACGCGCCAGGGGATTGCTCGATTGACGGACTTCAAGCCAAAACGCCCATCGCCTTGGCCCGCATCACGGCTTGAGTGCGCCGCTTGACCCCCAGTTTGTGGTTGATATGCACGGTGTGGGCCTTGACGGTATTGAGCGAAATGAACAACTGATTGCTGATTTCCTGATTGGACAATCCTTGCGCGACCAGCTCCAGCACGCAAACCTCCCTCGGCGTCAGCTCCGACCCGGCTCGGGGGGCGGTCACCGGTTCTGGCTGCCGGCTTGCCAGAGGATTGAATGGCGCGAGCGGTACCTGCGCAGGCACCGGTGCCAAACCGGGTTCGGCATCGATCCGTGCCAGCACCGCCTGCACTTCCCTGATCAAACTGCCGAAACGCCGGCACTCGCAGTCCGCCAGCAATGACACCAGCCGCTGCCGTGCTGCTTCGACCTGACCGGTGCCTTGCTCACCCAAAGCAATCATCAACTCGATGCGCTGGCGCAACGAAGGCGCGTGCAGCGGAGGAAGCTGTGACGTGCCGCCCTGAATATAGGCCTGGGCTGCCAGCGCCATCGGCAACATCCGCGCCCACGCGCCTTGTCGTGCCAGCAAGCGCAGATGTTGATAGAAGATCATCGACTGATAGCAGCTTTCCTTGATTTTCGCGCACTGCATGGACCGTGTCGCCGTGCTCAAATGAATCTGGGCCTGTTCGAAGTCACCGCGGCAGGCGTGCACTTCCGACAACCCGATCAGCGCGTGCAATACATAGGGGTCGCCACTTTCCGTGCCGAGTTCCAAAGCCATGCACAGCGCATGCTCGCTGGCATCCAGGTCGCCCCGCAGCAAGAACAGCTCGCCCTGCAAGAGCTGCAAACGGCCGAGCATCAAGCTGTGGTGCCCTTTCAGTCGAGTGACCAGGCGCAAGCATTCCTGCACCAGCGCCTCGGCTTCTGCCAACTCGCCGCCGAGAATCAACTGGCGGATGCGATCGGCATTGATCAGCACTTCACTGGCCAGGCAACCCTGATGACGCGCCAGTGCCAGGCAGGACTGCAACCATCGTTCGGCCTGCCCGGTCTTGCCGGCGGCCATCGAGACGCGGGCCAGGGTGGAATAGCACAGAAATGACGACTGCCAATCACGCAACTCCAGGTGCTGCAGGGCGGATTCGCAATGCTCGAAGGCGCCGTCGGCGTTGCCCAGCAGCCCCTGCAAAGTGCCCTCCAGTGCCTGCCAGTTGGCCAGGATGCGAACGTTGACCTGGGCCTTGGATTGCGGGGAAATCCTGGCCAGTCGGGCGATGCACGACTGCGCTTCATCCAGCCGCCAACTGCTGAGGAGCGCCCTGGCATTCATGTAGATCAGGTTTGGCGTGCACTCGAGCAAACGCAAGGGTAAGCGGGCACGCCAATCGAGCCAGGTGAACAGGTTGCGCTCGATCAACAGCCAGTCCAGCGTCAGGCGCTCCATGTAACAGGCCGCCACATCCACATAACCGATGGACAGCGCCAACTCGATGGCCTCGTCGACAAACCCGTCATTGCATAACAGGCGGCAGGCGCTCAAGCGCAACTGACTTACGCCGGCGGCGTTCAGCTCTCCTTGTAGCGCCTGTGCCACGGCGGGTAGCAGGCTGTACCAGATGGCCTCGTTGTCCAGCGGTACAAAAAACGATTGCGATTGCAGCAGGCCACAAAAAACACTCCCGGCATCGAGGTCCGGCCAGAGCTGCTGACAGAGCGTCGCCGACACCCGTGGCAAATGCGCGATGCCCGGCAAAAGCTTGCGAGCATCCGCATCAAGCCGGGCCAGGAGTTCGCCGCCCAGGTAATCGCGCATCCACAACGCCCCTGCCCGCTCATGACGGCCACCAGCGTTGAGCAACAGGAACGTTCCGGCGCACCAGCCGTGGGTCTGGCGCCACAGTTTGTCACGCGTTGCAGGCTCGGTTGTCGGATCAAGCCACTCGACCACTTGCTCGAACTCGTCGTGGTCAAAGGCCAGTTGCCCGGCATCGAGTTCAAGCAGTTGACCCTCCAGCAGCAATCGCGCCAGCTTCCAGTTCGGCCGTTGTCGACAACTGACCCACAGCTGGACCTGCGCTTGTGAGCGCAGCAACCGGTCAATCCATTCATCGAGTTCGGGACAGGACTGGGCCGGGTAGTCATCCAGCACCAGCCACCAGCCCTCTTCGCGGCTTTGCAGCCATGCCAGCAGCGCACGCGGATCGCGGGCCCCGATGGCCTCGTCTTCGAGACCTTCGGCAAGTCGCTCGCAAAATTGCGCCAGCGTCAGCGAGCGCCCTTCCAGATCAAGCCTTAGATAACGTTCAGGGTTGTGCCGGCCCAGGCACTCATTGATCAGGGCCGTCTTGCCATAGCCCGCGGGGGCACACAACAGACGCAAACGCTGCTCGCTGGCGAGCAGTACGTCGAGCAGTCTCGGCCGTCGCAGGTAGGCGGGAGGCAACCGGGGCAGATTCGCCAGTCGAGTGGGGCAGGCATCTCCAGACCGGCTTTGATCCCGACGCGTCATTGAAAGGAGCATGGGCTCGCAGCCCTCCTGATTTCAGCCATGGTTCGGTCACCTTCCGCTCGAAAATAAGCAGGGGTGGACCCGGACAAGAATTCGGGCAATCTTCGCGCGCGTAGAACGGCTTACCCATCCGCCATTCGAGGTATTTGCTCGGTTGCCTGGTGCATTTGCGATGAAAGGTTTGTGGCAGGGCTGTAGTGCTGTTCGCTTTGGGTGGGTGGTTGCGGATTGGATTGGGTGTATATCCGTTATTTAGGTGATGGCGGCTGGCGGTTTCGCTCTTACAGCGAGTCACTTGGAAAAGCCTGTAGGAGCTGGCTTGCCAGCGAAGACGGCGGAACAGTCAACATCAATATTGACTGACAATCCGCTTTCGCTGCGATGCGGCGATCCGACAAGCCAGCTCCTACAGGTGCGCGTGTTTTCCACATGTTGTGTATAGGCTCGCTTCTGATCTTGCGCTGGTTTGGCTTTGGCTTTTGATTTGCCCCATTGAGAGGCCGAGCGCGAGGCGGCCTAACAGCCGACCTGACATTTGCGGGCACACCCAATCCCCTGTGGGAGCTGGCTTGCCAGCGAAGACGGCGGAACAGTCAGCATCAATGTTGACTGACAAACCGCTTTCGCTGCGATGCGGCGACCCGACAAGCCAGCTCCTACAGGTCCGTGTGTTTTCCACATGCGTGTGTATAGGCTTGCTTCTGATCTTGCTCTGCTTTGGCTTTGGCTTTGGCTTTGGCTTTGGCTTTGGCTTTGGCTTTGGCTTTGGTTTTGGCTTTTGATCTTGATCTTGATCTTGATCTGCGCCATCGAGAGGCCGAGCGCAGGTTNNCGCGGCGGGCCCACGGAGCAGGACCGGAGCGAGGGCATGCCGAGCCTAGGCGAGGCACCGAACGAAAGGGGCGAAAGCGTTTGGTTACTTTGCGCTTTTCAAAGTGACCCGCCGCCAGGGCGGAACCCTAAGTAGCCGTTACCGCAGCAACGGATTTACACCCCAATCCAACGCCCACTAAAGTGAACAGCATTACGTGCCAGACCTGCTCCCACGCTTGTTACCTTCTGCAACACCTCCTGTCACACCGCACCGCACCCACACCCGATCCAGTTAAAAAACACCCTCGAAACCAGGCAAATAATGCTTTCAGGTAATACGCAAAATTACCTGATCAGGCAATTCAGGCCTGCGGTTCACCTGCATAGGATGCCCACTCCACAACATCCTGCAGTAGAGAAACCGCATGACAAAAACAACAAAGCGCGGCGTCTTCCAGCCCAGTCTGCTGGCCGTAGCGGTAATGGTTGCCACTGGCGCGAGCACTGAAGCTCACGCGGTCGATTTCAACATCGGGGAGATTCAAGGGACCTTCGATTCATCGCTGTCGGTCGGCGCCAGTTGGTCGACGGCTGACCCGGACAAGCAGTTCATCTCCAACTTCAACTCACAGGGTGTGACCGGTGGCGAATCCGCCTCGCGGACCACCGACGACAACCGCCTGAACTTCAAGAAGGGCGAAACCTTTTCGAAGATCTTCAAGGGCGTGCACGACCTGGAGCTCAAATACGGCGACAGCGGTGCCTTCGTGCGCGGCAAGTACTGGTACGACTTCGAGCTGATGGACGAACACCGGCCGTTCTACGACATCGACGATTCGGGGCGTGACCGCGCCGCCAAGTCGTCCGGGGCGATGTTCCTCGACAGCTTCGTCTACCACAACTACTCCCTCGGCGATCAGGTCGGCAACGTGCGCCTCGGCAAGCAGGTGGTGAGCTGGGGCGAGAGTACCTTCATCGGCAACTCGATCAACAGCATCAACCCGGTCGACGTCGCGGCCTTGCGCCGTCCCGGTGCGGAAGTGAAGGAAGGCCTGATCCCGGTCAACCTGCTCTACGTGTCCCAGGGCCTGGCCGACAACATCACCGCCGAAGCGTTTTATCAGCTGGAGTGGGACAAATCGGTCCTCGACAACTGCGGTACGTTTTTCGGCACTGACGGTGTGCCGCAAGGCTGCAACGACCGTCTGGTGGTCGCCGGCCTCGACTTGCCCCCGGGCGTGGCGCAAAACACCGGTGGCCTGGCGGCCATCGCCGCCGGCACCGACGATGCGTTCATTCCACGCCTGAAGGACAACGACGCCCGCGACAGCGGCCAGTATGGCCTGGCCTTGCGCTGGTACGTGCCGGAGGCCAACGACACCGAGTTCGGTGCCTACGCCATGAACTATCACAGCCGCAGCCCGTTCCTGAGCATCAACCAGATGACCAGCGCGGCCGGTGGTGTGACCTCGGCGCGCAGCGTGCGGTACTTCATCGACTACCCGGAA
>NZ_WTFT01000035.1:105134-125875 GCF_009861505.1 Pseudomonas izuensis | reverse complement strand
TTGCAGGTGGTCGGAGCCATCAGCCGCCACAGCGCGTTTTTCGAGCAGGCGATCAGAACCGCCCTCAGCCACACGATTTTCGATCAGGCGATCAGAGCCACCTTCAGCGACTACAGGTTGAGCCGAGGTCGCGGCGAAAGCGTTCACTGCGAAAACCGAGAAAGCGATGCTGAGGAGGGTCTGGCGTTTCATGATCGTGTGCTCCGGGGTGTAATGGGTTGGTATGGAGCAGATGTTACGCCGCAGGATTTTTAAGAGAACTTCATTGACGTGATGGTGAACATCGATGCGATCGATAGGGTGATTGCCTTACCTGTTGTGAGAGTGATGATGCAGTCGTCGGACGGACGCGGCGTGATCGACGGCGGCTTCTACACTGGATAGCTGGCGCGAGTCATCGCAAGGAGGTGTGCATGTATCAGCTCTATGGTTATCAAAACTCCGGCGCCGCGGCGATCGAGGCGGCGCTTGTGCTCTGCCGGGTTCCCTTTCGCTTCATCGATGTCGAGTCATCTGCCGAGGCCGCCCAGGATTTACGCAAGCTCAATCCACTCAAGCAGATCCCGACACTGCAATTGCCTGACGGCAGCATCCTGACCGAGAGTGCGGCCATCCTGATTCATTTGGGGCTGACATTTCCCGAGTCGAACCTGCTGCCGAAAAACCCTGCCGACCGCGACCAGGCGATACGCGGCATGGTCTATATCGTGAGCAATTGTTATGCCGCCATCGGCGTCATCGATTTTCCGGAACGCTGGCTGGCCGAAGCGGATGAAGCTTCGCGGCAAAACCTGATCGCTGGCAGTCGCGCGCGGCTGCACTGGAGTTGGGAAGTGTTTGCCGATCAGTTTTCGGCAGAGCTGTACCTGGACGACGAGACACCTGGCGCGCTGGACGTGCTGGCGGCGGTGATATCGCGCTGGGCGGGAAGCCGGGAGCATCTGCGCAGTACCCGACCGGGGTTTTACGCCTGGCTGGAGCGCATCGACCGCCACCCCACACTGGCGCCGGTTTTCGCCCGGCACTGGCCCGCCTGAACCACAACCCCACTTACTGTAGGAGCGAGCCTGCTCGCGATGGTGTGTCAGTCGACACCGCTGTAACTGACAGTCCATCGCGAGCAGGCTCGCTCCTACAAGGGGATTTGCGGCGTATTGGAATTACTCGCCGCGAATGTACTGCTCCAACTGCTGGATCAACTCAGCCTGTTCGGCGATGGCTTCCTTGACCAGGTCACCGATCGACAGCAAGCCGATCAACTTGCCGTCTTCCACCACTGGCAGGTGACGCAGGCGCCTGTCGGACATGATGCCCAGGCAGGTGTCGACGGTCTGGTGCGTGTCCACGGTGATCACCGGCGATACCATGATGTCGCGCACCGGCGTGCCCACCGAAGAACGTCCGTGCAGCACCAGTTTGCGCGCGTAATCCCGTTCACTGATGATGCCCAGTACCACATCGTTTTCCACCACCAGCAAGGCGCCAACGTTTTTTTCGGCCATCTTCATCAGCGCTTCGAGCACCATATGATCGGGTTTGATCTGGTGCACTTCCTGGTTTTTCTGATCTTTCAACTTGAGCAGTTGCGCGACGGTTTTCATGGCGGTTTCCCGGGTGTTGTCGTTGTCCTTGAAGAATCGTAGACCCAAGCGCGCAGGGCAAGGGCGAAAGCGGCAGATAACACGCAAAAAACGCCATTTGGCGGATTTTCTTGTGTAAACCTCATGCACTCACCCTGTAGGAGTGAGCCTGCTCGCGATGGCGGGCTTACATTCAACATCTATGTCGGCTGACACAATGCTTCGCGAGCAGGCTCGCTCCTACAGGGACCGCGTTCAGGGGAAATGACGCGTAGAATCAACATCCTGAATCAAAACCGAGGTTTGCAGTGGTGGATTTACCCCAGGGCTTCGTCCTGACCCGGCATTGGCGCGATACCCCGGCGGGTACGGAAGTCGAGTTCTGGCTGGCGACCGACGGCGGTCCCCGGCGCCTCCGCCTGCCTTATCAGCCATCGGTGGCGTTCATTCCGGCCAGCCAGCGCGAGCAGGCCGAGGCCTTGTTGCATGACGAAAAAAACGTCGAGCTGCGCCCCTTGGCCTTGCAGGATTTCGAACATCGCCCGGTGCTCGGCCTGTATTGCCGGCAGCACGGGCAGTTGATGCGCCTGGAAACCGCGCTGCGTCGGTCCGGTGTCGAGGTGTACGAAGCTGACGTACGCCCACCGGAACGCTACCTGATGGAGCGTTTTATCACCGCTCCGGTGCGCTTTGGCGGCACGTCAGGGCCCGAGGGCCTGTTGCTCGACGCGCAGATGAAACCCGACCCCGACTACCGGCCGACCCTCAAGCTGGTGTCCCTGGACATCGAAACCACCGCCCAGGGCGAGTTGTATTCCATTGCCCTGGAAGGGTGTGGCGAGCGCCAGGTGTACATGCTCGGCCCGGCTAATGGCGACGACAGCGCGGTGGATTTCCAGCTCGAATACTGCGAGTCGCGAACACTGCTGCTGAAAAGGCTCAACGACTGGTTCGCCCGACATGACCCCGATGCCATCATTGGCTGGAACCTCGTGCAGTTCGACCTGCGGGTGCTGCACACACACGCCCGGCAACTGGGGGTACCGCTGAAACTGGGGCGTGGCGGCGAGGAAATGCAGTGGCGTGAACACGGCAACGGCAACCATTATTTCGCTAGCGCTGCCGGCCGGCTGATCATCGACGGCATCGAGGCCCTGCGTTCGGCGACCTGGAGTTTCCCGTCGTTCAGCCTGGAAAACGTCGCGCAAACCCTGTTGGGCGAAGGCAAGGCCATCGACAACCCGTACCAGCGCATGGACGAAATCAACCGCATGTTCGCCGAGGACAAGCCGGCACTGGCCAAATACAACCTCAAGGACTGCGAGTTGGTCACACGGATTTTCGCCAGGACCGAGCTGCTGACGTTTCTACTGGAGCGGGCCAGTGTCACCGGTTTGCCGGCCGATCGCATGGGCGGCTCGGTTGCAGCGTTCACCCATCTCTACATGCCGCTGATGCACCGCCAGGGCTTCGTCGCACCGAACCTGGGCGGCAAACCTGCGCAAGCCAGCCCCGGTGGTTTTGTCATGGACTCGCAACCGGGGCTGTACGAGTCGGTGCTGGTGTTCGACTACAAAAGCCTTTATCCCTCGATCATCCGCACCTTTCTCATCGACCCGGTGGGCCTGATCGAAGGGCTCAAGCATCCCGATGACGCCGACTCGGTGCCGGGCTTTCGCGGTGCGCGATTTTCCCGCACCCGGCATTGCCTGCCGTCCATCGTCGCCCGCGTCGCCGAAGGCCGGGAAACCGCCAAGCGCGAGCACAACGCGCCGTTGTCCCAGGCGCTGAAGATCATCATGAACGCGTTCTACGGCGTGCTCGGTTCCAGCGGGTGCCGTTTCTTCGATACGCGGCTGGCGTCGTCCATTACCTTGCGCGGCCACGAGATCATGCTGCGCACCCGCCAGTTGATCGAAGCCCAGGGCCACACGGTGATTTACGGCGACACCGACTCGACCTTCGTCTGGCTGCGGCGCGCCCACGGCCAGCAGGAAGCCGCGCAGATCGGACGCGCGCTGGTGGATCACGTCAACCAGTGGTGGCGCGAGCACGTGCGTAAAGAATATGGCCTGGAGAGCGCCTTGGAGTTGCAGTACGAAACCCACTACAAACGGTTCCTGATGCCGACCATTCGCGGTGCGGAGGAGGGCAGCAAGAAGCGTTACGCGGGGTTGGTCACCCGTGCCGACGGCAGTGAGGAGATGGTCTATAAAGGCCTGGAAACCGTGCGTACCGACTGGTCGCCGCTGGCCCGGCAATTCCAGCAGGAACTGTACCTGCGCATCTTCCAGCGCAAGCCCTATCAAGACTATGTGCGCGATTACGTGAGCAAAACCCTGGGTGGCGAGTTCGATGACCGCCTGATTTACCGCAAGCGCCTGCGCCGCACCCTCGACGACTATCAGCGCAACGTCCCGCCCCATGTGCGGGCGGCGCGCATCGCCGACGATTACAACGACCGCCAGGGCCGCCCGCGGCAGTACCAGAACGGTGGCTGGATCAGCTATGTGATCACCGTCGCCGGTCCCGAGCCGCTGGAAATCCGCAGCGCGCCCATTGATTACGACCACTACATCACCCGGCAATTGCAGCCTGTGGCGGATGCGATCCTGCCGTTCGTCGACGACGATTTCTCAACGCTGATTGGGGGGCAACTGGGCCTGTTTTGAGTCCAGCAGCGACAGCGTCCAGTCGTCCAGGATGCCGTGGAAATACTGGTTCAGGGCTTGATGAAACGGGCTGTCTTCGGCGGCGACCTGAGCGAACAGGGTCATCGACGAATGAAATTTCAGGTCGTCCGGATGGCCGAAAATCGCCGCCACCGAACGCTGCCGGATGTTCAGCACTTCCTGGGTGCAGGTACGCAACCGGGCGCCCAACAGAGGGTGATCGAGGTAGGCCTGCGCCTCTTCCCGGGAGCGGATCGCGAAGCGTCGGGACATTTCGCTGTCACCCAACCCGGCAAGTTGCGGAAAGACAAACCACATCCAGTGGCTGCGCTTGTGACCGGCGTTCAGTTCGGCCTGAACCCGGTCGAACACCGGGCCTTGCGCCTGGATAAAGCGTTGCAGGTTAAAGGCGTCCGGTGGATCGGTGCTTCTCATGACGAAGCCCTCTGACAGCGTGATGGTTCAGACCATGGCCAGCCGCTGCTTGCGTTTGGGCGCGTGAAACGCTTGGTCCAGCGCCTCCAGATCCCCGGCTTCAAGCTGCAGCCCGGCAGCCTGGGCGTTGAGTCGCACATGCGCAGGAAGGACCGCCTTGGGGATGGCGATCACCCCCTCCTGGCGCAGCAGCCAGGCCAGCGACACCTGCGCAGGCGTCACACCATGACGGGCCGCCACCTGTTTGAGCGTAGCATTGGCCAGCATCTGCCCGCCCTGGCCGATCGGACAGTAGGCCATGACGGGCATGCTGTGCTGCTGGCACCAGGGCACTAAATCAAATTCTATCCCGCGCTCCTCCAGGTTGTAGAGCACCTGATTGGTGGCGCAGGCCGGGGTGTTGAGTTCCAGCAAATCATCGACGTCGAAATTGGACACGCCCCAACGGCCGATCTTGCCGGCTTCGCGCAGGCGTTCGAAGGCTTCGACGGTTTCCTCCAGCGGATACTGGCCGCGCCAGTGCAGCAGGTACAGATCGATGTACTCGGTGTTCAATCGACGCAGGCTGCGTTCGCAGGCCTGGGGAATGCCTTTGCGGCTGGCGTTGTGCGGGTAGACCTTGCTGACCAGGAAAATCTTCTCGCGCTGGCCGGCGATGGCTTCACCCACCACTTCCTCGGCGCCGCCTTCGGCATACATTTCGGCGGTGTCGATCAGGGTCATGCCCAGTTCGATGCCCAAGCGCAATGCCGCGACTTCGTCGGCCTGCCGGGAGCGGTCTTCGCCCATTTGCCAGGTGCCTTGGCCGATGACGGGCACTTTGGTGCCGGCCAGTTGCGTGGTGCGCATGTTTAACTCCCTTTGATCCTTACACCGGTTGGCAACAGGATAGCCCCTCGGGTTCCATCCTGGCGGCCCTGCGGCCCACTTCACTGTTGCGAATGTACCGGCCCTCTTGTAGGAGCGAGCCTGCTCGCGAAGGCGTTGTGTCAGGCACTTCATGGGTTGGCAGGCACTCCCTCTTCGCGAGCAGGCTCGCTCCTACATGGGTAATGGAGTTAAGGCATAAAGATAGATCGCATCGATATAAGTGGTTATAAGAAAAATCGCTATGCTGCGGGCCAGATTTCCTCTGTGGTCTATGTGGACGTATCAATGGATTTAGTGAACATCGGGTTGGTTGTCGCCGGGCTGGTCGTCGGCTTCATCGTCGGCATGACGGGCGTGGGTGGCGGGTCGTTGATGACGCCCATCCTGCTATGGTTTGGCATTAACCCGGCGACCGCGGTCGGCACCGACTTGCTGTACGCGGCCATCACCAAGTCCAGTGGCGTGCTGGTCCACAAAAAGAACAACAACATCGACTGGGCAATCACCGGTTGGCTGACCCTTGGCAGTGTGCCGGCGGTGGCGATGACGTTGTGGTTCCTGAGCAGTTTGCACTCGGCCCCCGATGCAATGAACGCGATCATCAAACAGGCCCTGGGTTTCGTCCTGTTTGCCACGGCACTGGCGATCCTGTTCAAGAAGCGCCTGCTCGATTTCGCCCACAAACGCGCCGGCGGCAGCTACAAGCCGAGCGGTACGCGGCTGAATGTACTGACCGTGATCACCGGCCTGGTCCTGGGCACCATGGTGGCGCTGACCTCCATCGGCGCCGGCGCCCTGGGCACTGTGGCGTTGTTCATTCTTTATCCGCTGCTGCCGACCCGCCGCCTGGTGGGTACGGAAATCGCCCACGCCGTGCCCCTGACGCTGGTCGCCGGTCTTGGCCACGCGAGCATGGGCAACATGGATTGGCACGTGCTGGGTTACTTGCTGGTGGGTTCGTTGCCGGGGATTTACCTGGGCAGCCACCTGACCGGGCGCCTCTCCGATGAACTGTTGCGCCCGTGCCTGGCGACGATGCTGGTATTGATCGGTTACAAACTGGCGTTCTGACTGAATGCGCTACGCCAGCTTCATTCGCGGGTGAAAATTTCCAGCAGATGCCCGTCCGGGTCATCGAAATACACCCGCCGCCCTCCCGCGTAATCATTGACCTGCTTCGGCCGCTGTTTGCCGGGGTCGGCCCACCACGGCTGTCCGCGTGCCTGCAGGCGCGCGAAGGCCCGGTCGAAGTCGTCGTCACCCAGCAAAAATGCATAGTGCTGCGAAGCGATCGGTGGATCGTTGTCGTAGAAGTCGAGTGACACCTGGTTGTCGAACCTGACGATCAGCATCGGTCCGAAAGGCTCAGGGGCGGGCAGGCCGAGGAGTTCGACCAGGAAGTGTGCCGATCGGTGTTTGTCGCGGCACCAGACGATGGTGTGGTTCAACTGCGCGCTCATGCAGGGGCCCTCACGGTGGATCAACCCGCTCTTTGCCTGTTTTCAGATTAGCCCAGCCTGTTGCGCAATGACTGCCCTGACCTAAGCTTGGGGCAAGGCGGACACATTTGCGAAGCGTCACCGGAACGAACGCCGCAATGCGCAATCATTAGAGCGTGAATATCAAAAGGAGATGCGCATGCTCATCAGGTCACTGACCCTGGCTACCTTGCTGGCTGTCGCCGGCCCCCTGTTCGCCAACGATGGCGACTCTCCTCTGGATATCGACAGGGGCAGGGCTCGACCACTGATTGTCATCGCGCCGAGCACCGTTGATCCCGTCTGGGTGAACCTGAAGAAATCCCTGGAAGATCCCACCAACAAACAGGGTGTCGCCGAGCGCAACATCAGGGTCTACAGCGTGTTGAACATGTCTGGCCAGCTCGACGGCAAGGACATGGGCCAGCAGGACACCATGGCGTTGATCCGGGCGCTGAAACTCGGTGCCGGGGCGTTGCCGAAAGTGATTCTGGTGGGCAAGGACGGCGAGAAGAAACTCGAAAGTTCGGGGGAGGAATCGAAGTCGGTCGACCTGAAAAAAATCTTCGACACCGTCGACGCCTTGCCGGCGGCCGAGAAGGAAGCCGCTGCGCCCGCGCCACCACCGGTGGCTGCCGAGCCGGCCGCTGAAAAGGGTGCCAAGGGGGCCAAAGGTACGAAAAATGGCAAACCGGCCAAACCGGCCAAGCCGCCGGAAATGCCGGATGATTGACCTGTGGGAGCGAGCTTGCTCGCGATGAGGGCCTCGCATTCAACATCTCTGTTGACTGAACTGCCGCTATCGCGAGCAGGCTCGCTCCTACAGGGTATTGCGCCAACATGTTTTTACCAGTTGTAGCGATATCCCACCGTCACCGCCCACGGCTGTTCAATATCACTGCCCTTGGTGTATCCGCCATCGACGTAGACGTTGTGCTTATCCGCCGCCGTCAGCATGACCCCGCCACCGATCTCGCCCCGTGATCCTGGCAAACGACTGTCGAGTTTTGCACCGTTGACCTTCACATGACTGTCACCGGCATGTTCGGTGATCCAGGTGGCCTTGGCGTAAGGTTTCACCGCGATGCCGTCGCCCCATTGCAAATCCCGCCCAAATACTCCACCCACACGGCTTTGCACTGAGTTCATCGCAACCTGCTCGACGCTCAAGCCATTGCTGGCGGTGTAGCGGCCTTCGCTGATGCGCACCACTTGCAATCCCGCCCGAGGTTCGACGAACCAGCCCCGGCCCAGGTCGATGTGCTTGCCGACCTGCACATCAGCACTGACGGCGTGGTTCTTGTACTGCGCCTTGACCTTGTTCCCGAGGTTGCTGGTGATGTTGATTTCGTTGTCCAGGCGACTGTATTTCAACGCGCCGTCGACATACAGGCCGCTGCGGTCCAGGTAACTGGCATAGCCGCCAAGGGTGGTACTGTCGATCGCGCCTTTGCTGGCTTCGCCGAAATCCTGCCGCCCCTGGCCCTGGCCGATCAAGCCACCCACATAGAGCGTACTGTCGAGGACGGGCAGGGCTTTGTCGGCACCGATTTCCATGCCGTTCACCTGCTGCTGGAAGGCCCGGCTGGCGCCCGTGTCCAGGCGTTGTTCGGTGCCGTAGCCGCGCGTCCACACACCGCCCTGATCCTTGCCGGAACGCAGTTCACCGAAATGCCCGGTGGTGGCGCTCATCTGGGCGCTGATCAAGGCTGCGCTCGCTGCGTGGCTGGCCACTGCTGCGTTGGCGCCCTTGCTCAGGGTCTCGGCCTGCGGACGGTGGACAGGTTGAGCGGGATTATCCGGCTCAACAGGGGCCACAGGAAAAACCGGGCGTGCCGGGTCGACCGGGACGCTTGGGTCAACAGGATCAACCGGCTTCTGTGTCCCGTCCGGCTGGTCTGGCACCTCGACCCCGGCAAGATTGGCCAGGTACCAGTCGTCACCTTGCTGCTGCAACTGGTAACGATAAGCCCCCGCATCCACGGTCTGACCATAGAGTTTGAAATCGCCGCTGCCGCCACTGCCATCGACCAGCATCAACTTCTCATGCGCAGCGCCGGGCGCGTTGCCCGAATCGGCAATCACCAGTGTATGGGTGTCGCTGACCGGCCCCCGCACCCTGAGCAAGTCACCTTGCAGCGCGGCCAGGTCAGTGTTCATCAGGAAGGTGCCGTGGCCCGTCAGCGGGCCTTTGATCGTTAACGTGTGGAAACCGTTGATTGCCGGGGCGGCGAAGCTGACCTGACCGTCGACATGGCTATTGAATCCCAGGATGGCATCGCCCTTGAGTTGCAGCAAACCACCGGGGTTGATCGTCGTGTCACTGGCTTCGGCCCGATCCCCCAGGGCCATGACGCCCCCCTGATTGACGACCGTATTTTGCACAATCGTGCCGGCGACGCTTTCCAGCAAGCCGCCCTGATTGACCACGGTGCTGCTGATCGATGCACGATCGGAGACGGACAGGGTGCCACCGTCATTCACGGTCGTAAGCTCGGCATGGGCATCCTGGTAAACGTTCATCTGGCTATTGTTGACCGTTGTACCTTTTGCCAGGGCGTCCGTGTAAACGAACATCATGCCGCCATTGAGCCGCGTGCCGCTGGCCTCGGCGTTTTGCGCGACGTCGAGAAAGCCACCATTGACCGTGGTGGAAAACGCCTGGGCGGAACCGAGGACAACCATCTGGCCATCGTTCACGACGCTGTCGCGCGCCGAAGCAGTGTCATGGAGTTGCAGCCATCCGGTGTTGTCGACCGTCGTCGCTATCGATTCGCCTGAGTCCCAGAGATAGATGTGACCGTCGCTCACCGTGCTGTCGATGACACTGCCGCCGGTGCCCACGTTGAGCGTGCCATTATTCTCCACCAGAAGATTGGATTGAGCGGTTGTCAGGCAATTCATCGTGTCGCAGCTGGCGGCGAACGTTTTGAAGGGCATCAAGCCCAACACCAACAAGGCGCCAGACGCCGAAACCCGGGAAACCCGCCTATCAAATGTATACATGGAAGTCCGCCGACTGCATGGGAGAGAGGGGGCGGATTCTCCGTATGGGCGGAAGGCAGGTAACGCAGGTGATTCCTAATTTTTTGTGGGAAACGTCCTACACGATCAGGTATGGAGGCTCGCGCGAAGGCTGTCCTGAAGGCAGGCCATTTGCAGGGCAAAGGCGTCAAACAGCCGAGTCAGTTCCTGGTTCGATGCGTTCGTTTTGCATCCCAGTTCAAGCGCCTCGCATGTCTTGATCAAGGAGGTTGCGTGGATAATCCGTGCGCTGCCGAGGATCTTGTGGCAGCGGCGCTTGACCGCCTCCAGATCGCTCGCCGCGTGCAGTTGTTGCAGGACATCGAAGTCTTCCTGATTGGTGCGCAGCACCGTGGCCAGCAGTTGCCGGGTCAGGGCCGGATCGCCTGCGGTGATGTCGCGAACCCTGGAAATGTCGAAGCAGGTGAGCGAATCCCGCGGCGTTTGTTCGGTCCGGCGCAGATAGTGTTCGAGGGCAGAGCGAGTTACGGGTTTGAACAGGCAATCGTTCATGCCGGCCTCAAGACAGCGCTGGATTCCCTCGGGCTGGGCGTTGGCGGTCAACCCCACCACGTGGGTGGCCAGGCGTCCTTCGTCGGCCTCGAGTTCTCGCAAGCGACGGGTCATCTGCTCGCCACTCATCTGCGGCATGTTGCAGTCGGTAATGACGTAATCGAAGACTTCCTGCTGCCACAAACGTAATCCTTCCACACCGTTTGCCGCACACCGGATCCGCATGCCCAGAGACTCCAGTTGCCGTTGCAGGACCACGCGATTGAACTCGTGATCCTCGACGATCAGGATGCTGCGCACAGGCAGGGCCGGCATCTGCTCGGGTTCGGCTGCCGGCGTGGCCTCATCCTCCGCCATTACCACGACGTCGAGTTCCACTGTGAAGCATGAACCTTGCCCCGGTTCGCTGACGCAGGTCAGTTGGCCGCCCATCAACTGCGTCAGTTGCTGGCAGATCGCCAGGCCCAGGCCGGTGCCGATCTGCAACTCGGTGTCGCTCGAACCGAACTGCGTGTAGGGCTGGAACAGGCGCCGGCGCTGCTGCTCGTTCATGCCGATGCCGGTGTCCCGCACGCTCAGTCGCAGGCGGGCGGGTGCATCCCCGGGCGCAAGCGTCAGCTCGACATTCACTGTGCCCTTTGGGGTGAACTTGATGGCGTTGCTGATCAGGTTGGACACGATTTGCCGCAACCGCAGCGAGTCCAGTGCCAAGGCGATGTCCGGCCCGTGTTGGACGAAGATCAGCGCTACGTCCTTTTGCCGCGCGAGGCTGGCGAAACCCTCGATCACGGTGTTGACCAGGCGTACGGGATGACAGGCACCGCTGCGCAGTTCGAATTTGCCGGATTCGATTTTCGACAGGTCGAGAATCTCGCCGATCAGCTCCATCATGCCACCGGCCGACTTTTGCGCGATGTCGATCAGTTCGCTGTCGGGACGTTGATCGCGCAACAGTTCGAGTACTCCAATCAGCGCGCTCATGGGCGTGCGGATCTCATGACTCATCACCGCCAGGAAGTGGCTCTTGCCGCGGTTGGCCGCTTCGGCCAGATCCTTGGCCTGATGCAAGGCGTGTTGCAGGTGATGCTGCTCGGTCAGGTCGATCCAGCCGCCGATGACCCCGGTCATGGTGCCGTCGGAGTCACGATAGGGCAGGGCCCAGTGGTAGATGTGGTAGGTCGTGCCCTTGACCGTCACGGTGAAGTTGTCGAAGGACGGTTCGCCACTGGCCAGGGTCGCCTGATGAATCCGCTTGTAACTCCAGGCGTCTTGCGGGGCCAGAATGTTCGCCTCGATCAAGCCTTTGCCCTGCACCTGATCAAGCTCGATTTGCATCACTTGCAGATACGCTCGATTACACGTCAGTAGCAGCCCCTGGCGATCACGCACGTAAATCGGATGCGGCGTGCCGTCCACCAGCACCTGCATGAACACCAGTTGGTCGTTCAAGGCTTTCTGCGCTTTCAGGCGTTCGGCCATTTGCCGGCGCAGCCCGAGGTTCCAGGCCAGAAACGCCATGACCACTACCGACAAGCCCAGCACGGCTTTGTAGAACCAGCCTTTGTAGGCATTCCAGCCACCCTCGCTTTCCTGCGGGTCTTGCCAGCGATTGGCCAGGTCGGTCAACTGGTCGGGGCTGATGTCGAGCAACGCTTTATTGAGGATCGAGAGCAGTTCGGCATTTTGATGCCCGGTGGCGAAGCCGATCAGCGCGGGCTGGGCGCCGATCACCGAATCGATTTGCAGACGACCACGAAAGAACCGGTCGATCAGGTAGGTGGCACCCAGTTGCGGCTGGATCACACCCTCGACGTCACCCTCGGCGAGCAGTTCATAGGACTCGATGGGCGCGTCGACTTCCACTCGCTGGATATCCGGCCATTCCCGTTCCAGCCAATTGGCCGCGGCCGAGCCTTTGATGATCGCCACGCGCCGGCCTTTGAGCCCGGTCAGGCCCGTGTGTTCTGGCTGTGGGCGGGTTACCAGCACAAAAGGGTTCATCACGTAGGGTCGGGAGAACGCCAGGCTGGCGTCACGTTGTTCACTGTACGTGAGTGCACCAATGATGCTGGCCGGGTCCCGTTGCACGCGGCTGGTCATGGCGTCGACGGAGGTGATTTTGACCGGCCGGAACACCAGCCCCGTACGGTCGTTGATCGACTCCAGCACATCGGCGGCCATGCCCCGCAGTTGCCCGTCGGCATTGAAGAAGCTGAAGGGCGAATACAGGTCGTTGGCCAGCACGTCGATTTGCGGGTGATCCTTGATCCATTGCTGTTCGCTCGCGGTCAGTTGCAGGCGGTTATAACCCAGCCCGGGATTGTCCCCGATGCCCCAGCGCCGGGCGATCACGGCGCGTTCCTGGGGGGAAATCTTCGACAGGGCGTTGTTGAGCAGGGTACGCAGCGACTGGTCCTGACGGCGGACGGCAAAGCTGAAGCCCAGCCCCTCGGAGTCGCGCTGAATGGTTTGCTTCAGGCTCTGCTGATAACTGCGCTCCACCAGGTACTGCGCGGAAATGGCGTCGGTCAGCAGCACCATCCCTTCGCCATAGGCGACCCGTCCGAGTCCTTGATAGGTCGAATTGACCGATTCCACGGTCAGCTCGGGAAACAGCGCGGCCACACGCTCCCGGACGATCCAGTCGGAATCGAACAACACCTTGGTGCCCGCCGGTGGCCGGTCATTCGGCCAATGGGTACCGAACCGGCTGATCAGGACCGCCTGGTCGTAGGCGTAGGGTGCAGTGAGTAGCAGATCGGCATGGATGGCTTCCAGGTGATTGATCCGCGGGACCAGATCCACTTCATCCTGTTGAAGCGCTGCCAGGGCTTGCTCCTGGCTGGCGTAGCGCTCGACTTGAAGACGCACCCCCAGGCCCCGGGCCAGCACATCGAGATAATCCGCCGACAGGCCTTCGTAATCTTTCCGGTTGGCGGTGATGTCCAGCGGCGGCCGGTCGGGCAGGTACACGCCGACGCGCAGCATGGCCTTGTGGGCCAGCCATTGGCGTTGCGAGGTGTTGAGCGTCAGGCTGACGCTGCTGTCGGCCGCGCGGCTGAGCAGCGACAGCGGCTCGGCGGACGCCTGCAACGACAGGAGCATCAGCACGCTCAGCAGGGTCCGGCAGATCGCAGTCATGATTCAGACCAGATCATTGCGCTTGGCGAATTCAATCAGCTCCAGCAGCGTCGACACATTGAGCTTTTGCATCAGGCGGGTTTTGTAGGTGCTGACGGTCTTGTTGCTCAGCAGCATGTCGTCGGCGATCTCCTTGTTGCTCTTGCCCAGTGCCAAGCCGTGCAACACCTTGAGTTCGCGCCGCGAAACGCCGCTGAGCAGCTGCGCATCGTTGGCGGCGTAGTCGCTTTTGCGCACCGAACTGAAGGTGCCGATGGGAAACCAGGTCTTGCCGCTGGCGACGGCTTTGAGGGCGGTGGCAATCTCCACCGGGTCGTCGACTTTCGACAAAAACGCCACCGCACCGGCCCGCATGCATTGCACGGCGTAGGCCTGGCTTTTCAGCCCGGTATGCACCAGCACGTGGGCCGCACTGCCGCCGATGCGCAGCCGATCAATCACCGCCATGCCATCGAGTTGCGGAATATCGAGGTCGAGCACAATCGCATCGGGCTTGAGCTCGAACGCCTTGCTCAGGGCATCCACGCCGTTATCGCACTCACCGACGATCTCATGGCCTTCACGGGCCAGAATCATCCCGATCGCCATGCGCACTACCGCGTGGTCATCGACCAACAGCACTTTCATGGATCAGCCCTCATGCCCTGGTTCAGCATAGTCCCTGAGCCGAAAGGCGGTCTTCAGGGGGCGATGCGTGGCGGGGTGGTTTAAAAAGGGCGCGATCGTACGCGGTTTGGACGAACGTGCGAAAGGGGCGATGGCACGGGTGTGCCATTCAACTTTGTGGCAAATGCACAAGAGTGATGGGTTGGGGGCTATTTCAAGGCTGTGCCCATTTTGTTTGCCGCCGTCGAACCTTGTGGGAGTGAGCCTGCTCGCGATGAGGCCCTGACATTCAATATCTACGTCGACTGTCAGATTGCTATCGCGAGCAGGCTCGCTCCCACAGGTAAGGGGGGCAGATTACTTGCTCAGTGCGCTCAATATCGTATGAGCCACCTTCACCCGCTCGGCATTCGGGTAGTTCCTGTTCGCCAATATCACGATGCCGATGTCTTTTGACGGCACATACGCGACATAAGCACCGAACCCGCCGGTCGATCCGGTTTTGTTGAAGAGTACGTTGTCCGTTTGAGGTCGGGGCGGGTTCAGCCACTGGACCTTGTGGGCCTCCATGGCCATGGGCGTCGAATTGCCGGCGAGCAGCGTTTCGAGGGTGACCGGGTAGTGGTAGGCCTCCCAGCCCAGGCCCTGGGTCATGTCGCCGACGGTGTAGTAACCGGTGTGGGTGGTGGCGATGGCCTGCTGCAAGGGTTTTTCCAGATCCGTGGGTTTCATGTTCGCCTCGACATAGCGAAGCATGTCCGCGGCGCTGGTTTTCACCCCGTAGGCCTCGGAGTCCAGTGCTCCCGGCGAGACCCGTACGGGTTTGTCATCCTTGTTATACCCCTGGGCGTAGAGTCCCATCTGATCCTGTGGCACCTTGAGGAAGGTGTGCTTCAACCCGAGTTTCGGCAGCAGGGTTTTTTCCATGACGTCGTCAAAGGACGCGCCCATGCTTTGGGCCGCCAGATACCCGAACAGCCCCAGGCTCGGGTTTGAATATTGTCGATAGGTGCCGGCCGGATAAACCGGTTTCCACTGCTTGAAATAGCCCAGCATCCTGTCCGGCGCATCGGCCGAATCCGGAAACTGCAACGGCAGGCCACCGGCGCTGTAGGTGCCGAGTTGCAGCACGCTGATGTTGTCGAACGCGCTGCCGCGCAGTTGCGGCAGAACGCTGCTGGCCTTGTCGGATAACGACAACTTGCCGCTGGCCACGGCATAGGCGGCGAGGGTCGTCGTGAAGGTTTTGCTCACCGAACCGATTTCGAACAGGGTGTTTTCGGAGACGGCGGTGCCGTTTTCCTTCGAGGCGACACCGTAGTTAAAGTAATGTGCTTGGCCGTTGACGGTGATGGCAATCGCCATGCCGGGGATTTGCTGTTGTTGCATTACCGGTTCGATGGCGGCGTTGACGATGGTTGCCACGCGGTCGTCAGCCATGCATTGACTGGTGCCGAGGAACAATGCCAATGCGCTGCAAATCGTAAACATTTTCAGGTTTTTATCAGGCATGACTGAGTCACTTCCATGAGTATTCAGGGTGTTGGTCGAACGGTGTCCCGATCCGGGCCCCGGATGAGCGAAGCAAATCTAGGCAGTCTGACAAGATTGGACAACCGATGATATTTTGCACGAGCCATTAGAAAAATTTGGGGGTTGTCATGATTCGACCGCAATTGCCGCTCAATGCACTGCGGGCCTTCGAGGCCTCGGCGAGGCACTTGAGCTTTACCCGTGCGGCGGTGGAATTATGTGTTACGCAGGCGGCGGTGAGTCATCAGGTCAAGAGCCTTGAGTCGCAACTGGGTGTGACCCTGTTCAAACGCTTGCCTCGTGGGCTGATGCTGACCCGTGAAGGGGAAACCCTGTTGCCGGTTTTACGTGAGTGTTTCGATCGTATTGCCGAAACGCTGGAGTGTTTTCAGGGCGGGCATTTTCGTGAAGTGTTGACGGTCGGGGCAGTGGGGACCTTCGCGGTGGGATGGTTGTTGCCGCGACTGGAGGACTTCCGGGCGAAACATCCGTTCATAGATTTACGTTTGTCGACCCATAACAATCGCGTGGATGTCGCCGCCGAAGGGCTGGATTACGCCATTCGTTTTGGTGCGGGGGCGTGGCATGGCATTGAAGCGGTGCGGGTGATCGAGGCACCGCTTTCGGTGTTGTGTGTGCCCGGGATTGCCCGGCTATTGAAATCACCCACCGACCTTTTGCGGCAGACGCTGTTGCGTTCGTATCGCACGGACGAGTGGCCCGAATGGTTCCAGGTTGCCGGCCTTTCGAGCCCGGCGGCAGTGCCGGCGAGCATTGTGTTCGACTCGTCACTGGCAATGATGGAGGCTGCGCTGCAAGGTGCGGGCGTGGCGTTGGCACCGCCGCTGATGTTCTCGCGGCAACTGGCGGCGGGTGCGATCGAGCAACCTTTCGCGATTCATATCACGACCGGCAGTTACTGGTTGACCCGCTTGCAGTCGCGGCCGGAAACGTCGGCGATGGTGGCGTTCAAGGGATGGTTGCTGGATGCAGCGCAGATGAAATGATGAATGCACTTCCTGTAGGAGCTGAGCTTGCTCGCGATGGCGGTGTGTCAGACAGTTAATTGTTGCCTGACACACCGCCATCGCGAGCAAGCTCAGCTCCTACAGAATTTTGTTGCGATTGGTTCAGCGCACCAGACACGGCCGCTTGTTATCGAACTTCCAGCCCGGCATCAGAAACTGCATCGCCACGCTGTCATCCCGCGCTCCCAGGCCCATGCCTTTGTACAGTTCGTGGGCCTTGGCCAGTTGATCCAGGTCCAGCTCGATCCCCAGTCCCGATTTCTTCGGCACCTGCACGCAACCGTCGACGATCTGCAACGGGGCCTTGGTCAGGCGCTGGCCGTCCTGCCAGATCCAGTGGGTGTCGATGGCGGTGATTTCGCCTGGTGCGGCGGCCGCGACATGGGTGAACATGGCCAGGGAAATGTCGAAGTGGTTGTTGGAATGCGAGCCCCAGGTCAGGCCCCATTCGTGGCACATCTGCGCGACCCGCACCGAACCCTGCATGGTCCAGAAGTGCGGGTCGGCCAGCGGGATGTCCACCGATTGCAGCTGGATCGCGTGTCCCATTTCCCGCCAGTCGGTGGCGATCATGTTGGTCGCGGTTTTCAGCCCGGTGGCGCGGCGAAACTCAGCTATGACTTCGCGGCCCGAGTACCCGTTTTCCGCACCGCAGGGATCTTCGGCGTAAGCCAGTACATGATGTTGGTCGCGGCACAAACGGATGGCTTCCTTGAGTGACCAGGCACCATTCGGATCGAGGGTGATACGCGCCTCGGGAAAGCGTTCGGCCAGGGCCGTGACCGCTTCGATTTCCGCGTCGCCACTGAGCACGCCGCCCTTGAGCTTGAAGTCCTTGAAGCCATAGCGCGCGTGGGCGGCTTCTGCCAGGCGCACCACGGCCTCGGCGGTCATGGCCTTTTCGTGCCGTACGCGGAACCAGTCGTTGTCGGCGTCCGGTTCGCTGCGGTAGGCGAGGTCGGTGTCGTTGCGGTCGCCGACATAAAACAGATAACCCAGCATCTTCACTTCATCGCGCTGCTGGCCTTCGCCGAGCAGGGCGGCGACAGGCACGTCCAGGTGCTGGCCGAGCAAATCGAGCAGCGCGGCTTCCAGGCCGGTGACGGCGTGAATGGTGATGCGCAGGTCGAAGGTCTGTAAACCGCGGCCGCCGGCATCGCGATCGGCGAAGGTCTGGCGTACCTGATTGAGGATTTTCTGGTACGTGCCGATCGGACTGCCGACCACCAGGCTGCGGGCGTCTTCGAGGGTCTGGCGGATGCGCTCGCCACCCGGTACTTCGCCGACGCCGGTGTGGCCGGCGTTGTCCTTGAGGATCACGATGTTGCGGGTGAAAAACGGGCCGTGGGCGCCGCTCAGGTTGAGCAGCATGCCATCGTGGCCGGCCACCGGCACAATCTGCATGCTGGTGATGATCGGGGCTTTGGCGGTTTCGTGTGCGGTCATTTTCTTGTCCTTCTCAAAAACAATATTCAGGCGTGGTGCTTCAGGCGGGATGGCTCGCGGGTTTGCCCGCTGCAATGACGGGGGCGGCCTTGGGTGTGTTGCGAGCGGCGAAAACGATGATCGCGGCGATGATCGAGGTTGCGGCCAGGCCGTACAGCCCACCCTGGATCGACCCGGTGCGTTCTTCCAGCAGGCCGAACGTGGTCGGCGCGACGAAGCCGCCGAGGTTGCCCACCGAGTTGATCAGCGCGATGACACCCGCGGCGATGCGCGCATCCAGATAGGCCTGGGGAATCGGCCAGAACAGCGACGACGCCGATTTGAAACCCAGCGCGGCAAAGCAGATCGCCACAAAGGCGAAGACCGGCCCGCCGGTGGTGGACATGAACATGCCGGCGGCGGCGATCAGCAGGGCGGCGGCGACCCAGGCTTGCTGGTGCTTCCATTTGGCCGACAGCGACGCGAAGGCGTACATGCCGACAATCGACAGCAGCCATGGAATCGAGTTGAACATCCCGACCTGGAAGTCACTCAGGTCGCCCATCTTCTTGATGATGCTCGGCAGCCAGAAGGTCGCGGCGTAAATGGTCAACTGAATAAAGAAGTAGATCACGCAGAACAGGATGATCTGCCGGTCCTTGAGCAGCTTGCCCAGTGAGGGTTTGATCGGCGTCGCGGCTTCGCGGGCCTGTTGTTCGTCGTCGATGGCCTTGACCAGCGCGTCCTGTTCGTCGCGGGTCAGCCATTTGGCGTCGTGGGGTTTGGAGTCCAGCCAGAACCAGACAAAGAAGCACAAGCCCACCGAGAACATGCCTTCGATGAAGTACATCCATTGCCAGCCGTGCATGCCCAGCCCGTTGATTTGCAGGAGCAGACCGGACAAGGGGCCCGAGATCAGCGAGGCAATCGCCGAGCCGCTGAGGAAAATCGCAATCGCCTTGCCACGCTCCACGCCGGGCAGCCAGCGGGTGAAGTAGTAGATCACCCCGGGAAAGAAACCGGCTTCGGCCACGCCCAGGAGAAATCGCAGGATATAGAAGTGGGTTTCGGTCTGGATGAACGCCATGCCCGCGGCCACAAGGCCCCAGGTCAGCATGATGCGGGTCAGCCAGAGGCGTGCGCCGACTTTTTGCAGAAGGATGTTGGAGGGCACTTCGAACAGCGCGTATCCGATGAAGAACAGGCCGGCACCGAGGCCGTAGGCGGCAGCGCCGATGCCCAGGTCGTGTTCCATGTGGGCGCGGACGAAGCCGATGTTCACCCGGTCGATGTAGTTGACGATGAACATGATGACGAACAGCGGCAAGACGTGACGTTTGACTTTCGAGATCGCGGACTTCAGGACCGAATCGGTGCCGTTGTCCATTGCGGAAATGGATGTATTCACTGCGTTTTCTCCCACTCGTTATTTTTATGCGGGGTGTGACAGGTGCTGCTTTTGTTGCTAGACATCATACAACTACATTTTTTCGCTCCGCAACCGCTTGCACCCAACAAAATCGCCATTGTTCAAAGATTTGTTATTCTGTTTTTGATTTTTTGTGGCTCGAAAGTGGGATGGTGCGCAGTGCTTGTTGAGTGTTGTCATACAAGTTGAATGAGTATTTTCGAGATTCCAGACAAGCGCAGTGCTACGATTCCGATAGCTCCGTCCTTGGATGATCGCGATGCAAGAAGACCTCGACGCACCTGCCCGCAAGCGCAGCCACAATCTGGCCCACGATCTGGTGGCCAAGCTGACCCAGAGCATCCTGCTCGGGCAGATGCTGCCCGGCGACAAGCTGCCGTCGGAGAACACGATCGTTCAGGAGCACGGCGTGAGCCGCACCGTGGTGCGCGAGGCAATCTCCAAATTGCAGGCCTCGGGGCTGGTGGAAACCCGTCACGGCATTGGCACTTTTGTGCTGGAGCGCGCGCCGGAGCAGGGGCTGCGGCTGAATGTCGATACCGCGCTGGGGGTGCGCAGCATTCTGGAATTGCGCATGGGCCTGGAAACCCAGGCGGCGGCGCTGGCGGCGATCCGTCGTACCGACCGGCAATTGGCGCAAATGCGCGAAGCGCTCGACGATTATCAAAACCTGCTGGCCAACAACGACAGTTGTGTCGAGGCTGACCGGCGCTTTCATCTACTGATTGCCGAAGCCACCGGCAATGTGTGCTTCACCGAAATCATGCAGCACCTGGGCAGCGCCATGATTCCGCGAACCCGGGTCAACGCGGCCGAACGTGGCGCGGTGGATTTGAGCAAGCTGGGTCAACTGGCCAATCTGGAACACGAGGCGATTCTCAACGCCATCAAGCGCCAGGACCCGGATGCGGCGCGGGCGGCGATGTGGCTGCATTTGACCAATAGCCGGGACCGCTTTTCGCCCAGCTGATCGTCAGTGATACCGAGTCATCGTTCATCGCGGGCAA
>NZ_WTFT01000035.1:0-105112 GCF_009861505.1 Pseudomonas izuensis | reverse complement strand
AGCTTGGCTTGCCCGCGATGACGTCAGACGCCACAACACAAATTAACGATCAGACACGCGCCACCTGAACCATCGGCCGCCGCTCCAGATTCAACGCCAACACACTGATCAACACCACCACCGCGCCGACCGCCACCATCATGGTCGGCTGCTCACCCAGCCCCACGGACGCAATCATCATCGCCACCGGCGGCACCAGGTACAGCGTCATCGTCGCCCGGCTCAGGTCCACATGCGCCAGTACATAGGCCCAGGCCAGGTACGCCAGGGCACTGGGGAAAATCCCCAGGGCAACCACCGCGAACTGCACGCGCAATGGGGCATTGACGACTTGATCCACCAGCCCCGGCAGGAAAATCAGTAGCAGCGCCGTCCCGGACCAGACTGTGTAGCACACCAGCGTCAATCCGTCGTAACGCCCGGTGTGATGTTGTTGCAGGGCAAAGTAAAGGCTCCAGGACAGCGCCGCCAACAGGATCAACACGCCATGGGCGTCGATGCTGCCCAGGCCATGATCGCCCGCCACCACAATCACCACGCCGATCAATCCCAGGATCACGCAACCCCAACGCCACAGGCTTACCCGGTCCTTGAACACAAAGCGCGCCAGCAAGGTGCTGAACAGCGGTGTCGACTGCGCCAGCACACTCGACGCACCGGCACTGACACCCTGTTGGCCAAAATTGATCGCCACGTGATGCAGGCTCACCGCGAAGAAACCCAGCGCCATCAGCAGTGGCATGTCGCGAAGGCTGGGCAGGCGAATGCCCCGGATCACCGCGACCACCGCCATGAACAGCGACGCCAGCAAAAAGCGCAACAACGCCAGGTGCACGGGGTCGTAGGCCTGCAAGCCGATATGGATGCCGGTCGGGGAATATCCCCAGCAGACCACGACGAAGGCCATGGCCAGGATGATTTTCAACGGGGAGCTGGAGGAGGGCGTGAGTACATTCATGGTCGTGCACCGAGAGGCAGGTGCAGTGAGTATCAGAACCCCGATCGTTCGCCACAACTGACTTATACTGCGTAAACCGTTCACTTTGAGTGATGTATATGGAGCTGGCACAGATCCGCATGTTCAAGACCGTGGCCGAGGTTGGCAGCATTGCCCGTGCGGCCGAGTTGCTGCATTGCGTCCCATCGAACATCACGGCCCGCATCAAGACGCTGGAAGCGGAGTTGGGGGTCGCGCTGTTTCTGCGTGAGGGGCGCGGTCTGCGCATCAGTCCGTCGGGGCAGACCTTTCTGGCCTATGCCTCGAAGATTCTGGCCCTCACCGCAGAAGCCAGGCGCGCGGTAGATCCGAGTGCCGAACCGTCCGGGCCGTTGCGCATTGGTGCTATCGAGTCTTCGGCCACCGGACGCCTGCCGCGTTTGCTGGCGAAATTCCACAAGCGCTTCCCGGCGGTGGCGCTGGAGCTGACCACCGGCACCTGGGGCCAGTTACTGGATGACACGCTGAGCCATCGGCTCGACGGTGCCATCGTCGCGGTGGATGTCGAACGCTCGCACCTCAAGCGCACGCCGATGTACCGCGAAGACCTGCTGCTGATTGCCTCCACATCACTGGGGCCGGTGCGCGACATGGCGGATCTGCACGACAAAACCGTCTTCATGTGGCCCCAGGGCTGTCCGTATCGGGCGGCGCTGGAGCATTGGCTGTTGCGCCATGGCCAGGCGCTGCCGATTGTTAGCCTGGCCAGTTATGGTGCGATTGTCGGATGTGTCAGCGCCGGGGCCGGCGTGGCACTGGTGCCCAAGGGGGTGTTCGATCAATACGCCAAGGGGGCGGGGTGCGTGGGGTATGAGTTCCCCGAACTGACGGCCATCGACAACCTGTTCTACTGGCATGAAAACGCAGGCGTGCACCCGGCGCGGGAGGCGTTTGTGGCGATGCTGCGTGAAGAGTTCGCCTGAGCACGAAATACCTTGTAGGAGCTGGCTTGCCAGCGAAGAGGGCCTCGAGGCTTGCATCGCCAATGCGGACGCCTTCGCCGGCAAGCCAGCTCCTACAGATCTGCGGGGCGATCACCTGCAGATGTCGCAACGACGACCGGTGCCGATTTCGTCTATACCTGATCTTCAGATCCCCCCTCAAAGGCTGGTTCTGACATGACTTTACCCGCCGCCTCACCCTGGAGCCCGTTGCGTCAGAAAACCTTCCGCTGGCTGTGGCTGGCCAGTGTCGCCTCCAACATCGGCACCTGGATGCACGAGGTGGGGGCCGGCTGGTTGATGACCTCGCTGTCGGCCAGCCCGCTGAACGTGGCGCTGGTGCAAGTGGCAGGTTCCCTGCCGATGTTCTTTCTGGCGCTCCCGGCCGGCGCACTGGCCGACATCGTCGACAAGCGCCGCTACCTGCTTGGCGTGCAACTCTGGATGGCTGCGGTGGCCGCGCTGCTCGCAGCGCTCACCCTGCTCGGGCTGACCACCGTGTGGCTGCTGCTGGCGCTGACGCTGTGCATGGGCATCGGCACTGCGCTGATGATGCCGGCCTGGAGCGCGACCACACCGGAGCTGGTGGGCAAAGACGAGCTTGCGGCGGCCGTGGCGCTGTCCAGCGTCGGCATCAACCTCGCGCGGGCGGTGGGGCCGGCCATTGCCGGGATGCTGGTCAGCCTGGTCGGCCCTTGGCTGACCTTCGCCCTCAACGCCGCCTCGTTCTTCGCCGTGATTGGTGTGCTTGCAGCCTGGAAGCGTGAGACCAGCCCGGCGGTGTTGCCGGCGGAGCGACTGTTCGGCGCTTTGCGCGCCGGCTGGCGCTACAGCCGCAGTTCCCGACCGCTGCAGGCAGTGCTCGTGCGCGCGTTCTCGTTCTTCCTCGGTGCCAGCGCCGGCATGTCGCTGCTGCCGCTGATCGTCCGTGGAGAAATGCACGGCAGCGCCACCGACTTCGGCCTGCTGCTGGGCAGTGTCGGCGTCGGCGCGGTGGTCGGTGCCGCGCTCCTGCCACGCTTGCGCGAGCGGCTGGGCAGTGACCGTCTGGTGGTTGTGTCCAGCGTGCTCTACGCGCTGGTGCTGGTGGCCCTCGCGCTGCTGCGCCAGCTCTACTTTCTGGTCCCGGTGATGCTGCTCAGCGGCGCGGCCTGGATCGCGGTGCTGTCGAGCCTGCAGGTGGCGGCGCAGACCTCGGTGCCGGGCTGGGTGCGGGCGCGGGCGCTGGCCGTCTACATCCTGGTGTTCTTCGGCAGCATGGCCGGCGGCGGAGTCCTTTGGGGTCTGGTGGCCAGCCGCACTTCCATTCCCGTCGCGCTGCTGGGAGCCAGTGTCTTGCTGTTGCTGGGATTGCCCGCCGCCCTGCGCTTTCGCCTGCCGGTTACCGCGGCGGAAGACCTGGCGCCCTCGCTGCACTGGCCGGCACCCATCCTGGCTGAAGGCATGGACCGGGAACGCGGCCCGGTGATGGTCACTCTGGAATACGACATCGAGCCCGCCCAGGCGCCAGACTTCCAGGCCGCCATGGCGCACGTGCATGGTATGCGTCGGCGCAACGGGGCAATTTCCTGGTATCTGGTGCAGGACAGCGAGAATCCGCGTCAGTGGCTGGAGTGTTTCGTCGACGAATCCTGGCTGGAGCATCTGCGCCACCACCAGCGGGTCACGCGTGGTGAGTTGCGTATCGAAGCGGCAGCCCGGCAGTACCAGACCAGCGGAGTGGAGATCCGCATCCGTCACTACCTGCAGGGGGCCGCACACTGAAGACACCTTGCCCCCCGAGGGTTTATTGATCGGGATCTATGCTTGGTGAACATCCCGATGGCACTCGCGCGAGCCATTGCGGCCTAAGCATCAGGACGTACCTTCGCGTCCCGGCGCATTGGCATGGATCGGACATGAACGAAGAGACACCGCAAGACAAATCGCTGATGGTCCTGCTGGGGCTAGTGAGCATCGCGTTCATCTGGATCCTGCTGCCGTTTTACGGTGCGGTGTTCTGGGCGGTCATCCTCGGTATCCTCTTTGCGCCGCTGCAGCGCCGATTGCAATTGAAATTCGGCTGGCAACGCAACATCACGTCGCTGCTCACCTTGAGCATCTGTCTGGTGATTGCGATCTTGCCGGTGATAGTCCTTGGCATCTTTCTGGTCCAGGAGGGGGCGGCGCTTTACAAGGGCATCGAAAGCGGGGAACTGGACATTGCAGGGTACGTGGCGCATTTCAAACACAGCCTGCCGCCGTACTTTCAGCACTTGCTCGATCGGTTCGGGGTCGGCGAGCTGAACGGGTTGCGGGAGAAAATCATCAAGAGTGCGGTGTCGGGCAATGAGTTTGTCGCCACACAGGTCTTCAGTTTCGGTCAGGGCACTTTCGATTTCGTGGTGAGTTTCTTCATCATGCTCTACCTGCTGTTCTTCTTTCTGCGGGACGGCGCCGAGCTGGCGCGTAAAGTCCGCTCCGCCGTACCGTTGCAGGAACACCAGAAACGCCGTTTGCAGCTCAAATTCAATCGCGTGGTGCGGGCCACCGTGAAGGGCAACCTGCTGGTAGCGATCACGCAAGGCGCGTTGGGCGGTTTGATTTTCTGGTTTCTGGACATACCGAGCGTGTTGCTCTGGGCAGTATTGATGGCGTTTCTATCGTTGTTGCCGGCGGTGGGGGCGGGGATTGTCTGGGCGCCGGTGGCGGTGTTTTTCCTGTTCACCGGGGCGATCTGGCAGGGCGTAGTGCTGGGGTTGTTCGGGATTTTCGTGATCGGCCTGGTGGATAACGTATTGCGACCGATCCTGGTGGGCAAGGATACGAAGATGCCGGACTATCTGATCCTTATCTCGACCCTGGGCGGCCTGGCGATCTTTGGCCTCAATGGCTTCGTCATCGGGCCGTTGATTGCGGCCCTGTTCATGTCGAGCTGGGATATTTTCCTCGAAACCAAACCGCGGGTTCAGCTGCCTTAGGCATTGAGTTTGCCCGTCTGGCCCAAGCTGACACGCTGTGACATTGCCTGGGCGGCCGGCAGCGAGGTGAGCGGACCGCTGATCGGCTCGCCATCGAGCACCAGATACCAGCAGGCAAGCAGGCCCGACGCTCTGAGCGGTGCGGGAACGGCGCTGCCGATAACGGACATGATCTGGACTTGAGACATCAAAGGTACCTCCATCAATCTATGGAGCTACCTTACGGGGCTGGCGATTTTTCCGACAATCACCCTTTTCGATAGTGCTCATTGACGCCGTTGAGGCCAAGTGACCATCTGTCGCTCAATCGACCACCTGATCGAGCATATGGACCACTTCCTGCTCGTTGAGCAGGCCTTTGCGCACCAGGTTTTGCGTCAGCAGCGAGAGGAACTTGGCGCTGCGATGACCTTCAAGGTGCCTGAGTTCGGTTAGGGCGTTGTACACCTTGCTGGAGGTGCATAAACCGACGATACGGTGCGGGTTTTGCGTGGGCATGAGGGGCGTCCTTGTTGTTATCAACCTGTTGTTGGCGGACAGGTTCAAGCTTGCGGCTCTGACATGACATAAATATGACGGTTTTCCCCAAAGGGGCGGGGCGAGTCAATCTTGCCCGCTTGAGCAGCCGATAGTGTCCCGATAGCGACACTGACGAGATTTATCCAGACGTGGGCCGACGAACGGCAACCCCTACAGGGGATCAAATCCCGGGCATAAAAAAGCCCCGCGCTTTCGGGCGGGGCCTGATGAACTGTTACCAGCGACCGTAACCGTGGGGATGGCCGTAGTAATAACCACGGGGTGGCCCGTAGTAGACCGGTGCCGGACGGTAGTAGATCGGTTGTTGTACGTACACCGGCGCCGGCTGGTAATAAACCGGAGGAGGCGGTGCGTAGTAGACCGGCGCGGGCTGGGCGTAGACCGGTTGGGCATAGACCGGTTGTGGCGCGACATACACCGGCCGGTTGGCGTTGATCAGGGCCGAGCCGACGATGGCCGTACCGACGATCGCTCCAAATACCGCCGCGTCATTACCACCACCATGGGCTTGCGCCTGCCCCGCGACAGCCAGGGCGCCAATCAGCAAGGCAACTGTGGGGATTTTACGGATCATGATAATTCCTCGGTTCTTCGACCCGGCGCTTGTGTCTGCAATAGACCCAAGGATCGTCGCGGGGATACAACTAAGACAGCGTTTTTTCGAAAATCAGCACAGCCGTTGGGTAAATTTTGTGTAAGGTCTGTACCGGCCTGCTTACGGTTGCGTGAAACCGCGTGCAGGCACGCAACCATGATCGATCAGAACACGATGGCCGGCTAATCCCGTCCATCTGAAAGTGCATTGCAAGGAGATTCGCATGCAGATGAACCCGAACAAAGACACCCAGCTGTGCATGTCCCTCTCCGGACGCCCCGGGAACTTTGGCCTGCGATTTCACAATCATCTGTATGAACAGTTGGGGCTGAATTTCTACTACAAGGCGTTCAGCAGTCAGGACTTGCCGGGTGCGGTGGGCGGCATTCGTGCCTTGGGCATTCGCGGTTGTGGCGTGTCGATGCCGTTCAAGGAAGCCTGCATTGCCCTGGTCGATGAGCTGGACGCCTCGGCCGCCGCCATCCAGTCGATCAACACCATCGTCAATACCAAGGGCCACCTCAAGGCCTACAACACCGATTACATCGCGATTGCCCAGTTGTTGGACACCCACGCAGTGCCCAAGGACACCACGTTTGCCCTGCGCGGCAGCGGTGGCATGGCCAAGGCCGTGGCCAGCGCCTTGCGCGATGGTGGTTACAGGAACGGCCTGATCGTGGCCCGCAACGAGCAGGCCGGCCGCGCCCTGGCCGAATCCCTGGACTACCCGTGGCAAGCTGAGCTGGGCTCGCGACGCCCGCAAATGCTGATCAACGTCACCCCCGTTGGCATGGATGGCGGGCTGGAGGCCGGTCAATTGGCTTTTGATTTAGAGGTTATCAAAGCGGCGGATATTGTCTTCGATGTGGTGGCGATTCCCTCGGAAACGCCGCTGATCGTGCGCGGTCGTGCAGAGGGCAAGCAAGTGATCACCGGACTGGAAGTGATTGCGATCCAGGCGCTGGAGCAGTTTGTGCTTTATACCGGTGTGCGACCGACGCAGGAGCAGTTTCAGAAAGCGGTAGAGTTTGCCCGGGGTTGATCCCAGGTTTGTTTGCCGACTGTACTGGCCTCTTCGCGAGCAGGCGCGCTCCTACATTCCTACCGGTTTCCTCCTGTAGGAGCGAGCCTGCTCGCGAAGGAGGCAACCCGGTCTTGCAAATAAATCTCTACCTATACTGCTGGCCAGCAAGCAAAGACTTGCCCTCCTGTAACCAGCACCGTGACCGAGGTTTCCATGCATCCTGCGATTCTCAACCTGGATCAGGCCGAACTCCTGCCGCTGCCCGAAGCATTTGCTCCCACCGGTGAAGCCGCCGGTCACTATCGACAGCGCCAGGCACGCATTGGCCAGCAATTGGGCGCACAAAAGCTCGGTTATCGTTTGTACGCGCTGGAGCCCGGTATGCGTGGCAGCCCGTTTCACAGCCATCGGGTCAACGAAGAAATGTTCTATATCGTGGCCGGGGAAGGGGAGGTGCGATTGGGGACCGAGCGCTTTGCGATCCGTGCCGGTGACGTGATTGCCTGCCCGGCGGGCGGCCCGGAGTCGGCGCACCAGATCATCAACACCAGCGATGCCGAATTACGTTACCTGGCAGTCAGTACCCAGCATTCACCGGACATCTGTGAATACCCGGACTCCGGAAAGTATGCGGTGATGGATGACTTCAAGGTTGATGCCGAGGGCAACGCCTCGGGATTCGTCGCCGTGGCCCGCCAGGCGGATGGGGTGGATTACTGGGACGGTGAGTGAGAAACACCACAAAGCCCATTGTGGGAGGTGCGGGCTTGCCCGCGAAGGGGCCGGTACATCCAACATCACCGGTGCCTGACACACCGCATTCGCTGGCAAGCCAGCTCCTACGGGGCCTGTGATTGTCAGAAAAACAGGCGAACACCCCAAAACACTGTGGGAGCGGGCTTGCCCGCGAAGGGGCCGGCACAGCCAACATCAACGGTGCCTGACACACCGCTTTCGCTGGCAAGCCAGCTCCCACAGGACTGGTGTTGCTCAGAAAACAGGCGAGCCCCCCAAAACACTGTGGGAGCGGGCTTGCCCGCGAAGGGGCCGGCACAGCCAACATCACCGGTGCCTGACACACCGCTTTCGCTGGCAAGCCAGCTCCTACGGGGCCTGTGTTGGTCAGATAAACAGGCGAACGCCCCAAATCACTGTAGGAGCTGGCTTGCCAGCGATGGGGCCGGCACAGCCAACATCACCGGTGCCTGACACACCGCTTTCGCTGGCAAGCCAGCTCCCACAGGACTGGTGTTGGTCAGAAAACAGGCGAACACCCCAAAACACTGTGGGAGCGGGCTTGCCCGCGAAGGGGCCGGTACAGCCAACATCACCGGTGCCTGACACACCGCATTCGCTGGCAAGCCAGCTTGGTGTTGCTCAGAAAACAGGCGAACACCCCAAAACACTGTGGGAGCGGGCTTGCCCGCGAAGGGGCCGGTACATCCAACATCACCGGTGCCTGACACACCGCTTTCGCTGGCAAGCCAGCTCCCACAGGACTGGTGTTGCTCAGAAAACAGGCGAACACCCCAAAATCACTGTGGGAGCCGGCAAGCCTCGCTCCTACAGAAATTCGTGCAGATTATTCAAGCCGCGCCAACCGCTCTTCCAGTGCCGCAATTCGCGCTTCAAGCTCTTCGATCCGCTCGACCGAAACGCCGCTGCCGCCACTGCGTTCAATCGGGTTCTGTCGCGCGGCGAGGATCGCTTCGATGTCCGCCGGATCGCCCATGGCATGCATGTAGCGGTCTTCCCGCTGCCCGGCCTGGCGCGGGATCAACAGTGCCAGGTCGCGGGCGATCAGGCGCTCCAATTGATGAACGACCTGCTCGGTATCTTCGAAGTCATGCATGCGCCCGCTGCGGGTCAGCAGTTCATTGACGGTTTGCGGGCCGCGCAGGTACAGCAGCCCCATCAGAATCACCTGGGCCGGCACCAGTTCCAGGGCCTTGTCGACCTTGTGTTCCCAGCGATCCGCGCGGCTGCCCATCACCAATTTGGTGAAACCCCGCCCTTCGAGGGCGCGCAGGCTATGGCCGACCTGACCCTGGGTCAGGTTCATCACCGGTTCGCGGCTGGTTTTCTGATTGCAGGCAATCACCAGGGCATTGAGGGTCAGGGGATAGGTTTCCGGGCTGGTGGCCTGCTTCTCGATCAGCGAACCCAGGATGCGGATTTCCGTGCTGTTGAGGCGCGGTTCGTCAAAAGTTGTCGCTTGCTCGGTGCTCATGGTTCTGCATCCTTACCCGGTTCATGTATTCTTTGCGTCAATGCACTTTAGATGGGCGTGCGTCGATGGCAACACAAATCGTTGTTTCATCCGGGCGGAAACACGAAACCTGAATGAAATGTTAACGGCATTTTTACAATCTGCCGGGCACCGTATGCGTCGCTGCGCACGGCAGTCTGGCATGATTGGGTGCCGCGTGCTGTTGCGCATCGACAACGTCATCGATTTTTCAAGAGATATGGAGCCAAGCATGAGATTGACGTTGTTTTTCACCCGGCACAACGTGTTGACCGACGGGTCATGACCATTCTGGTCACCGGCGTCGCCGGTTTCATAGGCTTTCATACCGCCCGGCGCTTGTGCCTGGACGGTCATGAGGTGGTCGGTATCGACAACCTCAACGATTACTATGACGTCACGCTCAAGCAGGCGCGACTCAAGGAACTGGAAGCCTTGCCGGGCTTCAGTTTCCGGAAAATGGACATCGTCGATAAACCGGCGTTGCTGGCCTTGTTCGAAGAGCAGCGGTTTACCGAAGTGGTGCACCTGGCCGCCCAGGCCGGCGTGCGTTACTCGCTGGACAACCCGGATGTCTACACTCAATCCAACCTGGTGGGCTTCGTCAATGTACTGGAAGCCTGCCGGCACCATCGTCCGGAGCATTTGATCTACGCCTCGAGCAGCTCGGTGTACGGCAGCAACAGCAAGCTGCCGTTCAGCGTCGAAGACGCCGTCGATCACCCGGTTTCGTTGTACGCGGCCAGCAAGCGCGCCAATGAACTGCTGGCCGACAGTTATTGCCATCTGTATGGCATCAAGTCCAGTGGTCTGCGCTTCTTTACCGTGTACGGGCCCTGGGGCCGGCCTGACATGGCGCTGTTCAAGTTCACCAAGGCCATCCTTAAAGACCAGCCCATCGATGTCTACAATCAGGGCGAGATGGCGCGGGACTTCACCTACATCGACGACATCGTCGAAAGCATCGCCCGTCTGCGTACCCGTCCGCCGGTGCCGTCCGCACCGGACAAGGGCGTCAATCGCCTGTTCAACATCGGTCGCGGCCAGCCCGTGGCGCTGCTGGATTTCATTGAATGCCTGGAATTGGCATTGGACACACCGGCCAAGCGCAATTACATGCCGCTGCAGGCCGGGGATGTAGTCAAGACCTGGGCCGATATCTCGGCCCTGACAGAGTGGATCGATTTCAGTCCGCAGGTGGCCGTAGCCACCGGCGTGAAGGAGTTTGTGAAGTGGTATCGGCAGTTTTATCAGATATGAAGCGTTCACCTCTGATAACAGAAAATGAAAAAAAAGAGGGGACTCTATGAGCCAGGACATTTTTGTATCGGTATTGATTCCAGCCAAGAACGAAGCGAACAACCTCAAGCCCTTGCTTGAGGAAGTTCGCGCGGCCCTGGCTGATGAATCCTATGAAATCATCGTGGTCGACGATGGCAGCACCGACGCCACCTTGCACGAGTTGCGGCAGCTCAAGCACGACGGGCTGAGTACCCTGCGCATCCTGCGACACGAGCAGTCGCTGGGGCAAAGCACGTCGCTGTACCACGCGGCCCAAGAGGCTCGTGGGCAATGGCTGGCCACGCTCGATGGCGACGGCCAGAACGACCCGGCGGACATCCCCGGCATGCTGGCGCTGGTGCAGGGCAAGCAGGGCATGGTCGATGTACAGCTGGTTGCCGGGCATCGGGTCAACCGCCGCGATACCGCAAGCAAGCGCTGGGCCTCGCGTTTTGCCAACAACCTGCGTCGCCGCCTGCTCAAGGACTCCACCCCGGACACTGGCTGCGGATTGAAGCTGATCGAACGGGCGGCGTTTCTGCGCCTGCCGTATTTCGACCATATGCACCGCTACATTCCGGCACTGATCCAGCGCCACAATGGCCGAATGATCGTCCATCCGGTCAACCACCGGCCACGCACGGCCGGGGTGTCCAAGTACGGCAACATTGACCGCGCCCTGGTGGGCATTCTCGACCTGATCGGCGTCTGGTGGCTGATCAAGCGCACGCGCCTGAATACCACTGCCCAAGAGATCGAAGGATGATGACCATGACCCGTGAAACCCTGTGGCTGGTCATCGGCTTCGTTGGCCAGATCGCGTTCACCGGCCGTTTTGTCTTGCAGTGGCTGTACAGCGAATACAAAAAGCGCAGCGTGATTCCCACCAGCTTCTGGTACTTGAGCATCGTCGGCAGCACCTTGCTGCTGGCGTATGCCATCTACCGGCAGGACCCGGTGTTCATTGCCGGTCAGGCCTTTGGTTCGATCGTGTACCTGCGCAACCTGCAATTGATTGCCAAAAGTAAACATCTCAAGGAATAAGTCATGCGCCGATCGTTATCGCCCAGGATCGAATGCCTGGGCCTGATGCTGCTCGCCTTGCTGTTGGTCGGCGCCGGCCTGGGGCTGCGTCAGGCGCAGAACGTCGATGAGGAACGTTTCCTCGGCGTGGCCCTGGAAATGCTGCACCACGGCTCCTGGCTGATTCCGCACCGTGCCGGTGAGATCTACGGCGACAAGCCGCCGATCTTCATGTGGACCGTGGCGTTTTTCGCCTGGCTGACCGGCAAGCCCAATCTGGCCCTTTATATTCCGGGGTTGCTTTCGGCGGTGTCGGTCACGGCGATGGTCTACGACCTGGGTCGCCGGTTGTGGAACCAGCGCATCGGACGCAACGCCGCGCTGTTGTTCCTGGCCACCTATCAGACCTACAGCATCCTGCGCACCGGTCAGATCGACAGCTTCCTGGTGCTGTTCACCACGCTGGGCCTGTACGGTCTGGCGCGTCACTTGTTGCTCGGCCCCGCGTGGCGCTGGTTCTACATAGGCTGCGCGGCCATGGGCATCGGTGTGATCACTAAAGGCGTGGGCTTTTTGCCGGCGCTGCTGCTGATTCCGTATGGCTATGCGGTGCGCAAGCGCTGGAACGGCGTGGTGGCGATGCCGGGCGAGGGGCGCAAGTGGCTGCTGGGGTTGCTGGTGATGCTGGCGGCAATTGCTGTCTGGTTGCTGCCGCTGGCCTTGACGATCGTGTTCAATGGCACGGCTGACGAAGTCGCCTACGCCCGGGAAATCCTCCTGCGCCAGACGGCCGGGCGCTATGCCGCCTCGTGGGATCACCGCGAACCGTTCTGGTACTTCTTCACCAACGTCATCCCGCAATACTGGCTGCCGCTGGTCCTGGCGCTGCCTTGGCTGGTACCGGCCTGGCGCCGGCAACTGCAAAAGCGCGATGGCCGCGTGCTGGTGCTGCTCGGTTGGGTCGCGCTGGTGGTGCTGTTCTTCTGCATCAGTGCCGGCAAGCGCAAGTTGTACATCTACCCGGCGCTGCCGGGGCTGGTGCTGGCGGCCGCGCCGCTGATGCCGTGGCTGCTGGGCCGCTGGTTCAAGCAACGCCCACGCTTGCGCCGGGTATTCCCGGTACTGGTCGCGTGTTGGTTCGCGCTGTGGTTCGCCCGTGGTTTCATCGAACCGATCAAGGAAGGCGACAATCCCCACGAAGCAATCATGGCGCAGGCCAATACCATGACGCACGGCGCCGACCTGGTGCTGGTCAACTGGCGTGAGGGGCACTGGCTGTTGGCCCGTCAGCCGATCGTGCATTTCGGCATGGCTGATTCGACGGTCGAGCAAGCGGCGAAATGGCTGCGCGAGAATCCCAAGGCCTATGCCTTGGTCCCGGACGAGCTGCTGGGCAAGTGTTTCAAACCCGAGGCCGCCCATGAATTGGGCGAAACATCCCGTGCCGAATGGTCGATCGTCGGTGCCGATGCCGATAACGGCCAATGCCATCCGGGTCAGCCTGGACATGTGTATCGTTTTAGCTGGGATTGAGAGCGCCCATGAGTAAAGCAAGGACAGCAGGATTACTCGAGTTGTACGTCGTCGGTGAGCCCGATCCGTTCTACGGGCTCACCCAAACGAGAAATTCTCAGGTATCGCGTGGGGAGAAATCCTGATGAGGTTGATCCTGAGTCATTTGTCATTGCGCACTGTCGCCTTGCTCGCCGCCGCAGCCATTGCGTTGCTGTTTTTCTGGGGACTGGGCAGTGTGCCATTCCTCAGTGTCAACGAGGCCCGCAGAGCCGTCACCGTACGGGAAATGCGTGAGGCGGGGAGCTGGCTGCTGCCCTACATGAACGGCGACTTGTACCTGTCCAAGCCGCCGTTTTTCTATTGGGCGGGCCTGGTTTCAACAGCGGTGCTGGGCAGTTTGTCCGAATGGAGCGTTCGCTTGCCGTCGGCGCTGGCTGCGACGCTGTGCTGCATCGGCACCTATCTGTACGGCGTCAGGCAGGCCGGACGCCAGACCGGGTTGTTCGCGGTGGTGTTTCTGGCCGCGAACGGGGCCTTCAGCCTGTTCGCCCGTCGCTCGGAAATCGAGATGCTGTTGACCTTGCTGTGTTTCGGCGCGTTGTTGGCGGCCTGGCACTTCATTTTCCAACAGGGCCGGGCCGTTTGGAGCCGACTCAGCTACGTGCTTTTAGGCTGTGCACTGCTGACCAAGGGACCCGTCTGCCTGCTGTGGGTGACAGCGCCGATCCTGGCTTACGCGCTGATCTATCGCGATGCCCGAGCCAAGGCCTATCTGTGCGACGGCTGGGGCTGGCTGATTGCCCTGGTGCTGGGCGGCTCCTGGTATGTGGCAGTGTCCATGAACCAGGGTTGGGGCATCTGGGCATCGATCGTCAACGAAGACATCGTGAAGAAAATCGATGGTCAAGGCGCCGAGGCCTGGTACGCCTATCTGTTGTACCTGGCCGGTGATTTCTTTCCGTTCTGGCTGATTGTGTTTGTGCAGCCTCGGCGCTTCTGGGCAATGATCCGCGCGCGCCGCGAGGCCGCCATGCTGCTGTGTTGCAGCCTGCTGCCGCTGCTGATTTTTTCCTGTTTCACCGAAAAGCACGGCAAGTATCTGTTGCCGATTTACCCTTCCATGGCATTGCTGCTGGCGATGCACTGGGCTGCGGTGTTCGACACCGCGAAGGGGCGCTGGCGGGCATGCCTGGCCACTGTTCCTTACGTGATGCTGGCCGGGTTTGTGGTGTTTTACATGTTCGTCGAAGCGCGGGTGTTGTCGCATCGGGTCGGTGGCCTTGAGCAGGTCGCCACGCTGGCCGCCGGGCAACCGGGCCAGAAAGCCTACAGCGTCGGTGAGCCGGATATCCGTCTGGTCTACTACATGGGCCGGCCGGTTGCACCGCTGACAGTTGCGCAGTTGCAAGGCGCCAACCGTCCAGTAGGGCTGCTGTTCGCCCAGGAGCCCCTTGAGCCGGAACTGCAGGGCCTGGCAGCGTGCAAAGTCGGGGAAGTCGAACCCTATTTGAAACCGGACCACGCAGCGCTGCTCGTCCACCTCGCAGCCGATTGCCGCTGATCGGCTCCCTTCGCAAAACAATCACCGCGACATCGCCCGTTCGGACTAGGCAGGGCTAACGATTCTGCCGCGTTCGACGGACGCCAAACTCGAAGCTCAAAGGGGTGTTGCGCCATGCGCGCCCCGCTTAACGAGCAGAAGGCGCCGCGATGGAGTTTGCATTCAGCGACGAACAGGAAATGATCCGCGCATCGGCCGAGAGTTTTCTCGCCGATGTGTCGGACTCTGCCGCCGTGCGAGCGGCAATGGTCAGCGAGCGAGGTTTCGACGAGGCTCTCTGGCAGCGGCTGTGCCGCGAGATGTACTGGCCGGCGATCCATATTCCGGAAGCGTACGGCGGGCTTGGCCTGGGCTTCGTCGAACTGGCGATTTTGCTGGAGCAAATGGGCCGTCGCCTGCTGTGTTCACCGTTTTTCGCCACCGCCTGCATGGCCACGCCTGCGTTGTTGCTGGCGGCCAACGAGGAGCAGAAGCAACGCTGGTTGCCGTCGATCGCCGACGGCAGCCTCACCGCGACCCTGGCGTTCAGCAGCGCGAATGGCTGGTCGGCGCAGGATATCCAGTCAACCGTGGTTGCCGAGGGCGACGGGTTTGTACTCGACGGTACCCTCAAGCATGTCCTCGACGGCCATGGCGCCGACCTCCTGATCGTTGCCGCGCGAACGCCCGGAACGGCCGGCGAGTCGGGTATCAGCCTGTTCGCCGTGGACGCGAAGCGCGCCGGGATCGAGCGGCAGATGTTGCCGACCATGGACCAGACCCGGCGCCAGGCCCGGATCCAGCTCAAGAACCTGTATCTCGACGCCGACTGCCTGCTTGGCGAGTTCGGCGCGGGCTGGCCTGCGCTGGAGAAAACCCTGCAATTGGCCTGCATCGGCCTGGCCGCCGAACAGACGGGTGGTGCCCAGCAGGTGCTCGACCTGAGCGTTGCCTACATGCAGGAGCGCCAGCAGTTCGGCCGTCCCATTGCCAGTTTCCAGGCCCTCAAACACCGTGCCGCCGACATGATGCTGCAAGTCGAATGCGCCCGTTCGGCCAGTTATTACGCGGCATGCGTGGCCCAGGAAGTCCTCGATCCGTCAGGCGACCCGCAGGTAGCCGCCGAACTTGCGCTGGCGGCGGCGCTGGCCAAGGCACAGTGCTCTGAAACCTGTTTCCAGTGCGCAGCCGAATCGATCCAGTTGCACGGCGGCGTCGGTTTCACCTGGGAATACGACCCGCACCTCTATTTCAAGCGCGCCCGTGCCAGCGAGAGCTTTCTCGGGCGACCGGCCTGGCATCGCGAGCGGATTGCCACAGTGATTCTCGGGGAGCAGCCATGAAAATCAGTTTCAGTGAGCAGGACGAGGGTTTCCGTCGGGAAGTGGCCGACTGGTTGGACGCCAACCTTTGCGGTGAATTCGAGCCCCTGCGCTTTCGCGGCGGGCCGGGCGATGAGCACATGTTCCCCGAGGAGCGCAAAGCCTGGGAGCGCAAACTGGCCCAAGGTGGCTGGACGTGTGTCGGCTGGGCGCCGGAACACGGCGGGCGCGGCCTGTCGATCAGTCAGCAAGTGATTTTCCACGAAGAGTACGCCCGCGCCGGCGGTCCCGGACGCATGGGCCATATCGGCGAAGGCTTGGCTGGGCCGACCATCGCCGCGTTTGGCACTGCCGAGCAACATCGGCGTTTTCTGCCGGGCATCGTCAGCGGCACCGAGTTCTGGTGCCAGGGCTATTCCGAGCCGGGCGCCGGGTCGGATCTGGCCAACGTCAAGACCCGCGCGGCGCTGGACGAAGCCGGTGGCAGTTGGGTGATCAACGGGCAAAAGGTCTGGACCTCGCTGGCCCATGAATCGGACTGGTGCTTCGTGATCGCCCGTACCGAGCCCGGCAGCGTCGGCCATCGCGGCTTGTCGTTCCTGCTGGTGCCGATGGATCAGGCAGGAATCACCGTACGGCCGATCGAGCAATTGACCGGCACTTCGGAATTCAACGAAGTGTTCTTCGACGACGCCCGCACCGACGCCGCCAACCTCATTGGCGCGCCGGGGGAGGGCTGGAAGATTGCGATGGCGCTGCTCGGGTTCGAGCGTGGTGTCTCGACGCTTGGCCAGCAGATGCAGTTCCAGAACGAGCTCAACGAAATCATCGCCATCGCCAAGGCCAACGGTGCCGCGCGCGATCCAGTGATGCGCCAGCGCCTGGCCGACGCCTGGAGCGGGTTGCGGATCATGCGCTACAACTCGCTGCGCATGCTTTCCGGTGCCCAGGACGGATCGCTGCGCAAGGAGGCGACCATCTACAAGCTGTTCTGGTCGACCTGGCACGCCAGCCTCGGCAAGTTGGCGATGGACGTGCTCGGCGCCGAAGCCGAATTGCTCGAAGCCGCGCCGTATCAGCTCACCCGCTTGCAGTCGCTGTACCTGTTCAGTCGCGCCGACACCCTCTACGGCGGCAGCAACGAAATCCAGCGCAACATCATCGCCGAGCGCGCCTTGGGAATGCCCAAGGAACCGCGTCCGCGCACCTGATCAAGGAGTTTTGCATGTCTGTTCCTCACTATGTTGCAGGTCACGGCCTGCTGCGCGGCAAGTCGGTATTGATCACCGCGGCGGCGGGCGCCGGCATCGGTTTTTCCGCCGCCGTGCGTGCGGCCGAGGAAGGTTGCCGCGCCTTGATGATCAGCGATATCCATGAAGGCCGGCTGGCCGAAGCGGTGTCGAAGATCCGCGAAACCACGGGTCTTGAACAGGTCTTCGGCCAGGTGTGCAACGTCGCCGATGAAGCGCAGGTGCAACAGCTGATCGCCTCTGCCGAACGTGATTTGCAGGGCGTCGACGTGTTGATCAACAACGCCGGTCTTGGCGGCTCGCGGCTGCTGGTGGAAATGTCCGACGAGGAGTGGAACCGGGTCCTCGATGTGACGCTGACCGGCACCATGCGCATGACCCGCGCCATGTTGCCGAAGATGATCGCGCGGCGGGCCGGGGTCATCGTCAATAACGCTTCGGTGCTGGGCTGGCGGGCGCAGAAAGAACAGGCGCATTACGCCGCTGCCAAGGCCGGGGTCATGGCGTTGACCCGTTGCGCGGCGGTGGAGGCCGCTGAACATGGCATCCGCATCAACGCGGTCAGCCCGAGCATTGCCCTGCACGATTTCCTGCGCAAATCCGCGCCCCAGGCGGTGCTCGATCAGCTCGCCGCCAACGAAGCCTTCGGCCGCGCCGCCGAGGTCTGGGAAGTGGCCAACGTGATGATGTTCCTGGCCAGCGATTACAGCTCCTACATGACCGGCGAAGTGTTGTCGGTGTCCAGCCAGAGGGCTTGAACATGCCACGTATATTCGACACGCCCCTGGCCTTGTCCGACGCCGTGGGCGAGACACTGGGCGTCAGTGACTGGCTGCTGCTGGAGCAGGACCGCATCGACCTGTTCGCCGAGGCTACGGGCGATCACCAATGGATTCACGTCGATCCGGTCAAGGCTGCCAGTGGACCCTTTGGCACCTGCATTGCCCACGGCTACCTGAGCCTGTCCCTGGTCAATCTGTTTCTGCCGCAGATCGTCGAGGTGCGCGGCCTGGCCATGGGCGTCAATTACGGCTGCGAGCGAGTGCGTTTTCCCGCCGTGGTCCGCGTCGGCTCGCGGGTGCGGGGCAGCGCGCAATTGGTCGCGGTCGAGGCAGTGAAGGGCGGCGTTCAGGCGACCATCCGCGTCAGCGTCGAGATCGAGGGCGAGGAACGCCCCGGTTGTGTGGTCGACACCATCAGCCGCTATTACCCCGCCTGAGTCAGTCAGCAGTATTTCCGAGGAATTGAGCATGAAAGAAGCCGTCATCGTTTCGACCGCCCGCACGCCCATCGGCAAGGCTTTTCGCGGCGCGTTCAACGACACCGAAGCGCCGCAACTGGGTGGCCACGTGGTGCGCGAAGCCGTTCGCCGCGCCGGTATCGAGCCGGGGGAAGTCGACGACGTGATCATCGGCGCCGCCGCGCAGCAGGGCACGCAGTCCTACAATCTTGGGCGCCTGTGCGCGATTGCCGGCGGCTTGCCGGCTTCCGTCGCCGGGATGGCGGTCGAGCGCCAATGCTCGTCGGGATTGATGAGCATTGCCATGGCCGCCAAAGGCATCATGTGCGACGAAATCGATATCGCCGTGGCCGGTGGCCTGGAGTCGATTTCCCTGGTGCAGAACAAACACAAGAACCTGTATCGCAACCAATCGGGCGCGGTGATCGAGCTTGATCAGCACGCTTATATACCGATGATCGAAACCGCCGAGATCGTCTCCGCGCGCTACGGCATTTCCCGTGAAGAACAGGACGAATACAGCTACCAGAGCCAGATGCGCACCGCCCTGGCCCAGAGTGCCGGACGCTTTGACCGTGAACTGGCACCGCTGGCCAGCCGCAAGGCCATCGTCGACAAGGCCACGGGCGAAACTCGCTTTGAAACCGTGACCTTGCTGCGCGACGAGTGCAACCGCATCGACACCACCCGCGAAAGCCTGAATGCGCTGGAGCCGGTATGGCCGGGCGGTCAATGGAGCGACAAGGGCCGCTTCATCACCGCCGGCAACGCCTCGCAACTGTCCGACGGCGCTTCGGCCTCGGTGTTGATGAGCGCGAAAATGGCGGAAAAACGTGGCCTGGAACCGCTGGGGATTTATCGCGGCATGGCCGTTGCGGGCTGCAATTCGGACGAGATGGGCATTGGCCCGATCTACGCGATTCCGAAGCTGCTCAAGCGCCATGGCCTGACCATGGACCATATCGGCCTTTGGGAGCTGAACGAGGCATTCGCCTGCCAGGTGCTGTACTGCCGCGACACCCTGGGCATTCCCGCCGACCGCTTGAACGTCAACGGCGGGGCGATTTCCATTGGGCATCCTTTCGGCATGTCCGGTGCGCGGATGGTCGGGCATGCATTGGTGGAGGGCCAGCGCCGCGGTTTGCGCTATGTGGTGGTGAGCATGTGCATCGGTGGCGGCATGGGCGCTGCTGCATTGTTCGAGGTGGTCTGAATGATCGGTGCACAACAGATTCAGGCGACCATGGCACGCTATGTGGAATTGGTGGATGCCGGTGATATCGACGAAATCATTGCGCTCTACAGCCAGGACGCGGTGGTTGAAGACCCTGTGGGTCAAACCCCGTTGCGGGGCATCGTCGCCATTGAACGCTTCTACCGTGAAGGGCTGGGCACCAGCAAGGTATCGGCGACCCTGACGGGGCCGGTGCGTGCAACCCTCAACGGTTGCGGTGCGATGCCGTTTCGGGTCGACATGGAGTGGGCAGGGCAGCCGTGTTCGCTGCACGTGATCGACGTGATGGAGTTCGATGCCGACGGCAAGATCCGCTCGATGAAGGCCTATTGGAGCGAGATCAACCTCTGTGGGAGCGAGCCTGCTCGCGAAGAGGCCGGCACATCCAACATCAATGTCGCCTGACACGCCGCCTTCGCGAGCAAGCCCGCTCCCACAAGGTTAACCATCGACTCCAATTTCCATGGTCGACGCAAATCAACTGTAGGAGCAAAGCTTGCTCGCGAAGGGGCCGGCACATCCAACATCAATGCCGCCTGACAAGTCGCCATCGCGGGCAAGCCTTGCTCCCACAAGGTTAACCATCGACTCCAATTTCCATGGTCGACGCAAATCCACTGTGGGAGCAAAGCTTGCTCGCGAAGAGGTCGGCACATCCAACATCAATGCCGCCTGACAAGTCGCCATCGCGGGCAAGCCTTGCTCCCACAAGGTTAAGCCTCGATTCCAGTTTCAATGGTCGACGCAAATCCACTGTGGGAGCAAAGCTTGCTCGCGAAGAGGTCGGCACATCCAACATCAATGCCGCCTGACAAACCGCCATCGCGGGCAAGCCTTGCTCCCACAGGGAAAGTGGTGTTTACCGGGCAGAGTTCAACGTACGTCCTTGGGTCAGATCGGCATTCTGGGTTTTGCCGGTTTCGTAATAGGCCTTGAGGTTTAGGGCGATCTCGCGCACCACCTTGTTGAACGCCTTGCCCAGCAACCCCTCCACCAGCTTGCCACCGCGCAGGCTGTAGCTCATCCGGGTGGTGATGCGCGTGGCGTCGCCCTCGGCTTGCAGGGTGTAGCTGAAGCTGGCCTCGCGAAAGGGGAAGGGGGCGCCGCCACTGGCCTTGTGCAGGATCAACACAAAACCGACGCCTTCCTGCCATTGCACCACGGTTTCATCCAGCCATTGCCCACCCTTGCGAAACACCCGGCGGCTGGCGCCCTGGCCCTCACGGGCGCCTGGGTGAAACTGGCAACCGGTCAAGCCCGGTACGTAGTGCGGGGCGAGGCTCAGGTCGCGCAATTTCGCCCACGCGGCTGGCAGGCTGAGGTCGAGCAGGACGCTGTGGCTGGCAATCGCAGACATGGTGCAACTCCTGTTTTTCAATGGGATTGGGCCGCGTCGAGAAACGCAGGTCGTTCACCGCCGCCGTGCACCGCAACATCCGCGCCGCTGACATAACGCGCCAGCGGTGAGGCCAGGTACAGACAGGCATCGCCGATATCTTCAGGATTTGCCAGGCGCTGCAACGGAATGGTCGCTGCCACCCGGGCGATTCCGGCGTCGTCGCCATAGTGCATCGCTGCTTGCTCGGTGAGTATCAACCCGGCCGTCACCGCGTTGATCCGCACCTTGGGCGCCCACTCCACGGCCAGCGAGGTGGTCAGGTTGAGCAACCCGGCCTTGGCCGCGCCGTAGGCGGCGGTGCCCGGAGAAGGGCGGGTGGCGCTGACGCTGCAGATATTGATGATCGCGCCACCCTCGGCCTGCGCCTGCATCACCCGGTTGGCCTGCTGACACAGATTCAGCGGCGCCAGCAGGTTCAGGCGGATGATCGATTCGCTGAATCGCGGCGAAGCACTGGCGGCCTCGGCATTCGGCGAGCCGCCGGCGTTGTTGACCAGCACATCGAGGCGACCGAAGCGCTCGACAATTCGCTCGATCAACTGCCCCGATTGCTCGACATCCCGTAGATCGCAAGGCACAAACAGCGCCTCACGCCCGCCACGGGCTGGCAAGGTCTGCGGAGCTTCGCGACCGCAGATCACGACCTCGGCGCCACAGTCCAGAAAGCGCTGGCTGATGCCGCGACCGACCCCTTTGCCACCGCCGGTAATGAGTACCACTTTGCCGCGAAAGTCCATCGGATCAAGCATGGGAAGGCCTCGTTTAATCGCTGGGAAATGCAGTCGATGCTAGGTCCGCATTGGCCAAAAGCCTACGTCCGATGAGACTAGGGATTTTGGCCACCCACCACACACTGTAGGAGCGAGCCTGCTCGCGATGGCGGAGTGTCAGGCGCCGTTGATGTTGAATGTGCCGGCCCTATCGCGAGCAGGCTCGCTCCTACAGTGTTTTTGATCGTTTGCAGATTTTGCGTACACCCTTAGAGGAGTGGGCGTAGTCCTGTCGGACGATGTTGACTGCCCGGCCCCTCGGAATAATCCGATGACAACAACAGGCCGGGAGGACACCTTATGGGCGCTTCAGCGCAAGGGCACTTCGTTACGCTGCCGGAAGGTTTGCAGCTGCACTATCTGGATACCGGTGGAGCCGGCGAGCCGGTGATTTTCATCCATGGCAGCGGACCGGGCGCCAGCGGTCACAGCAACTTCAAACAGAATTACCCGGTGTTCGCCGACGCGGGCTACCGCGTCATCGTCCCCGACCTGCCGGGCTACGGCGCTTCGGACAAACCCGACAGCCTCTACACCCTCGATTTCTTCGTCACCGCCCTGAGCGGTCTGCTCGACGCCCTGGATATCCAGCGATGCGTGCTGGTCGGCAACTCCCTGGGCGGCGCCATCGCAATCAAACTGGCCCTCGACCAGCCGCACCGGGTCAGCCGCCTGGTGCTGATGGCCCCCGGCGGCCTGATGGAAAAAGAGCAGTACTACCTGCAAATGGAGGGCATCCAGAAAATGGGCGCGGCCTTCGCCAAGGGTGAGCTGAATGACGCGGCGGGCATGCGTCGTTTGCTGGCGCTGCAACTATTCGACGACACCCTGATCAGCGACGAGACGGTCAACGAGCGAGTGGCCGTGGTGCAGCAGCAACCGGTCTGCGTGCTGTCGACCATGCAGGTACCGAACATGACCGCGCGCCTGGGCGAATTGCAGTGCCCGATCCTCGGCTTCTGGGGCATGAACGACAAATTCTGCCCGGTGTCGGGCGCACACACCATGATGCAGCACTGCCGCAATATTCAATTCGTGCTGCTTAGCGAATGCGGACATTGGGTCCAGGTCGAGCACCGTGAACGGTTCAATCGCCAGTGCCTCGCATTCCTTGGGGAGGCCCGCCGATGAGCGTGCAATTGCGCCGTGAGTTCGGCGAAGAGCTGTATCAGGCGCTGCTGAGCGGCCGCACGCTGGCGCCGCTGACCGAGCGCTGGCCGGCGATCAGCATCGAAGACGCCTACCATATTTCCCTCTACAGCATCGAACGGCGAGTGGCGGCCGGGGATGAGATCGTCGGCAAGAAAATCGGCGTGACCTCGGCGGCGGTGCAGCAGATGCTCAATGTGCATCAGCCGGATTTCGGTTTCATCACCCGGCAAATGTCCTTCGCCGATGACGCCCGGATTTCCCTGTCCGCCAACAAACTGATCCAGCCCCGGGCCGAAGGTGAGATTGCCTTCAAACTCAAGCGCGATCTGGTCGGCCCCGGCATCACCGAAGCCGACGTGCTGGACGCTACCGAGTACGTGATGCCGTGTTTCGAGATTGTCGATTCGCGGATCCACGACTGGCGCATCCGCATCCAGGACACCGTTGCCGACAACGCGTCCTGCGGGGTGTTCGTGCTGGGCGACAGCCAGGTCGACCCGCGCGAGCTGGACCTGCCCAACCTGCGCATGCGCGTGTCGAAAAATGGTGCCCCGCTCAGCGAAGGCCTCGGCTCGGCGGTGCAGGGCAATCCGCTGACCGCCGTGGCCTGGCTGGCCAACACCCTGGGCGCCTTCGGCATCCCGTTCAAAGCGGGGGAAATCATTCTCTCGGGCTCGCTGGTGCCGCTGGAACCGGCCCGTGCCGGCGACAGTTTCTCATTGACCATCGATGGCCTGGGCAGTGCCCGGGTGTCTTTCTGCGCCTGACCTGTGGGGTTTTAACCGGATGAGCAAGAAACTCAGAGCGGCCATTATCGGCCCCGGCAACATCGGCACCGACTTGCTGATGAAAATGTATCGATCCGAGTGGATCGAACCGGTGTGGATGGTTGGCGTCGACCCGCAATCCGAAGGGCTAAAACGCGCCCGGGAAATGGGGGTGAAGACCACCGCCGAGGGTGTTGACGGCTTGCTGCCCCACGTTCTTGACGACGATATTCGCATCGCCTTCGATGCCACCTCGGCCTACGCCCATGCCGAAAACAGCCGCAAGCTCAACGAACTGGGCGTGATCATGATCGATCTCACGCCGGCGGCCATCGGTCCGTTCTGCGTACCGCCGGTCAACCTCAAGGAGCACGCGGCAACGCTGGCGATGAACGTCAACATGGTCACCTGCGGTGGCCAGGCGACCATCCCGATGGTGGCGGCGGTGTCGCGGGTGCAATCGGTGAGTTATGGCGAGATTGTCGCCACCGTATCCTCCGGTTCGGTGGGCCCCGGCACGCGGCAGAACATCGACGAATTCACCCGCACCACGGCCGGTGCGGTGGAACGGATCGGCGGTGCCCGGCGTGGCAAGGCCATCATCGTGATCAACCCGGCCGAGCCGCCGCTGATGATGCGCGACACCATCCACTGCCTGACCGATGACGAGCCGAACCAGGATGCGATCCGCACCTCGGTGCTGGAAATGGTTCGTGAAGTGCAGCGCTATGTGCCCGGCTACAAGCTGATCAACGGGCCGGTGTTCGACGGGCGCAAGGTGTCGATCTTCATCGAGGTCGAGGGCCTGGGCGACTTCCTGCCCAAATCCGCCGGCAACCTCGACATCATGACTGCCGCCGGTTTGCGCACCGCCGAGATGTTCGCCGAAGAAGCCCACAAGGGCGCCCTGCAACTGCCCGTTCGCTGAGTGGAGATGAGCATGAATTTACAAGGTAAAAGCGTCCGTCTGCACGACATGAGCCTGCGCGACGGCATGCACGCCAAGCAGCATCAGATCAGCCTGGAACAGATGATCAGTGTCGCCACTGGCCTGGATGCGGCCGGTGTGCCGCTGATCGAAATCACCCATGGCGATGGCTTGGGCGGCGCGTCGCTGAACTACGGTTTTCCGGCCCACAGCGATGAGGAATATTTCGCGGCGGTGATCCCGTTGATGAAGCAGGCCAAGGTATCGGCGTTGTTGCTGCCGGGGATCGGCACCCTCGATCACCTGAAGATGGCCCATGAACACGGGGTGTCGACGATTCGCGTGGCGACCCATTGCACCGAGGCGGACGTGTCCGGCCAGCACATCGGTATGGCGGCGAAGATGGGCCTAGACACCGTCGGCTTCCTGATGATGGCGCACATGGTCAGCGCCGAAAAACTGCTGGAGCAGGCGCGGCTGATGGAGAGCTACGGCGCCAATTGCATCTACTGCACCGACTCGGCCGGCTACATGCTGCCCGACGAAGTGACGCAAAAGATCGGCACCTTGCGCGCCGGGCTGAATGCCGGGACCGAAGTCGGTTTCCACGGCCACCACAACATGGGCATGGCGATTGCCAACTCGCTGGCGGCGATCGAAGCGGGTGCTGCGCGAATCGACGGTTCGGTCGCGGGGCTCGGCGCCGGGGCGGGCAATACGCCGCTGGAAGTGTTTGTGGCGGTGCTGGAGCGGATGGGGGTCAACAGTGGCGTCGATTTGTACCGGATCATGGACGTTGCCGAGGACCTGGTGGTGCCGATGATGGACCAACCGATCCGCCTCGATCGCGATGCGCTGACGCTGGGGTATGCGGGGGTCTACAGTTCATTCCTGCTGTTTGCCAAGCGTGCCGAGCAGAAGTACGGCATTGCGGCGCGTGAGTTGCTGGTGGAATTGGGGCGACGCGGTACGGTGGGCGGTCAGGAAGACATGATCGAAGACCTGGCGCTGACCCTGTCGCGGTCACGGGGTGTGTTGCCGACCTGATCCTTGAAACAACTGAAAACCACCGGTCTTGCTTGCAGGGCCGGTGTTTTTTTTATGGGAGCAGATTGCGCACCAGCGGCGGATAACAGTTGAAGGCCGCACTCGAACAGCTGAAATACGCTGTGGTCGGGCGGTAGGCTTCATTCTTGAAGAGCTGGCACAGGCTGGCGCTGCTGCCGGCGCAAACGAGGATGAACAGGGCACAAGTGGCTTTTCGCATGGCGAGCCTCGACGCGGATTTTATTGTTGTAGAGGCACGTTATGGCGACTGGCGGCGCGAGGCTTCGTCCGAATGGACTACCCGATCAATTTGAACCCACCCTCAATCCCCTGTGGGAGCAAGGCTTGCCCGCGATGGCGGCGTGTCAGGCAGCAGTGATGTTGAAGGTGCCGGCCTCTTCGCGAGCAGGCTCGCTCCCACAGTGATGTGGTGGTGTACATAGAGTTTGCTGACAAACACCAGTCCTTTGTGGGAGCGAGCCAGCTCGCGAAGGTGGTGTGTCAGGCGACAGTGATGTTGAAGGTGCCGGCCTCATCGCGGGCAAGCCTTGCTCCCACAGGGTTTGTGGTGTGTCAGGTACGACGGGCGAGGGCGGACGTGGCCATGAACAGGGCGGCGATGGCACGGGCTTCATTGAGTTCGCCTCGGGCTACCAGTTCGGGGATCTGTGCCAGTGGCACCCGCAGGCATTCCAGGGGTTCGGGTTCGTCACCGGTCAGTTGGCAGGGGCTCAGTTGTTCGGCCAGTACCACTCGGTAGCGGTGACACAGGTGGCCCGGCGCCAATGTCAGCTCGCCCAGTTCACTAAGGCGTGCAGCACGCATTCCGACTTCCTCGCAAAGTTCGCGCTGCGCCGCCTGCAGGTAGTCTTCATCGGGCTCTGCGCCGCCCTTGGGCAGGCCGAGCACGGTCTTCTCGACGCCCACCGCATACTCCCGAACCAGCAACACATGCAGCGGATCAGGCATCGCCACCACCATCACCGAGCGATAACCCGTACCGCGCAAGCGTTCATAGACCCGTTGCTGGCCATTGCTGAATTGCAAGTGCAAGGCTTCGATCTGAAAGTAGCCGCTTTCAGCCAGCAGTTCGGTCTTGAGGATGGTCGGACAATTGCGCATGGTCAGGCCCCTGGTTGGGATAGACACACTGTGCGCCCTGCCTGTGAGGGCGCCATCGTCCAAGCGGACGAGGGCGCAAGCCGTGTACTAACCGAGCGTCGCCACACTGCGCAGGATCAGGCGCACCAACATGGTCTGGCGAGTCACGCCGGTCTTGGAGAAGGTCGAGCGCAAATGAGCCCGCGAGGTGTTGCGGCTGATACCCAGCTCTTCCGAGGCTTCGTCCAGGGTCAGACCATTGGCCAACAGCATCGCCAGTTGGGTTTCCGCCGGAGTGAAGTCGAACAGAGCGCGGACGATCTCCTGGGGCGCGGTGGATTGCTGCTCCGGGTCGCTGATGAAAATCACTACCGTGGGGCACTGCTTGCCTTCGCTCCAGTCCGTCAGCGGCACCGAACGCACGATAATCCCCAGATCGGCCTTTCCGGAAGGCCGCTGCACCCGCAGGGCCTCGACCACCGATGGGTTGCTGCTCTTCTGCGACAACAACGACTGTTTCACCAGCCGTCGGAATTCCTGGGTGTCACGGGCGGTCCCGACCTGCAGGCCGTCGTTGACCAGTTTGATGCCGTCCTTTTCCTGGATCAGTCGATCGGCGACCTGGTTGGTTTGCAGCACCTTGCCGGCCTCGTCGAGGATGATCGTGCCGACCGCCATCTGATTCACCGCCCCGGCGTACAGGTTGCGCTCGGCCTCGATGCGGTTGAGCTGCATGTGGATCTTGATCGAGCGTTCCAGGTGCGGGATGAAATGGGTGAGCAGGGCTTTTTCTTCGTTGCCGAACGGCTTGTCGTCACGCCCGCGGCTGATGCGGATTCGGCACTGGGCGCCGTCACTGGTGTTGATGTCGGCCCCGAGAATGTGGAACACGTCGACCGGTTCGAGGAAGTTCTTGTAGAACTCCGACTGCTGCCAGTCGTCGTTTGAGACGAACTCGGCGAGGGTCACCACCTGGCGGTTGGGCAGGTCGACGAACGGGTCGAGGCTGAAAAAGTGTTTGTTATAGGACGCGGTCGCCTCGGTCGAGGTGCCGGTGGTGTTGACCATCAAACCATCCACATGGGCGCTGGGTGGACGCAGGATGAAGGTCACGTACTTGCTGTTCAGGTACACATTGAGCTGATTGAGAAAGGTCGCCCAGGGAATGTTTTCCAGCGGCCCCTGATAGAGGTTGCCGAGCAAATCACTGAACGTATCGAGGCTGAGGTCCTGCTGCATAGGGAAAAACCGTTCTTATTATTAGCGTTGGCGGTGGCCGAGAATAAGCGCCGATATCGGCTCCATGCAACGCTCGGGCTCAGGGCCTGACGGGCGGCTGCCGGGCAGGCCCGTGGCGGGCGAAAGGCCGTTGCCGTCAGACCCGTTCGCTGGCGCGCACGACAAATTTCTTGTGTTCCAGCACGTCCGCCGCCAACGCCTCGACGTCGGTGTAGAACTGCTCGTACCAGCGGCGCAACTGATACACCGGGCCATCGCCGTCACACAGCAGCGGGTTGTCGACGCGGGTCTTGCTGTGCCAGATCGCCACGTCTTCGTAAAAGGCTTCCTGGGCCTGCTGCACGTAGGCCTTGGCCATCGCCTGATTCTGCTCTTCGCTGAGTCCCGGAATCTTTTTCACCAGCACGCCATAACGCAGGGTGAAACTGTCCAGGTCAATTGGCACATGGCAGTTGAGCAGGATCGAATGGATCGGCTGGCCGTTCATGGCGCCGGTCATTTCGGTGATCTGATAGGCCGGGCCGTAATAGGTGGCCACGGTGCTCAACACGCTGTCCCCGGACAGCCGCTCGCTGCGGGCGCTCATGATCTGGGTGGCCAGGTGGCCTTCGAAGATATTGCTGAATTCCTCGACAGGCGCGCCATGCACGGTGCCGAAGTGCGCCATGTCGGCGATGTTGTCGATCAGTTCGCGGCAGTGGGTGCCGATTTGCAGTTCAGCGACTTCCCACGACGCCCATTCATCGCTGAAGCAGGCATCGATGCGCGGGATGCGCTGCTCGGGCAGTGGCGGGTTGCCTTCCGGGTCATTCCAGACGAACAGCAGATGGTTTTCTTCCATCAGCGGCCAGCTTTTGATTTTGGCCCGCGGCGGAATGCGCTTGGCATAGGGAATGTCATCGCAGACGCCATCGGCGCCCCAGCGCCAGGCGTGGAAGGGGCAGCGGATCGAGTTGCCTTCGACGCAACCGGTACTGAGGTCGGCGCCCATGTGCGGGCAGTAGCCATCGAGAATATGCAGCTCGCCGTCTTCGCCCTGGAAGGCCACCAACTTTGTGCCGAACACCTCCAGGCGATGGGGCTTGCCGTCGCGGTATTGGGCCGCCAGGCCCAGGCAGTGCCAGCCTCGGGCGTAACGATCTTCCAGCAGTCTGGCTTCGATGCGGTGCAGGGTACTCATCTTATTGTTCTCCCAGGGTTCACGGGTTTGGCGCATGTCACGGATTCTGCCGCGCCTGTGAAAGCGGGCATCGTCTGAATGGACGATGGCCGCCCGGCGATGGCCCGCTCTACTGGCGCCATTGGACCCAGTGCAGGAGTTGGCGATGAACAATGAACATGGCCCGGTGGCAGTGATTACCGGGGCCGCCAGTGGTATTGGCAGAGGCCTGGCCGAGCACGCGGCGAAGCTGGGCATGCGCCTGGTACTGGCCGATCGGGATGCGGCAGGCCTGCAAACCTTTTGCGATCAGTTGCAGGCTGGCGGTGCACAGGCGTTGGCCTGTGTAACCGATGTTGGCGACCCGGCGCAGGTCGAGCGTTTGCGTGATTGTGCCGTCGAGCGGTTTGGCGGTGTGGACCTGTTGTTCAATAACGCCGGGGTGATGCAGACCGGCTACAGCTGGGAAATCACCCGGGCGCAATGGGACCGGATGCTCACTGTCAATCTCGACGGGGTGATCAATGGCATTCGCGCTTTCGTACCGCTGTTCTTGCGCCAGGGGCGAGCCGCCCACGTGATCAACACCGCCTCCCTGGCAGGGCTGGTCAGCAGCCCGTTGATGGCGCCGTACAACGTGACCAAGCAAGCGGTGGTTGCACTGTCGGAAACCCTGCACTACGAACTGGCGATGCTCGGCGCACTGGTGTCGGTTTCGGTGCTGTGCCCGGGACCGGTCGCCAGTGAAATCATGGCGTCGAACCAGGTGGTGGACGCCGCCGGTTCGTCCTTCAGCCAACTGCTCGACGGCACCATTCGCCAAGGCATGTCGCCGGGAGAACTGGCCGCGCAGGTGTTCGACGCCATCGCGCAAAAACGCTTCTGGATCCTGCCGCACAAAGGCTTCGAACCAGCGCTGGAGCGGCGGGTGCAGAGCATCCTTGAACAAACCAATCCCGTCTTTCAAATGACCGATGTAGAGGAAGATTCCCATGCCGCTCGATAAGCAGATCGCCGCGGTGCTCCAGCAGTTTCGCGATCTACCGGAGCCCGATTTCAGCCAGCTCGACGCCGAGCAATACCGGCAGTTCAGCGACAACCTGCTGCCCGCCATCCCCGGCGATCCGATGATCGAAGTGCGTGACCTGAAGGTTGCAGGTGCCGCAGGTCTACTCGATGCGCGGCTGTATCGCCCACTGGAAGAGGACAATCTGCCGCTGCTGGTGTTTTTCCACGGCGGTGGTTTTGTCATGGGCAACCTCGATACCCACGACAACCTCTGTCGATCCCTGGCGCGCCAGTCAGAGGCGTTGGTGGTGTCGGTGGCCTATCGACTGGCACCGGAACATCATTTCCCGGCGGCACCTCTTGATTGCTATGCGGCCACGTGCTGGCTGGTAGAGCATGCCACCGAACTCGGCATCGATGGTCGTCGCCTGGCGCTGGCCGGGGACAGTGCAGGGGGCAACCTGGCGTTGGCGGTCAGTCGTTTGGCGGCGCAACGCAAGGGGCCGAAAATCAGTTACCAGTGCCTGTTCTATCCGGTGACCGATGCGCGTTGCGACAGTCAGTCCTATGAGGATTTTGCCGAGGGTTATTTTCTGTCCAGCGCGATGATGTACTGGTTCTGGCAGCAATATTTGCAGGATACCGGGCAGGGGGATGATCCTCTGGCTTCGCCGTTGCGGGCCGACAGTATGGCGGGCTTGCCGCCGACCACGCTCATCACCGCCGAATTCGATCCGTTGCGTGATGAAGGCGAAGCTTTTGCCCGGTGCCTGCTGCAGGCGGGTGTATCGGTGCGCCTGCAACGCTGCGAAGGCATGATTCACGGGTTCATCAGCATGGCTCCGTTTGTCGAGGGCGCTGCATTGGCTTTGGCCGACGCCGCGGCCGATCTGCGCAGGGCACTCAATTGAACGGCGTGGCGAGCCCGGCATTCGATACGGTGCCGCAGTTGATCGAGGCCATTGCCGCCGGGCAAATGGTGGTCATCACCGACGATGAGCACAACGGCGAAGGTTCGTTGTTGATGGCCGCCGAACACTGCGGCGCCGAGGCGGTCACGTTCATGGCGGTGCAGGCGCGCGGGCTGATTTGCCTGGCCTTGACCGAACAACGCTGCCGCGCGCTGGGGCTGGACCTGATGGTGCCCCATTCACGGGCGCAGCATGGCGTGGGGTTTACCCGCTCGATCGAAGCGGCGACTGGGGTGTCCACCGGCATTTCAGCGGCAGACCGGGCGCGTTCGATTCAGGTCGCGGTCGATCCTGCCAGTGGTCCGGCAGACCTGGTTCAGCCCGGGCATATCTTCCCGGTGCAGGCATTGCCCGGCGGGGTGATGCAGCGCGCCGGGCATGTCGAGGCGGCGTGTGACCTGACGCGGCTTGCGGGCCTGCAACCGGCAGCGGCGCTGGTGGGTATTCTGAACGAAGAAGGGGCGTTGGCTCGTGGCAGCGAACTGCACGAATTTGCCCGCCGTCATGGCCTGCGAATCGGCAGCGTCGCCGACTTGATCCACCACCGCATTCTGTACGAAGGCACGATCGAGCGCGGGGGGGAATATCCGCTGCATACCCGTCATGGCGAGTTTCGGGTAACGACCTATCAGGACACCTATCAAGGCGCGCTGCACCTGGCACTGGTCAAGGGCCGGATCGACAGTACGCAGCCGGTTCTGGTGCGGGTGCAGAGCATCGAAACGCTGCGTGATGCGCTGGGTTGCGAAAGCGAAGGCGGGGCCCAGCAGTGGACCCTGGAGCGTTCGCTGGCGAGCATCGCGACAGCCGGTTGTGGCGTACTGGTGCTGCTGGCCCAAAAGGAAACCGCCGACAGCGTGCTCGAACAACTGCGCCTGCGTAGCGGCGGCAAGCCAAGGGCGCCACAGTTTCCGCAGCGGACCCTGGGCATCGGCGCACAGATCCTGCGGGACCAGAACGTGCGCAAGATGCGCCTGATGAGTTCACCGGTGCCGTACAAGGCCGTTTCCGGGTTTGATCTGGAAGTGACCGAATTCGTACCGTTTCAACCCGAAAACCTGTAGGAGCGAGCTTGCTCGCGAAAAACGTCCGGACAGCGCGATCATTCAGACAGCACGCGTCATCGTTGACCTCCATCGCGAGCAAGCCTTGCTCCCACAGGGATCTGTAGTGAACACAGGATTTGTGTATAGGCGGATCAACTGTGGGAGCAAAGCTTGCTCGCGATAGCGGTGTTACAGGCAACATGGATGTTGAATGTACCGGCCTCATCGCGGGCAAGCCTTGCTCCCACAGGGATCTGTAGTGAACACAGGATTTGTGTATAGGCGGACCAACTGTGGGAGCAAAGCTTGCTCGCGATAGCGGTGTTACAGGCAACATGGATGTTGAATGTACCGGCCTCATCGCGGGCAAGCCTTGCTCCCACAGGGCTCTGTAGTGAACACAGGATTTGTGTACAGGCGGACCAACTGTGGGAGCAAAGCTTGCTCGCGATAGCGGTGTTACAGGCAACATGGATGTTGAATGTACCGGCCTCATCGCGGGCAAGCCGTGCTCCCACAGGGCTCTGTAGTGAACACAGGATTTGTGTATAGGCGGACCAACTGTGGGAGCAAAGCTTGCTCGCGATAGCGGTGTTACAGGCAACATGGATGTTGAATGTACCGGCCTCATCGCGGGCAGCCTTGCTCCCACAGGTTCTGCGTGGTTTTAAGGTGTCACTTTTCCCAACATCTTCTTCGCCTGATCCTGCACTTCATCCGGCGCGGTCATGTTGCCGTCGATCACGGTGATGACGGCATGGCCTTGCCACAGTTGGTAGGCATCGGCCTTTTGCTGTGCGGCGGTCGGTGTTGATGGCGCGGCCAGGTTGACGTGGACCACGCCGTCAGTACCACGCTGGGAGGTGAAGTTCACTCGGTCCCAATTGCCGATCGGAGCAAAGCTCACGCTTTTGACTTCGCCGGGCGGCAGTGGCGGGTAGTTGAGGTTCAGGCCGCTGACGCCCGGCAGCCCGAGTACATTCAGGTTGCATTGGCGTTTGTTTCTTTCACAGGCTGTTCGGGCCTGGGCACCCGCCAGGCTGGCCTTTTCGATGACCTTCACCGCAAACCGCGCCGTATCATCCATGGCCCCCAGGGTCTTGCGATAGCCAGCCTGCTGATCGCGCATGATCAGATCCATATCGATGGCCGTGGACACCGCCACCGCCGGAATCCCCTTGAACATCGCGCGCACTGCTGCATTGAGGGTGCCGGACATCTGCGTCAACGGGCCGACGTTTTCACCGAAGTTGCTGCCCGACACCACCAGGTCCGGCGGGTTGTCCTTGAGCAGCACATCCAGCCCGACGTTAACCGCATCTACCGGCGTACCAATCGCCGAGGTCTTGCCGCCGGGCGGTGTATAGCCTTCGGGTGGAGCCACGCAAAACCTCCCCGGTGCCAGTTCAGTTACCGCCAGCGCCTGGCCAGGCACGACCACGCTGGCGGCACTGATGCCGCTGCTGTCGTTCAACGGGCCAACCAGGGTCACCTTGTGCCCGGCGGCAGTCAGTGCGCGGTACATCGCGTCGATGCCAGGCGCGCGGCAACCATCGTCGTTGGTCAGCAGGATGTTCAGGGCATTGGCCTGCATCGACAGACCGACGCCGGCCAGGGCGATGACGCCCGTGAGGAGTTTGTTCATGGAGAGTCTTCCGTGAATTGAGCAAATTGAGAAAAGCACAACGCCCCGACCGAATGAATCGGTCGGGGCGCGGCGGGTTTAGCGGGTGCCGAGTTTGCGCAGGTTGCCAGGGGTGAATTCGTCTTCGGTGAAGGCGGTGGCATTGAGCTTGGCCGGTTTCTGGTCGATCAGCATGCGGTCAACCAGATACGAGCCGGCGATCAGGTCATGGTAGATCCCGAGGCGAGCGTGGTAGCGCTGTAGCTCGTAGGCGTAGATCGAGGTCTGCATGTTGGTGCGCCACAGTTGGCCACGGCTGTCGTAGTTGTCGGCGAGGGTGGCGGACCAGGTGTCCTCGTCCAGGTACAGCACGCGCTTGGCATACACGTGGCGGGCACCTTCCTTGAGGTTGGCCTGCAACACCCAGACGCGGTGTTTCTCGTAACGCATGTACTGCGGATCGACGTGACCGGTGGTGGCCAGGATCTGGTCGGCCGTTACGCTGGGGTCGTCGATCTTGTAGTTGTGGTACGGAATGTAGATTTCCTTTTTGCCAACGATGGTCCAGTTGTAGCGGTCCGGTGCGCCGTTGAACAAGCGGTCTTCGTCGTACACGCGGAAACCACCGGCACCGGTCGGCGAGTCATAACCGACGGTCGGTGCGCGACGTACCCGACGTTGGCCCGGGCTGTACTGCCAGGCCTGGCGCGGGGCGGCGGTCGGGTTGATGAACTCGTGACCGACGACGATCTCGCCTTTCTTGCGTACCGGTTCCAGGGTGGTGATCAGGAAGTTGGTGAGCACACCGTTGGCCGTCTCCAGGGTCTTGTCCGGACTGGACCAGATCGAGAAGATCTTGTAGTTGACTTCTTCGAGCACCTTTTCCTTGTTGGCGTACACCACGGCCTGGCCGTAGTTGGCCTCTTCAGTATTGGCGCGCCCCTGCAAGGTATGGTTGAACATCAACTCGCTGCCGTTCTTCGGGATCGGGAACGGCGAGGCACCCCAGGCGTTTTTCGTGTCGTTGTTGTCATTGTCGAGTTCGGCAGTGACGGCGTTTTTCTTGATCTGGTCTTCCAGGCGCTGATCCAGGCGGAAGTCACGGTGGCTCGGGTACACCGGGATCTTGAACGTATCAGGGTAGCGCTTGAGCAGCGCTTTCTGGCCATCGGTGAGGTTGTCAGCGTACTTGTCCATGTTCTTGGCGTCGATCACGAACAACGGCTTTTCCGCGGCGTACGGGTCCGGGTACGGCGAGCCGGGGCCGGCGTATTTGAGCTGCGGCGGCAGGCCGCGCCATTTGCCCGTCCAGGCCGGGATACTGCCGTCGGCGTTGCCGGCCTTTTCGGCGCCTATCGGGGTCAGGTCCTGACCCAGGCGGGCGGCTTCCTGGTCGCTGACCTTGGCCTGGGCCAGGCCACTGCTCAACAGGCTGACGGCCAGCGCCGTGCCCAACAAGGTGTGGGTGAATCTAGACATGCTGTGCTCCTCCTACTGGGGAATCAGAACCGGTACTTGAAGTTGAGCGCGACGTTGTCGCGGTCGGCCAACGGGCTGTTGTTGGCGTTGCCCAGGTAGGCGTTGTAACGGGCTTCAACGGTGAAGTTGCCCAAGTAACGCCATGAGCTGCCGATGCTCGCGCGGTTGTCGTTCTGGCCCGCGTTGATCGAGCCCACCAGCGAACTGTCACCATGTGCGGCGGCGCTGAAGGTGACGGGCACCGACATGTCCCAACCGCTGAATACATCGTTGTAATCAAAGTTCGCCTGAACCGTGTATCCCCAGGCATCGCGGTCATAGACCAGGCTGTCGGTGCCCGGCAACGAGAAGCCGGGAGCCAGGGTCACTGGCTGCGATTTGTCGTTGCTGAGCACGGTGTTGTAGACCAGCTCGCCGGTCAGGGTGGTGTTGTCCGCCCATGAAGTCGGGCCGACCACGTAGATCATCGACGTCTGCGCCTGCATGGTTTTGCCGCGCACCGGGCTGGAGAATCCGTTGTCGACCATCACCGGTTGACCGTCGCGGTAGCTGACTTCGCCGGCCCAGCTCACACTGCCCAGCACCGTGGAGAAACTCGCACCGTACTGGTCGATGTTGTCGAAGTAGCGCACCCGGTAGTGCCCCAGGTCCGTCTGGAAATCCAGTGACGGGGTCTTGTCGTGATAGCGCGAGTAGTAAATGCCGAACTCGGTGTTGTTCAGCGACTCGGCTGCATAGGTAAACGCCAGACCGTATTGGCCGCTGTTACTTGGCTTGTCGTCGCCCAGGCGGGTGAGGAAACCGGTGGCATCGTTGAAGCCGCCCTCGTCGATGAAGTCGGTGGTGGAGAAGTAGCTGCCGACACCGAACAGTTGGGTCTTTTCCCATTTGTATTGGTAGTAGGCCTGCACATCCAGGCTGTCGGTCAGGCTGAACTGGGTGAACAACTGGCCGACCGGCAACAGGATTTCCTTGACCTCGACGCCCGGCGTGGTCGCCTTGGTCGCGTCCACCGGGCTTTGCGCGGCGGAAATGCCGGGGTAGAACAGGCTTTCGCCCCAGCTCACCACCTGATTACCGAGGCGCGCATTGAGGTTGTGGCCGCCCAGGTCCCAGGTGCCATAGGCGTAGTAGTCGAGCATGCGCAATTCATCGCGGTGCTGATCGATGGTGTCCTGGGAGAACCGGTCGGGACGGCTGCAATGACCGCCGGCGAAGCAGTTCGAGGTGCCGGTGTCGTTGTCGTTGCCCTGGTCGTAGACGTTGTCGTAGAAACCCGTCGCGCGGACGAACACGCCGTAATCGTCTTGCCACTTGATGTTGGCTTCGGTGAGAAAGCCACTGCGGTTGTTGATCAGGCTGCCCTTGTCGAACGCGTTGTCGCCGTCGTTGCCGTTGGCATTGGCCGTCAGCTTGTGATCGCGCGACTCGGTCCGCCAGGCCAGGCTGTAGGTCAGTGTGGTGTCCCAGTCGATGCTCAAGTCTTCGCTTGGCTGAAAGCTCATGGCGTTAACGTGAGCGCTTAGTCCGCCAGCCAGCAACAGCAAGGCCAGCTGTACGCGAGGGTGCTGTGTTGGTGGGGCGATTATTGTTTTTATCATGTCGTCCTCATGCCCAGGTCAGAGCAGCCCGACCTGTATTTGCGGGGGGTGATTGGTACTGGGGGCGACTATGGAGTCACGTCTTGTGCGTAACATCGTCCAAGCGGACTAAGCGATTTGCAGGGGGAGCGCTTGATCTTCTTGTGGGAGTGAGTCTGTTTGCGAAGGCGGCCTGGTAGCCGGCCTGTCTCTTGCTGATCGAGTACATATCCATTTCTTCGGTAACGGCCACTGGCGGTTTCGCCCTTACGGCGAGGCACTTTTTTCAAACGCCAAAAAAGTACCCAAAAAGGCTCGCCCCGGCGTCCGGCCCCTCGCCAAGGCTCGGGGTTCCTTCGCTCCGGTATCCATCCGGGGACACTGCCCTCCGGTTGGCTTCGCTGCACCTACATGCAGCGTGTTCGACTGCGTCGAACGGCGCTGCGCGCCACTCCCCGGATGAACACCTCCACTCAGCCTCCCGAAGGGGCGGGTGGATCAAGATCAAAAGCTTGCAGGCGAGCTAACGCTCGGCCTGTTGAGTGGTGAGGAGCGGGTGTACATCAAACTGCTTTTGTAGGAGCTGGCTTGTCGGGATGCCGCATCGCAGCGATGGCGGCCTGACAGCCGACCTGATTTTCGGATGAACGCGTTCCACTGTAGGAGCGAGCCTGCTCGCGAAAAACGTCCAGACAACGCGGGCGTCCAGGCAGCACGCGTTATCGTTGACGTCCTTCGCTGGCAAGCCAGCTCCTACAGGGGATTGCGTACCCACCTCAACCAGGTCGGCTGTCAGGCCGCCTCGCTTTGGCTTTTGATTTGGGCGCCCCGTTAAACCACGCTGGCCGAACGCAGGCATTGCTCCGTGGGTAAACCGGCAGGACGCCGGTTTAGCCGCGCTGGGCCAGGGATGGCCCATCGCGGCGACCCACGGAGCAATGCCGGAGTGAGGGTATGCCGAGCCTGGGCGAGGCACCGAGTGGTGGGGCAAGAGCGCTTTGGTTACTTTCGCGCTCTTCGAAAGTGACTCGCCGTAAGGGCGAAACCATAAGCAGCCGTTACCGCAGCAATGGATATGTACACCATCAAAATCCTAATCGCCTGACACAAAGCCTTCGCTGGCAAGCCAGCTCCTACAGGGATTTGCGGTGGACGCACAGGTCTGGGTGAAGCACCAGCCCCGCCTTAGTCCCATCGGACGATGAACACCCAGCCCGCGCGGCGAACAATCCCGAGACCGACTGCACCGGGCGAAGATCCGGCAGCGGCGGTTTTTGCCTGATGGGCGCTGAACAAGGGTTACCGCATGAACGCTGCCGCAATTAAATGGGACGAGTGCTGTGATGTGCTGGTGATTGGCTCGGGCGCGGGGGGCATGACCGCTGCACTGCGCGCCCACGACCTGGGCCTGAATGCGCTGTTGATCGAAAAAAGTGCCGAGTACGGCGGCACCTCGGCGGTGTCCGGCGGCGGTATCTGGATCCCCGACAACCACCGGATCAAAGCCCTCGGTGGCAGTGATTCGGCCGCCGAAGCCATCGCCTACATTCGCGCGGTCACCCATGGCGAAATCGATGATGGGCGCATTGAGGCTTACGTCGAGCACGGCCGGGAGATGGTCGAATACCTCGAACGCCAGACCCGCGTGCGCTTCGAGGCACAACCCCGTTACGCCGACTACTACCCCGAAGTCGAAGGCGGAAAACCGGGCTATCGCTCCATGGACCCGCAACCGTTTGACGCCGCCGAACTGGGCGAAGAATTCCTGCGCATGCGCGCGCCATCCCCCGGCACCTTGATGATGGGGCGCATGGCGATGACCATGAAAGAGGCGCAGGTTTTGCTGTGCCGTGGGCCTGGCTGGTTGCGCCTGACACTGCGTGTGATGTGGCGTTACTGGCGTGATCGTGAGGGCCGGCGCTTGTCCCGCCGAGATCGCTATTTGACGCTGGGAAATGCCTTGATCGGTGCCTTGCGCTGTTCATTGCAGGATCGCGGCAAGTCGCTGTGGCTCAACTGTGCACTGGAAGAATTGCTGATCGTCGGTGATCGGGTCGGTGGCGCACGGGTCTGTCGCAATGGGCAGAGGCTCAACGTCAAGGCGCGCTATGGCGTGATCATCGCCGCCGGTGGTTTCGAGCGTAACCAGGCGATGCGCGCGCAGTATCTGCCGCAGCCGTCCCAAGCGCTTTGGAGCGCCACGCCGCCGCACAATACCGGCGACGGCATTCGTGCCGGCCAGGCCATCGGCGCGCGCACGGCCCTGATGGACCACAGCTGGTGGGCGCCGACCACCCATGTCCAGGGCGAGGAAAAACAGCGCGCGCTGTTCGTCGAACGGACGTTGCCGGGGTGCGTGATGGTCAACTCCGCCGGTGAGCGTTTCGTCAATGAAGCCGCGCCCTACACCGATATCGTCTACGCCATGTACGCCAACGACCGCAAAGCCGCGGTAAGTGTGCCGTGCTGGATGGTGTTCGACGCCGAGTTCCGCCGTAAATACCCCTGCGGCGCGTTGTTGCCGGGCTATGCCCAGCGAGACTGGCAGTTGCCCGAGCACTTGCGCACCTACTTCCACAAGGCACCGACCCTTGAGGCATTGGCCACTGAAATCGGCGTGGACGCCGGTGGACTGGTGCGCACGGTGCAGCGCTTCAACGGTATGGCGGTGCAGGGTGTCGACGAAGATTTCCACAAGGGCGAGTCGCTGTTCGATCGCTACTACGGCGATCCGAGCGTAAAACCCAATCCGTGTCTGGCGCCGCTGCTCAAGGGGCCGTTCTACGCGGTGCGCATCGACGCCGGGGACATCGGCACCAAGGGTGGCTTACTCACCGACGTTCACGCCCGTGTGTTGCACGAAGACGGCCATCCCATCGACGGCCTGTACGCCATCGGCAACAGCGCCGCTTCGATGATGGGCCGTACCTATCCGGGCGCCGGCTCGACCATTGGTCCGGCCATGACCTTCGGGTATCTGGCGGCCAATCACATCAAGCACCAGAGCGAAACGGTCTCGGGTAAAGCGTTGTTCGGGAGTGTCGAATGAACAGTCAGCAGGTTGCAGTCGTCACGGGCGCCAGTCGTGGGGTTGGCCGGGGCATTGCCCTGGCCTTGGGGGCGGCGGGCATGACGGTGTTCGTCACTGGCCGTGCGCCGGAGCACGGCGGTTCGAATCTGTACGGGCAGGCCTTGCAGGGCTCGCTGGAAGACACTGCTGCTGCGATTACAGCGGCGGGTGGGCGCGGCATCGCGGTGGTCTGCGATCATGCCGACGATGGGCAGGTGCAGGCGTTGTTTGCAAGGGTCGAGCAGGAATGCGGGCACCTGGATCTGCTGGTGAACAATGCCGCGTTCATCCATGACCAGTTGATCGAGCCGGGTCCGTTCTGGGCCAAGCCGCCGGACCTGGTGCGGATAATCGATGTGGGTTTGCGCTCGGCGTACATCGCCAGCTACTACGCGGCGCCGTTGCTGTTGCGCAGTGCTCAAGGACTGGTCTGTTTTACCTCGTCATTCGGCGCCGGGTGCTACATGCACGGGCCGGCATACGGTGCGCAGAAGGCCGGTATCGACAAGCTGGCGGCGGACATGGCGGTGGATTTTGAAGGGCAGGGCGTGGCGGCGCTGTCGCTGTGGCTGGGGCCGCAACTGACCGAACGTACGCGGATTGCCGGTGAACAGCATGGCGAGCAATACCGGGCGTTTCTGGCGGATGCCGAAACCCCGCAATTCAATGGACGGGTGATTCATGCCTTGCTCAACGATCCGCAGTTGATGACGTTCTCCGGACGAACCCTGATCACCGCCGAAATCGCCCGGGGTTATGGCATCAGTGAAGCCGAGGGTCGCCAGCCGCCATCCCATCGCGCCATGCTTGGCGAGCCCCGCCGACAGCATCCGGCGCGGGTCATCTGACCCAAGAGCACTACAAGACCCCGTGGGAGCAAGGCTTGCCCGCCGCATTCAGCGGCATGCTCTCAAGCACCTGCACCCGACGCGGAACCTTGTAGTTGGCCATCTGCTCGCGGCACCAGGCCAGGAACCTTGCCTCCTCGATCTCGATGCCCGGTGCCGGCAGCAGAAAAGCCATCGCCACTTCGCCCATCCGCTCGTCAGGAATGCCAATCACCGCCACCTGCGCCACCCCCGGATACGTCAGCAGGCACTGCTCGATCTCCGCCGGGTACACATTGAAACCGCCGGTGATGAACATGTCCTTGAGCCGGTCGGTGATGCGCAGATAACCCTGCTCATCGAGTACGCCGATGTCCCCGGTGTGCAGCCAGCCGTCGGCATCGAGCATTTCCCGGCTCGCCTGGGGATTATTGAAATACCCCTGCATCAGGTTGTAGCCGCGTATCTGTACTTCGCCGGGGACATTGGCTGGCTGGCTGCGACCGTTGGTGCCGACACAGCGGACCTCGACGCCAGGCATCGCCCGGCCGCTGGTGTTGGCGACTTGTTCCGCCGAGTCACCAGGGCGGCAGATGGTCGCAAAGCCACAAACCTCGGTCAGGCCGTAGGCGGTGACGATGGTGGCGAAACCGAGCTCGTCGCGCATGCGATGGATCATCTCCACCGGAATCGCCGCCGCACCGGTCACCGCCACCCGCAATGAACTCAAATCGAAGGCATCGCGTTGCGGATGGGCGAGCAGCGATTGGTAAAGCGTCGGCGGCCCCGGCAACACGGTGATGCGCTCGCGCTGCACGCATTCAAGCACCGCCTGCACGTCGAACACCTGCTGCGGCAGGATCGTGCAGCCACGCATCAGCGCCGCCAGCCAACCGGCCTTGTAGCCGAAGGAGTGGAAGAACGGATTGACGATCAGGTAGCGATCGCCCTCACGCAAACCGACGATATCGCTCCAGTCGCGCACGATTCGCAGATTTTGACCGTGGCAGGTCTTGACCCCTTTGGGTTTGCCGGTCGTGCCCGAAGTGAACAGCAAATCGGACAGCGCTTGCGGGCCGACCTGTTGTTCGCGGGTGCGCAGCGCCAATTGCGGCAGGTCAGCGGCCAGGTCCAGGAACGTCTCCCACCGCAGGGTGCCGGAACCTGCACCGCGCAGGGTGACGATGTGGCGCAGGGCTGGCAGGTCTTCGGTGGCCAGCATGCCCGGGTAGTCCACGCCGAGAAACTCGCCGATGGCGAATAAAACACAGGCGCCGCTCTCGCGCAGGATGTAACCGGCCTCGCTGCCCTTCATGCGGGTGTTGAGCGGCACCAGTGCGGCACCGATGCTCTGCAGCGCCCCGGCAGCCACGATCCACTCCCAGATGTTTGGCGCCCAGACCGCCACCCGGTCGCCGACCTGAACGTCCAGCGCCAGCAGCGCGCGGGCGGCCTGGCGGCGCAAGTGATCGAGTTCCCGGTAGCTGATCGAGCGCCCCGAATCCTCGATGGCCGGGCGGTCGCCGAAGGCCTGGGCTGTGTTGGCGAACAGTTGAGCGATGGTCAGTGCAGTGGCGACAGGCGGCATGGGGCCTCCCCGGTTAGAAGACTGGTATGAAAAAAGGGAGTGAGCCGGGCAGGGCGCCCGGCTGGATGGCGATTTACGCGGCGGGCGGGGCGAAGCGGCGACCGGCGGAGAAACCGCCGTCTACCGCAATCATCTGGCCGCTGACAAAGGACGCTTCGTCCGAGGCCAGGAACAGTGCGACGTTGGCCACTTCTTCCGGTTGGCCCGAGCGACTGAGCATGTGCTGCGAGGCGAAGAAGGCGTGGAACGCTTCATGTTCGCGCACCATGCTGGTCATTGGCGTTTCGATCAGGCCCGGGCACAAGCCGTTGACGCGCACATTGGCGTAGCCGTAGTCGATGGCCATCGAGCGGGTCAACTGGTTGATGCCACCCTTGGACACGTTGTAGGCGACATTGCCATCGCAACCTTGCAGGCCGAAGATCGAGCCGACGTTAATGATCGAACCGCTGCGTTGCGACACCATCGACTCCAGCGCGTATTTGCTGGTGAGCATGCTGCCGGTCAGGTTGATGTCCATCACCCGTTGCCAGTTGGCGGTGGTGGTCTGGGTGACGCTGCCCTGATCGGCGACGCCGGCGGCGTTGACCAGCACGTCGATGTGCCCGAAGCGGCTGACGACTTCCTGCATCACTTGTTGCACCTGCGCTTCGTCGCGCACGTCCAGGGTCATGAACAGGCCGGGGAAATCCGCCGGTGCGCTGCCGATGTCCAGCCCCACCACTTGCGCGCCTTCAGCGGCAAAGCGGCGCACGCAGGCCAGGCCAATCCCCGAAGCGCCGCCGGTGACCACCGCGACCTTATTGTGCAAACGAGCCATAACTGCACCTCTTTTATTGTTGTGGGCTAATGCTGTGGCCGAGTCTAACTGCAGACCGGGCCGACATGATCGTCCGTTGGGACTAGGGCGACGGAACGCCCGGCTTCCTGTAGGAGCGAGCCTGCTCGCGAAAAACGCCCTGACAACGCGGGCATCAGGTAGCCCGCGTTTTCGTTAACGACCATCGCGAGCAGGCTCGCTCCCACAGGTTTTGCGTTCCACATGGGCAAGGGGGGTTCAATCGGGGAATTTCAGGCGCACACGGGCGCCGGTCGGACGGCTCTGGCAGGCCAGGGTCCAGCCGTCGGCGAGTTCCTTCGGGGTCAAGACATCGTTGCGCGCCAACTGGACTTCACCTTCCTTGACCACGCACATGCACGCCCCGCAAAAGCCTTCCTCGCAGGACGACGGCACATCCAGCCCGGCCGCCTTGCAGCTTTGCAGCAAGGTGTCGCCGGGACGGCAGGTGATTTCGTGTTGCTGGCCATCGAGTTCGACGATCAATGCCTCGCAGTGCGAATCGAGCGCGGCGGCACGGGCCACGGCCTCTTCGGCCAGCAACTGGTCCGGGTCCGGCGGTGAAACGAAACGTTCGACATGGATGCGCCCGGCGCTTTCGCCCAGTGCCAGCAGCGTGCGTTCCACGGTGTCCATGAACGGCCCCGGCCCGCAGATGAAATAATCCCCCCCCGCCGAACCGCGCAGCAAATGACGGACTTGAGCGTCCGTGAGGAAACCCTGCACCGAATCGAGGACGTGCACCACGTGCAGTCGATCAGGATGCGCCTTGATCAACCGGCACAGCTCGTCCTTGAAAATCACCGACGCTTCATCGCGGTTGGCGTAGATCAGCTTGATCGGCCGTGCGCTGCTGTGCAGTGTCGATTTGAGAATGGAGAACACCGGAGTAATCCCCGAACCGCCACCGAACAGCACCAGTGGTCGGGCGTCCTCATCCGGTTGCTCTTCATCCAGACAGAAGTGCCCGGCCGGCGGCAACACCTCCAGCCAGTCGCCGACCTGTACGTCGTTCATCCAGTTCGACACCCGGCCACCGTCGACCCGCTTGACCGTGACCTTGGGCAGCGCGTCCACCACGGGCGAACTCGCCATGGAGTAGCAGCGGGTCAACAGTTTGCCGGCCAGGGGCACGCGAAAACTCAGGAACTGACCCGGTTTGTAGCGAAAGCGTTCCCGCAGCGACGGCGGGATATCCAGCACCAGCGAGCGGGCATCCAGGGTCTCGTCGACCACCGCGCACACTTGCAATGAATAGCTGCCCGTCAACGATGGGGCCGGTGTCAGGTTCTGCAATTGCGTGCCCATGTTCACCTCGACCTCAGAGCCCGCTGATCAGTTGCGCATTGTCGACGCGGATCTCGGCACCGTTGACGAAACGCGACTCGTCGGTGGCCAGGAACAGCACCACATTGGCGATATCCCGAGGGGCGCACATGCGGTTCATCGGGTCCTGATCGAGGGCTTCCTGGGGGATCGCCTGACCACCGGCCAGGGCCTGGGTCATCGGCGTGTTGACGCCGTCGGGGTGCACGCTGTTGCAGCGAATGCGGTAGCCCTGCTGCTTGCAATGCAAGGCGATGGAACGGGTCATCGCCGCCACTGCACCCTTGGATGCCGAGTAGGCGCAGAACATCGGCATCGCGCCCAGCGCCGCGACCGACGACATGTTGATGATCGAGCCGCCGCCGGTTTCCTTCATCGCCTGGATCGCGTATTTGCAGCCCAGGAAGTAGCCGTCGCCATTGATTTTCTGCACCTTCTGCCACAGCTCCAGGGTGGTGTCTTCGATGCTGCCCAGCGCGAGGATCGCGGCGTTGTTGACCAGCACATCGAGACGACCGAAGTGTTCGACGGTGGTCTTGATCACGTGCTGCCAGTCACTCTCGCTGGCGATGTCGTGACGAATGAACAGGGCGTTGCTGCCGATTTCCGCGGCGACCTGGCGGCCCGCTTCCTCATTGAGGTCGGTCAGCACCACCTTGGCGCCTTCGCGGGCCAGCAGCAGGGCGTCTTCGCGACCGATGCCGCTGGCGGCGCCGGTGATGATGCAGACTTTGCCTTCTACACGTTGCATTGTTGTTCTCCTGATCCTGTGGTTTGAAGTGCGATTTGGTCGGCCACGTGGGCGGCAGCCCGGCGACCGGAATAGATGCAATCGGCCAGCGACAGGCCGGAGACATAAAGGTTGGAAGCGACCCCGACCGCGTTGCGGCCCGCGCTGTACAGGCCGTGGATCGGCACGTCGGCGTGGTCCAGTACCCGGCCGCTGCGCTCGCACACCTTCAGCCCGCCGAGGGTAATGACCGGGCAGGGGAAGAGTTTGCTGTCGAACGACAGGTCGAGGGCGTACCACGGGCCTTGTTCGAGGTTGGCGAGCATCGCCCCGGACTTGCCGAACTCATCGGCAATTACGCCCTGCGCTGCTCGGGTATAGCGCTCGACACTTTGGCGCAGCAGTTCGGGAGGCAGGTTGCAGCGCTTGGCCAACGCGGCCAGGCTGTTGCTGCGCTTGGCGTTGAACAGCAGGTTGAGCAGCACTGGCAGGCGCTGGAAATTCCACACCTTGCCCGGCCCGACTTGACGCAATGCCTCGCGCACCAGTGCCCGGTTGAGGATCAGGATGGCGCGGCCGTCCTGTTCTTCGACCATCGCGTGGCCGAGGGTCGCGCCGTAGATTTCTTCGTTGGCGTAGCGCTGGCCGCGCCCGTTGACGATCAGCCCTCGGGCCCAAGCCAAGGGCGGATTGATGAAGCGCCAGGCGCTGACCTTGTCCATTCGCGCCACGCTGCCACCGGCGCTCTGGCCCAGGGCGATGCCGGCGCCGTTACAGCCAGTGGTGCCCAGCGGAAAGCCGGCCAGGTACTGCGGGGCATGCTTGTCCACCCATTCGCGGTTGAAGATAAAACCGCCGCTGCTCAGCAGCACCGCGTGTTCGGCGCGGATCAGTTGGCGTTTGGCATGAGTTTGTTCGATGCGTTTTTGACGAGCGCGCAAGCGGTCGGCCAGGGCCGGGGCGTACATATGAATGGCGGCGGCCCAACGCGACAGGCGCGCATGTTGCCGGGCGGCGCGGCTGCCCGGTAGCAGCTGCCAGGCTTCGACGCCGAGTACCTGATCGTTGTGATCGAGCACCAGGCGACGCACTTCGCATTGACTGCGCAACCGTGCACCTTGGCGCAAGGCGCTGGCCTTGAGCGGGGCAAACAGGCTGGCGCCGGACATGCCCGGGCCTTTGGTGCGGTGCCCGCGGGGCGCCGGTTTGGCGCTGGCGGCATAGGCCGGCACGGCTTCGTTGCCGGAGTAATAGAGGTAGTACTGATCGCTCGGGTATGAGGTCTTGTGCGGCGGAACACTGGACTCGAAGGCGACGCCGTGGCGCTCGAGCCAGGCTAGTTGTGCGCGACTGCCTTCGCAGAATTCCTTCAGCGTCCGGCTGCTGACGGCGTCACCGACTTCGTGGCGCAGGTAATTGAACATGGCTTCGTCGGTGTCTTCGTAACCCGCCTGACGCTGGTACGGCGTTCCTCCGCCGGCATACACCACGCCACCGCTCAATGCTGTGGCACCACCCCCTTCGAAGCGGTCCAGCGCCAGCACCGCCAGGCCACGGCTGGCGGCTTCGATGGCAGCACAGGCGCCGGCCCCGCCGAAACCGACGATCAGCAAGTCGCAGCGATCATCCCAGCTCAACTGCTCGGCGCTGTTCACTCGCAACGCCGTCAACCCGTTCAGGCCGTCCATGTTCGGGCCTCAGCCAGCGACAGCGAAGGAGGGTGTCGGCTTGGCAGTGGTGGTGTAGCTGCCGTCGAGATAGACCAGCGGGGTGATGGCATCACTGGTGTGGATTTGCAGGATGCGCCCGATGAATATGGTGTGGGTGCCGTAGCTGAAGTGGCCGTCCTGACGGCAGAGGATCGCCGACTGAGCGTCGCCCAGATAAGGAATGCCGCCGGCACTGGTCAGCCAGTTGCCCCGATCGAAGCGCGCCTCGCCCTTGATCGCGCCGCTGCACAGGTGCGCCAGGTCCTGTTGTTCGACCCCGAGGATGTTCACGCAAAAATCCGCGCCGGTCGCCAGGGCGGCATGGGGCGAGGCGGTCTTGTTGACGCAGATCAGCAGCGACGGCGGTTCGGTGCTCAGGGAGTCAACCGCCGTGGCGGCCATGGCGAAACGTTCGGAGCCGTTGCTGGTGCTGATAATGGTGACTGACTTGGCCAGGCGGCGCATGGCCTGGAGCATGTCGGCTTTCAGATTGATGTCGTTCATCGCACGGGGCCTTTTTGTTGTGCATGGAGTGCGATGGATTCTTGCGCTGGTGTCCATCTGGAACATCGTCCGAGGGGACTAGGTCTTGGCGGCTTTTGGGCCGACCAGGTTCTTGGTTGATTGAGTACATATCCGTTGCTGCGGTAACGGCGGCTGGTGGTTTCGCCCTTACGGCGAGGCACTTTTTTCAAACGCCAAAAAAGTACCCAAAAAGGCTCGCCCCGGCGTCCGGCCCCTCGCCAAGGCTCGGGGTTCCTTCGCTCCGGCATCCATCCGGGGACACTGCCCTCCGGTTGGCTTCGCTGCACCTACATGCAGCGTGTTCGACTGCGTCGAACGGCGCTGCGCGCCACTCCCCGGATGAACACCTCCACTCAGCCTTCCGATGGGGCGGGTAGATCAAAATCAAAAGCTTGCAGGCGAGCTAACGCTCGGCCTGTTGAGTGGTGAGAAGCAGGTGTACACCGTCCCCTGTGGGAGCTGGCTTGTCGGGGCGCCGCATTGCAGCGAAGGCGGCCTCACAGCCGACCTGAGTTTGCGGATGAACGCTTTCCACTGTAGGAGCGAGCCTGCTCGCGAAAAACGTCCAGACAACGCGGGCATCCAGGCAGCACGCGTCATCATTCACGTCCATCGCTGGCAAGCCAGCTCCCACAGGGGATTGGGGGTGTCCGCGAAATCAGGTCGGCTGTCAGGCCGCCTCGCTTTGGCTTTTGATCTGGGCGCCCCGTTAAACCACGCTGGCCGAACGCAGGCATTGCTCCGTGGGTAAACCGGCAGGACGCCGGTTTAGCCGCGCTGGGCCAGGGATGGCCCATCGCGGCGACCCACGGAGCAATGCCGGAGTGAGGGCATGCCGAGCCTGGGCGAGGCACCGAGTGGTGGGGCAAGAGCGTTTGGTTACTTTGCGCTTTTCAAAGTAACCCGCTGTAAGAGCGGAACCCTAGGTGGCCGTTACCGCAGCAACGGATATGTGCACCATCAAAATCCACATCGCCTGACACATAGCCATCGCGAGCAAGCTTTGCTCCCACAGGGGAACTGCGGCGAGCGAGCCAATCTCTGATCTTTTCCATTCTCCACCCGGCATGGTCCGTTTGAGGGATGCCCCTCCCGCCGCGCATTGCTTGAATGCCACGCAGGGGGCGCTGTTCGGGCCCCGCTGCACGCGCGCCCCGGCGGATGGGGTGAACAGAGGAGAACAATAACAATGCTCAACCAAGACCTGATTCGCCAGCGTCTGAGCCAACGTGCCCGCGAGCTGGTACCGATCCTGCGTGAACGCGCCCTGAACGCCGCTCAGGCCGGGCAGTTGCCCGAAGAAACCCTGAAGGATTTCCAGGACGCCGGGTTCTTCCGCATCCTCCAGCCCTCGCGCTGGGAAGGTTATGAGCTGGAGCCCAAGGACTTTTTCGACGTGCAGATGACCCTTGCCGAAGGCTGCATGTCGTCGGCCTGGGTGCTGGGGGTGGTGGCGATCCACAACTGGCAACTGGCGTTGTTCGATGACCGCGCTGCGCAGGATGTCTGGGGCGATGATTCCAGCGTGCTGATCTCGTCTTCCTATATGCCGGTGGGCAAGGTCGAGCGGGTCGAGGGTGGTTTCAAGTTGAGCGGGCGCTGGGGCTTTTCGTCCGGCAGCAAGCATTGCGACTGGGTATTCCTCGGTGCACTGGTACCGCCGGAGGAGGCGGGTGGGGCGCCGGATTACCGGACCTTCCTGGTGCCGCGCAGTGACTACCGGATTCTCGACAACTGGAACGTCATGGGCCTGGAAGCCACCGGCTCCCACGACATTCTGGTGGAGAACGCTTTCGTTCCCGAGTACCGCACCCATCGCGCCTTCGACGGCTTCATGCAGAACAGCCCGGGTAATGCGGTGAACACCGCGCCGCTGTTCCGCCTGCCGTTCGGGCAGATTTTCGTACGTGCCGTTTCCTCGTCGGCCATCGGTGCCCTGCAAGGCGCAGTGGATCAGTTTGTCGAGCACAACCGCGCGCGGGTCGGGGTCAATGACGGGCGCAAGATGGTCCAGGACCCGGCTGCGCAATCAGCGCTGGCCAACGCCATGGTCTGCGTCGATGAGTGCAAGACCGTGCTGCATCGCAACTTCGCCCTAATGCTCGATCGTGCGCAGAAGGGCGAGCCATTGAGCATGCCCGAGCGGGTGAAGATGCGTTACGACTCGGCGCTGGTGGCCGACAAGTGCGCCAAGGCTGTCGGCGAGCTGATGTTCAACAGCGGCGCCTCGACGATCTTCCGCAGCCACCCGATCAACCGCGCCTTCCGCGACATTCACACCGGCCGTGCCCACGTCGCCAACAGCCCGGCCAAGTATGCGTGGAACCTGGGCGGGGTGAGCATGGGGCAGGACAGCAATGACTTTTTCCTCTGATGGTTTCTGCTGAATCAGCTAGTCCGTTTGCGTGATTCGAGCGCCCTGCCAATACCCGAGCATGGGCGCAAGGCACAGGTCTCTGGCGCCGACTGCGCACCCAAATAAGCACAAGGATCAACCATGAAATTTTCCCTGATTTACGAAGCCCAGACGGTGGACTCCAGCCGCGAAGGCGACCGCAAGATTTTCCAGGACACCGTTGAGCAGGCGGTGCTGGCCGACAAGCTCGGCTTCGACACCTTCTGGTGCGTGGAACACACCGCACTGAGCAACTACTCGCACATGTCTGCGCCGGAAACCATGCTGGCGTTCGTGGCCGGCAAGACCGAGCGTATCGGCATCGGCCACGGCGTGGTCTGCCTGCCGCCGGCGATGAACCACCCGGTGAAAGTCGCAGAACGCATCGCCACCCTTGACCTGCTGTCCAAGGGCCGTGTGCACTTTGGCGTGGGCAAGGGCGGCACCCAGCAGGAGGCCGGCACCTTCGGCTACGACCTGGCGACCTTGCAGCCGCAGATCGACGAGATGATGTACCTGATCCCGAAAATGTTCGTGCAGGACGAAATCGAGCACAACGGCGACTTCGTGCAGATCCCCAAGCGTCCGATCCATCCAAAGCCGTATCAGGATCCACACCCGCCGATGTACCTGGCGTGCACCAACACCGAGTCGCTGAAAAATGCTGGCGGTCGCGGTATGGGTGCGCTGGTACTGGGCTTTGGTGGTCCGGAAGAAATCGCCAAGAAGGTCGAGGTGTATCACACGGCCTACGACAACCGCGATGAGAAGAAGCAAGTGGGCTTCCGTCCTAACCGTCACATCGCCGCGCTGTGCCCGGCGATCGTGCTGGAGGACAACGAAGAGGCACGGCGTATCGGTATCCGTGGCCAGCGTTACTTCATGGAATCCCTGGGCTACTGGTACGGCGGTGGCGAGCGTCCTGACCCGGAAAAATGGAAGGACGACACCTTCGTCGATGGCAACGGCCAGAGCGTGATCAAGTCGCGCTTCGCCTCGGAAGAAGTCAGCGTCGACTTCTCCGACCCAACCATGGCGATGATGAACCCCAACCACGCCTACGGCACCGTCGAGGATTGCATCGGCTACGTACAACGCCTGATCGATGCTGGCGCCGACGAGATCCTGTTCATCTGCCAGATGGGCACCGTGCCGCAGTGGGCGCAGCTCGAAACCCTGAAGAATATCGGCGAAAAAGTGATTCCGCATTTTCGCAAGGGTTGATGGCGGACATTGATCGTATTCCCTGTGGGAGCGAGCCTGCTCGCGAAGGCACTGTGTCAGACAACATCAATGTCGACTGACACACCGCCATCGCGGGCAAGCCGCGCTCCCACAGGTTTTGTGTTGTTTGCGGACTTTGCATCCGCCACAGGAACCTGTAGGAGCCGGCTTGCCGGCGAAGGCGCCGTGTCAGACAACATCCATGTTGCTTGATGCGCCGCCTTCGCTGGCAAGCCAGCTCCTACAGTTTTTTTATGCGTGGCCAATCATTTTCGCTAGTCCCATTGGACGATGTTGCCCCTCCCCGAACCCGTTTGAATAGGCCCACATAAAGTCTCCCCCGGCAGTCGCCGAAGGGCGGCACGGCCTGAGCAAAACGAGGAGTGCATCCATGGATATCCGTGGTCTGGGTTACGTCACCCTGTTGTCCAGCGACCTGGCGCAGTGGCGTCATTACGCAAGCCAGGTGCTGGGGATGATGGTCACCGGCGACGATAACGGTGAGCATCTGTACCTGAAAATGGACGATCGTCATTACCGCATGCTGGTGCAGAAAAATGCCGAGAACGGCTTCGGTGCCTGCGGCTGGGAAGTGGCCGGAAAGGCGGCGCTCGAACAGGCGATCAGCGAACTGCAGCAAGCCGATGTGCAAGTCACCCGCGGCACAACCGCCGAAGCCGATCTGCGCAAGGTCCAGGAGCTGGTGCACTTCAGCGACCCGGATGGCAATCGGCACGAGCTGTTCTGGGGGCCGTTGCAAGACTTCGCCCGTTTCGTCTCGCCAGTCGGGGTCAAGGGTTTCGTCACCAACGATCTGGGCATGGGCCACGTGGTACTGCCGGCGCCGAGCTTCGAACGCTGCCGGGATTTCTACGAGCAGGTACTCGGCTTCGGCCTGTCGGACCTGATGAAAGTCCGCTTCACCCCGGACCCGGCCGAGCCGCAAAAGCGCATCCACTTCCTGCACTGCAACAACGGCCGGCATCACTCGCTGGCGATTTTCGAATGCCCGATGCCCCACGGTTGCGTGCACATGATGGTCGAGGTCAACGCGCTGGACGAAGTCGGTCGCGCCCTGGACCGGGTGCACGCCAACGGCGTGAAGCTCTCGGCGACTCTCGGTCAGCACACCAACGACCAGATGATTTCCTTCTACATCAAGACGCCGTCCGGGTTCGATCTGGAGTACGGCTGCGATGGCCTGGTGGTCGACTGGGATCGCCATACGCCGTTCGAAAGCACCGTGGTCAGCCACTGGGGCCACGATTTCAGCGTCGGTCGTCAATGAGGAGCATGACCTTGAACAAGCAAATGACCACGGCCGAGATCGTCGGCCAGCTGCGTGACGGCATGACCATCGGCATCGGTGGCTGGGGTCCGCGGCGCAAACCCATGGCCCTGGTGCGCGAGATTCTGCGCTCGGACCTCAAGGACCTCACCGTGGTCGCCTACGGTGGTGCGGATGTCGGCATGCTCTGCGCGGCGGGCAAGATCAAGAAACTGATATTCGCCTTCGTCTCGCTGGATTTCATTCCTCTGGAACCGTACTTCCGCAAGGCACGCCAGGAAGCGGCGCTGGAAGTGATGGAGATCGACGAAGGCATGCTGTTGCTCGGGCTGCGGGCGGCGGCGATGAACGTGCCGTTCATTCCGACGGCGGTGGGCCTGGGCACCGATGTGCTGCGGCACAACCCGCAGATCAAATTGATCGCCTCACCCTATGCCGATGGCAAGGATTGGGTCGCCATGCCCGCACTCAAGCTCGACGCGGCGCTGGTGCACGTCGACCGCGCCGATGCGCGCGGCGTATGCCAGATCAGTGGTCCGGATCACTACATGGACGACCTGTTCGTGCGCGCGGCAACCCACAGCTACGTGACCTGCGATGAGCTGGTGGACAGCGCGTATTTCCACCGCGATCCGGCACTGGCGCATCAGGTGTTCTGGGAACGCAACCTGACCACTGCCGTGGCCCACGTGCCGGGCGGGGCGCATCCGTCGTCCTGCGCGCCGCTGTATGGCTTCGACGTCGCGCACTTCAAGGCTTACAACGCCACGGTCCAGGCGGCCGATGGCTGGCAGGGCTACGTCCGTGACTACGTTGACTGCACCCACGAACAGTACCTGGACAAGGTCGGCGGCCTGGCTGCCATCCGTGAACTGCCGTTGCCGATTTTCTGAGGAAGCCTTTCGATGAACACGACTACTTATAGCCTCGCCGAGTTGATGATCTGCGCGGCCTCTGAAGCCTGGCGCGAAGACGGCGAAGTGTTGGCCAGCGGCATCGGCGTGATCCCGCGCCTGGCCGCGTCACTGGCCATGCTCACCAGCAACCCGCAACTGCTGATGACTGATTCCGAAGCCTACATGGTTGCCGAACCGGTGCCCTTGGGCGCACGCAATGGCTACGAACCCAAGCGCGACAGCTGGATGGGCTTCTCGCGGATTTTCGACAACGTCTGGGGCGGCAAGCGTCATGCACTGGTGGGCCCGACCCAGATCGACCGTTTCGGCCAGGCCAACATTTCCTGCATCGGTGACTACGCCAAGCCCAAGGCGCAGATGCTCGGTGTGCGCGGCTTCCCCGGCAACTCGATCAGCCACGCCAACTCGTTCTGCGTGCCGAGCCATAACCGCCGGGTGTTCGTCGAAGGCGAGGTCGATATGGTCGCTTCGGTCGGCTACAACCCGGCTCGCCTGGCCCGTGGCTGGTCGCTGGACGACATCGACATCCGCCTGATCATCACCGACCTGTGCGTGCTGGATTTCCAGGGCCCGCAGCGGCAGATGCGCATCCGTTCGCTGCACCCCGGCGTGACGGCGGCGCAAGTACAGGACAACACAGGGTTTGAGCTTCACGTACCGGACGACTGCCCGACCACCGCGGCCCCGACGGCCGAGCAGTTGCAACTGATCCAGCGTCTGGACCCGCACAACCTGCGCGCCCTGCAACTTAAAGACAACCCGCCAGGCCAACGCTGAGCAACGCGTTGCGGAGACAAGTGATGGCTGAAGATAACGATAACAATCAGGCCGAGGTGGTGTTGTACGAGGTGCGCGGCGCGGTGGCCCTGGTCACCATGAACCGCCCCGAGTTCCACAACGCGCAGAACTCGCAGATGACTTATGCGCTGGACGCGGCGTTTCGCCGGGCCTGCGATGACGATGAAGTGAAAGTCATTGTGCTGCGTGGCGCCGGCAAGCATTTCTCCGCCGGGCATGACATCGGCACACCCGGTCGAGATGTGGACAAGACCTTCGACCGGGCGAGCCTGTGGTACGACCATGTGAACAAGCCGGGCGGCGAGTTTCTCTACGCCCGTGAGCAGGAGGTTTACCTGGGCATGTGCCGACGCTGGCGCGAGATGCCCAAGCCGACCATCGCCATGGTCCAGGGCGCCTGCATTGCCGGCGGGTTGATGCTGGCCTGGGTCTGCGACCTGATCGTCGCCAGTGAGGATGCTTACTTCGCTGATCCGGTGGTGCGCATGGGTATTCCCGGTGTGGAGTATTTCGCCCATGTGCATGAACTGAACCCGCGCATCGCCAAGGAGTTCCTGTTCCTCGGCGAACGCATGCCGGCCCCGCGTGCCTATCAGATGGGCATGCTCAACCGGGTAGTCGCCCGCGATGAGCTGGAGCAACAGACGCTCGACATCGCCGGGCGCATCGCGCAGATGCCACGCCTGGGCCTGCAATTGAGCAAGCAGGCGGTGAACAACGCTGAAGACCTGATGGGCAAGCGCGCGACCATGGACATGGTCTTTGGCCTGCATCACTTCGCCCACGCGCACAACGAACTGGTGTCCGGTGACCGCCTTGGCGGCTACGACGCCAAGGCCATGGCCAGTTCCCAGCGCAAAGCGGGCGGGGCGTGAGCATGGCGATTTCCTTGAACACTCGACTGACCGAGTTGCTCGGTTGCCGCTACCCGATCATCCAGACCGCCATGGGCTGGGTCGCCGATCCGAAACTGGTGGCGGCCACGGGCAATGCCGGGGGCTTCGGTTTTCTTGCCGGCGCGACCATCGAGCCGCAGCAGATGGAATCGGCGATTCTTGAAACCCGGCGCCTGACGGATCAGCCATTCGGTGTGAACTTCCATATGTATCAAGCCAACGCCGCTGACATCGTCGAGCTGGTGTTGCGCCACAAAGTCCGGGCGGTCAGCTACAGCCGTTCGCCCGGCAAGCAAATGATCAGCCGTCTGAAGGATGCCGGGGTGGTGTGCATTCCTACCGTGGGTGCCCTGAAACACGCACAGAAAGCCGTGGAAATGGGCGCCGATGCGGTGACCGTGCAGGGCGGCGAGGGCGGCGGGCATACCGGCTCGGTGCCGACCTCGATGCTGCTCGATCAGGTGGTCAACGCCGTGTCGGTGCCTGTGGTGGCAGCCGGTGGTTTCAAGGACGGCAAAGGCCTGGTCTCGGCGCTGGCCTACGGCGCCGAAGGCATCGCCATGGGCACGCGGTTTCTGATGTGCGCCGACAGCCCGGTACCACGGGCGACGCTGGCGCGTTACCTGGCGGTCAAGGACCCGGCGGCGATCATCATCAGCCGCGCCATCGACGGCATGCCGCAACGGATGATCCGCAACGAATTGCTCGATCAGCTGGAAAAAAGCGGTGGCCTCAAACGCTTGCTGCTGGCGTTGCAGAGTGGCCTGGCGTATCGCCGCCATACCGGCATGAGCCTGACGCAACTGCTCGGCAGTGCCTTGAAGATGCGCGGCGCCGGTGAACTGACCGCCGCGCAAAGCCTCATGGCCGCCAACGCGCCGATGGTGATCCAGAAAGCCATGGTCGATGGGCAACCGGCCGAGGGTGTTTTGCCTGCCGGGCAGATCGCCGCCTCCATCGACAGCCTGCCCAGCTGCGCCCAATTGATTGAACAGATCGTCCGCGACGCCGAAGCGCGCCTGGGCGAGCTGTGCCGCCGTGTGTCGTGAAGGGAAAAAGTCATGAAACCATTTAGCGTCAGTATCGATAACGGCATTGCCGAACTGGTGTTCGACCGGCCACCGGTCAACGCCTTCAACTGCCAGGGCTGGGCCGACATCGCCAGCGAGATCGAAAATCTGGGCCGTCATTGCGATGTGCGGGTGATCGTGATCCGTGCCGAAGGTCGCGGCTTCTGCGCCGGGGTCGATATCAAGGAACTGGCCGCCGACGGCAACCTGATCGTCGCGGTGAACAAGGGCAACTACGACAGCTTCAAGGCGATCCATCGCAACCCGAAACCGGTGATCGTCGCCGTGCACGGCTTCGTGCTCGGTGGCGGCATCGGCATTTGTGGCGCTGCCGACATCATCGTCGCGTCCGAGTGCGCCACCTTCGGCGTGCCGGAAGTGGATCGCGGTGCCATGGGCGGCGGTGCGCATTTGCAGCGGCTGTTCCCGGTGCAGAAAGTCCGTCACATGTATTTCACCGGCGAGGCCATCGACGCCGCCGAAGCCTGGCGCCTCGGTGCGGTGGAGCAAGTGGTCAAGCGCGAAGACCTGCGCGAAACCGCCCTGCAGATCGCTCGCACCATCGCCGCCAAGAGCCCGGGCATGATCAGCCTGGCCAAGGAAGCGCTGACCGGCATCGAAGACGGCAATCTCGAAGACAAATACCGCTGGGAGCAGGGCTTCACCCTCGAAGCCTATCGCTCACTGGATTCTCAGGAAGCACGCGACTCGTTCGTCGAGAAACGCGATGCCCGATTCAACGGCTGAAGGCACATTCATGGACCTGACCTATACCCCGGCCCAGCAGGCCTTTCGTGCCGAAGCGCGAACCTGGCTGACGGCCAATGTACCGAGTGAACCGCTGCAATCGTTCGACACCGAACAGGGCTTTGCCGAGCACCGTGCCTGGGAAGCCAAACTCAACGAAGGCCGTTGGGGCATGGTGACCTGGCCGACCGAACTGGGCGGGCGCGGCTGCGACTTGATCGAGTGGCTGATTTTCGAAGAGGAATACTACCGTTCCGGGGCGCCGGCACGGGTCAACCAGAACGGCATCTTCCTGCTCGGCCCGACCTTGATGGAGTACGGCAGCGAAGAACAAAAGGCACGTTTTCTGCCGCGCATGGCCACCGGTGAAGACATCTGGGCCCAGGCCTGGTCCGAGCCGGGTGCCGGTTCCGACATGGCGGCGATCCGCTCCCGAGCCGAACGGATCGGCGACCACTACGTGATCAACGGTCAGAAAACCTGGTCGACCCGCGCGGTGTGGGCCGATTGGGCCTTCGGTATTTTTCGCACTGACGGGCAGTCCCAGCGCCATCACGGCCTGACGTTCATTCTGCTGCCGCTGGATACGCCGGGGATCACTGTGCGGCCGATCCCGCAGCTCAACGGTCTGCCGGGGTTCGCCGAGATCTTCTTCGATGACGTCAAAGTGCCAGTGGAAAACGCCCTGGGCGGCGAGGGCATGGGCTGGCATGTGGCGATGTCCACCGCCGGGTTCGAACGGGGATTGCTGCTGCGCTCACCCGCGCGTTTTCAGGAAACCGCGCGACGGCTGGTGCAGTTGTATCAGGCCAACCGCGAGCATGCCGACCGCGACCCGGCCATCGGCGAGGCGGTGATGCGTGCCTGGCTGGACGCCGAGGCCTACACCCTGAGCACCTACATGACCGCCTCGCAATTGGTGCAGGGCGGCAAGATCGGCCCGGAATCTTCGACCAACAAGATCTTCTGGTCGGAACTGGATCAGCGCATGCACGACACCGCCCTGAGCATCCTCGGCCTGCGCGGCGAGCTGCTGCCCGAAGCGCCGGCGGCCGGCGATGTCGGTCATTGGCTGGAAGGTTTCCTGTTTGCCCAGGCCGGGCCGATCTACGCCGGCACCAACGAGATCCAGCGCAACATCATTGCCGAACGCATGCTCGGCATGCCGCGCGCCTGAGGAAGAGACCATGGACTTTAGTTTCAGCCGCGATCAACTGCTGTTTCAGGACAGCGTCAGAAGTTTTCTGATCAATGAAGTCACCCCGGAGCGCATTCGCGAACTGTGGCAGAGCGACAGCGGGCGCAGTGACGAGCTGTGGGCGCAACTGGTGGAGCTGGGCCTGACCGCCCTGACGGTGCCCGAGGCGCACGATGGCATGGGTCTCAATGAACTGGACTTCATTCTGATCGCCCAGGAATGTGGTTATGCTGGGCTGCCCGAGCCGTTGGTGGAGACGATGCTGGTCGGTGTGCCGTTGCTTGCCGCACTCGATGATCGACACGCAGCACTCAAGCAGCACTGGTTGTCGCGGGTTGCGCAGGGCAGTGCGCGACTGGCGATTGGCGAGCCGGGTAACCCGCTGGTCAGCGATGCCCATGTTGCGGATCTGTTGTTGCTGGCCCATGGCGATGAAGTGCATGCGGTTGAGCGTGAAGCAGTGAGCCTGACGCGTAACGTATCGGTCGACCCCAGCCGCCAGTTGTTCCAGGTCCAGTGGACGCCGGCGCCTGCTACCTGCGTTGCCAGCGGTGAACAGGGCCGTCGTTTGTGGGCCGCTGCGGTCAACCGCGGCGCCCTCGGTAGTGCCGCTCAATTGCTGGGGCTGGCCAAGCGCATGGTCGACCTGGCGGTGGACTACACCTTCGAGCGCAAGCAGTTCGGCAAACCAGTCGGTTCGTTCCAGGCGGTCAAGCATTTGATGGCCAATGTCGCGGTGCAGATCGAATTCGCCAAAGGCCCGTTGTATCGCGCCGCTCATGCCGTCGCCGGGCAGCAGGCAGGGCAGGACGTGCTGGTGTCCCACGCCAAACTGGCGACGGCGGAAGCGGCCATGCTGGCCGCGAAAAACACCATCCAGGCCCACGGCGCGATGGGGTACACCTGGGAAGTCGACCTGCATCTGTTCATGAAACGCGCCTGGGCGCTGGACAAGGTCTGGGGTGATCGCGGGTTGCACAAAGGGCGGATTCGCGGGGCGCTGTTCGATGGCAATCGCGCGTTGGGTGCCGGAAATACCTTTTGATCACATCCCCTGTAGGAGCAAGGCTTGCCCGCGATGGCGGAGTGTCAGCCACATCAATGTTGACTGACACTCCGCCATCGCGGGCAAGCCTTGCTCCTACAGGTTATCGGTCGATGTTGATGACCGTGCAAGGCTCCAATTCTTTTCACCGAGGTAAACCATGCCTGAAGCCTACATAGTCGACGCCCTGCGCACGCCCACCGGACGGCGCAAGGGTGGTTTGAGCCAGATTCACGCCGCCGACCTGGGCGCCCATGTGTTGCGCTCGCTGGTTGAGCGCAATGCCATCCCCGACGACGATTACGACGATGTGATTTTCGGCTGTGTCGACACCATCGGCCCGTTGGCCGGGGACATCGCCCGCACCAGTTGGCTGGCTGCCGGCCTGTCGCAATCGGTGCCCGGCACCACCATCGACCGCCAGTGCGGTTCGTCCCAGCAAGCGGTGCACTTCGCGGCGCAGGCGATCATGAGCGGTACCCAGGACGTGGTCGTGGCCGGTGGTGTGCAGACCATGACCCAGATCCCGATCTCTTCGGCGATGATCGCCGCCGAGCCCCTGGGCTTCAGCGATCCGTTCAGCGGTTCCGAAGGCTGGGTCCGCCGTTATGGTGCACAACCACCGACACAGTTTCGTTCGGCGCAGATGATCGCTGAAAAGTGGGACCTGTCCCGGGCCCAGCTGGAAGCCTGGTCGCTGGAGTCCCATCAGCGGGCCTTGCGCGCCATCGAACAAGGCCGGTTCAGCCGCGAAATCGTACCGCTGGCCGGTGTGTTGCACGATGAAACGCCGCGCCAGACCAGCCTGGAAAAAATGGCCGAACTGGAGTTTCTGTTCGGCTGCGACCGGGTGACGGCGGCGGTATCGAGCCAGACCTGCGATGCGGCCAGCGCGATGCTGATCGTTTCCGAAGCGGCGCTCAAGCGTTACGGGCTGACGCCCCGTGCACGCATTCACCACCTGAGCGTGCGCGCCGAAGACCCGATCTGGATGCTCACCGCGCCGATCCCGGCCACCGCCTATGCACTGAAACGCGCCGGCATGCGGCTCGAAGACATCGACCGGGTGGAAATCAACGAAGCCTTCGCCTCGGTGGCCATGGCCTGGCTCAAGGAGACCGGCTATCCCCATGAACAAACCAACGTCAACGGCGGCGCGATTGCCCTCGGCCATCCGTTGGGAGCCACTGGCACGCGGTTGATGTGCAGCCTGTTGCATGAACTGGAACGCAGCGGCGGTCGCTATGGCTTGCAGACCATGTGCGAAGGCGGTGGCCAGGCCAATGTGACGATTATCGAGCGGTTGTAAGCGAACCCGATTTCAAGAAACACCCTGACCCTGTAGGAGCGAGCCTGCTCGCGATGACGGTATGTCTGTCACATGGATGTCGGATGTGCCGCCGTCATCGCGAGCAGGCTCGCTCCTACAGGGAACCCGTCGACCAGGAAGGAATAACAACATGAAAATCTGTGAAAACCGCGTGGTGATCATTACTGGCGCCGGTGGTGGTCTGGGCCGGGCCTATGCGCTGGCCTTTGCCGCCGAGGGCGCCAAAGTGGTGGTCAATGACATCAATCGTGAGGCGGCACTGGCCGTGGTCGGCGAAATCCTCGGTCAGGGCGGCAGCGCCGTGGCCAACAGCGACGACATCACCCGCTATGACTCGGCGGCGCTCATCGTGCGCCAGGCCATCGAAACCTTCGGCGGACTGAATGTAGTGGTCAACAACGCCGGCATCTGCCGCGACCGCATGTTCGCCAGCCTCACAGAGGCCGATTGGGATGCGGTGGTGGCCGTGCATCTGAAAGGCCATTTCTGTATCGCCAGTCATGCCGCCAAGTATTGGCGTGAGCAGGCCAAGGGTGGCGCAAAGGTCAATGCGCGGATTATCAACACCAGTTCCGGCGCCGGGTTGCAGGGTTCCATCGGCCAGTCCAACTATGCGGCGGCCAAGGGTGGGATTGCTTCGTTGACGTTGGTACAGGCGGCGGAACTGGGACGCTACGGGATTACCGTCAACGCCCTCGCTCCGGCGGCGCGAACCGGGATGACCGAGCAGGTGTTTGCCGAGACCATGAAGAAGCCGGAGGAGGGCTTTGATTACTTCGCCCCGGAAAACGTTGCGCCGCTGGTGGTGTGGCTCGGGTCCGAGGCGTCTGCCGATGTCACCGGCCAGATGTTCGAAATCGAGGGCGGCAAGTTGTCGATTGCCGACGGCTGGCGTCGAGGTCCTGAACTGGATCGCAAGGGTCGCTGGGCGGTTGGTGAGATGGGTGACGCGGTCGCTCAACTGCTGACTCAGGCGGTTCCGGCGGCAAAGGTGTACGGCAGCTGAAAAAGAGCAGTCTGGGAAGGGCCATGCATGGCTATAATCGGCCCACTATACGATCCCCTGTAGGAGCGAGCCTGCTCGCGATGGTCGTCAACGATAACGCGGGTTGTCTGATGACCCGTGGTGTCTGGTGGTTCATCGCGAGCAGGCTCGCTCCTACAGGTGGCTGATGTTTCCCTCCGTCACACCATGAGACCTGCCATGACCATTTCCCTGTATGACGCTTCCGTTCCGGTTTTCAAACAGATGCTCAACGCCCTGAGCGATGTGCTGAACAAGGCCGAAGCCCACGCCACCGCCAAGAACATCGACCCGAACGCCTTCCTGCAAGCCCGCCTGTACCCGGACATGTTCCCACTGGTGCGTCAGGTGCAGATCGCCGTTGATTTCGCCAAAGGCGTGTCCGCGCGTCTGGCTGAAGTCGAATTGCCGAAGTACGACGACACCGAAACCACCTTCGCCGAGCTACAAGCGTTGATCGCCAAGGTGCTGGCGTTCATTGGTGAGATCAAACCGGAGCAGATCAACGGCAAGGAAGGCATCGAAATCGTGACCCGTCCGGGCACGCCGAAAGAGAAGCGCTTTTCCGGCCAGGCTTACCTGCTGACCTACGGCCTGCCGCAGTTCTTCTTCCACGTCACCACCACTTATGCGCTGCTGCGTCATAACGGTGTGGAAGTGGGCAAGCGCGATTACATGGGCGCGTTCTAAACCGCCCGGCTACAAAAAAACTGTAGGAGCGAGCCTGCTCGCGATGGAGTGTCAGCCGGGTACGTGTTGGCTGACACACCATCGCGAGCAGGCTCGCTCCTACAGGGTTGGGTGTTAAGCCAATCGTTGGGCTTTTGCCTCTTCACCCAGGCAAGCCGCTGCCGTGAACAATACGTCAGTGGACGAATTCAACGCCGTCTCCGCCGAATCCTGCAGCACACCAATAATGAAGCCGACCGCCACCACCTGCATGGCGATTTCGCTGGGGATGCCGAACAGGCTGCACGCCAGCGGGATCAGCAGCAGCGAACCACCGGCCACGCCCGAGGCGCCACAGGCACAAATAGCCGCGACGACGCTCAGCAGAATGGCCGTGGGAATGTCCACGGCAATGCCCAGGGTGTGCACCGCCGCCAGAGTCAGCACAGTGATAGTGATCGCCGCGCCGGCCATGTTGATGGTGGCGCCGAGCGGGATCGACACCGAGTAAGTGTCTTCATGCAGGCCCAGGCGCTTGCTCAGCTCAAGGTTGACCGGAATGTTCGCCGCCGAACTGCGGGTGAAAAACGCGGTGATGCCGCTTTCGCGCAGGCACATCAGCACCAGTGGATACGGGTTGCGGCGCAGCTTCCAGAACACGATGACCGGGTTCATCACCAAGGCCACGAACAGCATGCAGCCCAGCAACACGGCCAGCAGATGCGCGTAGCCGATCAGGGCGCCGAAACCTGACGTGGCCAGAGTCGAGGCTACGAGGCCAAAAATCCCCAGCGGCGCAAAGCAAATGACCAGGCGCACAATCACTGTCACACCGTTGGAGAGGTCGCCCAGCACTTCGCGCGTGGTATCACCGGCATGGCGAATGGCGATGCCCATGCCGATCGCCCAGGCCAGAATGCCGATGAAATTGGCGTTCATCAGGGCACTGACCGGGTTGTCGACCACGCTGAGCAGCAGGCTTTGCAGCACTTCGCCGATGCCGCCCGGTGCGGTGACGGCAACGTCATGGGTGGACAGGACGAGACTCGACGGGAACATCATGCTGGCAACCACCGCGACCACGGCGGCCGCGAACGTGCCCAGCAGATACAGGAATAGGATCGGCCGGATGTGGGTTTGCTGACCGTGCTTGTGGTTGGCGATCGAGGCCATGACCAGGACGAACACCAGAATCGGCGCGACCGCCTTCAGCGCGGACACGAAGACTTTGCCGATGAAGGCGGTGGACTTGGCCGCTTCAGGCGCAATCAGGGCCAGGGCAATCCCGGCGATCAGGCCGATGATGATCTGCGTGACCAGGCTGGTGCGTTTCAGGCGTTGCAATAGAGAAGGGGATGAAGCGGTCATAAAACGGCATCTCGGATTTTATTGGGTGCGGGGGTGTCGCGACATCGAGGCCGGAAAGCGGCCGGTGAACAGGCTGTACGTTTCGCGGGGCGCGGACTTTATCACAGCGACGTCCCGATCCTTGAGCCTGTGACGATCTGCCACCCAATTGCCTGGCGTGATTTGCAGCTTCGTGCAACCCTGTTCGCAAACACTCTGTTAAGCTTCGCCATCCTCATTTTCATGTCTGCCAGTGAGCCCTCGGGCTATCGCTGGTGTCGTCGTTTTCTGGAGTTCTGCATGCTGTTGCCCATTCTTCTGTTGTCGGCCGCCGGTTTTACGGTGCTGACCACGGAATTCATCATCGTCGGCCTGTTGCCGGCCATCGCCCGTGACCTCGACGTCAGCATCCCCCAAGCGGGTTTGCTGGTGACTCTGTTCGCCTTCACAGTTGCCGCCTTCGGGCCATTCCTCACCGCGTACTTTGCCCGCTTCGAACGCCGCAAGCTGTTCATCTCTGTGCTGATCATGTTCGGCCTGGCCAATACCCTCGCGGCGCTGGCACCGAATATCTGGGTAATGGCGTTTGCCCGGTTGATTCCGGCATTGGGTCTGCCGGTGTTCTGGGCGCTGGCCAGTGAGACGGCGGTGGACATCGTCGGACCGGACTATGCCGGGCGTGCCATTGCCAAGATCGGCTTCGGCATCGTCTGTGCCACGGTGTTCGGCATTCCGGTGGGCACCTTGATTTCCGATGCGTTCGGCTGGCGCAGCGCCTTCGCCATTCTGGCGTTCATCGCCTTTGCCAAGGCTTTGCTGCTGTTTATCTACCTGCCGAAAACCAACCTGCACCAGCATCAGGTCAGCTTCCGCTCGCAGTTCAAGATCCTGCGCAGCCCATTGATGGTGGGACATGTGCTGTTGTCGATCGTGGTGTTCAGCGGCATGTTCACGGCCTACACCTACCTGGCGGATATCCTGGAGCGCCTGGCCGGCTTCAACGGCACAGTGGTCGGCTGGTGCCTGATGGGATTCGGCGCGGTCGGGCTGATCGGCAATTCCCTGGGCGGGCGCGCGGTGGATCGTCATCCGCTGGTGGCCTCGATGATGTTCTGCGCGTTCATGATTGCCGGCCTGGTGACGCTGGTGCCGAACATTCATTCGCCCTTCGGCCTGGCCGCGGCGATGGGCATCTGGGGGGTGACGCAAGCCGCGTTGTTCCTGGTCAGTCATGTGCGCCTGATGAAAGCCGCGCCCGAAGCTCCGGCGTTCGCCGCGTCGCTGAACATCGCCGGGGCCAATCTCGGGATTGGCCTGGGTGCCATGATCGGCGGCCGGGTGATCGACAGCGTCGGCCTGCAAGGCCTGGGTTTTGCCGCCGCCGGATTTATCCTCGCGTCAATTCTGTTGGCCATCGCGTTGATGACCTTCAAGCCCCGCGAAGTCGTCACAGCGCTGTAAACAGCTCGCGTCGGGCACCTTCGGTAATGGCGACAATGCCGGGGTGCTTGACCTTGCGTTCCACCGAGATGGCGTAGAACGACTCGCGCACCGCGTCGGTCTGGCCGATCACCTCCACGCCATATTGGCGCTTCACTTCATCGGCAATCACGCTCGGGCCAATGAAAATCCCGCTGCCGGATTGGCCGAAGGCCTGCATCAAGGCGCTGTCGTCGAACTCGCCGACAATCTGCGGCTGGACCTGCTGTTCGGCGAACCAGCGTTGCAAGCGGCTGCGCACCACGGTTTCCGGCCCGGGAATCAGCAGGGGCGCGCCGTGCAGGCTGCGGGGAAAGTCCTGGCCGTAGCGCGCCGCCAATTCGGTGGTGGCGAAAAAGCTGATCCCGCATTCGCCGAGTTTCTGGCTGTAGCCCTTGATGTCCAGGTGCGAGGGCATCGGGCTGTCGGAAATCACCAGGTCCAGGCGCTGGATCGCCAGGTCGGCCAACAATCGTTCGAGCTTGTCCTCGCGACAGGTGATGCGCAGCGGCTCGCTCAATTCCATGGTCGGGGCGATCAGGCGATAGACGATGGATTTGGGCACCACATCGGCGACGCCTACCCGAAACAGAATCTGCTGTTCATGGGGTTGCGCCCGCAACATCAACTCCAGTTCGCCACCCAGCTGAAACATTTGTTCGGCGTAGGGCAGGGTCTGGCGCCCGGCTTCGGTGAGTTCAAGTTGCCGGCCTACCCGGCGAAACAATTCGATGCCGTAGGTGTGTTCGAGCAGCGATATCTGCCCGCTGATGGTCTGGGGCGTCAGGTTCAACTGCTCGCAGGCGCGTACGATGCTGCCGGTCTTGGCCACCACCCAGAAGTAATGCAATTGCCGATAGTTGAGCATGGTGATCTACAGTTCGTAAAAACCGAAGTATAACCGCTGAAAATACGAATTTTCCTGAAGTGTTCATCTCTCTAGAATGCATCGCTATCAACGGGCCATCGTTGCGGCGCCGTTTGTTCTATCGAGGAAAAGATCATGAAGCTCAAATCCACGGCGCTGCTGATTGCGTCGTTACTGGTTCTGGCCGGTTGCGAACAGGCCGAAAAAAGCGCTCAGCAACTGATGGGCAAGGCTGCCGAAAGTGCCAAACAGGCTATCGACGATACCCACAAAGCCGCCGAACAAGCGCTCAGTGATGCGGCCGGCGGGTTGATCGGCAAAAAGGAATCATCGGAAAAAGACGCGGAAAAAACCGAATCTTCGTCCCAGGAAATCTAAACCGTCTTACAGCGAGTCAGGACTGACCCATGGAATACCTTTTACAGCTAGCCGCCAGCCCCGCAGCGTGGGTCGCCCTGGCCACCCTGGTGGTGATGGAAATCGTGCTCGGCATCGATAACCTGATCTTCATCTCGATTCTGACCAACAAGTTGCCCGAGCAGCACCGGCAGAAGGCTCGTCGTATCGGTATCGGCATGGCGCTGATCCTGCGCCTGGGCCTGTTGAGCACCATCGCGTTCATCGTCCAGTTAACCGAGCCTGTGATTGACATCTTCGGCCAGGCGTTCTCCTGGAAAGACATGATCCTGATTGCCGGCGGTCTGTTCCTGTTGTGGAAGGCAACCACCGAGATTCATCACAGCATGGACCCGGCGCCGGAAGATCCGAAGTCCGCGACCTCAACCGTGACCCTGGGCTTTGCCGCCGCGATCGGCCAGATCCTGATGCTGGACATGGTGTTCTCCATCGACAGCATCATTACCGCTGTCGGCATGACCGAGCATTTGCCGATCATGATCATCGCGGTGGTGGTGTCGGTACTGGTGATGTTGCTGGCCGCTGACCCGCTGGCCAAATTCATCAATGACAACCCGACGGTGGTGATGTTGGCCCTGGGCTTCCTGATCATGATTGGCATGACGCTGATCGCCGAAGGCTTCGGCGCCCACGTACCGAAAGGTTACGTCTATGCGGCCATGGCGTTCTCGGCTGCGATCGAGGTGTTGAACATGATGTCCCGGCGGGCGAAGCAGAAGCGCGTAACCGCTGAAGCCTGACCGGCGCTGAATAAAACGGCCGCCTGAACTCACAAGAGTCCAGGCGGCCGATTTTTTTGTGCGGTGGAAAAATGCCAATCAGTGGGCGGAGGCGTGATGCACGGCGGTTTTATCGGTTTTCGTCAAAGGTGCGGGCTGGGCAGGGTGATGATGACGGCGGGTAATGCGCAGAACCCCCCATAACATGGCGGCGGCAACCGCCAGCCAGCTGGAAATCAACATCACGATTGTCATTGTCAGGCTCATCGGTGCCTCCTCTTTGCCCTGCCGCGGGCACACACGCTTTGCAAGTGACAGTCTAGTCGCTGGCATGTTGCACGCTATTGACCGAAGGTCGATGGCGACCAACCAGTTCGCTCTATCCAACGCAATCAACTACCGGTTAAGGCTATACCGCGGTCGCGCGGCGTCCTATGATCGACAGCCAAGCCGGGAAGCAGATTGCCCGGCGTCTGAACAAGAGAGTGATGATGGTGCGGGTAATTCCTCGAATTCTATCGGCGGCGGTGATCGTGGGTTGCGTCGCTGGCCTGGCCGGTTGCGCCGGCAGCGTTGCACCGCAGATCAAGCGTCTGCCGGAACGTGTCGAACTCAGCGGCCGGTTCTATCGCGGCGTGGCCAATCAGAGCGGGCCGCAAGTGCTGGCGAGCATGTTGGACCAGCAAGGCATCGTGATAACCCCGGGCTTGCTGGATAAGCCGTTGCATTTGCCGGGCGCTGAAGCCCAGCTGCAACAAAACATGCAGAACCTGGCCCGTGAGTACGGGATGATGGTTTATCCGCTGGACAGCAACCTGCCAGCGTTGTTGACCCAGGTGGCGGCCGGTTACCCGGTGATGGTGCGCTTTACCGAAGGCTCCGTGCTCTGGGCCGAACCACGGTATGCGATTCTGTCCGGGTATAATCGCCAGAAGCAGACCGTGTTGTTGCGTGCAGGGATGGATCAGCGATTGCTGATGAGCTTTGGCTCGTTCGAATCGGCATTCAAGGACGCCGGTGGATGGGCGGTGCTGATTCAGGCACCAACGCAGATTCCGGCCGAAGTCGATCAACAGCGTTGGCTCAAGGCGGCCAATGATCTCGCCCAGGCCGGCCAGGAACAGGCGGCGGCGAAGGCCAAGGGCGCTTTGAAGGCGCAGTAAGCCCGTTCGTCATCTGCCGGGCACATCGGTGCGCTGGAGGTATCTGATATTCAAGGCCCGGATGTTTCGGGCCGCGATCAGGAGGCGTCCATGGCACATTCCGATACCCCTTCCGGCCCCCACTCGTCCGAACATTCGTCCGGCGACGAGTTGGGCTTCGATCCCGACTCCCCGGATCTTGCCGACCCTCAGGTCGATCCTGTCGGGCCGGCCAAGGCGCCCAGGGATGTGAAACCGGGTGACAATCCCAAGGCCCCGGCAAAGCCCTATGATCCACTCGGTGATCTGAAACCCTAGGTCTCATGGAGGTGCGTATGTCTACCGATTCGAGTTTCAACGACAAACGTCCGGAAAACGTTCCGACCACCCCTGAAGAAAGTGTCGATCCAGTGATGGATCCGGACAGCCCGTTGCGAGATCCGCTGGCCCGTCCGACGGTGGTGCCGGGCGAACATCCACAGGGATGGAGGGATCCCAGCAAGGGCGATGGTATCCCTGACGACGATCAGATGCCGCTGCCCAACGACTGATCGACGAAAAAAAGCCCCGAATGTTCGGGGCTTTTTCATTGGGTCGCAGCCAGATTACTTCGACGCTTCAACCACGCCGCTCTGGCGGTGCTTGAGGTTCTTGTCCGATTTGTATTGCAAGGCTGCGGACGCTACGTCGGCACTTCTGCCGGTTTCGACCCAATTGCGGATGCGCGTGGCATCGGCAAAATGGGTGAATTTGCCGTAAGCGTCAAGGAGCACCAGGGCAACCGGGCGGTCACCCATCCGGGTCACCAGCACCAGGCAGTGACCGGCTTCGTTGGTGAAACCGGTTTTCGTCAGTTGGATGTCCCAGTCTGCCTTACGGACCAAATGGTCGGTGTTGCGAAAGCCCAGGCTGTAGTTGGGCTTGCGGAACGACACGGTTTTTTCCTTGGTCGTGCTCAGCTCAGTCAGCAACGGATACTTGTGCGCGGCGATCAACAATTTACTCAGGTCGCGGGCAGTGGACACGTTGTGTGGCGAGAGGCCGGTCGGCTCGACGAAGTGGGTGTTGGTCATGCCCAGCGCCTTGGCCTTGGCATTCATTGCAGCGATGAACGCGGCATAACCGCCCGGATAGTGGTGGGCCAGGCTCGCGGCAGCGCGGTTTTCGGAAGACATCAGTGCGATCAGCAGCATTTCCCGGCGCGGCATTTCGCTGTTGAGCTTGACCCGGGAAAACACGCCCTTCATTTCCGGGGTGTCACTGATGTTGATGTTGATGTACTCGTCCATGTTCTGTCTGGCCTCAACCACCACGAGGCCGGTCATCAGCTTACTGACGGAAGCGATGGGTACAACCACGTCAGGGTTGCTGGCGTAGATGACTTTGTTGGTCTGCAGATCCAGCAGCAATGCACTGCCGGAAGCGATCTTGAGATGCGAGGTGTCTCGAGGCGCCGCGGTGGTTTCGCCGGCGCTGGCAATTGGCGTGATGAAAGTCCCTGTAACTGCAAAAAATAGGCTCAGGATAGAAAGACGGATTTTCACGCTGGCAGACTCATAAAGTGTTGATACGCCGTATATGTAACGGGCTATTTCTTAAAAGGCGCGACATTCTGGAGTATGGCTGAATAACTGTCGATGGTTGTTCGAGGGTGGCGTTAAAGTCCTTGGAAACATGAAAAAAAAGTCATTTTCCGGCGGATGGTCGATCCTGTTTCGCGGGCAAAAAAGAACCCCGCCATGGGCGGGGTTCCTTGAGTCGCTGGCTACCTCGGCAGCGAGGTTCAGCCGTGCAGGGTTTCCGCCGCGTAGAGCGTGTTCTCCAGCAGGCAGGCACGGGTCATCGGACCGACGCCGCCCGGTACCGGCGTGATCCAGCCGGCACGGGGCAGGGCAGTTTCGTAGATCACGTCGCCGACCAGTTTGCCGTCTTCCTGGCGGTTGATGCCGACGTCGATCACGATCGCGCCTTCCTTGATCCATTCACCCTTGACCAGACCAGGCTTGCCGGCGGCCACCACGACCAGGTCGGCACGGCCGACGTGGCCGGCCAGGTCCTTGGTGAAGCGGTGGGTGACGGTCACGGTGCAACCGGCCAGCAACAGTTCCATCGCCATTGGACGGCCCACGATGTTGGAGGCACCGACCACCACGGCGTTCATCCCGTACAGATCGGCACCGGTGCTTTCCAGCAGGGTCATGATGCCTTTAGGGGTGCACGGACGCAGCAGCGGAATGCGCTGGGCCAGGCGACCGACGTTGTAAGGATGGAAGCCGTCGACGTCCTTATCCGGGCGAATACGCTCCAGCAATCTGGACGCGTCCAGGTGTTCAGGAAGGGGAAGCTGCAACAGGACGCCGTCAATCGCCGGATCGTCATTGAGGCGATCGATCAGATCGGTGAGCGCTTCTTGAGTGGTGTCGGAAGGCAGGTCATAAGCTTGGGAAAGGAAGCCGACCTCTTCACAGTCTTTACGCTTGTGCGAGACATAAACCTGAGAGGCAGGATCGCTGCCGACCAGGATCACCGCGAGACCCGGTGTGCGCAAGCCTTGCTGGCGACGCTCGGTGACGCGTTGGGCGATCTGCTGGCGCAGGCTGGCGGCGATCGATTTGCCGTCGATTAGTTGTGCAGTCATTGCGCGTGATTAACCATCGAGAGGGGAAAAAAAGAGAGCGCATTCTCGCATGTCGTGCGGTGAGGGCAAAGGCGCTTGGTCTGCAAATTCCCCTAACTCCTTTAATTAAATGAATTTTTTTCAAAAAGGATTTGACGACCTTCGGGGGGCTCTATACTATTCGTCGCACTTGTCGGGCACAGCCTAGCACTGGTTAAGAAGGTCAAGCGGAATCAAGGTTCTGCAAGGCTGGAAAGCATTTAGTTTGTAGTCCTTCAAGGGTACAGATTAATAAGGCGCCCGTAGCTCAGCTGGATAGAGCATCCGCCTTCTAAGCGGATGGTCGCAGGTTCGAGTCCTGCCGGGTGCGCCATTAGGCAGCTTTGGCACAAGTAGCGCAATATGGTGGGCGTAGCTCAGTTGGTAGAGCACGGGATTGTGACTCCCGTTGTCGTGGGTTCGATCCCCATCGTCCACCCCATATTTCGAAAAGGCGCCAGATTAACAGTCTGGCGCCTTTGCTTTAAAGGCTTCATCCGCGGATGTGGTGGAATTGGTAGACACACTGGATTTAGGTTCCAGCGCCGCGAGGCGTAAGAGTTCGAGTCTCTTCATCCGCACCAAATAAAGCGTCATCCATGCCGATTGGCCTGGCTGGGGCTCACAAAGAAGTTGTTTGGCTTCTTTGGCACGCAATATGGTGGGCGTAGCTCAGTTGGTAGAGCACGGGATTGTGACTCCCGTTGTCGTGGGTTCGATCCCCATCGTCCACCCCATATTTCGAAAGGCGCCAGATTTAATAGTCTGGCGCCTTTTTTGTTTCAGTGGTTTGAGTATTCGGCGGCTGCGGTACCGGGCTGCAGGGGCAGGGCGTTTCGTCGTATTTATGTTTCTCGATGATGCTGCGCTGCCCACCGGCCTTGCTCGCAAGATCGGTTGTCAGGGAGATGATTGGCAACCTCTTCTATATATAGAAGGGTTGGCGCAGAGCCTTGGCGTGATTGGCTGTATTTGCCACCGGGGCGAGGTGCATCCGTGCATTCGCACCTATAAATTGCCTGCTGCGTTTTTACCCGTTTTCAGTAGGGTGACTTCTTGAGTTTGACCCACTAGAATGCATGCCCTTGATTCTGGGGTCGGAAACGGCCGGCCAACGTCTGTGCAACGAGGAATATCCATGCAAGTTTCTGTTGAAAATACTTCTGCTCTTGAGCGCCGCATGAGCATCACCGTGCCGGCTGAGCGCATCGAGACTCAGGTCAACAAGCGTCTGCAGCAGACTGCCCAAAAGGCCAAGATCGCAGGCTTCCGTCCAGGCAAAGTGCCAATGAGCGAAATCAAGCGTCGTTTCGGCGCTGAAGCTCGCCAGGAAGCGGTAGGCGACGTGATCCAGTCTTCCTTCTACGAAGCTGTGGTTGAGCAGAAGCTGAACCCGGCTGGTTCGCCTTCGATCGAGCCTAAGTCCTTGGAAGCTGGCAAGGACCTGGAATACGTCGCTGTTTTCGAAGTATTCCCTGAGTTCACCGTTGCCGGTTTCGAAGGTATCACTGTCGAGCGCCTGAGCGCTGACGTGGCTGATGCCGATCTGGACAAGATGCTGGACATCCTGCGCAAGCAGAACACCCGTTTCGAAGTGGCCGATCGTGCTGCTCAAAACGAAGACCAACTGAACATCGATTTCGTCGGCAAGGTCGACGGTGAAGTGTTCGCTGGCGGTTCCGCCAAGGGTACTCAGCTGGTTCTGGGTTCCGGCCGCATGATCCCTGGCTTCGAAGACGGTCTGGTTGGCGCTAAAGCCGGCGAAGAGCGCGTTCTGAACCTGACCTTCCCTGAGGACTATCAGAACCTGGACCTGGCTGGCAAAACCGCTGAGTTCACTGTCACTGTAAACACCGTTTCCGAGCCAAAACTGCCAGAGCTGACCGAAGAGTTCTTCGCTCAATTCGGTATCAAGGAAACCGGTCTGGAAGGCTTCCGCACCGAAGTTCGCAAGAACATGGAGCGCGAGCTGCGCCAGGCGATCAAATCCAAGGTCAAGAATCAGGTAATGGACGGTCTGCTGGCCACCAACCCGATCGAAGTGCCGAAGGCTCTGCTGTCCAACGAAGTTGACCGTCTGCGCGTGCAGGCTGTTCAGCAGTTCGGTGGCAACATCAAGCCTGATCAACTGCCAGCCGAACTGTTCGAAGAGCAAGCCAAGCGCCGCGTTGTCCTGGGTCTGATCGTGGCTGAAGTGGTCAAGCAATTCGACCTCAAGCCTGACGAAGCCCGCGTTCGCGAAATGATTCAGGAAATGGCTTCGGCTTACCAAGAGCCTGAGCAGGTCGTGTCCTGGTACTACAAGAACGACCAGCAACTGAACGAAGTCCGTTCGGTTGTGCTGGAAGAGCAAGTTGTGGATACTGTTCTGCAGAAAGCTAGCGTGACCGACAAATCGGTCTCTTACGAAGAAGCAGTCAAGCCGGTAGAAGCTCCAAAAGCCGACTAAATTGTTTTTGCGTTAGAAGTACACACCATAAGCCAGCCTTCGAGCTGGCTTATGCGTATTCAAGACATAACTATTTGGGAGTGACTGCAGAGCATGTTCCGTAATTCGTATATTCAGCAGAACTCTGATATCCAGGCCGCAGGCGGCCTGGTCCCGATGGTTGTCGAGCAGTCCGCTCGTGGCGAGCGCGCCTACGACATTTACTCGCGCCTTCTCAAGGAGCGAGTGATCTTTCTGGTGGGGCCGGTAGAGGACTACATGGCCAACCTGATTTGTGCGCAACTGCTGTTCCTTGAAGCGGAAAACCCGGACAAGGACATCCATCTCTATATCAACTCCCCGGGCGGTTCGGTGACGGCTGGCATGTCGATCTACGACACCATGCAGTTCATCAAGCCAAACGTGTCGACCACCTGTATCGGTCAGGCGTGCAGCATGGGCGCGTTCCTGCTGACGGCCGGTGCCCCTGGCAAGCGTTACTGCTTGCCGAACTCGCGTGTGATGATTCACCAGCCACTGGGCGGTTTCCAGGGCCAGGCGTCGGATATCGAAATCCATGCCAAGGAAATCCTCTTCATCCGTGAGCGTCTCAACACGCTGATGGCCAAGCACAGCGGGCGTACGCTTGAAGAAATCGAGCGCGATACCAACCGCGATAACTTCATGAGTGCAGAAGCCGCGCGTGAGTATGGGTTGATCGATGAAGTCATCACCCAGCGCCCCGCTTAAAATAAGCAGCTCAAAATAGGCTTGGTCGGCTGGTCTGATCACCGGCGGGCTTGAAAAAGCCCGCAATAGCCTTCATCTTGTGTTGCAAGCCTATCGGATTTGGATCGAACGAATGACTGACACCCGCAACGGCGAGGACAACGGCAAGCTGCTCTATTGCTCCTTCTGTGGCAAAAGCCAGCATGAAGTGCGCAAATTGATTGCCGGCCCCTCGGTCTTTATCTGCGACGAGTGCGTTGACCTGTGCAATGACATCATCCGCGAGGAGGTGCAGGAAGCTCAGGCCGAAAGCAGCGCGCATAAATTGCCTTCGCCTAAAGAAATCAGCGGCATCCTTGATCAGTACGTGATTGGTCAGGAGCGCGCGAAAAAGGTTCTGGCCGTAGCGGTGTACAACCACTACAAGCGCCTGAACCAGCGTGACAAAAAGAATGACGACGTCGAACTCGGCAAGAGCAACATCTTGCTGATCGGCCCGACAGGCTCGGGTAAAACCCTGCTTGCCGAAACACTGGCCCGCTTGCTGAACGTTCCGTTCACCATCGCCGACGCAACCACCCTCACTGAGGCGGGTTACGTGGGTGAAGATGTCGAGAACATCATTCAGAAGCTGCTGCAGAAGTGCGATTACGACGTGGAAAAGGCCCAGATGGGCATTGTCTACATCGATGAGATCGACAAGATCTCGCGCAAGTCTGACAACCCGTCGATCACCCGGGACGTTTCCGGTGAAGGCGTACAGCAGGCCCTGCTCAAGTTGATCGAAGGCACGGTCGCTTCCGTTCCGCCTCAAGGTGGTCGCAAGCATCCGCAGCAGGAATTCCTGCAGGTCGACACCCGTAACATCCTGTTCATCTGCGGTGGTGCATTTTCCGGTCTGGAGAAAGTCATTCAGAACCGTTCCACCAAAGGTGGCATTGGTTTCAACGCGGAAGTTCGCAGCAAGGAAGAAGGCAAGAAAGTCGGTGAATCCCTGCGTGAAGTCGAGCCTGATGATCTGGTCAAGTTCGGTTTGATCCCGGAGTTCGTCGGTCGCCTGCCAGTCCTTGCAACGCTGGACGAGCTGGATGAGGCTGCTTTGATGCAGATTCTCACCGAGCCGAAAAATGCGCTGACCAAGCAGTATGCCAAGTTGTTCGAGATGGAAGGCGTGGACCTGGAATTCCGGGCCGACGCGCTGAAGTCAGTCGCCAAGCGCGCGCTGGAACGCAAAACCGGTGCTCGCGGATTGCGTTCGATTCTCGAAGGTGTGTTGCTCGACACTATGTACGAAATTCCCTCGCAGTCCGAGGTGAGTAAAGTAGTGATCGACGAAAGCGTTATAGAAGGCAAGTCCAAGCCATTGTTTATCTATGAGAACAATGAGCCTGCTGCCAAGGCCGCGCCAGACGCCTAAGCGTCACGCAGCCAGTACTAAAGAAGGGGCCTTCGGGCCCCTTTGCTTTTTGCGGGTTTTTACACAGTCTTTGTGCTTGTTTTTTTTGAAGGCTGCCCCCATCTTGGTTTCAAGCTTACTTTCATCTGTTTCCGGCCTTAAGGCCGCCGTAGAGGCGAAATCATGAAGACAACCATCGAATTGCCTCTCCTGCCATTGCGTGATGTCGTGGTTTATCCGCACATGGTTATCCCGCTGTTCGTGGGGCGCGAGAAATCCATCGAAGCCCTCGAGGCAGCGATGACGGGCGACAAGCAGATCCTTCTGCTGGCTCAGAGAAACCCTGCTGACGACGATCCCGGTGAAGACGCACTTTATCGCGTAGGTACGATAGCTACCGTTCTACAGCTGCTGAAGCTGCCTGACGGCACCGTCAAGGTCCTGGTCGAGGGCGAGCAGCGGGGCGCCGTCGAGCGTTTCAGCGAAGTGGATGGCCACTGCCGTGCCGAAGTCTCGTTGATCGACGAATCCGACGCACCAGAGCGTGAGTCGGAAGTGTTTGTTCGCAGCCTGCTGTCGCAGTTCGAACAATATGTGCAGCTGGGCAAGAAAGTCCCCGCTGAAGTCCTGTCGTCGCTCAACAGCATCGACGAGCCTGGGCGCCTGGTCGATACCATGGCCGCGCACATGGCCCTGAAAATCGAGCAGAAGCAGGAAATCCTCGAAATCATCGATCTATCGGCACGGGTTGAACATGTCCTGGCGTTGCTGGACGCCGAGATCGATCTGCTGCAAGTCGAAAAACGCATTCGCGGTCGCGTCAAAAAGCAAATGGAGCGCAGTCAGCGCGAGTACTACCTGAACGAGCAGATGAAGGCCATTCAGAAAGAGCTCGGCGACAGCGACGAAGGTCACAACGAAGTCGAAGAGCTGAAAAAGCGTATCGATGCCGCCGGCCTGCCAAAAGACGCGCTTGCCAAGGCTCAGGCCGAACTGAACAAGCTCAAACAGATGTCGCCAATGTCCGCGGAAGCGACCGTGGTGCGTTCGTACATCGACTGGCTGGTTCAGGTGCCGTGGAAGGCCCAGAGCAAGGTGCGCCTGGACCTGGCGCGCGCAGAAGACATACTCGATGCCGACCATTATGGTCTGGAAGAAGTCAAAGAGCGGATTCTCGAATACCTCGCCGTGCAAAAGCGCGTGAAGAAAATTCGTGGTCCGGTGTTGTGCCTCGTCGGTCCTCCGGGGGTGGGTAAAACCTCTCTGGCGGAGTCGATCGCGCACGCCACCAACCGCAAGTTCGTGCGCATGGCCCTCGGTGGTGTGCGTGATGAGGCGGAAATTCGTGGTCATCGCCGCACTTACATCGGTTCGATGCCAGGAAGATTGATTCAAAAGATGACAAAGGTGGGCGTCCGTAACCCGCTGTTCCTGCTCGATGAAATCGACAAAATGGGCAGCGACATGCGTGGCGATCCGGCGTCGGCGTTGCTGGAAGTGCTCGATCCCGAGCAGAACCACAACTTCAACGACCACTATCTGGAAGTCGACTACGACCTGTCCGATGTGATGTTCCTGTGCACCTCGAACTCCATGAACATTCCACCGGCGTTGCTGGACCGGATGGAGGTGATTCGTCTGCCGGGCTACACCGAGGACGAGAAGATCAACATCGCCGTCAAATACCTTTCGCCCAAGCAGATTCAGGCCAATGGCTTGAAAAAAGGCGAACTGGAATTCGATGAGGAAGCGATCCGCGACATCATCCGTTACTACACCCGCGAAGCCGGTGTCCGTGGCCTGGAGCGCCAGATTGCCAAGGTTTGCCGCAAGGCGGTCAAAGAACATGCCCTGGAAAAACGCTTCTCGGTGAAGGTCACCGCAGACGATCTGGAACATTTCCTGGGTGTGCGTAAATTCCGTTATGGCCTGGCTGAACAGCAGGACCAGATCGGGCAGGTTACCGGGTTGGCGTGGACCCAGGTGGGCGGCGAATTGCTGACCATCGAAGCCGCTGTCGTACCGGGCAAAGGCCAGTTGATCAAGACCGGTTCCCTGGGCGACGTGATGGTCGAGTCGATCACCGCAGCCTTGACCGTGGTGCGCAGCCGCGCGAAAAGCCTGGGGATTCCCCTGGACTTCCACGAGAAGCGCGACACCCATATCCACATGCCGGAAGGGGCGACGCCGAAAGACGGGCCTAGCGCCGGTGTGGGCATGTGCACGGCGCTGGTATCGGCATTGACCGGCATTCCGGTGCGTGCGGATGTAGCCATGACCGGTGAAATCACATTGCGTGGCCAGGTACTGGCGATCGGCGGTTTGAAAGAAAAACTGCTCGCCGCTCACCGCGGTGGAATCAAGACTGTGATCATTCCTGAAGAGAATGTTCGCGATCTGAAGGAAATTCCTGACAATATCAAGCAAGATCTCCAGATTAAACCGGTTAAATGGATTGACGAGGTCCTGCAAATTGCGCTGCAATACGCGCCGGAGCCCTTGCCGGATGTGGCTCCGGAGATTGTCGCGAAGGATGAAAAGCGCGAGTCCGATTCTAAGGAAAGAATTAGCACGCATTAGTACGTATTTGCCTGGGGGGCTTCCTTGACAGTTTTTTAGAGCCCTTGTTATAAAGCGGCTCTTAAGTGTCTGTAGGCCATTCAGCACTCGTTTTTGCTTTCACCAAAAAACTTAGAATCATACTCAAATAGATATAAGGGGACTTAGAGTGAACAAGTCGGAACTGATTGATGCTATCGCTGCATCCGCTGATATCCCGAAAGCTGCTGCTGGCCGTGCGCTGGACGCTGTAATCGAATCCGTCACTGGCGCTCTCAAGGCTGGCGACTCCGTTGTTCTGGTTGGTTTCGGTACCTTCTCCGTAACTGATCGTCCAGCTCGCATTGGTCGTAACCCACAGACTGGTAAGACACTGGAAATCGCGGCAGCCAAAAAACCAGGTTTCAAAGCCGGTAAAGCACTGAAAGAAGCTGTCAACTAAGTTCGATTCAGGTTTTTGCCTATCCGGGTCGGGGTCATGCCTGACCTGGCAGCGGAGCGGTAGTCCAGTCGGCAAGTCGCCGGTCCGAGACACCGAGGCTCGCAAGTTCGAGTCATCGGTCCGCTCCGCCAGTTACGAGAAGGCGCATCCTCGGATGCGCCTTTCTTCTATCCGGATTCTACCCACGCTCCACGGTTGCCTAATTTTGAAGTTCAACCGTTTATGGGGGACGCATGCTGCAGAATATCAGGGACAATTCACAAGGCTGGATTGCCAAGACCATCATCGGGGTCATCGTTGCACTGATGGCTTTGACCGGTTTCGACGCCATTTTCAAGGCTACGACGCACAAGAATGAGGCGGCGAAGGTCAATGGCGAAGAAATCAGCCAGAATGAGCTGAGCCAGGCGGTCGATATGCAACGCCGTCAACTCATGCAACAGCTGGGCAAGGATTTCGATGCTTCCTTGCTCGACGAAAAAATGCTGCGCGAATCGGCTCTCAAAGGCCTGATCGACCGCAAACTGCTGCTGCAAGGCGCAGAAAGTTCGAAATTCGCTTTCTCCGAAGCGGCCTTGGACCAGGTCATCCTGCAAACACCTGAATTCCAGGTAGATGGCAAATTCAGTCCTGAGCGTTTCGATCAGGTCATTCGCCAACTCGGCTACAGCCGTATGCAATTCCGCCAGATGCTGGCCCAGGAAATGCTGATTGGCCAGTTGCGCGCCGGTGTGGCGGGTAGCGGCTTCGTCACCGATGCACAGGTTCTGGCCTTCGCCCGTCTGGAAAAACAGACCCGCGATTTCGCTTCCCTGAGCATCAAGGTTGACCCGGCGGCCGTTAAGCTGACCGACGATGAGGTCAAAGCCTATTACGACGAACACGCCAAGGAATTCATGACGCCGGATCAGGTGGTCATTGATTACCTGGAGTTGAAGAAGGCTTCCTTCTTTGATCAGGTCAGCGTCAAGGACGAAGACCTGCAGGCGGCCTATCAGAAAGAAATCGCGAACCTGTCCGAGCAACGCCGGGCTGCGCACATTCTGATTGAAGTGAACGACAAGACCACTGAAGCCCAGGCCAAGGCCAAAATCGAAGAGATCCAGGCACGTCTGGCCAAAGGCGATAAGTTCGAAGCCCTGGCCAAGGAGTTCTCGCAGGATCCGGGTTCGGCCAACAATGGCGGCGATCTCGGCTACGCAGGCCCTGGCGTCTATGATCCAGCCTTCGAGAAATCCTTGTACTCGCTGGCCAAGGATCAGGTTTCCGGGCCGGTTCGCACCGACTTCGGTTTCCACCTGATCAAGCTGTTGGGCGTGGAAGCGCCTGAAGTGCCGACACTCGCCAGCCTGAAAGACAAGCTGACCCGCGAATTGAAGGCCCAGCAGGTCGAGCAGCGTTTCGTCGAGGCAACCAAGCAACTGGAAGACTCCACGTTCGAAGCCTCTGATCTGGCCCAGCCGGCACAGGACCTCAAGCTCACCGTTCATACGTCCAAGCCGTTTGGCCGTGAAGGCGGGGAGGGCGTTGCGGCCAACCGTGCCGTGGTCACTGCGGCGTTCAGCCAGGAAGTGCTGGAAGAGGGTGCCAACAGCACGGCCATCGAGCTCGACCCGGAAACCGTGATCGTCTTGCGCGCCAAGGAACACCTCAAGCCTTCGCAGCTGCCGCTGGAAAGTGTGGCTGGTCCGATTCGCGCCCAATTGGCCAAGGAGCACGCCAGTGCTGCTGCCAAGACCAAGGCCGATGAGCTGATTACCAGCCTGCGCGATGGCAAGACCCCGCTGGACAAGGCGATCGACGGGCAGAGCTGGAAAGTGACCGAAGCTGCGACCCGCGCTCAGGAAGGGGTTGACCCGGCTGTGCTGCAGGCGCTGTTCCGCATGCCCAAGCCTGCCGCCAAGGACAAGCCGACCTTCACCAGCGTGACCCTGCCTGATGGCAACCTGATGATCGTACGCCTGAACGGTGTCAACGAGGCCGCAGCACCGACCGAAGAAGAGAAGGCTCAATACCGTCGCTTCCTCGCTTCGCGTGTTGGCCAGCAAGACTTTGCGGCTTACCGCAAGCAGCTGGAGAGCCAGGCCGAGATCAAGCGTTTCTGATGTCGGACTGAGCGATGCGCTACACAAGAACCCCGGCCGAAAGGCCGGGGTTTTTTATTACAGCCGTGCTGACGAGTGTGTGGGACTTTTTGCCTAATATCGGAGTCAACACCCCTGTAACCGTTTTAAGACACAATCGATGCGACGCTAAGCATCGATCTGTTGCACAATACGCCCCGAATCGTTTTCTTCAGGATGTTCAATGTCTAAATCACTTCCCATGCGTGTTGCCGGGCTGGCGCTGGTGCTGGCCGCTGCGGCCGGGTGCTCGTCGAAGAAAGCCGCCATCTATGAGCATGAGAACTTCGACGACTCCGGAACCTTTTCCCGAAATTACCCGGTGACCGACGCGCAAAGCTGCGAAGCCGCTCGTCGGGCCCTGTTGAGCCAGGGCTACATCATCACCAGCAGCGATCCGAAACTGGTCAGCGGGCACAAGAGCTTCCAGCAGACCGGCGAGACCCACATGGAAATCAGTTTCAGTGTGGTCTGTGCCGAAGACGGCAGCGCCGGGCATCACGCCACGGTGTTCGCCAACGCCCTGCAGGACCAGTATGCACTGAAGAAGACCAATAACTCCGCCAGCCTCGGTGTGGGCGTGCTGGGTTCGGTCTCGATGCCGATCGGTTCGTCGGACGACTCGATGGTCAAGATCGCGAGTGAAACCGTATCGTCACACAAGTTCTACGAGCGATTCTTCGCGCTGGTCGAACTGTTCCTGCCCAAGGAAGTGAAAGAAGCGGCGCACATCACCGACAAGCCGAAAACCGAGCTGGGCATGCCGGAACCCGCGCCAGCTGCCTTGGCCCCGCAAACGACATCGGCACCGGTCGAAGCTGCTCCGGTCGCGTCCGAGCCGGTAGCGCCGCCACCTGCAGCCGCTCCGATTACCGCAACCCCGAGCGCCGAGCCGAAGCCTTCCACGGAAACGATCACGCCACCGGCCAACCCGAGCGACATTCCGCCACCTTCAGAGCCGATTCAGGCCATGCCGATCACTGGACAGTGATCGACGTGACGGGGCCGGGCAGAAAAAGCCGGTCCCGTGGTTGCAGCAAAGATTGATCCACGTCAAGCAGACCGCTGTCCTGCGGCCTGCCCGAAAAAAACCTGTGATAAATTCCTGAGTGCCTGCTACGTTTTATTCAGTAGCGACACAGTGTCCTGCCAGCGTCATTTTTCTTTCATTCGGGCACTTTATGCTCAAGGCGCAGGTCATTTATTCAGGCATTTTTTTCAATGAGCCCGTGGGGGATTCAAAATGGACGATTATCAAGAAGAACTGCTCGAGTATCAGGCATTTGAACTGGACTCGCCGGAGCCGGCGGAAGACGCTACCGAGCTGTAATTATTGCTTTAGGGTTTCAAACCTGTAGCGGTTAACTTGCAGCTTCAAGCTGTTTGTCGATGACTTCGGCGAAACTCGCCGGGTGTCTGGCCGGTCCAGCGTTTGAAGGCGCGTTGAAAGGCTTCGGCTGAGGCAAAGCCCAGCAGATAGGCAATTTCTCCGAACGCCAGCTCGGTATCGCGAATGTAGGTCATGGCCAGGTCGCGACGCGTGTCATTAAGAATCGCGCGATACTGCGTGCCTTCTTCGGCCAGTTTGCGGCGCAAGGTCCAGACGGGCAGCTTCAGGCGTGCCGCCACTTCTTCCAGGTCGGGTTCCCGGCCACCATTGAGCAACGGCCCCAGTAACTGAGTGATGCGTTCACGCAGGCTGCGGGTGCGTGTCAGTTGCTCCAGTTCCCGTTCACACAATTTCAGCAAGTGGCGCCAGGTACTCGGGCAGTGCTCCGGATTACGCTGAGCGAGGCTGGCCAGGCTCAGGCGCAGCTGGTTGTGTTCAGCGCCAAACTGAATCGGGCAGTCGCCCAGCACGTCATAGGCTGCGTGGTAGTCAGGTGCTTCGAACTCGATTTCGATGCGCTCGGCGCGTAGCGGGACAGGGCTCACGCTGGATAATTGCTGCAACCAGCCCGCGATGATCGAGTCCACCACGAAGCGGTTGTAGCTGTTGTAAGGGCTGATGGAGTAGAAGCGCAGCCATGCCCCCTGAGGGTCTTCGTGAAAACTCGATTGACCGCGATAGTTGGAGCCGTACAAGGCTTCGAAGCGAATCAGGCAGCGCGCCGCCTCGCGTACTGTCGGCGCCTGGGCGGCGGTGACACCGGCGAGCCCGGCCTGGCTCAGGCGGCTGAACTGACCCATGCGCAAGCCGAGTGCGGGGTTGTTTGTCAACTGAATGGCGCTATGGCCCAGGCGCATGTAGCGCGGAATCGAGAGTCGGGCACCCGCTTCGCCGAGACGGGCTGCATCGAGGCCGTATTGTTCCAGCAGGGGCTGCGGATCCGCCCCGTGGCTGCGCACCGCGTCGGCCAGGCTGTGAACGAAGCCTACCGAAAGATCACCGAGTCGCATCGGCTGCGGTTTCATGGCTTACAACCACAGGTTCAGCAGGCGCGCACCGCGGGCGTCGCCGTCGGAAAAATGCTGACCGTTACTACTGAGAAAGCTTTGGCCGGCGCTGGCTTGATCCCAGAACTGGCCACGCAAAAACACGCTCATGCCGCCTATTGCCTGGCTGGAGGGCGGTTGAGCGGTCAGGGTCAGACGGTGCCAGGCCTGGCCCTCGCTGAGGTCCCCGGCCTTGAGGCTGACGGAGCCCGGCGTCGTCGAGCCCTTGTAGCCGCGCCACGGTTGATCCCAGGTGCCTCGGCCGGCAACGAACGCCGGGACCGCGACGATCCGTACCTGCTGATCGTCGAGCTTGTGATAGTTGTCCGGGTACCAACTGTCGATGCCGATCAGCACGCCCAGGCGCCCGGCCGGGGTATCAACAACGTTGAGTGTGTGCTCGCCATTGGCCTTGATCGCATCCTGCTGTGCAAACACCGGGTGCATCTGCCGCTGGGGTTGGCCGATCGGCACGCCGTCGCGGCCAAACACCACGCTACTGTTGTACAGCGCGCCGCGACCGATTTTCAGCGTGCCGTCGATGACAACGGGCTCGGGCAATACGATGGAACCTGCCACCAGGGTCACACGGAATTCTTTCGCCAAACCGCCGAACAAGGCCTGGTAGTCCTTGGCCATGCCTTTGGCTTTCATGCGCAGGTGGGCGTCATCCAGGCGACTGCCGCCCTCGGCGTTTATCAGCGCACGGACAAACTTCAAGGGATTGCTCACGGCGAGCCAGTTCATGGCTTCCTTGAGGGAGGTGGCCTGGTACAACTCATCCTTTTCACCGCTGACCATCAGCCAGGTGCCGACATGTTCGGGCAGCACGACGATGGTTTTATCGTTCAGCAAGCCTTGTTCCTGGGCCTTTTGCAAATAAGCCGCGAGTTTGCGGTGCAAGCGCTCGGGGCTTTGATAGTCGGTGGGGAACAGTTCGGGCTGGATGCCCAGCAGGTTGCCGCGGTCGGCGGGCGTGCCTTCATCGACGGCGAGATCGATCCGCAGGTCCGAGAGGTAATGGCCCGCCGGGCGATCCGCGGCCCACATGGCGTAGGTCGTCAGGGCGGCGATCAGCGCCATTGAAAAGGTCAGGTACAAAAATTTACGCATGGGAAAACAGTAAACGGCCGTGTGCAGGGCAGGATTTTGCATTCAGATGCCGAGAGAGGCTACGGCAAAACAAACCGTTAGCGACAGATTTTTCACGGTTTTCAGTTTTTGTTGCAGGATGGCCACCGTCGAGCCCGGTGTCGGGCCCGACGGTGGGGGGCGTTGCGGTCACCGTCAGCGTAATGCAGCGACCGTCACGGACACGGTTGCCGGTGATGACATCGCGCCTTTGGCATCGCTGGCCTGATAGGTAAAGCTCGCGGTGAACCGTGGGTGGGCAGTGGCCGGCGGCGTGTAGATCACACGCACACCGTCGGTGCTGACCGTGCCCTGGCCGGAGGCCGGTTGCGTCAGTCCCACCACGGTAAGTGGCACATTCCCATCAGGGTCGTTGTCGTTGGCCAGGACATTGATGGTCAGCGGTTTGCCGTTGCTGCTGGTGGCGCTGTCCGATTTGGCGACCGGTTTTTTGTTTTCGCCTGCGCCATTGCGGAAGGTTGGCAGCGCCGCAGAGTTCACGTAGGTAACGCCGTCCCAGCCAGGCAAGGGTGTTGGCATCAACTGGAACTGACCGGGATGCTCGATATCCCAGCGCAATAGCATGGAATTGTCTTCGTGCTGGGTGTTGTGACAATGCTCCATGTAGGTCCCGGCAAACTCGCGGAAGTGAATCGCCATTTCCACATCCACCGAACTGTCGATGCCTTCGCCGATGCGGTACACATCCTTGCGCGCCCATTTTTCCCATTCCGGCGGTGCCTTGCCGTCGCGGCTGAGGACGATCCCTTCCTCGAAGTGCACGTGCACCGGGTGGTTCCAGCCGGTGCCACCGTTCTTGATTTTCCACACTTCCAGGGTGCCGTCGCCGCTGTAGCCGCCATCGGTCGGGCCGTTGGCCAGTTGCGGTGCGGCACTGAGGCGGCGAGGGTCCATGGTGTAGCCAAATCCCCCATCGGTCTTGATGGTCCATGGCGCTTCGTCGGTGCCATCGGAACGACCGAAGATGAACTCGCGATGCCGCGCCAGTTTCAGTTTGGCCTGCACCGTCGGGTCGTCACGGTTGAGGGTCAGCGGGATCATGATCTTGCCGGCCGCCTTGCCCGGTTTTGCAGGCTCATAGTCCGCCGGGTTCATGCTCACATCCGTGCCGCTGTAAGGCTGCACCACCAATTGCAGGAACTTGCCCACCACCGGGTCGCCCTGGTCCCATTCCAGCCCTTTGCTGCCCAGTTTGAGCACCGCTTTGTACTTCCCTGACATCACGTCGGCCAGGCTCAGGGGTGTCTTCTCCGGCCCCCTGCCGCCCTGGTGCGCCATCAGGTTGACGAAGTACAACTTGTCGCCAACGCTGATCCCGTTTTTCGCGAAGTTGACGATGATGTCGTAGCGTTCGGCGATGCCTTGGGTTGGCAGGATCGCGTTATGGTTTTGCAGGTCGCCGTCACCGTCCAGGTCCATGCTGCCGTCAAACGGCACCGCATGTTCCATGAGGTTGCCGTCATTGCCGACCAGGTGGAACGGCACGCGGACATAAGACACACCGGAACCTGCCGGCCCGGGGAGTTCGCCACCGGTTCCGGCGATTTCACGCACCAGGGCGAACCTGAAGTAACGCGACACCGAGCCATTGAGGATGCGGAAACGATAACTGCGCGCCCGTACTTTCAGTTTCGGCTGGTACTGCCAGTTGACCAGGATCTGATCGCCGAGGAAACCGTCGGTGTTGAACGGGTTGAACCACAGTTGACCGTTCTTATCCCAGGCCTTGTCGGCCACCATCAGATTGACGTCGTAGTCACGGTTGCCCCAGGGCAGCGCCGAGCCGCTGGGCAGGCGCAGGTTGACGCCGTCTTCGATCGCCTCGTTACCGCGATCCAGCGCGCTGTAGTAGTTCATCATCACCGCGTTGCCCTTGTAGACGTTCTGCGCGGTGAAATCGAGCATGTGATCGTGGAACCAGTGGGTGCTCATGGTTTCGCGCCAGTCGCCGCGAATCTTGATGGTGCCGTTCTGGCAGGTCTTCAGGCCTGGCGTGGCATCGTTGACGAACAGGGTTTCGCCCGGCGCGCACGGGAACGCCGCGCGAGGGTCTTCAGCCTTGGTGTTGATGGTGTCGTAGCCGGCCAGTTGCATCGGCCAGCGATAGTCGTAGTACTGCCCCGGAAAGAAAAACGCATTGGTATAGCCGTCGCTTTCGGCCGGGGAGTGGCCGTTGTGTTCGTGGGTGCTGAGGGTGTGCAGGCCGAACCCCATGTTGGCCGAAGGGTCGATCGGCAAGGCATTGTAGTGACGCATCAGCACCGGTTGGCCGTAACGCACCATCAGCAGTTTGACCGGAAAGGTGCCGTCGAAGGTCCAGAGCGCCTTGTGGTTCTGAATCGGCATGTTGGGGTGAAAACGGGTGTCGATGCCTTTGGTGGTACCCGTTGTGGTCGGGATGTCCGAGGTCTGGTAGTAGAGTCCGCCAGGTCCGAACTCACCGGTGGCGTAGTTGTGCATTTGCCGGCGGTCGCGCATGCCGCCGTTGAGTTTGGCGCCCGCTTGTACGGTTTTGAAGGCGACCTGCGGGTAGAACTCGTTCCAGCGCTGGTGCGACCAGCCTTTTCCTGGCGGACGGCCTTCGGCCGGCGAACCTACCGGATGGCGGTTGAGGAAGGCTTCGATCTGCGATTTCCACGGGTTGCGGTCCAGCACGTTGGAGTACTGCGCTGGAAACGGATAAAGCCCCGGCTGGCGCATGAAGGCTTCCAGCGCCGAACTCGACGGGCCGCTGCGAGCGATGTTGTCCGGGTCCTGCTGGGGCGCCGGGCCGGCAAGGGGCACCGGAAATGTCAGTGGCGGCGCGGGCAGGGTCGGGTCGAGTTTTTCCGTGCCGAATTCCTCGAACAGCAGCAGTTGCTGGGTGAACGGCTGGGCCCCGAACAAGGGGCTGGGCTTGCCGTTGGTGGGGATCTTGAACGAGGTTTGCAGGCTTGGCGGCAGTACGTTGTCAGCGCGCGGGGTTTTGCGGTCGCCATACACACCGTTGGGCAGGGCAATCGCACCCTGGTTGGCGGGCGGCATGGTCAACAAGGCATCCAGCGCGACCTTGGGGTCGGCCGGGGGATTGGAGTAGGCGGAGGGGTCTGTCGGTGGTGGCTGGCTGACATCGTCGAGCGGCGCGGCATTGGCGGTGGTCAGGGTAATGAGCATCGCACAAGGCAGGCTTGACCTGCGCAGCAGGGCGATGGAATTGCTTGGTAGTGTCGCGCGTTTCATTTTTCACCCCTCGCGTGATGCCCCGCCGTCTCCATTGTCGGGACGACAGCTGTTGCGGGTACAAGGGGTAGAGCAACTAACGCGCCATAACACCATGACGTAGAAAAAGTTCCAAATAATTAGCGAGTTGTTTAACTAGTACTAATGGGGGATACGGGGGGTGGGGGATATTCCTCAAATCTGGTGATAAATGCCTGGCTGAGTGGGTGTAGTCGCCCGTTTTTGGGGGAGTGGTGGCCCCGTTTTACCGACCGCTTTTGACAGGGTATTTCTGCATTGGTGAGTGTTGCCAGGCGGCCAGAAAGTGGAGGAAAAGCATGACGAGCACCCCGCGAACCAGTTGCTTCGCTGGTCCGTGGTGAGGGTTGAAAATGTCACGGATGTGACAGGGCTTGGGTAACTATCAAAGACATTTACCCTGAGGGAGGAATGCCGGTCAGCCATCATTTGGCTCGACCGGCTGGCAGGTGAAACGTCAGTTGGTGACCAGCAGCTCCGGGCCAAGGTAATCGTTGATCTGGTCGATATCGTCATCACCCAGGCTGCCCACCGAAGAGGCCAGGCGCAGGCGTGACATCAGGTAGCGCAACTTCGCCTCGAACAGATCGTGGCGCGCAACGAAGAGCAACTCTTCGGCGTTGAGGACGTCCGAATTGGTACTGGTGCCTCCCTCCTTGAAGCCCTTGCGTGTCGAAATCAGTGAGCGTTCGTTGGACGCTACTGCCTTCTCCAGTGCGCGAACGCGTTTGGCGCCGCTCTGTACACCGTGATACTCACGGGTGGTTCCGGAGATGACTTCCTGTCGTGTGGCGTCGAGTTCGTCCGTGGCCTTCTCGCTGTTGGCACTGGCCTGGCGTGTCAGTGCACTGACGCCGCCACCGCTGAACAGCGGGATGTTGACTTCCAGCCCGATTGAGCCGTAACGGTTGCGTTGATTCAACTCCGAGATCGATTGGCTTTCGCCCGCGGTGTAGCCGGCAATGAAGTCCAGGGTTGGCCAGTGGCCGGCCTTGGCTCGGTTCACTTCTTCTTCGGCGAGGTCGCGACTGGATCGGCGCGCATGGATCAGCGGGCTATCGGCCTGGGCCTTGACCAACCAGTCCTGCAGGTTGCTCGGTAGCAGCGGTGGTGTATCGAAGTTCGGCTGCAAGGTGGTCAGCGATTCGGGTGTTTCACCGATGTATTCCTCAAGCTTGCGGCGCGCGTTGACCAGGTTGTCCTGGGCTTCGATCAGTTCGGCCTCGGCGAGGTCACGGCGAGCGGCCGACTCGTCGATGTCGGTGACCGTGCCGGCCCCCAGTTCCATGCGCCGTTTTGCCGAAGCGAGTTGTTCTTCGAAGGCGTTGAGCTTGGACTTGGCCAGGACGATGGTTTCGCTGGCCAGGAGCACGTCGAAATAGCTTTCGGCCAGGCGCACCGCGGCGTCCTGACTCTTGGCATCGAACACCGCGACGCTGTAGTCGGCTCGCTGCTGGCCCTGGCGGTATTCGGCCATCTTCTGCTTGTTGAACAGCGGCTGACGCAGGCGCACGTTCGCGCCCTTGGAGTCGTAGTCCAGATCACGGTCGATGCCGTTCTGGCGTTGGGTGCCATTGACCTTGTTGTCGTAGGCCGAGGCACTGATCTGCGGCAGCAGGCCGGCCTTGCCGATGGCGCGGTTTTCCCCGCCGGCCTCTTTTTCATGCACGGCGGCGCGGTAGATGGGGCCTTGGTACTGCAACAGGTCCCAGGCTTGTTTGAGGTCCATGGCGTCGGCCGGCAGGCTCAGCCCCAGCAGGCAGAAGAACAGGCAATGACGGTCCATTTCATTGTTCCTTGAAGGCGCTGTCCACGCGGTCGAGCATCGGTTTGAGCAAGTAGCTCATCATGTTGCGCTCGCCGGTCTTGATGGTGACGCTGGCGGGCATGCCCGGGCGAATGTGATTGCTGCCCAGCAGGCTCATGCCATCGGGCGTGACTTCCACCTGAGCCAGGTAGAACGGTTGCTTGCTTTCCTCGTCGAGCAGGCGGTCGGCGGAGATGGTCTTCACGCGGCCGGGGATGTTCGGCGTCTGGGCATGGTTGAAGGCCGGGAAGGCAATGTCCACGTCCAGTCCGGGAACCATCTTGTCGATGGCCTGCACGGGAATCATCGCGTCCACCTGCAGCGGTTCGTTGACCGGAACGATTTCCATGATCTTGAAGCCCGGCTGAATGATCCCGCCGACGGTGGCAATGCTCAGGGACTGGACCATGCCATCGATGGGCGATCGAATCACCGTGTGGGTCACTTCATAGTCCAGCGCGCGCAAGCGGTCGGCCAGGGTGGTGTTTTCTTTGGCGGTGTCGGTCAGTTGCGATTCGACTTCCTTCAGGTAATCGTGCTGGCGCTGCAGGATGCGCAGCTTGATTTCAGTGGTCTGGCTGCGCACCCGAGCGATGTTGTTGAGGTTCTCGGCCTGGCCGGCGGAGAGGTCGGCGTTGCTGCGTTCCAGCTCCAGCAGGCGGTTGCGCGGCACATAGCCTTCGGCCGCCAGCACGCGGGTGCCTTGCAGTTCCTGGTTGAGGAAGTTGATCTGCGAGGCGCGGGCGCCATAGACCTGCTGCAGGCCCTTGAGCTGCACCTGCGACGCCGCCAGGTTTTCCTGCAGGATGCTGATTTCGCCCGCGAGGCCGGCGCGCCGGGTATCCAGCAGGCGCTGTTGCAGATCCATGGCGGCCACCAGGCGGTGATCATCGCCGAAGCGCTTGAGCAGCTCGGGATCGAAGTTCACCACATCGCGGTTGTCACGTTCTGCTTCCAGGCGGTTTTCCACCGTCTTGCTGACGATGTACTGGGCGCCGACCGCACCCTGTTCGGCAACGGCGCGCAATGAGTCGAGGCGGACCACCTCCTGGCCCTTTTTCACCACATCGCCTTCGCGAACGAGTATGGCCTCCACGGTGCCGCCACTCAGATGCTGCACGGCTTTGCGATTGCTGGTGATCTTGACCGTACCCGTCGCGACCACGCCGGCATCCAGCGGTGCCAGCCAGGACCACAGGAGGAAACCGCCGAAGCCGGCGAGCACCAGCCACACGCCCCACCGCGCGGGTTTGCCGACGTCCAGGTCTACCACGCTCCTGGGATCGTTTTGAATCATCTCGGTGTGTTGGCTCATTTGCATGATCGGTCACTCCCGTGCTTTGACGGAGGTCAGCGGAGTCGGCGCGCCTGCAGGTATCACACTGGCCTTGCGCAGCGCTGCGAATACTTCATCGCGCGTGCCGAGCATCTGCACGCCGCCGTCACGCAGCATCAGCACCTTGTCGACGGCGCAGAGTACGTTGGGACGGTGGGAAATCAGAATGACGGTAGCGCCACGGCCCTTGAGTTCGGCCAACGCATCGACCAGGGCCTTTTCGCCGACATCGTCGAGGTTGGCGTTCGGTTCATCCAGCACGATCAGATTGGGTTCGCCGTACAGGGCGCGGGCCAGGGCGATGCGTTGCTTCTGGCCACCGGAAAGCGGGCTGCCATCGGTGCCCAGACGGGTGTCATAACCTTGCGGAAAACGCAGGATCATCTCGTGCACGCCAGTGCTTCTGGCGGCACGGATGACCGCGTCGCTGTCCACTTCGCCAAAGCGCGCAATGTTGTCGGCAATGCTGCCCTCGAACAGTTCCACATCCTGTGGCAGGTAGCCGAGCCAGGGGCCAAGCTCGCCCTTGTTCCAGGTGAATATGTCCGCGCCGTCCAGGCGCACCTTGCCGGCCTGCGCCGGCCAGACGCCAACCAGCAGGCGGGCGAGGGTGGATTTGCCCGAGGCGGATGGGCCGATGACACCAAGGCTTTCGCCCGGGAGGAGGCTGAAGCTCACCCCGCGCAGAATCGTGTTGTTGGTGCCGGGGGCGCCGGCAAATACGTTCTCCACCGCCAACATGCCCAGCGGTCGTTGCAGGGACATGCTCGGTGGCCGGCGTGGATAGTCATGCAGCATCTCGTTGAGCCGGCCCCAGGCCGAACGGCAGCCAAGCAGTTGCTTCCACGACGCGATGACCTGTTCCACCGGGCCCAGCGCGCGGCCGGTGAGGATCGAGCAGGCAATCATCATCCCCGGGGTAATCTTGCCTTCGATGGCCAGCAGCGCGCCGGCGCCGAGGATCAGCGACTGCAACGTGATGCGCACGAAGCGCCCGGTGCTGCTGATCATGGCGGCGCGGTCGGAGGCCAGGGTCTGCATTTCCAGAATGCGCAAATGGCTTTGGAACCAGCGCTTGCTGATCGACGGCAGCATGCCCATGGCCTCGATGACCTCGGCGTTGCGCAGGTTGTTGTTGGCGTATTGGGCGGAGGAGAGAGCGGCCTGATTGGCTTCGGCCAGCGGCTTCTGCGTGGCCTTTTCGGTGAGATAAGCCAGGCCCATCAGAATCAGCGAGCCGATCAGCGTCACCAGTCCGAGCAGCGGGTGGATCAGGTAGGCGACCAGCAGGTAGATCGGTGTCCACGGCGCATCGAAGAAGGCGAACAGGGCGTTGCCGGTGAGGAACTGGCGAACCTGCGCGAGATCTTGCAGGGCCTGGGCCGGATTACCTCCGGCACGGCTCAGGTTGCGTTCGAATGCGGCAGTGAAAATGCGTCGGTTGAGGTCCATGTCGAGGCAGTTGCCGACCCTGATCAGCACGCGGGTGCGGACCAATTCCAGCGTGGACATCAGCAGGAACAGCCCTATCACCAGCACGGTCAACATCGTCAAAGTCGTGACGTTGCGGCTGACCAAGGCCCGATCATAGACCTGCAGCATGTAAACGGCTGGCGTCAACATCATGACATTGATGACGCCACTGAACCCTGCCAGCGAGTAAAAACTGCGACGCAGGCGAAAGATCGCGTCGGCGAGTTCGGAGCGGGTGCTCGACTGCTTGTGCATTTGGGTAGTCCCCCACCGAAAAGCCGATGGCCCCTTACGGCGCCACAGCTGCCAGTTCACATAGTTGGCTAACAATATGTAGTTGTGTAGGCGGCTCGTCGGCACAAGCTGTAGCTCTCTGGGCCAGTCCCGAATTCTGCCGTGCTTCCACATGCAGGAGCGTAGGTGGCGTTTGTTTCTCTAGCGATACAGTTTCAAATAACATTTCGCACTAGCTGTGCTTAAGAAAATCTATATATCGTTAAATAACAGTTAGTTGGCATGTCTGATGCCGGTCGTCTGCTTTTACGGCGTAATATTGACAGTCAATAGCAATGGAACTTTAGTCATGGGGGAGGGTCGCCCGCCTGAAGCCCGCCATCACTTTGGCAATGCAAGGCACGTTGACTCCTGAAGGAGCAAAACATGTCGATCATTGCGTTCTTTTGCAGAGTGACGGAGCTGTTCAGGAGGTTCGCCTCGACCTCCAGATGCCATGGCCCACCGACAGCCTGGCATCGCTCTGCCTAATCGCTCAGCGAGCCATTCATTTTGCGAATTCCAGGCGCGCATTACCGGGCGCCAGGTGACGGCTTTGCCTGATCCACGCCTGCTCTCGCCTAAAAACTGAACCCACACACTGCGCAAGTCAGCACCTGACTGGGCGCGGGCGGATTCTGTCGTCCCGCGCCTTACCCCCAGATAGATCGAGGACAATGTAAAATGGCCAATTTCAACAAGTCGGACCTGGAATTCATCCTCAAGCAAATCTTCATTGCAGAAGCGCACGCCAATGGCGCCAGCCTCATTGATTTGCTACCCAACAGTCAGGTGCCCTTCGGTCTGCGAACCGTCGATGGCAGCTACAACAACCTGGTCGCCGGGCAAAGCGAGTTTGGCGCCTCGGACAACTCCTTCCTGCGCCTGCTGGATGCCCAATATCGAGCGGCCTATGCCGCGTCAGGGAATGTGGTCGACCCGCAGCCACGGATTATCAGCAACCTGATCGTCGACCAGACCGCCCACAACCCGGCTGCGGTCGCGGCGAACGGCGGTGCCGACCCGGTCATCAGCCCCGGTCTGGATGGGGTATTCGGCACGGCCGATGACAAGGAAGTGTTCTTCATCCCCAACGTGTCACCGGACGTCGGCCTGACCGCCGGCTTCAACTCGTGGATGACCTTCTTCGGCCAGTTCTTTGACCATGGCCTGGACCTGGTCACCAAGAGCAGTACCGATGTCGTGTTTATTCCGCTGCAGCCGGACGATCCATTGTATGTACCGGGCGGCCATACCAACTTCATGGTGCTGCCACGCGCCGTGCATACCCCTGGCGCGGATGGGCAACTCGGCACTGCCGATGATGGCCAGCTCAACACCACCTCGCCGTTCGTAGACCAGAGCCAGACTTACAGCTCGCACCCTTCGCACCAGGTATTCCTGCGCGAGTACGTCCTCAACGCGGCCGGTGACCCTGTGGCAACGGGGCGTTTGATTACCAATCGCGATCTCGGCGCCGATGGCAAGTTCGGCACCGCCGATGATGGCGACGGCGAAAACGGCGGCATGGCGACCTGGGCAGTGGTCAAGGCCCAGGCCCGTGACATTCTCGGTATCAATCTGACCGACGCCGATGTGCACAACGTGCCGCTGCTGGCCACCGATGCGTATGGCAACTTCATCCGTGGCCCGAGCGGCATGCCACAGGTGGTGATGCGCTTCAGTAACGGTGCTGACGGGATTGCCGGGACCGCTGATGACGTTACTCAACTGGTCGAAGGCAACCGGAATGCTCCGATCAGCCTGGCCAACGCCGTCAGCACCGGGCATGGTTTCCTCGACGATATCGCCCACAATGCCGCGCCGGTCATCGTCGGCGGGGTTCTGCAGGCGGATGGCGACAGCGATGTCGGCAATGCGCAGGCCGTTGACGCCGGTGGCAATAACCTGACCTATGACAACGAACTGCTCGACGCCCACTACATTGCCGGCGATGGCCGGGTGAACGAGAACATCGGCCTGACCACCGTGCACCATGTGTTCCACTCCGAGCACAACCGCCTGGTCCAGCAATCCAAGGACACCATTCTTGCCGCCGGCGATCTGGCCTTCCTTAATGAATGGCTGGTGGACGACGTGGCCGCGATACCGACCACACCTGCTGGTATTGCGGCGTTGGTGTGGGACGGCGAACGGCTGTTCCAGGCCGCCAAGTTCGGTACCGAGATGCAGTACCAGCACCTGGTGTTCGAAGAGTTCGCGCGGACCGTTCAACCGCAGGTCGACGAATTCCTGGCCCCCAACGGTTATGATACCTCGATCAACCCGGCCATCCTCGCCGAGTTTGCTCACGTGGTTTACCGCTTCGGTCACTCGATGCTGACCGAGACAGTCGATCGTTTCGACCCCGAGTTCAATCCGCTCCTCACTGATCCGAACAACCCGGATTCGCAACTCGGCCTGATCGCTGCCTTCCTCAACCCGCTGGCGTTCGCCGGCAGCGGGGCGACTGCGGACGAAGCAGCCGGGGCGATCATTCGCGGTGTCACCCGCCAGCTCGGCAACGAGATCGACGAGTTCGTCACCGAAGCGCTGCGCAACAACCTGCTCGGCCTGCCGCTCGATTTGCCGGCGCTGAACCTGGCGCGCGGTCGCGACACCGGCATCCCTACCTTGAACGAAGCGCGCCGTGAGATGTACGCAGCCACCGGCGACAGCCAACTCAAGCCGTACATCAGTTGGGCTGACTTGGTGGATCACCTCAAGCATCCCGAATCGCTGGTCAACTTCATTGCGGCCTTCGGTACGCACGGGGCATTGACGGCGGCCGATGTGGATACGCTGGCCGAGATGCGTGCGGTCGCCGCTGCCCTGGTGTTTGGCGGTAGCGCGGTGATCAACGTCGGCACTGCCGATGAACGTACCTTTACCGCCACTGATGCAGATCGCCTGGACTTTCTGAACAGTAGGGGCATCTACGCCATGGTCAATGGCGTCACCACCACCGGTGTGGACGACATCGACTTCTGGGTCGGTGGCCTCGCCGAGCAGAAAATGCCGTTCGGCGGCATGCTCGGCTCGACGTTCAACTTCGTGTTTGAAACCCAACTGGAAGCGTTGCAGAACGGTGACCGCTTCTACTACCTGTCGCGTACCGCGGGCCTGAACTTCGGCACGGAGTTGGAGAACAACTCCTTTGCCAAGCTGATCATGCTCAACAGCGATGTCACTCACCTGTCGAACACCGTGTTCCTGACGCCTACGTTCACGCTCGAAGTGAATCAGGCCAATCAGTTCACGGGCTTGGGCGCGCACGGTAACGCCGACCCGACGGGCGGCATCATGATCAACGGCGTGGAAATCGTGCCGCTGGTGATCCGCGACAACCCCAACACGCCTGGTGCAGACAGCAATTATCTGCAGTACACCGGTGAAGACCATGTCGTGCTGGGCGGCACTGCCGGCAATGACATCATCATTTCCGGTGACGGCGATGACACGGTTTACGGCGACGGGGGCGACGACATTCTTGAAGGCGGCGCCGGGAACGATGCGGTGCTGGGTGGCGCAGGCGATGACATCATCACCGACTCGTTCGGCGACAACCGCCTGGAAGGCAATGCCGGCAACGATGTGATCATCGCCGGGAGCATGGGGGTGGCAGGCAACCTGATCCTGGGCGGCGACGGCCAGGACTTCATCGTCACCACCGAAGACATCACTACCACCTTCGGCGGCCAGGGCGACGACTTCATCCTCGGTGCCAAGACCAACCTGCCACCGACCGGCAACGAAGGCGATGACTGGATCGAGAAGGGCACCCAGGACGGTGCGCCTGGCGACAACGCCTCGCCGTTGCTCCTTGACGATGTGATCGGCAACGACATCTTTGTCGGTGGCGGCGGCTTCGACGAAATGATCGGCGAGGGCGGCGATGACATCTTTGTCGGCAGCGATGCCCAGGACAAGATGGACGGCATGTCCGGTTTCGACTGGGTGACCTACAAAAATGACAAGGTCGGCGTGACCGTTGACCTGAGCCTGGCCGCGCTGGCACAGCCACACGGCAACGCGCCAAACCAGAACGCCGGGGTGTTCAATCCGGTCGGCGCCTCGCCGGCCTCGATCCTCGACCGCTTTGCCGAGGTCGAAGGTTTGTCCGGTTCGAAATACGGCGATGTGCTCAAAGGCGACGATGTTGACGCTGTCACTATCGTCAACCACGGTGGTGCCACGGGCAGTGCGCTGACCAATGTGGCATTGATCCATGGACTGCAGCAGTTTCTGGCCGATGCCGGTCTGCCGACCACCGGCTTTGCCACCGGTAACATCATCCTCGGTGGCAATGGCAGTGACCTGATTGAGGGCCGCGGTGGCGATGATCTGATCGACGGCGACAAATGGATCAACGTCAGAATTGCGGTGTATGCCCCGGGTGATGTCAACCATACCGGCCCCGAGATCGCCAGCTTCGACAGCATGGTCGACATGATTCCGTTCATGCTGGACCGCACCTATAACCCGGGTCAGCTCAAGGCCGTGCGGGAAATCCTGCCCGGTACCTCGACGGGCGGGAACGCCTTCGACACCGCGATTTTCTCCGGGCGTCAGTCCGAGTATGTGGTGACCCAGGACACCCGTGGCACGGCCGATCTGTCGGACGACGTCTGGACGGTGGCCGATACCGTCGCGGCTCGCGACGGTACCGATACCCTGCTGCATATCGAACGCCTGCAGTTCGCCGATTCCCAGAAAGTGCTGGTGCCGGGGCTCAACGCAGAACCGGTGGGCAGTCCGACCATCACCGATGGAAACGGCGGAGCGATCACGGTGGGCGACACGCTGATCGTCAGCGTGGCCGGGGTGACCGATGCCAACAACATCGCGGCGGGCAATCCACTGGGCTCGATCAACAATTCCTCGGTGTCCTACTACTGGCAGTTCGAGGCCAATCCAGGCAGTGGTGTGTTCGAGGACATCATCCTGTTGCCCGCCGGTGACCTGGCGTTCCAGAGTGCCGACGGCACCCGATTCAAGGTCTCTCCTGACCTCGCCGGTTTGTCGTTGCGGGTCAAGGCGATCTACCAGGATGGCCATGGCACCACTGAAGTGGTGTTCTCGCAGCCGACGGCCGTGGTGGCTCCCGGCGCACCGGTCGTGCCAACGGCGCCGGTACCTGTAGTCGATGCCACGGCGGGTGGCGAAGGCCTGCACATGGTCCGCTCCGACCTCAACTTCATCCTCGACCAGATCAAGATTGCCGAGGCGGACGCGGCCGGACAGGACATCCTCTCGCTGATCCCGAACATCCGCGCGCCGCTGGGCCTGCGTGCGGTCGACGGGTCGAACAACAACCTGATGAACCTCAACGGCAACAACCACACTGAGTATGGTGCCGCCGACAACACCTTCCCGCGCTTGGGTGATCCGGTGTTCAATCCGGCGGAAGGTGCGCCTGCCGGCTTCTTCGGCCCCGGCTCGCCGGCCATCCCGGGGTCGTCCTATGCGCAGAACAGCGGTGCTGTGTTTGACTCGCAACCGCGCACCATCAGTAATCTGATCGTCGACCAGACCTCGCACAACCCGGCGGCCTATGCCACGGCGTACGATCCGGGTGCGAACGGTCATCTCGACTTCGGCGTGGTGGGTTCGGGTAACGACGACGTGCTCAAGGATGGCGTACGGATAGTCGCCAGCCCCGGCCTGGATGGTCAGTTCGGTACTGCCGACGACCACGATGTGTACCTGTTCGAGAACACCACGGCGGATGCGGGATTGTCCGCACCATTCAACGCCTGGATGACCTTCTTCGGGCAGTTCTTCGACCATGGTCTGGACCTGGTCACCAAGGGCGGTTCAGGCACTGTCTATATCCCGCTGCAACCGGATGATCCGCTGTATGTGCCGGGCGGCCACACCAACTTCATGGTGCTGACCCGCGCGACCAACCTGCCAGGGGCGGACGGTGTGCTCGGCACGGCCGACGACATCCATGAGCATACCAACAGCACCACGCCGTTCGTGGATCAGAACCAGACCTACAGCTCGCACCCCTCGCACCAGGTGTTCCTGCGCGGTTATCAGCTGACTGACCACGGCCCCATCGCGACCGGCAAGCTGATCACCAACCGTGACCTGGGCGCCGATGGCAAGTACGGCACCGGCGACGACACCGAGATCGGTGGCATGGCAACCTGGAAGGTGGTCAAGGCGCAGGCCAACGACGTCCTGGGCATTCACCTTACCGATGCCGATGTCGATAACGCGCCACTGTTGGCGACCGACGCATACGGCAACTTCATCAAGGGGCCGCACGGCTTCCCGATGGTCGTGATGAAGGGGCTTGACGGTCTCGCCGGCACGGCGGATGACACCCTGGTCGAAGGCAATCCGCTTGCCCCGATCAGCCTGGCCAATGCGGTGCGCACCGGTCACCAGTTCCTCGTCGACATCAACAACAATGCCGTACCGGTGTTCAGCGGTGGCGTGCTCGCGCCTGACGCCGATCACGATGTCGGCAACGCACAGCCGTTCAATCCGCAGACCGGGGCCAACCTGACCTACGACAACGAGTTGCTGGATGCGCACTACATCGCGGGTGACGGACGGGTCAACGAGAACATCGGCCTGACGGCGGTACATGCGATCTTCCACGCCGAGCACAATCGGCTGGTCGCACAGACCAAGGACACCGTGCTCGATTCGCATGACGTGGCCTTCCTCAACGAGTGGCTGCTCAATCCGGTGAGCGCGTTGCCCGTCAACCAGGCAGAGATCGATGCGCTGGTGTGGAATGGCGAGCGCTTGTTCCAGGCGGCCAAGTTCGGCACCGAGATGCAGTATCAGCACCTGGTGTTCGAGGAGTTTGCGCGGACCATCCAGCCAAGGGTCGACCTGTTCTTCGCACCGACCCAGGTCTATGACGTCGACCTCGATGCCTCGATCGTCGCCGAGTTTGCCCACACCGTGTACCGGTTTGGCCACTCGATGCTGACCGAGACCGTTGATCGTTTCGACACCCATTTCAACGTGGTGGGCGATCCGAACAGCGCTAATCCCAATCAGCAAATCGGCTTGATTGCGGCGTTCCTCAACCCGTTGGCGTATGCCGCCAGTGGGCTGACGCCAGAGGATGCGACCAGTGCAATCATTCGTGGGGTGACACGGCAAGCCGGTAACGAAATCGATGAGTTCGTCACCGAGGCGCTGCGTAATAACCTGCTGGGCCTGCCGCTCGACCTGCCGGCGCTCAACATCGCCCGTGGCCGCGACGTGGGCATTCCCTCGCTCAATGCGATCCGCCGCGACATCTACAGCCAAACCGGTGATTCCCAACTCAAGCCGTACACCAGCTGGGTTGACCTGGTGCAGCACCTCAAGCATCCGGAGTCGTTGATCAACTTCATTGCGGCCTATGGCACGCATCAGTCGATCCTCGCGGCGACCACGATGGAAGCCAAGCGCGATGCAGCCATGTTGCTCGTGTTCGGTGGCACGGGTGCGCCGGCGGACCGCCTGGACTTCCTCAACGGCAGTGCTGAATGGGCCAACGTAACGCGGGCCGGTAAAGACGGGGTGCTGGGGACTGCCGACGACCTGAAGGGTGTGACGATCACGGGTGTCGATGCCATCGATCTCTGGATCGGCGGCCTGGCGGAAGAGAAAACGCCGTTTGGCGGCATGCTCGGCACGACCTTCAACTTCGTGTTCGAGAACCAGCTGGAAAAACTCCAGGACGGCGACCGCTTCTATTACCTGGAACGTACCTCTGGCCTGTCGATGAATGCCGAACTTGAAAGCAACTCGTTCGCCAAGCTGATCATGGCCAACACCTCGGCCACGCACTTGCCAGGCCTGGTGTTCTCGGACCCGACGTTCTATCTGGAAGTGGACCAGAGCAAGCAGTACAACGATGGCGTGGGCAACGCCGATCCGCTGGACGATAACCATCATCAGGTGGTGTTCCGCGACAACCCGCTGACGGTGGGGCCGGACACCAACTACATCCGGTACTCGGGTGATGAGCACATCGTGATGGGCGGCACCAACGGCAAAGACATCCTCGTCTCTGGTGGTGGCGATGACACGGTCTGGGGCGATGCCGGCAACGATCGCATCGAAGGGGGTAACGGCAACGACCAACTGCGTGGTGGCGCCGGCGACGACATCATCACTGACATGGGCGGCGACGATAACATCCAGGGGGGCGACGGCAACGACGTGCTGCACGGAGGCAACGGCATCAACCTGATCATTGGCGGGTTCGGCAACGACTTCATCGTGACCGGTGAGGACGCCTCCGAAGCCATTGGTGGCCAGGGCAACGACTTCATCCTGGGTAGCAAGGCCAACGAGCAGGACATGGGTAACGAAGGCGACGACTGGATCGAGAAGGGCACCTCGGACGGTGCGCCTGGCGACAACTTCGACCCGCTCGGCAACGACCCGGTGATCGGCAACGATGTCTTCATCGGCGGCAACGAGAACGATAAGTTCAACGGCGAAGGCGGCGACGACATCATGGTCGGCAGTCTCGGCTTCGGTGACCGCTATATCGGCGGCTCCGGCTATGACTGGGCGACCTTCAAGGACCTCACCCAGGGCGTGACCATCGATTACAGCGATCGCTTTTTCGATGTACCGCCGGTACCGGGTTCGGGTGCCTCGGCACTGGTGCGTTTCGACATCATGGAAGGCCTGTCGGGTTCCAGGCACGGTGATTTCCTGCGCGGTGATAACGAAGATGCGACATCGCTACCCACCGCGGGGGCAACCGGCAGTGTGCTGACCAACATCAGCCTGATCAACGGCCTGGCGAATCTGCTGCCCGCCGGAGCGACGTTCTACGACGGCGGCAACATCATCCTCGGTGGCAGCGGCAGCGACCTTATCGAAGGCCGCGGTGGTGACGACATCATCGACGGTGACAAGTGGCTGAACGTACGCATCAGCGTACGGGCGAACGCCGATGGCACCGGCCCGGAAATCGCCTCGTTCGACAGCATGGAGCCGATGGTGCCCTTCATGCTCAACGGCACCTACAACCCAGGCCAACTGGTCATCGTGCGGGAGATTCTGACCGGCGAAGACAAATACGACACCGCACTGTTCTCCGGTAATGCGTCGGAATACAGCGTCGTGGTCGAGGGCAACACCGTCATCGTGACCGACCTGGTGGCGGGGCGTGATGGTGTTGATCGCCTGACGGGCATCGAGCGTCTGCAGTTCGCCGACGTTGCGCAGTCGTCCGGCGTGGGCACCGCCCAAAACGCCGGCCCATCGGGGCATCTGGCGATCCTCGATGATGCCACCGGTGCGCGTGACGAAACGCCTGTCGCCGGCCAGCTGCTGCGCGTCAGCGATCAGGCGGTATTCGACGCGGACAACGTGAGTGGGGCCAATCCGACCGGCGCGGTGACCGGTGGGGTGGCTTACTACTGGCAGGTCGAAAACATTCCTGGCTCGGGTGTTTTCGAAGACATCACCTTTGTCGCCGCCGGCGAGGTATCGCGGGCGATCGGCACCACCTACCGGGTGGCGGACGATGTGGCAGGTCTGAACATCCGCGTCCGGGCGGTGTATCAGGATGCCAAGGGCACGCTGGAGATCGTCGACTCGGCGGGGAACAGCGCACCGACCGCAGGGCCGACCGTCACCGGGCTTTTGGCGCAGAACCAAGTGTTGACCGCTAACACATCGAGCATCGTCGATGCCGATGGCCTCAGCAATCCGCAGTTCACCTACCAGTGGCAGGCGACCAACGGGGTCAGCTTCGTCAACATCCCGGGCGCCACCGGCAGCACCTTCACACTGGGGCAGGCTCAGGTCGGCAACCAGGTGCGTGTGGTGGTCAGTTACGTGGATAACTTCGGTGTGGCCGAAAGCATTGCATCCGACCCTTCGGATCCGGTGGCCAACGTCAACGATGCACCGACAGGCGCTTTGCTGATCAGCGATACGACACCGGAACAAGGACAGGTGCTGACCGCGCTGACGGCCGGGATTGCCGATGTGGATGGGCTGGGCACCTTCAGCTTCCAATGGCAGCAAGGTATCGGCACTTCCTTCACCGACATCAACGGTGCGACCGCTGCGACCTTCACCCCTGGGTCGGCGCAGAACAATCTGCAACTGCGGGTGATCGTGCGCTACACCGATGGCTTCGGCACGCTGGAGTCGGTGACCTCTGCGGCAACGGCGGCGGTTGTGCTACCGCCTGGCGTGGTGCTGACGGGTGACGGTGGCCCGAACACCCTGACGGGCGGCGCGGGTAACGATGTGCTGAGTGGTCTGGGCGGGAACGATACGCTCAATGGCCTGGGCGGTATTGACCAGCTGTTGGGCGGCACCGGCAATGACATTCTCAACGGCGGGGACGACAACGACGTCCTCAATGGCGAGGACGGCAACGACACCCTCAACGGTGGGACCGGCGCGGATACCATGAATGGCGGTGCCGGCAATGACACCTTTGTGGTCGACAACGTCGGTGACACCGTGATCGAGGCGGTGGGTGGCGGTACCGATCTGGTGCAAACCAGTCTGACCAGCTATGTGCTCGGTGCCAACGTCGAGAACCTGACCTATACCGGTGCGGCCAGCTTCACCGGTACCGGTAATGCGCTGGACAACATCCTCACCGGCGGGAGCGGTAACGACGTCCTCACTGGCGGGGGCGGCAACGACACCCTCAACGGCGGGCTCGGCGCGGATGCCATGAATGGCGGTGCCGGTAACGACACCTATGTGGTCGACAACGTCGGTGACACCGTGACGGAGGCGGTGGGTGGCGGTACCGATCTGGTGCAAACCAGTCTGACCAGCTACGTGCTGGGTGCCAACGTCGAGAACCTGACCTATACCGGAGCGGCTAACTTCACCGGTACCGGTAATGCGCTGGACAACATCATCACCGGCGGGAGCGGTAACGACGTTCTCAATGGCGGGGACGGCAATGACACCCTCAACGGTGGGCTGGGCGCGGATGTCATGAATGGCGGTGCCGGCAACGACACCTTTGTGGTCGACAACGTTGGTGACACCGTGACCGAGGCGGTGGGTGGCGGTACCGATCTGGTGCAAACCAGTCTGGCCAGCTACCTGCTTGCTGCCAACGTCGAGAACCTGACCTATACCGGTGCGGGTAGCTTCACCGGTACCGGTAATGCGCTGGCCAACACGATCACCGGCGGGGTCGGTAACGACGTCCTCGATGGCGGTGCGGGGGCTGACCAGTTGGTGGGGGGAGTCGGCAACGACACCTACGTCGTCGATACCGCCGCGGACGTGGTGGTCGAGGGGGCAGGTGGCGGTACGGATACCGTGCAGACGGCGCTGGCCAGCTACACACTGGGTGCGAATCTCGAGAACCTGACCTATATCGGCGCCGGTAACTTCACCGGTACCGGTAACGCGCTGGCCAACACCCTCACCGGCGGGGTCGGTAACGACGTCCTCAATGGCGGGGACGGCAACGACATCCTCAATGGTGGGCTGGGCGCGGATGTCATGAATGGCGGTGCCGGCAACGACACCTTTGTGGTCGACAACGTCGGTGACACCGTCACCGAGGCGGTGGGTGGCGGTACCGATCTGGTGCAAACCAGTCTGGCCAGCTACCTGCTCGCTGCCAACGTCGAGAACCTGACCTATACCGGTGCGGGTAACTTCACCGGTACCGGTAACGCGCTGGCCAACACCATCACCGGCGGGGTCGGCAACGACGTCCTCAATGGCGGTGCGGGTGCTGACCGGTTGGTAGGGGGCGCCGGTAACGACACCTACATCGTCGATGCGGCCGCGGACGTGTTGGTCGAGGTGGCGGGTGGCGGTACGGATACTGCGCAGACGGCGCTGGCCAACTACACGCTGGCTGCCAATGTCGAGAATCTGACCTTCACAGGCGTTGGCAACTTCATTGGCAATGGCAACCTGGTGAACAACGTCATCACCGGCGGGGCAGGCAATGACAACCTCAGTGGTGACAACGGCGATGACATCCTCACCGGCAACGGCGGTAATGACACGCTCAATGGTGACGCCGGTAACGACCAACTGTTCGGTGGCATTGGCATCGATACCCTGAACGGCGGCACTGGCGATGACAGCCTCGACGGCGGTGACGGGAATGATACGTTGAATGGTGGGGTAGGCGACGACACGCTGCTCGGCGGGCTGGGGGATGACAGCCTGGATGGGGGTATCGGTAACGATCTGCTCCAGGGTGGCGATGGCAACGACACGCTGCTCGGTGGTGTCGGTAACGACACATTGCTGGGTGGCATCGGCAACGACCAGATCGATGGCGGTACGGGCAACGATACGGTCACTGGCGGTGCCGGCAACGACATCATGGATGCCAGCAATGGCAACGATGTCTTCCTGTTCGCAGCGGGTTTCGGGACCGATCGGATCATCGGCTTCGATGCCAACGCGGCGGGAGGCCAGGATCGGCTCGATATTTCCGCGTTCAACATCACGGCGGCGACCTTTGCCGGCAGCGTCACCATTGCTGATGTCGGGGCGGATACCCTGGTCAGCTTCGGAGGCGCTGACTCCATCCGCCTGGTAGGTGTGGCCGATGCTACAACCGTCACTGCCACGGACTTCATTCTGGCTACTTGAGGTCCTGATCAGTCATGTCGCAGGGAGCGTAAACAGAGGGGGGAGGGCACTGGATGCCCTCCCTTTTTTTATAAAAGCCTGGCCGTTCGTTCGGACTCGGTTTGCAGCTTGCGTGGCATCATCCCATGCGGGCGCGGAAGCGGGCCGGGTCAAGCTGACCTGGCTTTCGCAAATGTACCCAGTACAAATGTAGGAGCGAGCCTGCTCGCGAAGACTTTGTGTCAGACGACATATTTTTTGATGGTGTACATATCCATTCCTGCGGTAACGGCCACTTAGGGTTTCGCCCTTACGGCGAGTCACTTGGAAGAGCC
>NZ_WTFT01000034.1 GCF_009861505.1 Pseudomonas izuensis | reverse complement strand
TTTGCCGGGTCTTTTTTTGCCAGTTTTCTGGCTTATGGCTTCAGGCTAATGAAGTCTGTAGGTGCTGCAAATTCGATGGCGCGGATGATATCAAAAGAATATTTGTTGGCAAGAGAAGCCGTTGATCATTAAGGAAAAACCAATCGCAGATAGCGCTTGAGAATCAATTGGACAGTCTCTAAGCTGCGTCGGCGTCAGGGAGGACGCCCCCCCCTATTTCAAGCCCATATCCTCCTGCTGCCGCTTCGTACATCCCGCCGATCATCGATCGCAATACCCGTAGAAACCAGTCTACCCCCCAAGCCACGAACCCAATCTTCGACACGTTGGGTGAAACGTTTTTCTGCGCTCCTAACGCCCTTCTCTTGCGTGTAAAGTAGCCACCATAAAAATCTGAATCAGGAACCCTGACCGTGGCTAAAACTCTCGACATCAGTGCCAACTTCGACAGCGGCAACATCCAGGTCATCGATGTCAGCGACCCGCTCAAGCCCCTGCTGGCCATTCGACCCGATACCAAAAGCAATCACTTTCAATGGTTCCACTTCAAGGCCAGCGGTCTGCATGTCGGCCAGGAGCACTGGTTCCGCCTGAACAATGCCAGCCAGTCCTCGTACAACAAGGCCTGGACCGGCTATCAGGCCGTAGCCTCCTACGATCACGTCAACTGGTTCCGCGTACCGACCATCTTCGAAGGCGACTGCCTGCGCTTCTGCCTTGAAGCCACGCAAACCCACGCCTGGTTCGCCTACTTCGAACCCTACAGCCGCGGCCGCCATGACTGGCTGATCGAGCAGGCGCTGACCAAGGCCGGCACCGAACTGCTGGCCACCGGCAAGAGCGTCGAAGGCCGTGACATTCAACTGCTGCGCAAAGGCACGGGCGCCGAAGGCCGGCGCAAGGTGTGGATGATTGCCCAGCAACATCCGGGCGAGCACATGGCCGAGTGGTTCATGGAAGGCGTGATCGAACGCCTGGAACGGCACGACGACCCGGTGTTGAACAAACTGCTGGCCAGCGCCGACCTGTACCTGGTGCCGAACATGAACCCGGACGGTGCTTTCCACGGCCACCTGCGCACCAACGCCATGGGCCAGGACCTGAACCGCGCGTGGCAGAGTGCCAGCCAGGAAATCAGCCCGGAAGTCTTTTTCGTACAGCAGCAAATGGAAAAGTACGGCGTCGATATGTTCATCGACGTTCACGGTGACGAGGAAATCCCCCACGTCTTCACCGCCGCTTGCGAAGGCAATCCGGGCTACACGCCGCGGATCGAAAAACTCGAAGAGCACTTCCGCAGCCATCTGAAGAAAACCACCAAGGACTTCCAGACCAAGCACGGCTACACCCGCGACGAACCGGGCAAAGCCAACATGACCCTGGCCTGCAACGCCGTTGGCCAGAAATACGACTGCCTGTCCCTGACCCTGGAAATGCCGTTCAAGGATCATGACGATCATCCGAACGCGGAGACCGGCTGGTCCGGCAAGCGTTCGAAGCAGTTGGGCAAGGATGTGTTGACGACGGTAGCCGAGATGGTCGAAGTACTGCGTTAACTTATAGAAAAAACGGTATGACCTGAAACCCAGGTCATGCCATTTTTTGGAATTGCTAGGGCCTTGTAACTACGGTATTACTTGGCACTGATACCATGTCAATCAAGCTAACGGCCTTAACGAAGTACAATGCCTCTCCAGATATATTAGTCGCTGTAAATGTTGACCCTATACTGTCCCCGATTTTTTTTGGTGTGGGGCTTCCAATGGTTTTCGCACTGTATATTTCATATCGAACAGCTTTAGGCGATGGACTCCAACTAAAGGTAATAGTGTTAGCAGTTGAACCCACTTTGGCAAAGTTTCCTGGGGCTGTAGGTGGGGTCGGCGGTGGCGCGTAGGAAGAGAGTCGTCGGGCTTGTTCGCGCCAAACACGCGCTGTATTTGCAGTTACAGCATCTCCTCGTGGCAGGCCATGTTCGTCTTTGACATCGGGATTCGAATAGTAAGGCTGACGATTAGCTCCGCATAAAAGACTACCCGACCTTCCGTTAAAGTACCCGAATCTATAGTCATTTACTCCTTGTACATTACAATGAGTGCTGCCCGCGTTATGCCCAAGTTCATGCGCGAATGTAACATGACCGCTCGCTATCCCTATTCCAAACCGCCCGGGCCGATTAGCCCACCCAATAGCCCCTCCCGGTTCGGTAGTTAGAAAATTTCCGTAGACCACATCTGGCTTAAATGTCGAAATACCTTCAGCAAAAATAGTCGAAATTTTACCGAGCGTTTCAGTAGTAACCAGATAATCCTGCTCGACAACTTGAATACCAATCAGCCTAAACGACACATTAGTTACTAATGAATTTCGGAGTGCCATATTAATGTACTCTATTTTTGCCAAAGAATCGGCCAATGCATCTCCACCTGCACGATCAAGTCCTGCTTGGGAGTAGCCCATCAGAAGATCTATCACATAAGTCTCTGCCGAGGCTGGATCTACGGGCGAAGAGGCGACCTTGCCCTTCGCATCTTCCACCCAGTCGTCGATACGTGGATCGGTTTGAGGTTCAGAAATGAAATAACTCCCTCCCTTACTATCAACACGCAACAAACCACCCTTCTCCGGGGTGTCGATCAAGGCAGTCAAGCTTCCATCGGCCGAGCGAACCGTAACCAACGAACCCTCGGGCTTATCTGGCATCCGCAACATTCCACTTTCGACGGTATAACCATTAATAACCTTTGAATTCGAACGTACAAAAACGCCCGGTGCAATGAAGTCCGCAGTCAAATCTGCCGTAGTTTTATTCTTAACATTCTCGACAACCCAGTTTTCCGGCTTACCGGACTCATTCGTCGGTTGTTGCGCGCAAGCACCGAGCAACGCAGCCAACGACACAATCGACAGCGCTGAAAAACCACGCTGCATGAAACGCATACCTGCAGTTTTGAACATGATACGTCTCCCTGAATGACACGATCAGTGCGGTTCGACTGGCCTTTTCCGGGCCACTGCAGTCTGTGAGCATTGAACGTGCTTTTTCAGGGATTCGATACTGTCAAAGTTGACAGGTATACCAGTCTTTAACCGCGATCCTTGCCCCGCAACATGCTCTCCAGTACACCATCACGGCGTATCCACCCATGAAATAACGCCGCTGCCAAATGCAGTAACACCGTCAAAAACAACAAATACGCCAGATACCCATGGGCCTTGCGCAGGAAGGCAAACACTTGGGCATTGGCCGGCACAATCGACGGCAAATGCATCGAACTGCCTAGCATCACCGGTTCACCCGACGCCGAAATCATCGCCCAACCGAGCAACGGCAGAATCAGCATCAACGCATACAGCAACACATGCGAAGCCTTCGCCGCCAGCGCTTGCCAACCCGGCAGGTCCGCGGGCAACGGCGGCTGTTGCGTGGAGAAGCGCACCACCAGGCGCACGATTACCAGCAACAAAATCGCCACGCCCAAGGGCTTGTGCAGGTGGATCAGCCATTCATGGCGTTCGGAGACAGAAGCAACCATGCCTGCGCCGATGAACAGCATGGCGATAATCATCAGCGCCATCAGCCAGTGCAGCAGTCGCGCCAAGGGAGCGAAATGGTTGGGTTGAGTATTCATTGTTGAACCTCCTGCTTGGCGGCGGGCAACTGGCTGACTTCGCTGGTGCGACGCAGGTAGGAATCGGAGTAGCCGGCTGAACGAGCGGCGAGCAATGGGTCGTCGGACCCTTCGATGCCGGCAGGCAATACCAGTGGGTCATAGTTGATATCACGGCACTCGCCGTTGAGTTGTGGCTGGGTTTTTTCCAGCACCAGGGTGCCGGCATTCAACACCTTGCGCCCTTCGGGCCAGGCCTTGCTGGCGTCGTTGACCGGGTCGCCGGGGTTGGCCAGGGTGATGTTCAGCTGAAAGCGCAACGGGCCGGCGGTGATCCGCTGGACCAGGTCTTTCTCTAGAAAATCGCTGCCCTGCGGTGCCGTGGCGCCGGGCGCGTCCTGAGCCACCGGCACCATGCTCCAGCGTACCGCTTGCCGCTGGCCGGTGGCGTTGACCAGATAGAACGCGTTGACGCTGTTGTAGGTTTCCGTCACGTAACTGGCCGAGGGTTTGGCGGTCTTGATCCATGCCAGGAACGGTGCCGATTCCGGGTGCGAGCCGAAGAACGCCGGCACTGCGGCGGGGTCCGGTTTACCGGTCGCGGGAAGCGGCGACTGAGCCTGCTGAAATTGATAGAACGCTTCGGGCGTGCCCACTGGAAACACCGGCATGCTGTTCATCCCGGTGCGCCATTGCTGGCCGTTGGCCTGGGTGAAGCGCAACGCCAGGCTGCGAATCGGCACGGCGCTGTCCGGCGCGTAGGGATTACCCGCCGGCAAGGCAAAACGACCGACCACCGACGTGCGCGGCTCATTGAATACCTGCGCAATGGAATAACTGCGAGCCTCGCCACTGCTCTCGAAATGGCCGATCACGCACACACCCTTGGCATGATTGCGTCGGAATCCGGGGTGCACGCCGTTATTGGTTTCCAGCACATTGATCAGTTTTTTCGGCGTCAACCGTTGTGGGTCCAAGGTGCCGTTGACGTAGGCAAACGCCCCGGCCACGACAGCGACAACCACGGCAATGCCCGCCAGACGCAACGCAACGCTGGCGGCACTCAAGGGTGGCGGTGATGATCGATCTACCATGAAAGACTCCAGGGCCATCGGCCACAAGTGAGAAGAATCAAGCAGACGAACCGCACACAGGTTTATTCCATCGTGCGGTGTTTATTTTTTCGGGTGTGGAATAACCTCGGTTATCGGGCGTCTTCCTAGTCCCTAGCGTAGTGACTAGTCAGCACTTCATGAACGATATCGACGAACAACTGAGAAAAATCATTCCCGGATTGCGGCGATTTGCCGTGTCATTGACGCGTAACGCCAGCAGCGCCGACGATCTGGTGCAATCGTGCCTGGAGCGTGCACTGTCGAGCTGGGGCAATAAACGCGTCGAGGGCGACTTGCGCGCCTGGCTGTTTGCGATTTTGTATCGACAGTTTCTCGATGCGCATCGCCGCTCCCGACGCTATGCGCGGATGCTCGAATTCTTCACCGGGCGCGATGATGCGCAGCCGTCGGTGGAGCGCACCGTGATCGCCCAATCCACCCTCAATGCCTTCGACCAACTGCCCACCGAACAGCGCGCGCTGTTGCTGTGGGTATCGGTGGAAGGCCTGAGTTACAAAGAGGTCGCCGAGATTCTCGACGTACCCACCGGCACCGTGATGTCCCGCCTGTCCCGGGCCCGCCAGGCCCTGCGCCAACTCAGCGATGGCGAAATCACCCGCCCTGCCCTGCGGAGACTCAAATGATCAGCATGCCCCCCAGCGAGCGCGACTTGCACGCCTACGTCGACCACCAACTCAACGAGGACGATCGACACCTGGTCGAGACTTTTCTCGCCAGCAATGCGCAAGTTGCCGCACAAGTGCGCGCCTGGCAGCAGGATGCCCAACAACTGCGAGCCGCCCTCGGTGGCGCCTTGCAGCAACCGGCCAACCCGGACCTCGATCCGGCGCTGATTCGCCAGCGCCTTAAACGCCAGTCCCGGCGCCACCTAGCCAGCGCCGCGGTGTTGCTGATTGCTGTCAGCCTCGGCGGGGTCAGCGGCTGGCAGGCCCGGGAGATGACGCTCCTCAGCGCAGCGCAACCGATGGCCGATGCCATGCAGGCTTACCGCTTGATTGCCGAGCAGGGGCTGCTGCCAGCGGACTACAAGGCCGGCGAATACAGCGACATGCAGGGTTGGCTCGACCGTTATTTCACCCAGGCCAATCGCTTGCCGGACCTGACCGGCGCCGGGTTCAAACCGGTGAGCGGCCGCCTGCTCAGCACAGAGCAAGGGCCAGCGGCGATGGTGGTTTATGAGGATCAGGGCGGGCACAAGATCAGCTTCTATGTGCGGCCACCGGGGCCAAAGAACTTCATGTTACCCAGGGGCAGTCGCAGTGATGGCGGGCTGCAGGCCGAATACTGGTCGGGGGGTGGCTACAACTATGCGATGGTCAGCCCGTCGGATACGCCGGCGGCGCAGATGCTCAGGCAGACCACACAATTCTGATCACCCCCCCCTGTAGGAGCTGGCTTGTCGGATCGCCGCACCGCAGCGAAAGCGGTGGGTCAGACAACATTTCTTTCGACTGGAAGACCGCTTTCGCTGGCGAGCCAGCTCCTACAGGGCACGTTCGCCTTCTTTTCAGCTTTGCCCAAACACTTGAGACGGCCGCCGTAGCAAAGGATCAAACGGATTGATCCGCGGCCCGATCAACGCCGCTTCACGCTTGAGCATCTCCACCACTGTCGGCAAGCGATCAGGCCCCAGACGGTCACTCACGGTCGCCACGCTCAACGCCGCCACCGCCCGGCCTTCACGATCGAGGATCGGCACTGCCACCCCGGCCATGCCCTGCAACACACCGGTGTTGCGTCCGGCGTAACCGAGCTTGCGCACATTCTCGACTTCCGAGCGCAGGAACACCTCGTCATACAGATGGAAATCCTTGAGCCGCGGCAGGTTGTAGTGGATCACTGTTTCGCGTTCTTCTTCCGGCAGAAACGCCAGGATCGCCAGGCTGCCCTGCCCCACGCCCAGCGCCACCCGGCCACCGATGTCACCGGTGAAGGTGCGGATCGGAAACGGCCCTTCGCTGCGGTCCAGGCAGATCGCATCGAAGCCGCTGCGTGCCAGCAGAAACAACGAATCGCCGAGCGACGCCGAAAGCCGCAGCAAAGCCGGGCGCACCAGTTCGCGCAGGTTGCCACTGTTGCCCGCTCGAGCCGCCAGGGCGAAAAAATCCAGGCTGAGCCGATAGCGTTTGCTGCGCCCATCCTGCTCGACCATGCCCTCGTCCATCAGGCTGCGCAGCAAGCGGTGGGTGGTCGGTTGTGATAACCCGATGTGCTGGGCCAGTTGCGTCACGCGCTCGCCGCCCTCGACGGTATCGCCCAATGCCCGCAACACCGCAAACAACCTTGAGACGGCGCCGACGCCGACTTCATTTTTGTTTTCATTCCGCTCAATGGAATCTGACATGAGTTTTCTCGCATATTAATTTACTCACCGAATGAAACAGAAAATAGTCATCGATTCAGTGAAATAGGCCATTGAGCCCATCCTAGTCTTCGTCCTAATCTGCGTCCACACAGGGGCGATTCGAACAACAGCGGCAGCCGACCCAAGTCGAGCGCCAACGCACCCCGCAAACATTTTTTCGTATCTGCCCATACAAAAGAGCGCGCCCCGAGGCGCGCATAACAATCTCAGGTGGAGGCGCAGTCATGGCTTTTTTGCAACTTCAAAAACTTGGCAAACGCTACGGTGAAATCGACGCCGTGGTCGCCACCGATCTCTCGGTGGAGAAAGGCGAATTCGTTTCCCTGCTCGGCCCCTCCGGATGCGGCAAGACCACCACCCTGCAAATGATCGCCGGCTTCGTCGACGTCACCAGCGGGCGCATCGTGCTGGATGGTCGCGACATCACCCACGCCAAACCCGCCAGTCGCGGCCTGGGGGTGGTGTTCCAGAGTTACGCGCTGTTCCCGCACATGACCGTCAAGGCCAACGTTGCCTTCGGCCTGCGCATGCGCAAGGTGCCCAATGCTGAGATCCAGCAGCGGGTCGATCGGGTGCTGAAGCTGGTACGCCTTCATCAGCACGCCGAGCGTTATCCACGGGAGCTTTCCGGTGGCCAGCGCCAACGCGTCGCCCTGGCCCGTGCGCTGGTAATCCAGCCGCCGGTGTTGCTGCTGGATGAACCGCTGTCCAACCTCGACGCCAACCTGCGCGAAGAGATGCAGTTCGAGATCCGCCGCATTCAACGCGAAGTGGGCATCACCACACTGATGGTCACCCACGACCAGTCCGAAGCGCTGTCGATCAGCGATCGCGTGGTGGTGATGCAGGCCGGGCGTATCACTCAAATCGACGCGCCCTACACCCTCTACGAACACCCGCGCACCGAGTTCATTTCCGGCTTCGTCGGCAAGGCCAATCTGCTGCCCGGTGAACGCGACGCGAACGGCGCGGTTCAGGTGTGCACCTATGGCGCCGGCGAACTGACCCTGAGCCTGCGTCCGGAAAAAATCGACCTGCGCGAGGCGGGTCACGGGCGCCTGCAAGGCAAGGTCAGCAGCCGCTTCTTCCTGGGTAGCCAATGGCTGTACGGTGTGTCGACGAACCTCGGCGAACTCAGTGTGGTACGCCGCAACGACGGTTCGGCCCCGCTGAACGAAGGCACAGCGGTGGGCCTGGATTGGGATACGGCGCTGTTGCGGGTACTGAGCATTGACGAGGTGACAGCATGAGCACCCTCGCCGCCATCCGCCAGGGACGCCAGGGTTACTGGCTGTCGGCACCGGCCCTGACGCTGTACGTCAGCCTGCTGGTGATCCCGCTGTTGCTGACCCTGGTGCTGTCGTTCAACGTCTTCGACTACGGCTCGGGCATCAACGCCGACGCCTATACCGCCGAGCATTACGGCAGCCTGCTGGGCGATCCGTACTTCTACGAGATCTTCCTGCGCACCCTGTGGATCAGCGCGCTGACCACGCTGCTCTGCGTGCTGATCGGCGTGCCCGAGGCTTACATCCTCAGCCGCATGGGCACCCCATGGCGCTCGATTTTCCTGATCCTGATCCTTACCCCGTTGCTGATTTCGGTGGTGGTGCGCGCCTTTGGCTGGAGCCTGCTGCTCGGTGCCGACGGCCTGGTCAATCAGGTCCTGCAAGCCTTCGGTGGCTCACCGATGAAGTTGCTCTATACGCCGTTCGCCGTGGTGATCGCACTGGTCCACGTGATGCTGCCGTTCATGATCATTCCGGTCTGGACCTCGCTGCAGAAGCTCGACCCGGCCGCCGAGCAAGCCGCGCTGTCGCTGGGCGCCAGCCACTTCACGGTGATTCGCCAGGTGGTGCTGCCGCAGGTCATGCCCGGCATCCTTTCCGGAACCCTGATCGTGTTCGGCCTCGCCGCCAGCTCCTTTGCCATTCCCGGCCTGCTCGGTGGACGCCGCCTGAAGATGGTCGCCACGCTGATCTACGACCAATACCTGTCGGAACTCAACTGGCCCATGGGCGCCGCCATCGCCGTGGCCCTGCTGCTTATCAACCTGCTGATCATGCTGTCGTGGAACCGCATGATCGAAGGCCGCTACAAGAAGTCATTGGGGTAATTCGTCATGTCCAGGAACGGTCCTTTCGCCCTGCTGTTTCATGCTCTGGTGGTGCTGTTCATGCTCGCGCCGCTGATGGTGGTGTGCCTTGTCGCCTTCACCCCGGAGAACACCCTGAGCCTGCCGACCAGCGATTTTTCCCTGCGCTGGTTCCGCGCCGTGTTCGAGCGTGCCGACTTTGTCGATGCGTTCTACAACAGCCTGATCCTGGCGTTCAGCGCCGCCTCGCTGGCCACCTTGATCGCGGTGCCCGCGGCGCTGGCGATCACCCGCTTCGAATTTCCCGGCCGGGATTTCTTCAACGGGCTGTTTCTGTCGCCGATCATCATTCCGCATCTGGTGCTGGGGGTGGCATTGCTGCGCCTGTTCGCGCTGATGGGGGTCAACGGCAGCTTTGCGTGGCTGATCTTCGCCCACGTGCTGGTCATCACCCCGTATGTACTGCGACTGGTGCTGGCCTCGGCCATCGGCCTGGACCGCAGCGCCGAACACGCCGCGCAATCCCTGGGTGCCGGGCGCTTCACGCTGTTCCGCCAGATCACCTTGCCGATGATTCTGCCGGGGGTCGCCGGCGGGTGGCTGCTGGCGTTCATCAACAGTTTCGACGAAGTCACGCTGTCGATCTTCGTCACCTCGCCGGCCACGCAGACCTTGCCGGTGCGCATGTACGTCTACGCCACCGAGTCCATCGATCCGATGATGGCGGCGGTGTCGGCACTGGTGATCGCGCTGACCGCGCTGACCATGATTCTGCTCGATCGGGTCTACGGCCTGGATCGGGTTCTGGTGGGCAAACAATGAGGGCGCCATGGCTCTGCTGAAACGACTGGCCGAAGGCGACCGCCCGGCCCTGGACTTTACCCTCGATGGCCAACCGGCCAGCGGCCTGCTCGGCGACACCGTACTGACGGCGGTCCTGACCTGCAGCGAACACCTGCGCGGCAGCGACTTCAGCGCCGAGCCCCGCGCCGGGTTCTGCCTGATGGGCGCCTGCCAGGACTGCTGGGTACGCCTGGGCGACGGCCGCCGGGTCCGCGCCTGCTCGACGTTGCTCGAGGCCGGACAACAGATCAGCCGCGAGCCGGGGCGATCGCTATGAACACCTCTATCACCTGCAAACACCCAATCCCCCGTAGGAGCTGGCTTGCCAGCGAAAGCGGTCTGTCAGCCACCATCAATGTTGCCTGTGCTGCCCCCTTCGCTGGCAAGCCAGCTCCTACAGGGGCGCTGCGTCGGGCACAAAAGCTGCGGCAACTTCCAATCCATTGTAGGAGTGAGCCTGCTCGCGATAGCGGTCTGTCAGCCTCAATCAATGGTGCCTATTCCGCCGTCATCGCGAGCAGGCTCGCTCCTACAGGGGGACGGGTATGAAACCTGTAATTATTATTGGCGCCGGCCCGGCCGGTATTCGTGCGGCACAAACCCTGGTCGCCCATGGTGTTCGCCCGGTACTGCTGGATGAAGCCGCACGCGGTGGCGGACAGATTTATCGACGCCAGCCGGCCAATTTCAAGCGCTCGCCGGTCAAGCTGTATGGCTTCGAAGCACGCAAGGCCCAGGCCCTGCACCAGACCATCGATCAGTTGCGCGAACAACTCGATTATCGCCCCGACACGCTGGTGTGGAACGCCGAGGACGGTGCCCTCGACACCTTGCACGACGGGCGTGCCGCGCGGCTGGAATTTTCCCGGGTGATCGTCGCCACCGGCGCCACCGACCGGATTCTGCCGGTACCGGGCTGGACCTTGCCCGGCATCTACAGCCTCGGTGCGGCGCAGATCGCCTTGAAGTTCCAGGGCTGCGCCATCGGCGAGCGCGTGGTGTTCGCCGGCAGCGGCCCGTTGCTGTATCTGGTCGCCTATCAATACGCCAAGGCTGGCGCGAAGGTGGTCGCGGTGCTCGACAGCTCCCCCTTCAGCGCCCAGGCCCGCGCCCTGCCCGGCCTGCTGGCGCAACCGGCCACATTGGCCAAAGGGCTCTATTACCGCGGTTGGCTCGCCGCCCATGGCATCCCGGTGCACCAGGGCACGACGTTGCAAGGCGTCGAAGGCGAGCAACGGGCGCAGGCGCTGATCTGGTCGGACGCAAAAGGCCAACATCGACTGGACTGCGATGCCGCCGCCTTCGCCCACGGCCTGCGCAGCGAAACCCAGCTCGCCGACCTGCTTGGCTGCGAGTTCGCCTGGAACCCACTCAACCGCGCCTGGCTGCCACAACGCGACCGCGCCGGTCGCAGCAGTGTCGTCGAGGTGTACCTGGCCGGTGATGGCGCCGGCATCATGGGCGCCGACGCTGCGGAAATGGCCGGCGAGCGCGCCGCGCTGGCGTTGCTCGAAGACACCGGCCACCTGATCCCGGCGCAACGCCCCGCGCAGCTTGAACAATCGCTGGAACGCATCGGCGATTTTCGTCAGGGCCTGGAGCGTGCCTTTGCCTTTCCCGAGGACTGGGCTGCGGGCATCAACGATGACGTGATGGTCTGCCGCTGCGAAGAAGTTCGTGCCGGCGATATTCGTCAGGTGGTACGCGAAGGGCACTGGGAAATCAACCGGGTCAAGGCCCACTGCCGGGTCGGCATGGGTCGCTGTCAGGGCCGGATGTGTGGCGCGGCCGCAGCGGAAATCATTGCCTGCGAAAGCCGGCGCGACGTGTCCGACATTGGCCGGCTGCGAGCCCAGGCTCCCATCAAACCGCTGCCCTTTGGCCTGGAGGTCGAAGCATGATCGAAGTCGATGCAGTGATCATTGGCGGCGGCATTGTCGGCGCTTCGGCGGCGCTGTTTCTCGGCAAGGCCGGCCGCCGCGTGGTGCTGCTGGAGCGGGACTTCTGCGGTTCGCATTCCAGCGGCGTCAACTACGGCGGCGTCCGTCGCCAAGGCCGACCGTTGTCGCAATTGCCGCTGTCGCAACGTGCCCATTCCATCTGGGCGCAGTTGCCGCAATTGATTGGCATCGACGGTGAATATCAACGCAGCGGTCACCTCAAACTTGCTCGCAGCCTCGACGATTTGCGAGCACTACAGAACTATGAAGTCAGCAGCCAGGGCTTCGGCCTCGATTTGCAGGTGCTTGACCGCACCGAACTGCGCAGGCGTTTTCCATGGGTGGGAGACGTCGCGGTGGGCGCCTCCTATTGTCCGGATGACGGTCATGCCAATCCGCGCCTGGTGTCCCCCGCGTTCGCCCGGGCCGCGCGACGCCATGGCGTACAGGTGCATGAGCAATGCGCAGTCACGGCCGTGGAGCACGACGGCCAGCGCTTTCGCGTGCGCACGCAAACCGGCCTGGAGTTGCATGCGCCCTGGTTGTTGAACTGCGCTGGCGCCTGGGCCGGCAGCCTGGCCGCGCAGTTCGATGAACCGGTGCCGATGCATTCCGGACACCCGGCGATGCTGGTCACCGAGCCCTTGCCTCTGGTGATGGATGCCAGCACCGGCGTCGAGGGCGGCGGTATCTATGCACGCCAGGTCGCGCGCGGCAATTGCGTGCTGGGCGGCGGCCAGGGCTTTGCCCTCGACGATGCCCGCGCCCGCCCCGGTCAAGGCGCGGTGCTGGAAATCCTGCGCCAGGCCGTCGAACTTTACCCGTTTCTGGAGGGCGCCCAGGCCATTCGCACCTGGAGCGGCACCGAAGGTTATCTGCCCGATCGCCAACCGGTGATCGGGCACAGCCATACCCAGCCCGGTCTGTTGCATGCGTTCGGCTTTGCCGGCGCCGGTTTCCAGATCGGCCCGGCGGTGGGCCAGGCGCTCACCGAGATCATCTGTAGCGGCGCGTCAAAGACGTCGCTGGATGCGTTTTCCATCACCCGGTTTCACTCCATCTCCGTAGCTTGATAGAGGAAGGTCGCGCCAATGAATAACGTCAAACGCACTGCTCTGCTCGGTTTGTCCTGCATGAGCGCCCTGCTCGCCGCCGCCCAGGCCCACGCCGAGCCGACGCTGTACCTGGGCATGAACGGCGGGACCATGGAGCGGCTGTACGCCGACAAGGTACTGCCGGCTTTCGAGAAGGCCAACAACGTCAAAGTGGTGATCGTGCCTGGCACCTCTGCCGATATCCTGGCCAAGGTCCAGGCCAGCAAGGGCAACCCGCAGATGCACGTGATGTTCCTCGACGACGGCATCATGTACCGCGCCATCGGCATGGGCCTGTGCGACAAGCTCGAAGACAACCCGACCCTGGCGCAGATCCCGGCCAAGGGCCGGATCAAGGATCAGGCGGTGGCCGTCAGCCTCGGCGTGACCGGTCTGGCCTACAACACTCGCCTGTTCAAGGAAAAAGGCTGGAGTGCGCCGACTTCGTGGATGGACATGGCCGACCCGCGCTTCAAGGACAAGGTGGTATTCCAGTCGATGGCCTCCTCCACCTTCGGCCTGCATGGTTTCCTGATGTTCAACCGTATCCAGGGCGGCAGCGAGACCGATGTCGAACCGGGGTTCAAGGCTTGGCCGAACAGCGTCGGGCGCAACGTGCTGGAATACATTCCGAGCTCGGCGAAGATTTCCGAAATGCTCCAGACCGACGAAGCAGCGCTCTTTCCGCTGACCCCGACCCAGGTCACCGCCCTGAAACTCAAGGGCATGCCGGTGGAATACGCACAACCGAAAGAAGGTGCCGTGGTGCTCAACGTCGCCGAGTGCGCCATCGCCAACAACACGCAGCCGCAATTGGCGCAAAAGCTCGCCGCGTTCCTGCTGACCCCCGAAGCCCAGGCTGCCGCGCTTGAGGATGGCGACCAGATTCCGTCCAACCCCAATACCCCGACCACAGACCGTACCCGCGGGCAGGTAGAGGCGATGAAGCAGTACCTGCAGACGGCGATCGCGGTGGACTGGGATCAGGTCAACGAACAGCGCCCGGCGTGGAACGCGCGGTGGAATCGGAGTATCGAGCGCTAAATCACTGGCACAACACCCTCTCGCAAACGACACAAATCTCCTGTGGGAGCATGGCTTGCCCGCGATGGCGCCAGTACAGTCAACGACGCTGTGCCTGACCTGCCGCCATCGCGAGCAAGCTTTGCTCCTACAGGAGATCGGGGACATCCGCAAAAATCAGACACAACTGGATGCGAATTCCCGCCTCTGGTTACACTATGCCGCCGCAGCTCGGGGAGCCTGCCTGAAGATCACGGGGTGACATCACAGTGGCCGTTCGACCGCCCAACCGCTGGCCATCGCTGCGCCGCCTCTTCGGCAAGGCAACGACTGCACCCGCCAACGGTGTCGCGAGCGGTCGGGTCATCCACGACTACTTTCACCACAAGGCCCATTCCCAGGGTTACACCCTCAGCCTCAGCCAGCAGCGCGTGATCGACTGCATGGCGCAGCACGCCGCGACGCTGCTGGGTGCCGGGGCGAAAACCCTGCCGGGGCTTTACCTGCATGGTGCTGTGGGTCGCGGAAAGAGTTGGCTGCTCGACGGTTTTTTCCAGGCCATCCCCCTTGCGGAAAAACAGCGCCTGCACTTCCACGAGTTTTTTGCCCGGTTGCATCGGGGAATGTTCACTCATCGCGATCAACCGGATGCGCTGGCCACCACGCTGGATGAGTTACTGCGTGACTGCCGCGTGCTGTGCTTCGACGAGTTCCATGTCCACGACATCGGCGATGCGATGCTGATCACGCGGTTGTTCAAGGCGTTGTTCCGCCGAGGCATCCTGCTGCTGGTCACCTCCAATTACCCGCCCGAAGGTCTGTTGCCCAACCCGCTGTACCACGCGCGTTTCAAACCGGTGATCGACCTGATCAACGCGCGCATGCAGGTGATGGAAGTCGGCGGGCCGCACGACTACCGCAGCCAGGCCCGGACTCACGCGCAGCAACTGTTTACCCAGGGGCAGTATGTCTGGCCCGCCACGCCGGCACAGCGCCAGGCCTCGAACCTGCCTGCCGCCCAAACCCCGGCCATTGCCCTGCCGGTCGGCACCCGCCACCTGCCCGCTCGCTACTGCGAAGGACGTACCATCGGCTTTACCTTCAGCGACCTGTGCGACCACCCCACCGCCGTCATGGATTACCTGGAACTGTGCCGGCGTTTCGATCACTGGATCATCGACGAACTGCCCAGCCTGGCCGACTGTTCGATTGCCGCCCAGCAACGCTTTATCAATCTGGTGGACGTTTTATACGATCAGGACAAGCACCTGATATTGCTCGGACAGCGCTCGTTGCGCGAAAGCCTGGACGGCGAGGCCATCGACCTGGCGCGCACGCGCAGTCGGCTGGGGCAGTTGGTTGAGGTCCGGGAATCGGTTTAAACGCTGGTTTTGTGTGGCAGTACCGGCCTCTTCGCGAGCAGGCAGCACACTATTCCCGCTATCATGCCGCCCATTCCTTCGACCGATAGCGAACCCGTTCATGCACACCCTTGCACAACTGCGCGCCGGCACGCTGACAGGCATCACTCGCCTGGACCTTAGTTGCGGCCTGACAGAGTTCCCCCGGGAAATCTTCGACCTGGCGGACTCCCTGGAAGTGCTCAACCTCAGTGGCAATGCCTTGAGCAGCCTGCCGGATGACTTGCACCGCCTGACGCGCCTGCGCGTGCTGTTTTGCTCCGATAACCAGTTCACCGAACTGCCTGCTTGCGTGGGTCAATGCGCGACACTGACCATGGTCGCCTTCAAGGCCAACCGCATCGAACACGTACCGGGTGAGGCCCTGCCGCCATTATTGCGCTGGCTGATCCTGACGGATAACCGCATCACTGAGCTGCCAACCGAGCTGGGTGAGCGCCCTTATCTGCAAAAACTCATGCTGGCGGGTAACCGCTTGCAGCGCTTGCCTGACAGCTTGCGCAACTGCCATCGGCTCGAGCTGATCCGCATCGCCGCCAACTGCTTGACTGAGTTGCCCGAGTGGCTGCTCTCCCTGCCAGGCCTGACCTGGCTGGCCTACGCCGGTAACCCGCTGGAAACCGAAGCCGATGCGGCCGCCCTTGAAGCCACCGCTAGCATTCCATGGACGGCGCTGGAGCTGGAGCAAAAACTCGGCGAAGGCGCTTCCGGGGTGATTCATCGGGCGACATGGGCACGACCGGGACAACCGGACACGCCGGTGGCGGTCAAACTCTACAAAGGCGAAATGACCAGCGATGGCTCGCCGCTGCACGAAATGAACGCCTGCATCACCGCCAGCACCCATCCCAACCTGATCCGCATTGAAGGGCGGATTATCGATCACCCACAGCAAACGGCCGGGCTGGTGATGCAGTTGATCGAGCCGAGCTACCGCAACCTCGCCGCGCTGCCGAGCCTGGCCACCTGCAGCCGCGACGTTTACGCCGACGACACTCGCTTCACTGCCGAAGTCGCGCTACGCATCGCCCGTGGCATTGCTTCGGTGGCCGGCCATTTGCACCACCAGGGCATCACCCACGGCGACCTCTATGGTCACAATATCCTGTGGAACGAGCACGGTGATTGCCTGTTGGGCGATTTTGGCGCGGCGTCGTTCCACGCCACGACGGACAGCCTGGAAAGCCGTGCATTGCAACGGATCGAAGTGCGAGCGTTCGGGATCTTGCTGGGGGAATTGCTGGAGCGGATCGACTCGGGGTTGAGCGATGAACGGCGTGTGCAGCTGAACGCGTTGCAGCAATGCTGTTGTCAGTCGGAGGTGCTGGCGCGGCCGGGGTTCAGCGAAATTGTTACGGAGTTGAATAGCTGGTGACCGCTTCGCGGTCATTCGCGAGCAGGCTCGCTCCCACATTGGACCGTGTCCGTCCAGGCAACTCGGTCAACTGTGGGAGCGGGCTTGCCCGCGATGAGGGTGTCACTGAAGAAACAGATTAACCCGCCAACCCGACAAACATGTCCTGCACGTCATCATGGTTATCAAGGCCTTCGAGGAAGGCTTCGACTTCAGCCATCTGCTCATCGCTCAGACCGCTGACCGGGTTCTTCGGCTGGTAGCCCAGCTTGGCCGACAACACAGTGAAGCCTTGCTCAGGCAGGGCTTTCTGTACCGCATCGAGGTCCGTTGGCTCGGTCAGGAACAGGGTCGCGCCGTCTTCACCGGGCTCGAAATCCTGGGCACCGGCTTCGATGGCGGCCATTTCCGGATCGGCATCCGGGGTGTCCGGCGAGGCTTCGATCATGCCGACGTGGTTGAAATCCCAGGCCACCGAACCGGAAGCGCCCAACTGGCCCTTGCGGAACGCGACGCGGATTTCAGCGACGGTGCGGTTGATGTTATCGGTCACGCACTCGACGATCAGCGGCACCTGATGCGGCGCAAAGCCTTCATAGGTCACGCGATGGTATTGCACGGTTTCGCCCAGCAAACCCGCGCCTTTCTTGATGGCGCGATCCAGGGTTTCCTTGGGCATCGAAGCTTTCTTGGCCTGTTCGACCACCAGGCGCAGGTGTGCGTTGGTGGCAACATCGGCGCCGTTGCGCGCAGCAATGGTGATTTCCTTCACCAGTTTGCCGAAGATCTTGCCCTTGGCATTGGCTGCCGCTTCTTTGTGTTTAACCTTCCACTGTGCGCCCATTACTCACTCTCTTGTCTATGGCGCCGAGACATCTATTGGCCGACGCATGGTGCCAAGTTTATACGGCCTAAAGTTGGCAATCGACCAAAAAATATGACTTGCCCCCCGCGTCTCTGATCGGCATTCAGGATCGACATCTTCACCCACCGTTGTAGGGCGATTCTGAAACTTCAGTTTGCGATGACTATAAAGTACTGCGGTTTCGTACCCTTTGTGCCCGTATCCCATGGCAGAAGCGCATTCGATGCACAACGACAAGGAAAGTCCCTTCACCCTGACCCTCCTCGACGACGACCTGAGTTTGCAGGTGGTGCAGTTCAGCGGTCACGAGGCCCTCAACCAACCCTATCGATTCGACATCGAGGTGCTCGGCCTGGCAGCGGTCATGGACCTCAATCGCCTGCTGCAACAACCGGCGCACTTGAGCCTGGGGCAAGGTCAGGGAATTCATGGCGTGCTGCACAGCGTCAGTCGTGAACATCGCGGGCCGCACTGGATCTGCTACAAACTGGTGCTGGTGCCCGCGTTGCAAGCACTGGACACGTACAGATCACGGCGTGTCTTTCAGCATCTCAGCGTGCCCATGCTCCTGCGCCGGTTGCTGGAGGAACATAAGCTGCCCGACAGCAGTTACCGCTTTGAACTGGGGACCGGGCACTATCCGCTGCGGCCATTTTGCATTCAGTACGAAGAATCCGACCTGACCCTGCTGCAACGGTTGTGCGAGGAAGAAGGCATTCACTATCACTTTGAACATCATCGCGATGCCCATGTGCTGGTTTTCGCCGAAGACAGCCTGAGCCTCCCGCAAGAACCGCTCCTGATGCCGTTTGACGGCGATGCCCCCGAGGCAGGCGGCCCTGCGACCATCACCGAACTGTTCCAGCGCCATGATGCGCCCCCCTTGTCCCCACGACTGGATCCCAGGGATCGCGGTGCGGCAGGATGTAACGACAGCGCGGCCAATCAGCCCCTTGCCCCGGCAATGCCGCCCACGCCCCGCCCCGCTGTCGAACTGCGTCATCGCGATCAACGCACCCGCCGGCACCTGGAGCGCCTGCGTTGCCGGCAAGTGCAAATCCACGGCAAAAGCAATCATCACGAATTACGCAGCGGCCGGATCGTCCAGGTCGCCGAACACCCCCTGCCAGGTTTCAACGATCAATGGCTGGTGATCCAGACGCGGCATCAGGGGCAACAGGGCTCGATTCTGGCACCGGACACGCCGCCGCGTTACCACAATCAGTTCACCGCCATTCCCTGGTCGACGGTATTGCGTCCAGCACTCGAACAGGTCAGGCCGGGTATTCCCGGTTATCAGCCTGCCCGAGTGTGCGGCCCGATGGGGCAACCGGCTACGCTGGATGACCATGGCCGAATACAGGTGGATTTATGGCCCACGGCGGACGCTGATCCCGAGTCCGACGGACTCTGGATACCGATTGCCCTGGGGGCGTCGGACAATCGTATTGATCCGTCCGTGCTGCCATTGGCTGGCAGCGACGGGCTGGTCTGTTTCCTCGACGGCGACGCCGACCGTCCGATGTTTTGTGCAAGTCTCAGGCAGCGCCCCACGCCTCGACCCGTCCGTTCCGGAACATCGCGTGGCGAATCCCGCCTGCTGCTCGACTGGCTGATCAACCCCACGGACCCTGCACCCTGACCGTCAGCCCTTATCAGCCTTGCCTGCCGCCGCGGCGAACTTCGCCAGGCGCACGTCCAGGCTCGGACTCCCGACAATGCCGGGTTCAGGTACGCAGGGGTTTTACATTCATCGCCCGGTCAGGCACGAACGGATAGTTGGTTTTCAGGCCACCGGGGCGGCTGTTCCAGTGCGGGATCAGCACCAGCGCGGAGAACATCGCGCAGCCGGCGAAGACGATGAATACGGTGACGGTGTCAAAGTAACCCGGCAGCAGCCCGCCGAGAATCGCGCCGACCGAGCCGCAGCCATTGACGAAGCCCGCCGCCGTGGCACCGGCCTTGGCAGTGCCGAAATCGATGGCGGCCGCGCCGCTGATCATCGAGTCCGGTCCATACAGGGTCAGGCCCATGACGAACAGTAATGCCACCACCAGCACCACGCTACCGGTATGCAAGGCGCCCATGAAGAAGGCCAGCGATACGGTCAGCGCCAACAGGCTGAGGACACAGGCCGGCATGCGGCGGGCGCCGAACAGTTTGTCCGAGGCCAGGCCGATCATGATCGGCCCCAGCAACCCGGCCAGTTCGAATGCGGTGGGGATAATCGCCGCGCCCACCTTGCCCACCGAGGGCATCTGTTCGAAAACGATCACCGGGCCCCAGAGCAGAATCGCATAACGCGCCGGCTTCAACATGAAGTACGCGAGACCGAGAATCAGCACCGTGCGGTTGCGCAGGATTTCCTTCAACGGCTCCAGGACGCTGATCTTGCTCTGGGCGTACGCCTCTTCAGCGGTCAACTCGGGCTCCGGCTCCACGGCCGGCAAGCCCACGTCTTCGGGTTTGTTGCGTTGAAAAATAAAAAACAGCACGGCGACCAGCCCAACCACCGCCGCACTGGAAATGAATGCTGCGTGCCAGGTACCCATCAGCGTATACGCCCACCAACCGGCAAACGGCGACGCCACCAGACCACCAAAGGCGTAGCAGGAACTCCACAGCCCCAGTACCCGCCCGCGCTGCTCGGCGGGAAAGAAACTGCCGAGGTTCTTGCACAGCCCCGACCATCCCGTGGACTGCGCCAGACCCTGGATCAGCATGCAGGAGGCAAAGATCGGCAACGTGGCGAAGCTGCCCATCACCAGCGCCGCGGCCGCAGAAATCAGCAACCCACCGAGGACGACAACCCTTGGACCGAAGCGGTCGGCGAGGATGCCCCAGGTGAATTGACCGATGGCGTAAGCGGTGAGGTAAATGGCGTCGAGGTTGGCCATGGCCATTTTGTCGAGCATGAACGTCGGGTCTTCGCCGATCCCGAGTTTGGCGACGGAAAATGCTTTGCGGGTGAAGTAGAAAGCGGCGTAGGCGAGCCAGGTGATCGCGAAGATCTGCACGCGCCAGCGCTTGATGGTGCCGATGTGCTTGTTCATTGTGGTTCTGACCTCAGGGTGTGAGTGTGCCGGCAGAATTGGAAGAAAACGCCTGTATTTTTATTGTTGAGCACTGCGAAATCGCCTGATCCCTGTGGGCGATTGCGGTCAGATGAGTCCTGCTGTTGCACGCACGGGCTCATGGTACTCGCTGCTGTTCGACCGACCAGTCAGCGGGTTGAGGTGATAAAAACAATTACTGATTAATAAGTTAAATCGATTTATCGTATTTCCAATATAAGCTCAGCTTGTACCTGGAGATTTCGATGTCGGTTTCCCACGCCCAGCTCAAAGCCTTCCACGCCGTGGCCGTCCATGGAAGCTTCACCAAAGCCGCCGAGCGGTTGTTTCTTACGCAACCGGCCATTTCCGACCAGGTGCGCAAACTCGAAGAGCGCTACGGTGTGTTGCTGTTCCACCGCAACAAGCGCTCGGTACGTCTCACGGACCTGGGTGAGCGCTTGCTCGGCGTCACCCAGAAACTGTTCGTGATCGAAGCCGAGGCCCAGGAGTTGTTGCAGGACTCCCAGGCGTTGCAGACCGGCAGCCTGATTCTGGCGGTGGATGCGCCGGTGCATGTATTGCCGCAGATCGCCCGGTTCTGTGAGCGCTACCCTGGCATCAGCGTAAAGATCGAAACCGGAAACACCGATGAATCGTTGTTTCGGCTATTCAATTACCAGGCGGACCTGGCGTTGCTGGGCCGTGATGTCAGCGATGAGCGCCTGATCTCCTTGCCGCTGCGCAATGACCCGATGGTGGCGTTCGTCTCGCGCACGCACCCCTGGGCCGATCGCGAGTCCATCTGCCTGGCGGACCTCGACGACACCCCGCTGGTGTTGCGGGAAATCGGCTCGGTGACCCGCCAGACCCTGGAAGAAGAAATGGCCGGCGCGGGATTTCGCATCCGCCCGGCAATTCAGGTGGAAGGACGCGAAGCCGCGCGGGAGGCGGTGGTGGTGGGGATTGGCGTGGGTGTGGTCTCGGCGGCCGAATTCGGTGCGGATTCCAGGGTGTGCGCGTTGCCGATCACCGATTGCAAACGGCGTTTGACCGAGACGCTGGTGTGCTTGCGCGAGCAGAGTTCGCGGCGGATTGTGGCGACGTTTCTGGAGATGGTCCGCGAGAGTCTTGTATAGGCAGGTCTGGCCCCATCGCGAGCAAGCTTTGCTCCCACAGGGATTGAGGCTGACCACCTATTTTGTGTACGGCGCAAAACCTGTGGGAGCAAGCTTTGCTCCCACAGGGATTGAGGCTGACCACCTATTTTGTGTGCGGCGCAAAACCTGTGGGAGCAAGCTTTGCTCCCACAGGGATTGAGGCTGACCACCTATTTTGCGTACGGCGCAAAACCTGTGGGAGCAAGCTTTACTCCCACAGGGATTGAGGCTGACCACCTATTTTGTGTGCGGCGCAAAACCTGTGGGAGCAAGGCTTGCCCGCGATGGCCGCACCACGGTCTACCTGACCGGCGCCAAGCCGAAAAACGCCTGGATCAACCGCAAATCCCGCCGCCGCTCCATGCACCCCATCATGTGCCGGTTCACCAACCCCTCGCCAATGATCGGCACCGCCGCCACCCGCGGATCGTGGCTGACTTCCACCGACGACACCACGCCTACCCCCAACTCGGCCGCCACCGCCTCGGTGACGGCTTCACGACTGTCCAGTTCCAACAGCACCCGTGGATTGACCTTGGCCTGGACGCAGGCTTCATCAAAGGTGCGCCGGGTGATCGAGCTCGGTTCACGAAGCACCATAATCACCTGGTCCAGCTCCTTGAGCGGCACACCCTTGCTCCGTTGCGCCCAAGGATGGCCGTCGGGCACCAATGCACAAATGCGTGACTCGCTCAGCGCCTGCAGATGCAGGCCCTTGCGCGGCTCGACTTCGGTCAGCACTGCCACGTCGGCATGCTCGGATAACAGCGCCGCCAGGGTTTCCTGGGCATTGCCCAGACGCAGGTTCACGGTGATCCCCGGATAGCGCGCCCGCAGGCTCGCGAGCATAGGCATGACCATGTGCGGGCCGTCCGCCGCCACTTCCAGGCGCCCGGTGAGCAACTGCCGGTTGGCCTCCAGCATCACCTGCGCCTCTTCGGCCAGGCCGAACATCGCCCGGGTGATTGCCGCCAGTTTGGTGCCCTCTTCCGTCAACTCCACCCGTCGCGCGGTGCGGCGCAACAGGGTGATCTGGTAATGCTCTTCCAGCGCCTTGATGTGCCCGGTCACCGCCGGTTGGCTGATGAACAGTCGTGCGGCGGCGCGGGTGAAGCTGCCCTCGCGGGCCACGGCATCGAACGCACGGAGCTGAAACAGGTTCATGAATAACCCTCACTGATGGCTGGCATAACAATAAACAATTTGATTGATAGCTCGGCAAATTGCAATTTAAGCCCCGTAGCTTCATCCCATCGATTGCGAGGACACGAGAATGAGTACTGCCGCCCCCATCCTGCTCACCCCCGGCCCGTTGACCACTTCGGCCCGCACCCGCCAGGCGATGATGGTCGACTGGGGTTCGTGGGATGACCGCTTCAACCAACTGACCGCCAGCCTCTGCGAGCAACTGCTGGCGATCATCAACGGCGCCGCCAGCCACCATTGCGTGCCCCTGCAAGGCAGCGGCACCTTCGCGGTGGAAGCGGCCATCGGCACCCTGGTGCCTCGCGATGGCAAAGTCCTGGTGCTGATCAACGGCGCCTACGGCAAACGCCTGGCGAAAATCTGCGAAGTGCTCGGCCGCTCGTTCAGCACCTTCGAAACCGCCGAAGACGAACCGACTACCGCCGCCGATGTCGACCGCCTGCTGCGGGCCGACGCCGGCATCACCCACGTCGCCCTGATCCACTGCGAAACCAGCACCGGCATCCTCAACCCCTTGCCGGACATCGCCCAGGTCGTCGCGCAGCATGGCAAACGCCTGATCATCGACGCCATGAGTTCCTTCGGCGCGCTGCCGGTCGATGCGCAACAGGTGCCGTTCGACGCGTTGATCGCCGCTTCCGGCAAATGTCTGGAAGGCGTACCGGGCATGGGTTTCGTGTTTGCCAACAAAGAATCCCTGGCCGCATCCGCCGGTAACTCCCATTCGCTGGCGATGGATCTGTTCGACCAGCACGCCTACATGATGAAAACCGGCCAGTGGCGCTTCACCCCGCCGACCCATGTGGTCGCGGCGCTGCACGAAGCCCTGCTGCAATACAACGAAGAAGGTGGCCTGCCGGCGCGGCATGCGCGTTATGCCGCCAACTGCCAGGCGCTGATGGATGAGATGGCCAAACTGGGACTGCGCAGCTTCCTGCCGGCCGCGATCCAGGCACCGATCATCGCCACCTTCCACGCGCCGAAAGACCCACGCTATCAGTTCAAGGAATTCTACGAGCGGGTCAAGGCCAAGGGTTACATCCTCTACCCCGGCAAACTGACCCAGGTCGAAACCTTCCGCGTCGGCTGCATCGGCCACGTCCAACCGGCGGAAATGCGTGAAGCCGTGGCGGCCATCGGCGAAGTGTTGCGCGAGATGGAAGTACTCGAGATCTAAACCCCACCCCATTCCCCTGTAGGAGCGAGCCTGCTCGCGATTTCGGTCTGACATCCACCATTGATGTCGACTGACCGAGCCTCATCGCGAGCAGGCTCACTCCTACATTGAACCGTATTGCCAATTCAGGATTTGATCACCATGAACTACACCAACCCAACCCAGCTGCAAGCCGCCATCCTCGACTGGGCCGGCACCGTCGTCGATTTCGGTTCTTTCGCACCGACGCAGATTTTTGTCGAAGCCTTCGCCGAATTCGACGTGCAGGTGTCCATCGAAGAAGCCCGTGGCCCGATGGGCATGGGCAAGTGGGACCACATCCGTACCCTGTGCAACCTGCCGGAAGTCGCCGAGCGTTATCGCAAGGTGTTCGGCCGCACACCGACCGACGATGACGTCACCGCCATCTACCAGCGCTTCATGCCGTTGCAGATCGAGAAAATCGCCGAGCACTCGGCGTTGATTCCAGGCGCCCTGGACACCATCGCCAACCTGCGCCGGCAAGGGATCAAGATCGGTTCCTGCTCCGGCTACCCGAAACAGGTCATGGACAAGGTTGTCGAGCTGGCCGCCACCAACGGTTACGTCGCCGACCACGTCGTCGCCACCGATGAAGTACCGAACGGCCGCCCATGGCCGGCCCAGGCCCTGGCCAATGTGATCGCCCTGGGCATCGACGACGTTGCCGCCTGCGTGAAGATCGACGACACCGTGCCGGGCATTCTCGAAGGGCGCCGCGCCGGTATGTGGACCGTGGCACTGATCTGCTCGGGCAACGCGTTGGGTCTGGACTATGAGGGTTATCGCGCCCTCGGCAGCGATACACTGGACAGCGAACGCAAACGTATCCACGCCATGTTCGAAGGCTCTCGCCCGCATTACATGATCGACACCATCACCGACTTGCCTGAAGTGATCGCCGACATCAACAAGCGCCTGGCCCGTGGTGAGATGCCACAAAACAGCTGATTCACCACGGCCCACCCTGTAGGAGCGAGCCTGCTCGCGATGGACGTCAACGATAACGCTGGCTACCTGATGCCCCGCGTTGTCCTTTCGTCCATCGCGAGCAGGCTCGCTCCTACAGGGGTAAAGCCGGGGTATTGCGTCTTCCTGTCAATTACCTGAACAGAGCCTTCAGCGTTAAACAGCCCGAGGCAAATCCGCTGAAACAGGATTACAGTTAAAGCACACCGTTGACCAGGAACGGTGGCTTGACCCGACCTGTGAGGAACGCCGTATGCCATGGAAAAATTCCGCGTCGCGCTACAGCACCGTATCGATCGTGCTGCATTGGTTGATGCTGGTCCTGCTGGTGCTGGTTTACGCCTGCATCGAACTGCGTGGGATATTCCCCAAAGGCAGTGGTGGTCGAGCGCTGATTGTGGAGTCGCACTTCATGCTCGGCCTGACGGTGTTTGTCCTGGTCTGGTTGCGGTTGTTCGCGCGCAGCTTCGGCCCGGCACCACAGATTTTTCCGGCATCGCCTCAGTGGCAGACGATGCTGGCCAGGCTGATGCACTGGGCGCTTTACCTGTTCATGATCGCCACGCCGATTCTCGGATGGCTGACCACCAGCGCCAAAGGCAATCAAGTGATGTTCTACGGCGTCGACCTGCCGCTGCTGGTGGCTGAAGACAAGGCATTCGCCAGGCAACTGCAGGAATGGCACGAGCTGGCCGGAACCATTGGCTACTGGCTGATCGGCCTGCATGCCGTGGCCGGGCTGTATCACCACTATGTGGTGGGCGATAACACCTTGTTGCGGATGATGCCCAAAGGGGTAAATCGCAGTACCTGAACCCAACGAATCACAACGGTAGGAGCGAGCCTGCTCGCGATAGCGGACTGTCTGACACATCGGTGCCGGATGTACCGCCGCCATCGCGAGCAGGCTCGCTCCTACAGGGGGATTGCGGTGCCTTTCAGATTTGTGGATTGAACCCCCGCCGTCCCTGCAAACCGCCGGTATGCACGAAAATCAATCGCGTGCCTGCGGCAAACTTCCCCGCCTCGACTTGTTCTTTGAATGCCAGCAATGCCTTGCCGGTATACAGCGGTTCCAGGGGAACGCCGCTGGCTGTTTCTATCTGCTCGATGAACTCGAGTAACAGCGGATCGACCTTGGCAAAGCCGCCACGGCTGGCGTCAAACAGTTCATGAGCCGGCCCCGTCACGCCCGCCTCCTCCACGATCCGCTCGACCTGTTGCGCCACACCATGATCGTCAGGCACCGCCAACGCACCATAAACCGGGTGTTCCCCCGCTTCGGCCAACACCAGTCCGGCCAGGGTGGTGCCGGTTCCACAGGCCAGCCACCAACCGTCGTAGTCATCCCACCCCAATCCGTCCAGTTGTGCGCTGACCATTGTCTTTAGCTGTTCGCAACCCGTTGCGCCTTGCAAACCGCCGCCACCTTCCGGGACCGGAAACAGATGGGGATACTGCGTGTGCCATGGCTCCCAGAATCCCGCCTCATGCCGCGCCCGATAGCCGCCGTAGCCGAGCCAGTGCAACTGCATGCCGAACGCCTGCAAATCCTTAACCGTAGGCGTCTCCTGAGGATGGCCGCGCAACAGGCCGACCGTGGCAAAACCAAACCGCTTGCCGGCCGCGGCCAGTGCATGCAGGTGATTGGAGTGCGCGCCACCCAGGCTGATGATGCCTTCGGCACCCGCCCGGTCAGCGGCCTTGAGATGCTCGATGAGCTTGAACCACTTATTGCCGCTGATCAGTGGGTCGATCAGGTCCAGGCGCAGGATCGCGGCCTCGATGCCGGCGGTTTTGAGCCAGTCGTTGGGAGGGAAAAGCATCGATGCCGGTTCCGGGTAAAGAGCCGGCATCTTAGCAGTACTTGTGGCGAGGGGATTTATCCCCTCGCCACAGATATGTGTCTGGCTTGGCTGATCTGTAAGTTACAACTCGGCAGCCAACCGCGAACCCTGATTGATCGCGCGCTTGGCATCCAGCTCCGCCGCGACATCCGCGCCGCCGATCAGATGCACGTTCTGCCCCGCCGCCACCAGGCCTTCCTGCAACTCACGCAGCGGGTCCTGCCCGGCGCAGATCACGATATTGTCCACGGGCAGCACTTGCGGCTCGCCGGTTTCGCCGATGCGGATGTGCAGGCCATCGTCATCGATCTTCAGGTATTCGACGCTGTTGAGCATCTGCACCTGCTTGTTCTTCAGACCGGTGCGGTGAATCCAGCCGGTGGTCTTGCCCAGGCCGTCGCCGACCTTGGATTTCTTGCGTTGCAGCAGGAACACTTCGCGGGCCGGTGCATGGGGCGCGGCCTTGATCCCGGCGACACCGCCACGCGCCTCCAGGTGCGTATCGATGCCCCACTCTTTCCAGAATTCATCGCGATTCTGGCTGGTGGCCTGGCCCTGGTGAACGAGGAATTCCGAGACGTCGAAACCAATACCGCCGGCGCCGATCACCGCGACACGCTTGCCGACCGGTTTGCGCTCAAGCAGCACGTCCAGGTAGCTCAATACCTTTGCATTCTCCACGCCGGGAATCGCCGGCAGCCGTGGCGCAATGCCGGTGGCCAGGATGATTTCGTCGTAACCGCCCTCGACCAGTCCGGCCACATCCACGCGGGTGTTCAGGCACACCTCGACGTTGGTGGTTTGCAGTTTGCGGCCGAAAAAACGCAGGGTTTCATAGAACTCTTCCTTGCCCGGCACGCGCTTGGCAACGTTGAACTGGCCGCCGATTTCGCTGGCCGAATCAAACAGCGTGACCTGATGACCACGCTCGGCCGCCACGGTCGCGGCAGACAAACCGGCAGGGCCGGCACCGACCACGGCAATCTTCTTGAGCTGCTGCACCGGCAGGTAATTGAGTTCGGTTTCGTGGCAGGCTCGCGGGTTCACCAGGCAACTGGTCAACTTGCCGCCGAAGGTGTGATCCAGGCACGCCTGGTTGCAACCGATGCAGGTGTTGATTTCATCGGCGCGACCTTCAGCGGCCTTGTTGACGAAGTCCGGGTCGGCAAGGAACGGCCGCGCCATCGAAACCATGTCGGCATCGCCTTCGGCGAGGATTTGCTCGGCCACTTCCGGGGTGTTGATGCGGTTAGTGGTGATCAACGGAATGTTCACCGAACCGCGCAACTTGGCCGTGACCTTGCTGAACGCCGCACGCGGGACTTTGGTGGCAATGGTCGGGATCCGCGCTTCGTGCCAGCCGATACCGGTGTTGATGATCGTCGCCCCGGCCTGCTCGATGGCCTTGGCCAACTGCACGATTTCTTCCCAGGTGCTGCCGCCTTCCACCAGATCAAGCATCGACAGGCGGAAAATGATGATGAAGTTCGGGCCGACCGCTTCACGCACCCGGCGCACAATTTCCACCGGCAGGCGCATGCGGTTTTCGTAGCTGCCACCCCAACGGTCGGTGCGGTGGTTGGTGTGAGCGGCCAGGAACTGGTTAATGAAGTAGCCTTCGGACCCCATGATTTCGACGCCGTCGTACTCGGCCTGTTGCGCCAGGGTCGAGCAGGTGACGAAATCGCTGATCTGTTTCTCGATGCCTTCCTCGTCCAGCTCTTTAGGCTTGAACGGGTTGATCGGTGCCTGGATGGCGCTTGGCGCGACCTGTTTCGGGCTGTAGGCATAACGGCCGGCGTGAAGGATCTGCATGCAAATCTTGCCGCCCGCCTCGTGTACCGCACGGGTCACGATCTGATGCTTGAGCGCTTCTGCCTCGGTGGTCAGCTTGGCGGCGCCGGAGTACACACCGCCCTCATCGTTCGGACCGATACCGCCGGTCACCATCAGGCCGACACCGCCACGGGCACGCTCGGCGAAGTACGCCGCCATGCGCTCGAAGCCACCCGGCTTCTCCTCGAGACCGGTGTGCATCGAGCCCATCAGGGTACGGTTGCGCAACGTGGTAAAACCCAGGTCCAGCGGGGCCAACAGGTGCGGGTAATGAGCGGCGGTCATCGGTAACTCCACATCGAGCGATCACGGAAAAAAGCGGGCGCTCTTCGGCGCCCCTCAGTCATGGGTTACAGACTATGAGCACCGCGAAGACCGCTCAATGACCGTAACTGACAACTTAATGATCAAAATGTGCAGGTACGCCGATGATTTTTACCGTTTGAGCGGGCACAGCATGGGCGCCGTGGGTGAAATGGCTCATGTCGTGATGTCGGACCATTGCTGGAGAAACGCTTCAATAGATTGGTTTTTCTAGCGCTTAACGCGATTTCCAGTCGCGTAACCACTGCAAGCCGGCCGAGGTATTGCCACGCGGCCGGTATTCACACCCTACCCAGCCGTCATAGCCCAACTGATCGATCAGCTCGAACAGATAAGGATAATTGACTTCTCCCAGGTCCGGCTCATGTCGGTCCGGCACGCCGGCGATCTGGATGTGGCCGATGCCGTCGAAGTCCCTGCGGAGTTTGGTGGCCAGGTCGCCCTCGACGATTTGGCAGTGGTAGCAGTCGAACTGGACCTTTAGGTTACTGGCACCCACTTCCTTGCAGATGGCTTGAGCCTGATCCTGCCGATTAAGGAAAAAGCCCGGCATGTCACGCGTATTGATTGGCTCGAGCAGTACCGTGGCGCCTGCCTTGGCTGCTTGAGCGGTGGCATAGGCGAGGTTTTCCAGGTAAATGCCGTGATGCCGTGCCCGGTCAATCTCGGCGGGCAGCAGGCCGGCCATGACATGGATGCGTGAATTGCCCAGCACGCCGGCGTATTCCAGGGCGCGATCAAAACCACTTCGAAATTCAGTCTCCCGGCCGGGCAACGATACCGTGCCGCGTTCGCCCGCCGCCCAATCACCGGGCGGTGCATTGAAGAGTGCCTGCACCAGGCCGTTGTCGCTCAAGCGTTGCTGGAGCTCTTCGGCGCTGTAGTCGTAGGGAAACAGATACTCCACCGCTTCGAAACCATCAGCAGCCGCGGCGGCGAAGCGATCCAGAAACGCATGTTCCGGGTAGAGCATGCTGAGGTTGGCAGCAAAACGAGGCATGGTAGCTCCTGAGATAGCGGGTTAGACAAAGGGCCAGATCAGCAGGGTAATACAGAAACCCAAGGTGCCGAGCAAGGTGGTCAGCACGGTCCAGGTACGCAGGCCGTCCGCCACGTTCAGCCCGGACAGCTTGGTGAAAATCCAGTAACCGGCATCATTGATATGGGACATGGCCAATCCGCCACCGCCCATGGCCAGGCAGAGCAAGGCCATGTGGTTCGGGGTGAGATTGAGGGTCGCAATCAGCGGGCTGATGATGCCGGCAGTGGTCACCAGCGCCACGGTGGTCGAACCCTGCACTGCGCGCAGCAACAGGGTCAGCAGAAAGCCCAGCGCCAGCACCGGCAGACCGGTGGTGCGCAGCATGTCGGAAACCACCGCACCGATACCGGTGTCCACCAGTACCTTGCCAAACACCCCCCCGGCACCGGCAATCAGGATCACCATGGCCACGCCAGGCAACGCCGAACCGATCACATCGGAAACCTGACTGCGGCTCCAGCCCCGACGCGTACCCAGCAGCCAGGCACACAGCAAGGTGTCGAGCAGCAACGCCACCAGCGGGGCACCGAGCACGGTCATGATGCCGCGCAGGACCGAATCGGCAGGCAGCAACGAGGTGGACAGCGTTCCCAGCAATATCAGAATGATGGGTAGCAGGATCAGACTGACGATTAAACCAAACCCCGGTGCGGGTGCCGGCGGCAACTTGGCAACGATGCTGCTCGTGGACTCCTCCAGACCCATATGTGATGCAGCCACGGCTGCTTGCGCAGTGTTCGTGTGGTTGCCATTGGACCAGGCGGCCAGATCTTCGTTGGTGACATGCGGGCCATAGACCTCGGCACGAACATCGTCGGTCATCGGATACACCCGACGGGTCATGCGTCCGGCCACGCGGTAGCCGACATAGCAGAGGAACGCGGTGATCGGCAGACCGAACATCAGCACCCGGCCCAGATCCGCGCCCAACTGACTGGCAGCGGCCACTGCGCCGGGATGTGGCGGCAGAAAGGCGTGTACCGTCAACATGGCCGCGCACATCGGCAACGCGAACACCAACAGCGGCCTGCGCGCACTGCGCGCAACACCATAGGCCAGCGGCATGAGGATGATCACGCCCACCTCGAAGAACACCGGCACCCCGACCATGAAGCCGGCCATCGTCAACGCCAGCGGCGTACGTCGACTGCCGAAACGGGTAATCAGCGTCCTGGCCAGCGCCTCGGCACCGCCGGAGAGCTCGATGATCCGTCCGATCATCGCGCCCAGGGCAATGATGATCGCAATATGACCCAGGGTCTTGCCCATGCCGCCTTCGATGGTGGCGACCAGATCGGCCGGCTTCACCCCGGCCACCAACGCCACCAGAATGCTCACCAGCATCAAGGCCACGAAGGGCTGAAACTTGTACTTGAGCACCAGGAACAACAGCAGAGCGATTCCGAGCCCCGCGGTAATCAGCAGGATTAGCGGGCTCATTGCACACACCCTCCGCACCGGGTGAACGAAACGGTTCCGCCAGTGGATCTGAACATGCCGCCATGAAGATGAGTCATGCCTGGTTTTCCTCTTGTTATTGTATTTTTTGGCCAGCCGAGTCCGTCGAGAGTCGCTGCGCGTCTCCCGGTCAGGGCCTGCTTTATCGATCGGTCGTGTTAAGCCAACGCCTTACCAGTGCGCACCAAAAGCCGCTCGCAGCTCTTCCAGCGCCGCCTGGTCGAGCGGTTCAGGCTTGGGATTGCTCATCAGCCAGAGCCGCGCGGTTTCCTCGAGTTCTTCCAGGGCGTAGCTGGCCCTGGACACCGAACTCTCCCAGACCACCGGGCCCAGCCGTTCGAGCATCACGCCGCGAACGCTGTTGGCCAGTTGGGCGACCTGTTCGGCAACCTTCGGCGAACCGGGTCGCTGGTAGCCGATCAACGGGATGTGGCCGACTTTCATGACCTGATACGGCGTCAGCGGTGGCAGGATGTCATCCGCCTGCCAGACACCGGCCAGCGTCAAGGCCACCAAGTGAGTGGAGTGGGTATGCACCACGCCGCCGACACTTGGGTTGCGATCGTAGACCTGGCGATGCAACGCCAGGGTTTTTGAAGGTTTGTCACCGGACACCCATTCACCCGCCAAATTGACCTTGGCGATGGTTGCCGGATCGAGGCGTCCGAGGCAGACGTCAGTCGGGGTGATCAACCAGCCGTCGTCCAGGCGCGCGCTGATGTTGCCGGCGCTGCCGACGGTGTAACCGCGCTGATAAAGGCTAAGGCCTGTCTCGCAGATTTCTTCGCGCAAGGCGTTTTCGTTACTCACTGCACACCCCCGGCGAGTTGGTTCAAGGCTTTGCTGAAGAAATCCCGGCCACCGAAATTGCCCGATTTGAGTGCCAGCGCCAAAGGTTCGTCAGTACTGCTGACGGTCGCGGGGACACCCGGATCGATTTGCGCGCCGATCTGCAGCAGCTGTACGCCCAGTGCCTGCACCACAGCACCCGAGGTTTCTCCGCCGGCGATCACAAAACGGCGCACGCCGCTCTGGCGCAGACCTCGTGCAATTTCGCCAAAGGCGTTTTCCACCAGACTTCCGGCTTGATCCACCCCCAGTTGCTGTTGCACCGACTTGACCGTTTCCGGTGAGCTGGTGGCGTAGATCAATACGGTTTGTTCGTTATCACGAGCGAAGGCCAGGGCTTGCGCGACCACCGGTTCACCCGCCGCCAGGGCCAATGGATCAATGCGCAAGGCCGGCCGGCCGGCTTCGAGCCAGGCCGCCACTTGTCCATTGGTGGCGATCGAAGTACTACCGGCCAACACCACTTCCCCGCCGAACACCGCCGGGAGTTTCGAGGCATCGAGGTCGCGCAGCTTGCCGGCGCGACGGAAGTTTTCCGGCAGGCCCAAGGCCAGCCCCGAACCACCTGTCAGTAAAGGCAGATCGGCGCAGGCGGTACCGAGGGTATATAGATCGCTGTCCGACAGGGCATCAGCGATTGCCATGCCGACACCTTGAGCTTTCAACTCTGTGATTCGTGCCCGCACCTGTTCAGCGCCGCGGGCAATGGTGTCGTAGCGCAACAGACCGACATTCAGGCGGGTCTGCGATTGCAGCACCCGAACCAGATTGGCATCGGTCATTGGCGTCAGCGGATGATGCTGCATGCCCGATTCGTTGAGCAGTTGATCCTGCACAAACAAGTGACCGCGAAAGATCGTCCGGCCATTTTCCGGGAACGCCGGGCACGCCAGGGTAAAGTCGCTATCCAGTGCGGCCAGCAGCGCTTCGCTGACCTGGCCGATATTGCCGGCCGCGGTAGAATCGAACGTCGAACAGTATTTGAAAAAGATCTGCTCGCAACCTTGCTCGCGCAACCAGGCCAGCGCGGCAAGGGACTGCTCGATGGCTTCGGCGACCGGCGTGGTACGCGATTTCAGGGCAATGACGATCGCATCGGCATCAAGCCCGGCGGCAATTTCCGCGCTCGGGATACCGATGCTCTGCACGGTACGCATGCCGCCGCGCACCAGCATGTTGGCCAGATCCGTGGCACCGGTGAAGTCGTCGGCGATGCAGCCCAGCAGCGGGCGGGCGGTGGATTTTGTCATGGGGTGTTCCTCAAACGGGTTCAGGCTTCAAACGGACTGGGGCTTGGCAGTCGGCAATTCGATGCCCGGAAAAATCTTGATCACTGCCGAATCATCCTCACGGCCGAACCCGGCACTGGACGCCTGCATGAACATTTGGTGAGCGGTCGCCGACAGCGGCAGCGGGAATTTGCTGGCCCGGGCGGTATCCAGCACCAGGCCCAGGTCCTTGACGAAAATATCCACGGCGGACAACGGCGTGTAGTCAGCCTTGAGAATGTGCGGCACGCGGTTTTCGAACATCCAGGAATTACCGGCGCTGTGGGTGATCACCTCATACAGCGCATCGGCATCGACCCCTTCACGCAGGCCCAGCGCCATGGCTTCGGCAGAGGCGGCAATATGTACCCCGGCGAGGAGCTGGTTGATGATTTTGACCTTCGAACCCAGGCCATGGACGTCACCCAGGCGATAAACCTTGCCGGCCATGCCAGCCAGGATCGACTCGGCCCTGGCATAGGCGTCGGCCGGCCCCGAGGTCATCATGGTCATCTCGCCAGCGGCAGCCTTGGCGGCACCCCCGGAAATCGGTGCATCCAGATACAGCAGCCCCAGCGCGGCCAGGCGCTGGCCCAGGTCCACGGCATAGGTCGGCGCTACGGTAGCGCAACCGATCACCAGACTGCCCGGCCGCAGTGAAGCCACGGCCCCCTCCTCACCGAACAATACGGTTTCGGTCTGCTCGGCATTGACCACCACGGTAATGATCACGTCACACTCAGCGGCCATGTGTGACGGCGAAGGGCAAGCCACCCCGCCCTCCCCCGCGAACTGTTCTGTGACGGCAGTGCGCACATCACAGGCATGCACATTGAAGCCGCTGCGCAACAACGATCGGGCAATACCCAGACCCATCGCGCCCAGACCGACAACACCGACATTCTTGTTATTCATTGGGAAGACTCCTGAGAAAAACAGCGGCTTATTCAACGCCAGCAAGGCGCAGACGGCAGGCCGCATTGTAGATATGTGCGCGGGCGGCATGCCCGGCGGCGAGCGGGTCGCCCAGCCGAATGGCCGCGACGATCGCCTTCTGCGTAATCAATTCGCAGCGGGCGGATATTGGCATTGGCCGTGACGAAGATGCCGCGCCCTAGTCGGGATTGCAGCACGCCTTCGGCTGCAATCTTGTCCAGCAGCTGCTGAGCGACACTGTCACTGAGCACGTGAGTCGGGACCTTATCGAACATCTTGGCCACCCTGTTTTTGTCTTGTAATCAGGTCGTCATACAGGTTGGGTAGATAATCCCCCAATGAGCAGATTATGTGAAGTATTTTTTTGAAATAACATTTTTTAACACTGCATCTGAGCCTTTACCATGGAAGGGTCATCCAAAGGGAACCCCGCTCCTTGCCTCATGAGAACAAACATTCGCCACAGCTCGTCCCTTCACCGTAGATTCGCTACTATGTTTTCCCGCTTTCCTTTCATGCGGATTTTTACTTTGGAGCCCGGATGCCTAGTCAAAAGGACATCGCCGACGAACGCGGCGCACCGATGATTCCAGAACAGCGCCGTGAGTTGATGCTGCGCCAGTTGCGCAAGCATCAGGTGCTGAGCGTTCATCAATTGATAGAGATGTTCGACTGCTCGCACATGACCATACGCCGTGATATAGCGCTGCTGGAGCAGGAAGGCCGTGCTTACTCGGTAACCGGTGGCGTGCGAATCGCGAGCCAGCTCCACAGCGAGCCCAGCCATCAGTCCAAGGCGGTGGTCGAGTTGCCGCAGAAGCAGGCGATGGCCAGGATGGCTTCGCGGTTACTGCATGCGGACATGACGATTTATCTGGATGCGGGAACGAGCACGCTGGAGATCGTCCCGTATATCAAGGCGCTGACGGGCGTGACCGTGGTGACCAACGACTTCGGAATTGTGCAGGCATTGATCGATGCACCCCATGTCACAGTCATTCACACCGGCGGGCAGTTGGATCACTCCAATCAATCATGCGTGGGCGGTCTGGCGGTTGCCACCTTGCGCCAGGTTGTCACCGATATCGCGTTCATCTCGACCAGCTCCTGGGATTTGCGTCGTGGCCTCACCACACCTTCGGCGCTGAAGGTGGAGGTCAAGCAAGCCGCGATGCAATCGGCGTCGCAAGTGGTGCTGATCGCCAGTAGTTCGAAGTACGGGACTTTCAGTATGTACAAGATCGCTGGGCTGGAGCAGTTCGACATCATCCTCAGCGACGACGCGCTGACCCCAGCCGCCGCCGATGGCATTCGCAAACAGGGTGTCGAGCTGTTGCTACCGTCTGACAGCCCCCCGGCTTGAACAACGGACCAACCCAATACCAGACTGTAATTTGCGTAAGGTCGAAGATGACCGATCCGTGCGAATATTCAGCACCCTGTTTCAGGTTTTCAGGAATCAACCGTGGCACGTCCGCAGTCCCATCCGACCTCCGTCCTGCTTGACTTCGGCGAGTTCAAGCTCGACGAGGCCAACGCTTGTTTGTTGCGCGATGGGCAAGCGGTGGCGTTGGCGCCAACCCCTTTCCTGCTGTTATGCGTTCTCGCCCGCCAGACAGGGTCGCTGGTATCCAAAGACGCCTTGCTGGATGCCGTGTGGGGGCATCGGTTTGTCAGTGAATCAGTCCTGAAGACCGCCATCAGCGATCTGCGCAAAGTGTTGGGCGATGACCCCAGGCACCCTCGTTTTATCGAGACAGTGTCGCGGCGCGGCTATCGCTTTATCGCCGTGTCGCCCCCTGCTGCTTCGGTGCCTCCTGCATCCACGGCGGTTCCGGCGCCCGACACACCTCGGTTGCCGTCATTCATCGGTCGCATTGCCGAAGTCGCCAGGCTGCAACGGGCATGGGAGCGAGCCGGTGGCGGCCGGCGGGCCGTGGTCTGGCTGGCTGGAGAACCGGGGATCGGCAAGACCACGTTGATCGAACATTTCCTCGCCGGCCTTGGCGACATCGCTTGCGCACGCGGCCATTGCATGGAGCACTTCGGCACCGGCGAACCGTACCTGCCGGTCCTGGAGGCGTTGGCCGATCTGTGCCGCAGCGACCCGACCCTGCCGGCGTTATTGCGCGAAGTGGCACCCACCTGGCTGCTGCAATTGCCATGGCTCAGTAGTACGCAGGAGCGAGACGCGTTGCGGCGCGAGCTGGCCGGCGTCGGCCCGGAACGCATGCTGAGGGAATTCGGCGAACTGTTGGACCGCTATACAGCGCTGCGCCCGCTATTGCTGGTGACCGAAGACCTGCACTGGAGCGACCGGGCAACGCTCCAGCTCATCAACTACATGGCCCGACGCCGTGGCCCCGCACGGCTCATGTGGCTGTCAAGCTTCCGCCTTGCCGAAGTGGTGGCGCTCGACCATCCGCTCAGCTCATTGCGCCACGAACTGCGTCTGCAACGCTTGTGCGAGGAAGTGGTGCTCGACCCGTTTTCCGAAACCGAGGTCGCCGACTATGTAGCGTTGCGTTCAGCCTCACTGGCATGCGATGAAGCCTTCGTGCGCGCCCTGCACGAACGGACCGACGGCGTGCCGTTGTTCGTTTCCTCGATCATCACTGAAGTGATGGATGCGAAAGAGGACGAAACCACCATCGAAGCTCGGCTGGCCGATCTGGCGGTTCCCGACAACCTGGCGGCCATCATCGATCACTACATTGCCAAGCTGGCTCCCGAGCAACGAACACTTCTCTGCGCGGCGGCAGTGTGCGGGTCCGATTTCCGGACTGAGACGGTTTCGCTGGCCCTCGAGCGCAATCTCTCTTCGGTGATCGGCGCCTGTGAGGAACTGATGCGTGAGCAGGTATGGCTCACACAATCGCGGGCATCTGATGTTGACGAAGCGGTAGAGCTACCTTACTCGTTCCGTCACGCCCTTTTTCGCCAGGTGCTGTACGACCGCACGCCGCGTTCGTTGCGCATCGATCTGCATCGCCAGGTTGGTACTGCCCTCGAACGTGAACGCACCGCCGGTGCGCCGGTTGCGGCTTCGGAATTGGCGATGCACTTCGACCGTGCTCGACTGCCGATGCTCGCGCTGCGCTATTACGCCGAGGCCGCAGAAGCCGCGCTACTGCACTTCAGCCCGGACTTGTGCATCGGCCTCACCGAGCGTGGCCTAATCCTTCTTATGCAGGCACCCGAAGGGACGGAGCGCGATACGCTCGAAATTACCTTGGCCACGTTGCAGGGGGTTTCGGCCTTCCACATGTTCGGTGTCGGCAGCGAAGCCAAGGGCGCTTTCGAACGGGCGTACACGTTGCTCACGGATGTACCCGAGCACCCCATGCGCGGACGCCTCCTGCATGGGTTCGGTTATCTGCTCGGCCTGCGCGGCGACTATTCGCAGGCTTTGGAAGTGGCTGAGCGTGCTGAAGCGCTCTCCCTGAACGCAAACGATCAAGCGCTCATGCTGGCAGCGTGCATCGTTCAGGGCGAGATACATCACCTCCAGGGCCGCACGAAAACGACACGCAGCTGGCTGGAGCGCGCCCTCGCGATCGCCGAGCCGCTGGGCATTGGGACAAACGAGATCTTTGCCGCAGATCCCCAGGTCATGCTGCACGGTATGCTGGCCATCGAGCTGGTGCGGTCTGGCCTGATTGAGCAAGGGCGTTCCCATATGCAGCAGGCCCGAACCCGCGCACATACGCTCCGACAACCCATGACATGGCTGGTCGCTACCTGGCAGGAGGTGTTGATCGAAGTGCGACTGGGAAACCCTGTGCGGGTGGCAGCGCTGGCGGACAACATGCAGAAACTCGTCGACGAATATTCGCTCGCACTCGGTCGTACGGCTTGTCGCTGGTGGCGCGGATGGGCCGACGCGCGCAACGGTGCCCCCCACGACGGCTACCGGCACATCCGTGAGGCCTATGAGGAACACACCGGCCTCGGTATGCGCTCCGGTGCCAGCGAAGTACTCGGCTATGCCGCCGAGGCGCTGCTCCTGGCAGGCGATTACGATGCAGCACAAGTCCAATTGCAGGAAGCATTCCGGACAGGTGAGGAACTGGGCGAGCGTGTATACCTGCCGCAGCTGTTGCTGCTGGAGGCCGCGCTCGCGCGAGCTCAGGGCCGGCCGGACGTCAGCAACGCGACGGTGCGGCGTGCGATTGAGGAGGCGCGCGCCCAGGAAGCATCATGGTTGGAGCTGCTCGCACTGGTTGAGTTGTGTGAGTACCACGATGCCGGGCCAGAGGATCACCAGGCATTGGCAATGCTGATTGGCCAATTGCCCGAAACGCACGGAACCGAACAGGTAAAACGTGCACGCTCGCTGCTTGAGGCTGCTAAGCGGGCTTGAAGTGACGGTTGTGAGAGCAAAGGTGAACCGACCGAAGTCTGACCTTTTGCTTACGACTCGACCCAGGGGGACGGCTTACGCTGGCATCGAACTTTCTTGATCCCAGGTCTGCGATGAGCCTTAACCCTGAATCCAAATACCCGAGCCGCCGCACCTACGTTCTCAAGCTGCGCAGTGATGCCGAACCGGGCGCCCTGGTGGGTCGTTTGGAGAACCTGGTCACCGGACGTCAGCGCGAGTTCTCGTCCGGCAAAGAGTTGCTGGAGTCGATTGATGCGGATCTGGTGACAGCCGCCAGTGAGCAGGCGGTAGACGTCGATGGTGAATGATCCTTTCCCGCATCGACAGACAAAGCACATCGCGACCGAACGCTGACGGTTCGCTGACGACTTTGCCTACACAGTCCCCCTACGCTGACGCCACCTCGAACGACACGAGTCCATTTCTAATGCGCCAACCTTCCCCCCTCCATCCGCTGCCTTGCCATGCCGGTGGGACAACCTTACTACGTACCAAGTGCCCGACCGCGTTTGCCATGGCGGCTGCCTTGGCCATGTCGATCGCCTTCGCCCTTTCTGGCTGCTCCACACCGGTCCTCAAACCCTCGATCGACGTGCCAAACAACTTCGCCGCCAGTACGGCGTCCGAGATGGAGCCCGAGGCGGCCTGGTGGGAGGTCTATCACGACCCATTGCTGACGGACCTGGTGCGCCGAGCCGCGCGGGAGAATCGCGACGTCAAGATTGCCGCCGAGCGACTGCGTGCCGCGCGGGCCGGAGAAACGGTCAGCCAGTCCTGGCTGCTTCCGAGCGTCGGTGCGTCGGTCTCCGGCAGTGACCACAGCACCGGCTTCAATTCGGCCGTCAAACAGGGTTATCCGGATATCAAGACCGCCAGTGCGGGCCTGGACGTCTCGTGGGAACTCGACCTGAGTGGCCGCCTGCGAGCCGGCGCAGCGGCGGCGGATGCCGATGCGCTAGCCGCGGAACACAGCATGCGCGGTGTGCGCCTGCTGGTGATGAGCGATGTCGTCAGCAACTACTTCTCACTGGTCGGTGCACAGCGCCAGGTCGCAACACTGCGCGCTATCTCGGCGATGCAGGACGAGACGCTGCGTCTGGTCACCGCGCGTCAACAGGTGGGGCTGGCCTCCGCGTTCGACGTCGAACGCGCACAAACCGACGCCTTGTCCGCGCGGGCGCAAATTCCGCCGTTGGAAACTCAAGTGACGGTGGCGCGCCACCGTATCGCGGTGCTGATCGCCGACCAGTCTTTCAACACCACCAACATTCAACCCTCGAACAGCGACATGACAGATGTGCCTGAGGCCAAGCCCGGGCAGCCGGCCGAATTGCTACAACGCCGACCTGACGTCCTGGCGTTGATGGCGCAGCTCGATGCCGCCAATGCACGTCGCCAGCAAGCGAAAGCCGAGTGGTTCCCGCAACTCTTTCTCGGCGCGTCCTTCGGCCGCCAGGGCCTAAACCTGAACGGTGCCGATCTTGGGGCTGCGCGCTTCACCAATGTCGCGGGTCTGCTGGCTATGCCGCTGTTCAACGCCGGACGCACGCAAGCCATCAACGAAGCGGCAGAAAGCGCTCAACAAGAGGCAGTACTACGCGCCGAAGACGGCATCGTGCGAGCGCTCGAGGATGTGGAAAACGCCCTTGTCACGCTTGCGCAGGAGCGCCGCCGCTCGGGGTCGCTGCAATTGGCCGCTGCTTCCGCGGAGTCGGCTCAAAGTCGCGCCCAGTCGCTCTATAACCGCGGGCAGATTGACCTGTTGCCTTTACTGGATTCGCAGCGGGCGCGACTGGCGGCACGCCTGAATTCCAACGAAAGCAACACCCGACTGCTGCTCGACAGCGTGCAGCTCTACAAGGCACTGGGCGGTGGCTGGCAGGTGTTCGAACAACCCTCCAACCCAACCGCATCCGTCAAAGCCGACCGGCCACCACTTTCCTAAGCATTTGTCGTTTTCCAAAGAGGAACCGTCTTGAAGAATTCCCTTACTGCGGTCGGCACCCTGGCCGTCGTCGCCATGCTGTGCGCGTGCAGCCCGGACCAGCCGTCCGTGCCGGTCCCCAGAGCGGTACGTACCGTTGAAATCAACTACGACAATGCCCGCGACGTCAGTCGCTACGTGGGAACCGTGCAGTCGCGCCATGAAGTCGACCAATCCTTCCGTGTGGGCGGCAAGGTAGCCCAACGCAAGGTCGACGTGGGTCAGTTGGTGCACGAAGGCGACATCCTGGCTGTGCTGGATGACAACGACTACCGCCTCGCGGAAGAAGCGTCGCAACAGCAGTGGTCCGCTGCCGTGGAGCAGACGCGCCAGGCAGAATCCGATCGCCAGCGCCTGACGGCCCTGAAGGCGGATGGCTCAGTCAGCGCGGCCGACGATGAGCGTGCACATACCAATGCCCAGACCACGCATGCGACTGCCGAGGCTGAAGCGCGAAAGCTTGAGCTCGCACGCAACCGCCTCAAGTACACCGTACTGCGCGCCTCCCGTAGCGGCGTAGTCACGGTGGTACGCATCGAAGATGGACAAGTCGTGGCAGAAGGCCAACCGGTTATTACGATTGCCAATCCGGACGAATCCGAGGTCGTCATCGATGTCCCCGAAGACCAGTTGTCTGTCTTCAAGGAGGCGCATTTCAAAGGTGCGCTGGCCAGTGCGCCAAACGAAAGCTTCGATGCCACCTTGCGCGAATTGTCGCCACAGGCTGCGACGCAAACGCGCACCTACCGCGCTCGACTTAAACCAGCCAAGGCCCTGCCACTGGGTGCCACCGCAACGGTAACGGCCGAGCGCGTGATGACCAGTGTCGCAGTGGCAACGGTTCCGGCGACGGCACTCACGCAAAGTGGCGGTCAGCCAGCGCTTTGGACCGTCTCGCCGGAAGGTGTGGTCGATCTGGAGCGGGTGGCCGTCTGGGGCTATCGCAATGACGAGGTGCTCGTCACTGGGCCGCGGGCTGGCACATTGGTCGTTACGGCCGGTGTACAGAAGATGACCTCAGGATTAAAGGTCGCCCTCCCCAACGCCGCAATCAATGAAACAGACACCACGCAGCAGGCCGCCCGATGAGCAACTTCAATCTCACCGACTGGGCATTGCGCCACCGCGCCATTGTCCTGTTCATGCTGCTCATCGTTGCAGTGGCCGGTGCCTTCAGCTTCACCCGGCTTGGCCAACTGGAAGACCCGAACTTTTCCGTGCCTTCCATGACCGCTATGGTCATCTGGCCAGGCGCCACTGCCCAACAGTTGCAGGACCAGGTCCTCAACCGCATGGAGAAGAAATTCGAGCAGATCGACAACTTCGAGAAGGTGGTTACCTATGCGCGGCAAGGCTATGCCGGCATGACGCTCACCGTACGTGGCGGCACCTCCAAGGCTGACCAGCGCGAGGCTTGGTACCAGGCGCGCAAGAAGCTCAACGATTTGAGCCTGGAAATGCCTGACGGCGTGATCGGCCCGATCCTGAACGACGAGTACGGCGACGTGTATGGCCTGATGTATGCGGTCAAAGGCGACGGCATCGGCCACGCCGAGTTGTCGGACGCGGCCGAGGACATCAAGCGCCAGATGTTGAAGGTGCCGATGGTCAAGAAGATCGATCTCATCGGCAAGCAGGCCAAGCGTGTCTACGTCGAGTTCTCGCACGAGCGCCTGGCAGCGCTGGGCATTACACCGCTGGCCATCGCCGAAAGCCTCAAGAGCCAGAACGCCATGCTGCCCGCCGGCCAGATCGACACCCATGGCGACCGCGTCATGGTGCGCGTGAGTGGCCAGTTCGCCAGCGAAGAGGCCATCCGCAACGTGCCGATCTCCGCGGGCGGGCGGCTGATCAAGCTCGGCGACGTCGCGACCGTTACCCGTGGCTTCGAGGATCCACCGACCTACACGGTGCGTCACAACGGCCAGCCCGTGCTGATGCTCGGCATCACGATGACCAGCGACGGCAACATCGTGGACCTTGGCAAGGCGATGGACACGGCAGTCGCCAAGATCCAGTCGGAACTTCCGCATGGTGTGGAGCTGGAATTGGTGGCCGATCAGCCCACCACAGTAAGGGATGCAATCCTAGACTTCGGGCGCGCGCTGGTCGAAGCGCTGGTCATCGTGATTGCGGTCAGTCTGGCCAGCCTGGGCTGGCGCGCAGGCCTGGTGGTCGCGGCCACGGTGCCGCTGGTACTGGGTGGCGTGGCGCTGGTGATGCTGGCGATGGGCTGGAACCTCGAGCGTATCTCGCTCGGCTCGCTGATTATCGCATTGGGGCTGCTGGTGGATGACGCCATCATCGCTATCGAGATGATGGTGGCGAAGATGGAAACCGGCATGGACCGCGTGAAGGCGGCCGCCTTCTCCTATCAGTCCACCGCCATGCCACGGCTGACCGGCGCGCTAATCACGGTCGTAGGCTTCCTGCCGATCGGCCTGTCGAAGTCCACCACCGGCGAGTACGCGGGGGGCATTTTCTGGATCGTTGGCGCCGCGGTGCTGTTCTCGTGGATCTGTTCTGGCATCTTCACACCGTACCTGGCGGTCAAGATGCTGCCCAACGACTTGGGCAAGCACCAGCACGCTGATCCGCACGATACGAAGTTCTACCGCAGCCTGCGTCGCCTGATTGACGCCGCCATCGAGCGCCGCTGGGTGGTCATTGGTGCGACGGTGGGCGCTCTGGTGCTTGCCCTGGCCTGTATCAAGCTAGTGCCGCAGCAATTCTTCCCCAACAGTTCGCGTCCTGAACTGGTCATTGACCTGCGCGTCAAGGAAGGCTCCTCGTTCGCCGCGACGACCGAGCAGGTCAAACACATGGAGGAGATCCTGGCGAAGGACGAGGACGTGCGTTTCTATACCGCCTACACCGGCGCCGGCGCACCGCGCTTTTATCTCTCACTCAACCCCGAGCTGCCCAATCCGGGTTTTGCCCAGTTCGTTGTGATGACCAAAGATCTGGATGCACGCGAGCGAGTACGTGCGCGGCTGGTGGACACGGCTAACCAACAATTCCCACAAGCGTGGATACGCGTGACCCGGCTCGAGTTGGGGCCACCCGTCGGCTACCCGGTACAGTTCCGCGTTGTAGGCCCTGATACCCAGGTAGTGCGCAAGATCGCCCGAGACGTGGAGAAGGTAGTGGCGTCCAACCAAAAGGTGCGCGACCTCCAACTCGACTGGAACGACCCGGTGCGTACGCTGAAAGTGGAGCTTGATCAGGACAAGGCGAGTGCGCTCGGCCTCACGCCGGCCGATGTGTCGTTGGCGACCCAGACCGTGATGAACGGCGCAACCCTGTCGCAGCTGCGTGAGCGCGAGGACCTGATCGACATCGTGGCCCGTGCCGTGCCAGAGGAACGCTTGAACCTCGACACACTGAAAAACATCAACCTTTACACACGCCAAGGCACGGTGGTGCCGCTGTCGCAAGTCGCCCAGGTGCGCGCTGAGCTGGAAGAGCCGGTACTGTGGCGCCGCAACCGCGATATGGCGATCACTGTGCGTGCGGACGTGAAGGATGGTGAACAGGGTGTATCGGTGACGCAGGAAATCCTGCCATTGCTCAAGGACATCGAAGCCAGGCTGCCGACCGGATACCGCATCGATGTAGGCGGAGCGGTTGAGGAAAGTGACAAGGCCAACAAGGCGCTGGTCGCGGTAGCCCCGTTGATGCTGGTCACCATCCTGCTGTTGCTCATGCTGCAATTGCAGAACTTTTCCCGCATGTGGATGGTGATGCTCACCGCGCCGCTGGGCCTGATTGGCGTAGTGCCGGCGCTACTGGTGTTCCAGTCGCCGCTGGGCTTTGTCGCGATCCTGGGCATTATCGCACTGGGTGGCATGATCATGCGCAACGCGGTGATCCTGATCGATCAAATACAAATCGAGATCACCGAGGGGCGCGACCCGTGGAATGCTGTACTGGATGCCGCCATTCACCGAGCACGCCCGGTGATGCTGACGGCGCTGGCCACCGTGCTCGCCATGATTCCACTCACACGTAGTGTGTTCTGGGGGCCGATGGCGATCGCGATCATGGGTGGTCTCACCGTGGCAACACTGCTGACGATTTTCTTCGTCCCGGCGTTGTACGCCGCATGGTTCAAGGTCCGTCGTGGCCAGACGACTGACACCGGGCAGGTGACAGTAGACTCGTCGCTTTGTACAAGCCCCGCTGCCCCAAGGTAACTCAACCTGCCGAGTGATAGCGGGCCGCCCGCCAGAGGTTTTTCGATTCGGCGGTCAGATGGCGCAAGCCACTGCGGTCGAGCATGCGTTCCGATTCCTCTTGCACGGCGGCCAACACAGCCGCCTCGTCGACGGCGCGTACGACGTAGTCTTCCATCAGGATCCTGCCATCGACGATGGTGGTACACACGTCCGCGCCATTGGCGAAGCACGTGACACGGTGGACCGGCATGTTCATCGGCATCAGGTGCGGTTTGAACAGGTCGATCAGAATGATGTCGGCTTTCTTGCCAACTTCCAGCGAGCCGATCTCATGCTCCATCGACAGCGCCCTGGCCGCGTCGATCGTGACCATTTCCAGCACTTTGCCCTGGGGCAGGATGTCCGGGTCGCGAAAATGGCGGCGGTGGTAGTGCATGCACTGGAACATGTGGCGGAACATGTCGTAACCACGGTCCGGGGCGGCGCCGTCGGAACCGATGGCAACGGTGACATTGGCCTCGATCAGTTCCGGCACCGGGCAGCGACCCAGGATCGACATGATGGCGCTCGGGTTGTGCACGATCTTGGTCTGCGTCTCGCGGCACAGGGCGATGTCTTCCTCGGTCAAATCAATGCAGTGCGACATGAAGGAGGTCGGGCCGAGCAGGCCCAGTTCGCGGTGGGCCAGCGCCAGCGTACCGGCGCGGTGGCCATCCTGGGTGAACGTCAGGCCATAACGATTGGCCAGCGCCCGGTAATCCTGTGCCTGCTGGCGAAACAGAGGGGCCAACTGCCGATGGTCGGGCTCGTATTGTGGCGCGTACACCGGCAACGTGATGGCGATGCGCACCCGGCCATCACCCATACCGTCGCAGGTCCTGGCGACTTCTTCGCAGACTTCGAACATGGTCTCGAAACTGACGTCGCGCCGAGTGGGCGGTTCGGTCGACCAGTCCAGGTAGGTGCGCGGCGCTGGTGGCCGCGACGGGCCGACGGCCACCACCGAACGGGTACCGATTTCGGCGATGGCCCGGGCGTGGCGTTGCGCGTAAACCGGATCGTCGACCCGCATGATCGAATCGCCTCCGCCCAGTAGCGACACGCCGGTGGTGGTGCCGCATTTCAGCCGCTCCAGCGCCGACAACCTGGCGTCGACCTCCCAGAACTCCACGCCGGAGGCCGAGGTATAAATGGTCTGACAAGCCTCCATCCAGGCATTGCCTTCTGCGCCGCCGATGGTTTTGAGCATGGCGTGGCCGGCATGGGCGTGGCTGTCGATCAAGCCCGGGAGCACCGCCTTGTTGCGGGCATCGATGACTTTTTCAGCCGTGAAGCGAGCCCGCACTTCATCCGTGCGCCCCACCGCGACGATGCGATTGCCGAGCACGGCCACTGCGCCGTCCTCGATGACGCGCCGCTGGTCATCCACGGTGATGACCACGCCGTGTTCGATCAGCAGGTCGACTTTGTTGAGGGGGGCGTTGACGTCGTAGTGATGTGTCATACAAGGCATCCGGTGAAAATGTTTGGGATCACAGACGGCTGTGCAGCAGGCTGCCATTTTTCGCCACGACGACGCCGCGGCTGATCACCGTGCGCGCCAGCGGGCGAGACACAACGGCCTCACTCAGCGTCTCTGCCGGCAGCAACAACAGGTTGGCGGTTTGCCCGGTTGCCAGGCCGTGATCACTGCGCCCAAGTGCCCGCGCCCCATTGCCGGAAGCGGCGTCAAATGCTGCGCAGATCTCCAGGTCCGTCCGCATGCCGCAACGCAAGGCGAGCAACATCGCGCGTTCGAGCATGTCGCCATTGCCCATGGGGGTCCAGGCGTCGCGAATGCCATCCGAACCGAGGCACACGTTGACCCCGATCGAGCGCAGCTCGTTAAAGGGCGGGATGGCAATATCCGAAGGCGCCGTGGTCATGAGGGAAATCCGATTGGCCGCCAGGCGTTCAGCCAACGGCTGCACCTGGGCCCAGTCTTTCATGCCCAGGCAAAACGCATGGCTGATCATGACTCGCCCCTGACGCTGATAGCGCTCGGTGAAATCCACGATGCGCGCGATCTGCCAAAGCCCCAGCTCGCCACCGTCATGCAGGTGGATATCGATACCGCGATCAAACTCGCTCGCCAGCTCGAACAGGGTCGTCAGGTGCGCGATGGGATCATTGTCGATGCCGCAGGGGTCCAGCCCCCCGACGACCTCGACGCCCAGCGCCAGGGCTTCGCGCATCAATGCTTCAACGCCGGGGCGATTGACCAGGCCCACCTGTGGGAAGGTGACGAATTCGATTTCCACCAGGTCGGCGTAGCGTTCGCGCAGCGCCAGCATGGCTTGCACATGCTCGATGCCCAACTCGGGATCGGCGTCGACATGACAGCGCAACAGCAGCGAGCCGCGCGCGATGCATTGTTCCAACAAAGCACCTGCACGCTCGGCAATGGGTGACTTGAGCTCGCGCAGGATTTGCCGTTCGTTGGCTATGCGCGCTTTGAGGTTTGGGCCTGCGCTATGCGGGCGCCAAGGCTGACCCCACAGAGTCTTGTCCAGATGGATATGGCTTTCCACCAGCGACGGAACGAGCAATTGACCCTGCCCGTCAAAGTCAGCGCTGGCAACCGGATGGCCGCTGGCTGGCCGACGATCGCCGATGCGACCCTCAATAATCTGTATGTCTTCGATTTCGCCGCCATAGGGGCGGACGTTACGCAACCAGAACGTCATTTGAACCTCATCACTGATTGAGCGTGCCCCGCCGCCAGGTGGCCGACGGGGCACTCTTTACGGGACCCAAAGGGCTATTTCAAGTTGCCGGCCAGGAACTGCTTGAGGCGCTCACTTTTGGTGTGCTTGAACAGTTGCTCCGGGTTGCCTTCTTCTTCGATCTTGCCCTGGTGCAGGAAGATCACGTGGTTGGACACCTCGCGGGCAAAGGCCATTTCGTGCGTCACCACCACCATGGTCCGGCCCTCTTCGGCGAGGGCCTGCATCACTTTCAGCACCTCGCCGACCAGCTCCGGGTCGAGGGCCGAGGTCGGCTCGTCGAACAGCATCACTTCCGGTTCCATCGCCAGGGCCCGGGCGATTGCCACGCGCTGCTGCTGGCCGCCGGACAGGTGCGACGGGTACTTGGCCTCCATGCTGGCCGGCAGGCCGACCTTGGCCAGGTACTTGCGCGCGCGGGCCACCGCCTCGTCGCGGCTGAGGCCAAGCGCATGCATCGGCGCCTCGATCACGTTTTCCAGCACCGACATGTGCGCCCACAGGTTGAAGTGCTGGAACACCATGGACAGCTTGGTGCGCATGCCTTGCAACTGCTTCTGGCTGGCCACGCGCAGCCCGCCGTTCCTGTCCTTCTCGGTGCGGATTTCCTCGGCGTTCACCGTGATGCGCCCGGCGCACGGCTGTTCGAGGAAGTTGATGCATCGCAAGAAGGTACTCTTGCCCGATCCGGAGGAGCCGATGATGCTGATCACATCGCCGGCCCTGGCCTTGATCGACACGCCCTTGAGCACCTCGTGGTTGCCATATTTCTTGTATAGATCGTCTACGGTCAGTTTGTACATGGTGATGCCCTGGGTATGCGGCCTTCAGGCGGCCTGGGGTTTCAGGAAGGCCAGCCAGCGGGTTTCACCGCGACGAAATAGCCAGACAAGCGACAGCGCAATCACCGCGTACAACAATGCGGCGATGAAGAAAGCCTCGAACGACGCATAGGTGGCCGAGTTGACGTCGCGGGCGACCTTCAGGATGTCGGGCACCGTGGCGGTAAACGCCACCGAGGTCGAATGCAGCATCATGATCACCTCATTGCTGTAGTACGGCAGTGCGCGACGCAACGCCGAGGGCAGGATGATGCGGCGGTACAGATTGAACCGGGACATGCCGAAAGCCCTCGCCGCCTCGACCTCGCCGTAGGGCACCGACCTGATCGCGCCGGCGAAGACTTCCGTGGTGTAGGCGCAGGTGTTGAGCGCGAACGCCAGCACCGTGCAGTTGAAGCCTTCGCGAAAGAACATGTCGAGAAATGCGTGCTCACGCACCACGCTCAGGCTGTAGACACCGGTGTAGATGATCAACAGTTGTATATAAAGCGGCGTGCCTCGAAACACATAGGTGTAAAACCAGACGGGAAGCCGGATAAAGCGGTTTTTCGACACGCGGGCCACGGCCAGCGGCACCGACAGCACAAAGCCGATTGCGATCGACAGCACCAGCAGCCACAAGGTGATTGCCAGGCCGGAAAAGTTGGCGCCGTCCGACCACAAATACGCTTGCCAATATTCCTGGATAATAGCGATCACAGTTCAGCCTCCCGGATTCCGACGGAGTAATGATGTTTGAGCCATGCCAGGACGCCGTTTGAAACCGTGGTAATGGCGAGATAGATCAGGGCACCGATCACGGTGAAGTAAAACAGCTGCATGGAGCTCTTTCCGGCATCCTGGGTGGCCCTGACGATATCGGACAGGCCGATGATCGATACCAGAGCCGTCGCCTTGATCATGACCTGCCAGTTGTTGGCGATACCGGGCAAGGCAAAGCGCATCATTTGCGGGAATAAAATGCGGTAGAACCCCTGCCATGGGCTGAGGCCATAGGCCATGGCCGCCTCCAGCTGACCGCGCGGGACGGCTTGGAAAGCACCGCGGAAGGTCTCGGTGAAATAAGCGCCGTAGATGAACGCGAGCGTCGCGACACCCGCGAGGAAGGGATCGATATCGATTTGATCCATTCCAAGCCCTTCGGTGACCTGATTGAGCAGGATCTGAATGCTGTAGAACAGCAACAGCATGGTCACCAGGTCGGGAACACTGCGTATCATCGTGGTATAGAGGGTGGCGATATTGCGCAACCACCGATGACCCGACAACTTGGAACTGGCGCCTGCCAATCCAATCATTACCGAAGCCAGCAGCGATAATATGGCCAGCTTGAGTGTCATCCAGGTGCCACTTGCGATCAGCGGCCCATAGTCTGCCAAGGACATTACATTCTCCTTGAACCCGATAATTCAGCCGATGCCGACTATCTTGTTCAATCGTGCTTTTATTGTTTTTGAATGCCGCAAAAGTCTGGATTCGTCAGAGATTCAAGTCCGCGACTTGAAATCAATCAGTTGTAAACATCAAAGGAGAAGTATTTATCCGAGATCTTCTGGTAAGTGCCGTCCTTGATAATCTCGGCAAGCGCCCCGTTGATCTGTTCGCGAAGTTCATTGTCCTCCTTGCGCAAACCGATCCCGGCTCCCACGCCGAGCGTTTTCGGATCGCGCAACTCCGGGCCGGCAAAAGCAAAATCACGTCCGCTCTCGGTTTTCAAAAAGCCCAGATCGGCCTGGACCGAGGATTGCAATGCCGCATCCAGGCGACCGGCGATCAGGTCCTGATAAACCAGGTCCTGGTTCTGGTAGGTCGTGACGGTGACGCCCTTCGGTGCCCAGTAAGCCCTGGCATAGGTTTCCTGGGTGGAGCCCTGCTCGATTCCGACACGCTTGCCTTGAAGGGATTCGGGGGTTGGCAGCAGAGTGGAGCCTTTTTTCGCAATGAGACGGGGCAGGACGTTACTGATCTTGTCGGAGAAGGCGATCTGCGCCTGACGTTTCTCGGTCACGCTCATGGAGGAAAGAATGCCATCGAACTTCTTGGCCTTCAGCGCCGGGATAATGCCGTCGAATGAATTCTCGACCCACACACATTTGACCTTCAGCTTTTCGCAGATCGCGTTGCCGAGATCGATATCGAAGCCCACGAGCTGGCCATCGGGCGCCTTCGACTCGAACGGGGCGTAAGTGGGGTCGACGCCGAAGCGAATGACTTGCAAGTCTTTCGCGTAGACGCCGCTGGCGGCCAGGGCCAGAACAACTGAAACTGCAAACTTCTTCATCTTATTCTCCGTATGCACGTGGGTATTGCGGTTATAAAAATGGCCAACCCTGTATATAACACCGCTCCCTGTAGGAGCGAGCCCTGCTCGCGATGGTCGTTAACGATTACGCGTGTTTGCTGATTAAACGCGGTGCTCTCAAGTACATCGCGAGCAGGGCTCGCTCCTACAGGTATTCATCACAGCCCTTGCATGCTGCGTCGATAACTTGCCGGGGAGAACGTGACCGTCAGCACTGCCATCGCCGCGAGCACGCCAATGTGCAACCACCAACCGGTGATGAAGCTCCCTCCGGCGTCGCGCAGCCAGCCGATCAACCAGGGCGCACTCGAGGCGAGCAGGAAACCGATCCCTTGAACGAAGGCTGCCAAGGTCCCGGCCGCTTGTGCGTTGGGCAAGTGGTCGAGGCTGACAATCAGGCTGAGCGAGAAGAACCCGCCGAGGCCGAAACCGGCCAGTGCGACCCACAACCACGGCGCTGCATTGGGCGCCAGCGCGAAGCCGGTGAACCCGGCGACCTGCAGCGCGATCGTCAGCCACAAGGCCGCGCGCCGGTCAATGCTGCTACGGGCGAGCATCGGCATCGCGAACGCCGCCGTCGCCTGGAACATCGCCAACCACGCGAGCAAGTTGCCCGAGGTTTGCAGGCTCATGCTCTGCTGTTGGTAGAAGGACGGCAGCCATGCCACCAGGCTTGAGTAGCCGCTGTTGGTAAGCCCAAAGTAGGCGGCCAACTGCCACGCGCGCCGATTCTTGAAGAAGCTGCCGGTCAGGACCGGTGCAGGTCCGCCAGCGGCTATCGGCGCAGTACGTGGCGCGCACACCAGCCAAAGCAGGAACACGGCAAGTGCCGGCAACGCCCAGATGGAAAGCCCCAGCCTCCAGCCGCCATACGCGTTCAGCCAGGTACTGGCCAACGAGCCCAGCGCCCCGCCGCCAACCAATGCCGCCGAATAGAGCCCCATCACCATCGCTATCCGATCAGCAAACCAACGTTTGGCGACACCCGGTATCAGGGCCTGGATCATCGCCACGCCGATACCGGCGATACCGGCGCTGGCAATCAACTGCGCGCCGTCCCGGACCACGGCGCGTAACCCGCACCCGAGCATCAACAGCAACAATGCACCGGCCAGCGCCCGCCGCTCGCCGAAGCGACGTGCGACACCGATGCCCATGAAGGCAATCAGGCCCATCAGCACGAAGGGCAAAGTGGTCAGCATTGCCGCGGCGCGAAAATCGAGGCCGATGTCGGCGCGCACCAGATCGAGTACCGGGCCTACCGACGTCAGGAATGGCCGCAAATTCAGGCCCAGCAATACCAGCAGTACCAATGCCGCCAATGACACCTTGTCCGTGGGTGACGCGCTCGCAGCGATGCAAGCCGCCGCTGCGGGTGCTGGCTCGGCAGCCTTTTGCTGCATCAGCGTCACGTCACTGGTCATCAGATTTTCCTTGGTCATTCAGGTCAACGGGCCGCTTCAGCGGCTGTTCTGCGAGAGTAAAAGCAGGTGCTATTATTCGGAAATGAAATGTTCGAATGACCATTAGTGGGGAATGTAATGACGTCAGCACTGATCGATCCGTTGCTGCTCAAGAGTTTCGTCGCGGTGGTGGAGAGCGGCAGCTTCACGCGCGCCGGTGAACGCGTGCACTTGAGCCAGTCGACCATCAGCCAACAGTTGAAGCGACTTGAGGAGCAACTCGGCTGCGAGCTGGTCAACCGCAGCGGGCGCTACGTCGTCACCACCGAGGACGGCGAGCGGTTGCTCGGCTATGCGCGCCGGGTCCTGGGGCTGATGGAAGAGGTGGTGGAGGAGTTACGCAAGGGCCACGCGCAGGGCGAAGTGCACATCGGCGTGCCGGAAGACTTCGCCTCGGACTTGTTGACGCCGACGCTTGGCGCCTTCGCACGGGCTCACCCGTCCATACGGCTTGAGATCAGCAGTGGGCTGAGCAACACGCTATGGCAACAGTTTTGTGCAGGCGACTACGACCTGGTGCTGGTCAAGCAACGCCCGGGACAGGTGGTGGGGCACGCCGCCTGGCCCGAACCGCTCGCCTGGTTCGACAGCCTCAACGAGCCGACCTATGAACGCGATCCGCTGCCGCTGGTGGTATTTCCGGTCGGCGGCTTGTATCGCGATGAAATGATCCACGCGCTCGAGAGCGCCGGCCGACGCTGGCGCATCGGCTACAGCAGCGCGAGCCTGGCGAGCGTGCGCTCGGCAGTCGCCGATGGTCTGGGCGTCAGCGTGCTGCCCTCGCGACTGGCGTTGCCCGGCCACCGACGGTTGGGCGTGGCCGAGTCCTTCCCCGAATTGACGCCGCTGGAAATCGCACTGCACCTGCGCCCCGACGCCCCCCGCCGCGTGATTGATTTGGCCGAACAGCTGACAAAACTATGCGCCCAGGTGACCGGTCATGTTGGCTGACGCCTACTCGCCCTGTGCTAACGTTCGCGTGTCATCACTTTAAAGTCATACGCCAATGTCCATTGCAGACAACCTCCTCGCTTTTACTTTCGCAGCCACTCTGCTGACGCTGACACCGGGCCTCGATACCGCGCTGGTGTTGAGAACCGCAACCGTGGAAGGCAAGCAACAGGCGTTCCGCGCGGCACTGGGTATCAACGCCGGCTGCCTGTTATGGGGCGCCGCTGTCGCCTTTGGCCTGGGCGCCCTGATTGCGGTATCGGAGCTTGCGTACAACGGCTTGAAATATTGCGGTGCCGCTTACCTGGCCTGGCTTGGGCTGAATATGCTTTTGCGCCCGCGAAGCGCGTTGTCGCCCGCCGAAGCGGACGCAAGACCGAATGCAAACTGGTTCCTGAAGGGCATGATGGGCAACGTCCTTAATCCCAAGGTCGGAATTTTCTACGTCTCCTTTCTTCCGCAGTTTATTCCCCAAGGGCACAACCTGATTGCCTGGACCTTTGGTCTGGTCAGCATTCACGTGGTGCTCGGTTTGTTGTGGTCGTCGACATTGATTGGCGCCACTCAACAGCTCGCCGGCGTTCTGCGGCGCGAGAAAGTCATCACGTGGATGGATCGCACAACAGGCCTGGTCTTTGTGCTGTTCGCCGCGCGGCTGGCCTTTAGCAAGCGGTGATGGAAAGTGGCGGCCACACAGCCCCCGACTTCGGAGTGAGTACCCCCAACATTGGGTACCGTCCCCCAGCCGTATTCGCGCCTCGATCAGCACAAAGCTTCAGCCTCTGACCCTGCCAACGGGATCTTCAGGCTGCCGACACATTTTGTCACATTCCTTGCAACGCAAAGACCCAGTGAGCTTCTCCCGTTCCTGAAAGGTGGAACGTCGAGGAGTTGCACCTATGACCATTGGCTTACAGCAGGAAGTACCCCTGCAACTCGATGGAAGTGCTGCAGTCATCCTCTGCAACCGTCTTGGGGAATCGCTTATGAACCGCCCTGGATATATGAGTCGTCTTTTATGCTTTCTGGTCTGCCTGCTTACCGTAACCCTGGTGGCGGCCGATGAACCTCAGGGCAATGACGATCAGGCGAATGAGAAGTGGCTGGAGCCGGCGCGCTCCAAACTCATGCACGTGACTGGCGCGATGCCGTTCTTTCCGCATCGGGCCAATACCACCGGCAACCTGGTTTTGAATGTAAAAGACTTCGACAATGCCCAGGTCTGTGGCGCTTGCCATACGGAGATCTACAAGCAGTGGCGCTCGTCGATGATGTCCCAAGCCTGGGATGAACCCATCTATCGGGCCTTGCTCAAGCGTGCAAGTGCGGCCACCGACGGCAAGGTCGATAACTTCTGCACCGGCTGCCATACCCCAATTGGTCTCACGACCGGGCAGATCACTTCGGATATCAACCGTTCCTCGGTTGAAGACAGCGCGAAAGATCATCCGATGCCCGGGGTCGATTGCGAGACCTGCCACAACATCAGCGCCCGCACGGGCCTCGATAACGGCGCTTATGTCATGAGCCCTCGAGCGCACGGTAAACCGACCAAGTTCGGCCCGCGCAAAGATGCCGTTTCGCCCTATCACGACACCGTGTATTCCGCGCTGCACACGCGCTCGGACTTTTGCGGCACCTGCCACAACGTCACGCACCCGTTCAGCAGCGTGGCGGTCGAGCGAACCTATGACGAATGGCAAGAGAGCTCCTACAGCCTTAACGATGTCACCTGCCAGAGCTGCCATATGCCGGGTTTTGCGGGTAAGGCCGCGATCATGGGGCCAGACCGCGAGCAGGTCGCTTCGCATTGGTTCAGCGGCGCCAACGCCATGATGCTCCAGCATCTCGGCCAGGACGCGGGCGCGCAACGCGGGCGCGACATGCTTTCGAGCGCGGGGGAAATAAAATTCCAGCAACTGCCGATAGCCATCAATCCCGGACAATACACCTCGGTATCGGTGAAAGTGGCCAATGTCGGCGCCGGGCACAAGTTGCCAACCGGCTTTCCGGAAGGACGGGAGATGTGGATCGATTTTCGGGTGCTGGATGCCACTGGTCGCGAGCTCTACCGGCTCGGCTCGATCAAGGACGGCAAGACCGAGGACAACACACGTAATTTCAAAGTGCACATCGGCGACAAGGACGGCAATCCGTTGGACGTCGAGGTCTGGAATGCCACGCAAATTCTCTCGGACAACCGCATTCTGCCCAAGGGCTACGCTATCGAGGACTTCAACTTCCTGGTGCCGGCCGATGCCGTCGGGCCCCTCACCTTGTCTGCCGAACTGAACTACTGGCCGTTTTCGCAGAAACTGGCCGACTACCTGCTGGGCAAGGATAAGTTGCACGTGGAAATCACCCAGATGGCCAAAGTCACACAGAGCGTCCCCCTGTCGACAACCCTGACAGCTGTCGCGACAGACACTGCACACAATTAGCCGCGCAGGTGGCCTGCTAACGTCCCCGACCTGCTTCTGTAGGAGCTGGCTTGCCAGCGAAAGCGGTCTGCCAGTCAACCTTGAGTTGACCATGCTGCCGTCTTCGCTGGCAAGCCAGCTCCTACAGGTGTTGCGTCAAGCCCACGCTTTTCAATCAACCCCGGCCTTTGTAGGCGCTGGCTTGCCAGCGAACGCAGACTGCCAGTAAACACGGATGTTGTCTGTGACGCCGTCTTCGCTGGCAAGCCAGCTCCTACAGGTGTTGGGTCAGCCCCACGCTTTTCAATCATCCCCGGTAAGTGCGTACACACGATGATGTTCTGGACGACACCAAACCTGTAGGAGCCGGCTTGCCGGCGAAGGCGTTTTCGCTGGAGCCGCATGACTCACGGCCGTCTTCGCTGGCAAGCCAGCTCCTACAGGTGTTGCGTCAGCCCCACCCTTTTTCAACCATCCCCGGTCTTTTGTAGGAGCTGGCTTGCCAGCGAACGCAGACTGCCAGTCAACACGGATGTTGAACGTGCCGCCGTCTTCGCTGGCAAGCCAGCTCCTACAGGTGTTGTGTCGAACCCCCACCTTTCAATCATCCCCGGTCTTTTGTAGGAGCTGGCTTGCCAGCGAAAGCGGACTGCCAGTCAACACGGATGTTGTCTGTGCCGCCGTGTCTTCGCTGGCAAGCCAGCTCCTACAGGTGTTGCGTCAAACCCACGCCTTTCAATCAACCCCGGTCTTTGTAGGAGCTGGCTTGCCAGCGAAAGCGGACTGCCAGTCAACACGGATGTTGTCTGTGCCGCCGTCTTCGCTGGCAAGCCAGCTCCTACAGGGGGAATGCGTACATTCGTGAAAACAGGTCGGCTGTCAGGCCGCCTCGCGTTGCTTTGGCTTTTGACTTTCTTGCCCCATCGAGAGGC
>NZ_WTFT01000033.1:29082-56792 GCF_009861505.1 Pseudomonas izuensis | reverse complement strand
CCACCGCCTTTGCCGCCGCCACCGCCGTTGCCGCCCCCGCCACCGCCGCCGTGACCACCGCCACCGCCACCATCCTTGGCATAGGCGCTCGAGTCATGGGAAAGGGAGTCAGGTATCAAAACAGTGGAAGCCGAGAGGACGCCACCGATTGCCAGCGCCAGTAAACCTCTCTTGAAAAGCGAGTAAGTGTTCATCGTGCATTCTCCTGGTGATTGACCGCGAACAGTGCAAACGCAATCAGGTTGCAATCCGGGAGCAGCATGGGAGCAACCCCTGAGCGTCACAGTGTCTTCTGAAATATCGGCGTGGGAAAATTTCCCACTTGTTGTAAGTTAGCCTTTTCTGGCTCAGGGTCAACCCGCGCAGGAGAAAGCCGACCGCCGGTTGGGGACATGGAAGGAGAGGGGGCTGAATAAACGAACGCGAAGACGGAAGCGTGCGACACGATTTCGAAAAAAAAGTCGCAAACCCCCGCGACTCTTCAGGGCTTGCGACTCTTTGCCGATACGTCCCTCAAGCTGCCGGGGCGTTTTTAACGGGTATGCCTGCCGTGGCCATTGCGGAACGCGCGGGTCTAGTTCCGCACTTCAGCCGCGTCGACATCCGGTGCGTCCGGGGCGTCCGCCACATCCTCTCTGGCCGCGTTCGCCTCAGCTTTGGCGGCGTCCCTGGCGGTATTTGCAGCCGCCCTGGCGGCGTCTCTGGCTGCGTCCGCGTTTGCCTTCGCGGCGTCTCTGGCCGCATCTGCCGCAGCCCTCGCAGCATCCCGGGTCGCATCTGCGCCCGCTACGCCAGCCGCTTTTGCAGCGTCCCGGGCTGCATCCGCTTCAGCCCTGGCGGCGTCCCTGGCGGCGTCGGCAGCGGCCCTGGCAGCATCCTGGGCGGCATCTGCATCAGCTCTTGCCGCATCTCTAGCTGCATTTGCGTCGTTTCTGGCAGCGTCCCTGGCTGCGTCTGCGGCATCGTTGTCCGCGTCGTTGTCATGCGCATTGCCCGGGCCTCTGTTCCCGGCCATACCACCATGGTCAGCGTCGCCGCGCCCCGGGCCTCCATGACCGTCACCGTCATGGCCTGCCGCACCATGATCGCCACCCTCTCCGTGGCCACTGCCGCCACCATCACCACCATGTCCACTGCCTCCGGAGCCGCCGTTGCCGGAGCCACCTGAGCCACCGTGACCACCGCCGTTGCCACCGCCATGGCCGCCACCATCCTTGGCATGCACACTGGAGAAACTACTGATGTAATCGGGCACCAGAACAGTCGATGCCGACAGGACTGCGCCAATTGCCAGAGCCAATAAACATTTCTTGAGCAGCATGATGCACCTCCGCTTGGCGTTGCGTACCCATCTCCGTATCGAACGCAATGCCCAGTGAGTTCGCAGCCGCCCATTGGAGCGGCCAGCCAACCGGCACGGCCATCAATCTGCAGCGATAACAAGCGACTGCGGTTCCGTACGATCCTTCAGAGCCAGTCAGCATCATATTGTGGGAAATATTCCCACATAAATAGGTTATTGCTGTCAGCCCGGGTGTCAATGACTTTTCGCCTGACTCACCGGATATATGTGAATTTGGTATCAGTGCTATGTGATTGGCGCTGTTTATCGATTAATTCTTGAAAGGTAGTTTGTTTCTCGGCGATATCAGCCAGCGCCTCCACAAACATCGAAATGTCAGGAATTTTCCCATGATGCGAACCACGTTGAAGGCCACGTTCATGGCCGCCATGATCGGCATGTCCGGTGCCGAAGCCGAAGCGGGCGACTACAGGCAGAACCCATTCACGTTGACCTACGGTGGTGCGCTGACCAGGAACGAACCGGGCAAGGTCAACATCCATCCGGTCACTTACACACTCAATGGCCTGGACATTGCCGCCAACGTTTACACCCCGGCGAACTATGACGCGGCGAAAAAGTACCCGGCCGTCGTTGTGGCGCACCCCAACGGTGGGGTGAAGGAGCAGGTCGCGGGCCTGTATGCCCAACGTCTGGCGGATCAGGGCTACATCACGATCACGGCGGATGCGGCCTACCAAGGGGCCAGTGGCGGTGAGCCGCGCAATGTGGACAAACCGGCGCATCGCATCGAAGACATCCATGGCATGGCCGACTTCATCGCCGGCTATCCCGGCGTCGACAGCAAGCGCCTGGGCTTGCTGGGGATCTGTGGCGGTGGTGGTTACTCATTGGCGGCGGCGCGAACCGACAAGCGCTTCCAGTCGATTGCGACCTTGAGCCTGTTCAACTCCGGGCTGGTTCGGCGCAACGGCTACCAGGATTCGCAGCTGTCGACGATTCAGGAACGCTTGCAACAGGCGTCGGCGGCCCGTGCCCAGGAAGCGGCGGGAGGGGAAGTGCTCTACGTCGGTGATGCCAGGCTGACCGATGAACAGATCGCCAAGCTGCCGTTTGATCTGTATCGACAGGGCTTCGAGTACTACGGCAAGACCCACGCTCACCCCAACTCGACGTTCCGTTACACCCAGAGCAGCCTGATGGACCTGATGAGTTTCGATGCCACGGATCAGATCGAGCTGATCGACAAACCGTTGCTGATGATCGCGGGCAGCAAGGCCGACAGCCTGTACATGTCGCAACAAGCCTTTTCCAGGGCCACCGGTACCCAGGACAAAAAACTGTTCACCATCGAGGGCGCGACCCATATCGACACCTACTGGGTGCCTGCGTATGTGGACGTCGCCATGGGCCAGTTGACCGCGTTTTACGCCAGAACGCTCTGACTTGAAGGGATATCTCATGCTGAAAAATACCTTGATAGGCATCGCGGTGTGTGCGGCGGCCCCCTTTGCCGACGCCGCCGGTGCAGACAATGCCGGGGAGTCGCGCCGGACCGGGCAGCAGATCAGCCGTGCGGGTACTCAGGCTGCGGTGGCGGGACCTGCGGATTTTTTCACCGGGCGGGTTCGCGTCGATCCCTTGTTTCCCGCCACGGACGAGATCAATGCTTCCGGCGCTTATGTCAGCTTTGAGCCGGGCGCGCGTTCGGCCTGGCATACCCACCCCGCAGGACAGCGATTGGTGGTGACTTCCGGCGTGGGACGGGTCCAGGAATGGGGCAAGCCGGTGCAGGAAATCCACCCTGGCGACGTGATCGTCTGCCCGCCGGGCGTCAAGCACTGGCATGGCGCCGCTCCGTCGAGCGCCATGACGCACCTGGCCGTGACGGGCTCGGTGGATGGCAAGAGTGTGGATTGGCTGGAGAAAGTGAGCGACGAGCAATACAACGCCCAAGGTTCGCAGGCACCGAAAACCGAGCCTGCGACCCCACCGGTGTCCGAGACGCTGTCCGCCAAACAGCGGGCTATTCCGTTAATCGCCGCCGCCATGGCCACGAGCAACCTGTCCGCGCTCAATGCCGCATTGAATCAGGGGCTGGATGCGGGCCTGACGGTCAGCGAGGCGAAGGAAATTCTGGTGCAGCTCTACGCCTACAGCGGTTTTCCTCGCAGTCTCAATGCACTCGGCGAACTGATGAACGTGGTCGAGGCACGCAAGCAGCGCGGCGTTCAGGACGATCCGGGACGCGAGCCCGGTCGCGTTATTCCCACCGGCGACGAACTGCTCGCGGTGGGCAAAGCCAACCAGACGCGAATCGCCGGTGCACCTGTCCAGGGCCCGCTGTTCGACTTCGCTCCCGTTATCAACCAGTACTTGCAGGCGCATCTGTTCGGCGACATTTTCGAACGTGACAACCTGGACTGGCAAAGTCGTGAGCTGGCCACCGTTGCAGCGCTTGCCGTTACCCCCGGTGTGGAGTCACAACTGCGCTCGCACATGGCGGCTAGCCTGCGGGTCGGCCTGACAATTGCGCAGTTGCGTCAACTGGTCCAGTTGCTGGCTGACCAGGGTGATGCCGCAGCGGCCAAGCGCGCCGGTGAAGCGCTGGAGAGCGTCCGGTCTGATCAACCCAAATAGCGCAAGGCTTCGCGCAGCATGGTGAAGGCCGGAGAGCTCTGGCGCCGGCTCGGATAATAGAGGTGGTAGCCAGAGAAGGGTTCGCACCAGTCTTTAAGCACATGAACCAACCGGCCTTGCGCGACGTGCTCCAGCACCAGGTCCTCCGGCATATAGGCCAGTCCCAGTCCCTGGAGGGCCGCCTCCAGGCGCATGGCGATGTTGTTGAATACCAGTTGGCCTTCGACCCGTACGTTCAGTTCTTGCCCGTCTTTTTCGAACTCCCAGAGAAGCAGGCCGCCGTAAGTCGGCATGCGCAGGGTGATGCAGTTGTGCACCATGAGGTCACTCGGGATCACCGGCCTGGGGTATCGGGTGAAGTACGCCGGGGAGCCCACCACCGCCATGCGCATGTCAGGGCCGATGCGCATTGCGATCATGTCCTTGGCCACTTGCTGACCCAGCCGTACGCCGGCGTCGAACCCCTCCGCCACGATGTCCGTCAGGCCATAGTCGACAATGATTTCGATATTCAGATCGGGATTGTCCGGCAGCAGTTTGGCGAGCACAGGGTGCAGGATCGTGATCGCCGAATGCTCGCCCGCGGTGATGCGCAATTTGCCGGCGGGTTTGTCGCGAAATTTGCTGAGCAATGCCAGCTCACTGTTGATTTCTTCAAACCGGGGGGCGATCACCCGCAGCAAATGTTCGCCGGCTTCGGTGGCCGAGACGCTGCGAGTGGTGCGGGCAAGCAACCTGACGCCCAATCGCTCCTCCAGTTGACGCATCGCCCGGCTCAAGGCCGGTTGAGACATGCCAAGCCTGGCAGCGGCGCGGGTGAAACTGCGTTCCTGGGCCACAGCCGAGAAGATCGCGAGTTGGTCGTAGCTTTCGACGGTCATTTATCCGACCCTGTTATAAACAGCTTGTGATTATGCCATCTGCGCAATTGATCGTCTTATGTGGGAGCGAGCCTGCTCGCGATGGTCGTTAACGATTACGCGGGTTTCCTGATTGAACGCAGCGTTCTTGAGCCCATCGCGAGCAAGCTCGCTCCTACAATTTTCTTATCCGGGAGCGTGCGACCAACGAGTTTTTTTATCATGCAAAGGAGCGCAAGATGAGCTACTTGACGTTCGAACGATAGGTCGCAATCGGCTGGCGTGAATGCAGGGGCCGGAGGAGGCGTTTTGAAACCATTCCCGCCTGGCACATCAACGCTGGACCTGTTTCTTCAAGCGTGCCTGCCACGCCGTGACGCGGTTCCGCCAACCTTGACGGACAAGGCCGTCATCCCGGGCATTCCCAATGCGCGTTACAGGCTGGACCACGACCTGACCCCGTTCATGCAAGATGCAGTTGAGTCCAACAAACGTGAGAGCGAGGTGCTCGCCAAGGCCGGAAAGCCGAACGACATCCTGCCGCTGGCAAATATGCTGGCCGTTTCGGGCGGCGGCGATGCCGGCGCATTCGCGGCGGGACTGATTGCCGGATGGACCACCCATGGGAGCAGGCCCATGTTCAAGGTTGTCACGGGCATTAGCGCTGGCGCCCTGGTCGCCCCGTTCGCTTACCTGGGACCTGAGTACGACGGCGTGATTCGGTATGTTTCCAATGCAATCGGTCCAAAAGACATTTTTCATTCGCGAAGCGTGCTGACCCGTCTTGCCAGCGACGGGATAGCGGACAGCAAGCCACTGGCGCGGCTCATTGCAAAATACGTCACTGCGCAGATTCTGGCGGCGATCGCCTCGGAGTACGCCAAAGGACGGATTCTGTTGATCGGCACGACTGACCTTGATTCAGGACGGCCTGTCACGTGGAACATGGGTGCTATTGCCTCAAGCAACGCACCGGGAGCGCTCGAACTCTTTCGCAATATCATGCTCGCCTCGATGAGTATTCCCGGTGCAGTCTCACCCGTCATGATCGATGTGGACGTTGACGGCAAACCGTTCCAGGAAATGCACGTGGACGGCGGGGTCATCACTCAGGTGTTTCTTTACCCACCCACCACCGTGATGTCGCTGAGCAAAGCCGTCGGAGCACCGTTGCGATTCGACCGCCACTTCTATGTCATCCGTAATGGAACACTGGAGCCGCAGTGGTCCGGCACCAAGCGCCGGACCTTGAGCATCGGCGGTCGAGCCATCAGTGCATTGATCCAGACCCAGGGGATCAGCGACCTGGAGCGGATCTACCGCATGGCGCAGCAGGATGGCGCGGATTTCAGTCTTGCGTACATAGGCTCCGACTTTTCCTTTGCGCACACTCGCAAGTTCGATGGCGAGTACATGAAGCGGTTATTCGATTACGCCTATCAACTCAGCGCGAAGGGTTATCCGTGGCATAAGTCACCGCCCTCGGAAAACACCCAGCCACGAAACCCTCGCTGAAAGATGGATAGACGCCGCTAGCCTTTGCCCCCTCGGACACTGCCGCTGTTATCTCCCTGGTTATTGTTGACCTTGACCTGTGGCCCGACGCCGTCTCCCGTACGGAATGTCGGTAACGCAACCGAGTCCACGAATTTCACGCCGTCCCAGCTGGGCAAGGGTGTGGGCATCAATTGGAATTGGCCCGGGTGCTCGGAGTCCCAGCGCAGCAGCATCGACGTGTCTTCATGTTGTGTGTTGTGGCAGTGCTCCATGTAGGTACCGGCAAATTCACGGATATGCATGGCCATCTCGACGTTGTCGAGGCTGTCAGGATCGGGGCCTATACGGTAGATGTCCTTGCGCGCTCCTTTTTCCCATTCTGGCGGTGCTTTGCCGCCTCGACTGAGAATGATCCCTTCCTCGAAGTGCACATGCACCGGGTGATTCCAGCCATTGCCACCGTTCTGGATCTTCCAGACTTCCAGCGTGCCTTCACCCTTGAACCCGGCCGGTGTCGGGCCGGTGGCCAGTTGTGGCGCGGCTGAAATCCGGCGCGGGTCCATGTTGAAGCCTGGGCCGCCGTCGGTCTTGATTGTCCAGGGCGCAAAATCGGTGCCGTCGGAACGGCCAAAGATAAAGGTGCGGTGCCGCGCCTGGGCAATCCGGGCGATATCGGCGGGGTCATCACGGTGCAAGGGCAGCGGGATCATGAGCTTGCCCTCGGGCTTGCCAGGCTTGGCGGGCTCGAAGTCGACCGGATTCATGCTGACATCCTGGCCGGTGTAAGGCTTGACGTTCAGTTGCATGAACCTGCCCACGCCCGGGTCACCCTTGTCCCACTGTGGCCCGTGGCTGGTTTGCCTGACGACGGGCAGGTACTTCTCGGAGAGCACATCGGCCAATGGAATGTCACCTTTGGGACGCTTGCCGTCTTCATGTTCCTCGATATTGACGAAGAAGATCTTGTCGCCCGGCTTGATGCCGTTTTTCGCGAAATCGATGACGATGTCGTAGCGTTCGGCGATGCCCTGCATCGGCAAAATGCCATTGTGGTCCTGTTTGTCGCCGTCGCCATTGAGGTCCAGGCTGCCATCGAACGGCACGGCGTGTTCCATGATATTGCCGTCGTTGGCAATCATGTGGAACGGCACCCGGTTGTAGGAAATCCCGGAGTTTTTCGGGCCGGGAAACTCGCCACCATTACCATTGACCTGACGCACCACCGCCAGCTTGAAGAAGCGCGAAACCGATCCGTTGAGAATCCGGAAACGGTAGCGGCGGGCACGTACGTCCAGGAAGGGTTTGTACTCCCAGTTGACCAGTATCTGGTCACCGAGAAAACCGTCGGTGTTGAAGGGGTTGAACCACAACTGACCGGCCTGGTCCCAGGCCTTGTCGGCGATGGTCAAGTTGATGTCATAGTCACGGTTACCCCAACCCAGTCCCGAACCGCTGGGCAAGCGCAGGTTGACCCCGTCGTTCACCGACTCGTTGCCACGGTCCACGGCGCTGTAGTAGTTCATCATCGTCGCATTGCCCTTGTAGACATTCTGCGCGGTGAAATCGAGCATGTGGTCGTGGAACCAGTGGGTACTCATGGTTTCGCGCCAGTCACCACGGATCTTGATGGTGCCGTGGTCGCAGGTCTTGAGGCCGGGATTGGTGTCGTTGACGAAAAGGGTTTCGCCAGCATCGCAGGGGAACGCTGCCCGTGCGTCCTCGGCCTTGGTATTGATGGAGTCGTAACCGGCGAACTGGATCGGCCAGCGATAGTCGTAGTACTGGCCCGGGAAGAAAAACGCGTTGGTAAAACCGTCGCTTTCCGCGGGTGAGTGGCCGTTATGTTCATGGGTGGTGATGGTATGCAGGCCAAAGCCGCGGTTGGCCGACGGGTCAATGGGCAAGGCATCGTAATGACGCATCAGCATTGCCTGGCCATAGCGTACCTGGAGCAGTTTGGGTGGAAAGGTGCCGTCGAACGTCCACAACGCGTTATGGTCCTGGACAGGGAAGTTGGGGTGAAACTGCACCTGAATGCCCTTGGTGGTGCCCTCGTTGGCCGGGTTGCCGTTGGTGTTGTGATAAAGCCCGCCTGGCGCGAATTCCCCCACGGCGTAGTTATGCCGTTGCATGCGATCACGCAAGCCACTGTTGACGTGCGCACCTGCTTGCACCGTCTTGAAAGCGTTGCGCGGGAAAAACTCGTTGTAGCGCTGGTGCGACCAGCCTTTTCCCGGTGGCCGGCCTTCTGCGGGCGAACTGACCCGACGATTGAGGAAATCCTCGATCTGCGCCTTCCAGGGGTTGTAGTCCAGCACATTGGAGTACTCAGTCGGGAAAGGCGTCAATGCCGGCTGCCTGAGAAAGGCATCCAGCGCATCCGGCGACGGGCCGCTGCGCGCCACCTTCAATGGATCTTGCGCCGGTGCCGGCCCCACCGTCGGGACCGGAAACGGAATGGGTGATGGCGGGTCGGCCGCATCCAGTTTGTTCGAGCCGAACTCCTCGAACAGTTCAAGCTTCTGTGAGAACGGTTGAGCCCCGAACACCGGGCTGGCATTGCCGTTGGTGGGAATATTGAAGCCGGTTTGCAGATTGGGCGGCAGCGCATTGTCGGCCAAGGGGGTCTTGCGGTCACCGGCCACGCCATTGGGCAAGTCGAAGGCGCTGACGTTTGCGCGAGGCTGCTTGAGCAAATTGTTCAATGCAGCCTTGGGGTCGGCGGGTGGATTAGTGAGCGCCGACGGGTCGGTAGGCGGCGGTGGATCGGTGTTGTCGAGGGGGACTGCCTGGGTCTGGGACAAGCCCAGCCCCAGCAGGATCGCGGCCGCAGAAATACTCAGCGCCAGCCTGGTTTTGGACAATGGGCCAGGTTTCAACCTTCCGGTATCCGGTTTCATCGCACACACCTCTGAGGGGTTCCTCGGAGTTTGATTCCGAGCCTGGAGGGTGACGACGCAACTTTCTTGCCAGAAGTGACAGGAAGTGAGAATTAGTTCCAGCGCCGCGTTTCCTGGTGTGTCGGCGTTTAACGAGCGCATGAAAAACCGGGTTTAAAGCCCCGCTGGCGGGGAGTGTCCCCCCCAAAACAGGGTGTACATATCCATTTTGCGAATGTACACGGGGCCTGACTGTAGGCGCTGGCTTGCCAGCGAACGCGGCGGTCCAGTCAACAAAGATGGCACCTGACCCAACGCCTTCGCGGGCTACTCCATGACCGGCGCCGGCTCTTCATTGGCCTGGATTTTCGGGGGCTTGATGATCAACAGCAGCGGCATCACCGCCAGTGACAGCACCATCAGCAGCTTGAAGTCATCAAGGTAAGCGATCCAGCTCGCTTGCACCGTGACCATCGCGTCAAGTGTCGCGCGCCCGGACGCCACCATCGGGTCCAGGTAATTCTTCATCGGCCAGGCCTCGAAGGCCCGGTTGAAAGGCGTGACGTAGGCACCGATCTGCTCATGGTTGGCCTGGATGTTCTGGGTCAGCAGCACCGTCACGATGGAGATCCCGACGCTGGAGCCAACATTTCGCGCGAGGCTATAGAGCCCGGTGCCTTCTGCGCGCAGGGAAGCGGGCAAGGTCGCGAAGGCCACGGTGGTCAATGGCACGAACAGCAGGCCCAGGCTGGTGCCTTGAATGAAGCCGACATAGATGATGGTTTGCATCGACACATCAGGTGTCCAGCCGGTCATCAAACCCATCGACAGCGCCGACAATCCCAGGCCCGCCAACAGCAACAGGCGGGTATCGACCTTGCCCAACAATTGACCGGCAAGAAACATGGTCAACATCGTCCCCAACCCGCGCGGGCCCATGACCATGCCGGCGGTCAGCACCGGATAGCCCATCAGGGTTTGCAGGTAGGGAGTCATCAGCGCCAGCGAGGCCAGGTAGGTAATGCCGACGATGAAAATGAAGATCACGCTGATCGAAAAGTTTCTGTCCTTGAACAGCTTCGGGCTGATGAAGGGGGTGTCGGTGGTAAAGGTGTGGACCACAAACACATACAGGGCGACGGCGGCCACGATGGCTTCGATCAGGATCTCACCGGACGCGAACCAGCCCAGTTGCTCGCCTCGGTCAAGGAACAGTTGCAGGGCCATGATCGCTACGCTCAGCGAACCAAAGCCCAGCCAGTCAAGGCGTGACGAGGTGTCGGTCGAGGTTTCACTGACGTAATAGACGATCCCGGCCAGTGCCAACAGGCCAATGGGCAGGTTGATGAAGAACACCCAACGCCAACTGAAATGCTCGGTCAGCCAGCCACCGAGCATCGGGCCCAACACCGGGCCGACCATGACGGACACCCCGAACAGTGCCATGGCTGACCCGCGTTCCTTGAGGCTGTAGATATCCAGCAGGATGCCCTGGGATAAAGGCACCAGGGCTGCACCGGCAAGTCCCTGGAGCAGGCGGGCGAGGATGATTTCTTCCAGCGACTGCGCCAGGCCGCATAGCATCGACGAGACGACGAAGCCGATGATGGCCCAGATCAGTACGCGTTTGCGTCCGAAGCGCCTGGCCAGGAAGGCCGAAGGCGGTGTCATGATCGCAGCCGCAACAATGTACGACGTCAGCACCCAGTTGATCTGGTCCGAACTGGCCGAGATGCTGCCTTGCATGTAGGGCAGGGCGACGTTGGCAATGGTGGTATCCAGCGCTTGCATGATCACGGCCAGCACGACGCAGGCGGTGATCATCCCGCGATGGGCCACCGGTTCTGTCGCCGGTGCATTACTCATGGGCGGTGGTCTTGCTGGCCAGCAGCCCCGAGAACGGAAGACCACGAGCCGAACCGGTATCGATCTGTGCCTGCACACTCATGCCGGTGCGCAGCGGCGGTTTTTCATCGGCATCGTCGATGCTGATGCGCACGGGAATCCGTTGCACGACCTTGACCCAGTTGCCCGTGGTGTTTTGCGCAGGCAGCAACGAGAAGCTCGAGCCCGACGCCGGGCTGATGCTTTCGACGGTGCCGTGCCACTCGACACCGGGGTAACTGTCCACGCTGATCTCCACAGGTTGACCGGGCTGCAGGTGGGTCAGCTCGGTTTCCTTGGGCGACGCCGCGACCCACAGGTGATCGGCCGACACCAGGCTGATGCCCGATTGTGGTGGTTGCAGGTAGGAACCGACTTGCAGCGAATCAACGTTGGTCACGATCCCGTCGAACGAAGCCCTGACCACCGAGTTGTTCAAATTGCGCCGGGCTTCGTCGACGGCAGCCTGGGCCTGTAGATACGCGGACTGTTGTTCGACCGGGGTTTCAATGTGCCCACCCAATTGCGCCAGCACCATTTGTGCAGTGGCTTTGGCCACGGTGATTTTTTGCCGGGTGCTGTCCAGTGCGTGCCTGGCATCGTCGAAATTGGTTTTGGACACCGCGGAAACGCTGAGCAGGGTTTGCTGGCGTTGGAAGCTGGTCTGGTAGTACGCGAGGTCGATTTGTGCCTGATCGATCTCGGCCAGCGCCTGGTTGTAATTGGCCTTGAGATTGAGGATCTGATTGCGCACGTTGCCCAGTTGCGCCTGGGCACTGGCCAACGCGATCTGGAAAGGTTCGGGCTTGAGGGTGAACAGCACCTGACCCTTGACGACCCGCTGATTGTCTTTGACATCGACCGAAGCGACCAGGCCCGAGACGTCCGTGGAGACGCCGACATGATCGGCTTGTATGTAGGCATTGTCGGTGGAAATGATTTGCCCGCCCGTGACATACAGATAGCCGCCGACCAGAAGCGCGATGGGCAGCAAGGCAAAGAGTGCCATCCGCAGCTGCCGGCGTTTCGGGTGGGCAGGGGACACATCGCTTTGGTCGTCCCCGGTCTGCCCGAGGTCGGGTTGGCGGGTCTCGGTCGAGGAGGGGGATTCCAGTCGTGACGTTGCCGGCCTTACAGGTAGCTCGGCAGGGGACTTGAGACGTTGATCAGTCATGACGGCGCTACTCCTCATCGATGGGAAGGCTGCAGGCCTTGATCAGGTTGGACCTCATCCGCTTCATCATCTGCAGCAGCAGTTGTTGCTCTTCTTCAGAGAATCCGTCGGTGGCCTCCTGGCGGGTGGCTTTGCCCATCTCACGCATGAGCTGCAACAGCGGATGGGCCTGCTCCGTCAAAAACAGCAAGGACAGGCGCCGATCCGTGGGGTGACGGCGTCGCTCCACCAGACCGCGCTCCGCCATCTTGTCCAGCAGGCGCACGAGGGTGATCGACTCCAGCTCCAGCAAATCCGCCAGCCCTTTTTGATGGATACCCTCATGGGTCGACAACATCGCCAGAACCTGCCACTGCGAGCGAGTCAGGCCCACATGCCGCGCGCGTTGCTCGAATCGTTTGCGCATCAACCGGGCGCTGTCGTGCAGGGCAAAGCCCAGTGTCAATGTGTCTGTCATGTCGGGGCCGATGGCTAAGAAGTTGGCTCATGATAGGTTAGCTTGTAATTAGCATGCTATCTAAAAATGCGAAAATTTTAATGTATTTGACCCATTGCAGCTTTTCGGGCTTAGCCAAAAGCCATGGCTCTGGTCGCACACATTTGAAATGCACGGCAATGCTCGCCACAATCGCGCCCCGATCCGGCCTCAGGTGCCGGACGTTCGTGGTGAAAAGGGGCAGCCGTTGAACGAACAGACATTGTCCATGCGCCTGGAGCGCGTGGCGGGGCATGTGCCCGCCGGTGCGCGCCTGGCCGATATCGGCTCGGATCATGGCTACCTGCCTGTGGCGTTGATGCGCCGTGGCGCCATCACGGCGGCGGTGGCCGGCGAGGTGGCACTGACGCCGTTTCGCGCGGCCGAACGTACCGTGCACGAGAACGGCCTGGAGCAGCAGATCACCGTGCGCCTGGCCGATGGCCTGGCGGCGATCGAGCCGGGAGACGGGATCACGGCGATCAGCATCTGCGGCATGGGCGGCGAGACGATCCGCGACATCCTCGACAGCGGCAAGGCGCACCTGAGCGGGCAGGAGCGCCTGATCCTGCAGCCCAACGGCGGCGAGCAGCCACTGCGCCAATGGCTGATGGAAAATGGCTACCGCATCCTCTGCGAGGACGTGCTGCGGGAAAACCATTTCGACTACGAAATCATTGTCGCCGAGCGTGCCGGTCCGGTGACGTATACCGCCGAGGAGCTGTACTTCGGCCCGCTGCAGATGCAGGCCCGCAGTCCGGCGTTCCTGGCCAAGTGGCAGCGCATGCTGCGCCAGAAGCAGAAAACCCTGACCAGCTTCGCCCGGGCGCGGCAGGCCGTGCCCGAGGAAAAGGTGCAGGATGTCGCCCGGCAGGCCCGGTGGATCACCGAGCTGTTGGCTTGAACCCGGCCCAGGGGGAATCCACGCGCCTGTTCACTGCTTGTAGCCAATCTGGCGCAACAGGTTCCGGCGCCACAGGATGTCATCGTCGCCTTCAATATCCTTGGCACAGAAGCCATCTACGACGCCCAGGATGGCTCGCCCTTGTTCCGTCTCGGCGAGAATCACTTCAGTCGGATTGGCCGTTGCACAAAAAATACGACAGACCTCTGGCACCATTTTGATGGTGTTCAACACGTTCAGCGGATAGAAACCGTCGCCCAGGAAAATGATGAAACTATGGCCCGCGGCGATGGCTTTCGCATTCTTCTGCGCCAGTTCGATCATTGAGGTATCGGTGCCCGACCATCGCACCAGGCACTTGCCGGAGGCCTCGCAAAAGGCCACGCCAAACTGGATACCCGGCACCGTATTGACCAGGGCTTCGTGGATATCCTCGATGGACTTGATGAAGTGGGTCTGACCCAGAATGAAGTTCGTCTCATCCGGCTTATCGATTTTCCACGTGATGAGTTGCATCTCGAACGCCTCCTTTCACGATGTGGCTGCCAGAGTCGGGTAACAGACCAAGCATAGCTACTCAACGGGCAACGGATTGCCATCGGTCCGCCTCTTTAAACCGGCCGGTTCAGCACCAGCAAACGTGCCGCCAATGCCGTCTAACCCTTGGCCGTTGGGCACAAGCAGATACAGTGGGGCTGGATTTGATAGCAACAGTCAGGTGTGGAGAGGGCGCCCTTACGTCTGGAAGAAACGGTCAGGGCGGCATGGACCAAGGGCAGTACAGGCGTTGTCGTCGATAATCTCCTCACTGGCAAGACGGCCCACGATCGCCGCCAGCGTGACACCGGGATGCATTGCGCACACATACACACCGCCGATACCGGGTAGATAGCCAATGATAGGCGTGCCATCGACAGGCATGGGTCTGAGTCCGACGCAGGCCAATTCCGGTTCAATGGAAATGAACCCATGGAGTTCGTTCCGGATGGCCCTGGCGGTTCGTAGCGCTATCGCGGCTGGCTGGTTTTCCAACGCGTCGCCCAGATAATCCTCCGCCGCCAGCAACGTACCCTCCGCACATTGCCTCACTTCCATTTCAGGGCTGGAGATGAGGGTGCGCACGAGATTGGGTTGTGATGGGTAGCGGATGAAGATAGCCGGAGAGGCCTCTATGGGCAGGGACATGTTTAGCGTCTGCGTCAGTTTCGTGATGCCAGTCCCGGCTGCCAATACGACAATGTCGGCCTCGATGATGCCCTTCGCGGTTTCGACGCCCGTCACCTTTGTGTTCTGAGTGGTAAAGCCGAGAACCCGAGTCTGCGTGAGCAGCTTCGCCCCATGAGCCCGGGCACCTGCGATCAAGGCATGGGTGGCTTGCACCGTATCCAGCGCGCCTTCTTCGGCTGCATACACAGCATGTTCAGGGGGATTCTTGAGGTTTGGCTCAAGGCCGAGAATTTCGGGACGGGATACCAGGGTTGGCGAAGACTGATTACCTGAGGCTTGCAGCACTTCTACCAGGTTCGTGCTGTAAGACAGGGCACCTGTCCATCGTACCTTCAGGTCAGGCAGCTCTGCTTCCAGTCGGCGGTACTCGTTGATGGCTGCACCGCGCAATGACGCGATGGGATCGGGCCCACTGTGTGAGGTGTTGATCCAGGCGAATGAGGTTGCAGTCACGCCGGACGCAATACCTTCAGCCTCGACCACGGTGACATTCGCGCCTTTGCTGGCCAGGTGGTACGCCAGGGAGGCGCCCACGATGCCTGCGCCAATGACGATGACTCGTTTGTCTACGCCATTCGCCATATCAACCTCCCTATTGTCGATCCGGCTGCCATTGTGAATATTTAGGGAGACCTTCGCCCTCCAGCCACGCTACGTCATGCTCTGTCCAGATGTGATATTCGGGTCTGGAGCCAGGTTCCTCGTCCAACGTAGCTACGCGCACGATCATTGCGCTTGAGCCGTCGCGCTCAGCTGCAAGGTGCGATCCGCAGTGGGAGCAGAAGTGTCGGGTCTTCCCGGGAGATGACTCGAAAGCCCTCAATGCGTCTTGGCCTTGAGTCCATCTGAAATGCTCCCTGAGCACGCCAGCCGTGGAGACGTAGGCAGCGGCATGGGTCTTGCGGCAGGTGATGCAATGACAATGGCTGATAGGCATATCGATGCTGTCGATCTCATAACCTACGGCCCCACAAGCGCAGCTTCCTTTCATTCATCCTCCAATGTCGTCACGGTGCGAACATGATGGTCGCCATCGTAAACCGAACCAGGCAGTGGCTGGAACGCTACGTGGAACGTGTCCGTGCGACATCATGCTTTGGATAACTAATAGCCGTTGGGCGCAAGCAGATCCAGTGGGGCGGGATGTGATAACTACAGTTTGCTTCACTCCAACAGCGAAGCTTTCTTGAGCAGATCGTAAAGCCCTTCAGGTACTAGCGGTGATTCAGCGGTGAAGCAGGAGCTGGAGCACCACGTGGCCCTGAACGATGCCCCGTCGCTTTCATGGCCTTGCAGCCAAGGTTTCTCATAGGTGTTTGCGTCGTCAAACCTTGCATCGTAGACCTGGACGATCTCGTGTCCCGGCTTGCCCGCGTAGGTGAAAATACTTTCCAGAGTGCCAATCAGTCGAACGTCGCTGATCGAAAGGCCCAGTTCTTCCTGAACTTCCCGGACGATGGCATCGACACTCCTTTCGCCGAATTCAATGCCGCCGCCAATGGGGCGAAAGAGCGTGCGCTTTTCGACGTCATCGGTGAATCGGTTGACCAGTATTTTTCCGTGGTGGTGAAAGATGCACAGAGCGAGGGGGCGTATGCGGTGTTCAGGCACGAGTAAAAATTCCCTTTTGACGTGAGGGCGCAGAGGGTACTGCATTCCACCCGTCGTTGGGGCCAGTCGCGAGAAAATGGATTAGTCTCCTCCGAGACCGTAATGGAACACCATCACTCAAGGACGCGACATCTATGGAAACTCCCTTTTCTCAAATCAGCGAGCGTTTGCACAATCGCCGATTCACGGTAGCGGGCAATGCCCAGGGGCTGTCCGGTGCGGGCACAGTCTTTCATTACAAGGTCGAGCAAGATGCCATTTCGGGCACTTATCAGGGCGGGCGGATCCGCATCGGCAATCAAGTCGGGCGCGTGACAGGCCCCGATACCATTGAGCTGCTTTTTCAGTGTTTGACGACGGAGGGCGAGATTCTTTCCGGATGGTCGCGTGGCACGGTGGGCGTTGAACACGCGGGACGTACCACGCTGAGCTTCGTTTGGGGGTGGCTGTCGGGTGCGACTGGCGGAGGGGAGTCGAGCTACGTTGAGCTTGTCGCTTAGCACTGATCGTTGCGCGAACATCTTTCAGGAGAAAAAACAGGGCATGTGTATCGCTGTGTATCCGAACCCCCTGTACGGAGACTCGCTTACAAATGCCCCTCGATCCGGATACATCCGGGATACACGGTTGCAGTCAAATAGCCCTGCCTTAGCGAGAAAGCAAACGCACTCGCACCACGGCTTATCGCCCTTGTGGCATGACCCTAAGCGGCCTGGCCGCACACTGTATCCGGAGTAATAACCATGTCCCGTATGTCGAACAAATCCCGTATTGGCCTGATCGCAGTTGCACTGGCCGGCAGCATGAGCCTCGCTTCCACCGTCTTTGCCGCTGAAGCGATGCCTCAGGGCTACCAACTGGCCTCCGCCGAAAAAACCAGCGAAGGCAAGTGTGGCGAAGGCAAGTGCGGCGCCAGCGAAACCGGTGCCAAAGTGACCAAGGCCGGTGAAGGCAAATGCGGTGAAGGCAAATGCGGCGACGCTTCCTTCGCCCGCACCGACACCGACCACGACGGCCGCGTTTCCCTGAAAGAACTGCTGGCCGTGGCCCCACAGGGCGGTGAAGAATTCAAGGCGATGGACACCAACGGCGACGGCTTCCTCTCCGAAGGCGAGGTCTACAAATACCGCACCAACCAGTACATCTCCAACGGCAAGAAAGTACCGACCGAGCTGTTCACCAAAATGAGCAAAGCCCAGGGCTGATGGTGCTGAGTGAATCCAACCTCCCCAGGTTCGAAACCGGGGAGGTTTTTTTATGCCTGCACAAATACCCGATCAGTCGAAAGCACGGCGGTAGGCAAAAATCCCGGGTAGTCCACCCGTCATTACAAACAGCAGGTTGCTGCCCACCGGGTAATCGCCCCGGCGCACGGCGGCGAGCAAACCGGCAAACGCCTTGCCGCCATAGACCGGATCGGTGAGCAAGCCTTCATGGGACGCCAGCAGGCGCACGGCTTCGAGCATGGCTTCGGTCGGTGCGCCATAGGCCTCACCGCGTTGGCTGCCATCCACCTTGATCGCGTTTTCGGCCAGCGGAGTGGCGCAGGCGAGGAGCTGCAGCACCTGTCGGGTTTTTTCCAGGGTCAAGGTCGACGCTTGTTCTTCGGTTGCCAATACCGAGTAGCCGGTGATTTTCGTGGATGACTGCGCCAGCGTGACACCGGCCAACAATCCCGAATGAGTGCCGGCGCTGCCGTTGGGAACGATGATTTGGTCGAACTGGATGTCGAGCGCATCCGCCTGGCGCAGGATCTCGGCGGCACAGGCGGCATAGCCGAGGCTGCCTCGGGGGCTGGAGCCACCCAAGGGCATGACAAAGGGTTTCTTGCCTTGGCGTTTGAGTTTTTCGAGCAACTCGGCGGCGTAGGCATCCGGTGCGGCGCCGGGGGCCAGCCGATGAATCTTCGCGCCAAACAGGGCGTCCAGCACGACGTTGCCGTTGTGACAGAAGTCCTCGTCGGTACGCACGGCCGAGGGGGTCAAAATCAGTTCGCAAGCCAGGCCCTGGCGCGCGGCGACGGCAGCGGTCAGCCGTGCATGGTTGGATTGCAGGCCGCCCCAGGTCACCAGGGTGTCGGCGCCCTCGGCCAGTGCTTCGCCGAGGAGGAATTCCAGTTTGCGCAGCTTGTTGCCACCGCCGCCGAGGCCGGTCAGGTCATCGCGTTTGACGTAGAGGTTGCAGCCATTCAGTTCGGGCAACTGGCTCAATCGCGACAGCTTTTGGACCGGTGTCGGGCCTTCGAGCAAGGTCGCCCGGGGGTATGCGGCGAGGGCGGCATCGAGGTGGGTCAAGTCGTGGGGCATGAAGGAGCACTCTTGGCGTGAGGGGACGGAGTGGATCGATCACTGTAAGAAGCCGTGGTTTGAAGATATACCGTTATCCCGGAATTACTCTTGATACACCGTGTAATCAAACAACACCGCTGCGGTGGATGTACCCAATCCCTGTGGGAGCGGGCTTGCCCGCGAAGGGGCCGGCACATCCAGCATCACCTTTACCTGATACACCGCTTTCGCTGGCAAGCCAGCTCCTACAGGGCCTGCGTTGGTCAGAAAAACAGGTGAATATCCCCAGTTCCCACAGGATGTATCTTTTTTACAGATAACACTTGCCTGTTTAATTCGTTTCTTTAGATATCACGCTCGCGCGTAGAGTCGCCCCAACTGAAAAACAGAAGGGATGAACAGCGTGAAGAACTATGCCGATCGTAATCTTCCCTATTGGCGCCGCAACCTGGCCGTTTGCGTGTTTGGCTCATTCACCACGCTGGTGAGCCTGAGCATGCTGCTGCCGTTCCTGCCGCTTTACGTGCAACAACTGGGCGTCACGGCTCAGGCCGACGTGGTGCAGTGGTCGGCCGTGGCCTTCGGTGCGACGTTTTTTGGTACAGCGATTACCGCGCCGTTGTGGGGCCGGCTGGCGGATCGTTACGGTCGCAAGCCGATGCTTATACGCGCGGCCATCGGCATGGCAATTGTGATGTCGCTGATCGGGCTGGCGCGGGACGTCACCGACCTGGTGCTGCTGCGCCTGGTCGCCGGGCTGATTGGTGGTTACGCCTCAGCGTCCATTGTGATGATTGGTTCCCAGGTGCCGCGAGAGAAAGCGGGTTGGGCGCTGGGCATTCTCTCGACCGGCGCCTTGTCCGGCAATCTGATCGGGCCATTGGTGGGTGGGTTTTTGCCGCAACTGGTCGGGATTCGCGGCACTTTTTTTGTCGGTGGCGCGATGATCGCCGTGGCGGCGATCACCACGATTGTGCTGATTCGCGAAGATTTCGAGCGCGGAGTGGACGGGGCGCGGCGCGACAAAAAAACTCAAGGGGAGGCGGCGGGTTCCCGCTGGCCGATCATTGCCGCGTTGCTGATGACGGCGATGATGGTGCTGCTGGCCAACATGTCGATCGAGCCGATCATCACCGTCTACATCGGTCACTTGGGCGTGGCCCTCGACGATCAGGCGCGGATAGCCGGGGTGGTGATGGCCTGTTCGGCACTGGGCAGCATATTGACCGCCGCCAGGCTGGGGGCGCTGGCTGATCGTGTCGGCAGTTGGAACGTGATCATCGGTTGCCTGGTGTTGACCGGTATCGTCATGGTGCCTCAGGCGTTTGTCACGCAATGGTGGCAACTGGCGGTGTTACGCGGCTTGATGGGCATGACTATCGCCGGGCTCTTGCCCGCGATTGCCAAGTTGATCCGGCAGTCGGTGGAAGAACACAACACCGGGAAAATCCTGGGTTATCTGCAATCGGCGCAGTTTTCCGGGCAGGTCATCGGGCCACTGATCGGCGGCCAGATCGGCGCGCATTTCGGTTTGCATCACGTGTTCCTGGTGACCGGTGCGTTGTTGGTGCTGTGTGCTGGCATCAACGGCTGGGTGAGGAGCCGGTTTTTCACGGTAACGGTCGCTACAGTGCAACGGTAAACATGGGATGTTCACTTGTGGCGAGGGGATTTATCCCCGTTGGGTTGCGAAGCAGCCCCCGGCGTCCATTCAAACGGACTGAGTGTCGTGGATTAACGACTGCTTCGCAGCCGAACGGGGATAAATCCCCTCGCCACGGATTTTTTGCTCCCCAGGAAATTGTCTCCAGTGAACGGTATTACACGGTAGCTGGGTGCGGGGCAGCGACGGCGTCCTCACGTACGCTGTGCAGAAATGTGGCCAGCGCGCTGGAGAAATAGCCGTCGATGCGCCGCACGAACACCGTCTCCACTTGCGCCAGTTCCGGCGCCAGCTCATGCACCGCCACCAAGCCTTCGCGGGCCGCGGTGGCCACGACACCCCGGGGCAGCAGCGTGACTCCGACTCCCGCTGATACGCAGGCAATAATGGCTTCGATCGAGCCGAATTCCAGCGGCTCGGGGGCGACGATACCGAGGCTGGTCAACAGTGTGTCGAGGCGTTGGCGGTAGGAGCAGCCGATGCGAAACACCACGGTCTTCAGATTCTCGACCGCAGCGACATCATCCAGGCTGCGCAGGGCTGGTGAGGTGACCAGCACCAACTCTTCGCGAAATGCTTCTTCGCTGTGCAGTTCCGGATGATTGACCGGTCCTACGACGAACGCGCCTTCGAGCTTACAGTCGATGACACCCTGAATCAGGCTGCACGTGGTGCCGGTGCGCACCACCGGGCGAACCTCGGGGTAAGCCTTGGCGAACTGGGCGATCAGGCGTGGCAGGCGCAGGGCCAAGGTGGTTTCCAGCGTGCCGATCTCCAGCACGCCTTTGGGATGGCCGTCATCCCGGGCAGCGCTGGAGGCATCGAGCAGCAATTTCGAGAGCCGTGCGGCGAAGGGCAGGATGCGGCGGCCGGCAGGCGTCACCTGCACACCCTTGGCGCTGCGTTGAAACAGCGTTACCCCAAGTTCGTCTTCCAGCGAGCGAATCCGCGCCGAAACGTTCGACTGGACAGTGTTCAGCTCACTGGCGGCCTTGTTCATGCTGCCATGGCGCGCGACGGCATCCAGCACCTTCAGATCCGCTACATCCATCGAACTCACCTATCTCTAAAAATAATAACTGCGACTCAAGCTAAAGCTTCTTTGAGATTAGTGTCAGAGGGTCGGGAAGGCAAGCAAGAAGAGGATACAGATTCACCAAAAGCGATCAACTGAATCACAAATGATCATTTTACATGATCAATGGCCGGGCATAGGTTGAAGGGGCACAGATACCGCAGCCAGTGGCGGATCGAGTCTTCGAGTCTGAGGCTGTGGAACAACAATAACGTCACCACTGCAACACGGAGTCAACGTGAACCATGCAACCGAATCAGCCAGAATTCGCAATCATCCCCGTTACAAGGAACTGGTCTCGCGGCAGCGACGATTCGTCACCGGCCTTACCGCCGCCACCCTTGTCCCGTACTTCACGTTTATCCTCGTCGCCGCTTTCGCCCCCCACCTGCTAGCGACGAAGCTTTCCGCCACCAGCATCATCAACATCGGCTGGCCGCTGGGTCTGGTGTTTATCGTCGGCGCCTGGTTGTTCACCGGGCTGTACATCCTGCGAGCCAACGGCGAGTTCGATGAGCTGACCGCACACATCCGCGCGGGGGCCATCGTATGAAACACCTCCTGCGAAACCTCATCCTTCCCGTTCTGCTGAGCACATTGGCGGCGCGCGCCATGGCCGGTGACGTGCTGCAGAACGTCGAAAAACAACCGATCAACATCACCGCGATCAGCATGTTCCTGGTGTTTGTCGTAACGACCCTCGGCATCACGTGGTGGGCCGCTTCCAAGACCAAATCCATGGACGATTTCTACAACGCCGGCGGTGGTATCACCGGCTTCCAGAACGGCCTGGCGCTGGCCGGTGACTACATGTCGGCGGCGGCGCTGCTGGGCGTCACCAGCATGATCTTCTTCAACGGTTTCGATGGTGTGCTGTACTCGATCAGCTTCTTCGTCGCCTGGCCGTTGCTGTTGTTCCTGTTCGCCGAGCGCATCCGCAATCTGGGGCGCATCACCCTGTCCGACATTGCGTCGTTCCGCCTCGATCAAAACCGCATCCGCACCATGACGGCCTTCGGCTCGCTGACGGTGGTGTGCTTTTACCTGGTGGTGCAGATGGTCGGTGCCGGGCAACTGATCCAGTTGTTGTTCGGCCTGCCTTACAACTACGCGGTCGTCGCCGTCGGTTTGTTGATGGCGGTCTACGTCACCTTTGGCGGGATGGTCGCCACCACCTGGGTGCAGATCATCAAGGCCGGTTTGCTGTTGTTGGGCGGAACCTTGCTGGCGTTTCTGGCGCTGAGCAAGTTCGGTTTTTCCTTCGACCTGTTGTTCGAGAAAGCGGTGGCCGCGCACCACGATGGCGAGAAAATCCTGCTGCCGAGCAAACTGGTGGCCGACCCGCTGTCGCTGATCTCGTTGTCACTGGGCCTGGTGTTCGGCACGGCGGGATTGCCGCACATTCTCATGCGTTTCTTTACGGTGCCGGACGCCAAACAGGCGCGTAAATCGGTATTCGTCGCCACGGGCTTCATCGGCTTCTTCTACTTGATCGTTGCCGTGCTGGGCCTGGCCGCCATCGTCATCGTCGGGCAGGATCCGGCCTTCTACGAGTCCGGCAATCTGGCCGGCAAGCTCATCGGCGGCGGCAACATGCCGGTGATGCACCTGGCCAAGGCCGTGGGCGGCGATCTGCTGCTCGGCTTCATCTCCGCCGTGGCGTTCGCGACGATTCTGGCGGTGGTGTCCGGGCTGACCATGGCCGGCACCTCGGCGATTTCCCATGACCTGTACGTGATGGTGGTCAAGAAGGGCAAAGCCGATGCCCGGGACGAGCGCCGAGTCTCGCGGATCGCCTCGGTGGGCATCGGCATCGTCGCCGTGGTGCTGGGGATCCTGTTCAAGGACCAGAACATCGCCTTTCTGGTGGCGCTGACCTTCGGCGTGGCGGCTTCGGTCAATTTCCCGGTCCTCGTGCTCTCGATGTACTGGAAGGGGCTGACCACCCGTGGTGCATTGATCGGCGGTGTCGCCGGGCTGATCAGCGCGGTCGGCCTGGTGATTCTCTCGCCTGCGGTCTGGGTCAAGGTGCTGGACAATGCCGACGCAATCTTCCCCTATGACTACCCGGCGATCATCTCGATGAACGTGGCGTTCTTCTTCACCTGGCTGGGCTCGGTCACCGACCGCAGCCACGGGGCAGGGCTTGAGCGCGAGCGTTTCGACGACCAGTTGATCCGTGCCCGGACAGGGCTCGGGGCTGCGCAGGCCGTCAATCACTAAGGTCTTCGCGTCCCAACTATTTTGCGAACTCTGCAAAAGGAGTCAGCCATGCAACTAAGAGACAATGGCCTGAGATTTTCACCCATCACCGTCACATTGCACTGGGTCGTGGCGTTTTCGCTGCTGGGGATTTTCATCCTTCAAGTGTTGATCGGCCACGCGTCCAGTGCGGCACTGCAACAGGAACTTGGCAGGGTGCAAAACCTGTTGGGCCTGATGCTGTTCCTCGTGTCGACCTATCGGTTCTGGGCGCGGATCACCGCTTACCATCCGTTGCCGGTGGGCACCCCCAACCCCATCGAAGTGATCATCAGCCGCTCGGTGGCGGTGTCGCTGGCCCTGGCGATGGTGCTGTTGCCCATCGCAGTGTGGGCATCGCGCGCTGCAGCCGGGGAAGTGGTGGAGCTGCCCGGCGGCTGGGGGATTCCAACCGTACTGCCCGCCAACCCAGCGTTGAAGCAGGTGGTCGATGGACTGTTCGATATCGGCGCCACGGCGTTTCTCGCCGGGCTGGCGCTGCACATCTTCGGCGCGGTCAAGAATCACTTTCTCCTGAAGAACAACACGCTCAAGCGGATGCTTGGCAAACATGTGGAGCTGTGAGTCATGAGCGAATTCGATTTTGCGGGTAACGCCGTCACCCGGCTCTGCGGCGTGAAGTACCCGATTTTTCTCGGCGGCATGGCGGCGATTTCCGGTCCGCAACTGGTCGGGGCCGTGGCCAATGCCGGGGGCATGGGCGTGATTGGCGGCTTGCGTTTGCCGCCCTTGGCTTTGCGTCGCTGGATTCAGGAAACCCGCGCGCTGACCGACAAACCTTTCGGCGTGAACCTGGTGCCGCAATTCGGTGGCCCGGATGTTTTCGAAGCGCAGTTCCAGGTGATCCTCAAGGAGAAGCCCAAACTGCTGTCGCTGTTTTATGCCGAGAAGTATTCCGCCCACATGATCCCCCGGGCGAAAGACGCCGGGATGGTGGTCATGGTGCAGGCGGGGTCGGTGGAGTTGGCCCACATTGCCATCGCCCAGGGTGCCGACATCATCATCGCCCAAGGCAGTGAAAGTGGCGGTCACCTCAATCGCGGCACCATTGGCATCATGCCGTTGTTGACCTCGATCCTCGGCGTTTGCGAGGGCCGGCCGGTGTTGGCTGCCGGTGGTATCACCCATGGCGACGATGTTCGGGCGCTGATGTCGCTCGGTGCCTCGGGGGTGGTGGTGGGTACCGCATTCATTGCCACCGATGAGTCCAATGCGCATCCGCTGTACAAGCAGAAGATCGTCGAGGCAACCACCGATGACACCGAGTACCGCACCGGCTATTCCTTCGGCTGGACCTACGGCACACCGCACCGGGTGATCCCCAACCGGGACAAGTGGAACCTGCTGCGCTTCATCGGTGGCGGCGCCCGGGTCATCGACAAGCCGCGCATGGCTGAAAAGCTGTCGCTGTATGCGGGGCAGGGCGTCGGCAAGATCCACAGTGTGGTGCCGGCGGCCGAGCGGGTGGCGGAGCTTGCTCGAGGCGTTTCGATAGCACCGGGTCGGTTGGAGATTGGCGTCACCGACTATGCCGCGACGGGGCGAATTCTGAACGAGCAACGAAGAACGCTCGGCTGGCAATAATCCCCTGTGGGAGCGAGCCTGCTCGCGAAGACGGCGGCACAATCAACATCAATGTTGACTGACCCGACGCTTTCGCGAGCAGGCTCGCTCCCACAGTTTTGATCTTCAGTGAACGCGAATTCTGCGACCAACAGAGATCCCCTGTGGGAGCGAGCCTGCTCGCGAAGACGGCGGCACAATCAACATCAATGTTGACTGACTCGGCGCTTTCGCGAGCAGGCTCGCTCCCACAGTTTTGATCTACAGTGAACGCGAATTCTGCGATCAACAGAGATCCCCTGTGGGAGCGAGCCTGCTCGCGAAGACGGCGGCACAATCAACATCGATGTCGACTGACCCGACGCTTTCGCGAGCAGGCTCGCTCCCACAGTTTTGATCTTCAGTGAACGCGAATTCTGCGACCAACAGAGATCCCCTGTGGGAGCGAGCCTGCTCGCGAAGACGGTGGAACAGTCAACATCGATGTCGACTGACCCGACGCTATCGCAAGCAGGCTCGCTCCCACAGTGGTCATCGGTGTTGTTCAAACCATCGCCGGTTGCGCAATCTGCTGTTGCGCCAAACCAATGAACGCACTCATTGCCGAAGTGATCATCGAGTCATTGCGGCGGATGAACACGGTGGAGACGTTGGCGAACTCCGGCGGTAGCGTGTGCCAGCGAATTCCGTGGCGCACACTGCAGTTTTCCGCAATGGCCTTGGGCAGCAAGGTCACGCCCATGCCCGCCGCGACACAGGACAGGATGCCGTCGAGAGTGCCCAGTTCCATGATCTGGTTAGGCACCAGTCCCACCTGATAGAACCAGTTTTCCAGGGTCGAGCGATAGAAGCAGCCCGTGCGGAACACCAGCACCGTCTGCTGGGGCATTTTCTCCATCAGCGCCGGCAGGGAATCGAACTGGTTACTACTCACCAACACCAGCTCTTCGCTAAACACCTCTTCTTGGGCCAGCGCCGAGTTCTGGTGGAAGCCACCCACAAAGGCACCGTCGAGCCGGTGCGCTTCAATCGCCTTGATCAGTTCCACTGTGGTGCCGGTCAGCAACGACAACTGCACGTCAGGATATTGCTCGCGGTACTTGGTCAGCACCTGCGGCAAGCGTATGGCAGCAGTGGTTTCCATCGACCCCAGTCGCAGCAGACCCGTCGGGCTGCCGGTGTCCATCAAGGCGCTGCGGCTTTCTTCGGTCAACTGCAGGATGCGTCGCGCATAGCCGAGGAACGTCTCGCCCGCCGACGTCAGCACCACTCCGGACTTCTTGCGAATAAACAACTCGCGATTGAGTTCCGCTTCCAGCTCTTTCACGCGCATGGTCACGTTGGACTGCACCGTATTCACCTGCAACGCCGCGGCGGTGAAGCTGCCCAGCTCGGCCACGGCGCAGAAAATCTTCAGTTGGCGCATTTCCATGATCGTCACCATCCATCATAAAAAGTGATTGTGAGCATATTTAACGATCACTTTACGGCCGTCGACAACGATTAGTAAAGTGACCGAAACCGGATAATGAGCGCCGTTCGACCCATGACACTGACTTCGAAAATTGACCACGTCTTCGCCGGTGGCCTGGGGGTATTGCAGCCCGAGGGGCAATGCACGGGCTTCTTCAAGCGGCGTCACGAAGGTCCCGTCCGCGTAGAGCTGCACGGGATCGTCGGTGACCAGCACGGCGACACCCGGGTACACGGTGGTCCGGAAAAAGCCGTGCATCAATACGCGGCGCAGAACTACGCGCGACTGGCTCAGGCCTTTGCCCACAGCGCCCCGCAACTGGTGGCGGGCAGCCTGGGGGAGAATATTTCCGCGTTCGGCCTCTCTGAATGCAACGTGCACATCGGTGATGTGTTCCAGGTCGGCAGCACGGTATTGCAGGTGTCCCAGCCGCGCAGCCCGTGCTGGAAGATCAACCACCGTTTTGATGCCGAGCACCTGTCGATGTTCGTCGCCAGGGAGCGCATCACCGGTTGGTATTACCGCGTTCTTCAGCCGGGCTTTCTGCAGGCGGGGGACAGGATTGAACTGCTGGAACGGCATACCGAGCATTTTTCCATCGACCGGTTCTGGCAGGTGCAGCTGTCGCACCGGCCGGTGATCGATGATCTGCTGGCGCTGGCGACCGTGCGGGGCCTGGCCGAGGACTGGAAGCGGCGATTGTCCGAACGGGCGAAGTATCTGCAAAAGCGCGTCGCAAGCGATTCCTGATTCCGCTTGCGGGTATCAATCGAAACGGCGACCTGGCTGTTCTATCCCTGTAGGAGCTGGCTTGCCAGCGAGGCGGCCTGACAGCCGACCTGTCTTTTGTTGACTGAGTACATATCCATTCCTGCGGTAACGGCCATTTAGGGTTTCGCCCTTACGGCGAGTCACTTGGAAGAACGGAACG
>NZ_WTFT01000033.1:0-29017 GCF_009861505.1 Pseudomonas izuensis | reverse complement strand
GAACCTCCACTCGGCCTCTCGGCCTCTCGAGGTGGCAAGAAGATCAAAAGCCAAAGCCAAAGCCAAAGCGAGGCGGCCTGACAGCCGACCTGGCTTTCGCGGATATTCCCGGTTCATTGTGGGAGCTGGCTTGTCGGGTCGCCGCATCGCAGCGAAAGCGGCCTGACAGCCGACCTGAATGCTGTTGACCGATTACATATCCAATCCTGCGGCAACGGCCACTGACGGTTCCGCCCTGACAGTCTGTAGGAGCGATGCTTGGTCTGGGCGGCGTTCCGATGAAAAACGTTCGGAATACGCGGTACACGCCCGGAGGATGGGGCGGGAACTTCAAGGTGCTCGCCAGGTCGATTGGAGCCCCGAGCACTGTGGTCTGTTTTTCGGCAGTGCTGTGCGAGATCAGTCGAGTCCGTCCCTGATGCCAACCAAACGTTTTTTACCGGGTTTGATCCTGGTGTTCTGTGCCGTCGCGCCGCTTTGTTCGGTTGCTGCCGAGCGAACCGCTGCTGCTCAAAGCAACAGTGCATCAACCACGCTGATCGAAACCGCCTCGCGACAGTATGAAAATGGCCAGTTGGACCAAGCCGCTGCCACGCTGGAGCGAGCCCTGCATATCCAGCCGAACAATCCCGCGACCCTGCATTACCTGGGTGTGTTGCGTCTTCAACAGGGGCAGTACCAGCAGGCTGAAACCCTGGCGACGCGCTCGAACATGCGGGTTGGTCGCAACGTTGCGTTACGCAACCGCAACTTCCAATTGATTCAGGCGGCGCAGCAGGCCCAATCCACGGGTACCCCACCCAGCGCCAAAGAGGATCTGGTCGCAGTACGCCAGGGGGTGGAAATGGAGACCCAAAGGCGCAACGAAGCAGAAATGGGCGTGGCAGAACAAACCACTGCGGACAACGGGCGCGACGTTGGCAACTTCACTCACGTAACGGCAGACCGGCTATCGGATTCACCGACCATTGGCAGGCTTCCCGCAGGGAACTTGCAAATGGCTTCCGACGAGCCAGAGCCTGCATACGATGAGGTCAGGATTCCCCGCGGCCATTTACCGCCTCCGGGTCGATGCCGAATCTGGTTTCCTGATCGCCCACCGGGGCATCAGCCCGCACCTGGCAAATGCAAAAAACTGCGACATCGGGTTCCGCCAGGGGCCTACCTGGTGCACGGATGAACGACGAGTGCGCCTCATCACGGGCTCCCCACCGTGCAGGCTGCAAAATAGCATTCACCATTTATGATCCATAAGATCATTAATCATCATTTTACATGATCAGTTGGCTGGCCTACCTTGGCCCTGCCAGCCGCACCCACAACCCGCCTGGCACTCTCCCGAAAACAAAAAGAGATGGTTCTTATCCACCAGCAGGGGACACCCGCCATGAGTAACCAGCCAGCAGAGATCGCACACTACATTCACGGCCGCGTGATACCGGGCAATTCCGGTCGCGTACAGAACGTCACCAATCCGGCCACCGGTGCGGTCACCGCCAAGGTGGCCCTGGCCAATGTCTCTGAGGTCGATGCAGCGGTGCAGTCGGCAGCCGCCGCTTTCCCAGCCTGGTCAGCGACGCCGCCACTGCGCCGCGCGCGCATCCTGTTCAAGTTCCTGGCGTTGCTTAACGAACATCGCGACACCCTGGCGCAGATGATCACCCGCGAGCACGGCAAGGTGTTCACCGACGCCCAGGGTGAAGTGACCCGCGGTATCGAAGTGGTCGAGTTCGCCTGTGGCATCCCGCAGTTGCTCAAGGGTGACTACACCGAGCAGGTCTCGACCAACATCGACAACTGGACCCTGCGCCAGGCCCTGGGGGTGGTGGCCGGTATCACGCCGTTCAACTTCCCGGTGATGGTGCCGATGTGGATGTTCCCGGTGGCGATCGCTTGCGGTAATACCTTCGTGCTCAAGCCGAGCCCGATCGATCCTTCGCCCTCGCTGCTGATCGCCGAACTGTTCAAGGAAGCCGGATTGCCGGACGGTGTGTTCAACGTGGTGCAGGGCGACAAAGAAGCGGTGGATGCGCTGCTCGATCATCCGCAAGTCCAGGCCGTGAGCTTTGTCGGCTCGACGCCGATTGCCAATTACATCTACGAGACCGGTGCCCGCCACGGCAAGCGTGTGCAGGCGTTGGGTGGGGCGAAGAACCACATGGTGGTGATGCCCGACGCCGACATCGATCAGGTGGTCGATGCACTGATCGGCGCGGCCTTCGGTTCTGCGGGCGAGCGTTGCATGGCGATTTCGGTGGCGGTGTTTGTCGGTGATGTCGCCGACAAGGTCATGCCGAAACTGGTGGAGCGTACCCGTACGCTGAAAATCCTCGAGGGCATGAACCTGGCCGCTGAAATGGGACCTATCGTTTCGCAAGTGGCCCACCAGCGCATTACCGGCTACATCGAACAAGGCATTGCCGAAGGTGCCGAGCTGCTGGTCGACGGACGCGGCTTTGACGGTTCAGAGGCCGGTGCCAACTGCGTCGGGGGTTTCTGGCTCGGTGGCACGGTGTTCGATCACGTCACCCCGGAAATGAAGATCTATAAAGAGGAAATCTTCGGCCCGGTGCTGGCGTGCATGCGGGTGAAGGATTTTGCCGAGGCAGTCGAACTGGTCAACGCCCACGAGTTCGGCAACGGTACCGCTTGCTACACCCGTGACGGTCACATCGCCCGTGAATTCGCCAGCCGCATCCAGGTGGGCATGGTCGGCATCAACGTGCCGATTCCGGTGCCCATGGCGTGGCACGGTTTCGGTGGCTGGAAACGCTCGCTGTTCGGTGACATGCACGCGTATGGCGAGGAAGGCGTGCGTTTCTATACCAAGCAGAAGTCGATCATGCAGCGCTGGCCGAACAGCATTGCCAAGGGCGCTGAATTTGCCATGCCGACGTCCAAGTAATCACTGAGTTTTTCGGGTGGGAGGGCGTGTTGGCGCGGGCTGGCACGTTGTCCGTTTTCCCGGGGGGGCGACTCCATGCTCCTCATTTTTTCGCATCACATTCAGGTGTTCTCATGTCCAACCCTCTATTGTCCCTTTTAGACATTGAACTGCCCATCATCCAGGCACCCATGGTGGGCGTCTCCACTCCCAGGCTCGCGGCCGCGGTGTCCAACGCCGGCGGGCTCGGCTCCATCGGCATCGGGGCGAGCAACGTCGAACAGGCGCGTGCCATGTTGCGTGAGACCGCGACGCTGACGGACAAGCCTTTCAATGTGAACCTGTTCTGCCACGCGCCTGCGGTGCAAGACGTTGTGCGTGAAGCGCAGTGGCTGAGTTTCCTCGCGCCGTTTTTCACTGAGTTCGACGCCACGGCGCCGACCGCGCTGCGTGAGATCTACACCTCGTTCGTCGCGGACATCGGCATGCTGCACATGCTGCTGGAAGAAAAACCGGCGGTGGTCAGCTTCCATTTCGGCTTGCCACCGCAACCGGCGATCGATGCACTCAAGGACGCCGGTATCGTCCTGCTGTGTTCCGTGACCAACCTGACCGAAGCGCAGCAGGCGGAACAGGCCGGTGTGCATGCGCTGGTGGCGCAGGGTTACGAAGCCGGTGGACATCGCGGGGTGTTCGATCCGCGGCAGGACAGCGAGATGGGCACTTTCGCCCTGGTACGTGTGCTGGCCGATGCATGCCGACTGCCGGTGATCGCGGCGGGCGGCATCATGGATGGCGCCGGCATCAAGGCCGTCATGCAGCTGGGCGCCAGTGCCGCGCAGTTGGGTACGGCGTTCATCCTGTGTCCCGAATCCTCCGCCAACCCGGCTTATCGCGATGCGCTCAAAGGCCCGCGTGCTCATCAAACCAGGGTCACCAGCGTCATCTCCGGCCGACCTGCCCGGGGCATGGTCAATCGTAACTTCACCAGCCTTGAGGCCAATGCCCCGGCGCTGCCGGACTATCCCATCGCCTACGACGCCAACAAGGCGCTCAATGCCGCCGCAGCGGCCAGGGCCAACAGCGACTTCGCCGTGCAGTGGGCCGGGCAGGGCGCGCCACTGGCCCGGTCCATGCCGGCGGCGGCGCTGGTAAACCTGCTCGCCGCCGAAATGAATGCCTGACCCCATTCCCCTGGAGGAGCGAACCTGCTCGCGATGGTGGTCAACGAAAACTCGGGAAACCTGAAGCGACGCAATCCCCTGTGGGAGCAAAGCTTGCTCGCGATAGCGGTGTATCCGTCGACATCAATGTTGATTGAACCACCGCCATCGCGAGCAAGCTTTGCTCCTACAGGTGTTGCGCGTTTTCTGGGACGCCGAACTCTTAGAAACCCACGGTCGCCGACAACTTCAGCGTCCGTGGTTCACCCTGGGTCAGGTAGTTGTTGGCGGTCGAGGCCGAGGACCAGGCCTGTGTATCTGAACGTATCTCCCTCGCCGCCAGCAACTTGTGCATACAAAAACAGTCCCTCCACGACACGAACGCGATACATGACCACCGCGTAATGGCGTTGCCCCACAACGGCACCCCGCGCGTTTTTACCCGGCGCTCATTGGAGAACTGCGATGTCCCGAAAAAACAAAACCAACGCCACCCGCCTGCTTGGCGTCGCCTTCGTCACGGCCGCGTTAACCGCTTTCGCCGGTCTGTCCCAGGCCCAGGAAACCCAACCATCCGCCAACGCTGGCCAAGCCCCTGCCAAGAGCTGGCAGACAGGCATCAAGCGCACCGACCTGGTCCATCGCGACCTTGATGTAGAAGGGCGCGAAGTCATTCAGGTGCGTGTCGATTTCGATCCGGGCGTGGTGTCGCCCAAACATGCCCATCCTGGTGTTGAAGTGGCTTACGTGATCGAAGGGACGTTCGAGTACGAACTCGAAGGGCAGCCGAACGTCGTACTCAATGCCGGCGAATCCCTGTACATCCCGGCAGGCACCGCGCATGTCGCGAAGAACATCGGCAAGGGCAAGGCTTCGGAACTGGCGACCTACGTCGTCAAGAAAGACACGCCGCTGCTTATCCTCAAGTAGGGGCAGACCGCCGTCCCGCCCCGTTCGACTGCGAACCTGTGGGAGCGAGCCTGCTCGCGAAAAACGCCCGGACAACACGGTCAGCCAGGCAGGGCGCGTTATCGTTGACGTCCATCGCGAGCAAGCATCGCTCCTACAATGAACACGGCGCCGATCAGGCCCAGCGCGACGGCAAATGTCGTGCGCATGCCGTGGGCAACAGCTTGCGGGGGCGCGGTAACGACCGTCGCCGAAGCCAGCGCAAACACCGCCCCCAACACCGAAGCCCCGGTGATCAACCCCAGATTGCGCGACAGATTGAGCAGCCCGGACACCACCCCCCTTTGTTCCGGCTGGACATCGGCCATCACCGCCGTGTTGTTGGCCGTCTGGAACACCGCATAACCCAGGGTGATCACGACCATGGGCGCAAGGTAGCCGCCGATACCCAAGGTGCTCGGCAACACCGACAACAGCAGGCAGCCGAGCGCGATGGCGACCAGCCCGGCAAGGGTCATGCGCCGGGCACCAAAGCGGTCGACAATGCGCCCCGCAGGCACCCCGGTCAGTGCGGCGACCAAGGGCCCGACCGACAGCACCAGCCCGACCTCGACGGCACTCAAGCCAAGGGCCTGCGCCAGATAGAACGGCCCGACCACCAGCGTGCCCATCATCACCGTGGTTACCAACAGGCTCATGAGCAGGCTGCCACTGAGCGGCCGATCGCGAAACATCGCCAAGCGAATCAACGGCGCGGCGGCACGCTTCTCCACCCACACAAACGCCCCGACACCCACGCAAGCCAACAGCAGCAGAGCGATGTTGAGCGCGCCAAAATGGCCACGTCCGAGGGTCATGGCCAGCGCATAGGCAGCGAGTGTCAGGGCCAGCAGCAGGGTGCCCAGTGGATCGAACGCGGCCCGAGCGGTCTTTGCCCGATGCTGATCGGCAGGCAAATAGCGATGGGCGAGCAGCAGGGTCAACAAGCCCAGGGGCACCGTGATCAGGAAGATCGCCCGCCAACCCAACCCGGCGATCAGCACACCGCCGAGCGACGGTCCCATCGCCGTACCGATGGCCGACAGGGTGCCCAGCAAACCCATGGCGCTGCCGGTCTTGTCCTTGGCCACCGTCTCGCCCACAAACGCCAGGGTCAGCGCCATCATGATCGCCGCGCCGAGACCCTGCAGCGCCCGCGCGCCAATCAACAGTTCCAGGCTCGGCGCCAGGCCGCACAAGGCCGAAGCCAGGGTGAACAATACGATCCCGGTCAACAGCAGGCGCCGCCGACCCATGAGGTCACCGAGGCGACCGACGCTGACGATCAGGGTGGTGATGGCCAGCAGGTAGGCGAGGACGATCCACTGCACCTGTTGAAAGGACGCATTGAAGACCTGGGCCAGTGTCGGCAGGCCGACATTGGCGATGCTGGTGCCCAGGGATGACAACAACATCGACAGCGACAGGCTGGCCAGCGCCCACCTGACAGACAATGTCCGTTCCCTGCTTTCTGTGACGGCTGCTGTGGAATCCATGGGGGTCCTCTTTTCTGGCCACTCCCGATTGGAGCTACCGCAAATCTACGCCCGCGCCTAACATGGCGGAAGGCGCACCGGTTGCACTTGATACGTGCGTCTGACGCCCTCTCACTGAGCCACGGTGCCCTTCATGTCGACGCCCGATTTCAACTTGTTGATCACACTGGATGTCCTGCTGACCGAGGGCAGCGTGGCGCGGGCCGCCAAGCGCTTGGGCCTGAGTCCGTCGGCCATGAGCCGGGCGCTGGCGCGCTTGCGTGAAACCACGGGCGATCCGCTGCTGGTCAGGGCCGGGCGCGGCCTGGTGCCGACGCCGCGGGCACTGGAGTTGCGTGAGCGGGTCAGTCAGCTTGTGCTGGAGGCTGAAACGGTACTGCGCCCGGCCGAGCAGCCTGACCTCCGACAGGTGGTGCGTACTTTTACCCTGCGCACCAGCGAAGGTTTTGTCGAAAACTTCGGTGCCGCGCTGATCGCACGCATTGCCGAAGAAGCGCCGGGTGTGCGCCTGCGTTTCGTGCACAAACCCGACAAGGACAGCACGTCACTGCGTAATGGCACGGTCGATCTGGAGACCGGTGTCGTCGGCCACGCCGCTGGCCCGGAGCTGCGGACCCAGGGTTTGTTTCGCGATCGTTTCATCGGTGTGGTGCGTGCCGGGCATGCGCTGGGGGAGGGTGAGATCACGCCTGAACGTTATGCAGCGGGCAGCCACATCAGTGTGTCCCGTCGCGGGCTGGACAAGGGACCGATCGATGAAGCCCTGGCGCCCCTGGGTCTGTTGCGACAGATCGTGACCATCGTCGCCGGCTTCTCCACTGCATTGGCGCTCGCCCGCGCCAGCGACCTGATCGCCAGCGTGCCGGAACGCCACACCACCAACCTGCGCGCCGGCATGCACAGCTTTGCGCTGCCGCTGTCCCTGGCGGAGTTTACTGTGGCCATGCTGTGGCATCCGCGGCTGGATGCCGACCCGGTGCATCGCTGGTTGCGCGGCTGTCTCAGGGAAGTTTGCGCATAAGGGCGCACCCATAAACAAGTTGCATGATCTATCGAGTGCCATGAACTTGATATTGAAATAATGGCTGATAAGCTGATGATAATAGTTATGGGTATTACTGTTTGGTTTGGTAATAAAAGACTGTTATTTTGATATAAAAAGAATTTGAACTTATAGCGTGTTGCATTGTATGTGCAGCCGTTGGTCGTAAATGTAAAGAGTCGAGTGCAACTGGTTTCGAGTCGCAGATACTGCCGAATGGCGCAACGCTATCAATGATGTCAATTTGATTGGCAATCAATTATGTGTGAGGTTATTAGTTCGTTAGTTCTTTTAAATGATTGAAAAATAAATAATTTCAAATTCGTATTGTTTTTGCTTTCGATCAAATTGTCCCGCGATAAGATGTACAAAAATTCATTGAATTGTCTGAAGAACTTTCGACGGTCGGACTGTCAAAAAATAACTTCACAATTAAGCATGCGCTTCTCTGATGCGGTGCTAGTGTTGGTATCTCCTGTCAATCGCACTTCTCGGTCTTTTGTAGAGGGCGTATGTCATGCCGATTTCAAATCCGCGAATCGCGATACTCGGTAATAGAGTTCCCAGCCTGAATCTTCCCGAGATTGCACACTTTGCCGATTTTGCCAGCCTGTTGGCTGTCGCCGCATTTGATGTACTGCTGCTGGATATGCCCGGCACCCATGCGGGAAAATTCCTGCGCAAGTTGCGCTCCATCCGCCCCTATCGTTACACCCTCATTTATTGCTGCCGCGATCAGGATGCCTGGTGCGAAGCCCTGGGGGATGGCGCTTGCCCGGTCGACTCCAACGAAATCAAAACCAATTGGCGGAGCTGGCTGGAACGCTTCCGCCTGTTCAGTAAAGAGGCCGCCCCGGAGCGCTTCGAAAGTCGGGTGCTGTCCTGGCTTTGGCTGCGCGACGATGCGCGCATCTATGCCCTGCGCGACCCGGAAGTACCCCAGCATTATCGCTATCCGTTACTGGACGCGCTGGCGGACAACGAGCCAGTCAACTCGTTTGTCTGGTTGACTCTGATGGCGCAACAGGACTGGCTGGAAGAGGGCGTTCTGGTCGACCGGGTTCGCCTCTGTGCGGACTGTGGCTCGGGCCGGCTCAATTACATCGATGTGTGCGCCGAATGCCAGGCCCTGGACATTTCCCGTCAACCTTCATTGCACTGTTTCACCTGCGGTCACGTCGGACCTCAGGAATCCTTCCTCAAGGACGGGGTGTTGTTGTGCCCCAATTGCCTGAACCGTTTGCGCCACATCGGCAGCGATTACGACCGCCCGATGGAGAACTATCGCTGTCGGTCGTGCCAGGCGTTTTTTGTCGATGCCGAAGTGCAGGCCCGTTGCCTGGACTGCGGCCTGTCGCACACCCCCGACAAGTTGCGGGTGCGGGAGATCAGGGATTTCCGCCTGACCGAGGCCGGTCGTTTCCGCTGCCGCCAGGAGTTCAGTGATCGCTCGGCCCAGCACTTCGGTCGACTCACGCTGCTGGGCGGCAAGGATTTCTATGACCTGCTGACCTGGCAGATCCAGCTCGTGCGTCGCTACCCCGAGCCGGCCTTCTCGTTGATCGGCCTGCGCTTCGTCAACCTGACCGGGGCCTTGTCGCGCCTGGGTGAACAACGCGGTCACGCGTTCATCGACAGCGTGACCGATCGGCTGAAGGAAACCGTCAGGGAAACGGACCGCTGCTCGCGAAGCACGGAGGAGTTCTTCTGGATCATGCTGCCCCATACCGATGCCAAGGGCCTGGCCATCGTCAAGCAACGCCTGGGCAAGGTCGCGGAATTGTTTTCCGCACCGGAGATCAGCGACATTTCCCTGCGTGTCATCAGCATCACGGCGCCCGAGGAACTGCTCGATCAGGAAGATGGCGAACTGCTTCTGGCCCGTCTGGCCAGTGAGCTGGGGTGACGCACCATGAGCCCATTGATGGAGCAACTCTACAACCTGATCGTTTCGCTCATGGGCTCGGATGGATTGAGCCGGTTGTTCTACATGCTTTTCCCCTTGTTCCTGATGTTCGAACTGCCGCTGATGATCCTGGTGATGCTCGGGGTCTTGCGCTGGTTCACACGGCGACGCAGCCAGGTGCCGAGGAACAGCCTCTATCGACCGAGGGTCTCTTGCATCATCACCTGCTACAGCGAAGGCATGGATGTGCAGACCACGCTGCTGAGCTTGTGCGAGCAGACGTACCAGGGCCACATCGAGATGATTCCCGTGGTGGATGGCGCCACGATGAATCAGGCGACACTCAGCGCCGTGCGCAGTTTCGACGTCGATCCGCAGTTGTACCCCAGGCGCCATTTGCGGCCGATCGCCAAATGGCAGCGTGGCGGAAGGGTGTCGTCATTGAATGCCGGCCTGTCGCTGGCCAGCGGTGAAATCGTGATGGCGCTCGACGGTGATACGTCCTTCGACAACAATATGGTTACCTCCATTGTGCGGCATTTCGAAGACCCTTCAGTGCCGGCGGTGGCTGGCAGCCTGCGGGTACGCAATGCCTGGACATCCTGGGTCACCGCGATGCAGGCGCTGGAATACCTGTTGTCGATTCACATGTCGAAAATCGGTCTGTCCGAATGGAACCTGGTCAACAACGTCTCGGGAGCCTTTGGCGCGTTCCGGCGCAGCTTCCTGGTGAAAATCGGTGGCTGGAACACCCATACCGCCGAAGACCTGGATCTGACGTTGCGCATCAAAAGCTATTTCAAACGCCACGACCTGCGTATCCCCTTCGAACCCGAAGCGGTCGGGCACACCGACGCACCGGCAACGCTCAGGCAGTTCCTGATGCAACGATTGCGTTGGGACGGTGACTTGTATTTTCTCTACATCAGAAAGCACAACCACAACATCAACCCGCGCCTACTGGGCTGGCCAACCTTTGTGATGATCCTGCTCACAGGGTTCTTTTTTCAGTTGGTACTGCCATTCCTCATCTTCAGCTACACCTTGCTCGCCTTGTTCATTCTGCCGGGCAAGACGCTGCTGTTTCTGTTTGTGCTGGTCTATCTGCTGTACCTGATGATCACCGCACTGTTGTTCTTCGCCATGTTGCTGATGGTCTCCGACCGACCCCGGCAGGACATGACCCTGGGGTTGCTGGTGCCGGTCTTCCCGTTGTTCATGCTGATCCTGCGGTGCTGGAGCGCGGTGGCGATGCTCAACGAGATGTTCCGTCGCGGGCATGAAGAAAGCTCGATGGCGCCCTGGTGGGTACTCAAGCGAGCCACGAGGTTTTGATATGCGATCGATACTGTTTGCGCTGGCGCTGTGGTTACCGCCCGCGTTGATGGCGCAGGCGGCGCCGTCGACATGGTCCCAGGCCAGTTACGTATGGGACAGCGAAACGCTGCTCGATCCCGGGCAGCGGGCAACTGAACTGGCGGCGCTGCGCAAGGCCGGGATGGACAAGATCTACCTGGGCCTCAAGTCGGCTCAGATTCGGGATCTGGGCACCACCCGCCAACGGTTGGAGCAATTGCTGCAGGACGCGGCGAAACAGGGGGTGCAAGTGAGCCTGTTGCTGGGCGATCCGCAATGGATCGAGCCCGAAGGGCGCCATCAACTCACCGATCTGCTGGCGAAATTCAAGGGACTGTCCTTCACCAGCCTGCACCTGGATCTGGAAGTCGAGCAGTTGGGCGTTCCGGTCCCCGATCAACGCTTGAAAAACCTGCTTGAGACTTTGCGCATGGCCGCCGCGCAGAGCCCCTGGCCGGTAGAAATGTCCAGCCACCCTCGCTGGTTCGCCGAGCCGAAACCCGGACAAACCTGTGTGCCCTGTGCGCTGCCCGACACGGGAGTGCGCCAGGTCAGCCTGATGATCTACACCCGCAACCCGAAAAACAGTGCACAAAAGGCCGAGCAGATCGCCAAACGCTGGCCCGCGCTGCAATTTCGCCTGGCACAGAGCACAGAGCCGCAGCTGGACGCCACGGAGTCCTGGGCCGGCGCGACCACCGAACAGTTGCAACACCAGACCAACGCCTGGCGTGAACAACTGCAACCTTTGGGGATTGCCGGCATCGACTGGCAGGCCTGGCGAGACTTTCCAAAACGGTGAGCCGTGATGAAGATTCGTTTCGATAGTCGCAAGGAGTTGAACCCGACTCAGGAACAGGGCTTGAGTGTGCTCTACGCGCCTGGCAAGCGCGCGGCGTTTCGCGTGCGCTGGTATCTGATCCTGTTGCTGGTGGCGAGTCCGTTGATCTGGCTGGGGGGCAAGCTGGTGTACGGTATGCTGATGATCGACGCCCCGGCGCAATTGCGCTTGCCGATTCTGGAGGTACGCGCCCGGGATACCGGACGGGTCGAGCAATTGTTCGTCAAGGCCGGTGACCAGGTGCGGGTCAATCAACCCCTGGCCAATCTCGATAACCCCGAATGGCGTGCCCGGCTTGCGCAACTCGCCGCCATCCCGACGGTTACCGCGCAAGCGAGCAATGCCAAGCTGGGAGGCCGTGAGCGCCAGTTGCTCCAGACCCGAATTGCCCGTTCGCAGGACCGCATCAGGGTGCTTGAGGATCTGGTGATACGGGGCGCGGTGTCCCGTGGCGAAGTGCTGGCGGCCCAGTCCGAACTCGACAGTTTCAAGGCCGACTTGCTGGCGTTCGAGCGCCGCGAGCAACTGGCCAATCAGCCATTGAGCGAGGAGCGCGACAAGGCTCAACGCAACGCCGAGCAGAAGTGGTTGCAAACGCGCCTCGCCGCGCTGCCGGTCACGGCCGCGCAGAGCGGGCGGGTGGCGGAAGTGCTGGTCAACCCCGGCGAAAACGTCGGCGCCGGCACCCTGCTGATGCGCATCGAACAGATGGAGGAGCCGCTGCTGTGGATCTATCTGGAACCGCTCAATATCAGCCATGCCGGGATCGGCCAGCCGCTGCGCGTGCGTATGCCCGACGGCAAATGGTTGACGGCGCGGGTGGTCCAGTCCGTGGACAGCGCCGGTCGCACGCCGACGGTGTTGCGGGGGCCGTTTGCCGCCAGCGAGATGGGTTTGCAGGTCGCCGCCCGGTTCGATCACCCATTGCCGCCGCGCTGGCGCATCGATCAATTGCCGTTGAATGTCCGCTTCCCGACTGATTGGGATCAAATGGTCACCGACAGCCGTGAGTTCATTGAAGAGTTGGGCGACTTCATTGCCATGTATCGACCCGACACCAACGTGCAGGGGAGTAATAGTCATGACTGAACGAATTCTGGTGACGGGCGGTGCCGGTTTCATCGGCTCGCACCTGGTCGAAGCACTGCTTGAGAACGGCTACGGCGTGCGGGTGCTGGACGACCTTTCCACAGGAAAACTGTCGAACTTGCCGGTTGATTGCTGCCACTTGTCCCTGGTGGTGGGGGATGTCGCCGACGCACCGACGGTGGCGCGGGCGATGAAAGACTGTAGCGCGGTGGTGCATCTGGCGGCGGTGGCGTCGGTGCAGGCGTCGGTCGACGACCCGGTCGCCACGCACCAGAGCAACTTCGTCGGCACGCTGAACATTTGCGAGGCGATGCGTCTGGCGCGGGTCAAGCGGGTGGTCTATGCCTCCAGCGCGGCGATCTATGGCAACAACGGCGACGGCACCGCCATCACCGAGGACACGCCCAAGAATCCGCTGACGCCCTATGCCGCCGACAAGCTGGCCAGCGAACATTTTCTGGACTTCTATCGCCGCCAGCATGGCCTCGAACCGGTCATCCTGCGATTTTTCAATATTTACGGGCCGCGTCAGGACCCTTCATCGCCGTACTCCGGCGTCATCAGTATTTTCAGTGAGCGAGGGCAAAAAGAACTCCCCATTACCGTTTACGGCGATGGGGAGCAAACGCGGGATTTTGTGTACGTCGGTGACCTGGTCAAGATCCTGGTACAAGCGGTCGCTGAGCCGAAACCGGGCATCGAGGCGGTCAATGTCGGGTTCAACCGATCCACCAGCCTCAATGATCTGGCGACGCTGTTGAGCGAGCTGTTGGGACGGCCGCTGACACTGAACTACAGTGCGGCGCGTCCCGGTGATATCAGGCATTCACGGGCCGATAACCGCCGCCTGCTGGATCGTTTTTCCCCGGCCCCGCCAACCTGTGTTGCCGACGGCCTGGGCCATCTGCTCAGGAGTATTGATTGCGGCGGGCGCTAGCGGCGAACTCGCTCGCCAGCAAATGCTCGGCCAGCACATCGTTGAGGAAGCGGAACTGATCATTGAGCCCGACCACTTCGTTGTTGAAGTGCTGGCCGGCGGATGGAATCAGCATTGCTTCGAATTTTTTGTCGAACATCAGGGTCAACACTTTACGAGACTCGAATTGCTGCGAGTAGTAGTTGTTGCCGAATACCGGGAAGCTCACGGACAGGGTGACTTCGTTGATCATGACGTGCGCTCCTCGGAGATGACGAACCAGCCAAATACAGTCAACGTGAAGGCCGTCAGGGCCATACAGGTCAGGAGATGGATCAGCATGATTCGACCCTCCGCTACAGGTTTCGTGTTGGGTTGAGATTGATCCTACGCTGACGGTCATCAGGTGGAAGGCATTCGTGGCGATGTTGAATATCGATGGGAGTGATGGTCGGTTTTGTGGGTGACCTCCAGGGCCCCATCGCGGGCAAGCCTCGCTCCCACAGTAGTCAGTGGTGGAATGCAGATTTGTGAACACCCTTGATCCCTGTGGGAGCGAGGCTTGCCCGCGATGGCGGCCTCAAGAACACCATCAATCCCGAGAGGGCAACGGCCCGCACCTATACTCAAATCAGGGCCTTTCAAGCACCGGGCATTCGGTTCGGTGCAGACTTTCAGGAACCGCGATCTTGAACCTGCGTTCGTTGATCGTCGCTGTATTGCTGGTGTTGGCGGGTTGCGTCACGGCGCCGCGCGCGCCGGTAGAAACGCCGCAGATCATGGTTGCGCCCAGCACCTGGCAGCAGGTGGACCGGGAGATTGTCGAGGCGTCGCAATCGGCCACCGAGCAGACCAGAATCTACGCCCGCGGCGCCATGGATTACTGGCGCACGCGGGTCTACGAACTGACTGAACAAAACTTCATTCCCTGGTTCAGCAGCTACTGGACCCAGGAATGGCTGTCGATGAAAGTCAGCTGGTACACCATCAGCGCCAAGGGTGAACAGGATGCTTCGGAGAAGCGCCTGGCCGCTTATCTGCTGGAGCAATATCAGGAAAAAGTGCTGGCTCCGGCGGCACTGGAGGTTGATCCGGATGCGATTCTCACCCTGGCGGCTGCCTTCTATGTGGACATCCTCAAGGAAGAACTGCAAAAAATCTCCCAGCGCCACGGCGTACCCATGGCTCAGCTCAATGGCCGCATCCAGAAAGTCCCGGCGATTGCCCTCGGGCCGCCCCCGGCGCGCAACGCCTCGCTGTACCAGATCGTTTACGCCGAACCGCTGAACAACCTGCCGGCCTACGCCGCGCTGATCGACAAAATCCACAAGGCCGGGGGCGAAAAGGGCGTCGGTTCAACCGACATCGCCATGGCGCCGGTGGCCAGGCGCGCCAGCCGACGAATGGAAGCTGAAATGGCCCCACGAGGGGCGGCCAGTGCCGTGGCGGCGGCCGCCGGGAAACTCGCGGGCGGATTGATTACCGTCGGGGTCGCGGGGGTTCGCGCATTGATTCAATCCGCCGACCGGCCCGACAGCGAAGCGCTGATTCGTAGCAGTCTGGGCAACACGTTCGACAAGGCCTGGACCAAGCTGGTGCAGAACCCGACCACCGGTGTCATGGCCGGGACCCTGTACATGGCAGGGCAGATCGAAGGCAACCTGGCTGCCAGCGCACAACCGCCGGTCGGCCTGCCAGCCGAACATGTCGAATCGCAGCCGAGCCAATCGACTAACCAGCAGATCAACCCATGAACGTATTTACCTGTGAGCTCAAGGAGAACACCCATGTCTTACGTCAATGCTTTTGCCGCTGCGGTGCCCACCGCCAACCGCGAAAAATTCAAGGAACACGCCGAAATCGCTGCCGGGATTTTCAAGGAGAACGGGGCTCTGAGCGTGGTCGAGTGCTGGGGCAATGATGTGCCTGATGGCAAGGTGACTTCCTTCCCGATGGCCGTGAAACTCAAGGCAGACGAAACCGTGGTGTTCGGCTGGCTCATCTGGCCGGACAAGGCCACCAGCGATGCGGCGATGGAAAAAATGATGGCCGACCCGAGGATGAAGCCGGACGTCAATCCAATGCCGTTCGATGGCCAGCGCATGATCTTCGGCGGTTTTGAAACGATCGTGAAGGCGTGAATAGCCATCGCAGGATCACTCGGATGTAGGGGTGATCCTGCAACTCTTGCGGTTACGAATCTCGCTGTCCGTTGGTCGTTCCCTGACGAACTCGAAGCGCGGCTCACCTTCGTTGTAGTGAACCAGCCAGCCCCATTCCAGCTCGAACTCGTCCTGACCGGGTTTCGGTGGCACGGCCCACCATGGCTCTTTGCTGATGATTTCTCGCATGGCGCCCTCCAGTTTTAGCGTTTGCATGAACTATAACTTGGATGTCAGGAGGTGCCACGCATGAGCGACGAATCCCGTGAGCCATTCAAACGGCTGTTTTTTGCCCTGGACTGCGCGCCGGCGCAACGCAAGGCCATCGCCCAATGGCGTAGCGCGCTGCAACTGAGGAACGGGCGGCCAGTACCGGCGGAGAACTTCCACCTGACCCTGAAATTCCTCGGATCGGTCGGTACGGCCCAGATTGCCGATATCTGTAAGGCGGCCGCGTCCATCCGTACCTCGGGCGAGCGATTGACCGTTGTGCTAGACCGGCTCGATGTATGGCGCAGGGCAGGGGTTCTGATCCTGGCACCGGAGCAGGCGCCGCCGGCGTTGTTGCGCCTGGTGTATGACCTGGAGCAGGCCGTGCTGCCGTTTGCGCCGCAAGATGCGCCACGGGAGTTTCGCCCGCACCTGACCCTGGCGCGCGACTTTCGCGCACCGGTGCCCGAGTCCGCCACACCACCGGAGTTTTTCCTGCGCGCCGACCGTTTCACCCTGTTCGAATCCCACAAGGGCCGCTACCTGGCGCTGGCCTCGTGGCCGCTGGGTAGCGCGTAAACGAAAAAAAGGCGCCCGAGGGCGCCAAACTTCACCTTAACCGAGGAGCCAGGTGAGCAACGCAGCGGTGGTAAGGCGCTGCGTGAACGGAAATCTTGTGGTTAATCTGATTGCTACGTTGGATGTGATGGCCTCATCGCGAGCAGGCTCACTCCTACAAGGATCTGTGTTGTTCACAAGTCCCGGTTCCAACACAGTTCCCTGTAGGAGTGAGCCTGCTCGCGATAGCGGTATCAGATTCAGCGTTATATCGAGTGAATTACTTACCGAGTTTTACCTTGGTCCAACCCCGGGTCATCACCCGCTGCACACCGATCGGCATATCAGGAATGGCATACAAGGTCGCCATGGTTTCCTGCGACGGGTACGAGCCCGGATCGTTGCGAATCGCTTCATCCACCAAGGGCGTTGCCGCCGCGTTGGCGTTGCTGTAGCCGATGCTGTTGGTGATTTCGGCAATGATATCCGGGCGCATCAGGAAGTTCATGAACAGGTAGGCGTTCTCGACGTTGGCCGCATCGCGCGGGATGGCCACCATGTCGTAGAAACTGCCGGCGCCTTCTTTGGGGATGCTGTAGTCGATCTTCACCTTGTCGCCGGCTTCCTGGGCGCGGGCCTTGGCTTGCAGCACGTCGCCGGAATAACCGACGGCCACGCAGATATTGCCGTTGGCCAGATCGGAGATGTACTTCGACGAATGGAAGTACGCCACCGACGGGCGAATCTTCATGAACAACGCTTCGGCTTCGCTGATGTGCTGCTTGTCCTGATCGTTCACCGGGTAGCCCAGGTAGTGCAGGGCGGCCGGGAGCATCTCGGTCGGCGAATCGAGGAAACTGATACCGCAGGCTTTCAGTTTTTCCGCGTTTTCCGGCTTGAACAGCAAGTCCCAGGAGTTGGTCGGGGCGTTGGCGCCGAGCACTTCCTTGACCTTGTCCGGGTTGAAGCCAATGCCGATCGAGCCCCACATGTACGGGAACGCATGAGCGTTATCCGGATCACTGGCGGAGGCGTTCTTCAACAGCACCGTGTTGAGATTTTTCCAGTTCGGCAGTTTGGATTTGTCCAGTTCCCGATAGACGCCGGCCTTGACCTGCTTGGCCAGGAAACTGTTGGACGGCACGACGATGTCGTAGCCGGATTTGCCTGCCAGCAGGCGAGCTTCAAGGGTTTCGTTACTGTCGAACACATCGTAGGTCACCTGGATCCCGGTCTCGTCTTCGAACTTCTTGACGGTGTCCGGGGCAATGTAGTCCGACCAGTTGTAGACGCGCAGAACCTTGTCATTGGCCTGGGCGCCGGTCGCAATCGCGCCCAATAAGGACAGTGTCAGCAGAGTCCTGCCAAACATTTTCATCGGTACAACTCCATTCTTTTTACTGAAGAGCTTTCTTATTCAAATCACACCGCAAATACGCTTGCACGCTTTTATGTAGGAGCGAGCCTGCTCGCGAAAAACTCAAGGACGACGCGTTCATTCAGGTAGCCAACGTTATCGTTTACGTCCATCGCGAGCAGGCTCGCTCCTACAGGGGCGGCACTAGGCCGTCGCTTCTGCCATTTGCTTTTTCGGTTGCTGCCACGATTCGCTCGCAGTCTGGTCCATGGCTTCCTGAATCGCCCGTTTGCGGCTGGCTTCGGCGCGACGGCTGAAGTACCAGACCATGAAGGTCACGATCGACACCGCCAGCAGAATCAGGCTGGCCACGGCGTTGATCTCCGGCTTCACGCCCAGGCGCACCGCCGAGAACACTTCCATCGGCAGGGTCGTGGAACCCGGACCCGAAACGAAGCTCGCCAGTACCAGGTCATCCAGCGACAGGGCAAAGGACATCATGCCGCCGGCCGCCAGTGACGGCGCGATCATCGGGATGGTGATCAGGAAAAACACCTTGAACGGCTTGGCCCCGAGGTCCATGGCCGCTTCTTCGATGGACAGGTCCAGCTCGCGAAGGCGGGCGGAGACTACCACCGCCACATAGGCGGCACAAAACGTGGTGTGAGCGATCCAGATCGTCACGATGCCGCGTTCCATCGGCCAGCCAATCAATTGCGCCATGGCCACGAACAGCAGCAACAGCGACAGACCGGTGATCACTTCCGGCATCACCAGCGGCGCGGTCACCAGGCCACCGAACAGCGTGCGGCCCTTGAAGCGCGTCACCCGAGTCAGTACGAACGCGGCCAACGTTCCCAGCGCGACTGCCGCAACCGCCGTATAGCAGGCGATTTCCAGCGAGCGCACCACCGAGCCCATCAGTTGCGAGTTGTCGAGCAGGCCGGCGTACCACTTGAACGACCAGCCACCCCACACCGTCACAAGCTTGGAGGCGTTGAACGAGTAGATCACCAGAATCAGCATCGGCAGGTAGATGAACGACAAGCCGAGCCACAGCATCATTTTTGAGAAACCGAAACGTTTCATCCCCGTGCCTCCATTTCTTTGGCCTGGCTGCGGTTGAACAGCAGAATCGGCACAATCAGGATCAACAGCATGACCACCGCCAGGGCGGACGCCACCGGCCAGTCGCGGTTATTGAAGAACTCTTGCCACAGCACGCGACCGATCATCAGGGTCTCCGGGCCGCCCAGCAGTTCCGGGATCACGAACTCGCCCACCACCGGAATGAACACCAGCATGCAACCGGCGATGATGCCGTTCTTGGCCAGTGGCACGGTGATTTTCCAGAAGCTGTTGAAGGTGCTCGAACCCAGGTCCGACGCGGCTTCCAGCAGGCTCTGATCGTGCTTCACCAGGTTGGCGTACAGCGGCAGGATCATGAACGGCAGATACGCATACACCACGCCGATATAGACGGCAGTGTTGGTGTTGAGGATCTCGATCGGGTGATCGATCAGCCCGGTCCACAGCAGGAAGGCGTTGAGCAAACCGTTGTTGCTGAGGATGCCCATCCACGCATAGACACGGATCAGGATCGCGGTCCAGGTCGGCATCATGATCAACAGCATCAGGACGTTTTGCGCTTCCTTGCTCGCCTTGGTGATGGCGTAGGCCATCGGAAAACCGATCACCAGGCACATCAGCGTACTGAACAGCGCGACCTTCAACGAACCGAGGTACGCCGAGATGTAAAGCTCATCTTCGCCCAGCAACGTGTAGTTGCCGATGTTAAGCAGCAGATTGAATTTCTGCTCGGCGTAGGTGTAGATCTCCGAGTAGGGCGGAATGGCCAGGGCTGCTTCCGAAAAGCTGATCTTCATCACCAGGAAGAATGGCAGCATGAAGAACAGGCACAGCCACAGGAACGGAATGCCGATGACGATCTTGCGACCGCTGGGCACCAGGCGCAGGAATTGCTGATTGAAGGTTCTCATGCGCGCAGTACCACGCCGCTGTCGTCTTCCCACCACACGTAGACCTGATCGTCCCAGGTCGGACGTGCCCCACGGCGTTCGGCGTTGGCCATGAACGACTGCACGACTTTGCCGCCAGGCAGTTCGACGTAGAACACCGAGTGACCGCCGAGGTAGGCGATGTCATGCACCTTGCCGCTGGACCAGTTGTAGCGGGTGTCAGGCTTGGTGGTGCTGACCAGCAGTTTTTCCGGGCGGATCGCGTAGGTGATCGATTTGTCCTGCACCGAGGTGCTGACGCCGTGACCGACGTAGATCTTCTGCTCCAGATCCGGGCTGTGAATGATTGCGTGACCTTCCAGGTCTTCCACCACCTGGCCGTCGAAGGCGTTCACGTTGCCGATGAATTCGCAGACCATGCGGCTGACCGGTGCTTCGTAGATATCGACCGGGCTGCCGATCTGGGCGATCCAGCCCAGATGCATGATCGCGATGCGCTGGGCCATGGTCATGGCCTCTTCCTGGTCGTGGGTCACCATCACGCAGGTCACGCCAACGCGCTCGATGATCTCCACCAGTTCCAGCTGCATTTGGGAACGCAGCTTTTTATCCAGTGCACCCATCGGTTCGTCGAGCAACAGCAACTTCGGCCGCTTGGCCAGGGAACGGGCCAGGGCCACGCGCTGACGCTGGCCGCCGGACAACTGATGGGGTTTGCGTTTGGCGTATTGGGTCATGTGCACCAGACGCAGCATTTCGTCCACGCGGGCGTCGATTTCAGCGGCGGGCAAACGGTCCTGCTTGAGGCCGAAGGCGATGTTCTGCGCCACGGTCATGTGCGGGAACAGGGCATAGGACTGGAACATCATGTTGATCGGCCGCTCGTAGGGCGGCATGTCGGTGATGTCCACGCCATCGAGCAAAATCCGCCCTTCGGTCGGGCGTTCGAAGCCGGCGAGCATGCGCAGCAGCGTCGATTTGCCGGAACCGGAACCACCGAGCAGGGCAAAGATTTCGCCCTGATGAATTTCCAGGGACACATCGTCCACGGCGGTGGTCTCGTCGAATTTCTTGGTGACGCGATCGACTTTCACCAACACCTTTTTCGGTGCCTGGTGACCTTCAAGGGCCTTCCTGTAAATGCTGGAGGCGTTTGCCATGTGAAACTCCCAACAGGTTTCAGTCGCCAGGCCAACGCGGCCCGACTTAATAGTTGTTTGCAAACCCGGTTCTGGCTCTTGTGGGAGCAAAGCTTGCTCGCGATGGCGGTGTATCAGACGACATCAATGTTGGTTGATCCGCCGCCATCGCGAGCAAGCTTTGCTCCTACAGGGTTACCGTTTCAGCCGGGTTTATCCGGTGCCGCCTTCCTGGCTGCGGTACTTGTTTTTATTGCAGTGTGTTGTTGTCGCGGGCGACGGGCGCGCAAAGGCACGCCCGCATAACCCACGGGGGCAGTCAATTGATGTTCAGTGTTTTACGTCAGCGCGCGTTCCGCAGCGCCGCCCGTTGCCGGCACGCTTCGCCGAACGCCTGGAAAATGCTCAAGTAAGGCGGATTGTCCAGGACCTGCCATTCCGGGTGCCATTGCACGCCGAGGGCGAAGGCCTTGCTGTTCTCCACCGAGACTGCCTCGATCAAACCATCGGGAGCCACGGCTTCGGCGCGCAGGCCGGGAGCCAATCGGTCGATGCCCTGGCTGTGAATCGAATTGACCTGGAACACCGGCGGCAGATCCAGGGCTTCGAATACACCGCCCGGCTGCACGTTCACCGCGTGAGCGGGAGCGTATTGCACGGCCAGGTCCGGATGGTTGGCTTCGCGATGATCGAGGAAGCCGGGAAGTTCATGGACTTTCTGATGCAGGCTGCCACCGAACGCCACGTTCATCTCCTGAAAGCCACGGCAGATGCCGAGTACCGGCACGCCGGCGGCGATGGCCGCGCGGATCAGGGGAAGGGTGGTGCGATCCCGCTGGGGATCGTGTTCCGTGCCGGGAGCGCTGTCGGGGCCTTGATAGTGGAAGGGTTCCACATTCGATGGCGAGCCGGTCAGCAACAGACCGTCGAGCTGCGGCAGCAGATCCTCGATTTCGGTCAGTTCAGCCAGGGAAGGAATGACGACGGGCAACCCCAGCGCGGCAACGCTGACAGCACGCAAGTACTTGTCGCCGCTGACATGGTAGGGGTGCAGGCCAATCTGTTTGACGCACGCAGTAACGCCGATCAATGGCTTGAATGCCATTTTTATCACCTCGAAGTTTCACACTTGAACGAGCTTTTCCGGAGCTTAGCCTTGTTGATTTTAATTAACAACTCTCATGTAAAAAATTCTAAACGCCGCACGTCTGATCTTCGGGTTTTACGGGCGTTTGACGGCTGATCTGGCACTCTCGTACTTCTGAGAGGCCCGAAAATAAACGCTGAACGGCTGAGTGTTCGCTATTGACTTCACTTTGCCTTTCGGATTGACTGAGCTCGTGAAAGGGCAGTGAACATAATAATTAACAGCTAAATAGGTGCATCATGTCGGTCCCTCTGCGTACCGTTCAACTCAACGAAGCAAACGCATTCCTTAAGAAATATCCTGAGGTTTTGTACGTCGACCTTCTGATTGCGGATATGAACGGTGTGGTGCGCGGCAAGCGCATCGAACGCACCAGTCTTCATAAGGTGTACGAGAAAGGCATCAACCTGCCGGCGTCTCTGTTTGCTCTGGACATCAATGGCTCCACGGTGGAAAGCACTGGCCTGGGTCTGGACATCGGCGACTCCGACCGGATCTGCTACCCGATCCCCGGAACCCTGAGCATCGAACCGTGGCAAAAGCGCCCGACCGCGCAACTGCTGATGACCATGCACGAACTGGAAGGTGAACCATTCTTCGCCGACCCGCGTGAAGTGCTGGCTAATGTGGTGCGCAAGTTCGACGACCTTGGCCTAACTATTTGCGCGGCGTTCGAGCTGGAGTTCTACCTGATCGACCAGGACAACGTGAACGGCCGTCCGCAATCGCCACGTTCGCCAGTTTCCGGCAAGCGTCCGATGTCGACCCAGGTGTACCTGATCGACGACCTCGACGAATACGTCGACTGCCTGCAGGACATCCTCGAAGGCGCGAAAGAGCAAGGCATCCCGGCTGACGCCATCGTCAAGGAAAGCGCCCCGGCGCAGTTCGAAGTCAACCTGCACCACGTGGCCGACCCTATAAAGGCCTGCGATTACGCGGTCCTGCTCAAGCGTCTGGTGAAGAACATCGCCTACGACCACGAGATGGACACCACCTTCATGGCCAAGCCTTACCCAGGCCAGGCGGGTAACGGTCTGCACGTGCACATTTCGATTCTCGACAAGGAAGGCAACAACATCTTCGCCAGCGAGGATCCCGAGCAGAACGCCGCGCTGCGACACGCGATCGGCGGTGTGCTCGAGACCCTGCCGGCGCAGATGGCGTTCCTTTGCCCGAACGTCAACTCGTACCGTCGTTTCGGCGCGCAGTTCTACGTGCCGAACTCGCCGAGCTGGGGCATCGACAACCGTACCGTAGCGGTACGTGTGCCGACTGGTTCGCCGGACGCCGTGCGTATCGAACACCGTGTAGCCGGCGCCGACGCCAACCCGTACCTGCTGATGGCCTCGGTCCTGGCCGGTGTGCACCACGGTCTGACCAACCAGATCGAACCGGGCTCGCCGGTAGAAGGCAACAGCTACGAGCAGAACGAGCAAAGCCTGCCGAACAACCTGCGTGATGCGTTGCGCGAGCTGGACGACAGCGAAGTCATGGCCAAATACATCGACCCGATGTACATCGACGTGTTCGTGGCGTGCAAGGAAAGCGAACTGGCCGAGTTCGAAAACTCCATCTCGGACCTTGAGTACAACTGGTACTTGCATACCGTTTGATTGGGTTCAGTGGTGTACGCATTCCCTGCTTACACCACTCATCAACTGTGGGAGCAAAGCTTGCTCGCGATGGCGGCGGATCAATCAACATTGATGTTGCCTGGCACACCGCTATCGCGAGCAAGCTTTGCTCCCACAGGTCTTGCGATCACTTATTCCCCTGCGTCGAGTCACAACCATGACAATCACTCGCAGCGACTGGGAGCAACGCTTTCAGTCCCTCAACATCGAAAGCCGTGCCTTCATCGACGGTCAATATTGTGCAGCCGCCAGTGGCGCCACGTTCGAATGCGTCAGCCCGGTAGACGGCCGCTTCCTGGCCAACGTCGCCAGCACTGACGAAGCCGATGCCAACGCCGCTGTTGCCGTTGCGCGTCGTACCTTCGAGTCCGGCGTCTGGGCCAAACTGGCCCCGGTGGAACGCAAGCGCATCCTGATTCGCTTCGCCGATCTGATCCTGGAAAACCGGGAAGAGCTGGCGTTGCTGGAAACCCTGGACATGGGCAAGCCCATCAGCGACTCGATGAACGTCGATGTCCCGGCGACCGCCAACGCGATCCGCTGGACCGCCGAAGCCATCGACAAAATCTACGATGAAGTCGCCGCCACGCCCCACGATCAGCTTGGCCTGGTGACGCGTGAACCGGCCGGCGTGGTCGCGGCCATCGTGCCGTGGAACTTCCCGCTGATCATGGCCAGCTGGAAATTCGCCCCGGCGCTGGCAGCGGGTAACTCGTTCATCCTCAAGCCTTCGGAAAAATCGCCGCTGACCGCGATCCGCATTGCGCAGCTCGCACTCGACGCCGGCATCCCCAAAGGCGTGTTCAACGTCCTGCCGGGTTACGGTCATACGGTCGGCAAAGCCCTGGCGCTGCACATGGACGTCGACGTGCTGGCCTTCACCGGCTCCACCGCGATTGCCAAGCAACTGATGATTTACGCCGGGCAAAGCAACATGAAACGCGTCTGGCTGGAAGCGGGTGGCAAGAGCCCGCACGTGGTGTTCGCCGACGCACCGGACCTGCGCGTGGCCGCCCAGGCAGCGGCCAGCGGCATCGCCTTCAACCAGGGCGAAGTCTGCACCGCCGGCTCGCGCCTGCTGGTGGAGCGCTCGATCCGCGACCAATTCATCCCGCTGCTGGTGGAAGCCCTGCAGGCATGGAAACCGGGGCACGCGCTGGATCCTGCAACAACGGTTGGCGCGGTCGTCGACCAGCGTCAACTGGACAACGTGTTGCGCTACATCGACATCGGTCGCGAGCAGGGCGCCGAGCTGATCGCCGGCGGCCAACGCACCCTCGAGGACACCGGTGGCCTGTACGTGGAACCGGCGATTTTTGACGGCGTGACCAACGCCATGACCATTGCCCGTGAAGAAATCTTCGGCCCGGTGCTGTCGCTGATCACCTTCGACACGGCTGAAGAAGCCCTGGCAATCGCCAACGACAGCATCTTCGGCCTGGCAGCAGGCGTGTGGACCAGCAACCTGAGTAAGGCCCACACCTTCGCCCGTGGCTTGCGCGCCGGCAGCGTCTGGGTCAACCAGTACGACGGCGGCGACATGACCGCGCCGTTCGGTGGCTACAAGCAATCGGGTAACGGTCGGGACAAATCGCTGCACGCGTTCGACAAGTACACCGAGCTCAAGGCGACCTGGATCAAGCTCTAACAACAATAAAAGCGGCGGCCGCCGGTTGAGCTGGTGGCCATCGGAGAATCTTATGAAACATGTAAACAGCTACTACGCCGCCACCCGCAACTTCACCGGCGACTTCCCGGTACTTGAAGAGCTGGTGGAATGCGATGTCTGCGTGATCGGCGCCGGCTACACCGGCCTGTCCTCGGCCCTGTTCCTCGCCGAAGCGGGCTACAGCGTCACCGTGCTGGAAGCGGCCAAAGTCGGCTTCGGCGCCAGCGGTCGCAACGGCGGTCAACTGGTCAACTCCTACAGCCGCGACGTCGATGTCATCGAAGAGCGCTATGGCGACAGGACCGCTGAAGTGCTCGGCAGCATGATCTTCGAAGGCGCCGACATCATCCGCCAGCGCATACAGCACTACGACATCCAGTGTGATTATCGTCCGGGTGGCATCTTTGCTGCGCTGAACAAAAAGCAGTTCAAGGGCTTGGCCGAGCAGAAGAAAAGCTGGGAACGCTACGGCAACAAGAACCTGACCCTGCTCAGCGAGTCGGACATCAAGCGCGAAGTGGGTTGCGACAACTACGTCGGCGGCCTGCTGGACATGCAGGGCGGGCACATTCATCCGCTGAACCTGGCGCTGGGCGAAGCGTCGGCGATCATCGGCCTGGGCGGCAAGATTTTCGAACAATCGGCGGCGGTGGAAATCACCTACGGCGAACCGATCACCGTGCGCACCGCCAAAGGCGTGGTGCGGGCCAAGTACCTGCTGATCGCCGGTAACGCCTACCTGCCGCAAGGCCTGGACAACCGTGTCACCAGCAAAAGCATGCCCTGCGGTTCGCAGATTGTCGTCACCGAGCCGTTGACGGAGAAACAGGCCAAGAGCCTGATCACCAACAACTACTGTGTTGAAGACTGCAACTACCTGCTCGACTACTTCCGCCTGACTGCCGACAACCGTCTGCTCTACGGCGGTGGCGTGGTCTATGGCGCCCGCGAGCCGGATGACATCGAACAACTGATCCGCCCGAAAATCCTCAAGACCTTCCCGCAATTGAAGGACGTGAAGATCGACTACCGCTGGACCGGCAACTTCCTGCTGACCATGTCGCGCATGCCGCAATTCGGCCGTATCGAGAAAAACGCCTACTATATGCAGGGCTATAGCGGCCACGGCGTCACCTGCTCGCACCTGGCCGGCAAGTTGATCTCGGAAATGATCCGCGGCGACGCTGAACGCTTCGACGCCTTCGCTTCCCTGCCACACATGCCGATGATCGGTGGGCGCACGTTCTCCGCGCCGCTCACCGCCATGGGCGCCGTTTACTACTCGCTGCGCGACCGTTTCGGCATCTAAGCGTTACCTCGCCGGCGGTCGCCCCAAAAGGCACCGCCGGCTTTTTTGTCGCCAGAAACACCGCATTCCACTGTGGGAGCGAGCCTGCTCGCGAAGAGGCCATATCAGCCAACATCGATGTTGCCTGACACACCTCACTGTAGGAGCAAGGCTTGCCCGCGATTTCGCCAAATCAGGCAATATTTCAGCCGTCTGACAGACCGCTATCGCGAGCAAGCTTTGCTCCTACAGCAACACCAACAAACGTGATTTAATAGCCGCCTTTCACGTTTCCGGGACCGGAAAACGGCGTTATCCGCGCCTGCTCTCCACCCTTCCATTATCACTGCAGGAGCGAGCAATTTCGTTCCTGCGGGTTGGCACATAAGGCTGTCATGGATACGGGCTCACGACTCAAATTAGTACGCGAAAGCTACAAACTCTCCCAGCGCGAGCTGGCCCGGCGTAGCGGCGTCACCAATGCCACCATCTCGCTGATCGAACAGAATCGCGTCAGCCCCTCGGTCAGTTCCCTGAAAAAGCTGCTCGAAGGCATCCCCATGTCCCTGGCGGACTTCTTCACCTTCGACCAACCCCCGCGCGAACACCAATACGTCTTCCGCGCCAACGAACAACCTGACCTGGGCCGCCATGGCCTGCGCCTGCTGCTGATCGGCGCCTCCGTCCCGAGTCGGCAGATGCGCCTGCTGCGCGAGCAATACGCGCCGGGCGCCAGTTCCGGGGAAGAGCCGATCGTGCACTCCGAAGGCGAGGAGTGCGGGCTTGTGACCCGTGGCACCGTCGAGTTGACCGTGGATGGTCAGATCAGTGTATTGAACGCCGGAGACGGGTATTACTTCCCGACGACGCTGCCGCACAAGTTCCGGAATATTGGGGCGGATGAGGCCGAGATTATCAGCGCGAACACGCCGGCGAACTTCTAACGGCGAGCGTGAACCGGCTATTTTGCCTTCCATTGCCCGCCCCCCGATTCGCAATCGATCCTGGCCTGATCCATGTGTTCCGCGCCGTAATAGTAAGTCGTGACCTGAGCATTATCCGGAATGTTCAGGGCATTGCTGTTCTTGTCCTTGCTGGTGGCGTGTGGGTTGGCCAGGGATTCTTGCGTCAGCGTGGCGGTGCAGGTGGCCTGATACAGATCGGCACATTTTTCGACTTTTTTCCTGGTGCTGGCCAGCATGTCCCTGCTCTCGTTGCTGCACGACCAGTCAATCGCATTGACCGGCATGCCTTCATATTCATAGCAACTGTGGGTTTCGACGAGGGGAACCGAGGGACTTTGGGATCGCGTCAGCACGTCACAGCCTTCTGCGAATACCAGTGTGGGGCCAAGGCTGACGATTAAAAGCAGCAGTCTACTGTTCATCGGGATTTCCTCTCCAATGGCGCCCTGATTGATCAAGGATCGGCGCTGATAGAGTTTCGAAAACGTGAACAAGTGCGCGGTTCCATCGTCAACAACGTCTAAAGTTCACGGAAATTGGTCTGCCTTGAAGGAACGACTCATGCACCGATCCCGCTCATTGATCGCAGCTGTTACATGCCTTGCATTGGTCACCGGCCCAGTGACCGCATGGGCCGATCCCGGCAATGGAAAGGGCCAGGGAAATACGCAGGACCACGGCAACCAGGGCGGACATGGAAATAAAGGTAAAAAGTCAGGGGGCAGTGATTGGGATCATGGCCCGAGTATCGATCGCGCCGGCGTGCTCGGGATTGTCGGTGGCTATCGCGACTATTGGACGCCTGGTCCGGCTTTGCCTCCCGGCATTCAAAAGAACCTCGCTCGAGGCAAACCGCTGCCACCGGGGATTGCCAAAAAGCTCGACGGTCGATTAATCGGCAGGTTGCCACATTATGACGGGTACGAATGGCAACAGGCAGGCACGGACTTGATTCTGGTCGCGCTGGCCACCGGGCTCATTTATGAAGTGCTCAACGGGGCTTTTGACTAGCGTTTGTGGGGCGAGGCGATTCGACCACATTCTCGAAAGCGACGTTTGGGCACCGGCTGTCGCGAGCGTTTGAACTGTCAGGGGGTTACCGCGTCATACACCACGCGAAATCAATCCTACGGAAGCAATCATGCTTTTAAACAAAAAGAGTCTCGCCGCCGTCCTGTCCTGCGCCCTGATGCTCGCAGCCGCTCCATTACTGCCCGCCAACCTATCCATCATCAATTCCGCACACGCTAAAGATGGTGGTGGTG
>NZ_WTFT01000032.1 GCF_009861505.1 Pseudomonas izuensis | reverse complement strand
GGGTTTCTCTGCGGGCATTTGCTGGGCGATGTGATCTGGTGCAGCACGGCGCTGGTGGCGATTGTCGGTGCGCGGGAAATCGGCAGCACCGCGTTCGATGTGCTGGGTTTGCTCAGCGGCCTCTACCTGTTCTGGCTCGGCTGGCGCGCGGTGCGGGCGCGTCGCAACAGCGCCGAAGCACCCGAGGGGCCGGCGCGTCAGCCGTTCTGGCATGGCATCCTGTTTGGCTTGACCAATCCAAAGGCCTATCCGGTGGCGGTAGCGACGTTCACGGCTTTGCTGTCGAGCCGCGCCGAGTTGTTGACGTGGTCGATGTTGCCGTGGCTGATCGTCCTGAGCTTCGTCGGCGGCCTTATCGCCTACGCTATCCTCATCGGCATTGTCGGGGCGCGCCGGGTGCGCACCTTGTATCAGCGCCATGAGCTGGCGATTACCCGTCTGTGCGGGGTGATGTTTATCGGTTTTGCCATCAACGCCCTGGCGCATGCATTGCCGGGGCTGGTGACGAACAAGGCTTGACGCTGATTGCAGGGCTGCATCAGTTGCATAGGTACGGGTCAGGGATGGTTTCTTATTGCTGCATCGTTCGGACACGTTCTCGGCACCATGACCACCAGAAATTCCGCTCCGTTGGCGAGCTACATCGACCTCTTGCTGGACGCCGTTTGCGCGGTCGACAAACAAGGTCGCTTCGTATTTGTCAGTGCGGCCTGCGAGCGCGTCTTCGGCTACACCCCCGACGAGTTGATCGGTCAGCAGATGATCGATCTGGTGCACCCGGCCGACCGCCAGCGCACCCTTGATGCCGCACGCGAGATCATGGGCGGCGAGCCCAAGCTGAATTTCGAGAACCGCTACCTGCGCAAGGATGGCCGGGTGGTGAACATCCTGTGGTCGGCGCGTTGGTCGGAGGTCGATCAGCTGCGCATCGCCGTAGCCCGCGACATCACCGAACGCAAGCAGGCCGAGTCCCGGCAGGCGGCGTTGTACGCGATTTCCGAAGCGGCGCATGCGGCGGAAGACCTGCTGGCGCTGTTCAAACGTGTCCACCTGATCATCGGTGAATGGCTGCCGGCGCTGAATTTTTCCGTGGCGCTGTATGACGAACACTGCGCGCAGCTGAATTTCCCCTATCACGTCGACGACCACGAACCGCAACCCGAGCCCGGCACGATCACCGGGCGCCTGTGTGCCGAGGTCATCCGCACCGGCCTGCCCATCCTGCTGACCCCGAACCAGGAGAAACCGCCCATCGGATTCGAGGCGCTGGTGACCGGGCAGAACTCATCATGCTGGCTGGGTGTGCCGCTGAACTCGCAGAACGGCACCATCGGCGCGCTGATCGTCAAAAGCATCCCCGGCGGCGAGCGCTACACCGAGCAGGATAAAGAGCTGTTGCAGTATGTCTGCGCCCAGGTGGCGACGGCGATCGAGCGCAAGCAGTTGCACGCGCGGCTGCAACGCATGGCCCAATACGACCAGTTGACCCAACTGCCCAACCGCGAATTGCTCCGCGACCGGCTCAAGGCCGCATTGGCAGCGGCGCGTGAAGGTCGTGGGCGCATGGCGCTGCTGTATGTCGACCTTGACCGCTTCAAGCAAGTCAACGACACCCACGGTCATGCGGTGGGCGACATGTTGTTGCAGACCGTCGCCAATCGGCTCAAGGGCTGCGTGCGTGAAACCGACACGGTGGCGCGCATTGGTGGTGACGAGTTTGTGGTGTTGTTGCACAGCATCCACGCCTCGGGCGATGCCGACTGCGTGGCCGGGAAAATCCGTCAGGTCCTGGCCCAGCCGCTGCGCCTGGACGGCCACAGCCTGCATATCCACCCCAGCATCGGCGTGGCGCAATACCCTGAGAACGGCACGGAAGAACAACAGTTGTTCCGGCACGCCGATGAAGCGATGTACAGCGCCAAGCGCGAGCATCACCTGCGGCTTGTCTGAATGCCGGCTGCCGTTCGTCGCGGCATGACCGGATTTTTCTAAACCTTTTGGCACGGGCAAATTCAGAATCTATGCGGGCTACTGCTCGCCGCGATTATCACCAAGAGGTAGAGAATCATGCCTAACTCAAGAAACTCGAACTCGGGAAACTTCGGCAACGATCGAACCAAGGCGTCTGAAGCCGGTCGCAAAGGTGGGAAAACCACCACCACGACTGTCGATAAGGAGCCTAAACCCGATATGGGTCGTAAGCCCGCACAGAAATCGAAGTAATGGATGTTGGTGGTTTTGATTGAGAAGCGGGGGCGAAAGCTCCCGTTTGAATTTTTAGAGGAGGGCGCGACCATGAACCGGATGGCCACCCGATTACGCAACTGCGGTTTTGCCGCGATACTGGGTCTGTGTGCCAGCAGTGCCTTCGCCCAGACGCCCGCCGAATTCATCAACGATGCCTCGGCCCAGGGTATTGCCGACATCGAAGCCAGTCGCCTGGCGCACCAGAAGACCGAATCCAAAGAGATCAAGGACTACACCATCGTCGTGATCAACGACCGCACCACCGCCAACCAGCACCTGGCGAAAATCGCCAAGCAACTGGACTTGCCGGTGGCCCCGCGCGAAGAGGTGGTGGATAAGGCCAAGGCCTTGATGCCCGAAGTCATGGAGGGCGCGAACTTCGATGAAGCTTACGCGGCCAGTCAGGTCAAAACGAACCAGGAAGCCATCGAGCAGCTCGAGCAAACGGAGCAGACCACCGACGTGCCGCAGATCAAGGCATTCGCCGAAGAAACCCTGCCAAAACTACAGAATCACCTGCAAATGGCCAAGGCCCTGCAGGCCGGTCTCTAGTCATTGCCGTGCGCGGGTGACCTTGGGCTACCCGCGCAATGTCGATCAGCACTCATTCAGATCCTGTTTGCCTTTCTCCTGAACCACGGTGCCGTCGATGGAAATGGTCTGGCCCTCACCCAGGCTGCGATAGTGTTTTCTCAGCGCCTCCAGCTCCTTGAGGTCCAACGCTTCGAGCCCCAACATCGCGTTCTGCGCGTCCTTGGTCACGCGCAGCAATTCATCGACCTTCAAATGCAAGATATCCGTGTCTCGGTTCTGCGTGTTCTGGATCAAGAACACCATCAGGAAGGTGATGATGGTGGTCGAGGTATTGATGATCAGTTGCCAGGTATCGTTGAAATGGAAAATCGGCCCGCTCAATCCCCACAGGAAAATCAGCAGGATCGCCCCCAGGAACGTCTTGGGGCTACCGGCCCATAGGGCGAGTTTTTGCGCGACTTTTGCGAACTTCATGGCGGTTTTCCTTGTGAGAGGGCGCTTGAAATTCAGACAGTGGGGGCCAATTGAAAATTCTATTTGCCTGTCGTGAGAAAAGCGCCAGGTGGCCATGGGTTAAGATGCTTCGGCACCCACGAAAGGAGAACGCAATGAGTTGGTCCGCCAAACAATACGTCGCTTTTGAAGATGAACGCACTCGTCCCGCCCGTGACCTGCTGGCGGCAATCCCCGCCGCAGAGGTGCGCTCGGCCATCGACATCGGTTGCGGCCCCGGTAATTCGACCGAGCTGCTGGTGGAACGCTTTGCCGACGCCACGGTGCGCGGGCTGGACAGCTCGGCCGACATGATTGAAGCGGCCCGCAAGCGCTTGCCGCAGGTGTGTTTCGATATCGCCGACATCGATACCTGGAACGAAAGCGGCCCGTTCGACGTGATTTTCGCTAACGCGGTGTTGCAGTGGGTGCCGGATCACGCTGCGCTACTGCCTTCGCTGGTGAACAAGCTTGCACCGGGTGGCAGCCTGGCGATTCAGATGCCGGACAACCTCAATGAGCACTCGCACCGCTTGATGCGGGAAGTTGCAGCTAATGGTCCCTGGGCGGGCAAACTTGCCGGAGCTGCCGGACAACGCACGAAAATGGCCGATGCCAGTGGTTATTACTCCATGTTGAATGCCTGTTGCACCCGCGTCGACGTGTGGCGCACTACTTACCATCATCCGCTGACAGGTGGCGCGTCGGGCGTGGTCGAGTGGTTCAAGGGCAGCGGCTTGCGGCCATTTCTCGAGCCTTTGGATGAGGCTGAGCGGGCGGAGTATTTGAAGCAGTATCTGGCTGCCATCGAACAGGCCTATCCGGCACTGGCCGATGGCTCGGTGTTGTTGCCATTCCCACGGTTGTTTTTGGTGGCAACGCGCTGATGCGGGTGAGGAACGGATGTCGTCATCCGTTCCTCTTCTTTGTGCGCCTGGCACTCAAGTATTCGAAAACAAACGAAGCAAAGCCGAACAACCCGATCATCGAAATGATCATGATCCCCAACTCTGAACTGTCCATGCTGACCTCTGAAAGAACGGTGAGCGGGGAGAGTAAGGCATCTGTCGTCCGGCTCAACGCGGCTCTACGGAGACTTTACTGGCGGGTAGAGATCTATACGAAAACTATACGAGTGCCTGCAAGTAACACTCAGCGCTGAGCGCCGCAAACCTTGTGGGAGCGAGCTTGCTCTCGATGACGGCTGCATATTCACATCCGTGTTGCCTGTCAGGCCGCCATCGTGAGCAAGCTCACTCCCACAGGGAGTGACGTCAGTGGGGTTCTGCCAAATTCCGGCCATAAAAAAACCGGCCACTTGGGGCCGGTTAATGCATCCCTTAAATAAGGTGATCAGCTCTGCTGCAACACCTTCAGTGCTGCCGATGCCAGAAAACCCGAACGGCTTTTCTCCTCCGGATGGTGCAGCACGTACTCATCAATTCGATTGAGCAGATAGCCTGGCAGGGTGATGTTTAGCTTCTGGGCCTTGCCCAGATATTTGGTCACGTCGATGTCCACCAGCGCCCATGCACACCCCTCGAATTTTGGGTTGGCTGCGTGCAAGGTCACTTTGTTCGCGGGCGGGATCGGCGAACCGTCTTCGGCCAGAATCTCGAAGTGGCCTTCAATGGCTTCCCGGGCCATCGCCATCGCGTCATCCAGGTCTTCCCCGGCGGAAAAGCACCCCGGAATGTCAGGGACTTCCACACCCAAGGCATGTTCATCACCGCCCATTGAAATCGCAATTGGGTAAAGCATGTTCATTGTCCTCCAAGGACTCCGCGCACCGGGCTCGTTAGAGCAGTGCCTGTTGCAAAATACTGATGGCCGTTTTTTTGAGCAGATCTTTTTTGGGATGAGGGACCGTCACCAGCCCCGGCTTGGTCGGGTGCTTGAAGTGATGGTGGCTGCCTCTGATTCGTACCAGATACCAGCCGTCCGCAATGAGTTGGCTTATCAAAAATCGGCTATTCACATCACCTCCCTGTGGTGTGCTTGTGGTTACTATACCTACTGATTTTTTGTAATCAACACTATACCCACCGAATCGTCCTGGGTTCGACGGGAAGGCGATAGGAATCGAGTCTAGGAGGGCACTGCGTCAACGGCTTGGAGCAAGCCTGAATTGAGCTGCTTTGTGTATTGCGAGGTTTTGCCGTGAGTGCTTAAAAATTCAAGTGCAGAAAAAACCAGCCTCCGAGACCGATCTATCCCGTCTCTACATTCCAGGAAAAACCAGACGAGAGTCCCATTTGTATGTACGAAAAGACTAACGCTTGATGAAATTTGATAATAAATCCGTGTTTTCCGAAAAAAACGCTAACGGATTTCAGGTCGCCACCGTTCCGGGAAGCACCTGCTGATCAATCAGGGAAAGAAAACGAGAATGGCGGAATGACTCACAAGCCCAATCCCACCAAACCCCAGACACAAAAAAACCGGCCATCAAGGCCGGTTTTTTCTTTACCTGCATCCCCCGTCAAAAACCAACGTGAGACTGAAATTCGATTGGAGCGGGTGAAGGGAATCGAACCCTCGTTATCAGCTTGGGAAGCTGGAGTAATGCCATTATACGACACCCGCCTGGAGCGGTTGACTTTGTACCAGATGTAACCGTGGAAATGAAGTTTTTCTTTACGGCAGATGGCTTTAGCGCAAATGAAACAAAGCGGGCCGCGTTGCGGTCGTTCGCGGGCAAGCCTGCTCTTGCAGAGCGGGGCTTGCTCGCGATGACGCTGTTTCAGATGGCCAATGCATGATGGTCCTGGGCGTGGTGGAAACGCGGTCGGCCTTCATGCAGCGCCGGTTTCAGGAACCCCATCAGTGCATTGCGGCTGTCTCGGCAGGCGGCTTTGTGTTCCATGTCGAGAAAGTGCCCGGTGGCCTGCAGGGTGCTGAAGGTGCTGTGTTGCACGTGGCCGGCGAACAGTCGGGCGTCTTCGGCGGCGGTGTACTCGTCCCATTCGCCGTTCATGAATAGCACTGGCACGTTGATTTTCTTCGCCGCGTTGAGGTAGCAGTGCCGATCGCTGTTAAGCACATCGCTGATGTGAAAGTGCATCTGCCCGTATTCATGCTCGGCCAGGCTGCTGACGTGTCGGTAGTTGAACCGTTTGAACAACGACGGCAAGTGTTTGCCGATGGTGCTGTTCACCAGGTTGCCGACCCGGTCGCCGTCGCGGTTGCCGAGGTAATCGACACCGCGCTCGAGGTAATCGAGCATGTGGGCGTTGACCACCGGGGAGAACGAGCTGATGACGGCTTTTTCGATCCGGCGTGGTTGTTGCGACAGCGCCACCAGGGTCGCGGCGCCACCAAAGGAAAACGACAGCACGTGTTCGGCGGCGAAGTGCTCGATCAGCTCCAGAAGGATCTGCCCTTCGATTTCCTTGGTCAGCATTTTCTCATGCAGGTTGTGGGCTTTTGACTTGCCCGCATAGGGCTGGTCGTAGCAGACCACGTTGAAATGCGGATAGAGGTTTTTCACGGTTTGGGCAAACGACGCAGTCGTGGACATCGAGCCGTTGACCAGAATAATGGTCTTCTCTGCGGCGTCTGCGCGATAGAACTCCGTGTAAACCCGATACTGACCCTGTATATCCAGCACAGCGATTTCTGGCCTCATGTCATAAGACTCCTGGCAAGCGGGTATGCGCGCAAATGAGATTGCACGAGCTTTGTGACAGGTAGGCATATGCCTTGGAATTTGTTAGCCCATGTCGATCCACTGCAGTCCGGTCGACGGGTATTGTTATTGGCGGGCAGTCTGCCGGGTGAGGCCGGAACCCAAGGGTTCCTACCGGCAAAAAGTTTCTTAGACGTATCTTGTGACTCGTCGGTCACATTTCGGCCGACGTCCTGATTCAAGCAGGGGTCACATCATTGCGCAAGTGCCGTTGGTAAATTGTTCGACAACTTCTGCTCAGCGGTAGGCTGCTTAGATCAAAGCGATCTCTTCGTCGCTGAGCGGGCGGTATTCGCCCGGTTTCAACCTGTCATCGAGCACCAATGGGCCCATGCTTTCGCGGTGCAGGCGCATCACTTTGTTGTCGAAGTGGCCGAACATGCGCTTCACCTGATGGTAACGGCCCTCGACGATGCTCAGGCGCGCCGATTTCGGCCCCAGCAGCTCTAGCCCGGCGGGTTGAGTGGTGAGGTCTTCGAAGGCGAAGTACAGGCCTTGCATGAACGTGATGGCGTATTCGGGGCCGATGACCTGCTCGGTTTCGACGTAGTAGACCTTTGGCAGTTTGGTCTGCGGTTGGGTCAGGCGGCGCGACCAGCTGCCGTCATTGGTGATCAGCATCAGGCCGGTGGTGTTGAAGTCCAGGCGTCCGGCGATGTGCAGATCATCCCTGTCCGGTTCATGGATCAGGTCGAGCACGGTCGGGTGCTGTGGATCTCGAGTGGCGCTGACACAACCGGCCGGTTTGTGCAGCATGAAGTGACGCAGCGGCTTGCCGGTTTGCAGTACCTCGTCATTGACTTCGACCCGGCTGAACTCACGGACTTCGGCATGCGGGTCGCTGACGATTTTTCCGTCAATCCGAACGCGCTTTTCCACCAGCAACAGGCGTACTTGCTGACGGTTGAAGCGGGGCAGGTTGCTGAGAAAACGGTCGACGCGCATGACTCAAGGATCAGTGAGCAAAGGGCTGCGCATCTTACTTGAATGGCTGGGGCACTGCTTGCAACTGCGCCTCGACCTCGGCGCAGCGTGGGCACAGGCAGGAGGCGTTGCGCAGTTCGGCCGGCAGCGCTTCAAGGACCGCCGGGTCGATACTGACGCCGTAGCACCAGCACGCCCGATCGGCGGTTCGCGGGTCGGCCAGGGTGCAGTCGTTGGATGCACCGCAGGCCGGGCAGAGGTCAGGCATGCTCATGATGGATAGGCATAAATGGAGTGAGGCATTTCCACGCAGGTTCGGTTGCGGCCACTTTGCTTGGCCCGATACATCGCATGATCGGCCCGCGACAGCAATGTGTGCAAGGTGTCATCGGGTTGCAGGGTGGTCAGGCCGATGCTGACGGTCAGCTGCAAGCTACTGACGTTGTAGGCATAACGCTGGTGTTCCACATGCTGACGAATTTTCTCGGCAATCATCAGGCCGGTCTCACCATCGGTATCTTTGAGCAGCACGATGAACTCTTCACCGCCCCAGCGACAGACGATGTCGGAATGGCGCAGGCAGCTTTCCAGATCCCGGGCAAAACCGATCAGCACCTGATCGCCGGCCAGGTGCCCGTAGGTGTCGTTCAAGGCTTTGAAGTGGTCCAGGTCAAGCAGCAGCGCGGTCAGTGGCCTGGGCTCGCGCTGGGCCTCGTGCATGGCTTGCGCAGCCAACAGGTCGAAGCCACGTCGGTTGGGCAGCTCAGTCAGGCTGTCGAGGGTTGCCTGGGCGTGGATCTTGCTCTGAAAGCGCTTGATCACCCGGTTGAGCAGGGCCAGCACGGTCAGGGTGACAACCAGGCAGATCAGCAGGTTGAGGTACAGCGAACGACGGATGTCACTGAGGTCGCCGTCTTCGCGCTTGTCGACGAACAAGTACCAGTTCAGCTCCGGAATGAACCGCACGTTGAGGAAATGCCCCTGGCCCTGGCCGGAATATTCGTAGCTGCCGCTGTGGGGCTTAGGCAATTGGCTGACCAGGTTTTTCATGCCCTCGAGTTCACCCAGGGTCTGCCCGGTCCGCGCACCATCGGGCCCGCCCTCGGCGCCGGTCAGTACCAGGCGCCCGAAGGTGTCGACGAAGTACACGCTGCGCTGGTAGCGCCGCTGGTATTTGTCGATCAGCTTGATCACCGCATCGACCGTCAGCCCGACACCCGCGGCACCAATGAAACGGTTGTTGTAGTCGTAGACCTTGTAGTTGATGAAGACGGTCAGGTTGTCCTTGTTGGCAAGGTCCGGATCGACGTTGATCTCGTAGGGATCTTTCATGCCACGCACGCGAAAGTACCAGGCATCGCGGGGCTCGGTAGCTTTGACCTGCTTGAGCACGCCCTTGGCGTGGTAGTAGGTCAGGCTGGTGTCGGAAACGAAGAAGGCGGTGTAGGCGCCGTAGTGGGTCATGACCTCGTTGAGGTAGCGGGTCATCTGGTCGGAGTCGCGTTCGCCGTTCACCACCCAGTCGCGCATGAAGGTATCGCGGGACATCATCGAGGAAATCAGGATCGGTCTGACAAGATCCTTCTGGATTTCCGAGTAGACGGTGTCCGATGTCAGCGGCAGTTCGGTGTTGACGATGTTGTCGCGGATCGACGCTCGCGAGGCGTAGTAACTGAGGAAGGAGGTGGCCAGGAATCCCGCGCCCAACAATGCGACCAGCGTGAGCACCAACGAGCGTTGAGAGTACAGCGGCGAGCGAAGCGGCATGGCAGTTCCGTTGGCATTAATCCGATGGCCTGCATTCTAGTGGTAACGGCGGGGAAATGGCTGCTGCATTTGTAGGGCGAATCGGTATGGATCAGGGATAGCGGCGTCTGGGCTGACGCCTTCGCTGACGAGGCAGCTCCTACAGGTATTGCACCGGACCTGTAGGCGCTGGCTTGCCAGCGAATCGAGAGGTCAACGCAGGTTTTTCAGATACGCCCGCCAGCCGCCCAAATGACTGATATCCACCGCCCCCTCCAGCCCATACGCCTCACAGATAAACCCACTCTCCCAACGCCCATCCGCCAGTTGCACCCTGCCCAGGCCCAATGGCGCCGGGATGCCGGTGAGGAACGAACCCAACTCGCTGCTCGGCAATTCCCACACTTCCACGGCAATCGCCACACCGCCATCCTTTACCCGCACCATACCCGGACGAAAGGGCGGACCACCCGCCAGCGCATACAGGTGATAGTCCGGTGAGCTGAAGGTTGTTTCCACCCGCCGGGCGCCGCGCTGCTTGAGCTGCCAGTTCAGCGCCAGCCCCTCCAGATGCGCGCCACAGACCACCAGGCGTGCACGATCATTGCGTGCAACCGTTGCCGGTGCTGACGCTGCCAGATCTTGCAGGCGCTGCAAGCCATCGGCCACGCTCAGCAGGTATTGATCGGTAAACGCCCGGCCAAACAGCGTCACGCCCCACGGCAAGCCGTTGTCCATGAAGCCGCTGGGCACGGCGACGGCGGCGTAGTCGAGCAGGTTCATGAAGTTGGTGTAGTAACCCAGTTCCGAATTGCGCAGGACGGGGTCAGCGTCCAGTTCAGCCAGCGTGACAGGGCGACCGATGGTCGGCGTCACCACGCAATCCAGGTTTTCCAGCGCCTTGTCGCACAGGGCTTTCAGGGTTTGCAGCCGATACTGGGCGCGGAAGGTTTGCACACCGCTTACCGCTGGCGCCTTGGCCAGCACCGCACGAATCACCGGCAGCACGGCTTCGGGGTTTTGTTCCATCAATCCGCCGGCCACGCTGTAGCGCTCAGCCACCCACGGACCTTCGTACAGCAAGCGTGCTGCCTCAAGAAATGGCGACAGATCGAGTTCCACCGCCTCACCACCCAACGCCTTGAGGCGTTCGATCGCCTTACCGAACAACACGGGACCCTGGTTGCAGCCAAAAAACTCCAGATCCTGTATTCGTGGTACGCCAAACCGGAAGGCGCGAGGCGTGCCGAACGCCGAGCCGTCATTCCACAGTGGATTGCTGCGGCTGTACTCATCCCGCGGGTCGAGACGTGCGGTCAGTGCCAGCAACTGACTGGCCTCCCGGGCGGTGGCGGTGAACGTGGTCACGCAATCCAGCGTGCGACAGGCCGGCACCACGCCCGCCGTGGAGATCAAGCCTTTGGTGGCTTTCATCCCGACCAGATTATTCAATGCCGCCGGCACCCGTCCGGAACCCGCCGTATCGGTGCCCAGGGAAAAACTCGCCACACCGAGCGCCACCGCCAGCGAGGAGCCGGCACTGGAACCGCCCGACGGATACTCGGGCAGGACGCTGTTGGGGCACGCACCGTACGGAGAACGACTGCCATTGAGGCCCGTGGCGAACTGGTCCAGGTTGGTCTTGCCCAGGGGAATCGCCCCCAGTGCCAGCAATTGCTCGACGATGGTTGCCGAGTGTTCAGGTACATAGGCAAACGCCGGGCAAGCCGCGGTGGTCGGTATGCCCGCCAGATCGATGTTGTCCTTGATCGCGAAAGGCACGCCGTACAGCGGCAGGCTGTCGATGTCGCGGCCGTCGAGTGCGGTTAGAAACGGTTCCAGTTCCTCAATGCTGAGCAAATGGATAAACAGGTGAAAGTCCGGGTTCAGCGCGGCGGCTTTTTCCCGCAAGGCCAACAGCAGTTGGCGTGGTGTGGTCTCGCCGGTGCGGTAGGCCGTGCGCAGGGCATCCAGTTGTAGGTTCATGGTGTTAATCCTTTTCAAATGGGTTCAGTCGAGTTCCAGCACCACAACGCGCTGTCCGGCGCGCACCGCCGAACCCGGTTGCACGCGAATCTCCCGCACGACGCCGGCCGTTGGCGCGAACAGCGGAATTTCCATCTTCATCGACTCCAGAATCACCAGTACATCGCCGGCCTCGACCCGGTGACCGGTTTCCACCTGGACTTGCCAGAGGTTGCCGGCGATATGGCTATCGACGCTCATTTGATCGCTGCCGAGCGGTGCGTCATCGGGCATTTGCGCAGTCGCTTCCTCGCTGTCGAAATGCGCCTGGCCACTGGCGATCCAGCGCTCGCGCTCGGCATTGAATGCGCCTTTTTGCTGATCGCGAAACGCACTGATGCTCGCAGCTTCCCGGGCCAAAAACGCTTGGTAGTCCGCCAGGTTCAACTGACTGTGCTCGATGTTCAGCTCGAAGCGCCCGAGGGGGAAATCCCGGCGAATGCGCAGCAGTTCATCGGCGCTCACCGGGTAAAAGCGGATCTGGTCGAAGAAGCGCAGCAGCCACGGCTTACCATCGAACGCAGCGACTTCACGGTAGCGGTTCCACATCTGCAAGGTGCGCCCGACGAACTGATAACCACCGGGGCCTTCCATGCCGTACACGCACATATAGGCACCACCGATGCCCACCGAGTTCTCCGCGGTCCAGGTGCGCGCCGGGTTGTACTTGGTGGTCACCAGGCGATGCCGGGGATCGAGCGGGGTGGCAACCGGTGCGCCGAGGTAGACGTCCCCCAGGCCCATCACCAGGTAGCTGGCGTCGAACACCGTGCGCTGCACTTCATCGAGGTTCGGCAGGTCGTTGATGCGGCGGATGAACTCCAGGTTGCTCGGGCACCACGGCGCGTCCTTGCGCACGGTGGTCATGTATTTTTCGATGGCCAACTGGCACGCCGGGTCGTCCCAGGACAGTGGCAGGTGGACGATGCGCGACGGCACTTGCAGGTCTTTGGCGGCGCACACGGCATCCCATTCACCGGCGACGATGCCGAGCAGATCGGCCAGCGGCAGTTGTTCGGGGTGGTAGTGCACTTGCAGCGAGCGGATGCCGGGTGTCAGGTCGATCACGCCGTACAGATGTTTGCTTTCCAGGGCCTGCATCAGGGCGTGGGCGCGGAAGCGTAAAACAAGATCCAGTTCTGGGGCGCCGATTTCGAGGAGCAGGTGAGTGTCCCCAGACAGGCGTGCAACCAAGCGCATATTCCCCTGACCAATGTCCAACACTACAGGCGACACAATTCCCTGTGGGAGCTGGCTTGTCAGCGATGAAGTTGATGCGGTGTCTGGTCGGGCCCCATCGCTGGCAAGCCAGCTCCCACAGGTATCCCATTTTGATGTCAATGCGCGGGCAGTCTTCAAATCCACTGGAACGAACTGCACCTTGTCCCCAGCCTTGAGCTGTCCCAACTGCCAAAGATCCGCCTCGATCACTGTCACCGGGCACACAAAGCCGCCAAGGCTCGGACCGTCCGGGCCGAGGATCACCGGCATGTCCCCGGTGAAGTCCACTGCACCAATCGCGTAGGGATTGTCATGAATATTCGACGGATGCAGCCCGGCCTCGCCACCGTCGGCGCGCACCCATTCCGGTTTCGGTCCGATCAGACGCACGCCGGTGCGGCTGGAGTTGAAATGCACTTCCCATTGCGTGGCGAAGAAGATGCCGATGTAGTTTTCCGTGAAGTATTCCGGGGCGCCGTGTGGGCCGTAAATCACGCGGATCTGCCGCACGGCGGGCAGTTCGCTGACCTGCGTTTCAGCCAGTTGCGCACCCGCGCTGCGATCGATCAAGGCCGGCACATGTAATACATCGCCGGCCCGCAAGGCTCGACCGCCGTGGCCGCCGAACTGGCCCAGGGTAAAGGTACTTTTACTGCCCAGATAATCCGGCACTTGCAGGCCACCGCGCAGGCTCAGATAGCTGCGCGCGCCTTTACCAGCGATGGTGCCGAGGTTCAGCGTAGCGCCTGCCGGCACCCAAAGTGAGGTGTTCATCGGCACGGTTTCGCCGTCGAGTTTCAGTGGTATCACCGCCCCGGTCACCGCGACTACCGCCTCGCAATTGAAGCGCAGCAACGGCCCGCTCATGGTGATTTCCAGCGCTGCTGCGCCTTCATCGTTGCCCAGCAAAAGATTGCCCAAGCGCAAGGCGCGGCTGTCCATCGGCCCAGACGGTGGTACGCCCACAGCCCAATAGCCGAGGCGGCCGGGGTAATCCTGAACGGTGGTCTGGGTCCCGGCGCTGATCACCTCGAAGGTATTGGCCTGATACACCAGCCCCTCAAGGCAACGGGTCCACGGCTGGCCGTTGGCGAACGGCGCATCGAGCAGAATCTGCCGCAGGTAATCGCGGTTGGTTTCCACGCCATAGAGCAGGCTGTCGCCCAAGGCCTGATGCAGATCGGCGCTGGCTTCTTCGCGGGTCGGCGCCCAACTGATGACCTTGGCAATCATCGGATCGAAGTACGGCGGGATCTCGCACCCGGCTTCGACCCAGGTGTCGATGCGCAGCTGTTTGCCATCGGCGACCGGGAAGTTGACCGCGGTGAGCAAACCGGGGCTCGGTTGGAAATCCCGGCCCGGATCTTCGGCATACAGCCGCGCCTGGATCGCATGCCCCTCGGCCCGCAAACCCTTGCTCAATTCACTCAGCGGCGGTAGATCACCCGCCGCCAGCGCCACCATCCAGCGCACCAGATCCACACCCCACACTTGTTCGGTGACGCCATGTTCGACCTGCAAGCGGGTGTTCACTTCCAGAAAATAAAAACGCCGGGCGTCGCTGTCGAACACGAACTCCACGGTGCCGGCGCTGCGGTAGTTCACGGCTTTGGCCAGCTTGATCGCCGCCGCGCACAGCTCGTCGGCCATGCCTTCGGGCAAGTTCGGCGCGGGGGTTTCTTCCAGGACTTTCTGGTTGCGTCTTTGCACCGAGCAATCGCGTACGCCGAGGGCGATCACTTCACCCTGACCGTCGCCGAACACCTGCACCTCCAGGTGCCGGGCGCGCTGGATGTACTTCTCGATGAACACTCCAGCATCGCTGAAGTTGTTCTGGCCCAGGCGTTTGACCGCTTCAAAGGACTCGCTCAACTCCGCCGCGCTGCGGCACACCCGCATGCCGATGCCACCGCCGCCAGCGGTGCTTTTAAGCATCACCGGGTAGCCAACCTGTTCGCCGGCCATCAGGGCCGCATCGAGGCTGTCGAGCAGCTCGGTGCCTTCGAGCATCGGCACGTGGTGTTGTTTGGCCAGGGCGCGGGCGGTGTGCTTGAGGCCGAATACGCGCAGTTGCTCGGGTGTCGGGCCGATGAAGGCGATGTTGGCGGCTTCACAGGCTTCAGCGAATGCGGCGTTTTCCGAGAGGAAACCGTAGCCGGGATGGATCGCCGTGGCGCCAGCGGATTGGGCGATGGCGAGGATTTTTTCCACCGCCAGATACGTGCCGGCCGCGGCACCTTCCCCAAGGCTGTGGGCTTCGTCGGCTTGCAGCAGGTGCAGACTGGCGGCGTCAGCCTCGGAGTAAACGGCGACGCCCTGGACGTTCAGTTCGCGCAAAGTGCGCAGGATGCGGCAGGCGATGGCGCCACGGTTGGCAATCAGGACTTTTTCGAACATGGCATAACCCCTGGAGGGGATGCGGGCCGTCCCGCAGTTTTTCGATGAGCGCCGGGGTCGTCCCCGGCGGGAAAAACAATTCTCTTAAAACCACCACCGAACCCCTGTAGGAGCGAGCCGGCTCCGGGCGGCGTTCCGACGATGGTCGTGAACGATTACGCGTAAAGCCAGATGCCCAGCGGTGGCTTCGGGTTTTTCGCGAGCAGGCTCGCTCCTACAGTGGGTGGTGGTGTTCTTGAGGTTTGAGGCACTGCCCTGAGCGGGCCTGGCACAGGGTGAACAACCAGCGGCGCAACCAAGAGGTTTTCAGTTCCATACCAGCAACTCCGCAGGTGTCGGGTTGTAGGCGTTGCATGGGTTGTTCAGCTGCGGGCAGTTGGAGATCAGCACGATCACGTCCATCTCGGCACGCAGGTCAACGTACTTGCCCGGCGCGGAAATCCCGTCTTCAAAGGTCAGGCCGCCGTCGGCGGTGACCGGCACGTTCATGAAGAAATTGATGTTCGGCCCGATGTCGCCTTTGCCCAGCCGCCCGTCATGTGCGCAGGCAAGCAGGTAGTTGTCGCGGCAGCTGTGCATGTAGCGTTTTTCCAGGGCGTAGCGCACGGTGTTGCTCTCTTGCGCGCAGGCGCCGCCGAGGGTGTCGTGACGGCCGCAGGTGTCGGCGACGATGGTCAGCATAGGTTTGCCGAGGTTGGAATACAGCACGCTGCCGGTGCTCAGGTAGACGCTGTTCTGCCGGCGCAAGGTGCGTTGCACGTCGTAGCGCTCCTTCGGGTTGGCGAGGCTGTAGAACAGCGTATCGACCGCCTGATTGCCTTCCAGGTCGAGGATGCGCAAGGTCTGGCCGGCCTTGACCTCCATCAGCCAGGGTTCGCCGGCGGGGATGGTGGCGCGGTAGATCGCGGCTTCGGGTTGCTTGGCAGCGGTAGCGAGTGCGAGTGACATGGCAGCGATCCTCAGGCGAACAGACGGTCGGTGTTGATGAAGCCGCGCTCGTTCTCCGGACGCGATGTACGGCAGTGTTCGGCGACGCTGGCGTCGGCGTTCATCCAGCTGAGCTTCAAGGGTTTGGGCGCGTATTCCGGTGCCGGGTCCATCGGATGTTGCAGTGCGGTGAGCACCACCAGCGTGTCCATCGGCGCGTACAACTCGATGTAATCGCCGGCCTTCGAGTGGCCCTCGACGAAATGAAAATGCCCGGCGTCATCGACGTTCACGCGGCTGAACAGGTTGAGTGTCATCAGCAAATCCGACAGGCCCAAACCCCACTTGCCCAGTTCCACCAGCAGGTTGTCGGTACCGTTGCGGAAGAAGCCGTTGCGCAGTTCCTGATAGCGGCCGGCGCCGTACTTTTGCGCGACCTCTTCAGCGCAGAGCACACCGCCGAGGCTGTCGCTCCAGCCGCAGGTGTCAGCGGTGATTGCTGCCAGCACCCGTCCCATGTCCGAGTACAGGCAATGACCGGCGGTGAGCTTGGCGGTGTGTTGGCATTTGAGGCTGTCGGGCAGGCTCAGGCGTTCGGTTTTTTCATTGGCGTTGAGCAGCGTCAGGCTGACGTTGGCGCCGCCACGAATGTCCGTCAGCCGCAGCAATTGGCCGCGCTTCAACACGAACGAACGATGGCCACCACCGGGGAGCATTTCTTCGGCGAAGGGCGGGAACAGTTGGGTCGAATCAGTCATTTTCAGATTCCTCTAAGCGATACGAAGCGTGCCTGCCGTTGGTGCCGGCAAGGCGTCGACGGCGGCGCGCTCAATGCGGCGGTCGCTGTTCAAAGGGATGTCGTAGGTGATGCGCGCGCCATAGGCGCCGGGGGCGTGTGGGTCGAGGCGCACCTTGTCGAACACCAGCAAGCGGGTGCCCAGGCTGAAGCCTTCGGACAAGTCGTGGGTGACCATGAACACCGTCAGTTGCGTCTCGCGCCACAGCTCCAGGAGCAGGGCGTGCATGTCCTTGCGGATGCCCGGATCGAGGGCGCCGAAGGGTTCGTCGAGCAGCAGCACCCGCGGCTTCATGATCAGCGCCTGGGCGATGGCCAGCCGTTGCTGCATGCCGCCGGAAAGCTGCGCCGGGTACTTGTCCAGCGAATGGCCGAGGCCGACCTTGTGCAGCAGCACCGAGGCCTGTTCGCGGGCATCCTTTTTCGCGCTGCCGAACAACCGGCCCAGTAGCGGTGAACGCGGCAGTTCAAGACCGAGGGCGACGTTGTCCTGCACACTCAGGTGCGGGAACACCGAATAGCGTTGGAACACCACGCCACGGCTCGCATCCGGTTCGCCGGCCAGGGGTTGACCGTCGAGCAGAATCTCGCCGCGACTGGCTTTTTCCTGACCGAGCAGCAAGCGCAGGAAGGTCGATTTGCCACAACCGGAGGCGCCGACCAGCGTGCAGAATTCGCCCTCGTTGACGCTCAGGTTCAGGCCTTCCAGCACGACCTGATCGGCGTATTGCTGCCAGACGTTTTTCACGGTGATGAAACTCATGCCCGTGCTCCTTCATACCAGGGAAAGGCACGCTGAGTGAGACGCTTGAGGCCCCAATCCATCAGCCAGGCGAGCAGGGTGATCCACACCACGTAGGGCAAAATCACATCCATCGCCAGGTAACGGCGCACCAGGAAAATCCGGTAGCCAAGGCCGTCGGTGGAGGCGATGGCTTCGGCGGCGATCAAGAACAGCCACGCCGAACCGAGCATCAGCCGCAGCGAGATCAGCAGGCGCGGCAGCAATTGCGGCAACACCACACGCAGCATCAACGTCCAGGTCGAAGCGCCGAGGGTCTGGGCCTTGATCAGCAACTCCACAGGAATCTCCCGGGCGCGCTGCTCCAGATCGCGGGCAAGGGCCGGGGTGATGCCGATCACGATCAGCATCACTTTCGACAACTCGCCGAGGCCGAAAACGATGAACAGGATCGGCAAAATCGCCAGCGGCGGTACCATCGACAGCACCGTCAGTAACGGCGATAACGGCGCACCGAACAGCGGCAAGGTGCCCGCCGCCATGCCCAGGCACAGCCCGGCCAATGCACCGATGCCCAGGCCAATGGCCAGCCGGCGCAGGCTGGAAGCGGTGTCCTGCCACAGCACGTATTCACCGGTGCGACTGTCGGCGACGAAAGCCAGGCGTTTCACCGCGTCGGTCATCTGCACGGCGCTGGGCAACAGCTTGTCGTTGGGGTTGTCCGTCAGCCGCTCGGCCGAACCCATGAAGTAGGCCAGCAGCACCAGGGCGAACGGCAGGATCACCAGCAACAGGCGACTCGGACGATCCGGGTGGCGATTGATCAGGCGCATGGCCAAGTCCTCTTCTTACAACTTGGCGTCGGCGGCCATCTGCACGTAGCTGGGGTCGAAGCGCAGCTTGAGATTGCCCTTGTCGCCGCTGGTCACGCCGTTGGCGAAGGCCATGCCCACCGCGCTAGTGTCCTTGGCGCCTTCCCCGAGCAAGCCGTGCTGGAAGGAGAACTCAGCGACCCGGCGCATGGTGTCCGGCAGTTGCTTGCTGGTGCTGAAAGCCAGGGCTTCTTTTGGCGTGGCGAACAGCTTGGTGGTGTCCAGTTGCGCCTGGAAACCGGCCAGGTCGGTACCCGACGCCTTGGCCATGTGTTCCAGCGCGGCTTTGCTGACTGCGTTTTTCGCATTCATCAACTCCACCACCTCGAACCAGGCACCGGTCAGCGCCTTGCCGAGGGCCGGGTTGTCTTTGAGGGTCTGGGAGTTGACCACCATCATGTCCATGATTTCGCCGGGGATTTGGCTGGAGTTGAAGACTTCGGTGACCGCAGGCTTGGCCTTGATGTCCGAAAGCATCGGGTTCCAGGTGGTCACGGCGTTGACCTGATCGGTGTTGAAGGCGGCCGAGATGTCGGCGTCGGAGGTGTTGACCACTTTCAGGTCTTTCTCGGTGAGGTCCACCGAATCCAGGGCCCGGGCCAGCAGGTAGTGGGAGACGGACAGCTCCACCAGATTGACGTCCATGCCCTTGAGGTCGGCGACTTTCTTGCCTTCGCCCTTGAGCACAATGCCGTCGTTGCCGTTGGAGAAATCGCTGACGATCAGCGCGGTGCTGTCGACGCCACCGGCCGCCGGAATGGTCAGCGCATCCATGTTGGTCATGGTGCAGCCGTCGAACTGGCCGGCGGTGTACTGGTTGATGGATTCAACGTAATCATTGAGTTGCACCACATCGATCTTGATGCCGTACTTCTTCGCCCATTTGTCGACGATGCCCTGGCTGCCGGCATATTCCCAGGGCATCCAGCCGGCATAAATGGTCCAGCAGACGCTGAAGTGGTCTTTTTGCGCGGCGTGGGAAGAGAGGCTCACAAGGGCTGCCAATGCAGCGGCGAACAGGGTGGGTAAACGAAGCTGGGACATGGTGGTTCTCCAGTTGATCAAGGGCGGGCAGAAGGCAATGCGGCACCGCGAACGGTGGCTTGTCTCCCGGGCTTTTGTCCCGCCGTGTAACCTCAACTGGAGGTCGCCGACTCTCGGACCAGTCACTCGCGATTGCGAGCCGGAACCCTAGTCAGCCATTGCAAATTGTGGTGCCGCGAACCTGTGATGACTCCTGCACGGTTTTGTTATAGCGAGAGCCGTGCCAAGTCGGCCGGAAGGCTCTGGCTCGGGGTGATTGCGCGATGGATGCCTTGGCAGGCGAGTCTGTGCTGCCTTGTGATGGTGCGCGGGCGCACCGCAATGGGACGTGTCGGCCACTGATCTGAAGGCGCGCCTCGCGGTGCACTTGGTGAGGGATTGCGAGTCAAAACAGGTGTCAGCCGGCTTGTTCCGGCTGCGGGTCTTTCAGGAGGCCGCCATGTTTCGACGACTGTTGCTCGGTGCTGTGCTGGGTCTTGGGTTGGCCGGTTGTTACTACTACTCCGGAGGCTACGACGTTGCCTATCCCGCCCCTTATTACTACCCCGGTTATTACCCCTACTCCTACTATTACGGACCGCGTTACTACCACGGCCCACGCTTCTACGGTGGCTATCGCTATTACTACTGGGGCGGACATGCGCCAGGTTATTACGGCGGTAGATATCGTGGGGGAGGCCACTAATCAGCTCGTGAATGGATGAAAAACCTTTCATCGGCGAGATGTTTCAACTTGTTACGAGGACGCACCAGATTCCGAAATTGATGTCAGATGTTACGACAGTTGGCGAATCATTGACTGTCGCCCGCCAGCGTCGCTGGTGTGGCTCACTCGCGGTCCAGGAGGCCGCCATGCTCTGTCGAAAGAAACTCCGCCGAATTCTACTGACTGCCGTGTTGGGATTGTCCCTGGGTGGTTGCGTGCCTTATTACGATGAAGGAAGCAGTTACTACAGTTCCGATGTCTACACCTCGCCAGCGCCGACCTATTACTCCGGCGGCGGGGCTTACTATTCAAACGATGGCTATTACACACCCCCTCGCAGGTATTACGCACCGCCTGCCAGGTATTACCAGCCAACACCCAGGTACTACTACCAGCCACGGGTTTATCAACCGACCCCGCGCTATTACCAGCCGACCCCGCGTTACTATCAATCACGGCCAGATTATCGGGCGTATCAGAACCATGGTTGGGACGGCCGCAACCGTGGCAACTGGGACAACGATCATCGTGGCGGACACAACGACAATCACGATCGTCGAGGCGACCGCAACGGGCACGGTGACCGCGATGGCCGGGGCAATCACCGCTAGTCCTGTCTAAATGCCTTTCCTGTAGGAGCGAGCCTGCTCGCGATGGAGTGTCAGTTGACATCAGCGTTGCTGACACACCATCGCGAGCAGGCTCGCTCCTACAGTTGTTTTTAGTACTCTGATAGATCTGCCAGTGGATGCCTGCCTTCCCAAACCTTTTTGAAATGCGCTTCCACCACTGCATCCGGCACATTATTGACATCCGGCCAGTGCCAGTGCGGTTTCTGATCCTTGTCGATCAGCCGCGCACGCACCCCTTCGCTGAATTCCGGATGACGACAACAATTGAGACTCAGGGTGTATTCCATCTGAAAAACTTGCGCCAGCGACATGTGCCGGGCGCGGATGATCTGTTCCCACACCAGATGAGCGGTCAGCGGCGAGCCTTCGCTCATTGTCCGCGCGGCGCGGCTGAGCAGCAGGTCGTTGTGATCGCGCAGCGTGCTGATTGCTTTCCAGGCGCAACGAACGTCACTGACGTCCAGCAGTTCATCGATGTGCCGGCGTCGCGGCAGCCACTGGGCTTCGGGCATGTGGTCGACGGCTTCCTGTTGAAGAGCCTTGAGCAGGCTGTTGAGCTGCATCGGCGTCTGTTCCTGCCAATTGAGTTGCAACAAGCCCTCGATCAGCGCTTCCTGCTGCTCATCGAGCAGAAAGCGGTCGGCCAGGTCCAGATCGATCGCATCGCGACCATTCATATGGGCGCCTGTCAGGCCGAGGAACAAACCCAGCTTGCCCGGCAGGCGCGACAAGAACCAACTGGCGCCGACATCCGGATACAGGCCGATGCTGATCTCAGGCATGGCCAGCCGACTGCTGGGCGTGACAATGCGAGTGCTCGCCCCCTGCAGCAGGCCCATGCCGCCGCCGAGCACGTAACCATGCCCCCAGCAGATCAATGGTTTGGGGTAGGTGTGCAGGCTGAAATCCAGGCGATATTCCGAGTTGAAGAAGTGCGCAGCCTGAGGCGGCACTTCGCCCGGATGGGCGCGACAGGCTTCTACCAGACTGCGCACTTCGCCGCCGGCGCAAAAGGCCTTGGCGCCATTGCCGCGCAATAATACGCAGACGATTTGCGGCTCCTTGGCCCATGCGCCAAGTTGGTCGCGCAGGGCATTGATCATCGACAAGGACAGGGCGTTTAGCGACTTTTCAGCGTCGAGGGTGGCAATGCCGATGCGGGCGCCGTCGGTGCCGGTGAGTTCTTCGAAGTGCAGATTCATCGTGACCTCGATCGGGAATTTGAGGGTTAAGTATGATCGCTGTGTGGGAAAGTGCCGGATCTGCGTCAGATCAATTGACAAGCGTGATCGGCCTTCTTAGGGTTCGCCCCATTGTTTTTGCCGGATATGACCATGACTGCTGACGACCGTATCAAACTCGAACCGAGCTGGAAGGAGGCACTGCGTGCCGAATTCGACCAGCCCTACATGACAGAGTTGCGAAACTTCCTGCAACAGGAACGGGCGGCCGGCAAGGAAATCTATCCACCGGGCCCGATGATCTTCAACGCGCTCAATTCCACGCCATTGAACAAGGTCAAGGTCGTCATCCTCGGTCAGGATCCGTATCACGGCCCAGGGCAAGCCCATGGCTTGTGCTTCTCGGTGCAACCGGGCGTGCCGGCACCGCCGTCGCTGGTGAACATCTATAAAGAGCTCAAACGCGACCTGAATATCGACATTCCCAACCACGGTTACCTGCAAAGCTGGGCCGAGCAGGGCGTGCTGATGCTCAATACCACCATGACCGTCGAGCGCGCCAACGCCAATGCGCACAAGGACAAGGGTTGGCAGTTTTTTACCGACCGGATCATTGAAGTGGTCAGCCAGCAGCAACCGCACCTGGTGTTCATGCTGTGGGGCGCCCATGCCCAGAGCAAGCAGAAACTCATCGACGCCACCAAACATTTGGTGCTGACTTCGGTGCACCCGTCACCCTTGTCGGCTTATCGCGGCTTCCTGGGTTGCGGGCATTTCAGCCGGACCAACAAGTTTCTGGAGCAGAATGGCGAAACGCCGATCGAGTGGCGGTTGCCGCCGGTTTGATGTGCTGACTGGACCGGCCCCATCGCGAGCAGGCTCACTCCTACAGGAAAATGCATTCCCCTGTAGGAGTGAGCCTGCTCGCGATGAAGTCGACCCTGTCTTATTCTGGATTGCGGTTCCAATACCTGAACAACGGCTCCGCCAGAAACAACACAAACAACAGCCGCATCACCTGCATCGCCGTCACCAGCGGCACCGACAGTTGCAGCGTCTCCGCCGTCAGGCTCATTTCCGCAATGCCGCCGGGCATCATGCCCAGGGTCAGCGAGCGCAGATCCAGCCGGGTCAGCGCACTCAAACCCAATGCCGCTGCCGTCGCAATCAACATGGTCAATACCGTGCCGATCAACGTCCGGCCCATAAATGACGGGGCGCGTCGGAAAAACTGCCGGTTGAAGTGACAGCCCAGGCCGCTGCCGATCAACCATTGACCGATCTGGCTGCCGCCGTTGGGCAAACTGATGTGCAGGTCCCAGCCGATGCTGACCGCGGCACTCACCAGCAACGGCCCGAACAGCCAGGGGTTGGGTTGACGCAGGCGTTGCCAGATCCAGGCCACCAGCGCGCCGGTGGGAAACAGGATCGCCAGCCAGCGCCAATCGATGCTGCCGGCATGGGAGATCGGCGTACCGTCGCCCAGCAGATATTTGAACGCCGCCGGCACACACAGCACCACCACCAGCACCCGCAGGCTCTGGCCCGCGGCCACCCGGCTAAGCACCGCGCCGTTGCGAGCACCGAGGTTGACCATCTCACCGGAACCGCCCGGCATGCTGGAAAAGAACGCCGTAGCGCGATCTTCCCCGGTGCGGCGCATCAGCCATACGCCGACCACCGCCGACAGGCTGGTGACCAACGCACCGAAGAAGATCAGGCCGAAATGACTCAGCACCTGCTCCATCACCAGCGGGGTGAAGTGCAGGCCAATGCCGATACCGACGATCCACTGGCCGCACTTGCGGCCACCAGGGATTTCCGCCAATTGCCAGGGTGTCAGGCAGCGCACCAGGATGATCGCCAGCAACGAGCCGACCATCCATGGCAGCGGCCAGCCGACCTGGCTGGCGAGGTAACCGCCCAGCAGGCCGACCAGTGGTGTACCCCACCACGCTTTGAACGGTGTTCGGTCAGACATCGGCGATAACGCGCCGTGCAACCGAACGTTTACGCCATATGCGCACGATCGGCACCAGCAACATGACCACGATCAAGCCCCAGACACCGACGGTGATGCCGCTCGACCAGAGAATGTCGAGCGAACCGTTGGAAATCGACAATGCCCGACGCAGATTCTGTTCCATCAAACCGCCGAGGATGAAGCCCAGCAGTACCGGCGACAACGGGAAGTCGAGCTTGCGCAGGATGTAGCCGAAGATGCCGATACCGATCATCAGGAACAGGTCGAAGGTGGTGGCATGCACCGCGTACACGCCGATGGCGGTGATGATCGCGATCATCGGCACCAGCGCCCAGTTCGGCACCGCGAGGATCTTGGTGAAGATGCGGATCATCGGGATGTTGAGGATCACCAGCATGATGTTGGCGATGAACAACGACGCGATCAGGCCCCAGACAATGTCCGGTTGCTGTTGAAACAGCAGCGGGCCCGGGGTGATGTTGTACAGCGACAGCGCGCCGATCATCACCGCCGTGGTACCCGAACCCGGAACGCCGAGGGTCAGCATCGGCACCAGCGCACCGCAGGCTTCGGCACCGATGGCGGTTTCCGGGGCCGCCAGGCCTCGTTTGTCGCCCTGGCCGAATTTGCCGTTCGGACCGGCGATGCGTTTTTCGGTCATGTAGGCCACGGCGCTGGCCAGCGTCGCGCCGGCACCCGGCAGCACGCCCATGATGAAGCCAAGCACACCGCAACGCATGTTCACCCAGAACACCGAAGCGGCTTCCTTGAAGTTGAACAGCATCCGCCCGGTCGCCTGGAAGGCTTCCTGGCCACGGTGGGTTTTTTCCAGCAGCAACAGGATTTCGCTGATGGAGAACAGGCCCAGCACCAGCACCACGAATTGAATGCCGTCGGTGAGGTGGATGTTGTCGCCGGTGAAGCGGTACACGCCGCTGTTGGCATCGATGCCGACGGTCGACAGGAACAGCCCGATCAGCGCGGCAATAAAGGTTTTCAGGGGACGGTCGCCCGCCATGCCGCCGAGACAGACAATCGCAAACACCATCAGCACGAAGTATTCCGCCGGGCCGAAGGCAATTGCCCATTTCGCCAACATCGGTGCGAACACCACCATCCCGCAGGTCGCAATGAAGGCGCCGATGAACGAACTCCACGCCGACAGTGACAACGCTACGCCGGCCAGGCCCTGACGGGCCATCGGGTAGCCGTCGAGGGTGGTCATCACGGTGGATGCTTCGCCGGGAATGTTCAGCAGGATCGAGCTGATCCGGCCGCCATATTCGCAGCCCAGATACACCGCAGCCAGCAGGATCAGCGCCGACTCCGGCGGCAGGCCCAGCGCGAAGGCGATCGGGATCAGCAACGCCACGCCATTGATCGGGCCCAGTCCCGGCAGCAGGCCGACGACGGTACCGATCAGCGTGCCGCTGAGTGCAGTCACCAGGTTGTAAGGGGTCAGTGCGACGCCGAAGCCGTGACTCAAATAACCAAGCGTATCCATATCAGTTCTCCAGAACGTCGAGCAGGCCCAGAGGCAGTGGCACGTCCATGACTTTGTCGAACAGCAGGTACAGGCCGACGCTCATCAGGCTGATGATCACCGCGCCCGGCAGCCAACGCCCGCCGTACAGGCGTGCCATGGGAATGCCAATCAGCATGCTGCTGAGGATGAACCCCAGCGGTTCGAACAGCCCGGCGAAGACCAGCAGCAACAGCACGCACACACCGATCTTGTTCAGGGTTTCGCGATCCATTGGCGGATCTTCATCGGTGTGTTTGATGGGCGAGGGGCGGTACACCATGTACACCAACGCCAGGCCCATCAGCCCGAGCATCAACAGGGGGAAGGCTCGCGGGCCAATCGGTTCGTAGGAAAAAGGTGCCTGGTAGGGCCAGGCCATCGCCACCAGGCTGAGGCAGGCCAGCAACAGCACCGAAGCAAAAATGCGTTGTAAGAGCATGAGGAACTCCTGTGCTGCGACCCCGCCGAGCGGAGTCGCAGCCGCTAGACAGAGACGATCACTGGATCAGGCCGAACTCTTTGGCCAGCACCTTGTAGTCTGCGACCTGCTTCTTCACGTAGGTGTCCAGCTCCGGGCCGGTCATGGCGAACGGGAACAGTTCACGCTGGTCGCGCAGCTTGGCGAAGTCTTCGGAGGCCAGCAGTTTGTCGAAGGCAGCTTTCCACCAGGCGTAGTCTTCGTCGCTGACTTTTGGCCCGAGGTAGAAGCCGCGCACCACCGGCCAGACGATGTCGTAGCCTTGCTCGCGGGCCGTCGGGATGTTTTTCATTTCCGGCTCGTCCAGACGCTTGTCCGAGAACACCGCCAGCAGACGCATGTCGCCGCTGAGGATGTGCGGCATGGAGTCGGAGATGTCAGTACTACCGACCTGAATGTGGCCGCCGAGCAGGGCGGTGGCGATTTCACCGCCGCCTTCAAGGGCAACGTAGCGCAGGTCGCGAGGGTTGATTCCGGCGGCCTTGGCGATCAGCGCGGTTTGCATCCAGTCCTGGCTGCCGACGGTGCCGCCGGAACCGATCACCACTTTGCTCGGATCTTTCTTCAGTGCCTGTACCAGGTCGTCCAAGGTCTTGTAGGGCGAATCGCTCTTAACCGCGATGGCGCCGTAGCTGGTGCCGACAGCCGCGAGCCAGCGCACGTTGGTTTCATCGAAACGACCGAACTTGCCTTGCGCCAGGTTCAACAGCGAGCCGCTGGACCAGGCCACCAGGGTGCCGGCATCCGCCGGACGCTGGGCGACCACCGCGTTGTACGCCACTGCGCCGACACCGCCGGGCATGTAGGTCACGCGCATCGGCTTGGTCAGCAGTTTTTCGTTGATCAGCGCGCTTTGCGCCAGTTTGCAGGTCAGGTCGAAACCACCGCCGGGGGAGGCCGGGGCAATGCATTCCGGGCGCTTGGGTTCGGCGAGCGCTTGGCCGGTGAACAGCAGGACGCTGACGGCGAGGGCAATTTTACGCATTGACAGGTTCATTCAAGTCTCCTTGGGAGTTGTTGTTATGGACGTACTGAATTACCAAAGGGCAACGCTATAGCTCACCAGCAGACGCACTTCATCGGCATCGCGAGCGGAGTAGTTGGAGCGGTAGGTGGCATTTCGCAGGCGCACGGCGACGTCTTTGAGGGCGCCGCTTTGTACTACATATTTGATCTCGCTGTTGCGTTCCCATTCCTTGCCTTCGTCACCGTTCTTGAGCTTGATGTTGTCACCGCTCACGTAACGGCTCATGAAGCTCAGACCAGGGACACCAAGGGTGACGAAGTCGAAGTCATAACGTGCTTGCCAGGAACGCTCCTCGGCACCGGCAAAGTCGTTGATCTGCACGAAGTTCACCAGGTACGGGTCGCTGCCATCCACATAGGGGAACGCGCTGTCGCCGGACATGTGCTGGTAGCCTGCACTGAACTTGTGTCCACTCAAGGCGTAACTCACCAGACCGTTGAGGGACTTGTTGTCGATCTTGCCGCCACGGGCTTCGCCCTGGTCATCACTGATGGCAAACCGCAGGTCGCTGGCAAAGGTGCCGGGGCCGAACGGCTGCGAGGCAACCAGCCCGAGAAAGTGCTGGTTGTAGACTTCATCGAGTTGCGCGAAGTGGTAGCTGCCGGTGATCTTGTCGGTGAACTTGTAGTCCACGCCGCCGAAGTCGAAGTGCTCGCCGGCTACCGTTCCGGCGAAGCGGCTGTTCTTGTTGTTGAGGGCAACGTCCTCGAAGTCGGTGCTGTCGCGATCCTTGGCCTTGTCCAGGCGCCCGCCGGTGAAGGTCAGGTTTTTGATTTCCTTGGAGGTCAGCATGCCACCTTCAAAGGTCTGCGGCAGGATGCGGCCATCGTTGGGCTTGAGGATCGGCAGTTCCGGGATCAGGCTGCCGATTTTCAGCTCGGTGGCGGAGATTTTCACTTTGCCGGTCAGGCCGAGCTTGGAATATTCGTCAGCCGCGCGCCCGTCGCTATGGGTTGGCAGCAGCCCGGTACCGGTGCGGTCCGGGCTTGAGTCGAGCTTGACCCCCATCATGCCCAGTGCATCGACACCGAACCCCACGGTGCCGTCGGTGTAGCCTGATTTCAGATTGAGCATGAACCCCTGGGCCCACTCGTCACGCTTGGATTGCTGGGCACTGGTACCGTCGCGAAAATCGCGGTTGAAGTACATGTTGCGGGTTTCGAAAGTGGCTGAGCTGTCTTCGAAGAATGCGGCTTGGCTCAACGGTGAGAAACCGGCAAGGGCGGCAGCGCTGGCAAGCGCAGTGTGGCTGAAACGGGAGAGGCGGGTAGGCGCGATAGCCTGGGTCTGCAGGGACTGCATGGATGACTTACTCCGTTTATTGTTCTTATTTGTCGAAAACGCTTCGAGGCGTTTTTCGTATCGCTGTGTGGCGGCAGCGACGGCAGTCGTAACTGTCCGTGCCAGGACTTTAACGGGCTAACCTTTCGCTAGGCTTTCAGCTGGTTTTCACGGTCTTCGGGCTTCACAGCGGCGGTTGCGGCTGTAAACTCCGCGCCAAAGAATGGCGTCGACCATCCCTGAATGAGGTAAAGATCCATGCGTGTCCTGCTCGTCGAAGACCACCTGCAGCTCGCCGAGAGCGTCGCCCAGGCGTTAAAGAGCACCGGGCTGACGGTGGATGTGCTGCACGACGGTGTGGCGGCCGACCTGGCGTTGGGCAGCGAGGAATACGCCATGGCGATCCTCGATGTCGGCCTGCCGCGCATGGATGGCTTCGAAGTTCTCGCGCGTCTGCGGGCAAGGGGCAAGAACTTGCCGGTGTTGATGCTGACCGCGCGCAGCGATGTCAAGGATCGGGTCCACGGCCTGAACCTCGGCGCGGACGATTATCTGGCCAAGCCTTTCGAACTCACCGAACTCGAAGCCCGGGTCAAAGCCTTGTTGCGCCGCAGTGTGCTGGGCGGTGAGCGCATTCAGCGTTGCGGTGTGCTGGCCTATGATCTGGAAACCCGGCGTTTCACCCTCGGCGAAGAATTGCTGACCCTGACCTCCCGCGAACAAGCCGTGCTCGAGGCCCTGATCGCCCGTCCCGGCCGCGTGATGAGCAAGGAACAACTGGCCTCCCAGGTCTTCGGTCTCGACGAAGAGGCGAGCCCCGACGCCATCGAAATCTACGTGCACCGCTTGCGCAAGAAGCTCGACGGTCAACCCGTGGCTATCGTGACCTTCCGCGGCCTCGGCTATTTGCTGGAAAGCCGCGATGCATAAGCCCAGCAGCCTGCGCTGGCGGTTGTTGTGGAACCTGGCACTGCTGCTGGTGGTGCTGATGCTGGCCAGTGGCTTGAGCGCCTACTGGAACGGCCGTGAAGCCGCCGACACCGCTTATGACCGCACCTTGCTGGCCTCGGCGCGGACCATTGCGGCGGGCGTCTCCCAGCGTGACGGGACGCTCAGTGCCGACGTGCCTTACGTGGCGCTGGATACCTTCGCCTACGACAGCGCCGGGCGGATTTTTTACCTGGTCAACGACATTCACCAGAACCTGATTTCCGGTTACGAAAACCTCCCCGCACCACCTCCCGGCACACCACGCACCGATGACTACCCGGCGCTGGCGCGTTTTTACAACGCCACCTATCGAGGTCAGAACGTGCGGGTGGTCAGTCTGCTCAAGCCTGTCAGCGAACCGAACATGAACGGCATGGCGGAAATTCGTGTCGCAGAAACCGATGAGGCGCGGGTCAGTATGGCGCGCAGCCTGGCGGCGGATACCTTGCTGCGCCTGGGCATGCTGGCGGTGGGGGCGCTGTTGTTGGTGTGGTTTGCTGTCAGCGCAGCGCTACGCCCGCTGGAGCGCTTGCGCACGGCGGTGGAAGAGCGGCAGCCGGATGATTTGCGGCCATTGCCGTTGGTGGAAGTGCAGCACGAGCTATGGCCACTGGTGCGGGCGCTGAATCACTTTACCGAACGCTTGCGCGAGCAATTCGAGCGTCAGGCGCAGTTCATCGCTGATGCGGCCCACGAGTTGCGTACACCTCTGGCAGCCCTCAAGGCACGACTTGAACTGGGTTTGCGGGCGAACGAAGCCGAAACCTGGCGCAGTACTCTGGAAACCGCCGCCCAGAGCACCGATCGATTGACTCACCTGGCCAATCAGTTGCTTTCCCTTGCACGCGTCGAAAATGGCGCCCGGGCGATTGCCGAGGGCGGCGCGCAGTTGCTGGATTTGAGCCAACTGGCGCGTGAACTGGGCATGGCCATGGCGCCGCTGGCCCATAAGCGCGGCGTGGCACTGGCGCTGGAAGCGGACGAGCCGATATGGATGCGGGGCGAGCCGACTTTGTTGAACGAGCTGTTGAGCAATCTGGTGGATAACGCGCTGGCCCATACGCCACCGGGCGGTAACGTCATCCTGCGGGTCTCGGCGCCGGCAGTGCTGGAGGTCGAGGACGATGGGCCGGGCATTCCCCTGGATGAGCGTGATCGGGTATTCGAGCGCTTTTACCGTCGCAACCAGCACGTGGCCGGATCAGGCCTGGGATTGGCGATTGTCGGCGAGATTTGCCGCGCGCACCTGGCCCAGATCAGCCTGCACGATGGCGAGCAGGCGGGGTTGAAGGTGCGGGTGAGTTTTATTGCCGGGGAGTGAGTTGTCAGGACGGTCCTCTTCGCGGGCAAGCCCGCTCCCACAGGTTGATCACTGACCTGTAGGAGCGGGCTTGCCCGCGAAGCTTTTAATAAAACATCGACCGCGTTTCTTCCAGATCGGCGCACATCGCCTTGTTATCGGGATCGATCCCGAGCTTGACGAAGGCCGGCACGCTGTAAGGGTCGATGCGCGAGAACGGGTGGTCGGTGTCCTTGTGGCAATACAGGCTGGCCACTTGCACCAAGTCGACATAATCGATCTGTTCGGACTGTCGCTTGAAGTTCAGGTACAGCCGGGGCACTTGCACCAGCATGTCCGGAAACTCCCAGACCCTGAGCAGCTTGTCGCCGAGTAATGGGTGAATATGGTCGATCACATGGTTGAGGCTGACCGGGTCGGACAGCAGCTCATAGTGATCTTCGGCGTAGGTCAGGATCGGCAGCACGCCAATCTGATGCACCAACCCACCCAGGGCAGCCTGATCGGGCTTGAGCTGGGTGTAGCTGCGGCACAACGCATAACTGACGCCGGCGATTTCCAGGCTCTTGCGCCAGACTTCGCGCATCTTCTGTTCCACTACATCGGAGCGGGCATGGAAAATCTGTTCCATGACCAGGCCGATGGCCAGGTTGCTGCTGTAGTTGATGCCCAGGCGTGTGATCGCCGTGTGCAAGTCGGTGACTTCCTGGGTGGCGCGCAGCAACGGGCTGTTGACCACTTTGATCAGGCGCGCCGACAGCGCGGCGTCGCGGCCGATCACTTTGCTCAGGGTGCTGATACTGATTTCCGGATCTTCAGCGGCCTTGCGAATCTGCAGGGCCACCTCCGGTAACGTTGGCAGAACCAGGTCATCGTTATCGATGGCCTCAACCAAATCCTTCTGGACCTTTTCCGCCAGCTCACTCATTTCGTTTCTCTAGGTGTTGCAAAAAAAGTACTGCGGTCAACGCTGGATCTCGCGGTCGCGGTCCAGTGGGTAAGGCAGGTCGAGCATGCTCAGGGCCGGGCCTTCGAGCGCGCCGACGTGGATATCGCCAGCCTCCGCTGCTTCGGCTTGCAATACCGCCAGCAGTTCAATGTTCTGCCCGGCGTGGGCAGCCAGCACCACTTCACCGATCGAGCTGGTGTGACTGGGGGAAAACAGCGGGGTGCCGGGCTCAGGCAAATCGCCGGCCTCCAGTTGCACGCGATACAGGCGGCGCTTGAGTTTGCCCAGGTACTGCATTCGCGCGACGATTTCCTGGCCGGTGTAGCAGCCTTTTTTAAAACTCACGCCACCAACGGCTTGCAGATTGAGCATCTGCGGAATGAACAGTTCGCGGGTGCCCGGCATCACCTGGCCGATCCCGGCCCGGACCTGACCCAGCAGCCATTGGTTCAGGTCGCCTTCGGCCAGCAGGGCGGACAGCTTGCCCTTGATGACATCGGCTTGATCGGCGGCAACCCACAGTTCGGCGCGTTCAGCAGAAACACGAACAGCGATCAAACCGTCATGGCGCACGACACTGTCGGTTTCTACCGGCAGCTCAAGGCCAAGGCTTTTGAGTGCAGCATCGCCATGGTCGACGCCGAAGCGGACCCAGGCAGCGCTTTCATCGGTCAGCTTGGACTTGGAGAACACCGCGTACTTTTTCAGATCCGCCAGTTGCGGTTCCAACAGCTCGCGGGCCATGGCCAGGAGCACGCCGTCACCTTCGAGCAGGATGCGGAAACTCGATTGCATCCGGCCTTTCTGCGTGCAGCGCGCGCCCAGGCTGGCCTGGGTGTCGCTCAGGTAATTGAGGTTGCAGGTCAATTGGCCTTGCAGGAACTTGCCGGCGTCCGCACCGCGGACCGCCAGAACACCTTCATGAGACAGCGTGCAGAAAAAAGCGGAATCGGCCATGGGTCATCGCAAGGTAAAGAGTCTGGCGGACATAATAAGGGGGCGCCTCTGAAATGGGTAGTTCACAAAGGATCGTCGGTGACCGACCAAAGCCGACTGTTCGATAAGGCGCGGCGCTGTATACTTGCGGCCTATTTGAGGAGCGCTCCATGGTCGAAGATGTTGAACTGAATCGCCTCTACTGGCACAGCCGCCGCGGCATGCTTGAGCTTGACGTGTTGCTGGTGCCGTTTGTGAAAGAGGTCTATCCGCACCTCAACGACGTTGATCGCGCCTGCTACGTCAGGTTGCTCGAATGCGAGGATCAGGACATGTTCGGCTGGTTCATGGAACGCGCCGAATCGGACGATCCGGAGCTACAGCGCATGGTTCGCATGATCCTGGATCGTGTCCAGCCCAAGTAATGCGTTCGAATGCCGCTGGCATGCCTCACGGCAGTTGCTGGCGGCCTATCTTCTGGCCCAGCTGTCTGTACTGGGTTCGTCATTCCTTCTCTCCATTCCGCTTTGGGCCGGCCTTTTCGGCGCCTTGTGCTGTCTATTGCATGGCGTTTGGGCGTTGCCGCGTCAGATTCTGCTGAGTCACCCACAGGCTTTCCGCGGCTTGCGTCGCAATGCCGAGGGCTGGCAGTTATGGAATCAGGCTGCGGGATGGCAAGCGGTGCAACTGCGGCCCGACAGCCTGGCGCTGCCATTGATCGTCGTGTTGCGTTTTCGTTTGCGCGGTGAGCGGCGAGTCAGGGCCATTTGTGTGCCCCGGGATTCGCAGACGGCGGATTCGCACCGACGCCTGCGGGTCCGGCTCAAGTTCAGTCGGCGTAGGTGGGCGGCACCAGAATAGTGTCCAGGGCGACCGGCAACATGTCCGGATAGTCGAGCGTGTAATGCAGGCCGCGACTCTCCTTGCGCTCCATGGCTGACAGGATCATCAACTCGGCCACCTGAGCCAGGTTACGCAATTCGATCAAATCCCGGCTGACCTTGTAGTTACTGTAGAACTCGTCGATTTCGTCGAGCAACAGGCGCACTCGATGCTGGGCACGTTGCAGGCGCTTGTTGGTACGTACAATACCGACGTAGTCCCACATGAAACGCCGCAGTTCATCCCAGTTGTGCGCAATGATCACGTCTTCATCGGAGTCGGTCACCTGGCTCGCGTCCCAGGCGGGCAGGGCGACTGGCGCCGAAACCAGCGGGAGCTGCTCCATGATGTCCGCCGCTGCTGAGCGGGCGTAGACAAAACACTCCAGCAACGAGTTGCTGGCCATGCGATTGGCACCATGCAGACCGGTGAAACTGGTCTCGCCAATGGCGTACAACCCAGGCACATCCGTGCGACCTTGCTGGTCGACCATGACGCCGCCGCAGGTGTAGTGCGCCGCCGGCACCACCGGAATCGGTTGCTTGGTGATGTCGATGGAAAACTCGAGACAGCGTTCGTACATCGTCGGGAAGTGCGTCTTGATGAACTCTTCGGACTTGTGGCTGATGTCCAGATAGACGCAATCGATGCCCAGACGCTTCATTTCATGGTCGATCGCCCGGGCGACGATGTCCCGCGGGGCCAGTTCGGCCCGTGGATCGAAGCGTTGCATGAAGCGTTCGCCATTAGGCAGTTTCAGGTGCGCACCTTCGCCGCGCAGGGCCTCGGTGATCAGGAAACTCTTGGCTTGTGGGTGATACAGGCAGGTGGGGTGAAACTGGTTGAATTCCAGGTTCGCCACCCGGCACCCCGAACGCCAGGCCATGGCGATACCGTCACCGCAGGCGCCATCGGGGTTGCTGGTGTAGAGGTAGACCTTGGCTGCGCCGCCGGAGGCCAGGATCACGAAACGGGCGCCGTAGGTTTCGACTTCACCGGTGCCGCGATTGAGTACATAGGCTCCCAGGCAGCGATCACCTTTAAGGCCGAGGCGTTTTTCCGTGATCAGGTCGATAGCCACCCGTTGTTCCAGCAGCTCGATGTTCGGCCGTTGGCTGGCCTGGGTCAGCAGCGTTTTGAAAATTGCCGCCCCGGTGGCATCGGCAGCATGAATGATGCGTCGATGACTGTGGCCGCCTTCTCGGGTCAGGTGAAATTCGAACCCGCCGTCTTCTGTACTGGAGTGCTCATCACGGGTAAAGGGGACGCCCTGGTCGATCAGCCACTGAATGGCTTCTTTGCTGTGCTCGACGGTAAAGCGCACGGCGTCTTCGTGGCACAGGCCGCCGCCGGCATTGAGGGTGTCGTCGACGTGGGATTCGACAGTGTCGGAATCATCCAGTACGGCAGCGACGCCGCCCTGGGCCCAGAAGGTCGAGCCGTTGGCGAGGTCGCCTTTGCTCAGTACAGCGATGCGCAAATGACCGGGCAAGGTCAGCGCAAGGCTCAAGCCGGCAGCACCGCTGCCAATTACCAGAACATCGTGTTGAAACTGTTGGCTCATTTCAGGATTCCGCTCAAAGCGACCCGGGTCGGGGTGGCGCTGGACATCTGGACATGCAAGGTCAGGCTACCGCACAGCCCACTAGTATATAGAGGGGGGGAGCGGCACAATAGCCGAGCCCATATGGCATTGTGAAACTACTGTGACGGAAAACACCTGACGCTTCGTCGGATGGTTTTTTGGCCGAATCGGCGACAAGAGGACTGTATCGTGGATTTAACGATATTTTTCCCTTCACGGTTGCACAATGTCGGTGTCGCGCAGCTATAAATATTTGGAACTTTTGCCAAAGGCCCAAGATCAATAGACGGTTGCCTGATTAAAGGGACAGTGTCGGTTTCAGTGCAGGATCAGCAGTTGGATCCTGGTCGTGAATCCGATGACAAGATTATTCGCGCAGCCGGGGCATCTCGTGCTGCGCTTTTCGTGCGTGCCGAATCAGAGCCCGCAGGAAACTTGCCTGGAGGGGGAGAACTTTTGCGAAAAGCCCGAGTCTATGTTTGCAAGTCCGGTCGTTTAGTTATGCAAGCCTCCTCCGAGCTTATCGAGGAGTGTTCATGCTAACCCAGGAAGAGGATCAGCAACTGGTCGAACGCGTTCAGCGCGGCGACAAGCGTGCTTTCGATCTGCTAGTGCTGAAATACCAGCACAAAATTCTCGGGTTGATCGTGCGTTTCGTGCACGACACCCATGAAGCCCAGGATGTGGCGCAGGAAGCCTTTATCAAGGCGTACCGGGCGCTTGGAAATTTTCGCGGAGACAGCGCGTTTTATACGTGGCTTTACCGCATCGCCATCAACACGGCGAAAAACTATCTGGTTTCACGCGGCCGTCGGCCGCCGGATAGCGATGTCAGTTCCGAGGATGCAGAGTTCTACGATGGCGATCATGGCCTCAAGGATCTCGAGTCGCCAGAACGGGCTTTGCTGCGGGATGAGATCGAAGGCACCGTCCATCGAACCATTCAGCAACTGCCGGAAGATTTGCGTACGGCTTTAACTTTACGTGAATTCGATGGTCTGAGTTACGAGGACATTGCGAGTGTCATGCAATGTCCGGTGGGCACCGTGCGCTCCCGGATCTTCCGCGCCCGGGAGGCCATCGATAAAGCCCTGCAGCCGTTGTTGCAGGAAAACTAGTGACAGCGGCGACAGCCAAGAGAGGAACGCCATGAGTCGTGAAGCCCTGCAGGAATCGCTGTCCGCAGTGATGGATAACGAAGCGGACGAATTGGAACTGCGTCGGGTACTCAGTGCCTGCGACGATGTTGAAACCCGTGAAACCTGGGCTCGTTATCAGATCGCTCGGGCAGCGATGCACAAGGATCTGCTGCTGCCACGTCTGGATATCGCAGCGGCTGTTTCTGCAGCTCTGGCTGACGAAACCGTGCCGGCAAAAGCCACCCGTGGTCCATGGCGCAGCCTGGGTCGTCTGGCCGTAGCTGCTTCGGTCACGCTTGCCGTACTGGCAGGTGTTCGTCTGTACAACCAGGACGAGATCGCTGGCGTCGAACTGGCACAGCAATCCAGCCAACAGAATCTGGCCGCCCCTCAAATAAAGGGCCCGGCTGTACTGGCAGGCTACAATGAGAGTTCGGAAGCCACTGGCCCTATGGTCAACGGCGTACTGCAGGGTCAGCCAGGCTCGCAGGATCAACGTTTGCCAGGCTACTTGCGCCAACATGCTCAACAGGCTGCACTGAAAGGTACTGAGAGCGCTCTGCCTTACGCTCGTGCAGCGAGCCTGGAAAACCGTTAAGGAGGATCATGCGCGCCATACCTCTACTTTCGCTTCTGCTGAGTGGCTGGTTTGTTGTTCCAGCCCACGCCGATGAAGCTCAGGACTGGCTGACCCGTCTTGGTCAGGCCGAGCAGCAGCAAAGCTTTCACGGTACCTTCGTTTACGAGCGTAACGGTAGTTTTTCTACCCATAACATCTGGCACCGCGTCCAGGATGGCAAAGTCCGCGAGCGGTTACTCCAGCTCGACGGCTCTGCACAGGAAGTCGTGCGCATTGATGGGCGTACTCAATGCGTCAGCGGCGCCCTGATAGCAGGGCTGGGTGATTCGCCAAACTCCTCTGCTCGTGCACTCGATCCTCAAAAGCTCAAGAATTGGTATGACCTTGCCGTCATAGGCAAGTCGCGCGTGGCCGGGCGAGCGGCAGTGATTGTTTCACTGACCCCCCGCGATCAGCACCGTTACGGGTTTGAACTGCATCTGGATAAAGAAACCGGACTGCCGCTCAAGTCGTTGCTGCTCGATGACAAGGGGCGACTGCTGGAGCGATTCCAGTTCACGCAGCTTGATACAGCCAATGTTCCCTCCGACAGCGAATTGCAGCCTGGCGCCGATTGCAAAGCAATCAATCTCGAAAGTGACAAGGCTTCCGCAGTCAAAGCAGCACAGGTTTGGCATTCAGACTGGTTACCACCCGGTTTCGAGCTGACAAGCAGCACGGCGCGCAAGGATCCGGAGACTAAAACCCAGGTCAGCAGCTTGCTTTTTGACGATGGCCTGGCGCGTTTTTCGGTGTTCCTGGAGCCATTGAATGGCGCAGCAGTTACCGATACCCGGACTCAGCTGGGGCCCACTGTTGCGGTTTCCCGTCGCTTGACCACACCACAAGGCGAAATGTTGGTGACAGTGGTCGGTGAGATTCCGGCAGGTACCGCTGAACGAATTGCGTTATCCATGCGTAATGACGCCGCTGCCAACAAGCAGTGAGCTGAAATCGAAATGTTTCGTGAGCATTTCAATTTGCAAATACCCTCAAAATTTTTTATAGGTCAGAGCCCCTCGGCTCTGGCCTTGTTTGTTGTTCCCGGAACAAAAATACCGGCGTATCTTTCCCGGTGTTCCTTGATCCATATCGCTTAACCATGCTCGTCGTAACGGGAGCCGTATGTCGATACCACGCTTGAAGTCTTATCTGTCTATTTTTGCCACCGTGCTGGTGCTTGGTCAGGCGGTCGCTGCGCAAGCAGTCGAGTTGCCGGACTTCACCCAGTTGGTCGAACAGGCCTCGCCTGCGGTGGTGAACATCAGTACCACGCAGAAACTGCCGGACCGCAAAGTGAACCAGCAGATGCCTGACCTCGAAGGCTTGCCGCCGATGCTGCGCGAGTTCTTTGAGCGTGGCATGCCGCCACAACCGCGCACACCTCGCGGTGATCGTCAGCGTGAAGCTCAATCCCTGGGCTCGGGTTTCATCATCTCGTCCGACGGCTACATCCTGACCAACAACCACGTAATCGCTGATGCAGACGAGATTCTCGTGCGTCTCGCTGACCGCAGCGAAATGAAGGCCAAGCTGGTCGGCACCGACCCGCGTTCCGACGTGGCGCTACTGAAAATCGAAGGCAAGGACCTGCCGGTCCTGAAACTCGGCAAATCCCAGGATCTGAAGGCCGGCCAATGGGTCGTGGCGATCGGTTCGCCGTTCGGCTTTGACCATACGGTGACCCAGGGCATCGTCAGTGCCGTCGGCCGTAGCCTGCCAAATGAAAACTATGTGCCGTTCATTCAGACCGACGTGCCGATCAACCCGGGTAACTCCGGTGGGCCACTGTTCAACCTCAATGGCGAAGTGGTCGGGATCAACTCACAGATCTACACCCGTTCCGGCGGCTTCATGGGCGTGTCGTTCGCGATCCCCATCGACGTGGCCATGGACGTTTCCAATCAGCTGAAAAGCGGCGGCAAAGTCAGCCGTGGCTGGTTGGGCGTAGTGATCCAGGAAGTAAGCAAGGATTTGGCCGAGTCGTTCGGTCTGGAAAAGCCGGCCGGTGCCCTGGTCGCTCAGATCCAGGATGACGGCCCGGCAGCCAAGGGTGGTCTGCAAGTCGGCGACGTGATCCTGAGCATGAATGGTCAACCCATCGTGATGTCCGCCGATCTGCCGCATCTGGTGGGTGCATTGAAGGCTGGCTCCAAGGCCAATCTGGAAGTGATTCGTGAGGGCAAGCGCAAGAATGTCGAAGTGACGGTCGGCGCTATTCCGGACGAAGACAAAGAGCTGGATGAGCTACCGAAATCGGGCATCGAGAGCAATAGCAATCGTCTCGGTGTTTCGGTCGTCGAGCTGACCGCCGAGCAGAAGAAGACCTACGACCTCAAAGGCGGCGTGGTGATCAAGGAAGTTCAGGAGGGGCCTGCTGCGATGATCGGCTTGCAGCCGGGTGATGTGATTACTCACCTGAACAACCAGGCGATCGAATCCACCAAGCAATTTACTGACATCGCCAAGGCATTGCCGAAGAATCGCTCGGTGTCGATGCGGGTCTTGCGCCAAGGTCGCGCCAGCTTCATCACTTTCAAACTGGCTGAATGATCTGGTTGCTGACTGAATGAAAAACCGCCTCGAAAGAGGCGGTTTTTTTTGCGCTTGATAAAGCAATGATTTGCGAAGTTTTCAGCCCATCATGTCCTTGATCATACGCTCCTGTTCCATCAGCTCTCGCTGACGGGCATCGATTCGCGACGTTAACGGGAAGTTGCTGCCAGCCTTGCGCTTGGCGAAATCCAGTTGCTGGATGGCCTGGCGATAGTCACCGACCAGCGCGAAGTATTCGGCGCGAGCCTGATGCAGGCCGATGATGTTGCCCGACAGGCCGCGAGTCTCGGCCACCTGATACCACACGTCTGGATCGTCCGGGCGCGACTTGAGCAGGCCTTCCAGTGCCTTTTCGGCATCGGCGGCGCGGTTCTGTTTCAACAGAAGGTCGACGCGCACCTGGTTCAGCGGATAGTTGCCGGGGTACTGAGTCAACATTCGGTCCACCCGGGTTTGCGCTTCCGCCAGACGATTGTTGGTGATATCCAGATCGATTTGCGCGAGGTTGTAAATGATCTCGTTAGGCGATTTCGCCAGCAGCAGCTTGAGGTTTTCCCGTGCCTCGTTCAGTTGGCCGCCCTTGACCTGGGCGATTGCCAATCCGTAGCGTGCGACATCGCTTTTGGGGTTTTCATCCAGTTGCGCGCGGAAGCGCTTGGCACCCAATCCCGGGGTTTCCTCATAGATGAGTTGAACCCGTGCGCGAATCAGTTGATAGCGCAGGGAGTCTTCAATGCCGCCCTGCGGCGCCTGTTCAGCGCGGTTGCGGGTGTCGGCGATACGCGATTCGGTCACCGGGTGAGTCAGCAGGAATTCCGGTGGCTTGGCATCGTAGCGATACTGTCGGCCCAGACGCTCGAACATGGTCGGCATGGAGCGTGGGTCGTAGCCGGCTTTTTCCAGGTTGAGAATGCCGATGCGGTCGGCTTCCTGTTCGTTTTGACGCGAGAAGCGCCGCTGTTCCTGAAGCGCCGCTGCCTGAGTGCCGGCAATGGCGGCGATCCCGGCATCGCCGGCACCGGCCGCGGCAATCACGATCCCGGCCAGCAATGCGGCCATCATCGGCACTTGCATGCGCTGTTGGGCTTCGACGCCACGGGCAAAGTGGCGCTGCGACAAGTGAGCCAGTTCGTGAGCCAGTACCGAGGCGTATTCACCTTCGGTCTGGGCATTGAGGAACAAGCCGCCGTTGACCCCGACAATCCCGCCCGGCGCCGCGAAGGCGTTGAGTTGCGGACTGTTGATCAGGATGAACTCCAAACGCCGGTCATTGACCTGACTGGTCTCCACCAGTCGGTAGACGCTGGATTCGACATAGTCCTTGAGCTGCGGATCGTTGAGCTGCGATACCTGGCTGCGCAACAGCGCCAGCCACGCGCGGCCCAACTGGTATTCCTGCTGCGGCGAGACAATGGCAGAACTGGCGTCGCCGAGTGACGGCAGGTCGTCGGCGAAGCCCGGTGAAGCGAGCAGGCAAGCGAGCGTCAGCAGGGTAGGGCGCAGAAAAGTCATGCACAAAGCCTTAGTCGACAAAGACCTTACTGTAGCCGGACACCAGCCTTGCGACCAGATATTCTAGGCAACCCAACTGCCTGAACCGGAGTGATGCAATGACCGACGCTGTAGCCCATGACGTTGAGCTGGACGCCAGTGGCTTGAATTGCCCGTTGCCGTTGCTCAAGGCCAAGATGGAACTCAATCGGATGACCAGTGGAGCAGTGCTCAAAGTGATTGCCACCGATGCGGGTTCTCAGCGCGACTTTCGCACCTTTGCCCGATTGGCCGGTCATACGCTGCTTCGCGAAGAAGATGAAGCGGGCGTGTACCGCTATTGGTTGAAAAAAGCCTGAAACCTGCGGCATTTGTTCTTAAGGATTATTGATGTTCAAAGTGTTACGCGACTGGATTCAGCGCTACTTCTCCGATGAAGAGGCTGTGGTTCTGGCAGTTCTGCTATTCCTGGCGTTCACCGCCGTGCTGACCCTCGGCGGCATGCTGGCACCGGTGCTGGCCGGGATGGTGCTGGCGTACCTGATGCAGGGACTGGTGTTGACCCTCGAACGCCTGCGTATGCCGGGCGGGGCCGCGGTGGGATTGGTCTTCGCACTGTTCATGGGGGTGTTGCTGGTGTTCATTGTGGTCGTGGTGCCGCTGCTCTGGCATCAGTTGATCACCTTGTTCAACGAATTGCCGGGCATGCTTGCCAAGTGGCAATCGCTGCTACTGCTGCTACCGGAACGCTACCCGCATCTGGTGTCCGACGAACAGGTCCTGCAGGCCATCGAAGTGGCGCGGGGCGAGATTGGCAAGTTCGGGCAGTGGGCGTTAACGTTCTCGCTGTCGAGCCTGCCGCTGTTGGTCAACATGATGATCTATCTGGTGCTGGTGCCGATTCTGGTGTTTTTCTTCCTCAAGGACCGGGCGATGATCGGGCAGTGGGTGCGCGGTTATCTACCCCGGGAGCGAGCGCTGATCACCCGTGTCGCCCATGAAATGAACCGGCAGATCGCCAACTACATTCGTGGCAAGGTCATCGAGATTTTCATTTGCGGTGGCGTGACCTACATCGCCTTTGTCGTGTTGGAGCTCAATTACGCGGCGCTGCTGGCATTGCTGGTGGGCGTGTCGGTGGTGGTGCCCTATGTCGGGGCCGTGGTGGTGACCGTGCCGGTGTTTTTGATTGCGCTGTTCCAGTGGGGTTGGAGCGATCAGTTCATCTATCTGATGGCGGTTTACGGGATCATCCAGACACTGGACGGCAACGTGCTGGTGCCATTGCTGTTTTCGGAAGCGGTCAACCTGCATCCGGTGGCGATCATCTGTGCGGTGTTGTTGTTTGGCGGATTGTGGGGATTCTGGGGGGTGTTCTTTGCGATACCCCTGGCGACCCTGTTCAAGGCCGTGCTGGACGCCTGGCCGCGCAAGGAGCCGGTGGTGGCGCCTTTGCTTTGAGTACGGATTGAGGGCCTCTTCGCTGGCAAGCCAGCTCCTACAAAAGCCCATGCAGGAGGGGGCTTGCCCGCGAAGACGTCAGAACTGACGCCAAGAAAATCAGGCCTTGTTCAGCGCCTGAGCAGCCGCCAGAACAGCATCAACATGCCCAGGCACCTTCACCCCACGCCATTCCTGGCGCAATACGCCATTCTTGTCGATCAGGAACGTGCTGCGATCCACGCCCATGTATTCCTTGCCATAAAGCTTCTTCAACTTGATCACGTCGAACAGCTGGCAAAGCGCTTCTTCCTTGTCGCTGATCAGTTCGAACGTGAACGCTTGCTTGGTCTTGAAGTTCTCGTGGGACTTCAGGCTGTCGCGGGACACGCCGAACACTTCGGTGTTGGCTGCTTTAAAGGCTTCAAGCTGATCGCGAAAGCCCTGGCCCTGGGTCGTGCAACCCGGAGTGCTGTCCTTCGGATAGAAGTAGATCACCACCTGCTTGCCTTTGAGCGCCGCCAGGCTGACGGTTTGCCCGCTGGTGGCGGGTGCTTCGAAGTCGGCAACCGGTTGGTCGATGGCAACGGCCATGAAAAGCTTCCTTACATTGGGTTTTGTGGGCGCCACGGTTCGATCAGGGCATCCAGGTTCAGCGCATCGGCGAAATCCAGGAATTGATCGCGCAACCAACTGATTTGCACACCGGCCGGCAAGGTCACGGTAAACGTGGCATTAAGCATGGTGCCGCCGGTTTGCGGCGCCTGATAGGTATCGCAGGTCAGGTTTTCCAGCTCGACATTGTGATCCATGAAGAACTGGCACAGCTCGTTGATGATGTCCGAGCGGTAGGCCGAGCTGACATACGCAACGTACGGCAGCGCCTGGGGACGGTTCTCCAGGGCGGCACTGCGCACCACATTGACGGTGAAAGCGTGCCGTTTTGCCAGCACCGGTAGGCTGCCTTCCAGGCGTGCCAGGGCGTCCCAGCTGCCCGAGACTTCAAGGACCAGCGCACTGCACTCGCCATGACGGGTTAGGCGAGAGGTGACCACGGCGCAACGATTTTCATGGCTGGCGCGGCACAGGACGTTAGTCAGCTCCATGGGGTTGGCGCCGAGGGCACTGATGACAAGGAATTGTTCGCGAACTGTGGGGGTGGACATGCAGCATTCCTAAAGCGATGAGCGGTCGGTACTTCTATCGGCTTGTTTTACCGGGGTACGAGCCTGCGGATGCGAACTCAGAAAGCCCCAGGCGCAGGTCGCAACGTGCTCCAGTATGGCAGGAGCGAGAGGTGGACGCGCTGGAATGGGGCTTGTGATGCCGAAAATGGAGGCTGAAACCCGACGTACGAGCTTGTCAGTACCGATCAAAGTCTGAAGGGTAGCGAAAAGCAGCGCCAAGGGGAATGGCGGCAGCGCAGTACTTCGCTTGTACAAGCATCTTGGCGCCAGTACCATTACGGCTCTCTTTTTCCGGCAGGAGCGGTTGCATGATTGCGGGCAGTATGGTGGCACTGGTCACACCCATGGATGCACAAGGTCGTCTCGATTGGGACAGCTTGAGCAAACTGGTGGACTTTCACCTGCAAAACGGCACCCACGCCATCGTGGCGGTCGGCACCACAGGTGAATCGGCCACCCTTGATGTGAACGAACACATCGAAGTCATCCGTCGCGTCGTGAAGCAGGTCAATGGCCGCATTCCGGTGATCGCCGGTACCGGCGCCAATTCGACCCGCGAAGCCATCGAGCTGACCACCAACGCGAAGAACGCCGGCGCCGACGCCTGCCTGCTGGTCACGCCGTACTACAACAAGCCGACCCAGGAAGGCCTGTACCAGCACTTCAAGGCCATCGCCGAGGCTGTCGATATCCCGCAGATCCTCTATAACGTGCCAGGTCGCACCGCATGCGACATGCAGGCCGAGACCGTGATCCGCCTGTCGACCGTCAAGAACATCATCGGTATCAAGGAAGCCACCGGCGACCTGAAGCGCGCCAAAGCGATCATCGACGGTGTCAGCAGCAATTTCCTGGTGATTTCCGGTGACGATGCCACCGCGGTCGAGCTGATCCTGCTGGGCGGCAAGGGCAATATTTCGGTCACCGCCAACGTCGCCCCTCGCGATATGGCCGACCTGTGCATCGCCGCCTTGAACGGCGACGCCGAGAAGGCGCGTGCCATTCATGAAAAGCTGATGCCACTCAATAAAACCCTGTTTATCGAATCCAACCCTATTCCCGTGAAATGGGCGCTGCATGAAATGGGCTTGATGCCGGACGGTATCCGTCTGCCGCTCACCTGGCTCAGCGCTGAATGTCACGAACCGCTGCGCCAGGCCATGCGCCTGTCCGGCGTCCTGGTTTAATTGAGGAAGTACAACGCATGAAGCGAATGGCCGGACTTTCCGCACTTGCCTTGATTATCTCCAGCACCAGTGGCTGCGGATGGATCTGGGGCCCGGAAGGTTATTTCCGTGACCGTGGTAGCGATTACCTGGAAGCGAAACAGACTGCACCGATGCAAATGCCACCGGACGTCAAAACCGCCAAGCGTCTGGACCCGCTGTTGCCGATTCCACGCAACGTGGCTGATGACACTGCCAAGGGTGAATACATCGTTCCTCGGCCGCAGCCATTGTCGGCCGCAGCCGACGCCAGTGCCTATTCCCTGCAGAAGAGCGGCGATTCGCGTTCGATCCTTGCGCAGAATTCCCCGGCTGAAGTCTGGCCAGTGGCTGTCCAGTTCTTCCAGGACAACGGCTTCCGTCTTGATGAACAGCGTCCGCAAACCGGCGAGTTCACCACGACCTGGCAGCATTCCGACGAGTTGTCGGCTGCCATGGCCAAGCGCCTGAGCGCGGCGGGCGTCAGCACTGACAGCGAAACCCGCGTTCGGGTACGTATCGAGCCGGGTGTGCAGCGCAACACCAGTGAAGTCTACGTGGTCAGTGCCGAGCGTCCTGCCGGCAGCACCGCCGATGTGGCCTTTACCAACCGTTCGGTCAACACTGGCCTGGACGCGGCACTGGTCGATGACATGCTCGCCAGCATGAGCCGCAGTTCGGAGAAGGGCGGTTCGGTCTCCATGCTGGCCTCCCGTGATTTCGACACCCCGAGTCGTGTCAGCCTGAGCGTGGACGGCAGCGGTAACCCTGTCCTGAACGTCGGCACTGACCTGGATCGTGCCTGGTCGAGCGTCGGCCGTGCACTGGAGCAGGGCGAATGGCGTGTTGAAGACATCAACCGCAGCCTGGGCCTGTACTACATCAACCTGGCTGAAAAAGCCGAGAAGAAGGACGACAAGCCAGGTTTCTTCAGTGGTCTGTTCGGCAGCAAGCCTAACAAGGAAGAGCTTGAAGCTCGCGCCGAGCGTTATCAGGTTCGCCTGAGCAAGGTGGGCGACAGCGTTCAGGTCACCGTCGAGAAAAACATCAACACCGTGGCGCCGGCTGATGTGGCGCGTAAAGTGTTGACCGTGATTCAGGACAATCTGGGCTGATCACATGCGTTTTGCCGTTCTCGGCAGCGGTAGCCAAGGGAACGGCACGCTGATAGCCAGCGCTGATACCTATGTACTGGTGGATTGTGGTTTCTCCCTGCGGGAAACCGAAAAACGCCTGCTGCGCCTGGGTGTGAACCCTGCGCAGTTGAGTGCGATACTCGTGACCCACGAACATGCCGACCACGTGCATGGCGTGGGTTTGCTGTCTCGGCGTTACAATCTGCCTGTCTATCTCAGTCGCGGCACCTTGCGCGGGATGCGCAAACCCATCGAACCCGCAGGCTTTCTGGCGGGCGGTGAGCAACTGCAGGTCGGCGACTTGAGCATCAGCGTCATTGCCGTGGCCCACGATGCGCAGGAGCCGACGCAATATGTATTCAGTGATGGTGAACGGCGTTTCGGCCTGTTGACCGACCTGGGATCGTATTGCAACAAGGTATTGGACGGTTATCGGGATCTCGATGCTTTGATGATCGAGGCCAACCATTGCCGTGACATGCTGGCTCGCGGTCACTACCCGTACTTTCTCAAGCAACGGGTGGGCGGCGAACTGGGACATTTGAACAACCATCAGGCGGCATTCCTGGTGGCCGAGTTGGGCTGGCAAGGCCTGCAACACCTGGTCCTGGCCCATCTGAGCAGCAAGAACAACCTGCCGCAGCTGGCCCGGCAATGTTTTGTCGACACCCTCGGGTGCGACCCGGACTGGCTGCAACTGGCCGATCAAGATTCAGGGCTCGACTGGCGATATATCGCCTAGCCCATCTACTTAGCAAGCGGAGCCCATCATGGAAAAACGTGAAGAACTCTACCGCGGCAAAGCCAAATCGGTTTACAAGACCGATGACGCTGACCGCTTGATCCTGCTGTTTCGCAACGACACCTCGGCGTTCGACGGCAAGCGCATCGAACAGCTCGACCGCAAAGGCATGGTGAACAACAAGTTCAACGCCTTCATCATGCAGAAACTCGAAGCGGCCGGCGTGCCGACCCAATTCGACAAACTGCTGGGCGACAACGAGTGCCTGGTGAAGAAGCTGGACATGATCCCGGTCGAGTGCGTCGTGCGTAACTACGCCGCCGGCAGCCTGGTCAAGCGCCTCGGTGTCGAAGAGGGCATGAAACTCAACCCTTACACCTTCGAACTGTTCCTGAAGGACGACGCCAAAGGCGATCCGTTCATCAACGAATCCCACGTCGTGGCATTCGGCTGGGGCACTGCCGAGCAGCTGGTCCGCATGAAAGAGCTGTCGCTCAAGGTCAATGAAATCCTGAGCAAACTGTTCGACGACGCGGGCTTGTTGCTGGTGGATTTCAAGCTGGAGTTCGGCGTGTTCAGCGACGGCTCCATCGTGCTGGGCGACGAGTTCAGCCCGGACGGCTGCCGCCTCTGGGACAAGGACACCAAGAAGAAGATGGACAAGGACCGCTTCCGTCAGGGCCTCGGTGACGTCATCGAAGCCTACGAAGAAGTGGCCAATCGTCTGGGCGTACCGCTTTAACCGACGCAAGCATCTGATAGCACAGAAATATTTCGCGAAAGGGGGTTCGCTTCCGGCGAAAGTGTTGTTATGATGCGCGCCGTTGGAGAGATGCCAGAGTGGCCGAATGGGACGGATTCGAAATCCGTTGTACCTTCACCGGTACCTAGGGTTCGAATCCCTATCTCTCCGCCATACAAATAAAAACCCCGTAATTCAATGAGTTACGGGGTTTTTTGTTTTCCGATTCTACCCAGCGTTTCTACCCAATATTTCCCTCAAAAATTCGATTAGATAACACTCTTGCCAGTTCGACTGTGTGAGTCGCTTTCGTGTGTCGAGGATGAACCTGAAAGCGAGTCGGGTGGCCAAAGACAAAATTGGTTTTCGATCAGTGCCAGCCCCGCAGAGAGTTCATAGTCTGTGCTCGTAACGGCAGGGTAGAGCTGGCATACAAGATCCCTGTACCATTGATGGGATACGCACGCCCACTTAAGGAAGAGACAGAGATGGCATTCAAACAGGAAACATACCAAACAAAGCATCAAATTAAAGTGCGTTTGGGCGAGGAAACGTTTCAAGCGTTGTTTGATAGCGCCGAGCGAAAGAAAGAACAACACAGCGTGCTTGGGCGAATGATCATCATGGATTCCCTCAAGGTTTTGTGTGGCAGCAGTGCTGATGCGCCGATTGCACAAACATTAAAGGTAGCGGCAGAGACGGCTCCTAGAATACCAGCGGACCAACTGGGTGTAGTCAAAGTGCGGCTTACCGAAGAAAGTTTTCAAAAGTGGGATGCTATCGCCGCAAAGCTGAACGTGCCGAAGAGCACACTGGCGCGTGTAGCGATCGAAGGGTTCCTTGACGCTGAGCGCGATGAAACAAAGCTGCCGTTGGGCGTGGACAGTATTGTTCTACCGGAGCCGCATGACATCCCTCCACAAGCCAAGGTACTGACGCCTGATCAGCAGAGGATTCAAGAACTTGAAGCCCGGATTGAATGCCTTGAACGAGAGAAGTTGATTTTAAAACAAGCCACTGCGATCTTGATGGCCGACTAAAACGGCTAGCGCAGGGAAGGTTAGAGACAGGGCATTCATCACCCTGCGGAGCTTTAGATATCAGGCGCATAGGAGAATCTGTCAGGTTGCAAATGTTTAAGCGCATGGGTACAACCGCTAAGACCAGGCCTTAAATGAAAATAAATATGATAAATAGGAATGCAAAATATCTGAGGCCCTGAGGGGCGGCGAAGCCTACCCTTAACCTTTTGATGGGCGAGACGCTAAAACGCCTCAGTGGACCTGAAACCGCCTAGAAAAGACGGTTCTTGAGGGCATTGCACCTTACGCTTCAGCGGTCTTCATCTCGCGCTTGATCCTGTACACCGTAGCCACACCACAGTCAGCAAGCTTGGCGACCTGATCAGCAGACATCGATGGGTGCTTGGCCATCAGACCTGCAACCTTCTCCCACATTGCAGAGTTCTTAGCTTTGCCTGCTGGCTTCCACTCTGGATCGGCGGCCTTCTTGTTCTCCAATCCTTGCTTGATGCGCTCCACACGTTTCTCTTGATCTAGTCGCGCCATGGTAGCCATGAGGTCCAAGAGCATGTTGTTGATCACTTCCATGATCTGACCAGTGATGCCCTTGTCTTCGACCATCATGTGACTGGTGGGCAGATCGGCAATAACCAGGCGTAGGCCCTTGTCCTTGATCGTGGCCTTGAGCGTATCCCAGTCAGCCTGCGACAGGCGACTCAGGCGGTCTACAGACTCTACTAGTAGCACTTCACCTTTCTCGGCAGTATCCAGCAGGCGCAGCAACTCAGGTCGGTTGAGCTTGGTCCCGCTGATGTTCTCACTATAAATGCCAGCAATGACCAAGCCCTTTTCTGACGCGAACGCTTCAAGCGAAGCTTTTGCACGATTAGCGTCCTGATCCTTGGTACTGGCTCGCAGGTAGAGGTGGGCGTTCATGGCTAGCTATCCTTTAGAGTCTTGATTTGATAGATCAATGATAATTTATCTTTAGTCTCTATGGAATAGATTATTGATAGTAAAATGCGGGGTGCGACGGACGGTCTACGGACTACCGGAGAACTAGACTCCTTTGATAGCGGTTGAAGCGGTAAACGTTGCCGAAATAGGCGGTGCTTGATTGGGCTCTGTCGCAGTGGCAATCTGCCGTACGTTGCGCTCTAAGTACTTCACCAATCATGGAAGCCCCATAAGATGGAATTTTTCTATGTGCTCCTGATCACGCTCGCAATCTACTACGTGTGGGATTTCTGGAGAGCGCATCGTTCCAAGCAACCTTGGTTACTCAAAAAGTTAAACCCATTCAGTCAGCGGGTAGATGTGGAGGCGTGGACTGGCTGGGATGACAGCCCGTCCGAGGAGAAACCACGCCCAACCCTTCGAGAAATTAAAGAACGACACGTCCAAAAACGTGAAGCGGAAGCTTCGTTGAAGAATCAAAGGACTGAAGAGATATTTAAAACCTACGAAAACATTTTGCATGAGAGTCTTCAGGCGCAACATTTTCTCGACTTTAACTCGCTTTACGAACCGGTTCCCCTTCCCGATTCCTCTGTGCCGTCTCATTTGGTGCAATGCGCTGCACCTCCTAAGATAGAAGACTTCCGGCAAAGCAGATGGATAGAGATATTGAGCAGGTTCTATCCGGGGCATGCTTCGCGGTTGATCAATGCGGACGAAGAGCAATCGTATCTATACCAGCATGCCCTAAGTGCGTGGGAGGACTCGGAAAAAGCCAGGCTGTCAGAGCTGGAGAAGTTTAGAGAAGACTTCGAGCGGTCACACAAGGAGGCGGTGGCACATAACGAGGCTATTACGCTGAAGAAAAGTAGGCTCAAACAGAATTACCGGGACGGTGATGAGTTCGTAGTTGGGGCGTACGTCAAGAAGATATTGGAAACATCACCCTATCCCAAATCGCTTACTCGGAAGGTCAAGACCACTTATGCAGGTTCGTCCAAGCAACTGATAGTAGATTTCGAACTTCCTAAATTGGATGTCATACCCGATGAGTTTGATTTCCGATATGTAAAGTCAAGTGACAAGATCGTGGGCAAGCGCCGCAAAGCTAAAGATATTGACGACGACTACACGAGGCTCATCTCTGCTATCGCGCTGAAAGTCTTGAACGAGGTGTTCGCTTCGGATGTCGCTGGGGTTGTGGAGGTATGTTGCTTCAACGGCTACTTAGACACCATTGATAGATCAACAGGCATGAAGGTCAGGCCCTGCCTAATCTCGACCAGAACCACCAAAGAGAAACTGGAAGCAATCGATCTGGAACACGTAGACCCACGGTTATGCGTTCGTAACCTAGGTTCCCATGTGTCTCGAAGCGCATCGGAGCTACAAGCTGTAAAGCCCATCATCGAATTCAATATGACTGACCGACGCTTTGTAGGTGAAGGTGATATGTCCTTCCTAAGCTCTGCCCAGAACCTCATGGACTTGAACCCGTATGAGTTCGAACGGTTGATTGTTAAGCTTTTTCAAGAATTAGGGCTTGATGCCAAATTAACGCAGTCATCACGAGACGGCGGCGTGGACTGCGTAGCATTTGATACACGGCCTATTATTGGGGGAAAGGTAGTTATCCAAGCCAAGCGATATCGACATACAGTGGGGGTGTCGGCTGTGCGAGACTTATATGGGACGATGATGAACGAGGGAGCGAACAAGGGTATCCTGGTCACAACAAGCGGTTACGGTCCCGATGCATTCAATTTTGCAAAAGATAAGCCTATTGAATTAATCGACGGTGGTGGATTGTTACACTACCTTCAAGAAGTAGGCGTGAATGCGCGAATAGTTATGCCAATGGAATAATCTCAGCACTTGCGTAAGTGAGTGCATATCCGTCTACGAATCTAGGAAATGCCTCTGAGTCCCATGGCCCCCCGACAGCCTCCCCATTAACCAATACGGCACCGTTGATCCAGCTGCGTGACATAGCCGTGAGGCCGTAATATAAACCTACAGCTTCGCTGGGAGTGACTTCAGATTGGATCTGCACTGACCAGTCCCCGGACCTCTCTAGATACTGCCAGCGCTCTCTAATGGGCGAGAACGAATCGATAGAAGGTTTGGTGTTGCTGTCTGGTTTGTCTGCTGAAGCCTTCAAGATAAACCAATAAAAGTAGGTCACTGGTTGCGACCTTGCAAAAGCTTTACCCGGCTTTCGAGTATTGCCATTCGACTTTCTAAGTCATTCTTGAGTTGGTCATGACTGGCAGAAAGGTTGTTGTGCCTGATCTCAGAATAAATATTTAAACTCGTAATCCTGTCTTGAATCACAGACGAATCTACTGGCACCGGACGAGCCTGATGGAATAGAAAACCAATGACCACAAGAGCGATTGCATTAAAAGTCAAAAGGGTTGTATTCAGGTGACACTTTTTTGTATCGGTTAGCATAAAAATCCTTGTTAAAGATGTTTGAGGTTGGTTTGTTGTATTTTAGTTGTATATACAAGATCGGAGGACTGCTGTGCTTGGTCGAGCACTGCTAACAGGCCCGTACAATCAGGCCTGTAACAGTTTTGTGCATAAGCTATCTATTTAAATCAGCAAAAACTGAGTCCTGCTTGCTGACTATTTTTTACTACCGGAAAGCTTTTTGATTAGGTTCTCTAATTCTGCTCTCTTGTTTGAAGGAGAATCCTCTGATCTGAAAAGAATGTTGTTTTCCTTTTGAGCCTTATCTTCCTCTTTCTGGAGGTTGTGCTGTGAAACAACCCCTTCAACAAAGGCTAGTAGGTCTGAAAGTTTATTTTGTTTCGCCAGTTGTTCAGATTCGTACTGATCCGGGTGAAACTTTTTAAGGATTAGGTCTCGGGTTAGGTTTAGCTGCTCTGTGCTATTCATGTCTTCCATTATTTTGACTCCGCTACAGATTTAAAGAATTCTTGTGCCTCTTGTTGGGCTTTAATCCGTAGCTTACTGAGACGGTCTTCTTCTTTCTTTTGCTCCTTGTTAAGTTCTGCGGCAAGGAGTTGTTCAGTCAGCGTCTCAATTTGTTTCTGCTTCTCTTCGGCAAGCTCGCTCCGGTAGCTTTCTTCTACGTCCTTCATGATTACTTGAAGATCGTCATCTTGCTCTGAGGGTGTCTTGTAAACGTGAGCAGAGTAATAGCCAACGCCAGTGACAATGTTGCTGTATGTATGGCGTGTCTGGCCGTTGATTGCTAGCTTCACCAATCCATCTACGAAGGACTCCAGTGTAGTGTCATGGAAAACAAAGCAGCTATCTAATACAAATGTCGAGCCAAATTCCGAACGGCGTACATGCCCACTGATGTAATTGTATTTTGCCTTCTCTTGTCTAGAGTTCAACTCTTCTTGAGAGAAGTAGGCAGGAATGGTTACTGTGGTTTTAGTGGTTGTCATATTTTTATTACCTCTTTAGTTTAATTTGGACAATAGCGTCCGTTGATTTGCTCTTGTTAGAGCGAATACTGTTTATTTAAATTGTATTTTGAAGGGGGGGAGAAACATCTTGCGGCTTGCGCTATCGCTTAGCCTACGTCAATTCACTACACTACGTTTCGTTCTTTGACTTACTATAACTCTATTTAAAAAAGATGCTGCAAAGGTGTCACCCTGTCTACCTGCCTCTGAGAACCACGGATAAAGGGATGCTCGTGGTAGACAGCTTTGTTTTAAGGGTGTCTACCAAGATGTCTTCCTGTCTACCATATGCCCCAAATCAGAATAATCCTGCCGGCATTGCACCTTCCAACTCTTTGGTTGTTGAGGCTAGTGTAAGACCTGACTCAAACCCAAACGGGGTAATATAGAATCGCTGAAGCTTGGTTTTCCGTTGCTTACAATCCATATTTAAAAGTGCGTTTGCGACTGCCATATCTGATAGGCCGTGGTCGAACTCATCAGCGTAGTGATCCTTTACCCATTTTACTGTCAGAACTTTATTGCTTTCGGCTACAGCAGAAAGAAGATCCTCTAGCTTGTCAGCGCTACTGAAACCCATAAGTTCCTGTTTACTGACCGTCATAGGAGGTGCATCAGTCGGACGGTGCATGGATAAGTCCACCTGTTCAAGGTAGTCCCGCACCAGCTGAAACCCACCATTCAAAAGCCAAGGCTTGAGAAGTTCGTTTAGGAACATTGCTGTTTCTGTTACATCTTCGCGATGGCGAATAAAGCCAGGTATCCAGAAACGGCGGTCACCTTTTTCCAATACAAGCGGCAGATGGTCGTTGCTGGTGATGATAAAATTAAGGTAGTTATCAATTGTAATTGTAGGCTTGTGTTTCCGGTGCAGCGGAATAGTAGCGTTACCCTGAAAACTTTTGAGTGCGTCGGTTGTGCTCTTCTTCGACTTATACACCTCATCCACCAAGGCGAGTGTTTTGCCTTCGATGACATCATTAAAATCGCCTACCACGTCCTTCAAGGCGCATACACAGACCGAGGATCGGCCCAGAAGACCTGACAGTAGTGTTTCTACTAGAAACCCCTTACCAACGCCATGCTGGCTCCGTAGGACTGGGGTGGCAATGATGCGCTGCTCAGGCTTACGCACCACGTGAGACAACCACCATCCAAAATAACGTCTCTCGTTTTCATCCGGGAACCAACGCAATAGGAATTCGAGAAATGGGGCAACCTGTTCGCGTGTAACCACCTTACCTGTGGGCTGGATGAGAGGTGCTTTCCAGAGATTAATCAAACCGCCATCCAATACTGTACCGCCATTAGGTTGGAAGCCTTCGCCGTATGCCCACGGCAAACAAGCAAGTAAATACGGAGCCTGATGTTCTGCTCCACCTTGCTGCGAATAGTAATGGGAGAGAATCCCCGCATCTCCTTGATCAATACCTGTTACTAAATCACGGAATCGAGGATAGGCAGTTTGAGAAGGGATTCGGACAAAGCGAGACTTTAATGTTTCAATTGCAGAGTTGTTATTGATTGCTGGTGCTGCGTTTGTCATTGGTGTTTACCTCATCTGATGGGTTTTTATGGGATGGATTAAATAGTGACTCGTATAATGTCGAAATAATTATGTTTAGTGTGTGATTGGTTGATGTGTAGCCATAGTGCTGCATAATTTCAAGTAACTCAGAGCTAGAGCGTTGGTTAAGGTTGGTCCTCATTGCAACACTCCTTCCAGCACGTCTTGTAGTGACTTGTCGAAGTCCTTGATGTCATCTGGAGTCTTCAGAAGCTTCAGCGCTGCATTGATTTGTAGTCGCACCTTCTTGCGTGAGGAGTAAACTTTTACGACGCATGGGTTTCCACAAGCCCGGTGGTTTGCGTTAGTGGGAGTAAACTCTTTATTACAGACAATACATTGGTTCATTGGTGTTCCTTTTTGTTTGCCTTATTTTGTTTATGGCGCTTGGTTATTGTTTGTGTAGCTACAGCTTTGGTTGTTAATCGTCAGGCATTGTTTTTAGTTCCTTCTCTACGTTGATAGGATGATTGGAATTTGGGTGTTCGCTTTTGGCAAGGCAGTCATCTATAAATTTGAACGCTACGGCTGGCCCTTCACCTGGGTAATTCTTATGTCTCCAGTAATGAAAAGAGTTATGGCATTTTTGAGAGCAAAGGACTTTGGAGCTTCGTGTGGTGACCATCTCGGTGTTGCACCACTTACATAGTTTTAAAAGTTTCATAGGCGTTAAGATGCCCTCCGTATTGATTTGGAATATTCAAGATTAAAGAATTGAATGCACAAAAAAACCCACAACAAGGCGAAATGAAAACCTTAAATTGTGGGTTGGTCTTAATAAAAAAGACCGAATAGTAAAAGCTATTCAGTCTTTAGTTGCCGAGGAGGTAAGACTCGGGCTTCTCGAATTGCCAATACAGACACATATAGTGGAAGATTCCGGTTATAGCAATTCATTTTGGAACAGAGAGAGTATGCGAGAGAGGGTAGAGCTGGAGATAAGCTTTGCTGTTAGTTCTTTCTTTATAAGGAACATGTTACAGAATTAATTTTGAAATTGCAATAGTTCACAAAAATAATTAAGACTATTTAGTTATATACATGTAACAATTTACTACTTATTATCAGTTTGTATGGATTATTAATGTTTGCTAGATGTTATACAGGTTGAATTGTATTAATTATCTATAGCGCTTACTAAATCAAAATGGGTTGCAGGAGAACTTCGGTAAAAAGCTACCCTTACCCGTAGCCATACAAAGCAAGCGCTCTGCCTAAGACTGGGTACGAGCCTTTAACCTGAAGTACTTCCTGCTCCATACCCGTAAAAGCAATAGATGCCATCAAAATTGGGAGCGAGGTAGATCGAATCCAAACATCAGATTCAGTACGGTCTACCACGGGTAGGGGTAGCCGCCTTCGGAACTGGGACACTGATAACGCCCAATCTAGTCAGATAGCATTCACACAGCTTTAACAGAGCTGCTGGGGGGTGCTGACTTTAAGCTCACCCATCGACCTGTCCCATCACTCACAGTAGGTCGCTATTTAAGATTGTTGCTGCCAGTTCATGCGGGAAGACACAAATCCACCACACTAGCCGACCATTTAACCGATTAAGGACAATCCGATCTTGTTTTTTACAAGAGGGTATCAATTTTACAGTAATAAACGGGTATTGGGAATACAAAGGATGAAATAAAGTTTTAGTGAAAGAACTAACCTATAAAACGACGTTAATTTTAAAGCAAAGCGCTGAGACGGATTTTGGCCTGAAGCGTCTCCAGCCCTAATAAAGTCCCTTAATATTCGAATATTTGGGCGTTTCTGAGTCACCGCATCGCTTACTGGACGCAGAGAATCCCGGCGAAAGAGAATTTTAGTTTTCCTATGGCAGCTTGCTTTTGTTTGAAGCTAGGGCCGGAACTGTACACGTCTAGCGTGAATGCTTTAGATTCATGCCCAACGATAAACGGTAAAATCTCCATTGTTACTCCTCGTTGATGCAACTCTGTGACTACCGTTTTTCGGATGCTATGAAACGTATGCAAATGGCTGTAGTAGTCCTTCTTCAACCGTCCAAACCTTTTGGACAACGCATCAAGTCTGTTTCCGTATTTGTTGTTACCCCCCGGAAATAGAAAACCGTCGTTGGCCTCAGCCTGGCTACATAGATGGTTGTACAAGGGAAGGAGGCCGGGGTGTATAGGCACTTGCCTTACGCCAGCCGATGTTTTCGCTTCGTTGATCTTGAATCCGACTGGCTTGCCGCCCTTGAGTATTGTGTCTTCCGGTTTGAGTCTGCCCATCTCCTCAAGCCTGCACCCAGTAAATGCTCCGAACACGATCAGATTGGCTAAAGGGATATCTCCGCGCTCCATTGCTTTGGCGTGTAGATGTTCAACCTCAGTAGCGGTGAATGGAACGTAGCTCTCACCTGAAGCTTTGCCCACTTTGGGAAGGCTGTGCCCCTCAAAAGGCGAATTGACCTTAGCGAACTGGTCACGGAAGGCTGAGTGATACTTACAGGCCCACTGCCAAAATTCACGTCCACTCCAGAGGTACTGCTGACGTGTTTTCCGAGCGCTTGATACTGATTCTAGGAAGTCATGCACAGTGTCGAAGGAGAGTTGCTTACCTTCTGACGTCATATATTCCGATAGGCGTTGGATACGGCTTATATGGGCGTCTCTGGATTTTTCAGAGTCCAGCTGATGCTCAAGGTGGGCTTTCCATGCGTCTAGCATGTGTTTGCTGATGGGGCTCTTGGGCTTGAACGCTGCCGGGTCGGTTAGGATCACCTGCGCCTCGCTCGCTTCTGATGCGGACAGGTGGTGATCTTCAATAGCGTACCTTAGCCGTACATCTCTCAAAGCGTCATGTACCTGTTTGTGATACCCGATACTTTCCATACCGCTAGTGGTGAGTTCCTTTTTCAAAAGCTCAATGATGCCTGCTGCCGCCTCCGGTTCGATTCCTGCGTCTATATACTCTGCCATGCTTACTGCAAATGACGGTTCCAAGGCTTTAAGCAAGCTTGACATGTACTCAGGTCCTCTTTGTTGCAGAGGCTGGATACCGTCCAAGGCATCATTCACCTTCCTTGTTAGAGTGCGTCTAGAGTCGCCAGCAGCCTGGGCTAATGATTCGCGCCATTTATCACCATTGGCGAGTTTCTGGCTGCGGATTTCCTCCACCTGAGTTTTCCACAAAGATAGGACAGACAAACGAAGACGCATGGCTTCGGTCCGGCTACCTGTGCCAAGGCTCTGGCTGAGGATCTTCCGATTTCCAAACGCTGTTTGTACGTCTTTTGGGATATCGAAACGCACATGCCAAGTCCCGCCGCGTTGCACCAGATTGTCTGCCATGGGAGTGTTCCGATCATTGGAGGAAATGCTGATTCTACCCATAAATTCTACCCAAAAGATCGTTTATATGCCGTAGGTGCTGAGTTTATTGGGTTTTGAATGGTAAATCTGAGAGTCCCTATCTCTCCGCCATACATAGAAAAAGCCCCGTAGCTGAAAAGCTACGGGGCTTTTTTGTTTGTCCGGCTTTTCTGTTTGAAAAATCGAGTGTCGGATCAAGCAGTAATCCTGTGTAAGAAAAATATGCCTATCTAAGGGAATAGTGACTCATCCCTGTCGTTCAATTTACTGCCCCCCGAATCCATTGTTCGCCCTGTGATTCGAGGCTTTTCCTCACGAAATATTCCCTGACACTCAATCAGTCCACCTATAAAAATCCCCATCTACTCTGGCTCCCACAGATCACTGATCTGTCGTCATCAGCAATCGCAAGGAGCGAGCAATGTATTTTGAGATTTACAGGCAAACCCGTGGCACCGTTCAGCATGGAAAGGGCCAATGGCGGTGGCGTTTACGGGCGGGCAATCATGAAACGATTGCCAGTGGGGAGGCTTACGTCAATAAGTCTGACTGCGTGCATGCCATCAGCTTGATCAAGGGTACTTGCGACCAGACCCCGATCAAGGAGATATAGGTTTCAGGCGGTGAAGCTGCTCACTCAGAGCAGCTTCGTTTAAACCGGGCGGTATTACGGTTGCGAGTGGCCCAGTTTTCTCTTGATCAAGTCGTAGACGTCCTTGTGGGTGGAATTGTGCAGGGATTTGTCCTTGCAGGCCGAGGCCAGGAAGGTTTTTACCTCTTCCTTTGCATGAGGGTAAAGGCCGGCGACGTAGTCGGCTTCGTGAGGTTGGGTGCAGTTGAAGTGTTTGTCGTCTTTCGCTTTATCTCTAGCCATTGAGTAGCTCCTTGAGTTCGCTAAGCCAAGAGCGGTTGCCCTGGGCCTCCTGAGCTTAGGGGCGCACGGGCGTCCCGCCAGGTGTGCAAGGAAATCAGGAAAAGCCTGTAGGGCGAGGCGCGTGAACGCATTCGCATTAAACGTAAATGCCTGAGGCTATTTGTTCCGCCGCATAGACGCCGATTGCGGCATCTCCCTACACTGTCGACAGTTAATGCGCGTGGGTGCAAAGGATGAATCGCAACGAACTACGCAAGGCCGACATCAACCTGATGGTGGTGTTTGAAGCGCTGATGCTGGAGCGCAATGTCACCAAAGTGGCGAAGAAGTTGTTTCTCGGTCAACCCACCATCAGTTCGGCGCTCAACCGCTTGCGTACGATGTTCAATGATCCGCTGTTCATCCGCGTCGGCCATCGCATGGAGCCGACGGCGCGGGCCGAGGAGATTTTTCGGCACTTGTCGCCAGCGCTGGATTCGTTGTCCGTGGCGTTGAGCCTGACCCATGATTTCGACCCGAGCAGCAGCACCATGACCTTTCGAATCGGCATGTCGGACGATGTCGAATTCGGTCTGTTGCCGCCGCTGCTACGTGCGTTGCGTCAGGAAGCGCCGAAGGTGGTCTTCGTGGTGCAGAATGTCGATCATTGGCGGGTTTCCGACCTCCTGGCGTCCGGCGATATAACGGTCGGTGTCACCCAGACTCGCGGCTTGCCAGCCAACGCCAAGCGCAAATTGCTGCGACACATCCACCCCGCCGTATTGCGTGCCGATGCGTCCGATACGCCGCTGACCGTCGATGAGTATTGCTCGCGCCCACATGTGCTGGTTTCCCACATCGCCAACGTCAGCGGGTTCGCCGATGAGTGGCTGGCGCAGCTCGGCCGTTCGCGTCAGGTAGTGCTTTCGGTGCCACAGTACAGTTCATTGCCGGCGTTGCTGGCCGGTACGGATCTGATTGCCAGCCTGCCGGATTACACCGCCGAGGCGATGGCAGCCACGGGGCAGTTGTTCAAGGAGCCATTTCCGTTCAAGACACCGACCCTCGAGCTGTCCATGGTGTGGCTCAGTCATGTCGACAGTGACCCCGCCGAGCGCTGGCTACGCTCACGGCTTGAGGCCTTCATGGGGGAACGAAATCTGTTGTCGCTGTCCCAGTGAGCAGGGCAACGCCGTGCTATATGTGTGAACTTTCCACCGACCTTCAGGAGTTACGTCATGCCTCACCTGCACTTGGAATACACCGCCAACCTGCCTGATCTGAATGCCGATGTAGCCTTGATACGGCTTAACAATGCGCTGGTGGCTTCAGGTCAGTTCGGTGCCGAATTCGACATCAAGAGTCGTGCGGTCAAGGTCGAGACGTTCAAGGTCGGCACGGCATTGGCAGAACGGGCGTTCGTGCATGTGAAGCTGGCGCTGTTGAGCGGGCGTTCGCCACAGATCAAGCAGCAACTGTCCGAAAGTCTGCTGGCGGTGGTGAAGGATCTGTGTGAGTGGCCGGAGGGGGTTGAGGTCCAGTTGTGCGTGGAGCTGCTCGACATCGATCGTGAGTCGTATACCAAAACCGCCATCGGCGTATGAATGTCAGATCACAGCGGTTCGGCGCAGGCCTTGATCACTTGCTCTCGCAACCAGGTGTTGGCACTGTCCTGATCGACGCTTTGGCTCCACTGCATATCGAGGGTAAAGCCCGGTAAGCCATAGGGCGCTTCACGGTGATCGAAGATGGCCTCGTCGGCCAGTAATCGCTGGATGCGCCGCGGCAGGGTGAGGATGAAGTCGGTGCCGGCAATCATCTTCAGTGCCGCGCTGTAGCTGTTGGCCCGCGCAATAATCAGCCGCTGCCGGGCCTGCTGTGCCAGCCAGCCGTCGACCATGTTGGTGGTGGACGTCCAGGGTGTCGGGAATACATGCCGGCGTTCAACGAAGGTTTGCAGGCTCAGGCGCTTTTCCAGTGGTGCGGCGCGCTGATCGAAGACGCAAATCAGATCATCTTCCAGCAAGGTCCGTACGTTGAAGTCGCCATGGCTGCGATGAAAGTTCGGACCGAATCCAATCACCAGATCGAGACTGCCATCGCGTAGTGCGTCGGCCGGGATGTCGGTTTCGAGCTTTTGCACATTGACCATTACTGGAAGTCCGGCGAATGCGAAGTTTCTCAACAGGCGCGGCAGGACCAACTGCTCGAAGTATTCCGGTGCACAAATGTTGAAGGTCGCCGGTTGCAAGGCCGGATCGAACGCGGGCGCCACGGCGTGGCACAGGTTGATGTTTTCGAGGATCGTCAGTACGTGGGGGTACATGCTGCCGGCTTTGTAAGTGGGTCGCATGCCCGTGCGAGTGTTGATGAACAGCTCGTCTTCGAAGCTGCTGCGCAGTTTTTTCAGGCAATAACTCACGGTGGACTGGCTGACGCACAGCGCCTCGGAAACCCCGGTGACGCTGTTTTGCTCATACACGGCGACGAACACCATGAGGTCCTGCATATCCAGTTTTCTTAACACGTTACTGTTCAGCATCCATTCCGTCTCGAAGAGCTCGTTGCGCTGAGCGTGCGCAATCTTGTGCGACTGATCCTAGCGGAATGACGGAGCGAGGAAAACGGCCTGTCAGATTTCAGTTCTGAACCGTGTCGGGCATCGTATTTTGGCTGGACATTAACAGCGCCAGCATACCGACCCCGACCAACATTGCCCCCATCACCTCCAGCGGCTGTGGCGGCTGACGCCACCAGAACCAGTGAAACATCGTAATAAACAGCGTGCTCAGGTAGATGTAGGAAATCACCGAGGACGGAGCGATCACGCCGATCGCCCGGTGCAGCAGCCAGAACGTCGCCAGGGTGGCGAACAACGCCAGGTACATCAGCCAGTAAAGATCACTCATCGTCAGCAATGACGCCGACTGCCAGCCGCCACTGAGCCCGCAGAGCCCCAGCAGAAACAGTGCCCCGAACAGCATGTTCCAAAACGTCATGCCCACCGGTCCGCGACCTTTGAGACTATTGGCTTTGAGTCGCTGGCTGAGGGGCGAGTAGAGCGCCATCGCCAGGCAACCGGCGCCGTACACCGACAGCGCGTAGAGCGAAGGCAGTTCGCCCGGACCGGTCCCCTTCATCACCAGCAACACAGCCCCGGCAGCGGCAATCAGCATCGGAATCACCCGCTGTTTCAGGTTGCTGCCGGGAATCAACACGGCTTCGAAAGCCAGCGTCAGCAGTGGCACCAGGGTGAACAGCGTTCCGGTGTTGACTGCCGAGGTATAGCGCAGCGCCTCGAACAGCGAACCGAAATACACCGCCAGCAACAAGCCGAGTACGCCATGGCCGAGCAGTCCGCGGGCGGTGATGGGGCTATCGCCCTTGATCAGCAGAAGGGGTAAAAACACCAGGGCACAGAACAGCAGGCGCAGGCCGGTCAGTAGAACCGGGTCGATGGCTTGACTGACCTGCGCCGCGGCAGCAAACGAAGCAGCGATCAACAAGGCCCAAAGCAACATGCCGGCGTGAGCGACGGCGAAACCGCTGTGTTTCATGGTGGGATTCCCGGTCAGTGGATGTGGCGGGCGTAGTGCCGTGGATTGAAGCGCAAGACCATCAGCAGCATCAGTGCCATGACCCCGGTGAGTGACCACCAGGCCCACTCGAAACTGCCGAGTCGGTCGCGGATCATCCCGGCGATCAAGGGCGAGAGACCGGCGATCAGGTAGCCGATGCCCTGCACGAATGCGGTCAGCCCACCGGCGTGGCGGGGATCGTCCAGGTGGTCCAGCGATACGATCAGGCTCATCGGAAACAGCCCGCCGATACCCAGGCCCAACAGGCATGGCCATAACAGGCTCAAGTGTTGCGCAGCAAGGACCAGCCCGCAGAAACCGGCCATGATCAGTGCCAGCAACACCATCAGCACCAGGCGCCGGTCACGGCTGCGATTGGCGATAACGGGGGTCAACAGACCCGACAACACTTCCATGGCCGTCAGCAAGCCCAGCAATAATCCCGCCTGTTGTTCGCTCCAGCCTTTTTCCACGTAGTACGGGGCCAACCAGGCGAGCACGCAGGTGTAGGATGCCGTGCCCAGGCCAAAGAATGCCGCGAGTAACCAGGCGCGCGCACTGGAGAAGAAGGAAGCGTTGCCAGATGACTTTGCATTCTGCGCGGGCAGTCTTGAGCGTTGGGCGCACCAGAACAGCAGCGCCAGTACTGCCAGCAGCGACCAGATCGCCAGGCCTGCGCGCCAACTGCCGGTGCGAGCCATCACCAAGGGCGCGAAAGAGGCGGCGATGGCGGCGCCACCCATGATCGACGTGACGTAGAGCCCCATGCAAAGGGCGACGTTGTCGCTGAAGCGGGACTTGATCAGCCCCGGCATCAGCGCCTGGATCAGCGCAACGCCAATGCCGGCCAGCACCGCACTCAAGATCAGTTCTGCCGCCGAATCGAGGAACAGGCGCGACATCGTGGCCACACCGATAATCAGCAGCGACAGCACAATCGTGCGGTGTTCGCCCAGGGCACGGCTGATCGCAAGCCCGAAGAACATCGCAAGGCCCATGGCGACTACCGGCAGCATGGTCAGCAGCGAGGCCAGACTGAAACTCAGCGGGATGTCGCCGCGAATCGCCGACAGCAAAGGCCCGACCGCAGCCATGGAGGGACGCAGGTTCAGGGCGACGACAACGATGCCGAAAATCAACCAGAGGGTGGGGCGGGAGAGGGCGCGAATGTTTTCCATGATCGGTCCTTGAGCAACAGGGAGTCGATTAGGCGCGCGGAGGCCGGAGGCGGCAAATCAGAAAGTCCGGGGTGGTATTTGGAAATTAAATAATACGGGAGCAACGAAGGTCCCCTGCTCGCTTGCGCAGGGGATTTTTCTTACCTTGCGAAGCCTGACCCGCAGCTGAACCATTCTCAAATAAGCTGAACGTTTTAGTCGAATTTCGAGGTGAAACCATTCGTTGGCGTCCTTTTCACAAAAAATTGATGGCCGAATGGTTAGACTTTGAGCTGCCGCGAAAAATGAATTTTTCACACTCGCCGGCGGCATCACTTTTCAGGAACAGCCGATTACCATGTTGAAGATTAAAGCCGTGCGCCCAGAGTGGGTGACACTGATAGCCAGCGCCTTTTTATTGACAGCCTTCAACCTGGTGCTGTGGCAGCACCTGTTTGAAATCACCACGGCTGATGGTAAAGGCATCGTCATGCGCGTGGCTTTCGGGGCGATGATTCTTGCCGCCTTCAACATTGTGCTGACCTTGCTGGCGTTCCGTCCTGTCATGAAGCCGGTCTTGACGCTGCTGTTCATGGTCAGTGCTGGCGTGGCTTATTTCATGAGCCAGTATGGCGTGTTGATCGATGCCGGCATGTTTCGCAACTTTGCTGAAACCAATGCCACGGAAGTACGCGATTTACTGTCGCTAAAATTGCTTGTTTATATTGTTTTGCTGGGTGTTTTGCCATCGTGGTTGTTGTGGAAAACGCCGATCAATTATCGTCGCTGGCATCGTGAGCTATTAAGTAAAGTTCTGGTGAGCATTGCTTCGGCTGCGGTCATCGGTGGCGTCGCCCTGGTTAACTACCAAGGGCTTTCGTCGTTGTTTCGCAATCACCATGAATTGCGCCTGATGGTGGTGCCGAGCAACTACATCGGTGCGTCGTTTGGTTACCTGCGTGAACAGGTCGTCTCCGCACAGCAACCCTTTGTCAAAGTCGGTGAAGATGCCCAGCGAAACCCCGCTTGGCAAACCCATACCCGCAAATCCCTGACCGTCCTGGTGGTGGGTGAAAGTGCGCGGGCCGAGAACTTCGGCATCCTTGGTTACAACCGCGATACCACGCCAAAACTCAATAAAGAGGCGGGCCTGATTGCTTTCACGGATGTGCATTCCTGCGGCACGGAAACCGCGGTGTCGGTGCCCTGCATGTTTTCCAACATGGGCCGCAAGGACTACGACGCCAGTAAGGCGAAGAATGAAGAAGGCCTGCTTGACGTGCTCAAGCGCGCCGGTCTCGATGTCATCTGGCGCGACAACCAGTCTGGCTGCAAAGGCACTTGCAACCGCGTGACTATCGAAGATGTCAGTGACCTGAAAGACCCGGTGCTGTGCGCCAACAGTGAATGCCGTGATGAAATCCTGCTGCAAGGTTTACAGCAGTTCATCGATAAGCTTGATAAAGACACGGTGCTGGTGTTGCATCAAATGGGCAGTCATGGCCCTGAATACTTCAAGCGCTACCCGAAAGAGTACGAACGCTTTACCCCGGTCTGTGAAAGTAACGCACTGAACAATTGCAGTCGCGAAAGTATCGTCAACGGCTACGACAACACGCTGGTCTATACCGACCATGTATTGTCCACCCTGATCGATCTGTTGCGCAGCAACCAGGACAAGGTCGATACCGCGATGATGTACCTGTCGGATCACGGTGAATCCCTGGGCGAGTTCAACCTTTTCCTGCACGGCACGCCTTACATGCTGGCACCGGAGCAACAGAAACACGTGGCCATGCTGGCGTGGTTCTCCGACAGCTACCAAAAGTCGTTTTCGGTAGACACCCACTGCCTGGAACAGGGCCGTGACAAGCCCTTGAGCCAGGACAACCTGTTCCATTCGATGCTGGGGCTGCTGGAAGTCGACAGCAAGGTCTATGACCCGCAACTGGATATGTTTGCCGGTTGCCGTGGCGCGGCGATCGACAGCGTGCTGGCCAAGAAATGAGTACCTTAACTATTCATGATGCAACGGCCGTTTACCGGCGGCCGATACACCGCTAATCAAGAGCCATCACACATGACTGCCCAGTCCCCATCCGCCATTGAGCTTGAGTTCGCCCGGCGCTACGACCAGGAGCACGCCCGCGTCTGCTTGCAGCCGCAGGCGCAGACCCTGGCCGGGCGTTTGGCGTTCTGGCGTGAGGAGCAGTTGGTGCGTCGTGCGCTCAAGGTCGCCGGCGAGCCGGGATTGATCCTCGATGTGGCCTGTGGTGTCGGGCGCTTCTGGCCGGTGCTGGCCGAGCATGCGAACCGGGTAATTCTGGCGAACGACCCATCCCAGGACATTCTCGACCATGCCAGAACCCATCATCCACAGAGTTTGTTGAAGCGGATCAGGACCTTTCAAAGCTCGGCTTTCACCATTGGTCTGTCGGAAAATGCGGTTGACTGTGTTTTTTGCATGCAGCTGTTCCAACACCTCGCCAACCCCGAGCATCGCCTGGCGATGCTCGGCGAGTTTCACCGGGTCAGTCGCGATACGGTGATTGTCGCGGTGCGGGTCGGAGGTCGATTCAAGGCGCGGCGTACAGACGTGGAAGGGCTTGCAGCCCGACCGCTGGCAAGCAAGATCGAGGTGGAGGCCGAGTTCAGGCAGGCAGGTTTTCACTTGCTCAGCCATCAGGATTTCTTTCCCGGCTGCGCGCCTATGCGGGTTTACGTGTTGCGCAAGGTCGGCTAGCCCGGCTTTGTCGGACTATTCTTTTCGATAAGCAGGTATTTTCGCAAATGCTCTTGTTCAGTGGATGCGCGGAAATCGCCGGGGGCGATATATACTGCGCGCCATTCTTCAAGGGAGAGCCGTGTGGCCATCGATATTCACTGGATTCGCGACAACGATAGCCTCGGCCGGTTTTGCGCCGAGTGGCAGCAGTTGCCATACGTTGCCCTCGACACCGAATTCATGCGGGTCGACACCTTCTATCCGATCGCCGGCTTGCTGCAGGTGGGCGATGGCATGCGCGCCTACCTGATCGATCCGCTGACCATCGACAACTGGCAGCCTCTGGCCGCGTTGCTGGAAAACCCGGCAGTGGTCAAAGTCCTGCATGCCTGCAGCGAAGACCTTGAAGTTCTGCTGCGCCTGACCGGCAGCCTGCCGGCATCGTTGTTCGACACACAACTGGCCGCCGCTTACCTGAACCTGGGTTTTTCCATGGGCTATTCGCGGCTGGTGCAGGAAGTGCTCGGCATTGACCTGCCCAAGGGCGAGACCCGCTCCGACTGGCTGCAACGTCCGCTTTCCGAAACCCAGATCAGTTACGCCGCTGAAGACGCCGTGCACCTTGCGGAGCTTTTCGTACAGCTGCGTCCGAAGCTATCTGACGACAAATATGCATGGGTCCTGGAAGACGGCGCCGAACTGGTCGCCAACCTGCGCCGCGAGACTGACCCGTACGAGGTCTATCGCGACGCCAAGCTGGCCTGGAAACTGTCGCGCGCCCAACTTGCTGTGCTGCGTGAACTCTGCGCCTGGCGCGAGACAGAAGCACGCGCCCGTGACCTGCCGCGCAACCGTATCATCCGCGAGCATTCGTTGTGGCCACTGGCGCGCACGCAACCGGACAACCTCGGCGCATTGGCGAAAATCGAAGACATGCACCCGCGAACCGTACGTCAGGACGGTGAGTTTTTGCTTGGTCTGATCAAGCGCGCTGGCAGTGTGTCGCCTGATCAATGGCCACCTGCTGTGCCGGAGCCATTGCCGGTGGACGCCGCGGCGCTGCTCAAGCAGATGAAAGCCATCGGCCAAGCCGAGGCTGAGCGCCTGAACATCGCGCCAGAGCTGATGCTGCGCAAGAAAACCCTGGAAGCGCTGCTCAAAAGCGGCTTCCCCAATGGTCCCTACCAATTGCCTGAATCGCTGCGTGGCTGGCGCCGCGAGCTGATGGGCCAGGCGCTGCTAGACAGCCTGGCCACCGCCGGAGAACAGCCTTGAAACGTATTTGCTCGATCTACCGCAGTCCGAAGAGAAACGAGATGTACCTGTATGTACTCAAGAGCGATGCACTTGAGCGCGTACCGGAGCCCCTGATGGCTGCTTTCGGTAAACCCATCCACGCTTTCGACCTGGTGCTGAGCCCCGAGCGCAAACTGTCGCGCGAGGACATTACCGTCGTGCTGGAGAACCTCGAGAAGCAGGGTTACCACCTGCAAATGCCACCGGCTGAAGAGGAATACATCGAGCACTTGCCGGAAGAATTGTTGCGACGCAACGACCCGATGTAATCGGCAGACAGGCTCTATTCAGAGCCTTTGTGAAACACTGGAATGATTTTGGCGATGGCCGTGACGACGCAGCAGTCTTGCGTCGACGGTCGTCTGCAGCGCTTTTTTGAAAGGTTGAAGCATGCGCGTTCTGATTGCCGAACACGACCACCCTGTATACGCCCAACTGCTGCGCGAGGCTGCGCCGGAACTGGAAGTGCTGACCAGCGGTGACTCCGCCGAACTCGCCCGACAGGCCGCCGAGTGTCCGGTCTGGCTCGGCCAGCCTGACTTGCTGGCGACCTTGCTGCGTCAGGGGCATCAGCCACAATGGCTGCAATCGACCTGGGCGGGCATTACGCCACTGCTGGCCGATGGCCTGCCACGCCACTATCGTCTGACACGCGCTGTGGGGATATTCGGTCAGGTCATGGCCGAGTATGTGCTCACCTACATGCTCGGTCATGAACGGGAAGTGCTGGCACGGCTGGTCAGCCAGGTCGAGCGCAAGTGGGACAGTCGCCATGGCCAGAGCCTGGCGGGACGCAAGGTGCTGATCGTCGGCACTGGTGATATCGGGCAGACGGTGGCGCAGTTCCTCGTACCCTTTGGTGTCGAGTTGTATGGCGTCGCCAGTGAGGCCCGCGAGCAGGCGCCGTTTGTCGAAGTCGGTTCGCTGGCCGACCTGCCACGTTTGGTCGGGCAAGTGGATTACGTGGTCAATTTGCTGCCAAATACCCCGAACACTCACGATATCTACGATGCGGCGCTGTTCAAGCAATTTAAGCCGACCGGGTTGTTCATCAACGTCGGGCGCGGTGTGGCAGTGGTCGATGCGGACCTGGTGGAAGCCTTGAAAGAAGGCCATCTGGCAGGAGCCGTGATCGATGTCTGCCGCCAGGAGCCACTGCCGCAGCGCCATCCGTTCTGGACAGCCTGGGGCTTGCTGCTGACCGGCCACAGTTCGGCACCGACTTCGCCATCCTTGATGGTGAAGCTGTTTATCGAGAACCTGCGGGCCTATCAGGCAGGTGAGGCGTTGCGCGGGGAAGTGGATTTCGATCGCGGTTATTAAATCCACCATGACCCCTGTAGGAGCGAGCCTGCTCGCGATGGTGTGTCAGTCGATACCAATGTGACTGACACACCATCGCGAGCAGGCTCGCTCCTACAGGGTATCTATGTTGTGGCTTAGAGGGTGAAATCGCCCTCGGCAGCCAGCTCGCTCAGCGGACGGCGCGGGCTTGGTTCTTCGCGGGCTTGCAGATACTCGGCCAGGGTCGCTTTGTCACCCAGTTTGCCAATCGCGACGGCAGCGTGCAGTGCATAGCCCTCGGGAACGTTGAGCTCCTTGCGGGTCAGTTCCTGATCGAAACCGGCCATGCCGTGGGTGTGCCAGCCGCTGATGCTCGCTTGCAGGGCCAGGTGGCCCCAGGCCGAACCGGTGTCGAAGGTGTGCCACAGGGCCGGGGTTTCTTCGCTGGCGCCGGGCGCCGTAAAGGTAGTCTTCGAGATCACGATCACCAGGGCCGAGGCGTGTTGCGCCCAGCTGCGGTTGAACTCGTTCAGCAGGCCCAGGTAACGCTCCCAGTTCGGCGTGTCGCGACGCGCGTAAAGAAAGCGCCAGGGTTGCGAATTGTAGGCCGAAGGTGCCCAGCGTGCGGCTTCGAAGAAACTCAGCAGGGTTTCTTCGGGGATGGTTTCACCGGTGAAGGCGCGAGGTGACCAGCGGTCGGTGAATTGAGGGTGGATGGCGTAATCGGCAACGCGTGGGTTTGCACTCATCAAGAGATTCCTTGCTACGTTTGAAAGTGAGGGACGTCTGAAACCTGCGGGCACAGTTGAGCTGGGCGATAAGGTTCCTCGAGAGCCGTGGCGGATCACCGTAATGCAACGCGGTCGAGCGTTAATGGCAGGCAGGTCTGGCTCCTTGCGACTGGCAAAGCTACTTGTCGACGCAAAAACTGACAAGCCCCCGATCTACCGGCAGTCGCCAATGCTTGGCCCGCAGAGCTGCGGGCACTAGACTGGCGGCCTTTTCACCACCTGATGTTGATGCTTGAGCCATGGCCGCCAAAGTCGAACCGTTCTGGATACGCAAAACCCTCGATCAACTCGATCAAGAGGAGTGGGAATCGCTGTGCGACGGTTGCGGCCTGTGCTGTCTGCAAAAACTTGAAGATGAAGACGACAACAGCGTCTATTACACGCGTATCGCTTGCAAACTGCTGGACCTGAAAACCTGTCAGTGCAGCGATTACCCGAACCGTCGCGACTCGGTGCCGGACTGCATCCAGCTCACACCGGGCAAGGCCGACGAATTCAAATGGCTGCCGCCGACCTGCGGCTATCGCCTGGTCAGCGAGGGCAAGGATTTGCCGTTGTGGCATCACCTGGTATGCGGGGATCGCGATGCGGTGCATCACGAGCGCATTTCCCAGTCCGGGCGCATGCTCGCCGAAGGCAGCGTGGCCGAAGAGGATTGGGAAGACCATCTGATTTTCCGCGCGGGTTAAGTTTCAACAAGGAGTGTGTATGGCTGTGGGATGGCGGCGGGCGCTGGTCGTTGGGCTTCTGACCCTGAGCTCACCCGTGTGGGCGGCGAAGAAGGTCGATCTGGATTACCACGTGCGCCTGTTGCCACAAAGTGACCAGGCTGAAGTGCGCCTCACACTCGCGCAAGGATCGGCGGTGCGCAGCCTGGATTTCGACCTGGGCGACGGCAGTCATTACAGCGATTTCAAGGCCGACGGCCAGTGGCAGCTGACACCGGGTACACAGACCCGCGGTGTCTGGCACCCGGCCGCAGACAAGGCCAGCCTGACCTACCGTGTACGGATCAGCCACGGCCGCAAGAGCGGCAGCTTCGACACCCGCATGACCCCGACCTGGGCATTGCTGCGCGGTGACGATCTGGTGCCTGCGGCCAAACTCGATCAGCAGGACGGCATCGAACTGGTGTCACGCCTGGAATTCGAGCTGCCCAACGGCTGGAAAAGCGTCGAAACCGCCTGGCCGCGAATCGGCAAGAACAAGTTCCGCATCGATAACGTCTCCCGATTGTTCGACCGGCCTACCGGCTGGATGCTCGCCGGTCATCTTGGCAGCCGTCGCACCCGTCTGGGAGAAACCGAAGTCACTGTGGCCTCGCCCCAGGGGCAGGGCATGCGGCGTATGGATGTATTGACCCTGCTGACGTTTGTCTGGCCACAAGTACAAGCCGTGTTCCCTCGCCATCCCACCAAGCTGTTGATTGTCGGCGCCAGCGATCCGATGTGGCGCGGC
>NZ_WTFT01000031.1 GCF_009861505.1 Pseudomonas izuensis | reverse complement strand
GGGTAGGGGAACACCCCCCTTTCTGAAAGGGGGGTGTTCCCCTACCCCCCTCCCGGTAAAGTCGATTACATGGAGCTGAATGCAGGCCTGTACCGGGCGCGTCGGCGATAAAACCCTCAGGAGAAAAATGATGGACGACACCTCGATCAGCCCCGGCGCGCCGATCAGTTACCCCTGCGCCACCTTGCCGTCACCTGGCGTGCCTGAGCAGATTGTTCCGGGTGTGAATTGGCTCAGGTTGCCGCTGCCAGTGTCGCTGGGGGCCATCAACGTCTGGCTTCTGGGCGACGGGCCTGGCACCACCCTGGTCGATTGCGGCATTTACGATGATCAGACGGTCGCCCTTTGGAACACCCTGCTGGCCGGTGCCCTGCAGGACGCACCGCTGACCCGGATCATCGCCACCCACCTGCATCCCGACCATGTCGGCATGGCCGGCTGGCTGAGCCGCCAGACCGGCAGCCGCTTATGGATGACGCGCCTGGAATACCTGCAATGCCGAATGCTGACCAGCGACAGCGGGCGACCGGCACCGCAAGAGACGCTGGCGTTCTACCAGCGCGCCGGTTGGGACGCACAGACCCTGGAGCTCTATCGCCAGCGCTTCGGCCGTTTCGGTCGCATGATCTCGCCCTTGCCCGACAGCTACCGGCGCATTCGCGACGGCGAGCGACTGAACATCGGCGGACATTGTTGGGAAGTGGTGGTGGGCGCCGGTCATTCGCCGGAACACGCCTGCCTGTACGACGCGGACCGAAAGCTGCTGATTTCCGGCGACCAGGTGTTGCCGCGCATCTCGTCCAACGTGTCGGTACAGCCGAGCGAACCGGATGCCGACCCGATGCACGACTGGCTCGAGTCGTTGAGCACGCTACGCCGCCGTGTTCCGGACGACGTGTTGGTGTTGCCGTCGCACAACAAGCCATTCCGTGGCCTGCATACGCGGATCGGGCAATTGCAAGCCGATGCCCTTGGCGCGCTGGAGCTTCTGCGCAAGGGCCTGGATGAGCCCAAGCGCGTTGTCGACCTGTTTGAGCTGCTGTTCAGTACAGCCGTGCGCAACGACGATCCCTCTCGACTCACCCTGGCGACCGGCGAGACCCTGGCGTGCCTCAATCACCTGTTAATACGCGGCGAGGTCAGCGTCAGCCTCGATGAACAAGGCGTGGCCTGGTATCGAAGCCGCAAGGGCCCTGCGGTCTAATTGTAGGAGCGAGCCTGCTCGCGAAAAACGCCAGGGCAACGCGATCATTCAGATGGGCGCGTTATCGTTGACGTCCATCGCGAGCAAGCTCGCTCCTACAGGGGGATGCGTTCATTTAAGATCAGCGGGTGCCGCACTGGATATCCAGGGTCAGCCCGTTGAGGTAGGCATTCTCCACCACATGCTGCACCAACGCGGCGAACTCTTGCGGGTGGCCCATGCGACGCGGGAACAGCAACCCGTTGACGATGGTTTCGGACACTTTTGCCGGCATACCGGCGGACATCCCGGACTCGAACAGGCCCGGTGCCAGGCTTACCACGCGGATGCCATGTTCGGCCAGGTCGCGGGCGATGGGCAGGGTCATGCCGATGACGCCGGCCTTGCTGGCGCTGTAGGCCGCTTGCCCCATCTGGCCTTCTCGAGCCGCGCCCGAGGCGGTATTGATGATCACCCCGCGCTCGCCGGTTTCCTCGGGATCGTTCGCGGACATGGCCAATGCGGCGTGACGGATCATGTTGAACGTCCCCGTCAGATTGACGCCCAGCACCCGGTTCCACAGATCCATGGGAAACAGCTGGCCTTTGGAAAGGGTCTTGCACGGCCCCAGGATGCCGGCGCAGTTCACCGCCACATGCACCGCACCGAAGCGTTGCACCACCGCCTCGATACCCGCCTTGACACTGGCTTCGTCCGAAACGTCGACGGCGATGCCGGGAATGCCATCGAGCGCCGCGTCGAGCCGTTGCTGATCGAGGTCGAAACCCACCACCTTTGCACCAGCGGCTGCCAGCGCCTTGCAAGTGGCCAGGCCAAGCCCTGATGCCGCGCCCGTGACGACGGCTACTTTATTATCCAGTTTCATCGTGATTCCTTCGTTGGCACCCGGAATGGGGGCTTGGGCAGATCTTAGAAAACAAGACCCCCTTCGCGTCCCTCCCTTTGCGGATGGCCAAACACCGCGGGCCCCCTGTAGGAGCGAGCCTGCTCGCGATGCCGATGTATCAGCCGCCGAAAAGGTTGAATGTGCTGGCGCCTTCGCGAGCAGGCTCGCTCCCACAGGGGCTTAAATGGCACTATCGTAAAATCTTGACCTGCACCGACAGGTTGGCTAGTTTCGCCCGGCGCGAGAGTCGCCGTGACCGTGGCGCGAGGATAAAAAGTTGCCGGACACCCCCGCCAGACACCTGGTCTCCACCAAGTTTTCCCCCCCGCGCATCGGCACCCGCCATGTGGCGCGCAGCGCCCTGCTCGCGCAACTCAAGCGCATGCATCACTGCACGCTGGCGTTGGTCACCGGTGCAGCCGGTTATGGCAAGACCACCCTGCTGGCCCAGTGGCGCCAGGATCGCCTCAAGGCCGGCGCGGAAGTCGCCTGGGTTTCGCTGACAGTCGACGACAAGGGTTACACAGCCTTCTGCACGGCTTTTCTCGAAGGCATGCGGCGCCTGGGAATCGAGGTCGACATCAACCTGTTGCGCGAAGACAACACGCTCAGCGCAATAGAAGCCTCGGTCGCCATCATCGTCGATGCGGCCGCCATGCTGAGCAAGGAGCTGTACCTGATTGTCGACGACTACCATCATGTAGAAGCCCCCCATGCCCATAAACTCATCCAGAAACTGCTCGACCAGAGTCCGGGCAATCTGCACCTGGTGCTGGCCTCACGCGTCAACCCGCCACTGAGCCTGTCGCGCCTGCGGGTCATGGACCAGGTGGTCGAAATCGAAAGTGCCGAACTGCCGTTCGACCTGGCCGAAACCCGCACTTTCGTGGAAGAAAACCTCGGTGCCGACAAGATCAACGCCGATGAACTGAGCCTGATTCATGACCTGACCAGCGGCTGGCCGTCCTGCCTGCAACTGATCGTCATCATGCTCAAGAACCGTCCCGATACCCGCTCGATCCTCAATGACCTGGTGTGGCGTTCCAGCGACCTGCAGACCTACTTGCGCGAAGAGGTGGTGGCACACCTGCCCATCGAGCTGGTGGAGGTCGCCGAAACGTTGTCGATTTTCCGTCGCTTCAATGCCCCCATGGCCATGGCCGTGACCGGCAATACCGGGGCCGGCGAGCTGATCCAGCGCATGGAAGACGAGAACCTGCTGATCTATCGGGTGGACTCCGATGACCGCCTGATCTGGTATCGCTTCCATCCCCTGTTCGGCGAATTCCTCACCGCACGCCTGGAGCACCGGATGCGGGATGTGCGTGCCTTGCATCGCCTGGGTGCCCACTGGTTCGCCGGCCATGACTGCCTGACCGAGGCGGTTCGTCATGCCTGCCTGGCCGAGGATGTCGATTTTGCCATCCAGGTGATCGAACGGACCGCCCCGGCGACCTGGACCCTGGACTACCTCGCCCCGACCTTGCGCCTGCTGGAGCGCCTGCCCGAGGACGTGCTGTTTCGCCATCAACGCCTGCTGTTTCTGGCCTGCCTCACCGTGTCGCTGACCTCGCGCCCAGGCCGGGCGAAATCCTGGCTCGGCCGATTGCAGGCCAGCGACCTGAGCGAACATCCCGAGCTGGCCAGCGGCCTGCCGTTGATCCACGGTGCCATCGCCGTGCAGGACGACGACAGCGAACGTGCCATCCGCCTGCTGGAACCGGTGCGCGATGCACCGATGGAAAACCCCTTTCTGCGCTATGTGTTGCTGGCAGCACTGGCCGTGGCCTATACCACGGCGGGTCGCTACGCCGATGCCCGGCGCCTGTTCGACATCCATCCGATCCCGCCGCAGGATCGCGGCAACGACATGGCGCTGGTGGCAGAATCCGCTCGCTTGACCACCTACATCGCCGCCGGTGAGATGGGCGTGGCAGAACCGCTGGTGTCCGAATTGCTGGAGCGCTCCACCCGTGAAGGCGGTCCTCGCTCGATCTGTGCCAACCTGTGTGCCAGCCTGCTGGCCGATGCGTTCTACGAACTCGACCGGATCGATGACGCGCGCGAACTGATCGCCAACCGCTTCGGCCTGCTGCACTCCTCTGTCCCGGACGTGATCGTGCGCACCAACATCAGTCGCAGCCGTCTCGACCTGCTACAGAAAGGCCCGGATGCCGCCCTGAACTTTCTGCGCCAACAAATCGCCCACCTGCGCTGTCTGGGGCAGATCCGCCCGGTGGCCCAGCTGTTGGGCGAGCAGATCCGCGTGTGCCTGATCAAGGGACAGCGCAGTCATGCCGTGGAACTGTTGCAATCGCTCGAAGCGCTGGCCCGCGAGCACGGCAGCGAACGTGTAGGCCGGGCGGAATTGCCAATCATTGCCACCCTCGCCCGCGCACGGGTGCTCAGCAGCGAAGACTCCCAGGCCGCGTTGCAGGCGCTCAATGAAGTGAAGGACTACGCCGACGATTTCCACCGCGGGCGCTTGGGCGTGCTCGTCGACCTGTTGGCGGCCGGGGTTCTGGAAGATCTCAAGCGCCCCGAGGACTCCCTGCTACGGCTACGTCGGGCCGTGGAAACCGGGCAGCGCCTGGGACTGGTTCGCACCTTGCTGGACGAGGGTGCATTGAGTGAAAAATTGCTGCCTCGCCTGGCCGGTGGCGACCTGCAAGCCCCTGTACGCCAGTACGTGGACGAACTGATCGACAAGCTCACCGGTCCCTGCGCGCCATCCCCGGCAACGCCACGGGTGCGGCGGACCCCGACACCCGGGCAAGCGCCGCAATTGACGCCACGGGAACGCGAGATCCTCAGCCTCGTCGCCCAGGCCATGTCGAGCAAGCGTATCGCCCTCACGCTCGACATCACCCTGGACACGGTGAAGTGGAACCTGCGCAATATCTTCGCCAAGCTGGGGGTTTCCAGCCGTTACGACGCCATGGTCTGGGCGCGCAATCAAAAACTGATCGACTGACCCCTCTCTTCCGGAGGGGGGGAAACCTCGGTATCAGACACTTAACCTCGCAGGACACTGCCGATACAACGGCCAATCCACGGGGAAGACGACATGACGCGCCGCCTGCTATTCAACACCACCCGCTCCATCATCATCGAACGCGGTGCCGCTGCCCGCCTCGCCGAACAGGTCCAGTCCATGGGGCATCGCTCCGCGCTGCTGGTCACCGATGCCGGGGTGCTGGCTACCGGCCTGCTGGCACCGGTCGAACGCGGGTTCGCCCAACTGGGCATTGCGCTGCAGGTTTTCAGTGACGTACAGGCCGATCCGCCAGAGTCCGTGATCCTCGAAGCGGTGCAAGCTGCCCGAGAGTGCTGCGCCGACTGTGTGATCGGCTTCGGCGGTGGCAGCTCTCTGGATGCGGCCAAGCTGACGGCGCTGTTGGCGCGTAGCGAGGAAACCCTGGCGCAGATCTACGGCATCGACCAGACCAATGGCCGGCGCTTGCCGCTGATTCTGGTGCCGACCACGGCGGGCACCGGCTCCGAGGTGACCGCCGTGTCGGTGATTACCACCGGCGAGGGCCAGAAGAACGTGGTCATCTCACCGGCGCTTTTGCCTGACATCGCCTTGCTGGACGCGGACCTCACCCTGGGACTGCCCCGCTCCGTGACGGCTGCCACCGGCATCGATGCCATGGTGCATGCCATCGAGTCCTACACCTCTAGGCACCTGAAAAACCCCATCTCCGATTGCCTGGCCCGGGAGGCGCTGCGTCTGTTGGGGGAAAATCTTCTGCGCGTTTGCGACAACGGCCAGGACGCAGCAGCGCGCGAGCACATGTTGCTCGGTGCTTGCCTGGCCGGCATGGCCTTCGCCAATGCCCCGGTCGCTGCCGTCCATGCGCTGGCCTATCCATTGGGCGCCCGCTTCCATATTCCCCACGGGCTGTCCAACTCGCTCGTGCTGGCGCCGGTGATGCGATTCAACCTGGAAGCCGCCGCGCCGCTCTACGCCGAACTGGCCGTTATCCTGCTGCCGGAGCTACAAGGTACGGTGACTGAAAAAGCCATCGCCCTGATCGACCATCTGGAGGCACTGCCCGGCCGCCTTGGCCTGCCAACCCGCCTGCGGGACATGGGCATCACGCTGGACGATCTCGATGCGCTGGCCACTGACGGCGCCAAACAGACACGCCTGCTCGGCAACAATCCCCGCGAGCTGAGCCTGGACGATATTCGGGCGATCTATCAGCAGGTGTTCTGAATAGCGAGTGCCGAGAAACACACAGCCCTTGTAGGAACTGGCTTGCCAGCGAAGACGGCGGCACAGCCAACATCAGCGTGACCGGAAAACCGCTTTCGCTGGCAAGCCAGCTCCTACAAAAGCAATGCGGACAGATCAAACCAGCCGCTCAAGCTCCGGCACAGCTTCGAACAAGTCCGCCACCAGGCCGTAATCGGCCACCTGGAAAATCGGCGCTTCTTCGTCCTTGTTGATCGCCACGATCACCTTGGAGTCTTTCATGCCGGCCAAATGCTGGATCGCCCCGGAGATGCCCACCGCGATATACAGCTGCGGCGCGACAATCTTGCCGGTCTGCCCCACCTGCATGTCGTTGGCGACAAAACCTGCGTCGACCGCCGCACGCGAAGCGCCGACGCCCGCGCCGAGCTTGTCGGCCAGCGCATACAGGTGCTTGAAATTGTCGCCACTCTGCATGCCGCGACCACCGGAAATGATGATCTTGGCAGCGGTCAGCTCGGGACGGTCGGACTTGGCCAGTTCCTCACCGACGAAGCTGGAAGTGCCGGCGTCATAGACCGTATCCACGGTTTCAACGCTGGCCGCGCCCCCGACAGCAGCGACCGGGTCAAAACCGGTGGCGCGCACGGTGATCACTTTGACCACAGCGCTCGATTGCACGGTAGCGATGGCGTTACCGGCGTAGATCGGACGCTTGAAGGTGTCGGCGCTTTCGACCGCGATGATCTCGGAGATTTGATCGACGTCCAGCTGCGCGGCAACCCGCGGCAAGATGTTTTTGCCGCTGGAAGTGGCCGACGCCAGGACGTGGCTGTAAATCGAATGTTGCTCGATCACCAGGCTGGCGACTAACGGTGCGATGTTCTCCGGGAGCTGATTGGCGTAGGCCGCGTTGTCGGCCACCAGCACTTTGACCACACCCGCGATGTTGGCGGCGGCTTCAGCCACGGCCCCTACGCCTGCGCCGGCCACCAGTACGTGAATGTCACCACCGATTTTGCTGGCGGCTGCCACGGTGTTCAATGTGGCCGCAGCCACGACCTTGTTGTCGTGCTCAGCGATTACCAGAATAGTCATCAGATCACCTTCGCTTCGTTTTTCAGTTTCTCGACCAGTTCAGCCACCGACTTGACCTTGATGCCCGCGCTACGCGAAGCCGGCGCCTCGACGTTCACGGTCTTGCAGGTGGATACGATGGAAACGCCCAGTGCCTCCGGGGTGACGGTTTCCAACGGTTTCTTCTTGGCTTTCATGATGTTTGGCAGGGACGCGTAGCGCGGCTCGTTCAAACGCAGGTCGGTGGTTACGATGGCCGGCAGTTTCAGGGAAACCGTCTGCGCACCGCCGTCGATTTCACGGGTGACAGCCACGTTGTCGCCGCTGATTTCGACTTTGGAGGCGAACGTGCCCTGCCCGTAACCGCTCAATGCAGCAAGCATCTGGCCAGTCTGGTTGTTGTCGCTGTCGATGGCTTGTTTGCCAAGGATCACCAGTTGCGGCTGTTCCTTGTCGACCACAGCTTTCAACAGTTTGGCAACGGTCAGGGAAGTCAGATCTTCGGCGGAATCGACGAGGATGGCACGGTCGGCACCCAGAGCCAGCGCGGTGCGCAGTTGCTCCTGGGCGGTGGACGGGCCGACGGAGACGACGACGATTTCAGTCGCTACACCCTTCTCTTTCAGGCGAACGGCCTCTTCCACGGCGATTTCGCAGAACGGGTTCATTGCCATTTTCACGTTGGCGAGGTCGACGCCGGAGCCATCCGCCTTGACGCGGACCTTGACGTTGAAGTCGACCACGCGTTTTACCGCAACCATTATTTTCATTGGGGACTCCTCTTGAGCGGGTTGTTTCAACTGTCCAGCCGATGCAGAACGGGGTGATGATCGAAAGGTTGATAACGGTGTTGCTTGTCCCGGGCGACCTTGATCAATGCGACGCCCGGGTCGCGGGCCAGGAACAGCCGTCCACCGTTGGCCACCAGGTGGTCGAGCAGGCGTTCCTTCTCATCGATCAGGCTTTCCGGATTGCGGTCGAAGGCCGTGGTCAGATCCAGTGCAAGCCATTGCCTGGCCGGCACCAGGTCACCGGCAAAGACGATCGGACCGCCGGGCATCTCGATCTCAGGCAGTAGCTGCCCCGGGGTGTAGCCATCGCTGACATGAAAGCGCCAGCCCTCACCCAACAAGCCGTTCGCGCGTTCGTCGATCAGCTGCAAGCGCCCACTGCCCTGCAATTGGCTGATGATCTGCGGCACGAACAGTGCCCTGTCGCGCGGGTGCGGATGGTTGGCGCGCGTCCAGTGCTGGCGGCCGACCAGATAGCGGGCGGCCGGGAACAGCAACCGAGGCGTATCACCTTCACTGACGGCCTGGCGCAGTGTCGGGCCAAGCATTGCGTGCAGGTGGGTGAGCACGACGATGTGGACCTGCCCTTCTTCCACGCCCACACGGGCGAGGCTGTCCAGCAGCCCAATGGCTGGACGCTGGCAGCGACAGGTGCGCGCCAGCGGCGCCAGCAACGCATCGGTGCCGGCCATGACCAAAATGTTCAGGCCGTCCTGTTGAACCAGCAGTGCGCGCGAGGCCAGTTCGACCTCGTTGTCGTGGTCGGGACTCAGCCACTCCATCCAGGCGCTGCGCGGCGTCGTGCCAAACAACGCACCGCCATCCAGCCTGCGCGGCTTGCCTGTCAGCGAAAATAATTTGCGATACACCCAATGCACCTCTCTGAACACGTTCCACCCCGATTGCCTGCAAGGGGGTTGGGGTATGGGGAGCTTATCCAAAGAAGGCCATGCATGACCCTCCCTTGAATGGGTGGTCAGCACGTCCGAATTGCACCCACCCCTTTTTGGGGGATGGCGGGAGATGGTGGCTGTAGAGCAGTCGCGCGGTCGATGGCCAAGACATCGACCGCGCGGGTTGTCGGACCGTTTGTCGTTGTGAGGTTGCGCGGGATCAGAACGCGAAATCGGTCTCAGGCATGGCCATCAGGCAACCGGCACCGGCCAGCAAGGCCTCACGATGCGCACCGGCCCGTGGCAGCACCCGGCGCAGGTAGAAGTCCGCCGATTGCAGCTTGGCCTGGTAGAACGCGACTTCCCCGGTGCCGGCCGCCAAGGCCTCAGTGGCACGCACAGCCGCCTGTAACCACAGGGCGGCCAGCATCACGTACGCCGAGTAAGCGAGGAAATCCACCGACACGGCGCCGATCTCTTCGGGATCGCGGCGACAGGCTTGCAGCACCGCATCGCCCAGGTTTCGCCATTCTGCAAGGCGCTGCCCGACCCGCTCGGCCATCTCGGGTTGCGATGTAGCCAGTGCCACCTGGGTGGCCAGTTCGTCAATCAGTGCATTGAGTTCGCTGCCGCCATCACCGAGCAGCTTGCGGCGGATCAGGTCCAGCGCCTGTATGCCGTTGGTACCCTCGTAAAGCTGGGTGATGCGGCTGTCGCGCATCAGCTGCTCCATGCCCCACTCGCGGATAAATCCGTGGCCGCCGTACAGCTGCACGCCCAGGCTGGCAACCTCCTGGCCGCAGTCGGTGAAAAACGCCTTGATCATCGGGATGAGCAACGCGGCGCGACGGGTCGCGGCGTCACGCTGCACCTCGTCGCGGGCACCGTGTTCGAGATCCAGCTGCCGGGCAGCGTAGACCGCCAGCATGCGGCAGCCTTCGCTGAGGGTTTTCTGGATCAGCAGCATGCGCCGCACGTCCGGGTGAACGATGATCGGGTCGGCGGGTTTATCCGGCGCCACCGGGCCGCTGATCGAACGCGACTGCAAGCGTTCGCGGGCATAGGCCAGGCCGCCCTGGAACGCCGCTTCGGCAATGCCCAGGCCCTGCAACCCGACCTGAAACCGTGCATCGTTCATCATGGTGAACATGCAGGCCAGTCCTTGGTTCGGCTGCCCGACCAGCCACCCAGTGGCGCCGTCGAAGTTCATCACACAGGTGGACGCCCCCTTGATGCCCATCTTGTGCTCCAGCGCACCACAGCTCAGGGCGTTCCGTTCACCCAATGAACCATCGGCGTTGACCAGCCGCTTGGGCACCAGGAACAGGCTGATCCCTTTGACCCCGGGCGGTGCATCGGGCAAACGGGCGAGTACCAGGTGAATGATGTTGTCACTGAGGTCCTGCTCGCCGCCGCTGATGAAGATCTTGCTGCCGCTGAGTCGGTAGCTGCCATCGGCCTGGGGTTGGGCACGGGTGCGCAGCAACGCCAGATCGGTGCCGGCCTGGGGTTCGGTGAGGCACATGGTGCCGGTCCACTCGCCGCTGACCAATTGCGCCAGATAGCGCCGCTTGAGTTCGTCGTTGCCGTGGCGATTGAGCGCCACGACCGTGCCTTCGGTCAGCCCGGAGTAGACCCGGAACGACAGCGAGGCGCTCATCAGCATCTCGTGGAAGCTCGCCGAAAGCATTTGCGGGAAGCCCTGGCCGCCGAAATCCACCGGCCCGGTCATGCTCGCCCAACCTTGCTCGACAAATAGCTTGTAAGCCTCGGGGAAGCCATCCGGCGTGGTGACTTCACCGTCCTGCAACCGACAACCCTGCTCGTCACTGTTGCGGTTGAGCGGTGCCACCACCTCGGCGGTAAACCGCGCGGCTTCTTCGAGCACACCGTCAATGGTGTCGCGGTCCAGGCCGTTGTCCAGTTGCCGGCAATGGCCGGCCACGTCAAACAGTTCGTGCAGGACAAAACGCATATCGCGCAGCGGCGCCTGATAGTTCATACCTGGCCCTCCACATCGGCAAAGCCTTTACCTGCCGCTATCAGCCGGGCAATCAGCGGCGCCGGCTGCCAGTGTGCGCCGTGCAGTTGTTGCAAACGCTCCAGACGCTCCCGGATCGACGCCAGACCCTGGCCATCGGCCCAGCTCATCGGTCCGCCGACCGCCGCCGGGAAGCCATAACCATTGAGGTAGACCCGATCGATGTCTTGGCTGTTGTCGGCGATGTTTTCCTGGAGGATCTTCGCGCCCTCATTGACCAGTGCCAACAGACTGCGCTCGACAATTTCCCGGTCGTCGATCACGCGGCGTCGATAGCCCAGATCGCTGCTGATTCGTTCGATCAGCGCGTCGACTTCAGGGTCATGCCCGGCCTCGCGACTGCCTTCGGCATACCGGTAATAGCCACGGCCGGCCTTCTGGCCAAAGCGGCCGAGTTCGCACAGGGCGTTGTCGACCTGCACCAGCGGACTGTCCATGCCCTGCCCGGCCAACTGACGGGCGCGCCACTCGAGATCGACACCGACCACGTCGTACATGCGAAACGGCCCCATGGCAAAGCCGAAGGCCTGCAGTGCGCCGTCCACCTGCCGGGGCAGCGCGCCTTCAAGAAGTATCTTGCGGGCCTCGTCGGCGTAGGCCTTGAGCATGCGGTTGCCGATAAAGCCACGGCAGTTGCCGGCCACCACCGCCACCTTGCCCAGTCGTTGCCCCAGTTGCCTGGCCACTTCCAGCACGGCCGGCGAAGTCTGGGCGCCACGGACGATTTCCAGCAATTTCATGATGTGCGCCGGGCTGAAGAAATGCAGGCCCAGCACCTGCCCGGGACGCGCGGTGACGGCGGCAATGGCGTCGATATCCAGTGCCGAGGTGTTGCTGGCCAGGATCGCGTCTGGCTTGAGGGTGTTGTCCAGGGTGCGGAAAATGTCCTGCTTGAGTTCCAGGTTTTCGTACACCGCCTCGATCACCAGGTCGACATCGGCCAGTGCCGCATAGCTGTCGACCGCCTGCACACGGGCCATATTCTGCTCGGCCTGCACTTCGCTGATGCGTCCCTTGACCACCTGATGGGCCCAGGTGTCGGCGGCCATCTTCAGGCCGGCGCTGACCATCTGCGGATTGGCGTCCAGCCACAAGACCGGAATACCGGCACTGGCCAGGCTGATGACAATTCCCCGGCCCATGGTTCCGGCGCCTACCACCGCGGCCTGTTGTACGTTAAATCCGTTGTTCACACCGACACCCCTGTACTGAAAAGAAGGATTGCCGACACCCTAAGCAGCTGCCTACTATTTGAGAAATTTCATTTTCATATGTGTGATATTTGGAATATGAATACAACCAATTTCGACCTCAACCTGCTGCGCATCCTCGATGTGTTGCTGCGTGAACAGAACGTCTCCCGTGCCGCCGAGCGCCTGGCCCTCAGCCAGCCGACCGTGAGTAACGCCCTGGCGCGCCTGCGCGAGCTGCTCGATGACCCATTGCTGGTGCGCATCGGCCGACGCATGCAACCGACGCCCAAGGCCCTGGCGCTGGAGGGCCCGATTCGCTCGGCCTTGCAGCAGATCGAACAGACCCTCAACGTCGACGAACGCTTCGACCCGCGCTACAGCCGCCAGACCTTTCGTATTGCCATGACCGATTTCGTCGAGCAGCTGTGCATGCCAGGGCTGTTGCGGCACCTGCAGGACAGCGCGCCCAACCTGCGCCTGGACATCGCCCCCCTGGCGCCCAGCCTGCCGATCGACGCCCTGGACCGTGGCCAGCTCGATTTGGTGCTGGGCCGATTCGACGAAATTCCCGCACGCTTCGCCCGTCATCTCTGGCGCAGCGAAACCCTGCAAGTCGCGTTGCGACGGGACCACCCGGTAGTCACGGACGCACTGGATCTCGAAACCTTCCTGCGCCTGCGTCACCTCTGGGTACACGGCGGCCAGACGCGCGGCATGGTCGACCAATGGCTGGGCGAACAAGGGTTGTCGCGGCAAATCGTCTACACCACCCCCAACTATTTGCAGGCGGCGCATCTGGTGGCGGCTTCCGATCTTTGCGTGGTGTTGCCGACCCAACTGGCGCGCAACTTCGCAAGCTTGCTGCCCCTACAGCTGCATGATTTGCCGTTTGCCCTGGAAGCGTTCGAACTGGACGTGGTGTACCTGGCGCAACGCGGGCAAGATCCGGCACTGGACTGGTTGGTGGGGGAAATTTTGCGGGTCGGCAAAGGCTGATCAGCGCCCTGTAGGAGCTGGCTTGCCAGCGAAAGCGGTGGGTCAGGCGACCTGTTTATCGTTTGAAGGAATGCTTTCGCTGGCAAGCCAGCTCCTACAACAGAAATGCATACCCACCCAATAGCACACGCGATCCCGTGTAGGAGCTGGCTCGCCAGCGAATGCGGTGGATCAGTCGACTTGTTTATCGCCTGGAAGAACGTCTTCGCTGGCAAGCCAGCTCCTACAAGGGAAAAGCATACCCACCAAATGGCACACGCGATCTTCTGTAGGAGCTGGCTTGCCAGCGAAAGCGGTGGGTCAGGCAACCCGTTTATCGTCTGAAGGAATGCTTTCGCTGGCAAGCCAGCTCCTACAAGGGAAATGCGCGTTGGTCTTTACAGTCCCGAAACGAGGTGCCCGCCGTCCACCGTAATCACCGAGCCTGTCATCCAGGACGATGCCTGTGTAGCCAGGAGCAATAGCGCGCCGTCCAGTTCCTGCGGGGTGCCCAGGCGCTGCATGGGGATGCGTTTGATCAACGCCGCCCCCTGCGGCGTTTCCCAGGCCGCTTGCGTCATCTCGGTCGAAATATAGCCCGGTGCGATCGCATTGACGCGAATGCCATGACGCGCCCATTCCAGTGCCAGACTCTTGGTCAAATGCACGACGCCAGCCTTGGAGGCCGAATAAGCCGCGACGCCCGGCATTACCCGTTCACCCTGGATGGAGGCGATGTTGACGATAATCCCGCCCCGCCCCTGTGCCTTCCATTGCCGCGCCACTTCTGTGGACACCAGCCAGACGCCGCGCAGATTGGTGGCGATGATATCGTCGAACTCATTGAGCGGCTGCGTCATCGCCGCCCCTTCATGGCCGATTCCCGCATTGTTGACCACCACATCCAGCGGTTTTCCCGTTGCGGCAATCGTGGAGACGGCCTGCGCGACGGAGGATTGGGAGGCTACGTCCAGTTCGATGACCGTCACGTGCTCTGCGCCCAGTTCATGAAGTTCGCCAGCCAAGGCTTCCAGCCGCGATGTACGTCGTGCGCCGATCACCACCTGGGCGCCGCAACTCGCCGCCAATCGGGCGAAATGACTGCCAAGCCCCGATGACGCGCCTGTGATCAAAATCCGTTGCCCGCGGAGCATCGCACCCAGGTTCATTGCACTTCACCTCTCTTGAGTTTTTTATCGGTTGTGGGGGGAGGAAAATTACACGGAACGCTGTCCCAGCCACTGATCGAGCGCCGGCCACATGCGTTTTTTCGCCGCGGGCCCCGCTATCAGGCTGACGTGCCCCCCAGGCAGCATGATTTCCTGCTTGTCCGGCGAACCCACCTTCGCGACCAGCGGCCGGGCACAGGCCGGAGGTACCAGCGTGTCGTGCTCGGCGATCACATGCAGCACAGGCACCTTGATCTTCGTCAGATCAATCTTGCGGCCTGCGATATGCAAGTCGCCCTCATGCAGACTGTTCTTCCACATCAATTGCTTGATGATCTGGCGATAGTATTCGCCTGCCAGCGGCAAGTTATCGTGGCCCCAGCCAACCATCATCCGGTGGTTCCTGACATAGGTGTCGTTCCACAGGTTGTCCCACAGCCGCAGGTGTCCGGCGATACGCCCTGCCGGACGCTGCAGGTCTATCGCTTTCATGATCATGTCACCCGGGATGATGCCTACCGTATCGACCAGCCGGTCGACGTCGAAGAAGCGTTCGTTGGCAATGCCGCGCGACCAGCTCATCTGCGACCAATCCACCGGCGTCGTGAAGCACACCAGATTCTTCAACGGCCCGTCCGCATGCAGCGCCGCATAGAGGGTCGAAAGCACACCGCCCATGCAATAACCGGCCAGCGTCACGTCTTCGACCCCGGCGTCGGCCTGTACCCGGGCAATGCAGTCCGGAATGAAGTCCAGTACGTAATCCTCGATCCGCAGGTGTCGCTCTGCCTGGGTCGGCGCATTCCAGTCCATCACGTAGATGTCGTAACCACGCCCGATGAGGAACTCGATCAGGCTCTGGCGCTCGGCCAGATCGAAAATGTAGGCCTTGTTGGTGGTCGCCATCACCAACAGCAGCGGCACCCGATACACGTCGTTGCGAGTCGCGTGATACCGGTACAGGCTCAGCGTGCCACGCCGGTGCAGCAACGTCTTGGGCGTCATCCCCACGGCGGGCCCTGGCGAGCCGAGGTATTCGAGCCCCTTGAGGCGGCGTTTGATCATCCGCTGGACTTCGGTGCGCAGCCGGCCAACGGGGGAACGGGTCTGAGCCTGGTCTGGGTGGGTTGGAGCCATCATTCAATCCTCTTTGGGCTCACGCCGGGTGGCCGGTTTGAGTGCACGCTTCACCGACTTCGGCGCAACCTGTACGGTGTCCGGCTGCGGTGGCGGGCGACGGGTGCGTGACGGCCGAGGCACCAGTGAGGGCTTGACGGGTGATGGCAGCAATTGATCAACCTTGTCCTCCAGGCGCCGCACGGCACCGGCAAGCGCATCGACTTCAGAGCGACTGGGCAATTCCAGGCCCCGCAAGACACTGGCCAGAGAACGTTCGAACACATGCTGCATGCCTAGGGAAACCCTGGAAAACTGGTTGGCAACCTGAGCGAACTCGGCCGACTCCATCTTTCGGGAAGCCAGCGAATTGATTTCGCCTTCGATCAGGGTGACGGCTTCACGCCACATCTGGAACGGATCAAGAATTCCCACGGCAATACTCCTTGGTCAGCTTTACGTTTCTGGATAGGTCCGGTGAGCGACCCTTCGGTCTAAGCGAGCGACAAGACGGCGGCGCAACAGGGTCAAGGGCACGCACCAGGGTCGCAGCACCAGGCGGGTGGCACGGGCGGCCGTCGGAGACACCTGGCGCAATAGCGTGCCGCTCCAGCGCTCGGTCGCCACCCAGGTCATCAGGCTCGATGCCGTCAGTTCACCCATTGCCGCGCACAGGCTCGATGGCCGCGTGGATGCCGTGTCGCCAATTTCCACCGTACAGTCAGGCGCGGGTTCGGTACGAAATGCGGCGGCCAGTGACTCGCCGATGCGCTGCAAGGCATCGCGACCAGCGCCTATGACGGCGTCGAAATTCAGGAAGCCATGGAATTGGCCCCGGTAATGCAACAGCTCCACCGCCACCCCCGCCGCACGCAGGCGTGCGGCGTAGTCCAGCCCGTCGTCACGGATAGGGTCGAAACCCGCACTGATAACCAATGCCGGGGGCAAGCCGCGCAAATCCCGGCGGCGGCGCGGAGACAGCCAGGGATCTTCGGGATCGAGCGAATCGAATGAGCCGGCAACGGTCTGCTTGATCTGCGCCAACAGTCTGTCGGTGATCATGAAGCCGTCGGCATTCTCGACGTTGGAAGGAAACGCCTGCAGCAGGTCGGTCGCCGGATAAGCCAGCACCTGCAGGCAGAGCGTCGCTCCATCGCGCCGCAATGCCTCCTGGGCCACGGCGGCGCAGATGTTGCCGCCTGCCGAGTCGCCACCGATGGCCAGTCGCGTGGTATCGATTCCCAGCGCCGCGCCGTTCCGGGCGACCCATTGCAGCGCCGCGAGAAAATCCTCACGCCCGGCGGCCAGATCATGCTCCGGCGCCAGTCGATAGCGCACAGCAATGCTGATGCAGTTGGCGTTGTGAGTGGTGCTGCGGCAAATCGATTCGGCGGTATCCAGTCCCCCGACCACAAATCCGCCACCATGGCACCACAGGAATGCCGGCAGCGGTTGATCGGTATTGTCCGGCCTGAAAATACGCAACTCGATCGGCCCTCCCGGGCCGTCGATGACTGTCTCATTCACCGTCGCGACCGGAAGCTGTTGCCCCAGGGCCATCGACGTCAGGCGCCATACCTCGCGCAACTGGCGCAGCGAATAGTTTTCGACCGGGCGCAGGCGTGTGGCCATGTTGAGTATGCGTAGAAAAGCCCGGGCATCGCGATCGGGACGACCTGCACGGCGCACTTGCGGCATGCCGATCACACCCGCCCGGACTTGCCGGGTGCCATTACGGGTTTGCCCTGCGGGTGAGTCATTTGGCGCGGTCATTCAATATCCCTCGAATGTTTCCTGCCAACAGCCTACCCAGAACGACCCGCTCACTCCCCCACTCATGTAGATGGGGAGGCCCCCACCCCACCCTCCTCATTGCAACGGCGAAAACACCGCTGGCAGGTAAATCGTCGAACACATGTCGCGCAATTGCGGCCCTGAATTTTCCGGCGGCCAGACGCCGTCCGCCACCGCCTGGGTCCGCACTTGCAGACGCTGCTCCAGGGTGGTCCAGGGCCAGATGTGCAGGTAACGCGGCAGCGCGCCGTCAGTGGCATAAAACGCCGCGTACACCGGTGAGTACTGTTCGGCGGTACGCGGTTCGATGGCCTTGGCCCAGCCTTCGAGTGTCGGTTGCAGTCCGGAGCTGATCAGGTCGTAGACGCGCAATTCGTAAAATGGTCCATGCTGGCCGGGACGCAAGGGTTTCAGGAACGGAAACAGACTGTAGTTTTCGATCCGCAGGTCCGTCATAAACTCGTTGATGCCGAAGGCCTTGCCTTCCAACAAGAAACGCTCGCGCTCGGCCTGGCGCGAGATTTCGTCGGCGAAACCACGCAGCATGGCAATCTGGTTCAACTGGCCGATCTCGGAGGCCCAGCAGCCCATCAGGGTGCCGCCGACCTTGGGGTCGGCCAGTGAAGCTTCAATGCGCGTCAGTGCTTGCGCGACGGTGCGGACCCGCACCGTGAAGGTGATCAATTCAAAAAAACGCATGAAGTGCTCCGACAATAAACAGCCACAGGCTTTGGAGCCCGACAGCCTATGGCAAGGCCCGGCGACAGAGTATTCAAGTGATCACCATTGGTTACGGCAATTACCGTAGTCCGCTAGGTGGTTTCCTTATACGTGCTCAGCACATACAGCTGGCAAAACCATCTACGCGCACATCTCAACCCCTTGAGCGTTTTGTGAAAGCTTTACTTTCTTTTGATGAATGAACATTCACGGGAACAGCGACACAATCCTTAAACACATTGAGAAACTCAAAAATTGAAACCGATCACACTCTGCCCTCCTCCTTCTCTAATCAATCAATCGTTCGAACCCTTATCAAAAACAGTTCACTGTCGCCAATCGATTTTCAATATCGAACAACTAATCAACACCCTTCACATCAACAACATCGACATAACGAAAGCTGAGCGCGAGCAACTATTGCGTGCCGAAGTCACGTCAGCCCCTCAGGATGCTTGCAATTCCGACAACCGTTACTATGACACTCAAAAACTAATAAGAGGTGAGTACAAGTTCAACGACCTGAAAACCGACATCACCTATATAATTGATCACGACAAAACAAATACACTGACAAGGATTTTAAACAACAAGCACAGCGAAAAGACCACAAGCTTCTCAATACCAACCGCAACCTTTCATGACATGCAAATTGAACCATTAACGGCAGACGACTATAAAGCCGGCTTGCCTTTTTTGTTGAGTTGCAAAACCCAACATTGTGATTTTGTCGGTGGGTTTGGCGGTAACTATCCCTTGGCAGAATATCTTTCATCTGACGGAGTGTCCTGCAGGATCCTGCGAGCCGGAGAGTACGTAGGTCATATCAACGTCTGGAAAGATACAGAGGGTAATCTCATGCTTGGGACTCTGGCAGTCAGGCAAGATGAAGTGAAATCCAATATATTGCGCCAGACAATGGAAGTATTTGCCAAATGTCTGCTTGAGGAAAACACCGACACAAACGCAATATTATTGGGGATGGGTGGGCAGAATCTTCAAATTCTCTATCCAGGCACATTTTCTGCTGGCGGCGAAGGATATTCTCCACTGGGTAAAATTCGACATGAAGACAATATCCTTGATAAGTTCCGTGACGAAACACAGAAAATTTCAAGTGTCACCCACACGAAAATTTATGGACAAGTTAACCTTCACGATCAAGACAGTATTGGCATGGCCCCCAACAGTCGGCTCGACATGAAAAATGCACTGATATTCATGGACGCGGAAAAAGCCAAAGTCGTTGACAGCAATGCAAATTCCCTATTTGAGAGCATTCATACCCAAGGTGCCTATCGCGAACAGAAGACAAACAGAACAATCACATGGCAGAACATTAAAAATCGAGGAGAAGATTACCGTCGGGATAAATTTCGCTCTATTGAGCTTCATCTCCTTCAGCAAGGCATTACCGATGTCAGACTTGAACACTCACAAGGCCAGGACCTGATGATTTCCACACCGCAAAGGCCAGAAAACATGCCTTATCCTGTTCTCGACAGTAAAGTGATAGAGGATCGGTTCTTCACCAAATTAAGGGTAGGTGGTCAGACGCCCAGGCAGCACTGACCGTGTTTTCTCATCAATTCAATTCAGTTCGGGTCCAGCAATCCACCACTCCAATTGCGCGACACCCGACGCCCCGTGAACTTCGCCACCCCCATGCCCTGGGAGATCAACCGATCGCGATAACGTGTGACCAGTCGCCCGGTCTGCTCGGCGTACAGCACCACTTCGGAAGACGGATCGCCCGGCCGGCGCAGGATTCGCGCAAAGCGCTGGCCTTCTTCGACGAGATCACCCAGTTCCTTTTCAAAGATCAGCACCCCCGGCTGCGGCGCCAGTAGGGTCTCCATGTGACCCATTTCCACGGCCTCGACAGGCCAATCGATGGGCGACACCGAGTCGTCGATGACGCCGTAGCCGCAGAGCCAGGCATACAGTCCCTCGGCGTCCTGTTGGGCGAGCCGGTCGCTGACGTCACCCTGCCCCCGCAACTCCAGAGTCGCGGCCATGCGCCCTTCGGTGGTGCCGTCGCGCAACCAGGGCGCAATGAGGGTTTCCTCGAAGGAGCCATCGCCGCCGTCATCCCAGATGATCGCCACGTCCATCTTCATCGCCGCTGCCAGCTCGCGGCCACGGGGCCAGAAGCTGCGGTGAACGTAGAGGTAGGGCAGCGCTTCGTCGTCGGTGTGCAGGTCGAGCATCACATCTGCCGATGACGCCAGTTGCACCAGTTTCTGCTGCCATTGCTGGACAACGGTCGAAGGTCGTTCCATCGCCGCCGACTGGTCGAATCCACGGTTGAAGTTATGCCCGGTCGCATCATGGTATCGACCAAGAATCCGTCCCTGGCGAAACTGGCCGATGCCCAGGGGATTGGCCTGTGGCACCACGGTGACGCTGCCCTTTAGCTTGCCCTCGGACTCGGCGACCTGAAGACGCTGCATCAACAGGTGCAGCACCAGCATCCCGGCGATTTCATCGGCATGCACCCCGGCCTGCAAATGCACCTTCGGCCCCTGGCCATCGCCCTCAAAACGCCAGGCACCGACCTGCACCGTATCGCCGTTATTATTGAGAATGTTGAACGAAACATCCCGCACCATGCATTTGCCCTCCCCTTATGACTGTCTTTGGCGATGATCGATGGCCTCGGGTTCGTGTGCCGCCCCGCCATCGGCCTGCGCATCGGCCGCTGCCGGATAAAGGGGCTGCGACACGGAGCATTCGGCGCCGACGACGTCCTGGGAGGCATGCCGGCCGAAAATCATCGCCAGGGTGCCGCTGACGGCGATCAGGCCGGCGCCGATCATCAACGATACATCCATCAACGTGCCCCAGATCAGGCTCGACAGCAGGAACGCCCAGATCAGCCCGGTGTACTCGAACGGTGCCAGCACAGTCGCGGTGGCGCGCTGGAAGCTGGCGAACAACAGGAATTGCCCGATACCGCCCATCAAGCCGGCGCCAAGCATGCCCAGCCAGGCAGGCGTCGGTGCCGGGGTGTGGGTCCAGGGCAACGCCACCGCCATGCAAATGACGAAGACCACGTTGGTGATCAGCATTTGCTCCAGCACCGAGGTCTGCTCATCGACCTGGCGCAACTGGATATAGGTGAACGCCCAGCACATCGCCGCCAGCAACGTCAGCACAATCGGCAACGGATCGGTCATGTTGTCGGGACGGCAGGCAATCACCACGCCGACAAACCCGATGATCAGGGTGAACCACTGCCAACCGCTGACGCGCTCTTTGAGAATCACCGTTGCCAATACCGTGACCATGATCGGTGCCGAGAAATACAGGGTGGTCATCTCCGCCAGGGTCAGGTCCCTCGCCGCCGTGTAATACAGCAGCCAGGCGGCGATCGAGAGCAAACCGCGCACCACCAGCAAGCGCCGACTGGAGGAACGCCAGGCACGCTGCACCAGTTGCAGGCGCCCCACCAGCAGGCAGGCGACCGCCACCACGAGGGCGCGCCAGAACAGGATGGTGAACACCGAATAATCGGCTACCAGCCATTTGATACCGGCGTCCTGCAAGGACAGAAACGCATACCCCAGGGTGCACAGGCCAATGCCTTGCAGCGAACGATCGACCACTGGCTTGTTCATCACGCGGACCTGCGCACCGGCGTTCCGCGCCGCTCGGCGAAGGCAAACAGCCCTTCGATCAGGAATGTCAGGCACACGTAGACGCCGGCCACCAGCAGCAACGGCTCGTAGACTTGCAGGGTCTGCGCCCGCACCACGTTGGCCGCGCCCAGCAGGTCGATCACCGCGATGGTCGAAGCCAGCGCCGTGGACTTGAGCAGCATCACGGTTTCGCCGGCCAGGGTCGGCAACAGCAGACGCAGCGCCCGGGGCAACCGCACCCGCAACAGGGCCTGGCGCGCGGTCATGCCAAAGGCCGAGGCCGCTTCCATTTCCCCTTTGGGTACCGCCAGCAGGCCGCCACGAATCACTTCACCGACATAGGCGCCCATCGACACCACCAGGGCGAAGACGATGTACCAGTAACCGTCGCGCAGATAAGGCCAGAGAAAGCTGCCGCGAATCAGCGGGAACTGGGCAAACAGGCTGCCGATTCCGTAGTAGAAGATGTAGATCTGGATCAGCAACGGCGTACCGCGCGTCACACTGGTGTAGAACAGGCTGACCTTGGCGATCACCCTGTTTTTCGAAATCCGCGCCAACGCCACCAATACCGCCAGTGCATAACCGAACACACTGGAAATCACCAGAATGGCGATAGTCGTTTGCAGCCCACGGAGCAACAGCGACGCGTATTCAACGATCCATGCTGGAATCATTTCATTCTCTCTGCCGGTTTAATCAACAAGAGGCATCCAGCGACGAATGCGTCGCTCCAGCCGTCCCGACAAATAGTTGGACACCAGTGTCACCACGTAATACAGCGCGGCAGCCGTGAGGTAGAACAACAGATAGTGACGCGTAGAACCCGCGCCTTGCTTGGCGGTGTACAGCAGCTCGTTGGTGCCGACCACACTGATCAGGGCGCTGTCCTTGATCAGGTTGATCCACAGGTTGGCCATCCCGGCCATCGCGTAGGGCGCCATGATCGGCAGCGTGACGCGACGGAACAGGGCGAAACCGTGCAGACCGAAGGCCTTTGCCGCTTCGATCTGGCCGAAGGGAATCGCCTGGATCGCCGCGCGGAAAATTTCCGAGGCGTAGGCGCCCTGCACCAGGCCCAGCACCACAATGGCTGCCAGCGGCCCGCTGACATTCACCACGCCGTAGCCGAGCGAGGTCATCAATGAGTTGAGCAACATGGAACCGACGTAGTACAGCAACAGGATCAGCAACAACTCCGGTACCGCGCGAAACAGCGTGGTGTAGCCACGGGCCAGCGCGGCAATCGGTTTTGGCGCGCCCAATTTCAGGCAGGCCACCACCAGACCGATGGCCAGCCCGAGCACAAAGGCCCCGGCGGAGATCTGCAGGGTCATCCAGAGCCCCTTGAGCAGCGCCCCGCCCCATCCTTGTTCGCTGAAATTGATCAAATCGAACATTGCTGGCATTTCACTCTCCAGTCAAAGCACCACCGGTCCTTGTGGGAGCATGGCTTGCCCGCGATGCTTTTGGCGGCCTCAAGGGCCCCATCGCGGGCAAGCCATGCTCCCACAGGTATTGTGTTCAGTTCATTAGAACGCCGGCTTCACACTGGCCCCGAAGTAGCTCTGGGAAAGATCGTCATAGTCCTTGCTCGCCAGCAAAGCCTGGATTGCCTTGTCGAGTTTGGCCTTGAGTTCGGTATCGTCCTTGCGAATGCCGGCACCCACGCCCTTGCCGAACAGCGGGTCATAAGGAACCGTGGCGAGGTAGGCCAGGTTTTCGGCGTCCGGGGACTTCATGAACGCCGTCATGGCCGTACCGTCCGCCATCATCAGGTCGAGGCGACCGGCTACCATGTCGGCATTGGCCGAATCCTGGGTGTCGTAATACTTGATGTCGGCAATTTTTTCGTAATGGGCTTTGAGGAAACTGGCGCTGACCGTTGAGTTCTGTACGCCAATGGTCTTGCCTTTAAGGTCGTCCGGGTACTTGGCGACGGTAGTGCCCTTGGGGCCAACAATCGCAACCGGCGTGTCGTAGTAAGCCTTACTGAAGGCAATCTGTTTTTCCCGTTCTTCAGTCACCGACATCGAGGAGAAAATCACGTCGATCTTCTTCGCCAGCAGCGACGGAATGATCCCGTCCCATGACACTTCCTTGATTTCGCAATCGGCCTTCATTTCGCTGCACAGCTTGTGGATCAGGTCGACTTCAAAGCCCTTCCATTCACCGTTGGCCTGTTTCTCGGTGTACGGCGGATAGGGTTCGGCCGCCACCGCGAACCTGATCGGTTGCGCCTGGGCCGCACTCATTCCGGCCAGCATCAAGCAGGCCGCGCCAGTCAACCAGTTTGCCAAACGTCGATTTCCCATTTTTTTGCCCCGTCTTTTGTTGTTTTTAGCGAGTTTGATGAGCGTTGACGAATTGCCGGCAACGCTCGCTGCGTGGGTGTACGAACACTTCGTCCGGCGAACCGGTTTCCTCGATCAGGCCTTGATGCAGGAAGGCGACCTTGGAAGAGACATCGCGTGCGAAGGCCATTTCATGGGTCACCAGGATCATGGTCCGGCCTTCTTCGGCGAGAGAGCGGATCACCCGCAGCACTTCCCCGACCAATTCCGGGTCGAGTGCCGAGGTGGGTTCATCGAACAGCATGACCTTGGGCCGCATGGCCAGGGCCCGGGCGATGGCCACCCGTTGTTGCTGCCCCCCCGAGAGAAACGCCGGGTACTCGTTGCGCTTGGCCGCCAGCCCCACGCGTTCGAGCAAGGCTTCGGCCCGTTCAGTGGCCTCCGCCCGGCTCTCGCGCAGGACCTGGGTCGGCGCTTCGATGAGGTTTTCCAGCACCGTGCGATGGGGCCAGAGATTGAAGTTCTGGAACACCATGCCCAGGCTGGAACGGATGCGTACCAACTGTTTGGCATCGGACACCAGCGGCGCGCCGGGGCGGGAGTGGTTCAGATGAATGCTTTCGCCGTCCACCAGGATGCGCCCCTGATCTGGCACTTCGAGCATGTTGATGCAACGCAGCAAGGTGCTTTTACCCGAGCCGCTGGCACCGATCAGCGAGATCACCTCGCCTTCGCGGGCGGTCAGGGACACGCCCTTGAGCACCTCGATGTTGCCGAAGCGTTTGTGCAGCTGCTCGACTTCGATCATGGTCCGGGCGGCCACCGGTTCGACTGTCGCCTGGCTGGTCACGCGGCTGATAACCGGCCTTGGCGCTTCGCCTTTGAGCACCAGGACAAAATCGCGAATACGCTGGCAGGCCTCGGCCAGTCGTTCTTCACCGAGGGTGAACGACAGCCGCACGAAGCCTTGGGCCGGTTCGCCGAAGGCGGCGGCATCCAGCACCGACACCCGCGCCTCGCGCAGCAAACGCCAGGCAAACTCCAGGGACGTCAGGCCGGTACCGCGCACATCCACCAGCACGAACATGCCGGCATCGGGCTTGAGCACAGAGATGCCAGGGCAATCCGACAGCCCCGCTACCACTCGATCACGACGCCGGCGATAGATGTCGCGCATGCCGTGGGTGACTTCGTCGTGAGCCTCGACGGCTTTCAACGCGGCTTCCATGGCGAACCCCGGCAAGCCGTAGAGCATGCTCAACACCAAGGTTTCGGCATGGGCGACCAGGGCCGGATGGGCGACGATCCAGCCAATTCGCCAACCGGTCATGGCGTGGGATTTCGACAGACTGCCAATCACCACACAACGCTCGGCCATGCCCGGCAAGGCCGCCAGGCTCAGATGGTCGCGCTCGAAGGCCAGGCTCTCATAGACCTCGTCCACCACCACCCATAAGTCGTGGGCGATGGCGAGCTCGGCAATGGCTTGCAGCTCTTCGCGGTTGAGCATTACGCCGGTGGGGTTATTCGGGTTGGACAGGAAAATCGCCCGGGTCCGCGGGGTGATGGCTTTGGCCAGCACTGCCGCATCCAGGCGAAAATCATCGTCCGCCGAGCACGGCACCCGCACCAACGTCGCGCCGGAGGCCTTGAGCGTCGCCTCGTAAGTGACATACATCGGATCAAGGGCAATCACTTCATCGCCGGCACTGAGCAGGCACATCGACGTCACGAACAAGGCGTTCTGCGCCCCGGCCACGGCAATCACATTGTTAGCTTGCAGTTCGCGGCCGAATAACTTGCCGCAACGTGCCGCGATGGCTTCGCGCAAGGCCGGGCGGCCAGCAATTTCGGTGTAGTGGGTGTCACCTTCGCGCAAGGCCTGGATGGCGGCATCGGTGATGAAGTCGGGGGTGGGGAAATCCGGGTCGCCGATACTGAGAATGATCACATCCTCGCCTCGGCGTCGCGCTTCATAGGCCGCGTAGTGAATATCCCAGGCGTCGACGCCCTGGCCTGATATCCGCTCAACAAAGGGTGAAAACCGCATGCCAGTGCCTCGTTCGAAATGAAGAAACGCAAGCCCGCAACCAGCCGGGAGAGAAGGTGGAACGAACATAGTCCAGGCTGAACACTCGTTCAACAGAAAACTGATCAGGGTTCGCGTTCAGCGTAAACAGGTCGTTTTTACGACAGTCGCGGCGTTTTTGTTCATCTGCCCGTTCAATAAAACCGGCGGTCAATAGGAATTGGATTGGGGGTATATCCATTTTTCAGGTGATGGCTGCTGGCGGTTCCGCCCTTACGGCGGGTCACTTTTGAAAGAGCCGGAATGCCGGCCCAGCCAAAAGTAACCAAAAGGCTCTTGCCCCACCACTCGGTGCCTCGCCTAGGCTCGGCATGCCCTCTCTCCGGCATTGCTCCGTGGGTCGCCGCGATGGGCCATCCCTGGCCCAGCGCGGCTAAACCGGCGTCCTGCCGGTTTACCCACGGAGCAATGCCTGCGTTCGGCCATCGTGGTTTTACGGGGCGCCTAAATCAAAAGCCAAAGCGAGGCGGCCTGACAGCCGACCTGATTTCAGGCTTGCCCGCGATCCCCTGTGGGAGCGAGCCTGCTCGCGAAAAACATCCAGACATCACGATCATTCAGGCAGCACGCGTTATCGTTGACGACCATCGCGAGCAGGCTCGCTCCCACAGGAGATCAGGGCATTTGCCAAAGCCAGGTCGGCTGTCAGGCCGCCTCGCTTTGGCTTTTCGCGGTGTTCGCCCCCTCGTGAGGCCGAGTGGAGGTTCTGCGCAGTGGGCAACCCGGCATGGATGCCGGGTTAGCCGCGCCCGGCCAGGGATGGCCGATCGCGGCGGGGCCCGGGGGGGGGGGGGGG
>NZ_WTFT01000030.1:8076-11898 GCF_009861505.1 Pseudomonas izuensis | reverse complement strand
GCAATGGACCGCTGACTGACCTGGCGGGCAATAACACCTTGACCTTTCCCGCCAGCGGCACCGGTACGATCAATGGCAACGTCACGTTCGGCGCCGGCGCCGATACGGTGGTCATGAACTCCGGCCGCATCCTCGGCGCGCTCAATCAGGGGGATGGCACCAACACCCTCACCATCAACGCCGGGCAGATTACCGGGGCCGTCAACCAGGGCAGCGGCATCGATAACTTCACCATGAACGGCGGCTCTATAAAGTCCCTGGCCCAGGGCGACAGCCGCGACTTTTTCCTGATGACCGGTGGCACCATCGTCGGTGCCTTCGAGGACGGCGATACCGCGAAAATGACCGGGGGCACCATCGGCCGGGTCGACATGAAACTCGACAACAACCTGTTCGACATGTCCGGCGGCAATATCCTGGGCAATCTAGTGACGGGCTTCGGACGAGACACCATCATCGTCTCCGGGGGCAAGATTGGCGGCAACATCAGCGTCAGCGGTAGTAACGACAGCATCACGGTGACCGGTGGCGAGGTCGTCGGCGAGATCCGCACCAGCGCAGGCAACGACACCTTTGTCTGGGATGGCGGCGGCCTCCTCCATTCGGCAATCCTGATGGAAGACGGTAATGACAGCGCAACCGTGCGCAATCTCAGTGAAGGCACCCTCGCCCAGACCCCGAGCGTCAACGGTGGCAGCGGCAACGATGTGCTGACCTTCGATCACACCACAACCACGGGCGCCGGTCGTTACGTCAATTGGGAAACGGTCAACCTGAACAACAGCTCACGGCTCGATCTCGCCGATAACTTCGTCCTGGGTGACAACGCCAGCGGCACCGGCGTTTTCAATATTGACGGCAGCAGCACCCTGACCTCCACGCAAGGCAGCATCACGCCCTTCACCACCGGCCAGCGCGCCACGTTGAACAACGCGGGGATCATCGACCTGAGCAGCGGCAATACCCGTACCAGCGACACACTGACGGTCCAGGGCAATTACGCCGGCAGCGGCGGCCAGTTAAAGGTGCAAAGCGTGCTCGGCGATGACAGCTCGCCCAGTGACAAACTGGTGGTCAATAACGGGAATTTGACCGGTACCACTACCATCTCGGTCACCAATCTGGGTGGCACGGGTGCGGCCACCTTGCAAAACGGTATTCAGGTGGTCCAGGCCCAAGGCACGGCAACCAGCGATGCCGGCGCCTTCTCGCTCAAGACCCCGTTGTCGGCCGGCGCCTTCGAGTACCGCCTGTTCAAGGGCGGCGTCACCCCTGGCAGCGAAAACAGCTGGTACCTGCGTTCGTCCGTCGTGGCGCCGCCGCTGGTTCCGGTCACCGTGGCCAACGCCGACCCGGCCCTGCCGCCGGTGGTGGTGTTGGTGCCGTTGGTGGCGACACCCGTGGCCGCTCCCGGAAGCCCGCCATTGAGCACGCCCGCACCCGGTGCCGCGCCGATTGCGCTGTACCGTCAGGAAGTGCCTGTCTGGGCGGTATTGCCCCCGGCCGCCGCGCAACTGACCCTGTCCGCCCTCGGTACTTTCCATGATCGCCAAGGCGATCAACGACTGTTGAGAGAAACCGGCTCCTTTGGCGCCGGCTGGGGCCGGGTCTACGGCAAGAACATCGACCAGACCTGGGCCGGCACCGTCACGCCACGGCTCGACGGCTCGATCAAGGGGTTTCAGGTGGGCAACGACCTGTACGGCTCACAGACTTCCGGGGGACAAACCCAACGCACAGGCTTCTTCGTCGGCCATAGCCGCCTGGAGGGTGATGTCGATGGCTTCAACCAGGGCTATCAAGGCAAGCGTGCCGGTAAAGTCGAGCTCGAGAGTGACAGCGTTGGCCTGTATTGGACCCTTGCGGCCCCCGGCGGCTGGTATTTCGATACGGTAGCGATGTACACCTGGCTGCGCGGCGACAGCCATTCCGACCGCGGCCTCAAACTCGACAATAACGGTCACGGGCTGACCCTCTCGGTAGAGACCGGTTATCCCTTCGCGCTGGCGAACGATTGGGTGATCGAACCCCAGGCGCAAATCATCCGCCAGAAGATAAACCTCGACAGTCAGGACGACGGCATTTCCAGGGTGTCTTTCGATTCTGACCCCGCCTGGACCGGACGTCTGGGTGCACGTCTCAAAGGGCGTTATACCGTCGGGGGCCTGCCACTGGAGCCTTGGTTGCGCGCAAACCTTTGGCAGACACTTACCGGCACCGATACGGTCACTTTTGCCGGTACTACCGATATCGACACCGAGCAGAAATCTTCGTGGGCCGATGTCGGTATCGGCGCCAACCTGTCCCTGGCCACCAGCGTCAGTGTGTACGCCAATGTCGATTACAGCCGCAATATAGACAGCAATCAGCAGCGTGGAGTGGCCGGTAATTTGGGAATAAGGGTGAGCTGGTAATACCGAGCAAACGCTCTAGCCCGCATTTTTTTTGACGTTATTTCCAATAAACAAGAACTTAGGGATGCGCCGTAAATCAGTCACTTATAAGACCAGAAATACCCATACCGCTTATCGGCCATTTTCTTGACGCAGCGGCAGGGGTCTTCTTGACTTCACCGTACTACCCCCGGAAACACTATCAGGGGCAAGCCCCCCAAGACACCCGCGAACACGGGCGGCCCCCGGCTTGCCTCCATACATTCGGTCGCCCCTCGCTCGGGGTAGGAGAGACGCCAAGGCAAGTACGGCACGCGATGCAAGGTAGCCACGCCATGAAAACCTCATTCACCCAACAAGAGATCAAAATCACTTTTTGCACTGTCTCGAGCTCACTCCTGTTGTGCTCCTCCATGGAAGTGCAGGCCTCACCGGTCGAAGAAGATACAGCCCCCTGGTATCGCCAGGACATCCCGGTGCTCGCCCTGCCCGCAATCGCCACCACTTACCCCGGCCGTTTCAGCCCTGCCCCTGATATGCGAAGTAGCCAACTCACCACCCAAGACGCGACCCCCTATGCCTGGGATCAGGTCTATGGGCAGGCCTCCCGACAGGCGCAAATCGACGCCACGGACCAAGGCTTTACCAATCCCGGCTCAGGCGAAATCAAGGGTCCGGCGATCCTGACCCTGCAAAGCGGTAGCGGCCATACCCAGCAGATCGGCCTGATTGGCGGCACCAACCAGATTCAGGGCAACAGCAATGGCCTGCTGACCAATCGCGGCATGTCTGACCCGAACACCGACACCCTCAACCTGCAAGGCCAAAGCCTCGGTGCCTACTACAGCCTGACCGGGCCACAAGGCTGGCACGTCGACCTGACGGCCAGCGGTGGTCGCGTCAACGGTTTCAGTCGCAACGACCAAGGCCTCCGGCAAGCCACCGAAGGCAGCGCGATGACGCTGTCGGTGGAAGGTGGCTTCCCGATTGGCATCAGCGATAACTGGGTGGTTGAACCCCAGGCACAATTGATCAACCAGCGAATTAGCCTCGATACACCTTATGCGGGCTCTGGCAACACGTCCTCCTCCGACCTGACGTCATGGAGCGGTCGTGTCGGTGCCAAATTGAAAGGCAGTTATGCCATCGACGGCCTGCCTGTCGAACCTTATGTTCGGACCAACTTGTGGCACACGGTGTACACCGGCAATACGGTGACGCTGGACCAGGTCGACAAGATCACCAGCAGTCGCAACTCTTCGACGGTCGAACTGGGTTTGGGTCTGGTCGCCAGAATGACACCGACCGTCAGCCTGTATGTCAGCGCCGACTACAGCAGCGATGTGCTCAACAGCGACTTCAACGGGTTGATTGGCAGCCTGGGTGTGCGGATGCGGTGGTGAGGGGATGATCTCAAGCGGTGTGCTGC
>NZ_WTFT01000030.1:0-8063 GCF_009861505.1 Pseudomonas izuensis | reverse complement strand
CTGCTCGCGATGGCGTCGACGCGGTTACGGATCAGCCCTCGGGACTGAGCATCAACACCGCCAACGGCGGCAAGTTCAGTACCAGCGACAACGCCTGACCATGGCTCGGCGCTTGCTCGGTAGACACCCCGCCACTGTTGCCGTAATTGGACCCGGCATAGATCGACGAATCGCTGTTGAACAGCTCCGTCCACTGCCCGGCGAACGGTACGCCGACGCGATATGCCTCACGGGGCACCGGGGTGAAGTTGGCCACCACCAGCACCGGCCGACCTTCCTTGCTCCAACGTAGCCAGGCATAAACACTGTTCATGGCATCGTCGCCAATCAGCCACTGGAAGCCTTGCGGTACATCATCCTGCTCGTGCAGCGCCGGTTCCTGGCGGTACAGGCGATTGAGGTCGCCCACCAGTTTCTGCACACCCTTGTGTTCCGAATATTGCAGCAGGTACCAATCCAGTTGCTGATCGTGGTTCCACTCGCGCCACTGGCCGAACTCGCAGCCCATGAACAACAGTTTCTTGCCCGGATGCGCCCACATGAAGCTCAGATAGGCCCGCAGGTTGGCGAATTTCTGCCAGCGGTCGCCGGGCATCTTGTCGATCAGCGAATGCTTGCCGTGCACCACTTCGTCATGGGAGATCGGCAGGATGAAGCGCTCGGACCAGGCGTACACCAGGCCGAAACTCAGTTCGTTGTGATGATGGGCGCGGTACACCGGATCCTGCTGGATGTAATGCAGCGAATCGTGCATCCAGCCCATGTTCCATTTGTAGGCGAAGCCCAGGCCGCCCTGTTGGGTACTTTGACTGACTCCCGGCCAGGCCGTGGACTCTTCGGCGATCACCAGCGCACCCGGTGCTTCCAGCGCGACCACGTCGTTCAGGTGACGCAGGAAGTCGATAGCTTCGAGGTTCTCCCGTCCGCCATGGCGGTTCGGCACCCATTCACCGGCCTTGCGCGAATAATCGCGGTACAGCATCGACGCCACCGCATCGACCCGCAGGCCGTCGACGTGGAAGTGCTTGAGCCAATGCAGCGCCGAAGCCAGCATGTAACCATGCACCTCGGTGCGCCCCAGGTTGTAGATCAGCGTGTCCCAGTCCTGATGAAAGCCTTCCTGCGGATTGCCGTATTCGTACAGCGCGGTGCCGTCGAACTGGGCCAACCCGTGAATATCGGTCGGGAAATGCGCCGGTACCCAGTCGAGGATCACGCCGATTTGCGCCTGGTGGCAGGCGTTGACGAAGGCTGCGAACTCATCGCCGTTGCCGTATCGGGCACTGGTGGCGAATTGCGAGAGCAATTGATAACCCCACGAACCACCGAACGGGTGCTCCATGATCGGCATCAGCTCGATGTGGGTGAACCCCAAGTCTTTGACATAGGGAATCAGCCGCTCGGCCAATTCAGGCCAGGTGTACTGGCGGGCGACTTCGCCAAGATCGTCCAGTTCGCATTGCCAGGATCCGGCATGCAATTCGTAAATCGACAATGGCGCCGTGGGGCGATGACGCTCGCCACGGGACTGCATCCAGTCCTGATCCTGCCAGTCGACTTGCAGCGGGGACGCCACTTTCGAGGCGGTGTCCGGCGGCAGGCTCGTGGCCAGCGCCATGGGGTCGGCTTTCAGCGGCAGAATGCCTTGTTTGCCGAGAATTTCGTATTTATAGGCCTCCCCCGCCTGCAGGCGCGGGACGAACACTTCCCAGACCCCGGTGGGATGACGCAGGCGCATCGGGTGACGGCGGCCGTCCCAGTTGTTGAAATCGCCGACCACCGACACGCGCCTGGCATTCGGCGCCCACACGGCAAACCTGACACCCTCGACGCCCTCTACGGTCTTGAGCTGCGCACCGAGGCAACTGCTCAAATCACGGTGATTGCCTTCGGCGAACAAGTACAAATCCATTTCGCCGAGCAACGGGCCGAAGCTATAAGGGTCTTCCGAGATCTGCTCTCCACCGGCCCAGCGGGTTCGCAGCAGATAGGGTTGCGCCCGGTCGAAGTGCCCGACAAACAGTCCGGGGGTCTGGGTCGCTTCAAGGCTGCCCAGCTCCTCGCCGGAGTCCCTGGCCAGCACTTGCACGCTCAACGCGTCCGGCAGATACGCCCGGATGTACTGCCCGCCGGCACCATCGCCATGGGGGCCGAGAATTGCAAAGGGGTCGTGATGCTCGGCGCGTACCAGGGCATCGATATCCCGTGCCTTGGGCAACAGCGCTTCGTTGTGATGATGACCCTGTTCCTTGTTCGAGAAACTCATGACTACTCTCCACCAAGATCGGAAAAGGGTTTGAGCCCACTCAATAACCCGTACAAACCATGCAATGGCACGGTGAGCCAGGTGGGGCGATTCTCTGCCTCATAGGCCACTTCATACGCTGCCTTCTCCAGGCCGAATAACGCCAGCGCGGCGTCCTCGCCCTCAGGATCTTGCCATGCATGGCCAAGCGTAGCTGCCGATTGCCGATAAGCGACCACAAATGCATGTTTTGCTTCATTTAAATAACGATCGGCAACGCGTTGGCGCGCGGCTTGCGCGCCCTCGGTGTTGTCAACGTTGTGCACATTGATCGCCATCGCCGCCGCATAGTCGAACGAGCGCAGCACGCCGCTGACATCCTTGTACGGACTGTGCTTGCCCCGTCGCTCATGCAAGGGTCGCGCCGGCTCGCCTTCGAAGTCGATCAAATAGGCATCGCCCTTGATCACCAGGACCTGCCCCAGATGCAAATCGCCATGCACGCGTATGCGCAAACCGCCTGCCGTCTGTTTCGCCAATGCCTGCACATGGCTGAGGATGGCTTTTTTGTTGTCCAGTATTTTGCTGACCAGCTTTTTGTCCGCCGGGTTCAGTTCGGTTTGATGCTGTTTAAGCAGCTTCAACGCGTGCTCGATTTGCGCCGCCACATCCTTGGCCACCCCCAGCGCATCCTTTTGCGTGGTGACGTGCGGATCGAAGTTCGGATTGTCGCTCGGTGCCGCCAGCACCTGATGCATTTCCCCCAGGCGCTGGCCGAGCATGCCAGCGAAATCTTTCAATTCGCCCAGTGCGTTGTAATGCTGCTCCTGCTCCGACATGGCGTCCGCCAACTCATCGCGCAACGCCCGTTCCAGGTTGTTCTGCGTCCATTCCCAGGCATCGCCCTGATTGCTCAGGTAGCCTTGGGCGATCATCAGCAGGTTGTCTTCGCCGGCCGCATCGCGGCGAACCACCGAACCCAACAGTGGTGAAATATGGCGGAAACCGGCGTTGGTGAGGTACGCGCTCATCTCCAGCTCAGGGTGAACGCCCGACGCGACCTTGCGGATCAGCTTCAGCACCAGGCTGTTACCGACCACCACCGAGCTATTGGATTGCTCGGCCGACAGATAACGCACCTCCGACTCCGCCGTCAGGCCCAGCCGGGCCAGCTCGGTGGTCGGTTCGAAACGGATCTCGCCGCCATCGGAAGGCAATACCGTGCTGTTGTGCATGCCCTGCAACACCGCGCGGATAAAATTTTCCAGGCTGAAGGCATCGGTGATCAAACCGACCTGCGGCCCGCGGCGCACTCTTGAAAGAGCAAGCTGCTGCGGCAGAGCGGTGCCGACCTGGTCTTCGGCAATGAAGCCGAACGGCAACTGGTAGCGGCTGGTCTGGCCGCCGCTGGTGACTTCGATTTCACTCAGCAACACCGGGTGCTGCGCATCACCGAAACGCACACCGTAGGCCAGGTTGACCTGTTCGATGGCCGCGTCCTTGCCGGCGAACCAGCGGCGGTTTTGCAGCCAGTTCGGCAAGATATCCTGCTCCAGCGTGTGGCGTGACGGCACTTCGAGCAATTCTTCCATGCGTTTTTTCAGCACCAGCGTGGTGAAGTCCGGGAGGCTTTGCGCCGGCTCCACGTGCCAGCTCGGCATCTGGTTCTCGGCGGCGAGCCCGAACCAATAGAACCCGTAAGGCGCCAGGGTCAGCAGGAAACTCAACTGCCCGATGGGCGGGAAGGCGTTACCGCCGAGCATCTCCACCGGCACCATGCCGACATACGCCGCCAGGTCCAGCTCTACGGCTTGCGCACTGCGCGAGACGTTGGCCACGCACAGAATGATTTCGTGTTTGCCATCCGCTGCGGTGTATTCGCGGGTATACGCCAACACCCGGCGATTGGTCGGCGAGAGCATTTTCAAGGTGCCACGACCGAACGCCTTGGATTGCTTGCGCACCGTGAGCATGCGCCGGGTCCAGTTGAGCAGTGAATGCGGGTCGCCGGCCTGGGTTTCAACGTTGACGGAGAGATAGCCGTATTGCGGGTCCATGATCGGCGGCAGTACCAGGCTGGCCGGATCGGCGCGGGAGAAGCCGCCGTTGCGGTCGATGGACCATTGCATCGGCGTACGCACGCCATCGCGGTCGCCGAGGTAGATGTTGTCGCCCATGCCAATTTCATCGCCGTAATACAGGGTCGGCGTGCCCGGCATCGACAGCAATAGGCTGTTGAGCAGTTCCACGCGACGCCGGTCGCGCTCCATCAACGGCGCCAGACGCCGGCGAATCCCCAGGTTGATCCGCGCCCGACGGTCGGCCGCGTAGTAATTCCACAGGTAATCGCGCTCCTTGTCGGTGACCATTTCCAGGGTCAGTTCATCGTGGTTGCGCAGGAAAATCGCCCACTGGCAATTGGCCGGGATCTCCGGGGTCTGGCGCAGGATGTCGGTGATTGGAAAGCGATCTTCCTGGGCCAGCGCCATGTACATGCGCGGCATCAGCGGGAAGTGGAACGCCATGTGGCACTCGTCGCCGTTGAGGCCCTTCTTGTCGGTGTCACCGAAATACAACTGCGTGTCTTCCGGCCATTGATTGGCCTCGGCCAGCAGCATGCGGTCCGGGTAATTCGCATCGATCTCGGCGCGGATCTGCTTGAGGACGTCGTGGGTCTCCGGCAGGTTTTCGTTGTTGGTGCCGTCGCGCTCGATCAGGTAGGGAATGGCGTCCAGGCGCAAGCCGTCGATACCCATGTCGAGCCAGTAGCGCATCACCGACAGCACGGCCTTCATGACCTGCGGGTTATCGAAGTTCAGGTCCGGCTGGTGCGAATAGAAACGGTGCCAGAAGTACTGGCCGGCTACCGGGTCCCAGGTCCAGTTGGACTTTTCGGTGTCGAGAAAAATGATCCGGGTGCCGTCGTACTTTTGATCGTCATCCGACCACACGTAGAAATCCCGGGCCGCCGAGCCTTTCTTGGCCTTGCGCGCACGCTGGAACCAGGCGTGCTGGTCGGAGGTGTGGTTGATGACCAACTCGGTGATCACCCGCAAACCGCGCTTGTGCGCCTCGGCGATGAAGCGCTTGGCATCGGCCATGGTGCCGTAGTCGCTGTGAACGCCACGGTATTCGGCAATGTCGTAGCCGTCGTCGCGGCGCGGCGAGGGATAGAACGGCAGAAGCCAGATGGTGTTGACGCCGAGGTCGGCGATGTAATCGAGTTTGGCGATCAGGCCGGGAAAGTCGCCGATACCGTCATTATTGGAGTCGAAATAGGATTTGACGTGGACTTGATAAATGACCGCGTCCTTGTACCAGAGCGGGTCCTTGATGAAAGTGGCTGCCTTGGGTTTCTTCGCCATTTGAAACTCCTGCTCAATTCGAAAATGCCGCTGAACCGGTGCCCCCCTGTGGGAGCGAGCCTGCTCGCGAAGAGGGAGTGTCAGTCACCGCTGATGTTGACTGTCCTGCCCCCTTCGCGAGCAGGCTCGCTCCCACAGGGTTTTGCGCTTATGGGGTAATGCGCCAAATCCCGAACGGCAGATACGCCGGGTCGATCCGCATGAACTGGTACTTGCCGTGCCAGGTCCATCGATGGCCGTTCATCAGGTCCTCGCCCTGGGTGCTGGCGTCATCCGGCAAGCCCATTTCCCACAGCGGCAATTCGAAATTCGCCTCCTGCGGGTTGTGCGGGTCCAGGCTGACCGCCACCAGAATGAAGTTGCTGCCATCGGCGCTGCGCTTGCCGAAGTACAGGATGTTGTCATTCCAGGCGTTATAGATTTTCAGGCCCAGGTGCGTGTGCAGGGCCGGGTTCTGCCGGCGGATGCGGTTGAGCTGGGCGATCTCGGCAATGATGTTGCCCGGCGCGGTGAAGTCCCGGGGGCGGATCTCGTACTTCTCCGAGTTGAGGTACTCCTCCTTGCCCGGCACCGGTGCCGACTCGCACAGCTCGAAGCCCGAATACATGCCCCACAAGCCGGAGCCCATGGTCGCCAGCGCCGCACGAATCAGAAAACCGGCGCGACCGGACTCATGCAGGAAGGCCGGGTTGATGTCCGGCGTATTGACGAAGAAGTTGGGTCGGTAGCACTCGCGCCACGGCGATTCGTTGAGCTCGGCGAAATAGGTCGCCAACTCGTGCTTGGTGTTGCGCCAGGTAAAGTAGGTGTAGCTCTGGGAATAACCGACCTTGCCCAGCCGCGCCATCATCGCCGGCGTGGTGAAGGCCTCGGCGAGAAAGATCACGTCGGGGTACAGCGCCCGCACATCGGCGATCAGCCATTGCCAGAACGGCAGCGGCTTGGTGTGCGGGTTGTCGACGCGAAACAGCTTCACACCCTCCAGGACCCAACCGACGACGATGTCCCGCAACTCAACCCACAGGCTGGGTATCGCCTCGACGGCATAGAAGTCGACATTGACGATGTCCTGGTATTTCTTCGGCGGGTTTTCCGCGTATTTGATCGTGCCGTCCGGACGCCAGTTGAACCAGCCCGGATGCTGCTGCAACCAGGGGTGGTCCTGGGAGCACTGAATGGCAAAATCGAGGGCGATTTCCAGGCCGTGATCCGCGGCGGCCGCCACCAGCCGGCGGAAGTCTTCGCGGGTGCCCAGCTCTGAATGAATCGCCTCGTGCCCGCCTTCGGCGCTGCCGATGGCATAGGGGCTACCGGGGTCGTCCGGCCCCGCCGTCAGGGAATTGTTCGGGCCCTTGCGATAGCTGCGGCCAATGGGGTGGATCGGCGGAAAGTACAGGACGTCGAAGCCCATGTCCTGAATCATCGCCAGTCGCGAGTGCACATCATTGAACGTGCCGTGCCGTGCAGGATCGTCGGTGATCGATCGCGGAAACAACTCATACCAACTGGCGAACTGCGCCAGCTCACGCTCGACGTCCACCGGGTATTCGGGACTCAGGCTCAGGTAAGCACGATGGTCGGCCTGGGCCATCAGTTCGGCGCTACGTTGGTGCAGAAAAAGCGCGATCTGCTCGGTTTCCAGCAGGCTGGACAATTCCTGGTGCAGTGCGGCCAGTTGTTCGCTCAATTGCCCTTCCGCCCGCTCGGCGGCTTGCTTGACCTGAAGGCGACCTTCCTGCAGCTCCAGGCTGACGGGCACGCCGGCCAGGTGCTTCTTTTCCAGCTCATATTGGAAGCTGGCGAACAGGTCGATCCAGGCTTCGATACAGAACACATGGCGGCCCTGCTCCGCGACGCGGAACGCGCCTTGCCAGCCGTTATTGCCCAGGTCGGTCATGACTTCACTGTGCCAGACCTCCTCGCCATCGTGACGCCAGCGCACGCGCACGGCGAGTTTGTCGTGACCATCGGCAAACACCTTGCTGGTCACCACCACGTCCTGGCCCACCACGGCCTTGACGGCGAACTGCCCGCCTTCGAGGGTCGGCAGGGTGTTTTCGATCACGATGCGCGGCAGCAGCAACGCCTGCGACAGCGGAATGTGCGGGTTGTAGCTCAACTCAGTCGGTTTTTCAGCCGTCATCGAGCATCTCTCCTTTACGCCCCAAGGACGCTCTTGTGTCTGATAGTCATCCACATCGGTAGATCCCTCGCCGAATGAACTCACTTAGATTCCGAGCGACACCCGCCGGCAAAAGTTCATCGGCAATTGACCGGAATCAAATCCTTTGCAAAGGGGTCAACCAACTTAAGCACGACTCACGCCATGTGCCACCGGAGACTTGAACAATGACCAATCCATTCCCCGCCGAAACACCCGACCCGAACATCGACAGCCCCGTAATCCCGCCGACCGACCCGCAGCCGGTGCCTGAACAGGACCCACCCGGCAC